>DUBU01000039.1:406823-410068 GCA_012960155.1 Micavibrio sp. | reverse complement strand
GCGGACCCTCTCCTGCTGAGACCCTAATGGAGTTATTGGTGATAGTGGATGCGCTGCATCGATCTTCAGCCGGGCGCATTACTGCAGTTGTTCCATATTTCGGATATTCTAGACAAGACCGCCGTTCACGCTTAACTCGTGTGCCAATTACCGCCAAATTAGTCGCAAAAATGATTGAAGCGGCCGGCGTTAATAGAATCCTAACTATGGATTTGCACGCCGACCAAATTCAGGGCTTCTTTGATATCCCCGTTGATAACTTGCATATCTCCCCAATCTTTGCACCTGACGTTGAGAAGCGTTTCAAGGGTGAAAAGCTTGTGATGGTATCACCTGATGTGGGTGGTGTGGTTCGTGCCCGTGCTTTTGCTAAAAAGGTAGATGCGGATCTGGCGATTATCGATAAGCGCCGTGAAAAAGCAGGTGTGTCCGAAGTGATGAACGTGATCGGCGATGTAAAAGACAAAGTTTGTATCATGGTTGATGATATCGTTGATTCTGGTGGTACGCTGTGTAATGCGGCTGCGGCCTTGAAAGCCAACGGCGCCAAGGAAGTTTATTCTTACGTTGTTCATGGCGTTTTGTCTGGCGGCGCGGTTGCTCGTATCTCTTCATCTGAGATCGAGAAGCTGGTGATTGGCGACACGATCGCAGCGACAGAAGCGGTTCGCGTATCCGAAAGCATCGAGCAGCTGTCAGTTGCAGAACTGATGGGCGAGGCAATTAAGCGTATTAGTGAAGAGAAGTCGATTTCCGAACTTTTCAATTAATTGTGTAATACGCATTATTTTCTTGAAATATAGCCGGATTTCTGGTTTTTATCGTCTGTTTCGGGCGCAGGCACCCCTGGAGGCTGTGTCCATGTTTAATCTAGTAGAAGGAAAATACCCATGGCTAAAAATTATGCTATGACTGCGGAACTGCGAGAGGGGACAGGCAAGGGGGCCGCTCGTGCATTGCGCCGCGAAAATAAGGTTCCTGCTGTTATCTATGGTGACGGCAAAGAGCCTATTACAATTACCCTGCCTGAAAAAGAGTCTAACCTTGAGTACCGTAAAGGTCACATGTTCACAACATTGTGTGAACTTGAAGTAGGTAAAGACAAGCACTTGGTGCTGGCTCGTGACGTACAGCTGCACGTTGTTAAGGATACAGTAGAGCATATCGATTTTCTGCGTGTATCACCTAAGACGAAAATTGCTGTTAACGTGCCTGTTCACTTCGTTAATGAGGAAAACGCGCCTTATACTGAAGAAAAAGGTATTCTGAACGTTACTCGTTTTGAAGTTGAGCTGTACTGCCGCGCGACAAGCATTCCTGACGCGATCGAAGTTGATATGTCAGAATTCAACATCGGCGATGCTGTTAAGCTGAGCAACGCGACAATGCCTGAAGGTGCGAAGCCTGTTATTGACGATCGCGATATCACATTGGCAACGATCTCTGCTCCACGTCGTATTGAAGTGGAAGAAGACGAAGCTGCTGAAGGTGAAGAAGGCGAAGCCGCAGAAGGTGAAGCAGCTGAAGGTGCCGAAGGCGAAGAAAAAGCCGAAGGCGGCGAAGAATAATATTTCAGGTTACAGCGGTGGCGTTTTTGGTGTTGCCGCTGTAATTTACTCCGATGTTCGGACTATTCAAAAAATCAGAAAATAAAGCGGATAACGACATGTGGCTGATCGTAGGCTTGGGCAATCCCGGCGACAAATACGAAAAGAACCGCCACAATATTGGCTTTATGGCAGTTGATGAAATTGCAGATAAATACCAGTTCCCCTCATTCAGATCCAAGTTTCAAGGTTTGATCTCCGAGAAAATCGTTGCAGATCAGAAGCTTATATTACTAAAGCCAACAACTTACATGAACGAATCCGGTCGTTCAGTGAAGGAAGCTGCGAAGTTTTTTAAGGTTAATCCTAACCGTATCGTAATTATGTATGACGAGCTTGACCTCGCGCCGGGCAAAATTAAAGTGAAGCGCGGCGGCGGTGCAGCGGGCCATAATGGCATAAAGTCGATACAGGCGCATATGGCAACGCCCGAGTTCTGGCGTGTGCGCATGGGTATTGGTCATCCGGGGGATCGTAATCGTGTCAGTGGCTATGTTCTCAGTGACTTTTCCAAAAAGGATCAGGACTGGCTTGAACCGTTAAAATGGGCATGTGCGCGTCACATTCCTCTCTTGCTAAAGGGCGAGATGAACGATTATATGAGCAGGGTGGCAATGGATGCGCCTGCACCTGCAGAAGTAAAGTTAAATCAGAAGGAAGCATAAATCATGGGTTTCAATTGCGGTATCGTCGGCTTGCCGAATGTTGGTAAATCAACGCTGTTCAACGCTTTGACCGCGACTGCGGCGGCGCAGGCACAGAACTTCCCGTTTTGTACGATTGAACCGAATGTGGGTCGCGTTGCTGTACCTGATGAGCGTCTGGATCAGATTGCCGCGATTGCCAAGTCAGCGAAGGTTGTGCCAACACAGCTTGAGTTTGTGGATATTGCAGGACTGGTAAAAGGTGCGTCAAAAGGCGAGGGGCTGGGTAACCAGTTCCTAGCTAATATTCGCGAAACTGACGCAATCATTCATGTGCTTCGCTGTTTTGAAGATAGCGATATTACGCATGTTGAAGGTTCTGTTGACCCGCTTCGTGATGCCGAAACTATCGATACGGAACTGATGATCGCAGATATGGAGAGCCTTGATAGACAGATCGAAAACATCGCGCGCAAGGCAAAATCAGGTGATAAAGACTCTAAAGCGCAGCATGAATTAATGTTGGAAGTTAAGAAAGTGCTGGATGACGGTAAGGCTGCTCGTACTTTTGATGTTCCTGAAGATATGGCGAAGTTCTTCAAAACCTTGGGTCTGATGACATCCAAGCCAGTTCTTTATGTTCTGAATGTCAATGAAGATGATGCTGCCGAAGGTAATGAATATACAGCTAAAGCTAAAACAATGGCTGATGAGCAGGGCGCGGAGAGCGTGATTATTTGTGCCAAGATCGAGTCAGAAATTGCGCAGCTCGATAGTGCGGAAGAAAAGAAAGAGTTTCTTGAGACTATCGGTCTGGAAGAGCCTGGTCTGAACAAAATTATTCGTGCGGGTTACGATCTTTTGAATCTGCAGACTTTCTTTACCGTCGGCCCGAAAGAGGCGCGCGCGTGGAATATTCGGCAGGGGTGGAAGGCGCCGGCGGCCGCTGGTGTGATCCACACGGACTTTGAGCGCGGGTTCATCAAAGCTGAGG
>DUBU01000039.1:377156-406813 GCA_012960155.1 Micavibrio sp. | reverse complement strand
GCCTGAAGCTGCGGGTTGCATTCATACTGATTTCCAAAAGGGTTTTATTAAGGCCGAAGTCATTGCCATGGACGATTTTATCAATCTTGGTGGTGAGCAAGCTTGTAAAGATCAGGGTAAGATGCGCCAAGAGGGTAAGGAATACCTTGTCAAAGATGGCGATATCATCTTATTCCGCTTTAACGTTTAAGCATTCTATTTCTGATTATTAGTTAGCGCCAAAACCCGGTGGCATTTCTGGATCGCGTGGCATTACTTGCGTAGGAGTTTCAGCAACTTCTTCAGGCTCAACGTCAACGCCTGCTAAGTCGGCAAACTCTCTGATTTGCTCTGCTTGATCATTAAGTTCAGTGGCCATCGGCTCTTCAGCATTTTCAGCCATTAGGGTTGTCAGGGCATAGCTGTGGCGCAGATATTCTTCCAGATTTCCGTCATCCAGGGCAGAGTAGCTCTGGCCTTCGATTGTTACAACGGCACGGTTCAGCTGAATTTGGTCAGCACTCAATGTCTGCGGCATAGTGGCCATGAAGTCATTATATGATTCTGAAACTAAATGGCTGATGTCATGTACACCTGTTTCAAAGGCTACTGAATCTGTAGATAGCTCAGGCAACACCGAGCGAGCAGCCGCGGCGGCCTCGGCAAAACTACTGCCGACAGGGGGGATGTCTGCGCCAGCAGGCAGCATTTCACGCGCGAAGGCGTCTTTCCATTCTTGTGGTAGTTCAGCGACAGTTGTATCGTTTGTGTAAGCAGCGAGTGCTTCGAGCAGGCGCGGGTCATCAACAACCAATGTGTCGCCTGCCTCCAAACCGAGTTCGGCCTGAATGCGGGCAACGCGGGCGCTGTCAATTTCGTATACGCCATCTTCTTCACGCAGGTTTTCTAAACCTTCCAAAGCTTCTTCGATGCTGATGCGACCCATTTCTGCATTATGTTCCAGTACATAGTGCACTGTTTCAACGCCACTAGCGAGAGCACCTGGTTCGGCGATGGCCTCAGTGGTGGCAAACAGGCGGAACGGGTTATT
The DNA here is from genome assembly GCA_012960155.1 of Micavibrio sp. Lineage (GTDB taxonomy): Bacteria > Pseudomonadota > Alphaproteobacteria > Micavibrionales > Micavibrionaceae > UM-FILTER-47-13. The sequence continues at coordinate 405,783 of DUBU01000039.1, read as the reverse complement.
CGTATCAAATGCGTCTTGATCGACGAATGGATATTCAGATGGCTCGGGTAGCTCGACTTCTTCTGGGGGTGTTACCACTTCAGGTTCAGCTGTTTCTGGCTCGGTGGGAGCAGGGGCATCAGGATCATAGCCGGCGTATGCTCTTTGATATGCTGCTTCTGTCGCGCTTTTTAAGGCGTCTTCACGATGATATGTATAGTGCTGACCCATTTCATCAAGAATGTAGTCAAGTTGTGTTGCATGGTCCGCACGCGCAGGGTTTCTAGCATAGCTGCGATAGTGTTCTTTTTGTTCTTCAGTAAGGCCGTGACCTTGATCAACCAGAATGCTGTTGCGAATACTATCTTCGAATAAGGACATTGCGTTGTCATAGCCAGGGTGGTTGGGGCCATGAATAGCTCTAGGCGGTACGCCTTTATCTAGGTCGATCTGGTTTCTGGCGTCCAGTGCTGCTCTTACGCTCGCAGTTTGCACGTCCAGGCTACCACCTTCGTTAGTTTGATAGAACTCGATGCGTTCTTCCATGTACTGTATGTAGTGCTCCGGCGTGTTTGGCAGGTCCGTGCGTTGTGACCAACCTTCGGCCATGTGTCGTATGGCATCGGCGGGCGCGATCGTGATGCTCTCATAGGCCTCTACTTCTGCCATAGCATCTGTAATAAGTCCAACCTCGGCTTCAATTCTTTCGCGAATATTATCTATACCAGCATAGCCTCTGATATCAGCGCTTGGGCCCATGCCACTATACGTGCGTGCTTGACGCTCAAAAGCTGTTTCAAAGTCATCCCCTGTAGTGATCATGTCTTCAATTACAACGGATGAGAAGGCGTGAAAATCAGGATTGTCTTCTAAAAGTGATCTAGCAAAGCCAACTGCGACATCTCTAGGCGTAACTTCAATATTCGGTACATCACGAAGATTGACTTCAAGCTGGGTCAGACGGTTCATATAGTCTGTTGTGTTAACACGTAGCTCGTGAAGAACGCCAGTGCGCAGTACATGCTGCTCGCGTGGTGACATAGCTTCGCCATGTTCTACTTCGTAGTTAGCCAGAATTTGTTCTTCACGCTGCTCAATATATTCGTTGATGGCTGAAGTCACAGTCATGTCTTCTTGGCGTGACATTTCCCATACTTGTCTCATAAATGGTGGGTATTCATCTAATGCAACGTTTTGAATGAAATAGTCCGCGTATTCTTCCTGGCCCGGTGTGGGTGGTGCTTCTCTTGCTTCAGTAGCTGGCCCAACCGCACCTTCCACGAAGCGTCCTATGAGGCTTACGACTTCAGAAATAGTCTCAGCATCCATGCTGCCGAAGCCTGTATCTGTCAGATAGTCATCAATATAAGGGCCATATCCTTGTGGGTTAAGCATACCAAATGTGGCTTGCATAACCATAACATCAGAGGCCGTAGCATCGGCAGAAAGTGTAGCTGCGCGTTCAAACACAACGTCACGGTTTTCGCGAATGGCTTCTGTGATGAGATTGTAATCTTCTGCGGTGTCAATTTCAGGGCCGATGGCGGCGTCCATTTCAGCAGTGAATAAACCTGCGGACAGCAAGAATGCTTTACCTGCCATAGCCATTTGCTGGGCTACGTCCGACAGAACTCCGCCAGCGCTAATACCATCAGGGGGGAATGCTAATCTAAAATTTACCATCTATCACACCAAAATCTCTACAGCGCATATGGTAACTTATTGTTTTTATTTGTTTTAGTTACACAGAGCGCTTTTCTTTATGTATAATTATTACAAAAAGATTAAAAAATCGCAAACTTTATCGGAAATAAGCTTATTTAGCCTGTTATCAAGCTGTCTTACGCTCTTTTTCTTCGCCGCGTGTTAGGGCTCGGTAAGCTTCCTGCAGTGTTTCTGTAACCTTGCCCGGTGTGTATTCATGGTCATCAATACGGCCAACAGCTGTGACTTCAGCGGCGGTGCCGGTGACGAATACTTCTTGGTAGTCGCCAATCTCTTCAGGCATGATTTCAGCTTCAGCGACATCGTATCCGATTTCTGCTGCCAGTTTCATGACAGTTTGACGTGTGATGCCATTCAGGAAGCATTCTGGAACAGGCGTGCGGATTACATTATCCTTCACAAAGAAGATGTTTGAGCCAGAAGATTCAGCAACGCGACCTTTGTAATCCAGCATGAAAGCGTCATCAAATCCTGCGCGCTCTGCTTCGTGTTTGGCACATGTACCAATAGCATAGTTGCCGGCTGCTTTGCTTTGAACGGGTGATGTTCTTGGGTCAGGACGGCGCCAGCTAACTGTTTTTAGCGCGATGCCTGCGTTTTCTCCACCTTTAGGGAAGAAGTACTTAGGCCACTGCCAGCAAGTAAATGCAACGTGGATGGTTGTATTCTGGCCTGAAACTGCCATTTGTTCAGCGCCACGCCATGCGACCGGGCGTACGTAACCGTCAACGATGTTGTTGGCGGCGATGACTTCTTTTGATACTTCATCGATTTCTTCTACGCTCATAGGCAGCTTCATATCCAGAATAGCACCTGAGTCGATTAGGCGCTGAGAGTGTTCGCGCAGTTTGAAGATATTGCCACCATAAACACGCTCGCCCTCAAATACGCTGCCACCATAGTGGAGGCCATGAGACAGTACGTGAAGCTTCGCGTCACGCCAGTTCAGCATTTCGCCATCCATCCAGATATAACCGTCGCGATCATCAAAAGGAGCGTTTGTCATTTGTAGTATTCCGTTGCTTTGTGTTTACCGTTATGTTGAGAATATCAGAGTTTTTGGAAAGGAAAAGCTTTTGTTAGCGTCACACAAAGCGCAAAACCTATACGGTCTTCCACATATATTGGTCGTGGATGATGATGAGCGTATTAGAACGCTTCTGACTCGTTATCTGGAGCAGAACGGTTTTCTGGTGTGCGTGGCGTCTGATGCTAAGGCTGCGCGCGAGATGTTATCTCGTTTCCAGTTTGATGCCATGGTGCTTGATATAATGATGCCGGGCGAGACGGGTCTTGATTTAACGCTTGATCTTCGCAAAACAAAGGATATTCCGATTTTGCTGCTTACAGCACTGGGTGAAGTTGATGATCGCATTACGGGGTTGCAAACTGGCGCGGATGATTATCTTCCCAAGCCATTTGAGCCACAGGAGCTAGTACTTCGTTTACAGGCGTTACTGCGGCGTCGCAAATTACCTGAAGCGTCTGCTAGTGCATTCAAGCTCGGCCGTTGGGAATATGACGTCTTGCATAGCGAACTCAAGTGCGGTGATGAACTAGTTAAATTGACTACGGTTGAGAATACGCTGCTTCAAGCACTAACGAGTAGGGCTGGTGAGGCTGTTTCTCGTGAGGAACTTGCCGAGATTTGTGAGCTTGATGGTGGTGAACGTACGATTGATGTGCAGGTAACCAGATTGCGCCGCAAGCTGGAGGATGACCCTAAGCAGCCCCGTGTGCTGCAGACTATCCGTGGCAAGGGGTATTTACTTAGAGGGGAGATTTTATGAAACTGTCCCTGAAACCATATCTGCCGCGCTCCCTTATGGGGCGATCTCTGCTGATTTTGATCTTGCCTGTTCTGCTTATTCAGCTGTTTTCAACATTTATGTTTTTTGACCGCCACTGGAATCGCATGGCTGATAGACTTGCTTACGCTGTTGCGGGTGAGATCGGTGTTATTGAAGATCGCGTGTCCAAGATTGAGCCTTTGACGCCGCAATCTTTGGAACCTTTTGCGAAGTTGGCGCAGGTTCACTTGCAACTGCTGTTAAGTTTTGAGGAAGGGGCAAAGCTTGAGCATATAGATTTTGATGCTCCCGGTTTTGATAGACGCTCGTTTATATACAAGACGTTGACAGATGAACTGAGGTCACAGCTTGATCAGGATTATGTTGTGAATGTCGATGGGCGTGAAAAATGGGTTGAGGTTGGTCTTCAGTTCCCTGAGGGCGTCCTTTATATCTCTATGCCTGAGCGGCGTTTGTTTTCCTCATCTTCTTATATTTTCGTGATGTGGATGATTGGCAGCTCTGTTGTGCTTCTGGCCATTGCTATCCTGTTTATGCGCAATCAGATCAGGCCGATTAGACGCCTTGCTATCGCCGCCGAGCGTTTGGGGCGTGGCGAAGAGATGGCAGCACGTTTCAAGCCCGAGGGGGCGCGCGAAATACGTCAGGCCGGCCATGCTTTTATGGAGATGAGTGACCGTATTAAGCGTCAAATCGAGCAGCGTTCTGCGATGCTGGCGGGTATATCACACGATTTGCGCACCCCTTTAACGCGCATGAAATTACAAGCATCCATGATGGGGGACACGCCTGATACGGAAGCGCTGAAAAAAGATATCCACGATATGGAGCGTATGATTAATGCCTACCTTGATTTTACACGTGATGAAACGGGTGAGGAGACAGAGCACACGGATTTAACGCATGTGCTGGAAGATCTGGCATCCAATGTGCGCCGTGAAGGCATTGATGCGGAGCTAGATGTGCCGCAGGATCTAATGTTGCGGGTTCGTCCGCTTGCGTTTCAGCGTTGTTTAAATAATTTGGTCAGTAATGCCCGTAAGTACGGTGCTAAAACGATCTGGATTAGCGCTTCTAAAGACGAGAAGCTTATGACCATCTTTATTGATGATAATGGCCCCGGTATTCCTGAAGACCAATTAGAAGAAGTCTTCAAGCCGTTTTACCGTATTGATCCGTCTCGCAATCAGGATACTGGTGGCGTTGGTTTAGGTTTGCCGATTGTGCAGGATATTATTCATCGCCATGGCGGTGAGATTACTCTTGGGAAAAGCCCTTATGGCGGTCTGCGGGCAATGATTACCATGCCGGCTTAGTACATTCTGCCGCCGTTAGGAATTTTTTTGTCGATAGCGATTAGGGTGACGTTATCGTCCTCATCCGGAAATCCGAGCACAAGAATTTCTGACATGAACTTGCCGATTTGTTTTGGCGGGAAATTTACGACAGCAGCGACTTGCCGGCCTGCTAGCTCTTCAATTTTATAGTTTTGTGTTATTTGGGCAGATGTTTTCTTAACGCCGATTTCCTCGCCAAGATCCACCCATAGCTTAATGGCAGGGCGGCGGGCTTCGGGGAATTCTTGTGCGTCAATGATTGTACCTACACGGATATCCACTTTGTGGAAGTCTTCAAAATCTATAGTCATAAAAAAGCCTTTTATTTCTACACGTTAGTGAAACTTTAACCCAAAACCCTCACATTCATATTAGGTGAGTCTAGTTTAGGCTACTTGTTTGTTTTAAAAGGATTTGTTCTTTGCCGCAACACGAAGGTATAGATTACGATTACAGAAGCCGCGGTTTCTTATCCGGTGGTGCAGCACAGTTGACCGTATTTTGTTCGGGTCTTGTGCTGACAGTTCTGTCATATCTACTTTTGAATTTAGTTATTGGCGATGTTGTTCAAGAAGATAACGAGGCGCGGGTAAAGCGTAAGAAGCTTGAAATCGAGCGTTCTGTCGATGCTCTGCATAATGATGTATATATCGCATCTTCCTTGCTCGAGCGTGCAGATGATTTATCGCTAAATAATGTACAAGAATATGTCCGCGCTAATGTCCCAAATCTTGAAAACTTTGATGCGCTCTATCTGCTAGTTAAGGATGGTGAGGATTACAGCATTGATACGGTGTATCAAAATGACGATGCGGAGCAGAGATTGTCAGATACGCCGGGGTCGCTAGAGGGCCTTAAGAGCTACTTTTTGAAAGCCATTCAAGCCCATAAAGGGAGCCTTAAAAAGAATATGCTTGTGATGAGTGATCATCCCGGAAATCGTGAGTGGCAGGAATTTGTGGACCCTGTTTCCAAGGGACGAAACTTTTTATTTATGCACGAAAGTGACCGCCGTGACGGTCTGGAAGTGATACTGATTGCTAACCTGAATATCGGTAAAATTTTTGATGCGGAGTGGCTTCGTAATAATCCGAATATCGAGCGTATAGTTGTTCAAGACGCAAATACAAAACAGCGCCTTTATTATATGAACCGCCAATATGACGGTAATGAAGACGTGAATTTGAAAGCTAGTGGCTTTAATTTCGGGCTAACGGTTCAGGGTGCTGTTTGGTATGTAAACATCCTTCCTGGTAAAGACCCGCGTATGGTTTTTCTGGATAGTATGCCTAATTTGATGCTTTTCTTCGGCTTGTTGTTGACCTCTGTGGGGACGCTATATGTGCGTAATAACCAGAAGAAGGCCTATCAATTAGCGAGTATGAACAAAGCTTTGGCCCAGAAGAACTATGAGCTTAATAGCGAAGTGGCAGAGCGTGAGCGTCTGAACCAGACTTTGCGTAAGGCAGAGCGGGAATATAAGGCTATTGTCGATGCGGTTAGTGATATTATCTTTGAGACATCGGTAGACGGTAATGTGATCTTCCTGAATGGCACATGGGAGCGCGTTGTTGGTAGCAGTAGTTCGGAAGTTATCGGCAAAGATTTGTTCGATATGATCCATCCGGAGGATCGTCAGGCAGAGCGCGAGAAATTCGATATGCTTGTGCAAGGTAAGAAGAGTGCATATAGAAGCATGACACGCTTGCTGACTAAAGGCAGCACGTATCGCTCTGTTGAGCTGGCCATTTCAATGATCCGCCAGGATGAAAACCGCAATATGCGCGTTGTGGGCACCATCACCGATGTTGAAGAACGTCGCCGTGCCGAGAAAGCACTGCGAGAGGCAGAAAAGAAATATCGTACAATCGTGGAGAACGCGGCTGGCGGTATCTACCAGATGACGCCTGAGGGGCGTTATATTTCCGCTAACCCGGCGATGGCGCGTATTTTGGGATATGATAATCCAGGAGAATTATTACGTGAAATTAGCAATGCACATCAGCAGATCTATGCGGCCCCTGATAAGCGCTTGGCTTTTATCTCTGATATTGAAAGCGCCGAACGTTTAGACAGCAAAGAGTTCGAGATTGTCTGTAAGGATGGCAAAAGAATCTGGGTGAATGAAAATGCTCGTGCTGTTAAAGACGATGAAGGTAATATGCTTTATGTGGAAGGCAGTTTGGAAGATGTGACCTCTCGCCGTAAGGCTGAAGAGGACATCCGTATTGCGATGGCCAATTCCGAGATGGCTAACCGCGCCAAGACAGAATTTCTGGCTAATATGAGCCATGAATTACGTACGCCGCTGAATGCCATTATTGGTTTTGCAGAGATTATCAAAGACGAGGTGTTCGGGCCGCTAGAGAATAAGCAGTATTGGGAATACGCCAAGGATATTCACGAGAGTGGTCGCGGTTTGTTGAGCATTATTAATGAAATTCTGGATGTCGCTCGTATCGAGGCCGGTGAGCGCCACTTGAACGAAAATGTCGTAGTTCTATCGCGTTTGGCAAATTCCTGTGTTGAATTTGTAGCACCAAAGGTTGAAGAGAAAAAACTTAGTTTTAAGAACCAGATGGATAGCTGCCATATCGAAATTATGGCCGAAGAGCGTGCTATGAAGCAGATCCTTATAAATTTGCTGTCTAACGCGGTCAAGTTTACTCCTGAGGGCGGCCGTATCACTATGGAGTGTGAGGCGGAGGTCAATAAGCCTGTTCGTATTTCAATTACGGATACAGGTGCGGGTATGGAAAGCTCTGACATTGAAAAAGCTCTGTCACCATTCGGTCAGATTGAAACAGCTCATAGCCGCAGTGGTTCAGGTGCCGGCCTCGGTTTGACCCTGGTAAATGCGCTCGTTAAGCTACATGGTGGTTCTATGGAGATCTTTTCGCAAAAAGGTATTGGTACCACTGTGACTATTCAGCTACCAGCTAAGCGCTATATCGGGGAAGTACGTGGTAGCGCGAAAGAACGCGGCGAAGACGATACAATAGATCAGGTTGTCACAGAGAGTGATGATGGCGATGAATCTAGCAATCCTCAAATTCATTAAGGTCTAATTCCAGCACTTTACGGCAGGTCTGGTAATCAAAGCCAGCGCGGCCAAATGCGCCCAACCAGCGAGCGTAGAGCTTCTGTTTTTCTTCTTCATCTTTTATAGGTTTTAGGTAATAGGGGCCTATTTTTTTACGTTTTGCGAGTGTAATGGCGGCTCTGAAGTCTTCTGATATGTCTGCTTCATCTTCGTAAGGAGGGTTTTCATAGGCGTATTGATCAAGCATCTTTGTGGTGATTTCTTCATCAATACCTTTTTGTTTCATACGCATTTGGATCATGCGTGCCGATAAGCCTTTGCGGCGTAGAGAGAAGACTGTGCCACGGGCATAGGCGCTATCATCCAGATAGCCCATTTCTAAGAATTCTGCGATTACGGTTTCCAGATGCTTTAAGCATTCTTCCTTGTCTTGATCTTTGTGAAAATCACAGGACTTGGTGATCTTCTGGGTCATAACCTTGCGGAAATGAGCAGTGCTGGCTGTATAGCGCTGCAGGTAGTATAGGCCCGAGTTACGAAGGTAGCGCTCGGATATTTTGCGAGGGCGCTTTACTTTACGTGCACCTTCGGCCTTGCTATTTTCTCGCGGCGTATTAGTTTTAAACTCGCTCAAGCGTATTACCTTACTTTGGAACCTAATTTATGACACAGACCACACAACAGAATACTGCAGCTAACTCATCTATTGAACCGCGTTTTATCGGACAATTCAACCGCATTGGCCTTATGACCCTTGTAAAAAAGGAAGTAGGGCGTTTTCTGAATGTGTATATGCAGACAATTATAGCACCTGTTGTCACGACACTGCTCTTTTATACGGTGTTTGCGCTGGCCTTTGGTGGTATTACGCAGATGATCGGCGAAATTCCGTATCTGGTATTTCTCGCGCCTGGATTGATTATGATGACGATGGTGCAGAACGCGTTTTCTAATACGTCGTCCTCAATTGTGATTTCAAAGGTGCAGGGTAATATTGTTGATGTGTTAATGCCCCCATTAAGTGCGACTGAGATTTATATCGGTTTTATACTCGGTGGTCTTTTGCGCGGCCTTTGTGTTGGTCTATGTGCCGGTATTGTTATGGCGCTGTTTGTGCCGATCCATATTCACTCTATCCCTTACATCATTGGATTTGCTTTTATGGGTACAATGATGCTGGCGAGCTTGGGCCTTGCGGGGGGTATCTGGTCCGAAAAGTTTGATCATATTGCAGCGGTCACTAACTTCCTTGTGACCCCTTTAACCTTCCTGTCAGGTACGTTTTATTCGATCGAGCGTTTGCCGGAGGTGTGGCAAACTGTAGCGCATTACAATCCGTTTTTTCATATGATCGATGGTTTCCGTTACGGGTTTATCGGGCAGGCAGATGGTTCTCCGTTAGTGGGGCTAATGTTCTTGGCTGCAATCAATGTACTTTTGATGGTTGTGTGTCTTCGTATGCTAAAAACAGGTTACAAAATTAAAAGCTGATTGCCACAAAGGTTTCTGTATGGCAGTTATGGCTTTACGGATTTAATTTTGTAGGTGATGTCATGAGACAATCTTTTCTGTGTGTGTGTTCGATTTTGGCGCTGTCTGCTGCGGCAGGCTGCACGACTAATGTTAGTGGTGGCGAAGCAGCTCCAAAGATGACTTTTAATTATGTCGAGCCGTTGACATTGAGTGTCGGTAGCAAGGTCATTGATGATCGCCATATGCCTGCTGCTGACGACGCTTCTGATGATTTACCAACACCTCCAAGTCTAGCGCTACGCCGTTATGCAGAAAACCGTCTCAAGAGTGCAGGCGGGAGCGATACCCTATATTTCGTCATCGAAGAAGCGAATGTGACTAAGGTGACCGAGCAGCCTGAAGGTAAGGTTATGAAATGGGTGGGCGTTAATAATAGTGATAAATACAGCATGAGTGTTGTTGTGCGTTTGTATATGCAGGATGCCAACGGCAGCCAGAGCAATCATTCTTTGTTGAACTTTAATCGCTCCGTCACAATTCCTCATCACTATACTCTGGCAGAGAAAGAGCTGGAGAAGCTTAAATTCATGGAGAACTTCATGAAGGATGTGGACGGTGCGGTCGAGAATACCGTTCGTACACGCGGATGGCTAGCTAGTGGGGCCTATGGTGCTGCGCCAGTTCAGCTCTAATCGTTTTCTAAATTATTTATCTGCGCCAGAATTGCGGTGCGAGCAGGACGAGCACTGTAAATAGCTCTAGCCTGCCTAGAAGCATACCAAAACATAGAAGCCATTTGGCGCTGTCTGGCAGAGGTGCGAATGTACCTGTCGGGCCGATGATACTGCCTAGGCCTGGGCCTACATTGGCAATGGATGTAGCAGCCCCTGACATGGCTGTCAGAAAGTCCAGGCCAATATAGGATAGAGCGATCGCCAAAAATGAGAAGCAGAGAGCGAACAGGAAAAAGAAACTCATTACTGATGAAGGGACACCTTCAGGTAACGGTTTTCCGCCGTAATAGGGGATAAATACGCCGTTAGGATGAAGCAGCTTTTTCATCTGAACATTTGTAACGGCATATAGAACCTGAAAGCGAAATACCTTTATGCCACAGCTTGTTGAACCGGCACAGCCGCCGATCACCATCACAAAGAATAGCAAGCCTACGGCAAAGCCACCCCATGCGCCGTAATCAGAGCTCGCGTAACCTGTGCCCGTGATAACAGAGATCACGTTGAATGAGGCACGTCTTAATGCTTCGCCTATATGGAGGTTATTTTCAAAGACTAGGTATGACACAAGTACAAAGGTTGCGGCGCTGATGATGCCCAAGAACCAGCGCACTTGTGAGTCCTTGAATAATGCGCGCCAGTCACCGCGCAAAGCTTTTAGGTAGAGTACGAATGGCAGGCCGCCCATGAGCATGAAGACAATAGCCACCATCTCGGTATGTGGTGTGTCAAAATTACCGAATGACGTATCAAAGGTAGAGAAGCCGCCTGTGGCAATTGTTGTCATGGCGTGTGCTACTGCGTCAAAGAGGGGGAGGCCCGTCATGTGGTAACAAGCAGCGCAGATGACTGTCAGCAGCAAATATATATAGCCGATTGAACTGGCGAGTTTAGCTGCGCGCGGCAAAACTTTTTCATTTTCTGAGGACTCCGTACGGAATAGCTGCATACCACCGACCTTTAGGAACGGTAGAACTGACAAGGCCATTACGATGATACCAATGCCACCCAGCCATTGGAGAATAGCACGCCAAATTAGTATCCCGCGTGGTGCGCCTTCAATGTGGGTCAGGATGGTTGATCCTGTTGTTGTGATACCTGACATGGCTTCAAAGAATGCGTCTGTGAAGCTTAAACCAAGTTCAGAAAACCATAAGGGCAGGGCAGCAAAGGTTGCAAGTACTAGCCAGCTGACCGTGGTTAACACAAAGGCTTGTTTGATTGATATCGAGAACATCTCGCCGCCCGAGTTGCTTAGAACCAGAGCGCCACCAAAGAACGCGGTTGTCATGATGCACAGGAAGAATACCTTCCAATCGTTACTGCCGTAATAAATATCGACCAGCATTGGTAATGACATACTGAGTGCCAGTGTCGATAGCAGGATACCGATAACATATAGGATGGGTCTTAGATCCATAACGCGCTTTTATTCTTTTGCATCTACCGGGCAGTCTAACACTGTATTTGCGGGGCTGCCATACTCCATAAAAAAAGCCGAAGCAGTTATTCACGGCTCCGGCTCTTAAAAGCTTATTGTGTGTGCTTATTCAAATGTGATTTGAACGCGACGGTTAGCTGGTTCACGGACATCGTCAGCTGTATCAACCAGCAGTTCTGTTTCACCGCGACCTGTAACACTGATCATCGCTGCGTCTACACCACGAGCAACCAGACCTTCACGGACTGCGTTAGCACGTTTCATAGCCAGCTTCTCGTTGTAGGCCTGTGAGCCTGAGCTGTCTGTGTGACCAACAACGTTGATGCGTGCAATGTTTTGCTTCATAGCTTCGTCAGCAACTGCGTCCAGAACGTTCTGACCACCGGCTTCAACAACTGATTTGTCGAAGTCGAAGAATACGAGGTACATCGCATCATCTGGTGTCATTGGTTCAGCAGGAACCGGCAGAGGTGCTGGAGCAGGAGCTGCTTCAACAACAGGAGCCATTGGCTCGATCATACCTTCCAGAGCTGAGATAGCTTGCAGGTACTGGCTCTTACAACCAGCGATGTCATCTGCTTGCCAGTTTTCTTCTTGCTGTTCGATCCAGCAGTCAAAGCGTGCTTGCGCAATAGCCGCTTGCTGAGGAGCAACTTCACGTGCGCCTAGATCGAACGCTACGATCAAACGACCGCGTGCTGTGCTAAGTTCTTCCATGTGATGTGGGAGCAAGTTCCAGTCGCTGATTGGCTCAGGCATAACAACTTCGCCGCTTGCTGTAGCAAGACCTTTACGTGCGAAGTGCAGAGCATCAGGATAATCCATCATGTCGTGCATTTCTGAGTTTGCGAATACACGGTATTCTTCAGCCAGATGCTGTGTAAATGGGCTGCCAACAGGCTGAACTTCGTTCAGTGCATCGATTTCACTGTGTTGGTCAAAGTTCGTACACGCACCCAGTGTCACTACCAAACCAGCCATTACAAGACTGCGCAATTTAGTCATAGTTTGCTCCTTAAATATAATTCTTATGCGCCTGATATATATGATAACTACTCATTATCAAAGCTTTTATTTTTATAAACATTACAAAAATAATGTAAAGGGTGATCACAAAATTATCCCTTATTAGCTGTGAAGGTTTTGCACTGCGGTTTTTCGTAATATCCATTCTATGGGCAATAAGTATTATAAGTGTACGGTTTTAGCTGCTCTGCAATATTTTTCTTGACAGAACAGGGTTGAATCGGGGAAGGTCGGCCCGATTTTAACGCATCCCGCGACTTTCCACATCGCTGAAAGTTTAACGTGTTATCAACGCGTGCCGCGATGCGTCCTGACCACAATATGAAATTATACTGCGTATAAGGAGTTACATATGAGCCACAGCCTTTCCGGAAAAAAAATTGCACTTTTAATTGCAAACGGTTTTGACCAAGCAGACATGACAGCTGCCCAACGTGCCCTGATTGAAAAGGGTGCCAACGTAAGAATCGTTAGCCCGGAGACTGGTTTGGTAAATGGTTGGGACAACACAAGCTGGGGGCACAACTTCGCTGTAGATCAGGCGCTGAACACAGCTCTTGGTGCAGATTTTGATATGGTTGTTGTTCCTGGTGGCGAGCGTAGTGCCAACAAGCTGAAGCTGACAGCACATAGCAAACGTTTCCTTGGTAGCTTCATGAATGCTGGTAAGCCCGTTTGTATTATGGATGATGCGCTGGCTCTGATGGTATTCACTGACCTTCTTACAGGTCGCACAGTTGATGGCCCTGACGCTTTGGCACCTGCCGCTACGCAAGTTAATGCTGTGTGGGAAGGCAAAGGTGAGATTTGTTTTGACGACAACCTCATGACAGGCCCTGTCACAGATGCAACACGTAGCGTATTTGTTGAGGCTATGCTGTCTCACTTTATGGGTGGCGCTGCTGAAGCGGATTTGGTAACGTCTAAAGCAGCCTAAGCTCAAGAATTCTGGGGTAAGAATATGAAAGCCGAAACCGAAGCAGTTATTAGAGAGATTGAAGAGTCTCTGCATCTGCTGAGGAGGCATCTTTGACTGGGATGTGGCTTTAGCACGTCTGGACGAACTTAATTCACTCTGTGAAGACCCTGATCTCTGGAATGATCAAGAAAAAGCACAATCTATTATGCAAGAACGCACGCGTCTTGCTGATAAGATTGATTTGGTGAAATCCATACAAGACGCAACTTCTGAAAACGCCGAGCTGATTGCTATGGCGGAGGAAGAGGGCGATGATGCCATGGTTGCCGAAGCCGAAGAACAGCTTTCTAAAATTCAAGCGCAGGCCGCCAAGATGCAATTACAGAGTCTGCTGTCCGGTGAAGTTGATGGCAATGATGCATATCTCGAAGTTCATGCCGGTTCAGGTGGTACTGAAGCGCAGGATTGGGCATCAATGCTGTTCCGTATGTATTCACGTTGGGCAGAGCAGCATGGTCATAAAGTGACGTTGATGGAACGTAGCGATGGTGAAGAAGCGGGTATTAAATCTGCGACAATCCAGATTGAAGGCGAAAATGCTTATGGGTGGCTGAAAACAGAGAATGGCGTTCATCGTCTTGTACGTATTTCTCCATTTGATTCAAACGCGCGCCGCCACACGAGTTTTGCGTCTGTGTCTGTTTCTCCTGTTATCAGTGACGACATCAACATCGAGATTGAAGAAAAAGATTTGCGTATTGATACCTACCGCTCAAGTGGTTCAGGTGGTCAGCACGTGAACACGACAGATAGTGCGGTTCGCATTACCCACCAACCAACAGGTGTGGTAGTCGCTTGTCAAAGTGAACGCTCCCAGCACCAAAACAAGGCACATGCCATGGATATGTTGCGTGCCAAGTTGTATGAACGAGAGTTACAGCAACGTGAAGCTGATAAAGCAGCCGCTCACGGTGCCAAAACAGACATTGGTTGGGGACACCAGATCCGTTCTTACGTTTTGCACCCTTATCAAATGGTCAAGGATTTGCGCACGGGTTACGAAGATACACAGTCAGCCAATGTTCTGGATGGTGATCTGGATGGTTTTCTGGAGGCTTCTTTGGCTCATGGTCTTGAAAAAGACGAAGACGCGGCCTGATTATACAATCCCTAATTGAGGACTAATTATTGCTAGTGACCTTATGAGGTTGCGGGCTGTTATGTTGTGTGCTTATCTGTAGCCATTCAATCAGATTTAACGCTCGGCGCATTTGCGCCCTTGGGGTTACGGTATGCGTTTAAAGGTTCTTACTTTGTTAGTAGCTGCGGCTATAGCACCTGTATCTATTGCTCATGCAGGTTTTGAGACAAATCATGTCGAGATAAGCACGCCAACAAGTGCGTGGCTGGTGGGGCCATCACTTGTGAATGACAGTGAAGCGACCAGAGGGCTGCATATACCCTGTATCATGGTGAACCAGTTTAACAGCGGTCATACAATTCGTATCTCGGCAGGCGGTGAAAAGGTTTATGCTATTGCGATTGATTACAGACAACGTCTATTCAACAAAGCAGAAATGTATGATGTTGAAATCGGTGTTGGTAGTAATTTTGACGCGTCCGTGTCTGCTATGGCCTATAACACCGATACTTTGCTGATTGGGATGCAGGATTTTCCTGATTTCTACGAAGCACTTAAAGTCAATAAAATGATGTTTATCAAACAGGGCGATAATGTTGTCGATCTTGCTTTGGTAGGTGTGTCACAGGGTCTTGACCGTGTGGAAGCCTGTTATAGCGAGACAGCACAGAGGGGGCAGACACAAGCCGTTGCGGCTCCGCTGACAGAAGATGAGCTAGGTGATATAACGCCTATGCCTGATTTAATTCCTGATACAGCTTTACCAAGTACTGAAAAGCCTAAAGTGGAATTGCCGACTGATTTGCCGCAGGTTGCACCTGAGAACCCGCATGTAGAGCAGCAGGTGGCAGAACATCAAAAAGAGGTTGAGGCTCTAATTGATGATTTGCTGCAAGTGTCCGAAGATAAGCCTGTGGTGCAAGTGCCTGAAGGGGCGCGTGTTGCTAAGTCAGGTCCGGTGGCTGTTACGGGCGGACGTCTTGCAAATACCTGGGCAGCCCCTGATATGCCGCAAACTGTGCCCGCGCCATTGAAGCCGCCTGTCGCCGCTAATCAGTCGCGCACGTGGCGCGCTATTCGCGGGACGAGCCTGCGTGAGATTGTTGATGTTTGGGCGTTAAAAGAAAATGTTCGTGTGATCTGGATGGCGGGTGACGAGTTCACAATCCGTAAATCTATGAGCGTACAGGGAAAATTTGAGGAGGCGATTTCGTCTCTACTTAATCAATTTGGTGAGGAGAAAACTCGCCCCGTCGGAAAAATTTATATTGATCCGCAATTTAACCAGAAGGTTTTGCTCGTTGAATCCAAACGTGACTATTAATCACTTTTGATCGTGGGCCGATATCGCAAAAGTCTTAAAAAAGCAGGGGAGAATTCCGGCTTTATATAAAATGGACTTTGCGTTGAAACAGGGTAATGACTAAGGTTTAAACGGAAAAATATAAGAATCACTATCTGTCGGAGTCCGATATATGTCTTTTAAGAAGTGGCTGTTAACTACAGTTATAACAGGCGGCTTGGTTGCTGCATCATGCGGCGGCGCATTGGCGCAGTCAGGAAAGCTGCTGCATCCTAACAGTGGCTGGGCGGTGTCCAAGCTCGCAGCTTCAGGTGCTGAGCCGTATTGTGCGCTCGCCCGTCGCTTTAACGGAAACATCATACTCACGATGGCACGCAATGGTTCCGATGAAAGTTCGGTAGCTATTGATTTTCAAAAGCAGGCTCTGGATAACAAACAATCTTATGCTGTGACGCTCGATCCGGGTTTCCAACAGTTCCGTTCTTACTCGGTCCGTCCTGTTTCAGGTAAAGCCATGGTTGTTCGCCTTGGTCAGGATTATGCTTTTCTAGACGCCCTTAATCGTTCAGGTAAGTTGACAGTTGATATCAGTGGTGAGGAGTATAGTTTTCACCTTCCTGATTTTGCCGAAGGCCAAAGTGAAATGGCGGGTTGTTTGGCAGGCCTAGTAGAACCTGCTGCCGGCAACTCTGCAAGAACAGCGGCGGTGCCAACACCAATGCCTGCAGTGCCACAGCAGCCTGTTCAACAGCAAGCGCTTGCACCACAACCAGTTCAGCAGCAGCCGGTCCCAGCACCTGTAAGTTCTGAGCCTGTGTCATTGAAGGCTCCTGTAGCACAACAATATGCTCAAGCAACGAATATTGCACCAGTTCCTGCGCCTGTCAGGGCAGTGCCCGTAACCAAGGTGAGCGAGCCTGTAACAGCGAGCAGCGGTAGTGCTGTTGATTTGCAAAATTTGCGTGAAGAGAATACCCGTTTGCGTAATGCGCTTGAAAGAGAGCGCCGCGTTTACGAAGACCGCTTTATGAAGGAAGGCCAGAGCAGCAGTCAGGTTGCCGAGCTGAGCGAGCGCTTGCAGATTTTAGAGCGCGAGAATAGCGATTTGCGCCAGCAGATAAACAATAAGCCAATGGCTGAAGCTACACAGGCACCTTCTGTTTTGTCATGTGAAACTGATACAGCGGCAGCTGAGGAAGCTGCTGCAAGCAGTGCTGCCATGGCAAGTATGGCGTCCGAGATGGATGCGCTTAAACTTGATAATGAGCGTTTGAAACGTGAAATTCAGGAGCAGCAAGCTGAGATGGCGCTTCTGGAACAGCAAATTGTGACAGCTAGCGCTGCGGCGCCAACTGCTGATGCTGAAGAAATAGCTGCGAAAGAAGCTATTATTGACCGTCTGAATGGTCGCGTTAAAACTCTGGAAGAAGAGAATTCTGCGCTTAAGACGGCACAGCGCCAGGAGGCCGGTGGTTCATCTGTGTCTCTTGCTCAGTTACGTTCATTGGAAGAGCAGCTGCGTTATACGCAGGAAGATCGTGATAAGCTTGCCAAGGAAGTCGCTGCTATGCGTGATGGCAAAGGTGATGAGCTTATGAGTATCTCATCCTCTAACTGGAACTTGGAGCAAGCAACGCAGCGTTATAATGAGGCGGAAAAAGAAATCCGCCGCTTGTCGCGTCAATTGCAGGACCAGCGCACACAGTGTGCAGGCGAGAAGAAAGAGCTTGAATATATGCTCTTTGATCCTGATGTGGCCGAGGAAGCGCAAATCTCGAGACTTATTCACTTGGAAAACCAGCTTGATGACATTAGTACACGCTTTGCCGAGCAGGAAAGCCGTCATGAAATCGAACTGGATCGTTTGAAGGCGACAAAGAGTGCTAGTGATGAGTTGAAGGCTAAGGTGGCGGCGTTGCAGTCCAGCTTGACATCATTGCAAAAAGATAAGGCTGAGTTCGAGACGGAGCGCAAATCTTTAGAAGGCAAGATTGCAGCGCTTCAGACGAAAAACAGTTCTGAAAAGGCTGCTGTTGTGGCTGAGCGCGATGATTTGTTGCAAAAGGTAGCGCGGTTAGAGGCTGAAACCTCTCGTGTTCAGGCGTCAGGTAATGCTGAGCGTGAAGAGCTGTTGCAGAAAATTGCTAAACTCGAAGCTCAATCCACGCATTTAAAAGATATCACTGCCGCTGAGCGTGAAGATCTTGCGAAGCAAATGACCACTCTTGAAGCTAAATATACGAATGAGAATGCCCAGTTGATCGCAGAGCGTGATCAATTGAAACAGCGCATTGGTTTGCTGCAAGCTCAGGTGTCTCAGGGGGAGAGTGTTTCAGAAGCGGAACGTCAGGAGCTGACACAGAAGATTTCACAGCTCGAAGCTCAATACTCTCAAGAAAAAGAGACGATTGCTGCTGAGCGTGACAAATTGCAGGAGCAGGTCGAGTTTCTCGAAGCACAGGCTTCACAGGCGGATAGTATTACTGATGCGCAGCGTCAGGAAATGTCACAGAAGATGTCACAGCTTGAAGCACAATATGAGCGTGAGAACGAAATTATTGCGGCCGAGCGTGATGAACTTCTTGAGCAAGTTGCAAGTTTGGAAGCTGCGCTGTCTAATATCTCTACAGCTGCGGGTGCACCGCAAGCGGCAACGAGCCGTGTGTCTGCACCAGAGCCTGTTAAAGCGGAACCTATTTCAGTATCGTCATCCAGACCATCACGCGCCCCTGTTGATATGGCATCTGCAGGACCGTCTGCTGTTGATTACGAGAATGGCGAAAAGACAGCCCTTTATGGCAACGAGGCGCCATCGTCGGTTCCAAGTACAGTAGGGCAGGCGATGCAGGCTGCAAGCAGCCCTGCTGCTAATGTTAACTTTGGCACAGTCCAAGATATTGGCCGCATTCTAGGACAGGCGCAAATTCCTGTTCAAGGCGCTGTTAAGGATGAGGCTATTGATGGCGGTAAAGCCTTTAGCTGGGATACGGGAAGTCTGTTCGGTAGTTCAGAAGAGAAGCCAATGGATGATATCGGCCAGTTTGATAACATGGCGCAAGCCTATCTCGTGAAAACCAAAGGACGTTGTGGTGGTGAGTTTGCTGCTGTTCCGGTGATGTCTGATCAAAATGGCTCTATTCGCGTGTCAGCATATGATATAGCGTGTATCGGTGAGAATGCTGGCGCGTCCGCATCTATCCTGTTTTATAATAAGGACGGCATATTCCATGCCTATGCGCATGAGACAGGTCTAGATTCAATGGATCTAGCTATGGATGCACGTGACAAGCTGATGAAGGTTTTGTTGGGATCTGATATCGCTTTAAAGTAAGGCACTGATATTTATAGATTAATTTGAAGCGCCGTGGCTATGCTGCGGCGTTTTTCTATAAAAGAAAAAATTTATCTAAAATTTTATATAAATCGTAAGGATTTGGTAAGGATTTCGCTAGTACACTGAAAATGGAGGAATATTTTGGTTTCTATGCTTTTGGTAGTGTTTCTAAGGGGTAGAGCCAGCGTGTACGAGGGATATATAGAGTACTGTTATGGATCATTTGTTATTAGAGCACTTGAAGGGTGCGTTGGCAAAAAGTAATGTTATCGCCTATGTTTGGGACATTGGCGGTGATGAATTGCATTGGCTCGGAGACATGGAGAGCTTTGCCGGCCATAGCGGAGAGCAAATTCGTCAAAACAGCAATCAATTCAATTTATTACTAAACCCTCATGATACGCCGCAGCGCATTTCTGATGTGCAAAATTATATCGATACAGCGCGTGGCAAACTTGATGCCGGCGAGTCTGTAGATGAGTTTAGTTCAAAATTCAAAATACGTTCCGGTAGCGGCATTAATATAGATGTCACTGAGACAGCGTCTTTGAAGCATGATGATGCATCTGGGCGTCTTTTGTTGTGCGGACGTTTGGAGAAAAGTGTGTCTCAGGCAGCTCCTGAAGTTGTGATGCCTAAGGAAGAAGCTAACATTGCACGTATGGCTGCCGGTGGTGGTGGTCATATTCATAGCGGCCGCCGTGTAATGCTTTCCAAGCTTTCTGATTGGCAGGATCAAGCGCGCCGGGATTCAGCACATAGAACAGGTTACCTGCTGACGGTTGGTATTGACCGTATGGCTATGTTCAATGAAGTCGTTGGTGCCAGTAAGGCTGATGAAATTCTTGAACGTACCGGTGAGCGCTTAGAGCAAATTGCTGGTCGTGCTGCAGAAGTAATTCGCGTTGATGGCGATGTGTTTGGCGTTTTGTTTGCCGAAGGCGCACATAACGAAATGGCTGCTGTCGGACAGTATATTCTAAACAACTTTAGCAATATGCCGCTGATGATCGAGCGTGGTCCTGTAGGGATTAGCGTGTCTGTTGGTGGTATCGCTTTATCAGTGAGAAGTAGTAAAGATCCCGCGTCTTATCTTGCTATGGCTGAGCGTGCTCTGCAGTTAGCTAAAGACAAGGGCGGCAACAGTTTTGAGTCTTATGATGAGAGCAATAGCTTGATGGGTGAGAGCCGCTTGCTGTTAAAGTCGGCGGAAACCTTTATGGATGCCATGAAGGATAACCGTTTGAAGCTGGCTTTCCAGCCAATTATGAGCGGTATTAACCAGGAAGTATCTTTCCATGAATCTCTTATCCGTCTGGAAGACGAGAAGGGGCGTGTTCTTCCTGCGGCTGAATTTATTCCGGCAATCGAACGTATGGGGTTAAGCCGTTTAGTGGATCAGTTTGCTTTACAAGAAGCTATTCAAGAATTGATGATGTTCCCTGAACTGTGCCTATCTGTAAATGTCTCTAATTTAACACTAGCTAATCAGGATTGGTTGCGTAGTCTTGTTTATGCATTGCGTGATCGTCCGAGTGTTGCTAAGCGCTTGATTATCGAGATTACTGAATCTGCTGTGGTTCATGATATCAAGAAGACAATGCGCATCATTAGCACATTGCAGGATCTAGGTTGTCAGGTTGCGCTAGATGATTTTGGTGCTGGCTACACAGCGTTTTCACAGCTGAAGAATTTGAATATTGATATTGTTAAGATTGATAAGTCTTTTGTTCGCAATATTGCAGACGATCATAACCACTTGTTTGTAAAAACACTTCGTACACTTGCTGAGGGAGTTAATGTTAAAACAGTGGGTGAGGGTGCCGAAACTTTGGCAGAAGCACAGATCCTTATTGATGACGGTATTGATTATATTCAGGGCTATGTATATGGCTTCCCTAGAACAGAGCGTGTATGGCTTCCCGAAAACCATATGCACCGTAAGATTATGAGCTCGACAGCACAATCTACTTTACGTGATAGCGGTCTGACATCTTCTGATATGTTTGGTGATCATGACGTCTTTCGCACTAAAATGAATTAAATTCCATCTCCTAACCAAATACGAAAAAAAAGCGCCCTAAGGGGCGCTTTTTGAATTCTAATAGTGCAGCTAAATTAGTCGTCGCTCTTTTTAGAGTTCGGCATAGTCGAGAATGGCTGCCACGCCTTCATAGCTTTTTCGAACATAGCCATGTTTTGACGGTTGATCTCTTCCATTGCCGTGACAGGGTTCATCATGCCTTCAAAAGACTTGTTGATTTGTGCACGCATTTCTTCTTGGTTTTTTGTGAAAGTATCAAACGCTTGTTCCAGATAACCCGGTACAAAAGCCTGTAGATTGTCACCGTAAAAACCGATGAGTTGACGCAGGAACGGGATAGGCAGAAGGTTTTCACCTTTAGCTTCCTGATCTACGATAATCTGTGTCAGAACCTGACGTGTCAGGTCTTCGCCTGATTTCGCATCATAAACCACGAAGTCGTGGCCTTCTTTTACCATTTCACACAGATCATCCAGAGTGACGTAGCTGCTGCGACCTGTGTCGTACAGACGGCGGTTCGCATATTTCTTGATAACTGTGGGGTTATCTTCTTTCTTCTTTGCATTAGTCATGGATAATCTCCTTATATATGCTAGGGATTTGATAGCCCATTATGCACAAATTTTGCAACGCGGAAAGGGAAAATTGCTGCAGTGAAAAATGCCGGAAACAAAGCAGAGATTAACTGGCAGCGCCGTGGCCTTTCGCCGCTTCCCTTGCAGATGGGTTTAATTCAGGCGGAGTATATGCGTCTGCAGCAAATGGGCTTAGCTGACGAAAAAGACCTGCACAATATGTTGCAGGGTATCAAGTTGTATCAAGAGCATCCTTATCAAAGAGGGGAGATGGAAGAACATACAGTTTGGCAGCAGGGCAGTGTGCGGCTGCTGGCAGCATCAGGTCACAAAAATGCTGCATCTTCTGTGCCATTAATCTTGATTCCATCTCTTATAAATAAGGCAGATGTGCTTCATATTACTGAGGAAAAATCCTTTATGAATTGGCTGCAGTGTCATGGGGTTAATTGTTATCTACTTGATTGGGGTGAAACGGTAGATGACGTAAAGCTACAGACTATGGATGGTTTGATTACAGAGCGTTTATTGCCGGCCATTGATTATCTTGTCGGAGAGTATGGCGGCCGTGTTGATGCGCTTGGATATTGTATGGGCGGTACATTGTTGGCAGCCGCGGCACAGATTGCAGAAGGTAAAATTCGCAAAGCTGTATTTCTTGCCAGCCCTTGGGATTTTGAAGCAGGTGACCAGAAGCTTCGTAAAGAGGTCAGGGCGGGCATGGCACCGGCGCTTCAGCGGGTCATGTATGGTCAGACTTTGCCAAAGGACTGGATACAGTCAGTTTTTGCTGCGGTTAATGCGCAGAGGGCCCTTAAAAAGTTCAGTAATTTTGCAGCAATGGACCAAGATAGCGATGAGGCGTCATTGTTTGTTGCTGTTGAGGACTGGCTGAATGACGGTGTGGATTTGCCTGCGGATCTTGCGCGAACTTGTATTATTGATTGGTACGATAAGAACCAGCCTGGTAAAGCACAATGGTGCGTCGATGGTCAGGTTATCCAACCACAGAATTTAAAATGTGAATGCTTTGTCGTGGCATCTGAAAACGATGTGATTGTGCCGCTTGAATCTTCATTGTCTTTAGCACAATTAATTGATCATGCTGCGGTATTAAAAACCCGTAAGGGGCATATTGGTATGATCACGGGCAGACAGGCCGAATCAGAAGTTTGGCAGCCTGTTTTAAACTGGTTGCAATCGTAATGGATGGACTTACAATAGCATTTCAATTTTTACAGAAGAGGTTCCCATGTCCAAGAGTTTAGCTGAAGATCCTGTTGTTATCGTTGCCGCTAGAAGAACGCCAATTGGCGCTTTTGCAGGTGGTTTGAAATCAGTAGCGGCGCATGATTTGGTAGCAATTGCAATTGGTTCTGTTTTCGAGGATACGGGTCTTTCTGGCGCGGATGTGGACGAGCTGATTATGGGACAGGTTTTGACAGCTGGTTGCGGCCAGAATCCTGCACGTCAGGCGGCAATTGCTGCGGGTATTCCGCAGGAGCGCACTGCCTATACAATAAACCAGGTTTGTGGGTCCGGTCTTCGTACTCTGGCTTTGGGATTGCAATCAATTGCTAATGATGACGCTTCAATCGTAGTGGCAGGTGGTCAGGAGAATATGAGTCTGGCGCCGCACGCCATGCATATGCGTGACGGCGTTAAATTTGGTGATGTCAGTATGACAGACACAATGATCAAAGACGGCCTTTGGGATGCGTTTAATGATTACCACATGGGTATTACGGCAGAAAATATTGCACAAAAATATCAGATTACTCGTAGCGATCAGGATAACTTTGCAGCCTCTTCGCAGCAAAAAGCAGAGAAGGCGATTAACGAGGGTAAGTTCAAAACTGAGATCGTGCCTGTGACAATTAAGGGTCGAAAAGGTGATACTGTTATTGAAGCAGATGAGTTTCCGCGCTCCGGCGTGACGGCAGAAGGTCTGGCAGGTCTGCGCCCTGCCTTTAAATCTGACGGGACTGTGACAGCTGCAAATGCGTCGGGCATTAATGATGGTGCGGCTGCAGTTATTTTGATGCGTAAGAGCGAAGCTGATAAGCGCGGTTTGCCTATTCTGGCTGTGGTCAAATCATGGGCAACGGCTGGTGTTGATCCTTCGATCATGGGTACTGGTCCAATCCCTGCATCACGTAAAGCGTTGGAGAAAGCTGGATGGTCTGTCAGTGATCTTGATCTGGTTGAATCTAACGAGGCATTTGCGGCGCAATCCCTTTGTGTGCTTAAGGAATTGGCACTGGATGCAGAGAAGGTCAATGTGAATGGCGGTGCGATTGCATTGGGGCACCCGATTGGTGCATCAGGTACGCGTGTGGCCGTAACATTGCTGCATGAAATGGCGCGCCGTGATGTTTCTAAAGGTCTTGCTACGCTATGTATTGGTGGTGGCATGGGTATTGCGATGTGTTTTGAGCGCGATGCCTCTATGAATTTAAAGAGTGTGGCTTAGGTTTTAAGATAAGTATTAGAGGAGAGAGAGAGATGTCTCAAAAAGTAGCAGTCGTAACAGGCGGGACCCGTGGTATCGGTCTATCAATTTCTAACGCCTTGATTGCTGAAGGTCACAAAGTGGCTGCGGTATATTTTGGTAACAACGAAGCTGCCATGAAATTTGAAGGTGCGGCTAATGGTAACGGCAAAGCTTTCAAGTTTGATGTGTCGGATTATGCAGCGTGTGAGCGCGGTTATGCCGAGATTGTTGAAAGTCTGGGTGACGTTAGCATTCTTGTTAATAATGCAGGAATTACGCGCGATGGCATGTTCCATAAGATGCCTGAAGAAAACTGGCATTCTGTTATACATACTAATTTGAACTCTTGTTTCAATATGTGTCGTGTCATTGTGCCTGGTATGCGCGATCAAAAATTCGGTCGTATTGTAAATATCAGCTCAATCAATGGTCAAAAGGGTCAGTTTGGTCAGGTGAACTATGCTGCAGCCAAGGCGGGTATGATTGGTTTTTCAAAGGCACTGGCGCTGGAAAGTGCTGCTAAAGGGATTACCGTGAATACTGTGTGCCCTGGTTATATCGAGACAGAAATGACAGGTCATATGAACCAGGATGTTCTGGATAGCATTGTGAAGCAGATTCCAGTCGGACGTATGGGTAAGCCGCAGGAAATTGCGGATGTGGTTTCCTTCTTGGTTTCTGAAAAGGCGGCTTTTATAACAGGTGCAACGCTTTCCGCCAATGGCGGTCAGTATATGGCATAAGAGGCTGTATACCATATGAGTGCTTCTACTGGCGGGAATAATACCATTCATGAAAGGCGCGCTGCCCCTAAGGGCAGTGTCATTATGCGCCAAGGTGAAAAGGGCGTTTGTGCCTTTTTAATTCAATCAGGCAAGGTGCGCATTTTTGCAGAGCATAATGGCCTGCGTACTGATCTTGCAGATCTTTCTGCGGGGGAAATCTTTGGGGAGATGGCGCTTGTCAGTGAAATGCCACGCACGGCCTCAGTAGAAGCGCTGGAAGACACCAATCTGATCCTTATAACGCGTGATGTTTTAAACGGTAAGTTAGCCAAGAGTGACCCAACTGTGCGTGCGCTTGTGCCGATGCTGATTAAGCGTATCGTTCAGACTAATGACGATCGTATGAAAAAGGCGGATAATATTGCCACCTTTAAGGAAATGGTAAGCAGAACATATAAGAATATTCATGGGCAACACCCCGCGGTGAAAAAGAAGACCATGGATAATATGGTGCGCCCACAATTAGAAGCCTTCCTCGATGCTTTGACCGAGTTCGAGAAGATGAATAGCGATTAACGCTTTATTTTTGTTAAGTTTAATCGGGATAGTTTATACGGAGTTTCACTTGATATCTTCATTCGGGGATATAACTCTGTATATGTATAGGTCAATAACCAGCTTTTAAAACTTATTGAGAAGAGGTCGATGTGAAACGCCTGTTTGTTCTATTTTCTATTATTGTTGTTCTACTTGTTGCCGCTTTGGTCGGCCCCAGTTTTGTGGATTGGAACAAGTATAAGCCGCAGATTATAGAGCAGGCGCAAAAGGCGACGGGATATGAAATCGAGATTGCCGGTGATTTGTCGATGGCAATCTTGCCGTTTCCACATCTTTCCATTGCCGGACTGACCGTTAATAACCCGGATGCCCGTAAACAAAAACCTTTAGCAAAGGCTGAGAGTGTTTCTGTTCAAGTGGCCTTAGCACCTTTGTTTAGTGGGGCGATTGAAGTCAGTGACGTGTCTTTGCAGTCCCCTGATATTTATGTCGTTGTTGATAAGGACGGCCAGCCGAGCTGGCAAACAGCTAAAATGAAAAACAAACAGGCAGGCGAGGGCACCAAGTCTGATTTGTCTGACTCTGTTGCTTTGAATAGCGTGAATATTAAAAATGGTGCTCTGGCTTATATTGATTTGCGCAGTGAAACAAAACATGAGGTTAGTGACTTGAACCTGTCCGTTTCGGGTGATGGTTTGATGGGCCCTTACGACTCAGAAGGCAGTCTTGTCTATAATGGTCAAAAGATCGCCTTCAAACACGAAAGCGGTGACCTGACGAAGCTTTCCGAAGCTCTTCCTGTTGAAGTGACAGCATCATTGCCTGATCTTGGCACGAACTTTTCTTATAAAGGTATAGTTGCCCAGAAGGATGGCGGCGTTGAAGCGCAGGGTAATCTTGATTTCAAAACGGATGCACCTCAAAAATTGGCGAAAGCCTATAAAGTTTCTATTCCTGAACACCTTAACAAGAAGGCAGCTGTTTCTGGCTTTGTAACTCTAGGCGGAAAGGATTTTAATCTGCGCGAAGCGACTATTTCCTACGGCGCGACGACAGTTACTGGATATGCGCTGATCAGCAATTATAAACCGGATGCTTCGGCTCCATTGCACGCTGAGTTAAGTTTGGCTTCTAACGGCGTTGTAAATTTTGATGAGTTGATGGCACCTAAAGCTAAGACTACAAAGTCAACTGGCGGTTTCTTGCCAGCGTCTTTGACGCTGCCTCAAGATGTTACAGGTAACATTAGTTTTAAGTCTCCTGCTATTATTTTGAATGGTCAGAAATATCAAAATGTTGATGTGGCTCTGACAACTAAAGACAAGCAATACGATATTACGGCGGGCGTTGGTGCTGCTGGTAACACGCAAGTTAACTTTACCGGTGCTATGGCTTTTGGTGCTAAATCTAAATCTGCATCAGGTAAGTCGGTAACGATGACCGAGCCAAGTGTGGCTGGTACTGTGAAGGTGACAAGTCAGGAGCCTGATAAGCTTGCTGAAGCTCTGGCGGCCGGTAAGTTGTCCGACGATATGAAACGTGCACTTGCCTATAACTTGGCGAGTGAGGTGCAGCTGAAAGTCACGCCGCGTCTTCTGGATGCAACGGCTGGCTATGTGAAGCTGGATGACACACGCGTGAACTTTTCTGGCAGCTATGCCAAGGGCGCAGAGCGTGATAAAGCAACAATTGCAGCGAGCGCTGTGACCGTTGATGCTGATAAGTGGCTGGGGCGTATGGCGAAGAAGAGTGCTGCGATTCCGACAACGCCAGCTTCAACAGATGTAAAGGGGATCGCCGCTGGTATTAAAGTGCCGTTTGACCTTGTTTACAGCCTTGATGTTCAAGGGCTGCGTCTAAAAGGCCGTGACTATCTCTCAATGAAAGCTAACGGTTCTTTGGTAGGGGATGATCTTCGTATTGATACGGCTTCACTGACCAGTAATTCCAGCGACAACTTTGCTTTGAAGGGGTATATAAAGGATCTTTCTAAGCTTGGCGGTCTTGATGTGACCTTGCAGGCGAACATTAATGATCTTGAACAAACACTGGCTTCGTTTAACTTGCAGAATATTTCATTGCCTGCACGTGTTGGTAAAGCAGATATCATTTCCGAATTTAAAGGTTCGCCTGAAAAGCTTGCTTTTACTACGAATGTAAATGCTTTGCGTGCTGAAACACAGGCAAGCGGTGTTATCTCTGATACGCTAACTGCACCGAAGGTCAGTGACCTGACATTGCGTCTAAAACACCCAAGCTATGTTGATCTTGTGCGCTTGTTTAAGCCTGACTTCACTAGCGGTGTGGCTATCAAAAAGGATGTGGATGTTTTTGCCAGCATGAAACGTGATGGTGATGTTTATAGTTTCTCTGAATTGCGCGCGACTTTTGGCCCGACGACTTTGACAGGTGATGTCTCTGTAACTATGGGCGGCAAGCCATACATTAAAGCAGCTGTCGACTTTACGGAGATGCCGGTAGATTCATTGCTGGGTATTGATACGCGTGCAAAGAAAACTGATATGCGTAAAGGTACAACAGGTACGGCGCAAGATGTACGCTGGTCTCGTAATGCCATTGACACAAGCTGGATGCATAAAGCCAATTTCGATGTGAAGGCGACGGGTAAGTCTATTTCATATGGAGGTTGGAAATTCCTGAATGCGGGTGCCAATGTCACGATGAAAGACGGGACAATGGACCTCAAGCAGCTTGATGGTGCTTTTGCCGGTGGCCAAGTGGCGTTCACAGGGAACATGAAATCTTCTGCCGAAGCACGTCAGCCTTTATCAGTGGCGGGCAACTTCATTCTGCAGAATGTCAGTATTGAAGAATTTGTGGCTGCTTTTAGTGGCTCAAATAAACTAGTTAAGGCAAGCGGTGATGTGTCCATTACTGGTGATGTCGCGACAACAGGTCTTAGCCCTGCAGCGCTGGTCTTTGATCTGAACGGTAAGGCCAAAGC
>DUBU01000039.1:338682-377137 GCA_012960155.1 Micavibrio sp. | reverse complement strand
TTGGTTTTTGAAGGTTTTGATCTTGCCAAGCTGTCACGTGCTTTGGGTACAGCGTCAACAAGCTTTACCGAGAAC
Source organism: Micavibrio sp. (assembly GCA_012960155.1). GTDB lineage: Bacteria > Pseudomonadota > Alphaproteobacteria > Micavibrionales > Micavibrionaceae > UM-FILTER-47-13. The sequence continues at coordinate 377,062 of DUBU01000039.1, read as the reverse complement.
TTCACGCAGCTTCTTGATGCCTCAATGAAAGGTGGCACGACTCGCTTTGAAACTCTGGATGGTCAGTTCACGATCAAAGAAGGTGTTATCAATTTTGATAAGATGCTGCTGAGTGGTGTTGATGCGGATGTTGACACGACGGGTAATGTGAACCTGCCATTATGGACAGTTGATCTTTTGAGCTCTGTACAATTAAAAGAGCCAGAAGATGCTCCGCCGCTGAAGGCAACGTTCAAAGGTTCTCTGGATAATCCAGGTAAAACATTTGGCCAGAGTGCGCTTAACCAGTATTTCCAGAAACAATTGGAGGGCGTCGTTCTTAGTCCTGTTCTTGATAAGATCGAAGGTGGCGACACTATTAAGAGAATTCTAGGTGTTGGCAGTTCTAATCCTACAAAGACGCAGGCACCTGCGTCACAATCTGAAACGACGCCATCGACTGAAACAGCAGCGCCTGCGGAAGAGGGGGCAGCTATAGAAACAGCTCCCGCCGAACAGCCAGTTGAGCAAAATGTTGCACCTCAACAGCAAACACGCCCTATCACTAAAGAAGAGGCGATATTTGGCGTCATTGACGGGCTATTGGGTGGTCAAAGATAGGTGCGTAAACGCATCACTTTTTGCGAAAGTAATCAAGAACGTAAAGACGGATAGCACTGGAAAGGTTGTCCGTCTTTCTTTGTTTGTCAATAAGTTCGATAAGCGCGGTGATCCCGAGTGATTTACTCTCGGCAATGTCATTGAGGGCATCCCAGAATTCATCTTCTAAACTGATGCTGGTGGCATGCCCTGCAATTTTAATCGATCGTTTGCGCATAGCTAAAGGACGCTTAGTCTCTAGGGCCTGTCATTTTTGACGGATCGATCCATTCTTTGAACTGCTCGTCATTTAAAAGACCAAGAGCTTTGCCGGCCTCTTTCAATGTTGTGCCTTCAGCGTGAGCCTTTTTGGCGATTTTGGCGGCATTGTCATATCCGATGTGCGGGTTAAGGGCAGTGACTAGCATCAGGCTTTCGTGAAGCAGCTTGTCGATGCGCTCTTTGTTGGCTTCGATACCGTCGACGCATTTTTCTGTGAAGCTGACGGAAGCATCCGCAATCAGGCGGATAGATTGCAACACGTTATAAATCATAACGGGCTTGAACACGTTCAGTTCGAAGTGTCCGTTACTGCCTGCTACTGTTACGGCTGTGTGGTTGCCCATGACTTGTGCGCAGACCATGGTCATCGCTTCGCATTGTGTCGGGTTAACTTTGCCGGGCATGATGGATGAGCCTGGTTCGTTGGCAGGAAGGTTCAATTCGCCAATGCCGCAGCGTGGACCTGAGCCTAGCATACGAATATCGTTGGCGATCTTCATCAATGATACCGCTAATACATTCAATGTGCCTGACAGTTCAACGAGTGCGTCATGCGCCGCCAATGCTTCAAATTTATTTGGAGCTGTTACAAAAGGAAGTCCTGTTATCTCACTGACATGCTTGGCAAAACGTTCGCCGAAACCTTTGCGGCTGTTGATGCCGCTACCGACTGCCGTGCCACCTTGTGCCAGTTCCATGATGTGTGGCAGGGCGTTTTTAATACGCACGATGCCATTCTGGATCTGCTGAGCGTAGCCGGAGAATTCCTGACCTAATGTCACAGGGGTTGCGTCCTGTAAGTGTGTGCGACCGATCTTAACGATAGGGGCGAATTCCTGCGCTTTATTATCAAGTGCAGATTGCAGCTGTGCCAGAGCGGGTAATAATGCCTTGTGAACTTGTTCGGCTGCGGCGATATGCATGGCTGTCGGGAAAGTGTCGTTAGATGACTGCCCCATATTAACATGGTCGTTTGGATGAACCGGATCTTTAGAACCGATTGTGCCGCCGAGCATCTCAATCGCACGGTTGGCGATGACTTCGTTGGCGTTCATGTTCGTCTGTGTGCCTGAACCGGTTTGCCAAACTACTAGCGGAAATTCGCCTGCGAGCGGGCCATTGATAATTTCATCCGCTGCGCTGATAATGGCGTCGGCTAGCTTGGCGTCCAGATCACCTTGCTCTTTGTTTGTCAGGGCGGCAGCTTTCTTTTGAATGCCTAAAGCGCGTACCATTGGTGCAGGCATTGTTTCGCCGCCAATTTTAAAGTTCTGAAGGCTGCGCTGTGTTTGCGCGCCCCAATAACGATCAAATGGCACGGCTATTTCGCCGATTGAGTCTGTTTCAATGCGTGTGTCTTCTGTTTTAACAGCTGTGGTAGCACTCATGGTTTTATTCCTTATATATAAAGATTAGTCCCTTGTAATAAAGACGACTAACAAGCAAAGGGCAAGGGGCTTTTCGCTTTTCCTACATAAGATTTTGGGATAGCCTTAACGCCATGAATAATAAGAAGAATGATGACAGGGAAAAGCGTTTGACCGAACAGTTTGATGACCGGTTCAAAGGGCTTGATGAATGGCCAACCAAACGCTTGCTCTCAACTATTTTAGAAGATCAGATCAAGGCCGTAGCGGCTATGCGTTCTGCTGTGCCTGCTATAGATCGTGCTGTGATAGAGGCGTCTCTGCGTTTGAGCGGTACTAAGGGCCGTTTAGTGTATATAGGGGCAGGAACGCCGGCACGACTAGGGGTGCAAGATGGCACAGAATTAACGCCTACATATGGTTGGTCGCCTTTGCGCATGGCATTTGTAATTGCCGGCGGTCGTAAAGCGCTGTTTGAAGCTGTTGAGGGTGCTGAGGATGATGCGCAAAAGGCACGGGAAGAGATTAAGGCTCTTAAGCTGACTAAGGATGATGTTTGTATTGCTGTGTCTGCAAGTGGCACAACGCCTTATACTGTAGCCGCATGTGAAGAGGCTCGTAAGGCGGGCGCGCTTACCATTGGGATCAGTAGTAATGAAAATGGTTCTCTGAATGCCGCGGCCGAAATAGCTATTTATCTGGATAGTGGGGCAGAGCCTGTTGGCGGTTCTACACGTATGAATGCAGGCACGGTTCAAAAGATCGCGCTGAATATGCTGTCAACGGGTATCATGGTTCGCCTTGGTCACGTATTTGACGGTTTGATGGTTGATATGAAATTAACCAATGAAAAGCTTCGTCAGCGTGCAGTGCGTATGGTGTGCCGTATAACAGGGTGCGATGAGATTGAGGCCGCTGATGCTTTGCGCCAATCCGAAGATGTTGGTGATGCGAATGTTAAATTAGCGGTTTTAATCGTTGGCGGTCTAACGGCAGAAGAGGGCGCTAATATACTTAATGCCCATAATGGACATCTACGCCACGTCCTGAAGCACATCAAGTTTTAGGCTGTCTTCATTCATAGGCTTCAACACCGTGACATGGCCCATTTTGCGGCCTTCTTTAATGTCATACTTGCCATAGAGATGTAGGCAAGCGCCGGATTGTTCAAGCCACGGCCCTAAATTGCGCACATCGCTGCCAATCAGGTTGGCCATAACGGCGTCACTGTGGCGTCCGGGCGGGGCTACAGGCATATCACACACTGTGCGCACATGCTGTTCGAACTGTGAGACGCTGCACGCATCTATTGTCCAGTGTCCTGAATTGTGGGTGCGGGGGGCTATCTCATTAGCGATGATGCCGCCATCTTTTGTAACGAACATTTCAAGTGCTAACACGCCGATCAAATTGACGGCGTCAGCCAGATGTGAAGTTAAACGTATCGCATTTGTCGCGGTTTCCGCAGGAATGGCTGCGGGAATTGTGCTTTTAGCTAGGATATGATTGCGGTGTTCGTTTAAAACAGGGCCATATGTTGCGGTTTGCCCTAATTTGTCTCTGGCTACAATAACCGAGATTTCACAAGCAAAATCAATCTTTTCCTCGATTATGGTGTTTTTGCTATTTAGAGACTTCCACTTAGTCACTATATCATCAGACTCACTACAGCTAATTTGGCCCTTGCCGTCATAACCGAAACGTGTTGTTTTGATAATGTAATCGCTACCTGGCATTTCAGAAATGTGTTTTGCTGCTTCCTCTGGGGTGTCAGCCAGTCGCCAACCTGCCGTAGGGATGCCGATGTCATTCAGGAATTTCTTTTCTTTTCCGCGATCTTGCGCCATTTCAAGTAATGTGTCGTCTGGATAGACGGGGACGTATTTTTGAATCTCTTGAACCGTTTCTAGCGGTATGTTTTCAAACTCATAGGAAACGACATCGACCGTTTCACAAAACGCTTTTAATTTCTTTTTATCGGTATAACTTCCAATAAAAGTTTGGGCTGCCACCTGGCTTGCGGGGCTGTCTGATTCGGGGCAGTATATGTGGGTTTTTATTCCCAGTCTTGCTGCTGCAAGTGCGCTCATACGACCTAATTGGCCGCCACCTAAAATACCAAGAGTCTTTGTTTCCAGTTTCATAGAAGTAGTTATGATGTTTTTAGATGAAAACGGCAACCCCTAAAAATTTTTGACATAATGTAGTTTGCTCCTGTAAGGTGCGGTCATGGCTGAGGATCCATTTAAAGATTTGAACAAAAAGGTGTCATTGGTGCGTCAATTTGCGTGCTTAACGATGACCAAGAATGAGGTTGCGGCGCAGGCCGCGATCGATGAATTCTTGTCGCGTTGGATGCCTGTACTGGGTTATCTGCAGTCGGTATCATTGCAGGACGAATTTAAATTAGAGGGTAAAGTTTTAAAGGCTAATCTAGAGTGCGATTTGGATGGACCTGCTGAGCGTATATATATGCGTTTAGGTTACTGCGATGCTGATGAGGACATGGATGTGTCAATCGAGCCTCAGATATGTTTGATTTCTAATGGCGTAAGCTATGAGTATATTCGGGTAATGCATGCAGATAATTTTGATGCGTTTAGTACGCATCGCGAATATAGCTCTGATGAAATGCGAGATGTTCAGGCGGTTTTAAATGATTGGCTTGCAGTGCAGATTGTCACACAGCTAGGGCAAGGTAAGGTTCTATCGGGCACTTCGCGACAATTCAGGTTTGATTAAGACGGTTCGTCCGCAACGGCAGCTGTTTGCCTATCGCGATATTCTGCAAGTTTCTTTGTAATACCATCATCATTAGTAGACAGTATTGAGGCAGCTAATAGTCCAGCATTCTTGGCGCCTGCTTCACCGATGGCCAGTGTGCCTACAGGAACGCCACCCGGCATCTGTGCAATTGATAGCAGGCTATCCCAGCCGCTTAATGCTTTACTTTGAACTGGAACGCCGAGAACGGGCAGGGTTGTCATTGCGGCGACCATGCCTGGTAAGTGTGCTGCGCCACCTGCGCCTGCGATAATGACTTTTATACCGCGATCGCGTGCGGACTTCGCGTATTCAAACATTCTGTCCGGTGTGCGGTGTGCTGACACGATCTTGCTTTCAAATGGAATACCGAAGTCTTCGAGGATATCAGCAGCAAGTTTCATAGTGGGCCAATCTGACTGGGAGCCCATAATGATCCCCACCAGTGCGTTTGTATTATCGGACATATGATCCTCTGATTTTTGATTTAGGCAATAATATCTGGCAGCAGCATACTGCGGATGCGCTGAATTTCGTCTTTAAGCTGTAGCTTGCGTTTTTTGAGGCGCTGCACCTGCAGGAAATCAACAGGAGGTGTATGAATAATGCGGTCAATCACATCATCCAGATCTTTATGCTCACTCTCAAGCTCGATCAGTCTTTCCTGAAGTAGCTCTTCTTCGTCTTCCATAGATACCCGTGAATAATCCAAAAAATTGTTATCCCAACCCCAAAAGAGCTTGAATAGTATCAGATAATCCCTTGTTTGGTAAGAAAGAATTGTATAGGTATATAGAAAATTTATTTACTTGTAACCAAACCAGCAAAATTAGGGTGTCAGTATGGCTAAAAAACGGATCGGAATTCTTACCAGTGGTGGTGATTGTGCAGGCTTGAACGCGGCTATTCGTGCCGTTGTCCACCGTGCGGATCTGCTGGGATGGGAAACAGTCGGTATTCTGGATGGGACTGCCGGTTTAATGGAGAGCCCTCCGCAATATCGTATTCTGTCGCCTAACGAGTTCGATGGAAACATAATGCGTTTGGGTGGTACAATTCTGGGTACGACCAATAAAGGCAATCCGTTTGCGTTTCCGATGCCTGATGGTTCACGCAAAGACCGCTCTGATGAAATTGTCCAAGGGTTCCATTCACTGAACCTTGATGGTGTTATCGGTATTGGTGGTGACGGCAGTTTTGCAATTCTGAAGAAGCTGGCGGAGCAGGGCAAGATCAACATGGTCGGTATCCCTAAAACAATTGATAACGATATTGGTATGACCGAGACATCTGTTGGTTTTGATACAGCGGTGACTGTTGCGACTGAAGCACTGGACCGTTTGCAGCCAACAGCTGCAAGTCACGACCGTGTTATGGTGTTGGAAGTAATGGGTCGTGATGCGGGTCACATTGCGCTGGCGGCGGGTATTGCCGGTGGTGCTGATATCATTCTTATTCCTGAGGTGAATTACTCTGTCGAAAAAATCGCGGAGAAAATCAAAAATGTTAAGAAATCAGGCCGTAACTTTGCCTTGATGGTGGTGTCTGAAGCTGTGAAGACTCCGGATGGCGAGAAGTTTCAAGTGACTTACCATGGCGGCGAGAAGCGTTATGGCGGAATTGGTGATTACCTGAGCCGTGAAGTTGCTTCAGCGACAGGCTTTGAGACGCGTGTAACTGTTCTGGGGCATGTGCAGCGTGGTAGCTCTCCGACATATAATGATCGTCTTTTGGCGTCAGCCTTCGGTGTTAAGGCCGTAGACCTGATTAAAGAAGGTAAATTCGGACGTATGGTGGCGTGGCAGAACCGTCAAGTTGTAGATGTTGCGATAGAAGATGCAATTGCGGCCTACCAACAAGTCGATTTGAATGGTACACTCGTTCAAACAGCTCGTGCCTTGGGTATCTCATTGGGTGATTAATCCCATAAGTTTCTAAGGTTTTCAGAGCTTTTGTCCAACATAATACGGGAGTGGTCGTAAGGTGCTCTATATTCAACAGTCTCTTGGTCCCGATGAGGAACTGGTTCATGTAGGCCAGTTTCACTGGATTTATACACTGACAGCTGTCATGAGCATCGTTTGGGGTGTGATTGGGTGTATCGCCGTCATTTGGGGCGGAATTTATTTACAGGCCCAGTTCATGGACGGTTTTTATGCCGAAGGTGTTTTGGGGAAAATACGCGAGTTGCATCCCGGTTTACGCATTCTTGCCTTTTTCGTTTTCCTAATGGGTCTCTTGCGCTTTGCACAGATGATGATTGTCAAAGCCACTACTGAGATTGCTATTACAAACTCACGCCTTGTTTACAAACGTGGCCTTGTTGCCCGTCAGGTTGGCGAGATGAGCATTGACCGTATTGAGGGTGTCAATGTTCTGCAGAGTATTTTAGGGCGTATCTTTAATTACGGTCGTATCATGGTGCGCGGCATGGGTGTCGGCGAAGTTATTCTGCCGCCTTTGGCTGATCCGATTAAATTCCGTAAATCTATCGAGAAGGCGAAGACACTCTAATGACTGATAATCAGACGCCTAACAAACAGACTAAGCAGGTAAAGGCTCCTAAGCAAGCTAAGCAAACAGTGCCACCTCACAAGAGATTTCAAAATAGACAAAGTTCTGAAGGTATTCACGCTCTTTTACAAGAGGGTGAGGAGATACTGCGCGTTGCTACTATCCACCCGGGCATTTACTGGAAGACAGTGGCGGTTGGTATCTTGGCGCTGATTCTGATTATCAATATCCCGACGTTTAACTTGGGCATTTTTGTCGCGTTTGTAGCCTTTATCATGTTTTGTCTTGCTACGCTGTATAAGCATTTTCTGCTACTTGTTCTAACAAACCGTCGTGTGTTCCTGCGCCATGGTATATTGCGCGTTGATACGATCCAGATCCGTCATAGCCGCATCGAGTCTGTTGAGACAGAGCGCACGATCATGGGACAGATACTTGGTTATGCCAGTGTTGTCATTATGGGCACGGGTAGCCGCAATACAGCAATTCCTTTTATTGCCGATGCTTTGGCATTTCGTAATGAGCTGGATGAGTGCCTGAATACGTATGAAGATACGCACGCTACCAGCTAATATTTCATAAACATCACCCAAACTTAGAAGAGACCTTGTCATGAGTAAGTGGGACAAATCAAAACTTGTCAGCCGTTATGTAACAGAGGGTGCCAAGAGTGCGCCGCATCGTGCTTATTATTATGCGATGGGGATGACAGAGGAGGAAATTCATCAGCCTTTGGTTGGTGTGGCAACATGCTGGAATGAGGCTGCTCCTTGTAATATTTCATTATCGCGACAGGCGCAGGCTGTTAAGCGAGGTGTGAGCACTTCGGAGGCTACGCCGCGCGAGTTTACAACGATTACTGTGACTGATGGTATTGCCATGGGGCATGAAGGCATGCGCTCTTCGCTTGTATCCCGTGAGGTGATCGCTGATTCTGTTGAGCTTACGATGCGCGGTCATTGTTATGATGCGCTTGTTGGTTTGGCTGGGTGTGACAAATCTTTGCCAGGCATGATGATGGTTATGGTGCGACTTAATGTCCCATCCGTCTTTATGTATGGCGGCACAATCTTGCCCGGTAAGTTTCGCGGTGAGAATGTCGATATCGTAAACGTGTTTGAAGGCGTTGGTAAGCATGCTGCTGGTGAATTTAGTGACGCTGATTTGAAAGAGCTGGAATGTGTTGCTTGTCCTTCTGCAGGTGCTTGTGGTGGTCAGTTTACAGCCAACACGATGGCTTGTGTCTCTGAGGCTATGGGGCTTGCGCTGCCTAATTCAGCCGGGGCACCTGCGCCTTATGAGACTCGTGATGAATATGCAGAAGCCTCAGGTAAGGCAGTTGTGGATCTTCTTAAAAAGAATATTAGACCGCGTGACATTGTGACACTTGAATCGCTGCAGAATGCGGCGGCTGTCGTGGCAGCTACTGGCGGGTCAACTAACGCAGGACTTCACTTGCCTGCAATCGCGCATGAGGCCGGTATTGAGTTCGATTTGCATGATGTTGCCGAGATCTTTAAAAAGACTCCATTGATTGCGAATTTACGGCCGGGCGGTAAGTATGTTGCTAAAGACCTTTATGATGTAGGTGGTGTGGGGGTTGTTCTTAAGGAACTATTAGATGGTGGTTATCTGAATGGTAACTGTCTGACTGTGACAGGTAAATCACTGGCCGAGAATCTTGAAGGCGTGAAGCGTCCAGAGGACCAGGATGTCGTTTATTCTATAAAAAATCCAATCCGTCAGACTGGCGGTGTTGTCGGTTTGCGCGGCAATTTGGCACCTGAGGGTGCTATTGTGAAAATTGCAGGGCTTGAAGAACTTGTGTTTGAGGGACCTGCGCGCTGTTTTGATACGGAAGAAGACTGCTTTAAAGCCGTACAGAATCGCGAGTACGAGGATGGCGATGTTCTGGTTATACGTTATGAAGGTCCCAGGGGCGGCCCCGGTATGCGTGAGATGCTTTCCACGACGGCTGCGCTATACGGGCAGGGTGCCGGTGGTAAGGTTGCGCTTATTACTGACGGGCGTTTTTCCGGAGGTACCCGTGGCTTCTGTGTTGGGCATGTCGGACCTGAAGCTGCTGTTGGCGGTCCTATCGGTCTTCTTAAGGATGGTGATATCATTCGTATTGATGCGGTTGAAGGTTCACTTGAAGTGAAATTGAGTGACGAGGAGCTCACTGAGCGTAGAAAATCATGGACGCCAAGAGAACATAATTACCAATCAGGTGCTTTGTGGAAGTATGCACAGACTGTCGGTTCAGCCGAAAAGGGTGCTGTCACGCATCCGGGTGCTACAGCCGAAAAGCACGTTTTTGTCGATCTTTAAGGTATCATTTTAAATTCATTTTATTGCTCATTGAACTCCATGCGACTCTGACTGTTGGTTCAGTCAGCTATGTCGAATAAATATCAATTGCCATATAACAGTAAGTCTCTTTTAATTCTTTTGCGGCATCATAGGAAGGTCAAAGCCTTTCAAGGGGGCTCTTTAGGGGATTTTCAAGTTATGCAGCTAATTAAGAAATATAATGAATTAAAGTTATTTGTCGGAGTGCTATTGTTTACAATCGCAGTGCTCGGTTTTTCTGTTGTATCGAGTGCGCAGCAAATGGCACCTGATGCTTCCGTTGCGGGAAGCAATAGCCTTCAGAAGATGGTCTACAAGGTATCTGTGAGTAATGCTCTTGAGCGCGGTAAGCTCGGCGGTATTCGTTTTAAAGATAAGAAAGCAATGCGCGATTTTTACGCTGCACGTGAGAAACAGCCGTTCTGGGATCAGAGCGAGGCACGTGAAATGCTTGAGCTCATTGCTAATTCATGGACACATGGTTTAAACCCTGAAAAATATCACTTTTCTGAAATTCGTGAAATGATGCAGGGGGGCTTTGCTTCTTCACAGGGAGAGCTTGAACTGCTTTTGACTGATGCGGCAATTCGTTATGGTCAGGATGTCAGTGGAATGCGCATTGATCCTAAATCGATTAATTCCAGCTCTGATTACTGGCAGCAGCCATACACAGCCTTGTCTGTCTTAGAACAAATTTCAGCCACTCGTAATCCAGTCAAGCGTCTTGAAAAGATGGCGCCGCAGCATAAGCTTTATAAGGCGCTGCAGGAAGAGCTTGTAAAACTGTCCGAAGAACGTGCGGCATATGATCATGTTTTGCCTATGTCATTTGGCGGAGATCATCATTTCACACCAGGTGAGGTGAGCCGTGATGTTCCTAATCTGCGTATCCGTTTAGGTGTCACTTATGATGAGACACTTGGTAAGCCGAACTATTATGACGATAAGACGGCGGCTGCTGTCATGAAGTTTCAACGCGAGCATAATCTTGAACCCGATGGTATTTTAGGTCCTCAAACATTACAAGTTTTGAACCTTACTAATCGCGCACGTATGGAGCAGGTAGTTGCTAATTTGGAGCGCCAGCGCTGGCTTACACAAACGTTACCTGAGCGTTACTTACTGGTGAATATACCGCAGCAGATCCTATGGGCTGTTGAAGATGGCCGCGTTGAGCATGAAATGAAAGTTGTAGTCGGTATGCCTTGGCGTCGCACAAAAGACTTTAAAAGCGATGTTACTGGTGTTCGTTTGAACCCAACATGGACTGCGCCTTTGAGTATCAAGATGAAGGATCTTTTGCCTAAGGCACAAGAAGATCCTGGCTACTTAGTCAATAAAGGTATTGAAGTTATCCGTGGCTATGGTAGCGAAGCACAAACGCTTGATCCATACTCTGTAGACTGGGCGAATATGACTTGGTCTGAAATGGGTAAGCTGCGTATGGTTCAGTCATCCGGTGATCACAATGCTCTTGGGCGTGTGCGCATCTTGATGCCTAATAAGTATAATATTTACTTCCATGATACGAACCATCCTGAGTTTTTCGAGCGCACGCAGCGTACTTATAGCTCTGGTTGTGTGAGACTTTCAGAACCTGAGAAGATTGCACAGTTCGTCATGAAAGGTACTGATGGTTGGTCATCTTCTGATTTCGATCGTATTGTGAATACAGGCAAGATGACTGATTTAAAAATTGATAAGCCGTTTCCAGCTTATATTGTTTACCACACCATGTGGATGGATACGAAAGGCAAACTGGTATTTGGTCCTGATGTATACAAACGTGATAAGGAATTGCTGGAAGTGTTGGCAGCTAATGAAGCGTATAGCTTCCCTGAGGTTCGTGATACGGAGCTGGCAGGGCGTGGCGATGCAAACCAAGCGTATGCATCTGCTAATTAATTAGCATTTCAAGTTATAAGTTATTGGATGTAGGGTCACTTTGGTGTTCCTGCATCATTTGATGACGTATTGAGTGTCTTGCATCAATTGCGAATTCATCATAAACTCATTTTAGTAGATTAAGCTTTACTAAGGCTTTTCTAGTCTGTATGTATACGTGTTTGTATATATCATTAATTACGAAATTAAGTTTCACGTAGTAAACCAAGCCAACTAAATATAGAGTACGAAACGAAAGAGAGGGTCTTATGCCTGATCAATTTATTGAAACTGATTCCGGACTATTTATGGCACGTCGCCGCATACTCGCCGGAGGTGCATTAGGCGGTATAGCTTTAGCAGCGATGGGTGCAGGTGTAGCGAATGCTGCGTCTTTGTTGTCCCCTGGTAAAGATGCTGGTGCCCAGAAAATTTCATTCCGCAACCAACACACTGGCGAAAGCTTTAGCGGCGCGTTTAAAGTTGGTGGCCGTTATTTGCCTGATGCTTTTGAGCAAATCAACGAGGTACTGCGCGATTTCAGAACCGGCGAAGTATTCCCAATTGATCCGCGTGTGGTTGATATTCTTTTTGCTGTTCGTGAGAAGGCTAACGTGAAAACACCTTATGAAGTGCTTTCAGGTTACCGTTCACCGAAGACAAATTCTACTTTGGCACGTAATGGGACAGGTGTCGCTCGCAACTCTCTGCACATGACAGGGCAGGCGATTGATGTGCGTCTTCCGGGCGTAAGTACCAGAAAGCTTGCGGATTTTGCACAAGGTATGCGTTCAGGCGGCGTCGGTTATTACGCGAAGAGCAACTTCGTGCATATGGATACCGGTCAAGTGCGTCGTTGGAACCAAGCCTAGGTACCTTAACGAAAGACGAAACGGCTATGATCCTTATTGCATTAGGGGCGAATTTGCCAAGCCGTTTCGGTTCACCTTACCAAACGTTACAATCTGCAAAACGTTCCATAGAAAATCAAAATATTAGCATTTTAAATGAGTCTCGCACTTGGCTTACGGCGCCAGTGCCTGTTTCAGACCAGCCTTGGTATCACAATGAAGTAATTGCAGTGGCGACAGAGCTATCACCTTTTGCTTTGTTAGAAGCGTTGCAGGGGATTGAAAATGAATTTGGCCGTGTGCGCACGGTTCGTAATGCTCCTCGTGTTCTAGATCTTGATTTGATTGCATATAACGACGTTATTCTTGATAAGCCCGAATTAATCGTACCGCATCCGCGTATGCAGCAGCGTGCATTTGTTTTGCGCCCACTTAGTGACATCACTGAAACTTGGTATCACCCTTTAACAGGACAGTGCTTAAAAGACATGTTAATGCGTATTCCTGCAGATCAGGAAGCTACGCCAATGGAAGAAAAAGAGCTTTTATCTGCCTGAATTTAAAGGCATAAAGATGCCATGAGATCTTTGCCAAAAATCATGGGTATTGTGAATGTTACGCCGGATAGTTTTTCCGACGGCGGTGCTTATTTTGATCATAAGGCAGCCATTGAGCATGGTTATGCTTTAATCCGTCAGGGTGCTGATATTCTTGATATTGGGGGTGAGTCAACACGACCTGATGCTGCTCCTGTTTCTGCTGACGATGAGATCCGTCGTATTCTGCCTGTGATTGAAGGGCTTCGGGATTGTGGTAAGCCTATATCAGTAGACACCCGACATGCCAAAACTATGGAAGTCGCTTTAGCTGCTGGCGCTGGCATTATTAATGATGTATCCGCCTTGCAGGATCAGGGGGCACTAGAATGCGCTGCTTCCGCTAATGTTCCTGTTTGTTTAATGCATATGCAAGGTGACCCGCAATCAATGCAAAACGAACCACGATATAATCACGTACTTGATGATATAAAATCATTTATTCTCAGCAGGATAGAGTGTTTCTTGGCTGCTGGTGGTCAGGAGCAAAATGTAATCATTGATCCTGGTATTGGGTTTGGTAAAACTCTTGATCATAATTTATTGATATTAAATAATATTTCTTACTTTAAGGGCCTTGGTTTTCCTGTTTTGATTGGTTTGTCGCGCAAGCGCTTTATTGCAGCGATTGATCAGAATGCTGATACGGGTCATAGGCTTGGCGGTTCTATTGGTGGCGCTTTGTCTGTCGCTATACAGGGCGCGGATATAATACGTGTTCATGATGTGCAGGAGACTGTACAAGCTCTACGTGTTTTTCACGCTATCGAATCAGCAGAGTAAGTTCGTATTGACTTATTTATGCTGTGTCTGATGAGGCCATGTTCTTGGGCAGAAACTTGCGTTTTGACGCTCTAATGCGTCTGAATTTACATCGAACTGACACACTTTCCATGGGAAGTGACCATGGGCGGGTTCCGGATCAAAGTAATGTAAATGGCAGTTTTTGATGTTGCCTTCGTAGGCCCATTTGTGGCCGTCCATAATTCCCCAAAACGTACCGCCATGAGCAACAAACATCGGCGGCGCCTCATCTTTGTGGCTTTCGAGTGCTGTGCCGAGGACACGTTTAATGCGTTTTGCAAAGTCATCACGGTTTTCACCGCCTGCAGGACGGACATTGGCTCGCACATTTGGCAGTACTTCATCCCAATGCAATCCCTCCCATTCACCGAATCGGTGTTCTTCAAAATCATCTAGCTTTGTCATTGGCAGGCCGAGATGTTCATTTATATAAGTGGCAGTGTCTGTCGCGCGGCGCATAGGACTGTGATAGATATGCGAAGGTTTAATATCCAATGTAGTGATAACGGCCGCTAGTGCTTTCGCCTGATTAATCCCGAATTCTGATAGATCCGATTCTAGTCCGCCGCCGGCACTGATTTGATTTATGTTGGCGTGGGTTTCACCATGACGAATCAGATAAAAAGCTTTTGCGGGTAACATTGACATAGTCCTATTCAAATCCTGTGTACTGTTTAATAATAAAATACATGGAAGAATGGCAGGATCAAGCATTGGTATTATCGGCACGTGCTCATGGAGAGGGCGGGGCGGTTGTGTCTGTTTTAACAGAACATCATGGACGTCATGCAGGGTATGTTCGCGGCGCTAAATCTTCTCGTATGCGTGGTATAATTGAACCAGGTAATCTTGTGGGTGTCAGGTGGAGTGCTCGTGTTGCCGATAGTCTTGGTAGTTTTGTTTTAGAGCAGGAGCAAAATATTACAGCAGGGTTGATGGCTGATCCTGTTAAGCTTTCCGCGGTGCAATCTGCTTGTGCTTTATGTGATGAAGCTTTGCCTGAGCGCGAAGTCCACCCGGGTTTATTTTATGGTTTGCAGGCTCTTTTTGACGCAATGGACACTGAAATCTGGGGGGCGGCTTATGTGATGTGGGAAATAGCCTTCCTAAAAGAGCTTGGTTTCGGTCTTAATCTTACGCGTTGCGCGGGTGGCGGGGATAATCAGGATTTGTGTTATGTTAGCCCGAAGTCCGGTCATGCGGTTAGCAAGGCAGCTGGCGCCCCATACAAAGAAAAGCTTTTAACTTTGCCTGGTTTTCTAAGGCCTGTTAAAGGCGAAGTAGATGATGGTTCTGTGTACGAAGGCCTGCAATTAACAGGTTATTTTATGGAGCATTGGGTGTTTAATCATCATACTCGTGGGGTGCCTCCTGCGCGGATTCAATTTCAGGAGCGTTTTGAGCGTTTGCTTGATAAAGTTAGAGCTGGTGAATCCTCTATTCCTTAACGTTACCTTAATTACGTAGCAGTAGAATGGTGCATGAATTTGCATTTAATAAACGTTATAACGTAAAATATTGTTATGGAAATAAAGCTTTTTGTTAAAGACGGACATGTGGCCTTTCAATGCGAGGGGGTGTTTGTCCGTGCAATTCAAAAAGTTATTCTGGAAAAGGAAACGGGCCTATTCTGGATTAGAATGGACGATGACAGCGAGCAGGAACTAGATTGCCCTATTTGCCCTGAAACTATTGAGGCCATTGGAGATTACGGCTTTTGCGGTATGGGATTTTATCATCACGGTCAAATGATGGGCGCATCAGTATTTCCATTAGAAAAAAGATAATTATAAAGAAGGTGTGAGATGACAGTTGATTACGCAGCTTTGCTTGAAGAGCATGGAGCGGAAGGCTTTGTAGAATTTATTGCCGAGAGTGAAGAACTAGATTTTCCTCCGCAATACGCTAATCTTGAGGCGCAGCTGAATGCAGCTTATACAGCGCGTGATGCAGGGACTGATGATCCTGATTTGATGGCGTTTATTGATAATGCTGAAATGGCTATATTAAAGGCTTATGAAGCAGAAGACCTGCGCGAAAATGGCAATCTTTTCGATTTTGATATTCAAGAATTTTTCAGTAATCCTATGGAAGCAATACAGAATTTCTTTGGGCGCATAATGGAGACGCTGCAAGAGGGTGGTATTGGTGCCTTATTTAATGCCAGCGCTAATCCTCAAGCAATACAAGCAGCTTCTCAAGCAAGTCTTACAGCTGCTGCACGCGCTGCTGAGGCCTTGAGAGATAGTGAGGCACAGGGTGCCGATGCGGTGAGAGCGGCGGGATCTACCAATGCTGTGACTGATGCTGTTAGAAATTTTGACGGTATGGTGCCTTAAGACTTGCGTATAAATTCTTCATAACTCCGCTATAGGCCTTGATTTGCGCTTAGAATGCGTTTAAATCTGAGCCATGGCCAAGAATACACAAGATAATAAAGATCAGGATATTGTAGACCAGCCTTTGGGAGAGATCCTCTCCGAGAGGTACTTGTCGTATGCACTGTCGACTATTATGAGCCGTTCGCTACCTGATGTGCGCGACGGTTTGAAGCCTGTGCACCGCCGTCTAATGTACGCAATGTATCAGCTGCGTTTGGGGCCTGATACAGGTCCTAAGAAGTCGGCGCGTGTTGTCGGTGATGTTATCGGTAAATTCCACCCGCATGGTGATACAGCAGTTTATGACGCTATGGTACGCTTGGCGCAGGACTTTGCGCAGCGCTATCCTCTGGTTGATGGTCAAGGGAACTTCGGTAATATTGATGGTGATAACGCGGCTGCCATGCGTTATACGGAAGCACGTTTGACGAAAGTTGCGCAGCTTCTACTTGAAGGTATTGATGAGGATGCTGTTGATTTTCGGGCTACTTATGATGGTGACGGTAAAGAACCAATCGTGTTGCCTGCTAACTTCCCGAACCTGCTGGCAAATGGTTCATCCGGTATTGCCGTGGGTATGGCGACGAATATTCCGCCCCATAATGTGCACGAAATTCTGGAAGCTTGTGAATTGCTAATGGATGGTGATCCTGAAATTAAGGATCTGGTTAAGCACATCAAAGGTCCTGACTTCCCGACGGGCGGTATTCTGGTTGAGGATGAAGCCAGCATTATTAATGCTTACGAGACAGGCCGCGGTGCGTTCCGTATGCGTGCACGCTGGCACAAAGAAGATTTAAAGCAGGGACAATATCAAATTATTGTTACTGAGATTCCGTATCAGGTTCAAAAATCCAAACTGGTCGAGAAGATTGCCGAGCTTATTCATGCCCGCAAACTTCCTATGCTTGAAGATGTTCGCGATGAGAGTGCGGAAGACATTCGTTTGGTGCTGGAACCCAAAAACCGTAACGTCGAACCAGAACTTCTAATGGAAGCTTTGTTCCGTAATACGGAGCTTGAGTCACGTTTTAACCTGAATATGAACGTGCTGGACGGCGGCCTCGTGCCGAAGGTTATGAACCTAAAGGATGTCCTGCGCAGCTGGCTGGATCACAGGCAGGTAGTGCTTGTTCGCCGTTCATCATACCGTCTTGAAAAAGTGCTACACCGTATCGAGGTTCTGGAAGGTCATTTGATTGCCTATCTTAACCTAGATGAAGTCATTCGCATAATTCGTGAAGAAGACGAGCCGAAAGAAGAGCTAATTAAGGCGTTTGGTCTAACAGATGTTCAAGCTGAAGCTATTCTGAATATGCGCTTACGTAACTTACGTAAGCTTGAGGAAATGGAAATCAAGAAAGAGCATAGCTCTTTGGAAGCTGAGCGTGACAGTCTGCAGGCTCTTATTGGCTCTGAAGCCAAACAGTGGAAAGAAATCCGTAAGCAGATCGGTGAGCTGAAAAAGCTGTTTGGTCCTGATACTGAATTGGGGCGCCGTCGCACTGAAATTGGCTCTGCACCAGCGCCGATTGATATTGAAGAGCTTGAAGAAGCGATGATCGAGAAAGAGCCGATCACAGTGATTTGTTCATCTATGGGCTGGATCCGCGCCTTTAAAGGGCATGGCCATAACCCGAAGGACATCAAGTACAAGGATGGCGATAAAGGTAAGTTTGTTATCGAAGGACAGACAACTGATAAGCTGCTTGTTCTTGGTACTAACGGGCGTTTCTATACGATCGGCTGTGATAAGCTGCCATCTGGTAGGGGCTTTGGTGAGCCGCTGCGTCTTATGGCTGACTTGCCGAATGATGCGGATATCACCGAGCTAAAAATTTATGAGCCTGAGGGTAAGCTAATTGTAGCCTCTGATGGGGGGCATGGCTTTATCGTGGCTGAAAAAGAAGTTCTGGCGCAGACCCGTAACGGTAAACAGGTTCTGAATGTAGGTGCCAAGGCAGAAGCAAAGCTCTGTATCGCATTGCCTAAGGACGCGGATCACTTGGCTACTATCGGTACAAACCGTAAAATGCTGGTCTTTGAACTGTCAGAAATGCCTGAGATGAGCCGCGGTAAAGGCGTTATCATTCAGCGTATTAAAGACGGCAAACTGTCCGATATTAAGCCATTTAATATGGAGCAGGGGCTGAGCTTTAAATATGGTGCTGGTGAGACTGTCGTAGATGATATTACGCCTTGGGTTGGTAAGCGTGCGCAAGCTGGTCGTTTGCCTCCTAATGGATTCCCACAGAAGAACAAATTCGGGGGCTAGGGCTTGCGAGAGCTGTTTTGAGTGGTCTGCTTAAGATAAGCATCTTGTTTTAGCAGTGTCTCAATCCTTTTTTGTACTGGCGGGTGTCCCGCAAATGCACTGTGATTAAAGATACGGCTTAACAATGTCGGCTTTTTGTCTTTGAAGGTTTTTTCGTATTCCGTGATGCTCATATCTTCAATATAGGCGAGCGCGCGCGCCATATCTTCATGCGATCCTAGAATTTTTGCGCCGCGTAAATCAGCAAGAAATTCGTTGCATCGTTCTTCCATTTGATTGAATGCCGTTATTGCGAATGATAATGCCGCAGCAGCCCCGGTAATGGGCAGTAAGGCCGGTGAAATCGCCGACATACCGGCACAAGCAAGCGTTAATATTACGCTTATATGCATATTGGCACGATTACAGGTGAAAGTAGGGCTATTCATTTGCTGAATATGGCCTAGTTCATGAGCTATGATGCCTTTGCTCATAAGGTCAGGATCAAATGATTTTAAGGGATTCCCCAAGAATACAATTCTGACTGCGCGAATATTACCAATTCCGTTTGTACGCTCAGTTGCGTATGTGAAGGCACTGTATAGCTTTTTTTCCGGATCAGCGACTTCCACTTGTACTTCTACACCTAATGGTGCCGCAAGGTCGTCTGCAATTTGTTGGATTATATGATCTGGCGATAAAATCCTGCTGTTGTGCAGTTTTATAGGTTCTGAAACAATGCGTAGATTTAGGGCTCTTAGCGCAGGTAAGCCTGAAGCCACCGCAAAAATAGTGGCAAGTCTTTCAATGCGACGGATCGTCTTTTCTTTTTGCTTTAGAATGTCTCCCATAGGGTCTTATTAAGGCCAATCATGGGGACAGGTCAAACAATATTAAGGGAAATATACCGATCCTGGCGTTTTCTGGAAGCTACCAGTCGGAGAATCATTGATTTGCGGCAAATAATTTCTATAATCACCGCTTTCAATCGCGTCTTCAGTTTCCTGATCTATCTCGCTCTCATCAAAGGCGCCGCGTTCATAAGCTTCGGCCAAAGATTCACGTAGCATGATGATACTTATACGGCGGTTTTGCGGATCGCGTGGGTTGTCTTCTATTAAATGCTCCGTGTCTGCTTTGCCCATCACGTTGCCAATGCGCTCTTTGGGCACATTTTCACCGATTAGGGCTCGTCTGGCAGAATTTGCACGATCTGCAGATAGTTCCCAGTTTGTGTAGGTTGCGCCAGGCGGGTAGGGGACGGCATCTGTATGGCCCCTCACAGATGCATCGTTATGCATAGGAATAATTACGCCAGCGACCTGTGACATTAGCTTTTCCATGTTAGGCAGCATTTCTGCACTGCCCGAAGCAAACATGGGCTTACCTTCTTGATCAATAATCTGAATGCGCAGACCTTCCGGCGTAATGTCTACCATCAAATGCTTTGCAAGTTCCGCAAGCTCAGGGTTTGTGCGAAGCTGTTCTTCAAGTTCTTGTTTAGCTTCTTCAAATCTTTTGTTCTCAGCTGCGCGCAGTTCTTCTTCCAGTTTTTTTATCGTATTGTCTTTGCTGTCCTTACCCATTTGGTTCGTGCCTGAGTTTTGTTGCGGGACTGGACGTTGTCTGTTTTCGGCCATGCTACCGTCAGGGGTCATTGTCAGGCCGCCCATAACGCCGCCGGCACCACTGGTGGATGTCGAGACTTTTGGGTGGGAGGGGTCAAAGTAACTGGAGATAACTTCTAGCGCGTCATCAGTGCTTACATTCAGTAGCCAGAGCAGCAAAAAGAACGCCATCATAGCTGTCACAAAGTCTGCATACGCCACTTTCCATGCGCCGCCGTGATGGCCGCCACCTTTTTTGATGACCTTCTTAACGATGATAGGTTGGAGTTCGTCTTGCTTGCCGCCTTTAGCCATGGGTAAATCTCCTTAGCCCGGGCTAGGTAATTCGTTGAGCTTCTCTTCGAGTTCAAGGAAGGTCGGCTGTACATGGTGGGGCAGGAATTTGCGAGCAAATTCCACAGCTACTTGCGGAGCGGCGCCGTTCAAAAAGGCCAGCATGGCGACTTTGATTGCGCGATAATAAAGTATTTGTGATTCACCTTTTGTGGCAAGTGCACCTGCCAGAGGGCCCACAAAGCCATAGGCCAGAAACACACCAAGGAATGTACCCACTAGGGCGCCACCAATCATCTTACCGAGAACTTCAGGGGGCTCGGTAATGGAACCCATAGTCTTAATAACGCCCAAAACAGCTGCAACAATACCCAGGGCCGGGATACCGTCGGCCATTGTCTGCATTGCGTGAGAAGGATGCATAAATTCATGCTCCAGCGTTTCAATCTCTTCATCCATCAGAGCTTCGATTTCATGCGGGTTTTCGTTACCCAAAGAAATGATACGTAGGTAGTCACAAAGGAAGTGAACAGCGTGATGGTTATGCTGGAAACCAGGGAACTGGCTAAATAGGTCGCTTGCCTCTGGTTCTTCGATGTGAGATTCCAGAGCAAGCCAGCCCTTTGAGCGCGCGAGTTTGAAAAGCATAAATAATACGCTTAGTAGTTCTAAATAGGATTCTTTATTATGTGCTTCTGGCTTGATCATACAGTTCAAGCCCTTAAGCGTTGCCTTAACTGTATGCATCGAGTTAGCAATCAGGAAGGCACCCACGGCAGCGCCGCCGATAATCATTATCTCGAAAGGTAGCGCTTTTAGCACAGGCTCCATTTTACCACCCGATAGGATGAAGCCGCCAAACACACAAATAAAGATGAATAAAAGCGCAGCGATTTTCATTAGAACAAGAAATCCTTTCTTGAGGTCGATCGGGTGCAGAACATATTAGTGTATCTGCATAGAGTGCCATAAAGGTGTTAACAGACTGTAACAGCTTTACAAATTTACCTGTTTTTTATGGGCAAAGAAACCCACTACTTATAGAAAGCCACTATATTTCGTTTATTTTTGGGGCTTTGCTGGAAGTTTATCCGGATCGTATGCGGGATTGGATAGAGGGTAGCCGAAATAGTATCCTTGCCCCATGTCAACGCCGAGCTCGAGCATTTTATCCACGTGTTCTATGGTTTCGAGCTGTTCGGCAATAACCGGAACATGAAGATCGGCACACATTTGCACCAGATTTTTGACCATAATTTGGTCTCTGTGTGAACTCAAAATGCGTCTAGTGTATTGACCGTCGAGTTTCACAAAGTCAACGTGGAGTTGCTGTATGCTCTTAAATGAAGCGGCGCCTGCACCGAAGTCATCAAGACATACTTTGAAGCCCGCTGTTTGCAGCTGTTTGATGAAGTGATTGACCAGCTCAAGTTCTTTGATTGTCGATGATTCTGTGATTTCGAAGATCATGCGTTTGGCTAAGTTGGGGTGAAGTTCAAGTTTTGCCATCAGTGTTTTGAAGAACTGTTCGTTTTGCATGGATTGACCAGACAGGTTCATTGAGAACGTCATGCTGTTATTTGCGCCTTTGTAGCGCAGATAGTTAAGTACGCGCTCCACAACAGCCATATCAAAGTCTGCCGCCATTCCGATATCTTCGCCGAAAATGATCCATTCCTGTGTTGATTCTCCTTTTTTGAACTTTGATAGTATCTCGAAATGGCTGACTGTTTTTGCCTGTAAATCGACGATAGGTTGGAATGTCAGATTAAAGTTCAGCTGTTCGATTGCTGTTTTGAATTCGTGAATTTTTTGGGCGTTTGCACTGACATAGGCTTTAAAGCCCGTATTGAGGGTTTCAATATTGAAATCAGCGCCTTTGCGCTCAAATTCATTGATTGTATAGACGAGGGCTTTAGTGGTCTCACGTTCACTGAGACTTTCTAGCTCTGCTGTTACCGTCTTGGCCTGAATATCAAACCCTTCACCATTCGGGTCTTTATCTTTGGATAATTGCGTTAGTTGCTCACGGATATCATCAGGATTAACGGAGTGATCGTGGATGAAGCTGTATTTACCTTCCTCAACGATGGCGGCTGAGTAACCATCAATAGAGGACATGGTTAGAACGTCTGTAATTGTTTCGGTCAATTGATCCCAAAGTTCAGCCCCTAAGACTTCTTTGATTTCGGTGGTTCGCGGAAACTCGAACATTGTCAGCTCGGCGTCTGCGCCGATAGTTCTGGCATGGTCAAATGCTTCTTGCGCAGCGTGCAGAAAGCTTTGTTTATCCATGAGTTCGGCTTTTTCGTTCTCGCTGACAATTTCTGCGAGTTGCTGCATTACCTCTGTCGCAAAGCCGATAGTCAGATAGATGTTTTTGTTATCCGGCATTTTGATAGCTGTCAGGATGGCTTCGCAACCATTGGCCAAAGTTTCTGTCATGCGGATTTTTATAGGGCCTTTGCGGACCGCATCTTTTGCACCCTTAAGAAGGCGAATAGCGTGCGGGTGGCACTCTTCTGCAAGAATATCGAGCCAATACTTTCCTTCTAATTGTTCTGGGTCGATGCCAGTAAGGCTTTTGGCTGCTCCTAAGGCAAATACTATCTTCTTTGCATCATCGAGCTCCAAAAACAAGTCAGCTGACGCGAAAGAGAACGCCAAGAAGCGGTCGCGCTGTTCCTTTAAGCTGCCTTTGTCTGCCATAAGATCCCCAAGGTTATGGGCGTAGAGTCTATGCCCAGTTTAACACTCTTAATACTATGACAGAACGGTAATTTATATTTTATTAAAAGGGGTTAGCTGTTTTTGATTATTTTTGCAGCATCCAAAGCACCATAAGTGAGTATGCCTTGGGCTCCCGCGCGACGGAATGACATTAACATTTCCATCAGGGCATTGTTGTAATCAAGACAGCCGGCTTCAGCTGCGAATTTCAACATGGCGAACTCACCGCTGACATTATAGGCGAATGTCGGCATAGCAAATGTCTCGCGCACACGCCAAATTATATCCAGATAAGGCATTCCGGGTTTTACCATGACCATATCGGCACCTTCCTCGATATCTAGTGCGACTTCACGCAAGGCTTCGTCACCGTTGGCGTAGTCCATCTGATATGTCTTTCGGTCACCTTTTTGTAGGCTGCATCCGGCAGCATCACGAAACGGACCATAGAAATGTGAAGCGTATTTGGCGGCGTAGGCCATGATAGGTGTCATTTCAAAGCCTGCTTCGTCCAAACCGCTGCGGATGGCAGAAACTTGACCGTCCATCATACCTGATGGCGCAACTATGTCTGCGCCTGCGTCTGCCGCGATTACGGCTTGTTTTGCGATGTTCTCAATTGTGATGTCGTTATCTACGGTTCCTGTTTCCGTTAACGGGCCACAATGACCGTGATCTGTATATTCGCAGAAGCACAAATCAGCGATAACTGGCAGATCCGACGTTGCGTCTTTGACGCGACTGATCATGCGATCGAGCAAGCCGCCTTTTTTCAGGCTATCGCTGCCACTATGATCTTTATTATGTGAGACGCCGAATAGCATGATGCCGCCCAAGCCAGCCTCTTCGGCTTCTTTGGCGATTTGCACGATACTGTCTTCTGTCTCGCGGTAAACACCCGGGATGGAGGCGATAGGTTGACGTTCTGTGGCATTCTCTTCAACAAATAGCGGGAGGATCAAATGGTTCGGCAGAAGGTCATTCTCGCGCAATAGGTTACGAATACCTTGCGAACTGCGGCCTCTGCGCATGCGTGTTGTCATGTCATGCTTCATATTTGCACGACCCATTTGCTTTGCCTGAATTACGTTATCAAGAGTTTTTCCGTCAGCCATTTTAATTCTTCTTGTTTTGATTGAGGGTACTGCTAGTCTTTCTGCCATGGAGAATACCAGCGAGCCGGAATTATTATTACAGCAAGAGGGCGCTTTAGTTCAAGTAACAATGAACCGCCCGAAGGCTTTGAATGCTCTTAGCTATCAAATGATTGATGGCTTTACGCATTATTTACCTGAATGGGAACGTGATGAGCGTGTTAAGGCCGTATTGATAAAAGGGGCAGGGGATCGCGCTTTTTGTGCTGGCGGCGATGTGAAGGCTGCTCATATGGCCGGTACGGCGTTTAAGCAGGGTGAGATTACTCTTGCGGAGGCAGCCTCTTTTTATGCCGATGAGTATCGTCTGAACCGTAGTCTTTTTCATGCCCGCAAACCTCTGATTGCTTTGATGAATGGCATTGTAATGGGGGGCGGCTATGGTATTGCGGGGGCTTGCCGCTATCGTATTTGTGCCGAGGATAGTCTGTTTGCTATGCCTGAAACAGCGATTGGCTTTTTTCCTGATATTGGCGGTGTTTATTATTTAGCGCAGGCGCCGGGCGAGATTGGCGCTTATCTGTCTATTACAGGTGATCGAATACCTGTGGCTGATATAATGTATTGTGGTCTTGCAACACACTATATTCCGCAAGATATTCAGCCTGATTTTATGAAGGCGCTGCTAGCGTTTGAAGGCGATGATGCCGCGTTAAAGACTTTAATGGATGAATTTTCTTCCGCGCCAGAGGCAGCGTCTGTTCTGCAGGATAAGCAGGTATTGATCGATCGTTGTTTTGGTTTGGATACCGTTGAGGACATTGTTGCAGCGCTGAAAGCTGAAGATGACCCATGGTGTGCTGAGAAGTTAGAGCTGCTACAATCGAGGTCACCTTTAAGTGTTAAGGTGGCACTACAGCACTTCAGAATGGCGCAGAACGATGATTTTGATAGTGTAATTGCACGCGACTTTGTTTTGGCGCAGAACTTTTTGAAAGCTCATGATTTTTACGAAGGCGTGCGTGCTGTCTTGATTGACAGAGACAGTAAGCCCGTATGGCAGCCTGCGAACCTGTCTGCTGTTAGTGATGCACTTGTAAGCGACTATTTTCTTAATGTAGAGCAAATACTTGACTAAGAAGTGCTTGCGTAACATATGGTTTTGATTAGAATGTTTTTTGATAATGACATTCGTCATACAGATTTCGAACTTTAATAGGGGTTATAACCGTGACAACCGCGACACCATATTACGATGCGATTCAGCTGATCGAGCGCCTTCACAGGCACTTTCTGGACGTTTTAAAAGTTGAATTAGACCGTAAGGGCATTCAAGACATCAACAACGTACAAAGCATGATCTTGTACAATATCGGCCATGACGAGCTTACGGTTGGTGAATTGACGATTCGTGGTTACTACCTTGGTTCTAACGTTTCCTATAACGTTAAAAAGATGGTTGAGAACGGTTACCTTATTCAGGAGCGTTCAGTCCATGATAAGCGTTCTATCCGTGTTAAGTTGTCTGATAAAGGCAAGGAACTGTGCGAGCTGATTACAGCCATGTTCCAGCGTCACAATGAAAAGATTGCTGGTACAGAGCTTTCAGGTGAAAGACTGCAGGAGCTCAATAAAACTATGCATATGCTGGAACGCTTCTGGGCAAGCCAATCAAGCTTTTCAGGCATTTAACATTTAGTGGGGGGATATGTCGGAGGCATCAGATAAGACTGAAGAGCTGAAGGCCGAATTACCCCCTTCTAACGAACCACTTCCTAAATCTCCTACATCTCGTACAAATTTCCCGATTGAGGGTGAATCTCGATGGATTGGCACCATGCGTATGCTTGCCTTGGTGACTTTAGTCCTTTTGGTGGTTATCGGCACGGGGCTAAAATTTTTAGCGCATGATGGGAGCTTTATCGAGAGCCAGCAATTGATGATGGTTAGTGGGGGCATCGTATTTCTGATTATTATTGAGTATTTCATTTTTCTGAAAATCGTTATTCCGCGTCAGGCCAATTACGGCCGATATGTACTTGAGAGTGATGGTGTGACATTTTTTAATTTGGGTGCATTAGGGCTCGGGGTGTCCGGCCGTCCACAAAAAGAGCGTATTGGTAAATTTTTAGGTGTTACAACCGGAAAGGTTAAGACAAAAAAAGGAATTACCAGATATGCTGTATTTTTAGTGCATAAAACGGATAAGGGTAAAACGATTAATATAAATGATTTCAACAGCATGCAGGAGGCGTCGCAATTTGCAACAACGCTTGCACAGGATCTTGGTCTTGCTGTAGCATTACGCTAATTATTTTTTGGGTTTATTATGGCGTTAAACTTTTCAAACATTGATGTTCTTGTCGCAGATGCAGATGCGTCTATGCGCGGAAAAATTGTAAAAACTCTCAAGATACATAACATCCGTAATGTTTATGAAGCGTTTGATGGTGCTTCAGCGCTAGAACTTTATAAATCTCGTAAGCCTCATGTTGTTATCACCGAGCTTAATATCGGTGAGAAAAACGGTGAATGGCTGGCACAAAATATACGCGGACTTTCTGATGATTTAAAATCGGTTCCTATTATTTTAGTGACGGGCAAGACAGATGATCTATCGGTGCAAGATGTTCGTAATTCTGGCTTTAGTGAGTTGCTGTTAGCCCCGTTTACGGTTGATGCCCTTATGCGTGTTGTTACGTATGTCGTTAATAACAAGCGGGATTTTGTAGAGTCCACTGAATACAAGGGGCCTGATAGGCGTCGTATCGATGATCCGTCATATAGTGGTCCTGATAGACGTGCTGATGGGAGCTCTACTAAGAATAGTGATAAGCCGGAGCGTGCGGTTCGTAAAGCGGCAACACTTGATTTATGGCCGGAGCGCGACCAAGGCGTTGATATGGTTGCAACGCTTTTCGGTCATTACATCACACATCACGAGCTGGTTGCTCGCCAGCTGAGGTTTGCGCAAACTGCTACGAAAGAAAGTATAGCCCAGCAGGAAGAGGCACAGCTTGAGGCCGCTAGTCAAATGGTGGGTTTGCGCGGTTTTGATTCTATATGGGAAGAGATTATAGAGATGTTCCGTTGTGGCGGAGTTTCTGAATCAGAGCTTTTTAAAATTGAAAAGATTATCCAGACTATGCCAATGGGTGTTCGTGGTAAGTTCGATAATATGAGCAGTGCGGATAATGACTATAATCAATTACACCGCAGTCTGGACACAGAAGGCTATAATAGTGCCAAGTCTTTGGCGCAGCGCCTAGAACAAGAACCCAATCCTTTGTCAGGCTTAACTTGCCGTGATTACGATGATCATGGCGGTGTAGCTGACCGTTCAGCCGAGGTTGAAGGCGAAGTGTCAGTTATAAACCTTGACCCTAAAACGGGTCGCTATAGATCTTCTGAAGACTAGTTTTTAAGAGAATGCCTGTATTCCCGTTTGGGCGCGTCCTAGGATCAGGGCGTGAATATCGTGTGTTCCTTCATAGGTGTTCACAGCCTCGAGATTGTTCATGTGGCGGATTACATGATATTCGTCGGCAATGCCATTTCCACCCAGCATATCGCGGGCTATACGGGCTATATCAAGGGCTTTACCACAGTTATTGCGTTTTAACATTGATATAGCTTCAGGTGCTGCTTTTTTAGCATCACGTAGGCTGCCTAGGCGCCAAGCTGATATTGTGCCAAGAGTAATCTCTGTCTGCATATCGGCGAGTTTCTTTTGAATGAGCTGCTGTGCGGCCAATGGTTTGCCGAATAGGATACGTTCCATGACATAGTCACGTGCTTGATGCCAGCAGGCTTCAGCCGCGCCCATCGCGCCCCAGCAAATGCCATAGCGTGCGCTGTTCAGGCATGAGAAGGGGCCTGTAAGGCCTTCGACTTGTAACAGGTTATCAGAAGGCACAAACACTTCATCCATAGAAATGCCGCCTGTAATGGATGCGCGCAGGGAGAATTTACCTTCAATTTTTGGGGCGGTCAGACCTTCCATGCCTTTTTCAAGGATTAGGCCTATAATTTTACCTTCGTCATTTTTGGCCCAGACGACAAAGACATCGGCAATTGGTGAGTTTGTAATCCATTGCTTATTTCCTGAAACTTTAAAGCCGCCGTCTACGCTTTTGGCACGTGTAGTCATGCCGCCTGGGTCAGAACCACCATCGGGCTCAGTTAGGCCAAAACAGCCGATAAATTCTCCAGATGCCAGTTTGGGCAGGTACTTTTTTTTCTGGTCCTCGGTTCCGAATGTGTAGATAGGGTACATCACCAGTGAAGATTGTACGGAGAGAGCAGAGCGGTATGAACTGTCCACGCGCTCGATTTCCCGCGCAATCAGGCCATATGATACTTGAGACACGCCGGAGCAGTCATAGCCATCTATAAAGCTGCCTAATAGGCCAAGTTCACCCATATCAC
Organism: Micavibrio sp.; assembly: GCA_012960155.1. Taxonomy (GTDB): domain Bacteria; phylum Pseudomonadota; class Alphaproteobacteria; order Micavibrionales; family Micavibrionaceae; genus UM-FILTER-47-13. Next base: position 348,282 of record DUBU01000039.1, on the reverse strand, counting down.
GCATAATTTGTGGGTCAAATTTTTCATGGCGGTTGGCTTCTATAATGCCAGGCATAAGTTTTTCCTGCGCGTATCCGCGGGCTGTTTCCATGACCATGCGCTCTTCTTCACTAAGAAGCTCGGTTAAATACAGTGGGTCTTGCCAGTCGAATTCAGGTTTAAGTGAAGGTTTGTTTGTCATGGTTTTAATTTCAGCAATCATGGTTGTTGTCTCTTGGCGTGTTTCTATTTAATTTATAGCAGGAAGAGAGGAAGAACAATGCCAGAAGACCTGTTATCCGGACGCGAAGTGATAATCGAGTTTAGCCCCATTGGTCATTTAGTAAGGGTATCGGCTATGGATACTAAAACGTTGACCGAGGTGACTATATCCGGACCTGCCAGCGCAGGGGAGGCGATGCTAAGGCGCAATGCTGTGAAGCGCCTTGAATATGTTCTTAAAAAGAAAGGATTGATTTAAGGGGCGCCAGACCTTTATATATAAGCCCAACAAAGGAGCTGCCTCGTGAAAATTGCAATTGCCAGTGACCATGCCGGTTACGACGTTAAGGAACAAATCAAAAAACATTACGGTGATCAATATGAATGGCTGGATCTGGGCACGGATTCTGAAGCCTCTGTAGATTACCCTGATTTCGGTCATAAGCTGGCGCAAGCGGTGGAGCAAAATGAGGTCGCTAAAGGCATTATTATTTGTGGTACAGGGATTGGCATTTCGATCGCAGCGAATAGACATAAAGGTGTGCGTGCGGCGCTTTGCACGAACGCAACAATGGCAAAATTGACCAGACTGCACAATGACGCGAATGTTTTGGCGCTAGGCGCCAGAATCACTGGCTTTGAGGTTATTTTGGACTGCGTTGATGCTTTTATGGGCACAGAGTTTGAAGGTGGCCGTCATGAGCGCCGCGTTAACAAGCTAGATGATTAAAGATTACGAATTACGATACATTAAACCTAGATATTAAAAGGATTGTTAAATGTCTGAAGCAGTTAAGAAAATTGATGATAACGCAACGTTTGGTTTTTATAATAATTTAGTCTCTGTGGTGGACCCGGAAGTTAAGGCCGCTATCGATAAAGAATTTGAGAGACAACATCAATATATTGAGCTAATTGCTTCAGAAAACATGACTTCTGCTGCTGTAATGGAAGCACAGGGCTCTGTAATGACAAACAAATATGCTGAAGGCTATGTAGGAAAGCGTTACTACGGTGGCTGTGAATATGTTGATATTGTTGAGAAATTGGCAATCGAGCGTGTGTGCGCGCTGTTTGGCGCACAATTCGCCAATGTGCAGCCAAACTCAGGCTCACAAGCTAATCAGGGTGTTATGCAGGCACTTTTGCAGCCTGGCGATACTATCTTGGGCATGTCTCTGGCAGCAGGAGGTCACTTAACGCATGGTGCGAAGCCTAATCAATCGGGTAAATGGTTTAATGCGGTTCAGTATGGTGTGCGCGAAGAAGATTCTCTAATTGATTACGATGAGGTAGAGCGTCTGGCGAGAGAACATAAACCTAAGATGATTATCGCAGGTGCGTCGGCCTATCCACGTGTCATTGATTGGGCGCGTTTTAGAGCCATCGCTGATGAGGTTGGTGCTTATTTCATGGTTGATATGGCACACTATGCCGGTCTCATTGCAGGCGGTGTTTACCCAAGCCCTGTGCAGCATGCTGATGTTGTAACATCTACAACACATAAAACGCTGCGCGGTCCTCGTGGCGGTGTCATCCTGACAAATAACGAAGAGATTGCCAAAAAGCTTAACTCAGCAATTTTTCCTGGTATTCAGGGCGGGCCACTTATGCACGTTATTGCCGGTAAAGCAGTATGCTTTGGTGAGGCTTTGAAGCCATCTTTTAAGGATTACGCTAAAGCAACATTAGAAAACGCTCAGGTTCTTGCCGCTGCGATTAAGGCCGGCGGTCTTGATATCGTATCTGGGGGTACTGATAGTCATATCGTTCTTGTTGATCTGCGCCCTAAGGGTGTAACAGGCAATATTGCCGAGGTTGCGCTTGAGAACGCTGGTATGACTTGTAATAAGAACGCTGTGCCGTTCGACCCTGAGAAGCCGATGGTGACCAGCGGTGTGCGTTTGGGGTCGCCAGCAGGCACGACACGTGGTTTCGGTGTTGCTGAGTTTAAGCAGATTGGCGAAATGATTGTTGAAGTCATTGACGGTCTGTCTGCGAACGGCCCTGAAGGCAATGCTGATCTGGAAAAAGCTGTTTGGAACAAGGTGCAGGATCTGTGTAATCAGTTCCCTGTCTACCAGAAGTAAGGAGTTACGCGTGATGCGATGCCCTTTTTGCAGTAGTGAAGAAACGCAGGTTAAGGACTCTAGGCCTACCGAAGATAATTCGGCGATCCGCAGACGCAGGTCTTGCCCCTCTTGTGGTGCGCGTTTTACAACCTTTGAAAGGGTACAGCTGCGCGAGATGACAGTGCTAAAGGCGGGTGATCGTAAGCAGCCTTTTGATCGTGATAAGATGATCAAATCCATGCAGATTGCATTGCGTAAACGTCCGGTAGAACTTGAAGATATCGAGAAATCTGCTAACTCTATCGTGCGACAGCTCGAGAGCATGGGCGATGCTGAGATTAATTCAGATGATATCGGTGAGTTAGTAATGAAGGCGCTTGCGCGTCTTGATATGGTGGCTTACATCCGCTATGCGTCTGTCTATAAAGACTTCCGTAAGCCCGAGGATTTCAATGATTTCCTTGAAGAAGTTGAAGATCTTCGTAAATCCGCAGTAGAAGCTGCATAATTCATAATAGAGTAAGGTGTAACGTGTCCCAGAACCACGCTAATAAAAGCTCCCGTAAGGCTCGTAACAAAGCGGCCCGTCTTTATGCTGTTCAGGCTGTTTATCAGATGGCAGCTAATGACCAGAAGGCTGATCTGGTTATTCAGGATTTTAAGGATAATCGTCTAGAAGAGAAAGTTGATGATCAGGAAATGGTGTTTCCTGATGGCACGCTTTTCACCAATATTGTGAGGGGCGTGGAGGTTCGTGAGACAGATATTGAACCTGTTATTACTACTATTTTGAATAGTAGGGGTGCGTCAACTGCAGAGAATCCGAAGCTTTTGACTGATTTACTGATGCGGAGCATTTTGCTATGTGGTGGTTTTGAGTTGATGGCGCATCAGGATGTTGATGGACCTGTTATTATCAATGATTACGTTGACGTTTCTCATGCATTTTTTAGTGGTCAGGAAAGCAAACTGATTAACGGTGTGTTGGATGCTGCTTTCAAGGCATTTCGTGACGGTCTTTAAGAATTAATTTTCTATACTTTCGTATACATAGTACCCCCTAAATTTAACCACTTGATTATAAAGCGCTTTTTCTAAGCGCTTTATGCTTCTTATGGCGCATTTATATAAAATGCCATCATTATGTAACCTAACATTAAGTAAATTGTATTATTCTAATATTTGTAGAAGGGTTCGTGTACCGGGAGTAATAATTATGAAATCAGCCTTTATGGCTTTGTTGGCAATATTAATTCTTGGCGCAGGTGGGGCTGGTGCCTATTTTTATTTTCAGCAACCTGCTCAAGCATCGATTGGCGATACAGCTAAGCATAAAGAAACCAAAGCAGATGCCCATGGCGGTGGTCATGGCAAAAGTGCTTTTGTTGAGCTTGATCCTTTGATTCTTCCTATCATTGATAATAATGGGGTAAGCCAAGTTGTGAGCCTGGTTGTTGTGATTGAAGTAGAGAATGAAAAGAAAGCAGAAGAGGTACGTAAATACGAGCCTCGCTTGAAAGATGCCTATATTCAGGAGTTATATGGTGTACTTAATAAGCATGTTGCCTTGCAAGGCGGTGTTATTAAGGTTGATATGATTAAAAAGCACCTACAAGATATTAGCCATAAGGTAATGGGCGACGATGTAATTAACGGCGTACTTTTGCAGGTTGTTCAGCAGAGACCCGTTTAAGTTTCAAAGTAATATAAATCAATAGTTTTGGGGCCGCATCATGTGCGGTCCTTTTGCGTTTATTACGCAACTGCAGCATTTTTTTATCATGGTTTTTATCACCAAGGAATTGATTGTATTAGTAAAATTGGCCTTGCGAAGTGTCATTATATTGTGCACCTTCGTACATCCTAAAAATTCCCAGGGATGGAAATAATAAACAATCAAAACACGAGGGAACTATGATTGAACAAACTAGTATTAACCTACTGATCCTGTGTTCGGGTCTGGTGGCATTGTTTTATGGCGCCTACACCGCACGCAAGGTCTTGTCGGCAGATGCCGGCACAAAGAAGATGCAGGAAATTGCGTCTGCTATTCAGGAAGGCGCTGCTGCTTACCTGAACCGTCAATATAAGACAATTGCTATCGTTGGTATTGGTGTGGCTGCACTGCTGCACTTCCTGCTCGGTATGCACGTCGCCGTTGGCTTTGTTATTGGTGCTGTCTTGTCAGGTATTGCCGGTTACATCGGTATGAACGTATCTGTGCGTGCCAATGTTCGTACTACACAGGCTGCGACTAAGGGGCTTAATGAGGCGCTTGACGTTTCATTTAAATCAGGTGCCGTTACAGGTATGCTGGTTGTTGGCCTCGGTTTGCTGGGTGTTGGTATTTATTACATGGCACTGGCTTACTACAATCTGACAGATCGCGAAATTCTCGAAGGTCTAGTTGGTTTGGGCTTTGGTGCGTCTCTGATCTCCATCTTTGCCCGTCTGGGCGGTGGTATCTTTACAAAAGGTGCTGACGTTGGCGGTGACATGGTTGGTAAAGTTGAAGCCGGTATTCCTGAAGATGACCCACGCAACCCTGCGACAATTGCCGATAACGTTGGTGACAACGTTGGTGACTGTGCGGGTATGGCGGCTGATTTGTTTGAAACATATGCCGTGACGGTTGTTGCGACGATGTTGATTGCATCCAGTGTGTTTGCTGCTGAATATGTTCAGCCAATGATGATGATTCCCCTGATGATTGGTGCTGTATGTATTATTGCATCTGTTATCGGTACTTTCTTCGTTAAGTTGCCGACAAACGGTACAAATATCATGGGCGCTCTTTATAAGGGTCTGATTGTCAGTGGTGTCTTGTCTGTGGGCATGATCGCTGCATTGTTTGCCAATATGGGTATGGATGCTCCGATTGGTTTAGCTAATGGCGAATCAATTACGCTGACGAACTTGATGTACTGTGCCTTGACAGGTCTGGGTGTTACTGCCCTGATCGTCTGGATTACAGAGTACTATACAAGTACAAACTACCGTCCTGTGCGTGAAATTGCGAAAGCGTCAGAAACAGGTCATGGCACAAACGTGATCCAGGGTCTGGCTTTCTCAATGGAAGCAACAGCATTGCCTGTTATCGTTATTGCGGCTGGTATTCTGATTGCGTTCGCGCAAGCAGGTCTGTTCGGTATCGCGATTGCTGCGACGACGATGTTGTCTTTGGCAGGTATGGTTGTGGCACTTGATGCTTACGGTCCTGTAACAGATAACGCAGGCGGTATTGCCGAGATGTCAAACTTGCCTAAGAAGGTGCGTGAGACTACGGATGCTCTGGATGCTGTTGGTAACACAACGAAAGCTGTGACTAAGGGTTACGCGATTGGTTCAGCCGGTCTTGCTGCTCTGGTGTTGTTCGCGGCTTATACAGAAGAGATCAAACATTATATTCCTGATCTTGCGGGCATTACATTCCCGCTTCAGAACCCTTATGTTGTGATCGGTCTGTTCCTTGGTGGTTTGCTGCCGTATCTGTTCGGTGCGATGTCTATGCTGGCGGTTGGCCGTGCAGCGCAAGACGTTGTTCAGGAAGTGCGTCGTCAGTTCAAGGAAATCAAAGGTATCATGGAAGGCAAAACCAAGCCTGAATATGGCCGTGCCGTTGATATCCTGACGCAAGCTGCGATCCGTGAGATGGTTGTGCCGTCTATGCTGCCAATTCTGGCACCTGTCGTGCTGTTCTTCGGTGTGTTCTACATTACCGGTGATATGCTGCCAGCATTTCAGGCTTTGGGTGCGATGCTGATGGGTACGATTGTTACCGGTCTGTTCGTTGCGATTTCAATGACGTCTGGTGGCGGTGCATGGGACAATGCCAAGAAGTATATCGAAGACGGTAACTTCGGCGGTAAAGGCTCTGAAGCACATAAGGCATCAGTAACTGGTGATACAGTTGGCGACCCGTACAAAGATACGGCTGGTCCTGCTGTAAACCCGCTGATCAAGATCACAAATATTGTTGCGATCTTGTTGGTAGCGATCGTTGCAAAGACAATGATGTAATCTGATTTCTAGATTTAATTAGAAAGCCCCGTTCATGCGGGGCTTTTTTATACTTGCTATGAAGGTTCTCTGCGCGGGGGAGGGGTTATGGGCAGTGTTGGGTCATATGTGTTTATTTCACATTGTTGATTGTGACCTTCTAGTGCCTCTATGGCGGCATCGTACTGCTTTAGTTTTTCCTTGTACCAAGCACTATCTTTATCTTCGGAGTTTTCAACGAGCTGTTCTTTTAAGTAACGTACCATTTCGATGGTGTAATAGCTTGGTGGTTGATCTTCATCAGTCCATCCGAAATGCTCTTTATCTTCTTCTGTGTGTTCGAATCGGGCGAGTTTGATGCCATTTATGTCTTCTATACATTCGAATTTTTGTATTGATTTGAGTGTATCGCTCTCGAAGTCATCACTAATAATGGGTGTGGATCCTGGGTCTTCTAATGTTATGGAGCCTGCATTGGCAATGGGGCTTACCAGCATAAATGCTGATAGGGCAAGTCCTGCTGTACGATTATAGCCTTTCATTACACACCTCATCTAATATGATGGGGTATTCTGTCTTATTTTTATGGTAAGTGGCAAATTCGCTTATTCAGGCGGCTTGAAGCGCCCGATATTGCCCAGAAGCTGCTGCATTACAGTTATTTCGTTGCCCGAAGTGTGGGTTTTGTCACGTGCAACGGGGATATTCATGCGGTTAGTGTCGACGTCTTCAATTTTCTCGACCATGCCGTCATCGTTGAAAAAGACAACGACAACACGTTCGTTTTTAACTTCGGGGTCGAATACGCCGCGTTTTTCTGTTTCTTGGCCCAGATAATACCATACATCGTCATCAAACGGGGCACGGGTAGTAGGAGACCCTAATTTGCGTAGGATGTCGCTACGGCCGTCTACGCCCGCTTGGATGTCCTCCAGCTGGTAATCCTCAATTAGGTTGCCACGCACATTATGTGTCGGCGTACAGGCGGCTAGGCCTGCAGCGGTCAAAATAGCGAATGATGTCAATTTCAAGTTTTTCATGGTGTTTACCCTTAAAAATGATATATAGCTTGCTGAATAGCACAAATCAATTGCAGGAAAATGGTTGTAAACATGTTTGGCCTATTTGAAAAGAATCCTACAAGAAAACAAACCGCGCGTGCGCTTTATGATGTCTTGAATGATCAAGCTCGTCAGGAGGCATTTTATCGTGATTACGGCGTTGCTGATACTGTGGATGGGCGTTTTGACCTGATATGTCTTCATAGCTTTTTGGTTATGAGCCGTATGCAGCTTGAAGGCAAGGAAGGCCAGCGTATGTCACAGGCGCTTTTTGATGTGTTATTTAAGCAGTTTGAATACGCTTTGCGTGAAATGGGTATTGGTGATCTTAGCGTGCCGCGTCATGTGAAGCGTATGATGAATGCCTATAAAGGACGTTTCTTTGCCTATCAGGAAGCCCTGAAGGTTGATGATAATGGAATGCTTCGGGAGGTCATCAGACGTAATTTGTTCGGGATGGATGATACTGTAGAGAGCGAGACGTTAAAGGTTATTGCAGATTATATCCGCACTAACCACAAGCATATTGCCGTCATGTCATTGGACCAGTTGCTTGAAGCCAAAAACGTATTCAGCCATAATATCGTGGAAGGAAGAAAGAAGAATGAAACAGGTAACACCTCCAGAATGGTCGCATAACGTAGAAGCCGAAGATATCGGCGATCATCCTGTTAGAAAACAGATTTCAGCTTCTCCACAGCAGCGTAAAGACCTTGCGCGCCGCCTAGGCATTGAAGCCGTCAATAGTTTGAAGGCTGATTTGGTGCTGAGCCAGCAGGCCGGTAAGAGCGTGATTAACGTGAGTGGTCAGTTTGAAGCCAATGTTACACAAACTTGTGTTGTGAGCGGTGATGCCTTTGATAGCGTCATGAATGGCGATGTTGAGGGCTGGTTTGCTAATCCTGCGCATATTGTGTCTTTAGATAAGGCACGCAATATTAAAAAGAGTAAAAAGGGTGAAAGCGAAGTGCCGATGATCGATGAGAAGGATGATCCTGAGCCGATTGTTGATGGTTTGATTGATATTGGCGAGCTGGTTACGCAGCATTTGTCTTTGCAATTAGATCCGTTTCCGCATAAGGAAGGTGAGCATTTCGAGACAGGCGACGAGAGTTTTGTTCAACGTCCGAACGAGGAACGTCAAAACCCTTTTGCAGGTTTAAAGGCGTTAAAAGAAAAAAAGGAAAAAGAGAAAGCAGAATAATCTGTTTTTTTCTTGCCAATGGGGCATATTTGCGATAGAAAACGCACTCATTATTAAAAAGGATTAGAAAAATGGCTGTTCCAAAGAGAAAAACTTCTAAGTCCAGACGCGACCAGCGTCGTGCGCACCATGCGCTGACTGCTGTTAACTGGGTTGAAGACCAGAACACAGGCGAACCTGTGCGCCGCCACCATGTCGACCTGAAAACAGGTATGTACAAGGGTCGTCAGGTAATCGAAGTCGCCGATTAATCATAATTGACATTCATCTCGGACGCTGCGAGTGTATTTCGCAGCGTTTGCTATTTCGAGGTATTGTTAAATCATGTCATCAGAACATCAAACTATGGCCTTAGATGCTATGGGGGGCGATTTTGGCCCTGAAGTTGTCGTTCCTGCGGCTGCGGCTGCTTTGGAAGAGCTTGGTGGCAATATTGAATTTATCTTTTTCGGTGATGAAAACCGTATCAAGCCTTTGCTAGCCAAGCATGAGGCGCTTCAAAATGTATCCCGCGTCCGTCATACAGATAAAATGATTGCGAATGACGAAAAGCCTTCTGTGGCTTTGCGTACCGGTCGTGAATCCAGTATGCGGCTTGCGATTGATGCTGTGAAAGAAGGGCAAGCGGATAGTATCGTTTCTGCAGGTAATACGGGCGCGTTGATGGCCACAGCCAAAATGGTGCTTAAATGCCTGCCAGGTATTAACCGTCCTGCGATTGCCAGTGTGTTTCCGACGAAAAAAGATGACACGGTTATGCTTGATCTGGGTGCTAACCTTGCTTGTGATGCTGAGATTTTAGTTCAGTTCGCACTTCTGGGCTCTGTTTATGCGCGTACAGTGCGCGGCTTGGGACGTCCTTCGGTCGGTATTCTGAATGTTGGTTCAGAAGATATGAAAGGCCCTGAAAGCGTTCGTGAGGCGGCTTCTATTCTTGCCCATGTTGATTTTCCGGGTGAATTTACGGGATTCGTTGAAGGTAATGATATTCCGATGGGCACAGTGGATGTTGTTGTGACTGACGGCTTTACAGGTAATATTGCTTTGAAAGTTGCTGAAGGTG
>DUBU01000039.1:325285-338649 GCA_012960155.1 Micavibrio sp. | reverse complement strand
CGGTAGCTATTTCAAAGAGGCTCTGTCTTCTACTTTACTGTCTCGCCTTGGCGCCTTGCTGGCGATGAAGGCGCTCAAGAAGGTTAAGCAGCGTATTGATCCGCGTTACTACAACGGCGGTATGTTTTTAGGTTTGAATGGTATTTGTGTGAAAAGTCATGGCGGTATGGATGCTTATGGTTTTTCACGTGCCATTATTGTGGCGGCTAATCTAGTGTCGCAGGGTTATAACAAGAAAGTTGCGACTGAAGTGGAACAGCTTATGAGTCAGGAATCATTTATGACAGCCAGTGCTTTGGCGGATTCGGGGATGTCATGATCCGTTCAGTGATAGCTTCTTGCGGTTCATATTTGCCAGAGCGCATAATGACCAACACCGATATGGAGAAGGTTGTTGATACGAGCGATGACTGGATTCAGCAGCGTACAGGTATTAAAGCACGTCATATCGCCAATGATACTGAAACGACGTCTTATATGGCTTCTCAAGCTGGTAAGAATGCATTAGCAGCAGGTGGTTTAAGGCCTGAAGATATTGACGCAGTCATTGTGTGTACATCCACTCCTGACAATACATTTCCCTCTGTAGCGGCGAGTGTTCAGGCGCAGCTTGATATTCCGCCGTGTCAGGCGTTTGATTTGCAAGCAGTATGCTCTGGTTTCGTGTATGGCATTACTGTTGCCAATATGTTTATCACCACGGGTCAGGCAAAACGTGTTCTGCTGATTGGTGCAGAGAAGTTCTCATCAATTTTGGACTGGGATGACCGCACGACTTGTGTCCTTTTTGGTGATGGTGCCGGCGCCATTATTTTAGAGGCGGATGAAAACGGGCAGGGTGGTCTACAAGATCGTGGTGTTCTGTCTACGCATCTTTATGCTGATGGCCGTAAGAAGGATATTTTGTACACGTCAGGTGGTCCTGCGACGACAAAAACCAGCGGTTTTGTTGTTATGCAGGGGCGTGAGGTGTTTAAGCATGCCGTCACGCATATGGCTGATATTGTTGAGGAAACTTTGGTTGCCAATGATATTAAGCCTGCAGATATTGATTTCCTTGTACCGCATCAGGCTAATATCCGAATTATCGAGGCTACAGCGAAGAAGCTGGATATGCCGATGGATAAAGTCGTTGTCACGGTTGATCGTCATGGTAATACATCTGCGGCGTCTATTCCGTTGGCATTATGCACAGCCGTTAATGATGGGCGTATCAAAAAGAACGATATGCTGCTTTTGGAGGCTCTCGGGGCAGGTTTGACGTGGGGCGCAGCCCTTGTCAGGTTTTAAATTCCGCGCATTTTAAATCCCTTATAACATTATACATTCGAGAAACCTAAATTTAAGAAATAGGTGTTAGTCTTTGAATTGTATAAAAATTTTTGTGTTCTTACGTTGACGGATTAGATTCTTCCGCGTAAGGTTTATTTATTCACATTAAGATGAAAGGTGATCATATGAGTGGTCATACTATTACCAGAGCTGATCTGGCCGAAGCTGTCTATGAAGAAGTCGGTCTGTCACGCAATGAGTCTTCTGATCTGGTGGAGTCTGTATTAGACGAGATGATGGATGCGCTTGTTGAGGGCGATAATGTCAAAATCTCTTCTTTTGGCAGCTTTTCCGTGAAGGAGAAGGGGGAGCGCATTGGTCGTAACCCTAAAACTGGCGTAGAGGTGCCGATCAAGCCCCGTAAGGTGCTTGTTTTTAGAGCGAGTCATGTTCTGAAAGACCGTATTAACAAAGGCGAATAATAAATAATAACAACGCCTTAAAAGAGGAACTTACCTATGAGTATGAATAATGAAAGACCTGAAGAGGCTTTCGAAGAGAGCACGTCTTCAAAATCTACGGAAACAGAAACAACATCTGCATCCTCATCATCACGCCGCAGCAGAAAATCTGCCGGCGCATTCCGCACGATCAGTGAAGTGGCGGATGAACTTGATGTTCAGCAGCATGTTCTACGTTTCTGGGAAACTAAATGCACTCAGGTTAAACCTTTGAAGCGCGGTGGTGGTCGTCGTTACTACCGCCCGGAAGATGTTGCGCTTCTGCAAAAGATCCATCACCTGCTTTATACTGAAGGTTACACTATTAAAGGTGTCCAGAAGATGTTTAAGGGGCAGGGCATTCAGCAGATCATTGCCGAAGAAGAGCAAATTGAAGAGGTATCTGCGGCTAACGAATCTGTACAGCAGCCTGCCGTACAAGGTCAGCAGCCAGGTATGAGCGATAAACAACGCTCTATTTTACAAGCGATGCTCGGTGATCTTAAAGAGCTCCGTGATATGCTGAAAGTAGAAGACAAGAGCGAGTAATCTCGCTCTTTTGCTTTGCAATTTGACCATTGCTTTAAGTCATCATGTTTTTAGTAGTAATTAGGTGCGAATGATACAAAGGCTATACTATAACGAGTCAATTAGAAAACTTCTCGAATGCATAGCTCGCTTGGATACAATAATCGGCCCAACTGAAATGATTTGTATGTGGTACGATGATTTATATTTTCCGTGCCAAAATGATAAGGAACTTTATAATGACGGTGTTTGGGAGCGTGGACAAAAAGAATGGAGAGAGTGTTTTTCAAATATAGAGCTAGATGTTTTAGCTAATTTCCATGAGTCATATGAGAAGTATGTGGATTATCTTTCCGAAGACCCTAATACATTCATGAATGATCCAAACTGGAAGAAAATGCAAATTGCGGCACAAAGAGCTTTGCGGGAAATGGGAGACAAATTTTAAGGCGAGCAATTTAGCCTTTTTGTTTTGCATTAAACAGTCTGATCGTTTAAAAAACTTCACAGTCGGAACGTGGCGCAGCCTGGTAGCGCACTTGCATGGGGTGCAAGGGGTCGGAGGTTCGAATCCTCTCGTTCCGACCATTAATTTCCTAGATATGAGCAGTTACTTTATCATCGGATTTCTCGCCGATGTTTTTTGCATGTTCAGGATTCATGCCAATACCATTCAAGACAATATCTACATAAGCCATTTTTAGTTGTTCGCGGCCATAGAATGACATATCGGCATGCTGTTTATCGATCCATAGTGGATTTAGGCCTTCTGCGGCCATTTCTTTCCAGTGTTTTATGAGTTCTACTTCGGCAGGTTTTATTGCTGTCATTGTTTGGGTAGGTGATATGGCGTGATCTGCAGATAGTTGAATACGTGATGCCAAATCAAAAATATAATCTGATGGGAAGGCGTTTATAGGGGCGCGTAACCCAGCTTCTAGTAGCGTGTTTACATTGTGCATGATATTGCCGCTGCCCCATTTGTGACAGTATTCTGAGACGGTAAATTCGACTTGATCTAGGGGGCTTTGCGTTTGTATGCCCATATGTTCATATATTTCTTTAAATTTGGAAGTCGCAAATTCGTATCTGGCTGTGCCGCGTGTATCTCTGTCTCCATCTATTCTATAAGGTAATGTGATAGGTTCTGACTTCGGTTTTTGCTGGCTTTGCAAAGCCTGTGCGAATTCGCCTGTCAGGCCTTTAGGAAGTGGTCTTTCCTTTCTTTGTTCTGGTGTCTTTATGCGCTCTAAGGTGTCTGTTTCTACACCGAAGCTAATCATGCGGTCTTTTAGTTTACCTAGCGCGCCGAGGCCGGCTTCTGTCCAAGCGGTTGCTTTTGCTGATGTCGGATCAAAATGCTTCCCGAAATTTAAGTAGGTCTGTCCCTTCATAATAAGGGTGCTTTGCAGTGTCTCTGCACTCGCTGCTGCATCTTGCATGATTCCTTGGAAACTGTCTGTCACGGTGCGTAAGAAGTTCTCTATGCGAGACGGGTCACGACTGTAATATGCGTCTTTTGATGCGTCGCTACGTAGCTGTTCTTCACTACGCATGTCTTCCGAGCCACCATTATAAATTTTGACCATACGCTTGTCGTAATATGCCAACGTACCCGATTCTTCGTAGTAGGCAGGGAAGACTGCATTACCGAATTTTTGCCAGCCTTCCGTCGTGTTTTGCTCTGCATACTTACGACTGTTGAGCGCCGCTGCGCCCATGTGGCGGTTCTTATTGTGGAAGTTGGCCATGAGTGCGTAGGTGCGAAATTGCGTTGGCGGCCCGTTGGAACTGCCTGTCATTGACTCCATGGCAAGGACGGCTTCGGATACGCGCGCGTTTGCTTCTAAGCCTCTATTTAGGATTGTAGCGGCCTCTACTGTTTTTTGCTGAGAGTATCTACCCGCACCATTTTTAATATCTTCCATGTGCTGTAGTTCATGCTTAACTGTCAGTGCAACTTGTTCAGGGGTGCTGCCTTCATTTAAAGGGATGAGTTTGTTCGTGTAGTCACATAGGACTGCGGCGCCTTCTTTTTGCGTGCGTTCCGGGTCGAATACGAAGGTGAATTCCTGTGATAGCGCCGTGTTCAAAAGCCGTCTGCCGTCATCTGTCTGGGATAATAGAAATATCGCTTTATCCAGTAGGGCGCGGTTTTCTATAGATCGCATTTCGTAATCTGTACGCGCAGCCATGTTTTCGGTAAGTGATTTGGATTTATCAGGTTTGTAACCAGGGATCGTGCCGCCGTAATGGTACTGTACAGGTCGTCTTGCCAGCATATCACCAATAGCAGCGGGACGATCATTCACGGGGTTGCCACTTTTATCGACAATAAGCTGCCATTCACCAGTAGGGACTGGTGGTTCCTTGGGGGCGGTGATGCCTGCGCTGCGCCCGAATAAGCCTGAAAAAATTGACATTTACTGCCTCATATTGTTGGGAAGAGTATACATATTGCTGGTTAAGAAGCGGTTATTGTGTGAAATGATCTGAAAATTTTGCGCTGCATATAGTAATTCGCTGCAAAGCTGGTAAACAGATATATGCTTAAATAACTTATATTTTTCGGAGGTTTATAATGATTGTCGGCTGTCCTAAGGAAATAAAGGCGCAGGAGCACCGTGTTGGTTTGGTGCCATCTTCTGTACGTGAATACGTGAACCATGGTCATAAAGTGATTATGGAGACGGGTGCAGGCCTTGGTATCAATTTCACCGATGAGGATTACAAAGAGGCAGGTGCAGAGATTCGCGGTACGGCCAAAGAAATTTTCGATGAAGCCGATATGATTGTAAAGGTGAAAGAGCCGCAGGCTGTTGAGTGTGCGATGCTCCGTAAGGATCAAATCCTGTTTACTTACCTGCATTTGGCTGCGGATGCCGAGCAAGCTAAAGGCTTGATGGATTCGGGCTGTGTGGCGATTGCTTACGAGACTGTTACTGGCCGTGATGGTAAAGGTTTGCCGCTATTAGCACCTATGAGTGAGGTTGCTGGACGTCTGGGCACGATTGTTGGCTCAAATTACCTTCAGAAACATCTTGGTGGTACCGGGCGTCTTCTGTGCGGTGTGCCTGGTGTATTGCCAGCCAAGGTTATGGTTATCGGTGGTGGTGTCGCAGGTTTTAACGCGGCGCGTGTTGCTGTTGGTATGGGGGCAGATGTCACGATTCTGGAGCGTGACCATGATCGTATTCGTTATCTTGATGATTATTTTGGTAATGAAGCCAAGGTTGTTTATTCAAGCGTTGATTATATCGAGAAGACAGCACCTGAAATGGATTTGATTATTGGTGCGGTTCTGATTCCCGGTGCTTCGGCGCCAAAGCTTGTCACGCGTGAGATGCTCAAGAAAATGGCAAAGGGCACTGTTATCGTTGATATCGCGATTGATCAAGGCGGCTGTTTTGAAACAAGTAAGCCAACGACCCATAGCGATCCTGTGTATGTGATTGAAGATGTGGTTCATTACTGTGTTGCCAATATGCCGGGTGCGGTGCCTTTGTCTTCTGCTCTTGCTCTTAACCATGCTGTTTTGCCTTATGGTCTTAAGATTGCTGACATGGGTTGGAAAGAGGCCTTGATGGCCGATCCAAATCTTCGTAATGGCTTAAATGTTTGTCGCGGAGAGATCACCTATAAGAGTGTTGCAGAGGCCTTGAATCTGCCGTTTAATCCTCAGCCCAAAGACCTTGCTGCATAAAAAGTAAAATAATTTGCTTTAAAGCGATAAAACACGTTGACAGCAGCTAGTGTAATTTTGTATTTAAACACCCTAGCCAATGCGGGAGTAGTTCAGTTGGTTAGAACGCCGGCCTGTCACGCCGGAGGTCGCGGGTTCAAGTCCCGTCTCTCGCGCCATTATTGATCTTCATTAATGAAGTATGGTTACTTATTAAATCAAACGCCTTTACGGGCGTTTTTTTTATGACTGCAACTAAGCGCAGGTCTATGCGGAGTCATATGTAGGTATTCATTTTTTATTGTCTTTTATTTAATGGCTAGCCAAGTGATTCGCCATAGTGTAACTTTGTCTGTGGATAACTTATCTAATTTAACAAATTTCCGAGTACAAAATGAACAAGATTAAAAAAGCAGACTTCTCCGCTGCCCGTAAAAATATGGTTGATTGTCAGTTGATGACAAATGGCATTACTTCAGAAGCTATCATCGATAGTTTTGCTCATGTGCCTCGTGAAATATTTATTCCGGTTCATTGCTCCGGAGCGGCGTATCTTGATGAGGATGTCTCTATTTCTAATGACGCCTTTTTGATCGAGCCTGTCGTTCACGCTCGTCTGCTACAGCACGCTATGCCTCATAGTGAAGAGAATGCGCTTGTAGTGGGTGATAATACAGGCTACGGCGCGGCTGTTTTGTCTAATCTGGTCTCGACGGCAGTTATTCTGGAGGAGCGCCTTGGTGCTTTGGATCACGCACGGTCACATTGGGATGCTCTAGGCTGCTGTAATATTGCGATTGTTCAGGGCACGGCTTGTGAAGGTGAGTGCCAGCATGCTCCATACAATCTTATTTTTATGCAAGGTGCCGTTTCTGCTGAGCCGGTTAAGCTGCTGGAGCAGCTTGATATTGGTGGGCGCCTTGTTTGTGTCTATCGCGAGAATGTCCGTGCAATGGGACAAATCTGTGTGTTTAGAAAAATGGTAGACGGCAGCATAAGCCGCCAATTGTATCAAGATGCCGCTACACCTTATTTAGTCGGCTTTGAACCGGAGGAGCGTTTTGTCTTTTAAAAATAAACAATTTCTGCTGGCCTGTGTGTCGGCTTTAATGGTGACTTCAGCTGTATCTGTTGATGCTCAAAATAATAAACCCTTTCTAATCAGAGGTGAGAGCCCGCAGGGCGTTGTTATTTCTGCCTCTGACTCTCCGCTTAATAAAGCTTTGAATCCTGCTGATAGCGTTGCAGTTGCCAGTGAGCCGCTTGAGACCCTGGAAGGTGTTCTGGCTTATAGCTATCACAATAACCCGACATTACAGGCAGCGCGTGCCGAGTTGTTTAGTGTGCAGGAAAACTTGCCACAGGCACAAGCAGGGTGGAAGCCGACAATTGGTGCTGATGCCAATATTCAGAAAAGCTGGATTGATGGCAGTAATTTTGGTGGCGACGGCACAGTTTCTAAAACTATAGGCGCGGAAATCACGCAGCCATTATTCCGTGGTGGCCGCACTGTAGCTGCTACTGATGAAGCGCGTCAGCAGATAGCTGCACAACGTGCTTTGCTTTTATCACTAGAGCAGGATGTTATGCTTGGCGTTGCAACTGCGTATGTTGATGTTGTGCGCGATGAGGCGGTTGTTAAGCTGCAGGATAAGACGCGATCTGTTATTGCTCGTGAACTTGAAGCGAGTAGGGATCGTTTTGAACTAGGCGAGATTACCCTGACAGATGTGTCGCAGGCGGAAGCACGTCTGGCACGTGCAGAAGCAGACCGTATTAGTGCGTTGGGTGCCTTAAAGATTTCTCGCGCACGTTATAATAGTTTAGTGGGGCACTATCCCGGCAATCTCGGTCGCCCTGTCTTGAATTTTGGTTTTGCCGATGATCTGGACACTCTTATTTCAGAAGGGGAAGAATATAATCCTTCAGTCTTGGCAGCCAAGTATTTGCATGAATCTGCAGAGTTTAACGTGGACGAGACATTCGGTGAGTTGCTGCCAACTATTCAGGCTTTTGGTAACTGGCAGCGTGATTATGATCCTCAGCCAGGTTTGTTGGACCAATCTGAGACAAGCTCTATCGGTATAAGTGCTAGTATTCCGCTTTACCAAGCGGGTTCAGTGCGCTCTCGCATACGTCAGGCGAAGCATACTGCTAATCAGCGTTATATCGAGATTCTAGAATCCCGTCGTGATGTACGTGAGCAGGTGAGTATTGCTTGGCAAAACTTGAAATCTGCTGAAGCAGAGATCGAATCACGTAAGGCTCAAGTTAAGGCTGCTGCTGTAGCGCAGGAAGGCGTTCGTGAAGAAGCGTTTCTAGGTGCTAGGACTGTGTTAGATACGCTGGATGCGGATCAGGAGCTTCTAGATGCCGAAACAGCATTGCTTAGTGCGGAGCGTGATGAGGTCGTTGCGCAGTTCGAATTAGCATCGGCATTGGGTATGCTAAAGCCACAAAATCTAGGTTTTGGAGACTTTAACGCTCAGTTTGAAGAGCATCTAGAAGAGATTCAGGCCGCAATCTTAGGATTCGGTGTGGATATCGACTAGGTAAATGTCGATTAGCCCTTTGACAAGTGCATCTGGATGTAACAGACTAAGCAAATAGTGCGTTGAATCTACATGGCTTTCACTAATGTCTGCAGAAAATTCCGATCAGGAACCATCAATTGAGGAAATTCTAGCGTCCATCCGTCAGATAATATCTGATGATGACGAGGACAGTACTCCTGCGCCTGAGCCAGTAGAAGAGCCAGCACCTGAGCCGGAACCTGTTTCCGAGCCTGAGGACGATGATGTATTGGAGCTGACCGAAAAGGCCGACGTTGCTGAGCCTGAACCAGAACCAGAGCCTATCCCAGAGCCGGACTATGAGGTTGATCTTCGCGAATCTGAGCCGCCACCACCACCTCCTGCACCTGAGCCGGAACCAGAACCTGAGGCAGAAGAAGAGGATGATATCGAGTCTATTCTTACTGATTCTGCTGCTAGTGCTGCGATGCAAGGGTTTGCTGCCTTGGCTGGTTCGGCTGCTCTTGACCGCAAAGGCACCGGAGCTACGACTGTTGAAGACATTGTTCGTGAGCTGATGAAGCCTATGCTTCGTGAATGGCTTGATGTACATTTGCCGCCTCTTATTGAGAAGGTCGTGCAAAAAGAGCTGCAACGAGTGGCCCGCAAGGCCTCTGATAAGTAGTCACTATAAGCTTTTCCAAGCTTTTACTGTTGGATTTCTCACATTTTTACGCTATTCATAACCCGTAATTATATTAAGAACGGTACCTAAAACTATGCTCGATAAAACATTCGATCCCGCGTCTATTGAAGATAAACGTTATAAGGAATGGGAAGACGAAGGTCTTTTTGCTGCCCATCCCGAAAGTAACATGGCTCCTTTTACTGTTATGATGCCGCCACCAAACGTGACAGGCAGCTTACATATGGGGCACGCACTGAATATGACGCTGCAAGATGTTCTGACACGTTTTAATCGTATGAAGAACAAGGATGCTTTGTGGCAACCGGGTACTGACCATGCTGGTATTGCTACGCAGATGGTTGTTGAGCGTATGCTTGATGCGGAAGGTAAAAGCCGTAAAGAGCTGGGGCGTGAAGAGTTTCTAAAGCAAGTATGGCAATGGAAAGAGAAGTCTGGTGGTACAATTGTGAATCAGTTGCGCCGCCTTGGCACAACACCTGATTGGGAGCGTGAGCGCTTTACAATGGATGAAGGCCTTTCAAAGGCTGTTCGTAAGGTTTTTGTTCAGCTTTACAAAGAAGGTCTTATTTACCGTGACCAGCGTTTGGTGAACTGGGATCCCAAGTTGCATACAGCTGTTTCTGATCTTGAAGTTGAACAGAAAGAGCAAAAAGGCCATATGTGGCATATCCGCTATCCTATTGAAGGAGAGCAGGAGCGCTTTATTACAGTTGCTACAACGCGTCCTGAGACTATGCTCGGCGATACAGCTATTGCAGTTCATCCTGATGATGAGCGTTTCAAAGATCTGGTTGGCAAATTTGCGGTTCTGCCTATTGCTAACCGTTCAATTCCGATTATTGCGGACGAATATTCAAACCCCGAAAAAGGTAGTGGTGCGGTGAAGATTACGCCTGCACATGACTTTAATGATTTTGAAGTCGGCAAGCGTCATGATTTACCTATGATCAATGTTTTTGATGAAAGCGCGTGCATGAATGAAAATGCACCTGAAGCTTATCAAGGTCTTGATCGTTATGATGCGCGTAAAAAGGTTCTTCAGGAGCTGGAAGAGTTGGATCTTCTAGTTGAGATCGAGGATATTAAGCACACAGTCCCATATGATGAGAAGTCTAAGTCTGTGGTCATTGAACCTTTTTTGACGGAGCAATGGTATGTCAATGCAGAGGTTTTGGCGCAACCGGCGATTGAGGCCGTTAAGTCAGGTAAGATCGAGTTTGTTCCAAAACAGTATGAGAATATGTTCTTCTCTTGGATGGATAATATTCAGCCTTGGTGTATTTCACGCCAATTATGGTGGGGACACCGTATTCCGGCATGGTTTGGTCCTGAAGGTACGGTTTATGTAGCCGAGACCGAAGAAGAAGCGAAAGAATATGCCCGCAAACAGTGGGGTGAGGATGTGATTCTCGAGCAGGATGCAGATGTACTGGATACATGGTTCTCTTCTGCTTTGTGGCCGTTTTCGACGCTAGGCTGGCCGGATAAGACACCTGAGCTGGAAAAATACTATCCAGGCGATGTACTAATCACTGGCTTCGACATTATTTTCTTCTGGGTTGCCCGTATGATGATGATGGGTATGCATTTTATGGGCGAAGTGCCGTTTCATAAAGTTTACATGCACGCTCTTGTGCGCGACTCCAAGGGACAGAAAATGTCCAAGACCAAAGGTAATGTGATTGACCCACTTGAGTTGATTGAAAAGTATGGTGCTGATGCGCTGCGCTTTACGTTAACAGCCATGGCAGCACAGGGGCGCGATATCCGTCTGTCGGAAGACCGTGTTGAAGGTTACCGTAATTTTGCTACGAAGCTTTGGAATGCGGCGCGTTACTGCCAAATGAATGACTGTGTCAGTGACCCGAGTTTTGATCCTGCAACAGTTTCATTCATGCCCAATAAATGGATTGTTAGTGAGCTTGTTGCTGCTAAAGACAAGATTGCTGCAAGTTTAGAAGCCTACCGCTTTAATGAAGCGGCTGCTGCTGCATATCAGTTTGCATGGAATACATTTTGTGACTGGTATCTGGAGTTCACGAAGTCTGTATTGAGTGAAGGTGCGCCAGAAGCTGATGAAGTGCGTAAAACAACTAGCTGGATCTTTGATCAGATTATGTTGATCCTTAACCCTGTCATGCCGTTCATTACTGAAGAGCTATACGCTGCTATGGGTGAGCGCGCGGAAGGTACGCGCCTGATGACGTCACAATGGCCGGCCTATGGTAATGAGCTTGTAGATACTGCAGCTTTGTCAGAAATGGACTGGCTGACGCGAACAATTACGGAGATTCGTAGCGTGCGTGCGGATATGAATGTGCCGGCAGGTGCCAAGATCCGTTTGCTGGTTAAAGATGCATCTGAGCAGACGCAAGAACGCTTGAAAACATATGATGAAATTCTATGTCGCATGGCACGTCTGGAAAGTGTGGAAACGACAGCAGATGTTGCTGCGGGCGCTATCCAAACTGTAGTTGATGAAGCAACGCTGATTCTGCCGATTGCTGATATTATCGATCTTGATCAGGAGCGTGCGCGCCTTCAGAAAGAAATTGGCAAGCTGACAGATGACATCAAGAAAATTGAACAAAAGCTCAGTAACGAGAAGTTTATCGCGAATGCCCCTGAAGAGGTTGTTGAAGAACAGCGTAGCCGTAAAGCGGAAGCGGAGAGCATTATCAATAAGCTGGAAACAGCGTTGAAGCAATTAGCTGCCGCGTAGGCAGCTGTTGTTTTCTAGGGTTAGAAATAAGTTACAGACATAAAAAAAGACCGCCAGGAGGATAGGCGGTCTTTTTGCTTTATAAGCAAAATCTCGATTATTTGCTGTCGCCGCCGAACAGATTGCCGTAGCGGTTTTCGAATTTGGACAGTTGGCCTTTTTCTACCACTTTCGCAGAACCGCCTGTGAAGGCTGGGTGGCTTTTGCTGTCGACGTCAAGCTTCATTACGTCGCCTTCTTTGCCCCAAGTGCTGCGCGTTTTGTATTCTGTACCGTCCGTCATTACGACAGTAATTTCGTGATAATCCGGATGTGTATCGGCTTTCATAGTAATTCTCCTATTGAACGAAGCGCTTTTTTATCGTTAATACAGGGCAATTGCAAGTTTTTTTTAGGAAAAATCGGATGAATTGGTGGTTACCCCAGAAATTTGAAGAAAAGCGTCACTTTTTAATGCAGAGGGCGGCATTGCAGAGTGCTATCAGAACCTTTTTTGCTGGGCAGGAGTTTGTGGAGGTTACAACGCCTGTTTTGCAGGTTTGCCCGGTTATGGATGCTCATATACATGGCTTTGCTACGACGTTGAAGGGTGTTGATTTACGGGATAAGGGCACGCTTTATCTGCAAACCAGTCCTGAATTTGATATGAAGAAGTTACTTGTTGCCGGAATGCCGCGCATCTTCCAACTATGCCCTGTGTTTAGAAATGCTGAAGGCTCACGTTTGCATAGTCCTGAGTTTACTATGCTTGAATGGTATCGCACGCATTCTGATTATAACGATATTATGCAGGATACGATTGAGCTTATAAGACATTGTGCCAATGCTCTTAACGTGGGTATTTTGCGTCACAAGGATATGGTTTGTGATCCTTTTAAGGAGGTGCAAAAACTTTCTGTTAATGATGCATTTATTGAAATGGCTGGGATACAGCTCGATGCATATTTGGATGATACCGATGCATTTTCTGGGGCAATTAAGGCGCAGGGCATTAGAGTTGCAGATGATGATCGTTGGGATGATTTGTTTTTCCGCGTTATGGCTGAGAAAATAGAGCCGTATCTTGGCATGGATGTGCCTACTATCTTGTATGATTATCCTGTTTGTATGGCTTCATTGTCTCGCCGTAAACCTGAAGACCCCCGATTTGCGGAACGTTTCGAGCTTTATGTATGTGGTATAGAGCTTGCGAATGCCTTTAGCGAGCTTACAGACGCAAAAGAACAAGTCTCACGTTATCATCAGGAGATGGATATAAAAGAGCAGCTCTATGGTGAACGATATCCGCTGGATGAAGAGTTTATTGCGGCTATGATGGATGAGCGACCTGCCTCCGATGATGAGCATCATAGAACACTAAATCAGTTCAATAAAAGTTCTCAGGTATATATTCACTATCTCGAAAGAACAACCAATTTGGTTGCGGTATACGATTGGG
>DUBU01000039.1:311879-325275 GCA_012960155.1 Micavibrio sp. | reverse complement strand
GGGTGTAGATCGTCTCGCCATGTTGATGAGCGGTGCCGAGACGATTGATCAGGTATTGTGGACTTCGAATTTTGGTACGAAGTCCTAAGTGCTTTTTAAGCAGCGATCGCGTTGCCTTTTTTAGTCGCAATAGATTTACCGGCTGATTTTAGATCGGCAAAGGCTTCGTCCAGACGAGCGATCATGTTCTCTTCACCTTTACGTAGCCATTTACGTGGGTCATATGACTTCTTGTAAGGTTCACCTGTTTCAGGATCAATCTGGTATTTGAATGCTTTCTCGTTTTCCAAGACGAACTTGCCGACACCTTCTGCAAATGCAAATTGTGTGTCTGTATCAATGTTCATTTTGAAAACGCCATAACCTAGTGATTCATCGATCTTTGCTTTTTCTGAACCGGAACCGCCGTGGAATACCAGATCCAATGGGTTATGGTCTGTGCCATGTTTTTCCTGAACCAGTGCTTGCGCATTTTTCAGGATTTCCGGGCGCAATTTGACGTTACCAGGCTTGTATACGCCGTGCACATTACCGAAGGACGCTGCCAGAGAGAAGTGCCCGATTTTCGAGAGCAGTTCAAAGGCTTGTAAACAATCTTCAGGCTGTGTGTATAGCTTGTCGTTGTCAATTTCGTCTGATCCAACGCCGTCTTCTTCACCACCTGTAACGCCAAGCTCAATTTCGATGCTCATATCCAGTTTGACCATACGCTCTAAAAGGCGTGCACATTCAGACAGGTTGAAGTCAATTTCTTCTTCGGACAAGTCGACCATGTGTGAGGTGAATAGAGGTTTACCGGTTTCTTTGTAGAACGCTTCACCGTGATCCAGCATAGCTTCGACCCATGGGATCAGTTTTTTATTGGCATGGTCTGTGTGCAAGACAACGCATACGCCATAGTGTTCTGCCAACAAGTGTACGTGTTTTGCCGCTGCGACGGCACCTAGAACTTTTGCTTGGAAGCTGTCAGGCATACCTTTGCCGGCGTAGAATTCGGCGCCGCCATTAGAAAGCTGGATAATTACGTCTGCATTGTTTTTTGCAGCAGCCTCCAGTACGGCATTAACTGAGTCTGTGCCGACAACGTTAACTGCGGGCAGGGCATAGCCGCCTTCTTTACATGCTTTGATAAGTTCCAGATAGTCTTTACCGCTTACAACACCGGGTTTTAATGACATTTGAGCCTCGCTTGGTTGTGAAAATACTATGTTCTAAATAGCAAAACCGCGCCTTAGAATAAAGCGCGGATTAAAAACTATATACGAAATGCAGTTGATGCTTATTTCGGCTGTGGTGCAACAGGTGTGAGAACAACTGCTGGTGCTTTAACAGGTTCGCGCGTAATCGCGGCGCCTTGCAGTACCATTGTGTAGTCGTTTTCAGCTTGTTCTGTCAGTGACAGTTTCATTGTAGAGTCCTTGTCTTTTAATCTGACTGCTTTTGAAGCAATCCAAAGTTAATCAGGTTGTTTACGGCACGGTTATCCGTAGTCGTCGGGCCGTTGTAAAGACTCTCGAGAATCGCCTGTCTAGTGGCAGGGCCTTTATGGCCGAGAACCGCGATAATCTTCACATCTCTAAGCGTAGGCTTATGCGAACCGAATATGTTTATAAGACTATTTAGAAAGTTTTGCAAGTTTTTATGGTTATAATCGAAGTAGCTTAAAGCCAGATCGATATTCTTTTTTGCATAGCCGCAGGTTGATAAATTGATTGTGCGGTTATCTTCTTTGTTTGGGGTGCGCAGTATGCAGCCGTAATCGTATAGCCATTCAATATCGCGGTTAAGTGCAGACTTATTCAAGTCGTGCCTTTCCATGATTTCAGATTGTGTTGTGCCGGGGTGTTCATCTATATCTATCAATATGTTAGCACGTCGTAATGTGCATGAAGGTTCACCGCCGAGTGCTGCAACAATATGGTCGATAATAAGCGTTATGGCCTCCGCTTTTGCGTCCATATTCTCAATACCGATATTATCTGCGGCGTTATTACTCAAGATTACTCCTGTTTATTATCCGACAGCTACATTATTTACATAATTTAATAATATATACTTAATTGCTGTTGTTGCCAAATAGTATGTAAACTATTTCATCAGCCTGATTGTTCCCCTGAACATTAGATAAACTAGTGTTTTCTACTGTCGCGGATGTATTTTTTACACTATTAGGCGCAAAATTGCCATTGTTTTGGGCCTCTTGCTCTTCTGGCCTTAATTTAGCCGCTTCTTGTCTCGCTTGTATTCTTGTTTGCTGCGCTTGTGCAGCTACGGCTTTGTCTTGGGAGGATGGTTCTGTAGGTGCGAGAGCTGCACGTATCACAACGTCCATTTTGCGTATCGTTGCCTCAGGGTTGTTAGGTATCGGGCTGGCGTCAATTTGAACCTCTCCTGCGATAGCATATTCGCGTCCGTCAGGGCCCGTTGTCGTTTCAAAAGTGACTGCGCCAGCGTAGGGGCCGCCGACAGTCTTGTGCGCTGCTTCGTGTGCTCTGACCTCGCGATCGGTTTGTTTTAGTTCTTGGACTTGTTGTTCTTCTTCTGGGGTGAGCTCTGAATTCAGGACACTTGTTTCGGTTTTGCTTGCTTCTTCTTGCGCTTGAATAAGGCTGTCTATCTTTCGCTCGAAAGGGTTTTCGTTTGCTTGCTTTAGTTCTGCTAAGTTGTCTTCCGGCAGAGTTTTGCTAGTACTTATATCTGTTGATTTTGACGCAGAATTATTGTTACGGCCATACGCTGATAAGGCCGCTGCGTTTAGGGCAGCAGATGAGACGTTGTTTACGCCAACCATACCTCTTCATTATAAAGAGGAATGGTTGATAAAATGTGAGTGATTAACCGTTCAAAGTAACGGTTTAAGCGGCTTTTTCTGCTTCTGCTTCGTACCCAACAGCGTGCATTTTTGCGCCTGTGTCGAGCATACGGTTAGAGAAGCCCCATTCGTTGTCGTACCAAGTCATGATGCGCACCAATGTACCGTCGATGACTTTTGTGCCTTCTAGCGAGAAGACAGATGACAGAGGGTTATGGTTGAAGTCACCTGAGACCAATGGCTCTTCGTAGCAGCCAAGAACGCCGTTCAGGTCGCCGCCTGCATATTCAATAATCGCTTGGTTTACTTCGTCTTTTGAAGTTTTAGCAGATGCAACGAATTTAAGGTCAACCAGTGATACGTTTGGTGTTGGTACACGAATGGCAACGCCATCAAGCTTGCCGTTCAGTTCAGGCAATACTTTGCCAACAGCTTTGGCCGCACCTGTAGATGTCGGGATCATGTTAACGGCGGCAGCGCGGGCACGGTGTAGGTCTTTATGCATTGTATCGACAACATTCTGGTCACCAGTGTAGCTGTGAATTGTTGTCATGAAACCGCTTTCGATGCCGATTGTTTTGTTCAGGGCATATACAACAGGTGCCAAGCAGTTTGTTGTACATGATGCGTTTGAAACAATCTTGTGCTCTGACGTCAATTTGTCAGAGTTCACGCCGTATACGACTGTCATGTCTTCGTCCGTTGCCGGAGCTGAAATCAAGACTTTCTTGGCGCCAGCTGTCAGGTGCTTTTCAGCGCCTTCACGGCTTGTGAAGATACCTGTACATTCCATGGCCAGGTCAATATTCATGGCATCCCAAGGCAAGCTAGCCGGATCACGTTCTTGAACAACTTTCACAGTTTTGCCGTTTACGATGAGCGTATCTGTGCCTTCGACTTTTACATCATAAGGAAGAGGGCCGTGCACTGAGTCGTACTTAAGAAGGTGGGCGTTTGTTTTAATATCTGCCAGATCGTTAATAGCAACAATCTCCATATCTGTACGGCCTGATTCAATCCATGCTCTGAAAACCAGACGACCAATACGTCCAAAACCGTTAATTGCTACTCTTGCGACCATGTTATTTTCCTTCGCTTTAATGTTGTTGTTAGCTGAATTCAGATGAAAATTTACAAGTTTTACTCGTTAAGTCAACGTGAATGAGGGTATCATTGGTGGATTTTGTGTATTTGGGGTTTTTATTTGCCGCGAATTTCGGTATGTAGATTGTGAAAGGGTAAACTTATGGCCAGCACGGAATTTCTATCTGAATATTTGCCAATTTTGATCTTCCTGATTATCGCATCAGGTCTCTCAGTTGCTATGATTGCAGCGTCTTTTCTTGCAGGTAAACAAAACCCTGATAAAGAAAAGCTAGCGGCCTATGAATGTGGTTTTGATGCTTTTGATGATGCGCGTAATAAGTTTGATGTGCGCTTTTATCTGGTGGCTATCCTCTTTATTATTTTTGATCTAGAAATTGCGTTCTTGTTTCCTTGGGCTATATCGCTCGGCAGTATCGGGATGTTCGGTTTCTGGTCTATGGCTTTCTTCCTCGGTATTTTGACAATCGGGTTCATATACGAATGGAAGAAAGGGGCTCTTGAGTGGGAGTAATATTACATGAGTCACGATAAGAAAATCATTCAAGCCCCTGATGTAGACTTTCGTACGAAAGTGAAAATGCCAGCGCCACAAGAACAGGACGTTGTTCCGGCGGCTCTTTCAAAGCATTTAAATGAGAAGGGATATTTGCTAACACAGACGGATCGTCTGTTTGATTGGGCGCGTACAGGTTCTATGTGGCCTATGACGTTTGGTCTTGCTTGTTGTGCGGTTGAAATGATTCACTCCTACATGAGTCGTTATGACCTTGACCGTTTTGGTATGATTCCGCGTCCAAGCCCGCGCCAATCAGACGTTATGATTGTAGCAGGGACGCTCTGTAATAAAATGGCGCCGGCGCTTCGTCGTGTTTATGACCAGATGCCCGAGCCACGTTGGGTGATTTCTATGGGGTCTTGTGCGAATGGTGGCGGGTATTACCACTATTCGTATTCTGTTGTACGCGGTTGTGATCGTATTGTTCCTGTAGATATATATGTGCCAGGTTGTCCGCCTACAGCTGAGGCTTTGGTCTATGGTCTTCTTCAATTACAGAAGAAGATTCAGCGTGAAGACACACGAATCGCGCGCTAACCTTATATTTACGTAATTTTAAACATTTCCACCTAGGATTAAGCCATAATTACTTAAATGGCTTAATTGAGGTGTGTTATGGATGGAATTGTCACAGATATTGACGTAAACGGTCGTTTTGCTGCTTCTTGTGGCAGTCCTGATGATGTTTTAGGGGCTAATCAACTTGCGAGTGTTCCTTTAGCGGAATGGACAGCAGTAATGGAGCAGGGTTGTGCGCCTGCCAATCCAGATGAGTTTGAAGCGAATATGCGCAATATGATCGGTGAAACCACTGGGAAGATTGAGAACCAGACCCTTAAAAATCATGCTTATAACTTAGTTTCCGAAGCTAACCAAGCAGCGCGTGCTGATGGCCGTGCAGCTGAGGGTGCAGAGCCAGCAGAAGTTGGTGTACCCAGACGTTTTGAAGGTAATGGTATGCTGATGGACTTTTATGCTAGATACGGCGAAGAGTTCAAACAGGCTATTGTAGATGGCGCTGACCCAAGTGAATTAAGAGATTTGGCTGAGCAAAGGCTTACTGAAATGCAGGAAGACTATAGTGCCGGCATTGATGCGGTAATGGATGAAGTGCGCAACCCAACACCAGAGGCAGCTCCAGAGGTTGCACCAGAAGTCGGGCCGGAACGTGTTCAGCCGATTGTTCAGGAGATTTAATCGGTAAATAACCCAATAATTGTTTTGAATAAGCACAACAGCCCTATTATAGTGGCTGTTGTTCTTTTTTAAACGGGTTACAAGCTGGTAATCAAATGACTAATGAAGCTCTGGCCGACTTGGCCGAACATATTCAGGAAAATCTCTCTGAGTCTATTCTGTCTTACAACATTACCCATGGCGAGCTGACGCTTATTGGTAAAGCACCTGATTTGCGTAAGATTGTACAATATTTGCGTGATGACCGCGAGGTTGCTGCGCAGACTTTGATGGATATTACTGCGGTGGATTACCCTGATCGTAAAGAACGTTTTGAGGTTGTTTACCAGTTCTTATCTCTGTCGCAGAATCAGCGTATTCGCCTGAAGGTATCTGTGGCTGAGGGCGTAGCCGTTGAGTCGCTTGTGCCTGTGTTTAAGGTGGCTAACTGGCTGGAACGCGAAGTCTGGGATATGTTCGGTATTGTATTCAATAACCATCCTGATTTGCGCCGCATTCTGACTGATTACGGTTTCGAAGGTCACCCATTACAAAAAGACTTCCCGCTGACAGGCTATGTCGAGCTTCGTTATGACGAAGAGCTTAAGCGTGTAGTTTATGAGCCCGTTAAATTAACGCAGGATTTCCGCCGCTTTGACTTCTTGTCACCTTGGGAAGGTATGACAGATGTTCAGCTTCCTGGTGATGAAAAAGCTCAGAAGCCAACTGTAGGTTATAAAGAGTACAAGAAGGAGGTCCGTTCCTCATGAATGCGAAGACAAATGCAGCGAGCGTAGACATTCAAGAAGAGACACAGATTCGTCCTTATACAATGAACTTTGGGCCGCAACACCCTGCCGCGCACGGTGTTTTGCGTCTGGTGTTAGAGATGGATGGCGAAGTTGTTGAGCGTGCTGACCCGCATATTGGTCTTTTGCACCGCGGTACAGAAAAGCTAATTGAGTATAAGACGTATACGCAGGCTGTTCCTTATTTTGATCGTCTGGATTATGTGAGCCCGATGAATCAGGAGCATGCGTTTGCGTTGGCGACTGAAAAGCTTTTAGGTATTACGGTTCCTGAACGCGCACAGTATATCCGTGTGCTGTTTAGTGAGCTTACACGTATTCTTAACCATATCCTGAATATCACAACTTTTGCTTTGGACGTTGGTGCGATTACGCCTGCGCTTTGGGGTTTTGAAGAGCGTGAAAAAGGTATGGAGTTTTATGATCGCGTCTGTGGGGCGCGTTTGCACGCTAACTATTTCCGCCCTGGCGGTGTACGTTATGATATGCCAGCCGGTCTAGCGGAGGATATGTTTGAGTGGGCCGATAAGTCAGTCTGCGAGGTTATTGATGACCTTGAAACGCTTCTATCTGATAACCGAATTTTCAAGCAGCGTACTGTTGATATTGGTGCTGTTAGTGAAGCTGACGCCCTTGATTGGGGGTTCAGTGGTCCTATGTTGCGCGGTTCAGGTGTGGCTTGGGATTTGCGTAAGTCCCAACCTTATGAAGTATACGACAAACTGGACTTTGATATTCCTGTTGGTAAGACGGGTGACTGCTATGCACGCTACCTTGTGCGTATGGAAGAGATGCGTCAGTCGATAAAACTTATGAAGCAGTGTCTGGAGAAAATGCCAGAGGGTCCTGTGATGGTGGATGATTACAAAGTCGCGCCGCCTCCACGTGCTGAAATGAAAGGCTCTATGGAGGCTCTGATCCATCACTTCAAGCTATACACTGAAGGGTATCATGTTCCTGCTGGTGAAACTTATACAGCTGTTGAAGCGCCTAAGGGTGAGTTTGGTGTCTATCTGGTTTCAGACGGTACCAACAAGCCATATCGCTGCCGCATTAAGGCTCCTGGTTTTGCGCATCTGTCTGCGATGGACTTTATGTCCAAGGGGCATATGCTCGCCGATACAGTGAGTATCATTGGTTCGATGGACGTCGTGTTCGGCGAGATTGACCGCTAATCTACATTATTAGCATTCCGGCATACGCGGTAAGAACGGTGTTGTAAGAGCGATATTCTTCTCGTTCTTGTAACGTTGTAGTTTTTGCAAGCCGCGTTCTGAATTGAGTGCTAAGTCACGCCATTTTGCCCAGACTTCTAATGTCCATACAGGTTCAACAGTTTCGTGTCTGTTTATTAGCATGTCTTCTGAAGAGCGAAGGTGCATGGCTAATGCCTCTTCGGTCTTAAGAAGTGTGCCGTATTTAGGGTCGTGCCATTCGAGTTTAAACTCACCGTCTGCATCCTCAACCACATCACCTAACATCCAGATGGGGTCTCGCAGGATGCTTCTTTTGAAATCATCTTGCATTGGTTACTCCTTATTTCACTGGTAAAGATATAACGCCCTTTCTTATGGGTTTGTCAAATTGTAGCGTAGACTTTTTCAAAAGGCTGCGGTAAGTATGGCTTACTGTTTTTTGTATAAGAGTAGTAGAGATGAAAAAACCTTTCGACCAACACGCTGATTATCAGCCTGCGACATTTAAGTTTAAATCCAAGAAGAAGGTAGAAGACATTCTGAGCCGTTACCCAAGTGGTAAAGAGCGCAGTGCGATTATGCCTTTGTTGGATCTTGCGCAGCGTCAGGTTGCTGATGAAGGGGCAAAGGCCAAGAAGCCATATGGCGGCTGGATTCCTCGTGCTGCTATGGACGAGATTGCCACTATTGTTGGCCAGCCACCTATTAAAGTTTATGAGGTGGCGACGTTCTACTCCATGTACAATTTGGCACCTGTCGGCAAGTATCTTGTGCAGCTTTGCACAACGACTCCTTGCTGGCTTTGTGGTTCAGCGCAGGTTGTTGAGGCTGTTGAGAAGTTTCTGAAAATTCACGTTGGTGAAACGACTAAGGATGGTTTGTTTACACTGGTCGAAGTTGAATGTTTGGGAGCCTGTGTTAACGCACCAATGATTCAGGTGAATGATGATTATTACGAAGACCTTACTGCTGAAAGTGTTGTTCAGCTGTTAAAGGATCTAAAAGACGGTAAGAAAGTCAGTGTTGGTTCACAAACGGGTCGCAAAGGTTCTATGGCTTTGTCGGGTCCTACGACTCTGGAAGATCAGGCTAAGAAATCCGGTGTGGCTTAATCCTTAGCCCATTCTCATTTTTAATACATCTGCATCCAAGGCATGCCAGTCGAGCTGCAGCTCTTCTGTTGTAGCAACGTATCCAAATTCGGGTAGCTGAATCGTGTCACCAATATCTATGTGGTTCGCGCTGACACCTTCCATGCCGTTAAATATGGCAATTGCGTCGACATAGTGTTGGACATCCGCATTTGACGTCAGGCCATAATGCGCCTCGATTACATTCCACATATTATCGCCGGCGCTGACTGTGTATGTTGCGGGCTGTCCTAATTCAGGCAGCGGTTCAAAAGCGTATTGTGCTATCTCAGGCAGTTGAGCAGGCTCGGCGATATAATTGAAGACCTCGTTAATGCGATTTGTAATAATATCCTCGGGCAGCGCCTGCATTGCTGGCATCTCAAGCATTTGAAAGTCTTGAATTTCAGTCATGACTTCAAAATTAGCTGATTCCAAGATGGGCGTTTCAACCGGTGCAGGCTCAACGGGAGCAGGGGCGTCCGCTATTTCAGTTAGTGGCGATGCTGGTTCATTTGCTATGTCAGGCGACCCAATTGGTAAATCTGTGGCCTCGGGTGTTGCTAGCGTAATAACCTCTGACGTTTCTGGTGCCGGATCTATTGTATCAGGGATGATCAGTTCTTGCGTTATTTCAACTTCGGGTGCTGCTGGATGCGCACCTAAATCAGTTGTCATCTGTGGTGCCGGCAAAGGGTTTTCAGGCGCGTAGCCTAGATATTCGGCAGCCATGCCACTCAGTTCGGCGACGTATTCCTTGATTGTATCGCCATAGTATAATCCGAACATTCCGCCTGCCGTTGCCAAGGCTGCGTGTGTCATGGTCGTTGCTAGTGTCTGGCGTGATAAAAACTTGGTGTCTCGGAAAATCTGTTTTTCGCGACGGTAACCACGGTAAGCGTGAAATGAGCCGACCAAAACGCCCGCTGAGGCTGCGGCGACTAATGCTGTTGTTGCTGCCGGTGCGCCTGCTGTGCATAGTAGGGCGGTGGCGCAGGTTTTTACAGCGAAACCAATGCTCATGCCTGAACCGATGGATATGGCCGCGTAAAAAGCGCGCGATAGGAAGCCTTTTCGTTTTGCAGGGGCTACTGTTTGTTCTTCATTGGATTCGTCTAATGCCAAGCCAGCCATAATAAAAACCTCTAATTTAAAATTTTGCGTACTATACCGCCCGATATGGGTTTTATGCAAATATTAATCGGAAAAAATGTGAACGGAACTGCCTAAACCTCTTGCGTTAAACGCCAAGAGTCGTATGGTATGGAAAGTTATAACTAAAGCGTACGAAGTCCTTTTATGCTTAATGATCAAGACCGCATCTTCACGAACTTGTATGGGTGGGAACCTTTTAACCTGAAAGACGCCAAAAAGCGCGGCGATTGGGATAAAACGGCATCTCTTATCAAGAAAGGTCGTGAATGGATAATCGATGAAATGAAGAAGTCAGGCCTGCGTGGCCGTGGCGGCGCGGGTTTCCCGACGGGTCTTAAATGGTCGTTTATGCCTGATCACACGAAAACGGGTAAGCCGCATTATCTGGTTATCAATGCCGATGAGTCTGAGCCTGGTACGTGTAAAGACCGCGATATTATGCGCAACGACCCGCATAAGCTTCTGGAAGGTGCGTTGCTGGCAGGTTTTGCCATGGGCGCACACGCTGCATACATTTATATTCGCGGTGAATTCTTTAATGAAAGCTCTGCCTTGGTGCAGGCTATTAACGAAGCTTATGATGCGGGTTTGCTCGGTAAGAATGCAGCCAAGTCTGGTTGGGATTTTGATATTTATCTGCACCGCGGCGCGGGAGCTTATATTTGTGGTGAAGAGACAGCCTTGCTGAACTCTTTGGAGGGTCGTAAAGGTCAGCCACGTAACAAGCCGCCATTTCCTGCTATGGCGGGTTTATATTCCTGCCCGACGACGGTTAATAATGTCGAGACAATTGCGGTGACGCCTACGATTTTGCGTCGTGGCGGTGACTGGTTTGCAGGTTTGGGGCGTGATGAAAAGAATACAGGAACGAAGCTGTTCTGTATTTCTGGCCACGTAAACAATCCATGTAACGTCGAAGAAGTCATGGGCATTCCGCTAAAAGAGCTTATTGAAAAGCACGCAGGCGGTGTTCGCGGTGGATGGGATAACTTGAAGGCGATTATCCCAGGCGGTTCATCTACGCCGCTTTTGCCTAAAGATATTTGTGACACTGTCCTTATGGATTTTGATTCTCTGCGTGAAGCGCAAAGTGGTCTGGGGACAGCGGGTGTTATCGTGATGGATCAATCTACGGATGTTGTTTATGCGATTGCGCGCTTGTCTTACTTTTACATGCAT
The DNA here is from genome assembly GCA_012960155.1 of Micavibrio sp. GTDB lineage: Bacteria > Pseudomonadota > Alphaproteobacteria > Micavibrionales > Micavibrionaceae > UM-FILTER-47-13. The sequence goes on along the minus strand of DUBU01000039.1, from coordinate 314,155 downwards.
GAAAGCTGTGGTCAGTGTACGCCATGTCGTGAAGGCACGGGCTGGTTGTATCGTGTTATGCAGCGCATGGTTAAAGGCAATGCGACTGTTGATGAGATTGATATGTTGCTGGATGTTAGCAAGGAAATTGAAGGTCACACGATTTGCGCCCACGGGGATGCGAGTGCGTGGCCTATTCAGGGGCTTATCCGTCACTTCCGCCCTGAAATGGAAGCGCGTATTTTGGAATATAGAAAGGCAGCTGCGTAATGCCTAAGCTAAAGATTGATGAAGTCGAGATCGAAGTCGCACCAGGCACCTCTATTTTGCAGGCTGCTGAAGAGATCGGTATCGAGATTCCCCGTTTTTGTTACCATGACCGTCTGTCCGTTCCTGCGAATTGTCGTATGTGTCTGGTTGAAGTGACACCCGGACCACCTAAGCCGCAAGCATCATGTGCTTTGGCTTGTGCGGAAGGCATGGAAGTTAAAACGAATTCAGACATGATCAAAAAGGCGCGTAAAGGCGTCATGGAAATGCTGCTGATCAATCACCCACTGGACTGTCCGATTTGTGACCAAGGCGGTGAGTGTGATTTGCAGGATCAGGCCATGGCTTACGGTTTTGACCGTTCGCGTTACCATGAGAATAAGCGCGCTGTGCCTAACAAAGAAATTGGTCCGCTGATCAAAACGATTATGACGCGCTGTATTCAATGTACACGCTGTGTGCGTTTCGGCGAAGAGATCGCAGGTATGACAGAGCTTGGCCTGTTGCATCGTGGTGAGGATGTCGAGATTGATACGCTCATTGAAAAATCAATTACGACTGAATTGTCAGGTAATATGATTGATATCTGCCCTGTGGGTGCGCTGACATCCAAGCCTTATGCGTTTAAAGCGCGTAGCTGGGAACTGACGAAAACTGAGACTGTTGATGTTCATGACGCTGTCGGTTCTAACATCCGCGTTGATTCTCGCGGCGGCGAAGTGCTGCGTGTTCTGCCGCGCCTGCATGAAGAGATCAATGAAGAGTGGATTCACGATAAAACACGCTTTGCGTATGATGGTCTGGGTCGCAGTCGTCTGGATCGTCCTTGGGTTCGTGATGAAGATACCAAGAAGCTGCGTGAAGCAAGCTGGGAAGAGGCGTTTACCGTTATTGCTTCCAAGCTTAAAGAGGCCAAGCCTGAAAACGTTGCAGCGCTTGCGGGTGATCTTTGTGATCTTGAGTCTATGGTCGCTCTTAAAGACCTGATGAATGGTTTCGGGGTTGAGGATCTGGAATGCCGCATTGACGGCGCGCAATTTGATGCGTCTGAACGTTGTGGTTACTTGTTTAACTCTGGCATTGCAGGCATAGAAGACGCGGATGCGATCTTGCTGGTCGGCACAAACCCCCGTTGGGAAGCGGCGTTGGTCAATGCGCGCATTCGTAAGAAATGGCGCCGTGACGGTATTCCTGTCGCTGTGATCGGTGAGCAGGTTGATCTGACTTATCCATATGAATATCTGGGTAATGATACGAAGGCGCTGGAAGACCTGATTAAAAAATACGCTAAGAAGGTCAAAGCCAAGAAGCCTATGGTTATCGTTGGCATGGGCGCGTTCCAGAACAATAACGGTTTTGCTATTCACGAGATGCTTTATAAAGCCTGTAAGGATATGGGCTGGGTATCTGATGAATGGAATGGCTTTAACGTTCTGCATAATGCAGCGTCCCGCGTTGGTGCGCTGGATATCGGTTTCTATAGCCAAGACGGTTTTGATCTATCCAAGAAGAGCTTTGTTTACTTGCTGGGCGCTGATGACTTCTCTATGTCACAGGTCGCTAAGAAAGCTTTCGTTGTTTATCAAGGTCACCATGGTGATGCAGGGGCGCATCGCGCTGATATTTTGCCCGGTGCGGCTTACACAGAAAAGAATGCCCTATATGTGAATACAGAAGGGCGCGTCCAAAATGGCCGCCGTGCCGTTCATCCGCCGGGTGAAGCGCGCGAGGACTGGAAAATTCTGCGCGCCTTGTCAGGGTATTGCGCAAAACCACTGTCATATGACACGCAGCATGATTTGCGTATGCGTATCGTGGATGAGTGGGAGTTTTTGGGTGATCTGGATGTATTGCCGAAGGCTGAGTGGAAAGCATTTGGCGAGAAGGGCAAGATTACAAAAACTGTCTTTAAAAACCCGATCGAGAATTTCTACATGACAAACAGCATTAGCCGTGCGTCTGTCACTATGCAGAAATGTACCGAAAGCTTTTTTAATCAAGCATCATTTGCGGAGGCTGCAGAATAA
>DUBU01000039.1:247280-311869 GCA_012960155.1 Micavibrio sp. | reverse complement strand
GTTCAGGAATTCCACGAAGCTTTTGATCTTCCTGTTAAAGATCATATGGATATCAGTGACCCTAAAACGAACCTTTTGCGCATTAACTTGCTAGCTGAAGAGCTTGATGAGCTTAAGGAAGCGCTTGAGGCAGGTGACATGGTTGAGGTTCTGGACGCGCTGACGGATTTACAATATGTGCTGGATGGGGCGTATCTGTCATTTGGTTTGCAGCACGTAAAGCAAGCGGCCTTTGATGAAGTTCACCGTTCCAACATGAGCAAGCTGGGTGCTGATGGTAAGCCGATCCGACGTCCTGAAGATGGCAAGGTTTTAAAAGGGCCTGATTATTTCAAGCCTGATATGGCACAGTTTATTGAAACCAAAAAAGACGAGGCAGCGTAATGGAAGATATGTGGAATACATATATCTGGCCGACACTTATTATATTAGGTCAAATCGGCTTGATGATCGGCGTGGTTATGATCGCCGTTGCCTATCTTACGTATTTTGAACGTAAAGTTCTGGGCGCTATGCAGCGTCGTCAAGGTCCGATGACTGTTGGACCGTTTGGTTTGCTGCAGCCGATTGCTGATGGTATCAAATTGTTTTCCAAGGAAACGATTATTCCTTCGCAAGCTAATGCGCCTGTCTTTATTCTAGCACCGATGATGCTGTTTATGTTGGCTCTTCTAGCTTGGGCTGTAATTCCTGTAGATGCACAGATGGTGATAGCCAATATTAATGTTGGTATCTTGTTCTTGTTCGCCGTTTCTTCTATGGGGGTTTACGGTGTTTTGATGGCAGGTTGGGCTTCTAATTCACGCTATGCATTCCTCGGCGGATTGCGTTCAGCGTCGCAAATGGTCTCATACGAAGTATCCATGGGTTTAGTTATTGTTTGCGTACTTCTTTGTGTGGGGTCGCTGAACCTTACGGATATTGTTGTAACGCCTCGCCCTGTTTGGGTGCAAATCATGCTGCTGCCAATGTTGGTGGTATTTCTAGTCTCAATTCTTGCAGAGACAAACCGCGCACCGTTCGACTTGCCAGAAGGTGAGTCTGAGTTGTCAGGTGGTTTCATGGTGGAGTATTCCGCTATGACATTTGCGCTGTTTTTCTTGGGTGAATACGCGAATATGATTCTGATGAGTGCGATGTGCACCGTGCTATTTTTAGGTGGCTGGTTGCCACCATTCGGTATTGAGGTATTGGCCTTTGTACCTGGGTTTATTTGGTTTGCGCTGAAGACGGCTGGTGTTCTTTTCTTCTTTTTGTGGACAAGGGCAACCTTCCCGCGCTATCGTTATGACCAATTAATGCGCCTCGGTTGGAAGGTGTTTTTACCACTGACACTGTTATGGGTCTTTGTGGTATCAGGGATGTTAATCGCGTTCGATGCGCTACCGCAGTAAAGCGATATGGGAATGAGTGAAGCTATAGACGAAAAATTTCTACTAATCTCCGAGGACAACGAGGGGACACGCACGCTAGATCTGATGAGACTTTCAGAGATCTTTAGTCGTGCAGGCGAGGGTGCTATGGAGTCGCCTCAATTTGCATCAATGTTCAATGAATACGCCATGCGTATTTGTCGCCAGCTTTCATCCCCGCATCGTGATCAGAAAGTTACTAAGAATGCACATTCTATTATGGCGGCCATGACCTTGGCCGCGCGTGATCATAGCGTTAATCGAATAATTCTCCCGATGCACCAAGACAGTGAAGTTGCATCCTTCTTTAGAGATAGTGTCTTGCAAGGGTATAGCTTTGAAAATCATTACCATGTCGGTATTGAATTTATTGATGATAGCTATAAACTCGAGCGCCGTGTTACCCGTTTAGGGCAGCGTCGTCCTGAGGCTCACACAGCCCTGCATTATAAGTTTGATAAGCCAACACCACCTAGTCTGGATTAGATCATGGATAGTTTAGCGCGTAGTTTTTTGTTACCCGAAATCGTCAAGGGCATGGCTCTGACGTTCAAGTATATGTTTAAGCCTAAGGTGACCATTAACTATCCTTACGAGAAGGGTCCAATTAGTCCTCGTTTTCGCGGTGAGCACGCCTTGCGCCGTTACCCGAACGGGGAAGAACGTTGTATTGCTTGTAAACTCTGTGAAGCTATTTGTCCTGCTTTGGCAATTACAATTGAAGCAGAGCCTCGTGAAGATGGTAGCCGCCGTACATCTCGTTATGACATCGACATGACGAAATGTATTTACTGCGGGCTATGCGCGGAAGCTTGTCCTGTTGATGCAATTGTCGAGGGGCCTAATTTCGAGTTTGCTACAGAGACACGTGAAGAGCTTTACTATAACAAAGATAAGCTTTTGGCTAATGGCGATCGTTGGGAAGCCCAAATTGCTGCTAATCTTGCAGCAGAAGCGCCATATCGCTAACTCGGTTTAGTGATTTTTTACAATAAAAAAAGCCTCCGTTTGGAGGCTTTGTTTTTTGTATTTATGTTGTGTCTTACCAGCTGCCAACAGGGATGTGGTAATAAACGTTCAGGATTTCTGTTCCCGGATTACGGTCGCCTAGGCCAGCGTTTGAAATGTGGCCACCTGCGATACCGATACGGTGGTTATTGTCAAACAAGTAACCCAGTTCCAGCTGTGAGCGGAACTCAACAGTGTTGCCTAAGTCTTTACCGTCACCGTCAGTGTATAGACCCGCTCCAAAGCTTGGTGTGATCAGGAAGTGATCGCCGATCTGAATGTCTGCTAATAAGCCACCAACACCGTAAAAGGCGCCGTCTGACGTAGCTTCCAGACCTACCCAAGGTTCAATAACCCAAATCAGTTGATTGTCCCAACGGTATTCCAAACGGAAGTCGGCGGCATCTTCGTTATCATTGATATCGTAGTAGCCAACGCCGAGACTTAAAAGATCGCCTTCACCTGCTTTTGCTGGTGATGCGGAAAAAACAAAAATTGCTGCTGCCAGCAGTGTAAATAACCCACGCACTTAATTTATCCTTTATTGATTTAATGAATTGATATTCAAGACAGAGTCATCTTTTCCCGATTACAGGAAAAAATCAACATTTAAAGTGGATTTTGTGTAAAGGGCGCTTGAAGTGGGGCGTCTAAAATACTAGAAAAGTCTTAGTTATAACTACTGAGTCTCAGGCAATGATCACTTCGCTCGCCTTTTATTTGTTTGCATCCATACTTGTTTTAAGTGCCTTGATGGTTATCACGGCGCGTAACCCGGTGCATTCCGTACTTTTTTTGATCCTCGGCTTCTTTAACGCAGCCGGGCTTTTTGTACTATTGGGCGCCGAGTTCATTGCTATGATTTTGGTGATTGTTTATGTCGGCGCTGTTGCCGTTCTGTTCTTGTTCGTTGTCATGATGCTGGATATCAGCTTTTCGGATCTTCGTAAGGGCGCGATGCAGTATGTGCCGATGGGACTTGTTATTGGCGCTGTTCTACTTCTCGAATTTTTTACATTGTTTGGTGCGTGGCAATTTGCCCCTGAAGCAATGGGCCAGGTATCTGCGCCGATTGCAGCAGATAGTGAGCTTACGAATACAGAGGCATTGGGTCAGCTTGTTTACACTAAGTACTTCCTGCCGTTCCAGCTTGCGGGCTTGATCCTGCTAGTGGCAATGATCGGCGCGATTGTTCTGACGCACCGCCAACGTTCAGGTGTATACAAGCAGCGTGTTGCCGAGCAGTTTGCGCGTAAGCGTGAGGACGCTATGGAAGTGCGCAAGGTTTCTTCAGGATCGGGGGCGTAATGTTAGAAGTCGGTTTGTCACACTATCTGGTATTGGCCGGATTGTTGTTTACGATCGGTGTGTTCGGTATTTTCCTGAACCGTAAGAACGTAATCATTATTTTGATGTCGATTGAATTGATGCTTTTGTCTGTGAACATCAACTTTGTAGCATTCTCGTCATTTCTACATGATATGACAGGGCAGGTTTTTGCCATGTTCATTCTAACTGTTGCTGCTGCTGAGGCGGCTATTGGTTTGGCAATTCTGGTTGTGTTCTTCCGTAATCGTGGGTCGATTGCTGTAGAGGATATTTCGGAGCTAAAGGGGTAAGTTATGGAACTCATTATTGTTTTTGCTCCGCTTTTGGCATTTTTAACGGCAGGTTTGTTCGGCAAGCAGATTGGTGACGCCGGCGCACAATTCGTAACTTGTGCGGGCGTTATTATAGCGGCGTTCTTCTCCGTTGTTATGTTCATGGATGTTGTCTTTGACGGTGATACAAGAGTTATTACCTTGGCAACATGGATGAGTTCAGGCGATTTTCAGGTCAACTGGGCGCTGCGTTTTGATCAGCTTACGGCTGTTATGCTTTGCGTGATCAATATTGTTTCAGCCTGTGTTCATGTGTATTCGATTGGCTATATGTCGCATGATAAGGCTAAGGGTCGTTTTATGGCTTATCTGAGCCTGTTTACCTTTGCGATGTTGATGCTGGTTACCTCAGATAACCTTGTTCAGTTGTTTTTTGGCTGGGAAGGGGTTGGTTTGGCGTCTTATCTGCTTATTGGTTTCTGGAATCATAAGGACAGTGCTAATAAGGCTGCTGTTAAAGCGTTTATCGTTAACCGTGTTGGTGATTTCGGTTTGGCGCTTGGTATCATGGCGACCTTCGTTGTATTTGGCACTGTTCAGTTTGATGCGATTTTTGAGCAGGCCGAAGAGATGTCTGCGCTGACATTTGATTTCCTTGGTTTTGAGCTACATGCGCTGACAACGATTTCATTGCTTCTGTTTATGGGTGCAGTAGGTAAATCAGCACAGCTTGGTTTGCATACATGGCTTCCCGATGCGATGGAAGGTCCTACACCTGTATCTGCGTTGAGCCATGCCGCTACAATGGTGACGGCTGGTGTGTTCTTGCTGGCGCGTTTCTCGCCAGTGTTTGAATATGCGCCGTTTGCCTTGGAAGTGGTGACTGTTGTTGGTGCTTGCACAGCCTTCGTGGCCGCGACAATCGGTCTGACACAGTTTGATATTAAGCGCGTGATTGCGTATTCAACAATGAGCCAGCTTGGCTATATGTTCTTTGCCATTGGTGTTTCAGCCTATGGCGCTGCCATCTTCCACCTTATGACACACGCTTTCTTTAAAGCACTTCTTTTCTTAGGCGCGGGTTCTGTTATTCATGCGATGTCCGATGAGCAGGATATGCGTAAGATGGGGAGCATCTGGAAAGAAATCCCTTACACATATGTGATGATGTGGATTGGCTCTCTGGCGCTTGCGGGTATGCCGTTTTTCGCGGGTTATTTCTCTAAGGATATTATTCTTGAAGCAGCGTTTGCCGCGGATAGTAAAGTAGGGATGTTTGCATTCTGGATGGGTATTGCGGCGGCGCTCATGACGGCGTTCTACAGCTGGCGCCTTATCCTGATGACTTTCCATGGTAAGCCGCGTGCGTCCAAGAAGGTTATGGATCACTTGCATGAATCTCCATCTGTTATGATTTCGCCGCTTGTTGTTCTGGCGACGGGTGCTTTATTTGCAGGTTATGTTTTCTATGGCGGGTTTGTTGGCTCTGCGCATCATGACACAGAGGTTCATCATGAGGTGACTGCTCTGGGTGATAGCCATGTTGAAGAAGAGCCAGTGGATACCTTTAAGTGGGACAAAGAGCATTTCTGGGGTGAAGCGATTAAGGTTCTGCCTGAAAACGATACTGTTGAAGCGGCACATAGTGTTCCATTCTGGGTTAAGAAGCTTCCTATTGTTGTGGGTCTGGTTGGTATCTTCTTCGCCTATGTAGTTTATTTATGGCGTGAAGGTCTTGCTGTTAAGATAGCTGCTGCGTTTGCACCGCTTCACCGTCTATTTTTTAACAAGTGGTACTTTGATGAGCTTTATGATCGCATCTTTGTAACCAAAGCTTGGTCTTTAGGCCGTTTCTTCTCTGTAAGAGGTGACCGTAAGACGATTGACGGTTTTGGTCCTGACGGTATTTCTTCTTTGTCTATGCGTATGGGGGGTGTGTTCAGCAAATTCCAAAGCGGCTTCTTGTTCCAATACGCATTTATTATGATTATCGGGCTATTTGCTCTGGTGACCTGGCTGATGTACCGCATCACGCTTGGCGGGTATTAAGGGGACTTAAACAGTATGATCGACTTTCCTATACTTTCCTTGATGACTGCGTTGCCGCTGATCGGCGCCATCTTTATCTTTATGATAAGAGGTGACGAGGCTACGGTTGCCCAGAATTCCAAGTTTACGGCGTTCTATACCTCGATTTTTACATTTGCTTTGTCTGTGTATCTCTTGGGCCGATTTGATGGCAGCTCTGCTGACTTCCAATTTGTAGAGCGTTATGAGTGGTTTCCGTCACTGAATATTAGCTACCACATGGGTGTTGATGGTATCTCGCTGTTCTTTGTTGTTTTGTCAGCCTTTCTGACGCCCATCTGTATTCTGGCGAGTTGGAAGTCTGTTAAGAAGCGCGTTAAAGAATATATGATCGCGTTTCTAGTGCTGGAAACTTTGATGATCGGTACGTTCAGTGCGCTGGATGCAGTGCTGTTCTACGTGTTTTTCGAAGCCGTTCTGATACCGATGTTTATTATCATCGGTGTGTGGGGCGGGGCGCGGCGCGTTTATTCAGCGTATAAGTTCTTCCTTTATACATTGTTAGGATCAGTTTTGATGCTGATTGCGTTGCTGACGCTATACTTCCAGACAGGGACAACGGATATTCCGACGCTGATGGAAAACCCTGTAACTGGCGATCTTCAGATGTGGTTGTGGCTAGCGTTCTTTGCCAGCTTTGCTGTTAAGATGCCTATGTGGCCTGTGCATACATGGTTGCCAGATGCCCACGTGGAGGCGCCGACTGCCGGTTCTATTATTCTTGCTGGCGTGCTTCTGAAAATGGGCGGTTACGGCTTCCTGCGTTTCTCATTGCCGATGATGCCGGAAGCAAGTGCGTATTATGCTGATATGGTCTACTGGCTCTCTGTCATTGCTATTGTTTATACTTCACTTGTTGCTCTTGTGCAGGATGATATGAAGAAGCTTATTGCTTATTCATCTGTAGCTCATATGGGCTTTGTGACGCTCGGTATTTTCACGGCAACAACACAAGGTATCGAAGGTGGTATCTTTCAGATGATCAGCCACGGTATTATTTCAGGCGCTTTGTTCCTTGCTGTTGGTGTTGTTTATGACCGTCTGCATACGCGTGAGATTTCCCGTTACGGCGGTATCGTCAAGAATATGCCGAAATATGCCGTTGTCTTTATGATCCTGATGTTAGGCTCAGTGGGACTTCCAGGCACAAGTGGTTTTGTTGGCGAGTTCCTGACACTGCTGGGTGCATTCCGCGTTGATACGACTGTTGCCTTTGTCGCGACGTCGGGCGTTGTACTCGGTGCGGCTTATATGCTTGTCCTGTATAAGCGCGTGGTTTTTGGTGCAGGTGAGAATAAAGATGCATTGAAGATGAAAGATCTGGATGCCCGTGAGTTCGGTATGTTTGTACCCTTGATTTTTATGGTGATCTGGCTTGGTGTTTCACCTGGCTTTGTCATGGATAAAATCGGCCCATCAGTTGATAAGTTGATTGCACAATATGAAAGCGGCCTTTCCAAGGGCGCAGTAGATGATGCGGCCTTATTGGAGCCCGCAGCCGGTAAGGAGAGTATCGATGAGTAGTCTAAGTCTTGCCTATTTGATGCCGGCACTGCCGGAGATATTTATGGCTCTTTCTGGTTTGGGTCTGTTGGTTGTTGGTGTATTTCTTGGCAATGGCGGTACACGTACAATCAGCTGGTCTGTTGCAGTTAGCTTTGCTGTGGCAGCGCTTCTGCTGCTTGGCCTAGATTGGGATCGTATTGAGACATTTAACGGGATGTTCGTGCTCGACCGTTTTACAGGCTTTATGAAGCTCTTTGTATTGGTCGGTTTGATTACATCCGTCATGATCTCTGTGCGTTTTCTATACCAAGTACAGATCGCACGTTTTGAATATCCTGTGCTGATGCTTTTTGCCGGTCTTGGTATGATGATCATGATTTCTGCGAATAACATGCTGGTGCTTTATATGGGTTTGGAGCTTCAATCTTTGGCGCTCTATGTGTTGGCTGCATTCAGGCGCGACCAGAACCGTGCAGCCGAGGCGGGTATCAAATACTTTATTCTAGGCGCTTTGGCGTCGGGTATGCTGCTGTTCGGTACCTCTATGATTTACGGTTACACAGGTTCTATTGATTTTGATGTAATTGGTCAGACATTGGCGAATAACCCTGTGGCGGATACTGGCCTTATTGTGGGCTTGGTGTTTGTTTTGGTGAGTATGGCATTTAAGGTTTCTGCTGTACCGTTCCACATGTGGACACCTGATGTTTATGAAGGTGCGCCGACATCTGTAACAGCGTTTTTTGCAATCGTGCCTAAATTGGCTGCGATGGCTATTCTAGTGCGTGTACTTTACGGGCCGTTCATGTCCATTAGTGCGGACTGGCAGCAGATTATTTGGTTTATGGCTGCTGCGTCGTTGATTGTTAGCAGTTTTGCCGGGCTTGCACAGAAAAACATCAAACGCCTGATGGCCTATAGTTCTATTGGTAATATGGGTTATGCGTTAATTGGTGTTGCTGCGGGTACACAGGTTGGTGTCGGTGCTGTTGTGCTGTATATGATCATTTATATGATTATGACGGCAGGTGTGTTTAGCGTCATTTTGATGATGCGTCGTAATGGTATCGGGGCAGAAGATATTGAAGACTTGTCAGGTCTTTCAACTAATAGTCCATTATTGGCGGCTGCGCTGGCGATATTGCTGTTTTCTATGGCAGGTATTCCACCGATGGCTGGCTTCTTCGGGAAGCTTCTAATCTTCAATGCGGCTGTTTCCGCGGGTATGTTTAATTTGGCTGTTTTGGGCGTGCTGGCGTCTGTTGTCGCTGCCTTCTATTACTTGCGAATCATCAAGGTCATGTATTTCGATGAAGCTGTTGATCCGTTCGATCAGCAAATTGCTTTTTCTAAGCGTGCTGTGCTTTTACTGAGCGTTCTGTTTATCACTTTGTTTATTCTGAAGCCTGATGCGTTGATTGCGACCAGTATGAGTGCTGCTGCTGCGCTCTTTACAGGTTGATTAGGAACTTTATTGTGGTTGATTGGAAGGTTCATACCTACGCATCTTTACCGTCTACGCAAGACTACGTCAAAGAGCTTGTTGAAGAGGGGCTGGAAGAGGGTATTGTTGTTCAATGCCTAGAACAGCGATCCGGACGTGGGCGTCATGGTAATACCTGGTTTTCTCCCATGGGTAATCTGTATATGTCTATCTTGCTACGCCCTAAATGCGACGTGAAGCAAGCAGGGCAGATGTCGTTTGTTGCGGCTGTTGCATTGTCTGCTGCTATGGATGAGGTTGTTGATACTAAGCAGCATACAAAAACCCTTAAATGGCCGAATGACATTTTGATCGACGGCAAGAAAGTATCCGGTATTCTGATTGAGAAAGAAGCTGATGGTTATGCGCTCGGAATGGGCGTAAACATTATGAACCCGCCTGATCAGGGCGTTGGACTTAGTCAGGTTAGCTGGGAAATCCAAGTTGCTATTCATCCGTTTCGCGACAAGGTGTTAGAGAAGCTCTCTTATTATTATGATCTTTGGCAGGACAAGGGTTTTGCAGAGATAAGGGAATTGTGGCTTTCGCAGGCGCACGGACTTGGTGAGCGTATAAAGGCGCGTCTTGCTAAAGGCGAAAAGTCTGGTGTTTTTGAAGGATTGTCTCTAGAGGGGGCGTTGCTTCTAAAGCAGGATGACGGCGAGATTCTTGACATAAACGCCGGAGAGGTTTATTTCTCATAACATGTTGTTAGCAATCGATGCAGGAAACACAAATGTCGTTGTCGCAGTATATCAGGGCGATGAACTGCGTTGTCTATGGCGCTGCCAGACAAATAGCGGGCGCACATCAGATGAGTATGCAGCCTGGCTGTTTCAGCTGTTTTCAAAAGAAGGTCTGGATTTCTCGCAGATTACAGATGCTATTGTCTCGTCTGTTGTACCTGATGCGAATTTTCATTTGGTTCAACTATGTCGTGATAGTTTCAATTGTGACCCGTTTATGGTGTCGCATGAGACTGTACCGCTTAGCATTAAACTATCCAAACCTGCTGAAATTGGTGCGGACCGTTTAGTCAATGCTATTTCAGTATTGCATAGCTATGACGTGCCCGCGGTTGTCATTGATTTTGGTACGGCTACGACGTTCGATGTGATTGATGGTGAGGGCAATTATCTGGGCGGCGTTATCGCGCCTGGTGTGAACCTGTCTATGGAGGCTTTGCACCGTGCAGCGGCGAAGTTACCAAAGATCGGTATTCAGCAAACTGATCGTGTTATCGGTAATGATACAGTTAGTGCAATGCAATCCGGCGTGTATTGGGGCTATGTTTCAATGATTGAGGGCATGCTGGCACGCATTACCGAGGAAATGGGCGTAAAACCAACGGTGATTGCTACGGGAGGGCTTGCCTCTATGTTTTCTGAAACCGTACCTTATATAGATCATATCGATAAAGATTTGACATTACGCGGACTTTTGCACATTTATCAAAGCAGCAAAAAACAAATGGCTGCGTGATATTTATGAGCTCTTCAAAAGAAAAACTTGATCCAAACGAATTATGCTTCATTCCCCTTGGGGGCAGCGAACAATTTGGTGTGAACCTTAATGTTTATGCCTATAAGGACACTTATCTTGCCGTAGATTTAGGGCTTGGTTTTGCTGACCATCGTTTCCCTGGTATTGATCTGTTGCTCCCTGATGTCGCGTATTTGGATGATAAGCTTGATAAGCTCGAAGGTCTTGTGATTACGCATGCCCATGAAGACCACATCGGTGCTGTACCGTATTTGTGGCCACGTTTACAATGTCCTATTTATTGTTCTGAATTTACTGCGGCGGTTTTGCGCCGTAAATTTGAAGAAGCTAAAGACTGTAAGAGCGCTGAAATCATAGTAATTAAGCCCGGTGATGAGGTTAAACTTGGTGAGTTTAAGCTCGGGTTTATTCATGTAGCGCACTCTATTCCGCAAGCCGTATCGCTATCGATTGAAACGGATCAGGGGGTCGTTCTGCATAGTGGGGACTGGAATCTTGACCCTACACCTGTGCTCGGCGCGGTTAGTGATGAAAAGGCATTTAAGGCGCTCGGTAAAAAAGGTGTACTGGCCTATATCGGCGATTCTACCAATAGTGCTGTGCCGGGGCGTGCAGGCTCCGAGGCTGAAGTAGAGAAGGGGCTGGAGGCAGTCTTTAAAGAATGTAAGGGGCGTATAGCGGTTACAACATTCTCCTCTAACATTTCCCGTATCATTAGTATTGTGCGTGCTGCAGAAGCATGTGGCCGCAGTGTCTGTGTGATTGGTCGCTCCATGCATAATATGATGGGCGCGGCACGTGATTGCGGTTTTATGCATGACGTTCCCGGTTTTGTTCAAGAAGAAGATATGGATCGCCTTGCCGTTGACCAGCAGGTTTATGTTGTCACGGGTTCTCAGGGGGAGGCGCGAGCTGCCCTTGCTCGTATTGCCCGTGGTGATTTCCGCGGTGTGGATTTGGGGCGCGGTGATACTGTTGTGTTTTCCGCTCGTGAAATTCCAGGTAACGAGAAAGACATCAATACGGTCAAAAACGATCTGATTGCCGCAGGCGTGCAGGTTATAGATCCTGACAGTACTGATCATACTATTCACGTATCGGGTCACCCATACATGGATGAGGTCGTTGATATGTTCGGCTGGGTTAAGCCGCAGATTGTTGTTCCTGTTCATGGTGAGCGTATGCAGCTAGAGGCACAGGCGCGTCTTGCGCGTAAGTGCCAAATTAAGAATGTTCTGGTTCCGACCAACGGTTCTGTCGTGCGCCTAAGTGGTAAGCCCGCGATTATAGATCATGTCGAAACGGGCTTATATGCCGTAGATATGGGTAAGGTTATTTCTGCGGATCATGCTGCCATCCGTGAGCGTCGTAAGCTGCAATATACTGGTGTTATTCACGCTAGTGTTGCGCTGGATGATCGTGGTGACCTGCTTGCTGATCCTCAAGTTGATCTTTTGGGATTGATTGATGCGGATGACAAGGAAGAGGCTACGCTGATCGAAGATCTGGAAAACGAGATTGCCGATATTCTTTCAGATATGCTGCGTGAAGACCGTCAGAATGATCATATGGTGCAAGAGGAACTGCGCATAGGTATCAGACGTTACGTTAATATGGTTCTGAGCCTAAAACCAAAAACTACGGTTCATGTAATGAGAGTTTAGAATGAGTGTCCTGACATCTATAGCTGTGTATCTGACAATCTGGTGGGTGGTACTATTTATGGTGCTGCCATACAAAGTAAAGCCAGATGAGAATACACAGGAAGGTAGTGTTGTGAGTGCTCCGGCTAAGCCTTTGCTGAAGCTAAAGTTTTTGATTACCAGCCTTATCGCTGCTATTATTTGGCTCGTTGTGTATTTTCTGGTGCAAGCAGGGTATTTTGATTTCTACGCGACAGCGGATGCCATGATTGCGGCAGACAGATCATAGAAGGATGGTCACAATGAAAAAGCTTATATTATTTACTGCGTTACTTATATTACCTATTTCTGCTCAGGCTTCGGAAAATCAGGCGCTTTGTACTTTTTTACCCGTGCAAGAGCACTTTACAGGTGCAAATTATGTTCCCGGCGTAGATGTTAACGGTAAGCCCGTAGTGTCAGCGGATATTAAAGCGCAAGCCGGCAACTCGGTTGATGTTATAAAAGTGCCCGTCGATATTGATATTGTGCAGAATCTGGGTTTGGGCACGGTTATTCCCGAAGGTACGGAGATGATGGCTAATTTCGGTATGATTGAAGTTCATAAAGATAGCCGTGTTGTTTATAACGGTGAAGATATCTCTGCGCAGGCTTACGAGTACTGTGGCAAAAAGCCTTTCAACATAGAAGAAGCATCCATTGAAGGTCTTCCCGAGCAGAAGCCTGTAATTCAGCCCAAGGCTGAAGAACAACCGCAGACTTTAGACCCGGAAGCTAAGCCCGGGGTAGTTGAAGGCGAAGACGATATTATTTGGATACAATAAACCTATCAGGACTAATTTAAAATGACAGCGCAGGCACAGATGAAAAATCAAAACCAGCAGAAGAAAGCTAAAACAGCAATTACACCAACGCGTGATGAGGATTTTCCGCAGTGGTACCAAAATGTAATTAAAGCGGCTGATTTTGCTGAGAATTCGCCTGTGCGCGGCTGTATGGTGATTAAGCCTTATGGCTTTGCACTCTGGGAAAATATTCAGCGTGCGCTTGATGATATGATTAAAGAAGCGGGCGTCCAGAATGCTTATTTCCCACTGTTAATTCCTCTCGAGTTTATTAGTCGTGAGGCTGAGCATGTCGAAGGCTTTGCCAAAGAATGTGCTGTGGTTACTCACCACCGTTTGGAAAAAGGGCCTGAAGGCGGTCTGGTTCCTGCTGAAAGTGCAAAGCTGGAAGAGCCATTTATTATTCGTCCTACTTCTGAAACTATTATTGGACACTCTATGTCCAAATGGGTGCAGTCCTACCGCGATCTTCCATTGAAGCTAAACCAGTGGTGTAACATTATGCGTTGGGAAATGCGTACACGTATGTTCCTGCGTACATCGGAGTTCTTGTGGCAGGAAGGGCATAATGCTTTTGCTACACCTGAAGAGGCGAATGAAGATGCCCGCAAGATGCTGGAAATTTACAAACGTCTTTATGTCGAGTGGTTGGCTATGCCTGGTATTGACGGTGAGAAGACCGTTGACGAGCGCTTCCCCGGTGCTATCCACACTTATACATACGAATCTATGATGCAGGATGGTAAGGCTTTGCAAGCTTGTACATCGCATGATTTGGGGAATAACTTTGCCAAGTCTTTCGAGATTAACTATCAGGGTGAAGACGGCAATGTGCATAGTGCCTATACTACATCCTGGGGACTTTCAACGCGCTCAGTTGGTGGTTTGATTATGACCCATTCTGATGATGATGGTGTTATCTTGCCTCCTAAAATTGCGCCGCATCAGGTGGTAATTTTGCCTATTATGAAGGATGAGGATAAAGCGCAGGTTCTCGAGTTCTGTGACAAGATTGCTGCTGAGCTTAAAGCCAAAGGCATCCGCGTGTCTCTTGATCGTAGTGATGAACGTAGTGCCAACAAGATGTGGGATGCCATTAAGAAGGGTGTTCCATTGCGTGTTGAAGCAGGCATGCGTGATATCGAAGCAGGCAATGTTGTTCATACGCGTCGTGATGTGGGGCGTGAGTCTAAGACCGTTTGCAGTGTCGAGGAGTTTGTTCAAAACGCGCAGTCTATCTTGGATGACATTCAAAAAGGCTTGTTCGAGAAGGCCCAAACGTTCCAGAACAATAATATCCAAAATGTTGCAAATTTAGCGGAGGTGAAGGAGTTCTTTGCTTCAGGTCAAGTTGGGTTTGTTAAAATGGATACTACCCTTTTGGAAGATTCAGAGTTTGAGAATTTGGCGAGTGAATTTTCGCTGACACCACGCTGTATGCCGTTTTCAGACGATGGCACTAAGGTAATTGTAGGTAAATCTTACTAATTCAGTAGCTTATTCTAATATATACCAAGGGTTATATGCCCATGCACCTTATGAGTGTGTGGTATATATTGATATACTAATATTGTAGCGTATTACTACGGGCGGGGAGTAAGTTCCTTGCAATTTACTTCCCCGTCTTTTTTAGAGTATTACTGTTTAAGAGTTTAGCTACTGAGTAAGAGTTCTTCTTGAAAAGCCTCAATTGTCGTCTGACAGTTGGGGTTTTTCTTTTATCTATGGTTGCTTTTCGGCAAGGGATGATTAAATATCCTCTTTATAAATCAGAGGAATTTAATGTTTTCACCTTTTGAAAGAATGGTAGCAGGCCGATACCTGAGGGCCCGTAAGGCCGAGGGCTTTGTTTCTGTTATCGCAGGGTTTTCATTCACCGGCATTATGCTGGGTGTTGCGACGCTCATTATTGTCATGTCTGTTATGAACGGGTTCCGTCAGGAGCTTATCGGTCGTATTCTGGGCATCAATGGTCATCTGAACGTATACACACAGGCTCAGATGATCGAGGATTATGAGATGATGCGCCTTCGTATTCAAGAGATTGATGGCGTGCAGTTCGCGTCTCCTTTGATTGAGGGGCAGGCGCTTATGACGCATAACGGCAATGCCAGTGGTGTTGCTATACGTGGTATGACGTCTTCAGATTTTCGTGATAAGCCAATTTTGTCTAACTCAATTGTGCTTGGCGACCCAGCTGCTTTTGAAGGTAATCGTATTGCTGTGGGGTCCGAGTTAGCGCGCCGTAATAATATTACTGTCGGTGATAATCTGACTTTGGTGGCGCCTAAAGGTAAGGCTAGTCCTTTTGGTACTATGCCTCGTTCACGTGCCTATGAAGTGGCGGCCATTTTTGATGTTGGTATGTATGAATACAATGCCGGGTTTGTTTTTATGCCACTTGAAACGGCGCAGCGTTTTCTGAGCTTGCCAGTCGGTGCTAAGTCACTAGAACTCTTTCTCAATGATAGTAATGACGTTAAAAAGATTGCTAACAAGATAGAGTTACTTTTCCAGGAAGAGGGCATTTATGTCCATGACTGGACCGAAAACAACAAGAGTTTCTTTAACGCTCTGCAGGTTGAGCGCAATGTTATGTTCCTGATTTTAACCCTTATTATTTTGGTGGCCGCGTTTAATATTATCAGCTCTATGATTATGCTGGTTAAGGATAAGGGGCATGATATCGCGATCATGCGTACTATGGGCGCGACCCGCAAAAGTATGATGAAAATCTTTATTCTGACTGGGGCTAGTATCGGTTTTGCAGGGACTGTTGTCGGTGCCGTGCTCGGTATAGCGTTTGCCTTGAATATCGAGAGTATCCGCAAGTTTATTGAAGGCATGACAGGGGCTGAATTATTTGCGGATGAGATTTATTTCTTGTCGCAGCTACCAGCGGAAATTGACTGGACTGAGGTAGTGACCGTTGTAGCTATGGCTTTTGCTCTTTCAATTCTGGCAACACTTTATCCTGCTTGGCGTGCTGCTCGCTTGGATCCTGTGGAGGCGCTGCGTTATGAGTAAGGTATTGCTTGATGTTAAAAATCTTGGGCGCTCTTTCTCGCAGGGCGGTGAGACAATCGAGATATTTAAAGATTTGAATATGCAGATCGCCGAAGGTGAAATGGTGGCGCTAGTCGGGCCTAGTGGCGCCGGTAAGTCAACTTTGTTGCACCTTATTGGCTTGCTGGATAAGCCTACAAAAGGCGAGATTTTTGTAGATGGTCATGAGGCGGGAAAACTAAATGATCTGGAGCGCACTAAACTCCGCCGCGATTTTATTGGATTTGTGTACCAGTTCCATTATTTACAGCCTGAATTTTCGGCACTTGAAAATGTGGTTTTGCCGCAGATGATCAAAGGGCGCAGTAAATCTGATGCCAATGAATTTGGTAAACAACTCCTTGAAACTCTGGGGCTTGGTCACCGTGTGTCGCATAGACCAGCGCGCCTTTCGGGTGGCGAGCAGCAGCGTGTTGCTATCGCGCGTGCATTGGCAAACAGACCTAAATTACTGTTGACCGATGAGCCGACGGGTAATCTTGACCCGGATACTTCAGAAGAGGTGTTCGAAATGCTGGTGGATTTGGTGCGAGGTACAGGTATTGGGGCGTTAATTGCTACGCACAATATGGACTTGGCCGCCCGTATGGACCGCATCCTATTTCTGAAAAATGGTAAAGTTTCCGAGGTCTAAAGCTTAGGTTTATCTGTCGGAGTGCTTTTAAGGGTAGGGACTTCAATGTCCTTCTCGGTTAGTGCGCTCACGCATGCCTTGCTTAGTGGTTGCCCTTTGTATTCTGCTAGGGACACCGTTTTTGCAGCGGCGTTTCCGATGCGAACCTGAAATTCTGCTTCGTCTGATACGAGCATTGCAGTGTTTGCTTTGAATTCCTTATACTTGCCGTCTGAAGGTAGTTTGCTTTCGTCAACCTTGAGGGCGCAAAGTAGTTCTGGCAGAAGTGCCAGAGAATCTTTATCTGCAGCATAAATTACAGTCATATCTATTACCGTTTCGTTTTAAGCTTATCTTACGATTAAACTTAGATTGTGCATTATTCTTATATCATTAAAGCTTGTAACGATGAATAGACGGTTAAAGTTCCGAAATTTTTCTTTGTCATCGTTTGCTACAACATCATATAAGTCAGCCACGGCACCACCCTTTTGCACGAGGCTGAATTTGTTAGCTTCGCAGTCATATTCTGCCCAAGCCAGCACATCCTCGAAGTTATAATCGAGAACCATAGTAATACGCGTATCTTCGTGAGCAATAAGCACAGGCCTTTTTAAAGGGCCGTTTGTACCGATTGTAGTCTCAACAACGGCAGGTGGTCTTTTGATTTCAGGTGTTGGTTGTCTGAATAGACCGCCTAGAAGTTTTCTTAAAAATTCGATCATCGGAGTGAATCCTTTCTCGTGTTTATATTGTTTCACGAAAAGTATTTTCAACGGACTGATATGTTGTTTTTATGGCTTAATTCTTAGGGATAATTCGGTTTCGTAGTTGCGAGCGGGGTGCTCCCACCATATGATCGGTTATTCATGAAAAAGAAAGACGCCTTCATTCATTTGCATTTGCATTCTGCCTATTCATTGGCGGAGGGTGCTTTGCGTCCAAAGGAGTTGGTAAAGCTCTGCATTAAAGGCAACATGCCTGCAGTTGCAGTGACTGATACGAATAACCTGTTTGGTGCATTGGAATTTGCGCAGGCAGCAGCGGGTACAGGCATACAGCCGATTATCGGTTCTCAATTACAACTTGGCTTAGAAGGTCATCAGCTTGTTTTTATAGCGCAAACAGAGCGCGGCTATAAAAACCTTAGCCAGCTTGTTAGTGAAGCCTTCCTTGAAACTGATCCGCAGGATGGTGCGCATGTTAATTGGGAGCAGTTGGAAGCATGCTCTGATGGATTGATTTGTCTTACCGGTGGTCTTGCAGGGCCTGTAGGGCAGTATTTGCTTCATAATCAGCAAAAGGAAGCGGAGGCTGTTCTTAAGCGGCTAAAGAAGATTTTTGGCGATCGCCTTTATCTTGAACTGCAGCGCCATGGTTGGCAGGAAGAAGACCGCATTGAAACAGCAATGCTCGACCTTGCTTATAAGCATGATGTGCCGATAGTTGCGACCAACGATTGTTATTTCCCGACTAAGAAAATGCATGAGGCTCATGATGCGCTGTTGTGTATTGCTGGCGGCCGTTACGTTACGGAAGATGATCGTCGCAAGGTAACTGCAGAGCATTACTTCAAATCTGCCATGGAAATGCGGGAACTGTTCAAGGATATTCCTGAGGCTTGTGATAATACGCTTGTCATTGCGCAGCGCTGTTCTTTCCTTCTGAAATCAATTAACCCGATCTTGCCGCCGTTTGACACGGAAGGTGGCCGTACCGAGGTTGAAGAGCTGCGCGCTCAATCAAAAGAGGGTCTGCAGTGGCGTCTTGAGAACTTCGTGTTTGAAGAGGACTGGGATCAGGCCAAGAAGGACGAAGTCGCCAAACCTTATTTTGATCGTCTTGATTTTGAATTGAATGTTATCGAGGGGATGGGGTTCCCCGGTTACTTTTTGATCGTTTCTGACTTTATTAAATGGTCGAAAGAGCATGATATTCCTGTCGGCCCGGGTCGTGGGTCGGGTGCGGGTTCTGTGGTGGCGTGGTCGCTAAAGATTACCGACTTGGATCCGCTGCGTTTTAACCTTCTGTTCGAACGTTTCTTGAATCCGGAACGTGTGTCCATGCCTGACTTCGATGTGGACTTTTGTCAGGAACGCCGTGAAGAGGTGATTAAATACGTACAGGATAAGTACGGTCATGACAAAGTGGCGCAGATCATTACCTTTGGTAAGTTGCAGGCACGTGCTGTTGTCCGTGATGTGGGGCGTGTGTTGCAGATGCCTTACGGTCAGGTTGATCGTATTTCCAAAATGATTCCGAATAACCCCGCGAACCCTGTGACGCTTGAAGAAGCGTTGATGCAGGACCCTGATTTGCGGGCTGAAAAGGACAAGGAAGAGACTTCCCAGAAGCTGATTGATCTGGCGCTACAGTTGGAAGGCTTGTTCCGCCACGCCTCTACGCACGCTGCGGGTGTTGTTATCGGCGATAGACCATTGCACGAGCTTGTGCCGCTCTATCGTGATCCGCGTTCTGACATGCCTGTGACGCAGTTCAACATGAAATATGTTGAACAAGCTGGCCTCGTGAAGTTCGACTTTTTGGGTCTGAAGACCCTTACCGTTATCCAGAAAGCGCTTATCCATATCAAGCAGCAGCATGGTAAGGATATTGATATCCTGCAAATCCCGCTGGATGATCCTGATACGTTTAAGCTGCTCGCCGAAGGTAAGACTGTTGGTGTGTTCCAGCTTGAAAGTGCGGGTATGCGCGATGCGATGCGCAAGATGAAGCCTGACTGCTTCGAGGATATCATCGCCTTGGTTTCTCTGTACCGTCCGGGTCCGATGGATAATATTCCGATCTATATTGATCGTAAGATGGGGCGCGAAGAGCCTGACTATATGCACCCGCTCTTGCAGCCTTATCTGGAAGAGACCTACGGCATTATGATCTATCAGGAGCAGGTCATGCAGGCTGCGCAGGCACTTTCTGGCTATACGCTCGGCGGTGCGGATTTGCTTCGCCGCGCTATGGGTAAGAAGATCAAGGAAGAGATGGACTCTCAGCGAGAGATGTTCGTTAAGGGCGCAAAGGAACATAATAATGTTCCAGAAAAGCAAGCCAACCACATCTTTGACCAGATTGCGAAGTTCGCGGGCTACGGTTTTAACAAATCGCACGCGGCGGCATATGCGTTAATTGCGTATCAGACTGCGTGGCTGAAGGCGCAGTATCCTGTCGAGTTTATGGCGGCGTCCATGACGCTTGATGCGGGTAACACGGAAAAGCTGAGTGTATTCAAGCAAGAGCTTGATGCTATGGGGCTTGATTTGCTGCCACCCGATATCAACGAGTCATTGCCAGAGTTTCGTGTGCAGGATGGTGCTGTGCGTTATGCGCTTGCGGCTTTAAAGGGTGTGGGCGAGCAGGCTATGAAAGAGCTTGTGGCTGAGCGTAATGCCAATGGTAAGTTTGCCAATATGGAAGATTTGGCAAATCGTATGCCGCAAGGTGTCATGAATAAGCGTCAGTATGAGAAGCTGGTTAGTGCAGGGGTGTTTGACAGTCTTGTGCCTGTGCGTTCGTGTTTGCAGGAAGGTGCCGAGGCCTATTTGCGCTATATTCAGTCTTTGGCTGAAGAAAAGGCGAGCGGGCAGGTGTCGTTATTTGGCGGTGAGAGCGGGGCTGGCTCTGCTATGCCTGCGTTCCCCGATATTCGGGAGTGGGACCCGCTGGAGCGTTTGCGCCGTGAATTTGATGCGATTGGCTTTTATATATCCGCGCACCCGCTGGATACCAAGGCAGAGCAGCTGGAGCGTTTGGGTATTGTCCCTATGTCCGCGGTTGAGGGCGAGTTGATGCATAAATCCAGTGCGCTGCTTGATATGGCGGGCGTTCTGATCAAGAAGCAAATTCGCGTTTCACCCAAGAGCGGCAATAAATATGCGTTCTTACAGCTATCGGATTCCTCGGGTGTCTATGAGGTTATGATGTTCTCGGAGGGACTGGCGGCAGCGCGTGACATCTTGAACGAGGGTGAGTCGTTTTTGCTGAAGGTGATTGCCGAAAGCAAGGAAGAGCAAATCCGCTATACCTGCCAGAGTATCAGGCCACTGGATGCGGCACTGGTCGGGCGCATTGAAGAAGTTCATATCTATCTGGTTAATGATAAACCAATCAGTCAGTTACAGCAGCTTCTTCAACAAGAAGGTCAGGGGCGGTCACGTATTTTTGTGAACGTACCGATCAATGAAAACCGTATGGCCTCTATCGAACTTGATGGCCGTTATCGTTTCTCTGCCGAAGCGCGCAATGCGCTGTTGCGTAGCGAGGGAGTCGCCGAGATCAAAGAAGTTTGATTTTCTGCGGTTTTGGCCTAAATAAAAGCTTGCAAAACCCGCGAAATCACTATAATTTGCGCGCACGTTCAATAAGGACGTAATAACACATGCGAAAAACGGCAGATATCCTGCCATCCGGTGTTCTTTATTGTTAAGGATCACATTTTCGCAGAGGCATAACCGGATAAAGGAGACATAATCATGACTATGCCAACAGTCACAATGCGTGACCTGCTAGAAGCAGGTGTACATTTCGGACACCACACACGTCGCTGGAACCCAAAGATGAAACAATACATCTTCGGTGTACGTAACGGCGTTCACATTATCGACTTGCAACAAACTGCACCAATGTTTGACCGCGCTCTTAAAGGCATTCGCGATATCGTGGCGAATGGTGGCCGCGTTCTGTTCGTTGGTACAAAGCGTGCAGCTCAAGAGAAAATCAAAGAAACTGCTGAGCGTACAGGTCAGTACTACGTTAATCACCGCTGGCTCGGTGGTATGATGACTAACTGGAACACAGTGACAAAGTCTATCAACCGTCTGCGTGAGCTGGAAGAGCTGATGGGTGGCGACACTTCACAGTACACTAAAAAAGAATTGCTGATGCTGAGCCGTGAAATGGAAAAGCTACAGCTGTCTATCGGTGGTATTAAAGATATGGGTGGCGTTCCTGATGCCTTCTTCATCATTGATACAAACATGGAAGACATTGCTGTTGCCGAAGCTAATAAGCTGGGCATTCCTGTATTTGCTGTTATCGATACAAACAGCGACCCTAAGGGCATTGATTTCCCGATCCCTGGTAACGACGATGCGTTCCGCGCGATCGAACTTTACTGTGATCTGGTTGCGGAAGCTATCGTTGATGGTCTGGCTGCTGAACTTAAAAAGTCTGGCGTCGATGCCGGTGCTGCTAAGGAAGTTAAAGAAGACATTCCTGCAAAAAAAGCCAAAGCTAAAGACGAAGCTGAAGCCTCTGCAGAAGAGTCTCCTAAAAAAGCAGCTCAAGCTTAATTTTAAACTACATACAGAAGGAAAATATCATGAGTATTACAGCCGCTGATGTAAAAGCGCTTCGTGAAAAAACTGGCGCAGGCATGATGGATGCTAAAAAGGCTTTGGAAGAAGTAAACGGTGACATGGATGCCGCTGTTGATCTGCTGCGTCAAAAAGGTATGGCTAAAGCTGAGAAGAAATCTAGCCGTACAGCTGCAGAAGGTCTTGTTGGTTTTGCTATCGATGGTACTAAAGGTGCTGTTGTAGAAATCAACTCAGAAACAGACTTCGTTGCTCGTAACGAAAAGTTCCAGGACTTTGTAACTAAAGTATCTGATCTGGCCTTGGCTAATGATGAGCTGGAAGCGTTGAAATCTGCTGATTACGGCAATGGCAAGTCTGTTTCAGATACTCTGACTGATCTGATTGCTACAATCGGTGAACACATGACAATTCGTCGCGTTGAGTCACTGAGTGTTTCAAGCGGTGCTGTGGTTGGTTACATGCACAACTCTCTTGCTGGTAACCTCGGTAAGATCGGTGTTCTGGTGGCTTTGGAGAGCGAAGGCGATGTAGCTAAGCTGCAAACTCTGGGTAAACAGATTGCGATGCACGTTGCTGCTGCATTCCCTCAGTACTTAGATCGTGACTCTGTTGACGCTTCTGCTATTGAGCGTGAGCGCACAGTTCTGATCGAGCAAGCCAAAGAAGAAGGCAAGCCTCAAGAGATTGCCGAGAAAATGGTTGAAGGTCGTATGCGTAAGTTCTACGGCGAGATTTGCTTGCTAGAGCAAGTCTTTGTAATCGACAATGAAACTAGAATCTCAGATCTTCTTGAAAAAGCAGCCGCTGATGTTGGTGCACCTGTTAAGTTGACAGGCTTTGCCCGTGTTCAGCTTGGCGAAGGTATCGAGAAAGAGGAAGAGGATTTTGCGGCAGAAGTGGCTAAAGTAGCTAACGCGTAAGTCACTTTTAAAACCTCTTAATAAAGAACACAGCCGCGTTGCTTTGCAGTGCGGCTGTATTTATAGTACCCCTATAACACACTGATAAGAAAGAGTGGTCCCGTGCAATCCAGTGAACTCAAGAAAGACGATGTGGCGCCGATGTCTGATGTAACCCCAAAATTCAAACGTGTATTGTTGAAAATGTCAGGCGAAGTCCTGATGGGTGATAGAGAATTTGGTATTGACCCTGTTACACTTGACCGCTTGGCCGGAGATATAAAAGAAGCTGTAGATATGGGCATCCAGGTCTGTATCGTTGTTGGTGCAGGTAATATTTTCCGCGGTGTTTCAGGTGCGGCAAATGGCATGGAGCGTGTCACTGCTGACTATATCGGTATGCTTGGCACAGTTATGAACGCACTTGCACTGCAGTCAGCTCTTGAGAAGATTGAAGTTGAGACGCGTGTCCAATCTGCTATTCCGATGCAGGCCGTGTGTGAACCATATGTGCGCCGTCGTGCTCTGCGTCACATGGAAAAAGGCCGTGTTGTGATTTTTGCTGCTGGTTCCGGTAACCCGTTCTTTACAACTGATACGCCTGCAGCGCTCCGTGCGACTGAAATGGGATGTGATGCGCTTGTTAAAGGTACGAAGGTTGATGGTGTTTATACTGCTGACCCTGCTAAAGACCCATCCGCTGAGCGTTATGAGACACTGAATTACATGGACGTCCTTACGAAGGATCTGAAGGTAATGGATGCGACAGCGATTTCTTTGGCGCGCGAAAACGATATTCCTATTCTTGTGTTCTCTATTAAAGAGAAGGGTAACTTTGCCCAAGCAATGCGTGGTGAAGGTAATTTCACTATTGTTACTGATAAATAATTTAAATTTAAAATATGTGAGGTAAGACAATGTCTGAAGTCGATTTGGCCGATATCAAACGCCGTATGCAAGGTGCTTTTGAAAATTTGAAAGAAGAATATGCTGGTTTGCGCACAGGTCGTGCGTCTGCAGCCATGCTAGATCCTGTTGTGGTTGATGTTTATGGCGCGAAGATGCCTTTGAACCAGGTTGGTACTGTTAACGTGCCTGAACCACGTATGCTCACAGTTCAAGTTTGGGATGCAGGTTCTGTCAAAGCGGTTGAGAAAGCTATTCGTGATTCAGGGTTGGGTCTGAACCCTCAACCTGAAGGTTCTACAATCCGTGTGCCAGTTCCTGAGCTTAACGAAGAACGTCGCCATGATTTAACCAAAGTTGCAGGTAAATATGCTGAGGACGCGCGAATCTCTGTTCGTAACGTTCGCCGTGATGGCATGGACAGCATCAAGAAAGCTGATATGCCTGAAGACGAACAGAAGCGCATGGAAGGTGAAGTCCAGAAGCTTACTGATTACGTGATTGTTCAGATTGATAAGCTGCTGGATGAAAAGCAGAAGGATATCATGACTGTATAAGTCATAGTTAATGCAGCGTATGAAAGACAATTCTCCAAAGCATATTGCGATTATTATGGATGGTAACGGCCGTTGGGCGCAGGCCCGTGGGCTTACGCGCACTATGGGGCACCGTCAAGGGGTAGAGGCAGTTAAGCGTTCTGTACGTGCTGCTGCTGAGCTCGGCATTGAATATGTTACGTTGTTTGGATTTTCGTCTGAGAACTGGAGTCGTCCCGCTGATGAGGTGGGTGAGCTAATGCGTTTGCTGCGTATGTATCTTCGTTCGGAAACAGCGGAATTGCACCGTAATAACATTCGTTTGCAGGTTATAGGCGATCGTGAAGCACTTTCTGACGATATTCGTGAGCTTATTAAAAACGCAGAAAGCCTGACAAAAGATAATACTGCAATTACCGTTACTATTGCGCTCAATTACGGCGGGCGCCATGAACTACTTCATGCTGCTTCAGCTTGGGCTAAAGACTGTGTTGCGAAGGGTATTGAGCCAAGTGTGGAGTCTGCCGAAGAGTATATGCCTTCGTTTTTGATGACAGCAGGCATGCCTGATCCTGATATTCTTATTCGTACCAGTGGGGAGCAGCGCATTAGTAACTTTATGCTATGGCAGTGTTCTTACGCGGAGTTCATTTTTATGGATACGCTTTGGCCTGATTTTTCCAAGGATGACTTAGAGTTTGCTCTTAAAGAATATGCGCAACGCGATCGTCGTTTTGGTGCGATCAAAACAGCTCATAGCGAGCATTAAGGATGAGCGTTGGCGTTTGCGGTTACTGATAAGTTCAAAAAACGCTTTATATCAGCGCTACTTCTTGCGCCGTTAATTCTACTTGCGATTATGGTTGGTGGTTGGGCTTTCGCCGTTATGGTTGGTATTGCTTATATCCTTTCTGTGTATGAATGGGTCATGATGGCAAAGCGACTGCAAAATAAAATAAATCATATGGCTTTTGCCGTTTTTTATCTGACAATTTGTTTTGGTGCTTTCTGCGGACTGCGCTTGTATTTTGAGCATGGTGGGTGGCTTGCGATTGGCGTCATTATGTCAGTGTGGGCTAGTGATACAGGAGCATATATTGTCGGCAAGAAGTTTGGCCGTCGTCGCATGGCTCCTAAACTTAGCCCTAATAAAACATGGGAAGGCCTTTTCGGGGCTATGAGCTTTTCAGGTGCGATGCTTATGATTATTGCTGCTCTATATAGTGCCCAGTTTGATGAACAGGTTTTTACACTTACAGCTTATGTCACGATGTTTTTTGGTGGATGTATACTCGGCGTTGTCGGGCAGGGCGGTGATTTGCTTGTGTCATATTACAAGCGTCGTGTCGGTGTTAAGGATACGGGCAGCTTAATTCCCGGTCATGGCGGTATTCTTGATCGCATTGATGCTTTGCTTCTTGTGTCTCCAGTGTTTTTTATCGGTGTCTTTATATGTCAGATGTAAGACGTATTTCTATTTTTGGCGCTACGGGATCTGTAGGGCAAGCGACGGCGGATGTTGTTCTGCATAACCGTAAATCGTTCGATGTTCAGGTTGTAACAGCTAACAGCAATGTTGATGCACTTGCAGAGCTTGCGGTTAAGCTTGGTGCAAAATATGCGGTTATTGGTCAGGAAGAGC
The DNA here is from genome assembly GCA_012960155.1 of Micavibrio sp. Classification (GTDB taxonomy): domain Bacteria; phylum Pseudomonadota; class Alphaproteobacteria; order Micavibrionales; family Micavibrionaceae; genus UM-FILTER-47-13. The sequence goes on along the minus strand of DUBU01000039.1, from coordinate 285,785 downwards.
ATTACAAGGCTTTGCAGAATGTTTTGTTAGGTACGGGCATTCACGTTTCGGCTGGCGCTGCTGCACTTATTGAGGCGGCTACTGTTCCTTGTGATGTTGTTATGGCGGCTATCGTCGGTATGGCGGGGCTGCCGCCTTTGATGAAATCAGTGGAGCAGGGCTGCTGCGTTGCGATTGCTAATAAAGAGCCTTTGGTCGCCGCAGGCACGCATCTTATGGAGGCAGCGAATGCATCGGGCGCTAAAATTCTTCCTGTTGATAGCGAGCATAACGCCGTTTTTCAGGTGTTTGATGATCAACAAAAGAAAACAATCGAGCGTATAATCCTGACGGCTTCTGGCGGGCCTTTTCGTGAGCGACTGGAAGATGAACTAGAGGATATTACCCCTGCGCAGGCTGTGGCTCATCCGAATTGGTCTATGGGTGCCAAGATCTCAGTAGATAGCGCGACGCTAATGAATAAAGCGCTTGAGGTTATTGAGGCGCATTACCTTTTTGATGTGCCTGCTAATCAGATTGATGTTGTTATCCATCCGCAATCATTGATTCATTCGATGGTCGAGTATTGCGATGGCTCCATCCTCTCGCAAATGGGGGCGCCGGATATGCGCACTCCTATTGCATATTGTCTTGGATGGCCATCACGTATGCCTACATCGGGTCAGAAGTTATCTCTTAACGAGCGCATTAGTATGGAGTTCTATCCGGCAGATTTGCAACGCTTTAGAGCATTGCAGATGGCTTATGATTGCCTTGATGCGGGGCAGGAGCGTTGCGGTGTTTTTAATGCGGCAAACGAGATAGCTGTTCAGGCATTTCTGGAGGAGCGCATTGGCTTTAATGATATTCTTCGAGTTAATGCATATGTGTTGGAAAACTGCGAAAAATTTTCAATTAAGACTCTTGCGGATGTCGTAAATATGGATAACACTGTACGAACGTTCACTTCGGCCTATATAGACAATATTCGCCAAAATTCCAAAAAGGTTTATGCTTCATGAGTAGCTCAATTTTCGACTGGTTTTCCCTGATTGCTGAGAATGTTTGGCTTTATGGGGGGGCTTTCATCCTTGTTTTGAGTATTCTTGTGTTTGTTCACGAGTGGGGGCATTACATTGTGGCACGCATGTGCGGTGTAGGTGTCGAGAGTTTTTCTATTGGTTTTGGTAAAGAGCTGTTCGGTCGTACTGATAAGAACGGTACACGTTGGAAGTTCTGTTTAGTACCACTTGGTGGTTACGTCAAAATGTTTGGCGACCTTGATCCGGCTAGTGCAGGTCACAGTGATTCCGTTGCAGACGGTGAAGAAGTCCGTGAAATGACAGCTGAAGAGCGTGAGCAGGCATTCTTTGCAAAGCCTGTTCGTCAGCGTGCAGCTGTTGTTTTTGCAGGCCCTGCGATCAATTTTATTTTCGCAATCCTGATTATGACTGGTATTTTCATGTACTACGGTCAGCCTATTACGCCTCCTGTTGCATCTGCCGTTATGGGTGGGTCTGCCGCTGAGCGTGCTGGTTTTCAGCCGCATGATGAAATTATTGCTATTGGTGGTAAGAAGATCCGCCGTTTTGAAGAAATACGTCGTGAGGTAATGGTTGGCCTTGATACAGAGCGCACGTATACAATTCGCCGTAATGGTGAGGTCATCGAGATTGAAGCGACTCCAGAGAAAGAAGAGTCTGAGGATCGTTTTGGGTTTAAGAGCTCCCGCGGACTTCTGGGCTTGATTAGTCCAGGTAGTGCTCTGCAGATTGAATACATTAAGTCTGTTGACGGTGTAGCCTATGATAGTGTTGATGATGTTCGTGCAGCTATTCAATCTAAACTTGGGCAGGTCATAACGATTGATTTGGATCGTGGCAAGTCAGTGGATGTTCTTCATGTTAAGGCTCTTCCTGAGTTTAACGAAGGCCTTAGTGATCCTGAAAGCCCGACATTTGGCCTGCTGAATTTGAATGATCGTAACGAAGAAATCTATATGAAGCATACGCCATTTAGTGCGCTTGTATTTGCTGTTGACGAAACTATTACGATTACACAGAGCACTTTGGTGGCACTTGGCCAGATGATTACTGGTGTTCGTAGTGCGCAGGAGCTTGGTGGTATTATTCGTATCGGTGCAATTGCTGGTGATATGGCACAGTCAGGTGTTTTGGCTTTGCTGACATTTATGGCATTGCTGTCAATTAACCTTGGTTTGATCAACTTGTTCCCAATTCCTATGCTAGATGGCGGTCACCTTATGTTTTATGCCGTTGAAGCGATAAAAGGTAATCCGATTTCAGAGCAAATACAGGAATACGCGTTTCGTTTAGGGCTAGCGCTATTGGTGGGAATCATGTTATTTGCTAATCTAAATGATCTTTTACAGTTAATCTTGTAATTATACACAGATTTATGTACAACCTTTTGCAGTTCTGCAGAAAAACAAGTCGAGCATATAAGTATGAATGCTAATAAAAAGAGCCATTTGGCTGTAATAGTAGCTTTAACGCTGCTTGTCACTTTGCTGTGCACAGGTGTTGCACAAGCACAGGAGCGTATTCGTGAAATCCAGATTTTAGGTGTGCAGCGTATTGAGCCAGCAACCGTACTTACATATCTGGATGTTCAGGCAGGTGATCCGATGGATCAGACTACCTTGAACCGTGCTCTTAAAAGTCTTTTTGCGACAGGTCTTTTTGCCGATGTGACTTTGCGTCAGCGTGGCTCTACACTTGAAGTCAATGTTGTTGAGAACCCTGTTATTAGTCAGATTGCTTTTGAAGGTAATGATAAGCTTGATGATGATCAGCTTATGGCTGAAATTCAGCTGCGTCCACGTCAGGTATTTACACGTACCAAAGTGCAGAGTGATGTAAACCGTCTGTATCAAGTGTATCAGCGTAACGGTAAATTCTCTGCGAGTATTGAGCCTAAGGTAATCAAGCTTGATCAGAACCGTGTAAATCTTGTTTTCGAGATTGACGAAGGCCCGATTACGGATGTTGAAAGCATTCGCTTTGTTGGTAACAAGCGTTTTGATGATGACAAGCTTCGTACAGAGATCAGTACTAAAGAAGCACGCTGGTACCGCTTTATGAATTCTGATGATCGTTATGATCCTGATCGCTTGGCATATGATCAGGAATTGCTACGTCGTTTCTACCTGTCACAGGGTTATGCAGACTTCCGTCTTATTTCAGCCACTGCTGAGCTTTCACAAGATAAAGATAATTTCTTCCTGACATTTACATTGGAAGAAGGGCAACGTTACCGTGTGCGTAATATCCATATTGATTCACAGCTGCGTTATTTTGATGCTGAAGTTTTGAAGCAATACATCACGTTCAACTCTGGTGAGTGGTATGATGCTGACGAGGTTACATCTACTATTGATGCTTTTACTGATGCCCTTGGGGATATGCAGTATGCTTTCGTAAGTGTTAAGCCTGATATTCAGCGTAATCGCGAAGAACGTACGGTGGATATAACATTCACTATTAATGAAACACCACGTGTGTTTGTTGAGCGTATCGACATTAATGGTAACGTTCGTACTTTGGATAAGGTTATTCGCCGCGAGCTGGAGCTTGTAGAAGGCGACCCATTCAATCGTTCTAAGCTAGCTGAATCAGAGCAGGCTATTAAAGATATGGGCTACTTTGAGACAGCTACTATTACGCCAATGCAAGGCAGCGACCCTGATAAGACAGTTCTAGATGTTGAGGTTGTTGAGCAATCTACTGGCGAACTTTCAGTTGGTGCTGGTTTCTCTACTGCTGATGGTCCTCTAGCCGATTTCAGTATTCGTGAGCGTAACTTGCTGGGTAAAGGTCAGGACTTGCTTCTGAGTGCTACGATTGCGGGTGAGCGTACAGAATTTAACTTGGGTTTTACGGAGCCATACTTCCTGGATCGTGATTTGTCTGCGGGTATCGACCTGTTCCATATTACTCGTGATTTGCAGGATGAGAGTTCATATGATCAACGTCGTTCTGGTGGTGGTTTACGCTTAGGTTTCCCGTTATCAGAAAAGTGGCGTCAAACTCTTAGATATCGCTATGAACGCAACGAGATTACAGATGTACAGGCTGATGCTTCCCGTTTCATTCGTGATCAGGAAGGTGACCGTGATACATCTGCCTTTGGTCAACGTCTTGTATATGATGACCGTGATTCCGTTCTTTGGCCGACAGAAGGTCTGATGAGCTGGTTTGACACTGAAGCAGCTGGTGCTGGCGGTGATGCTACTTACTTTTCAACGAAGCTTGGTTCTACTTACTACCATCCAATTACAGATTGGCTGAACCTGAATGTTCTGGGTGAAGTTGGTGCCGTTACAAGTATTGGCGATTCTGATGTTCAGATTAACGAGCGTTTCTTCTTGGGTGGTCCGACACTTCGTGGTTTTGAATCTGCAGGTGTTGGCCCTCGTGACGTAACTACTACTGATGCTCTTGGTGGTAACTACTTCTACCGTGGTTCTGCGGAGCTTTCATTCCCGGTAGGTCTTCCTGAAGAACTTGGCATCAAAGGTCATACATTTACTGACTTTGGTTCACTTTGGGAAATCGATGATCCTTCTGATCCTGATATTGCCGAAGGTAACAGCCTTCGTGCGGCGGCAGGTGTTGGTTTGTCATGGCGTTCTCCTCTGGGTCCGGTGCGTGTTGATTACGCTCTGCCTTACGTAGAGGAATCATATGACGAGACTGAGTCGTTCAGATTTAGCTTTGGTACACGCTTCTAATCTGCTAGAAAGACTTCCGTAAGTATTTTACAAAATAGAAAGGCATAATTATGTTCGCCACAAAACGTAGTCGCGCGTTCGTTTGCGCTATGGTATTTGCAGCCTTGTTTACTGTAATGGCGCCTTCTTTGGCACATGCTGAAACAAAGTTTGCAGTTCTGAATTTTCAGAGCCTAATGGCTGATTCAAAAGCTGCTAAGAGTATCCAGAAGCAGTTGGAAGATAAGCGTAAATCTTTTCAAGATGAATTTTCAAAGCATGAGCGTGAGCTTGTCGAGAAAGAAAAGTCTCTGGTTGATAAGCGTTCTGAAATGAGTGCTGAAGAATTTGCGAAAAGCCGTCAGGAATTCGAGAGCGAAGTTATTGAAACACAAAAGCTGGTTCAAAAAAGACAGCGTTCTTTAGAGGTTGCAGCTCAAAAAGCTGTTAGCGAACTTCGTGTTGAAGTTACGCGTATTACTGCAGAGATTGCCGAAGAAAAAGGTTATGACATGGTTCTTAGCCGTCAGAATGTAATTCTTGCTCAAGAAGAGATGGACATTACAGGTGACGTTCTTAAGGCTTTGGATAAGCAGGTTAAAGAAGTTAAGCTGACAATCAGTCAGTAAACTCTACAGGATTTTAGTAAGGGGCTCGTTATGGCAGATAGTAAATTTTTCAGCCGCAGCGAGCCCTTTACGATTCAGCAGCTTGCCGACCTAGTTCAGGCAGAGATTTCTGATCCTTCAAAAGCAGGGATGATAATTTCCGATGTTGCTGCGCTTGATAAAGCGGGTGAAAGCCATATTAGTTTTCTAGATAATATTAAATATAAAGATATGTTTACGCAGACGAAAGCGGCTGCGTGTATTGTAGCCCCTGAGCATAAGGATATTGCACCGTCAGCTACCGTGCTTCTTATGACACCAAAGCCTTACAAAGCCTATGCGCATATTGCGCAAGCTTTTTACCCTGCAACTATAGAAGGCTCTGTATCGGAGAAAGCTATAATAGGCACAGATTGTGATATTGGTGAGGGCTGTGTCATTGCTGCGGGCGCAGTTCTTCAAGATGGTGTAAAATTAGGCGCCGGCAGTTTTGTTGATAGTGGTGCTGTTATTGGTCGTAATGTCGAGATTGGTCAAGGCAGCCGCGTAGGCGCGAATGCTGTACTTTCACACTGTATCGTTGGCGATCACGTGAATATATACCCTGGATGCTGTATTGGTCAGGATGGTTTCGGGTTTGCGCCTGATCCGGCTGGTTTTGTGAAGGTGCCTCAGCTAGGGCGCGTTATCATAGGTAACGGTGTTGAAATCGGTTCTAATACGACGATTGATCGTGGCGCCGGCCCAGATACTGAAATCGGTGATGGCACATGGATCGATAACCTTGTGCAGATTGGACACAATGTTAAAATCGGCCGCTCCTGTATTATTATTTCACAGGTAGGTATTTCCGGTAGCTCTGTCATTGGTGATTATTCTGTGATAGCAGGGCAGGCAGGTATAGCGGGTCATTTGAATGTAGGTATGGGCGCGCGTATTGGCGCTCAGTCAGGTGTTATGCGTGATGTTCCTGCTGGTGAAGAGTATATTGGTAGCCCAGCAATGCCGGCGCGACAGTTTATGCGTCAAATTGCTGCTATGAAGGGCTTGATTAAAAAGAAAAATTAGCTTACGAATTTGAGTCATGAGTAATACAGAAACCATATTCGATATCAATCAGATCAAGGAAATGATCCCGCATCGTTATCCTTTCCTGCTTGTTGATCGTATTATCGAGCACGTACCGGGCGAAAGCGCTGTTGGCTTGAAGAATGTTACTATGAACGAACCTCAGTTCATGGGTCATTTTCCGCAGATTCCCGTTATGCCTGGTGTTTTGATTATCGAAGCGATGGCACAGACTGCTGCAATCGTTGTGGTTGATACTCTGGAAAACAAGAGTGCAGGTAATCTTGTGTATTTCATGACAATCGACGAAGCCCGTTTCCGTAAGCCTGTTGTTCCTGGTGATACAATGCATATTCGTGTGACTAAGGTGCAAAGCCGTAAAACAGTCTGGAAATTTAAGGGTGAGGCTTTTGTGGGTGATACGCTATGTGCCGAAGCCACTTTTGCCGCGATGATCGTTGAGGATCAGGACAAGTAAGCATCGTTTGTTTGTAATCAAACGTAATAAAGCGTGATTTGTCTGTAACCCTTATAATCTCTATATTTTTACTCTAGTATTCATCTGTAAGAGTTATTCACGTGACACAAAAAATTCATGCGATGGCCGTTATCGAAGACGGCGCGAAAATTGGCAACAATGTTGAGATTGGACCATTCTGCGTCGTTGGTCCTAACGTTGTTTTAGAAGACAATGTTAAATTGCATTCCCATGTTGTAATGGATGGCATTACTACTGTTGGTGAAGGTACGGAAATTTTCCCGTTTGCTTCTATCGGTAAGCAGTGCCAAGACCTGAAATATAAAGGTGAGCCTGCGACACTGACGATTGGTAAGAACAACAAGATTCGTGAACACGTCACTATGAACCCCGGTACAGAACACGGTGGTATGAAGACTGTCGTTGGTGATAATTGCTTGTTTATGATCGCTTCACATGTGGCTCATGATTGCATTATAGGCAATAATGTTATTCTTGCTAATAATGCAACGCTCGGTGGTCATGTTGAAGTTGGTGACTTTGCGGTTATTGGCGGTTTAGCAGCTGTGCATCAATTTGTGCGTATTGGCTCTCATGCTGTTATTGGCGGTATGTCTGGTGTTGAGAATGATGTTATCCCTTACGGCCGTGTAAAAGGTGAGCGTGCGCATTTAGCGGGGCTAAACCTTATCGGGCTGGAGCGCCGCGGGTTTTCCAAGGATCAGATCAAGACTCTGCAAAGAGCGTTTAACAGTCTGTTTGCCTATGAAGGTACGATGGAAGAGCGCTTGAACATGGTGGCTGAGCAATTTGCTGCTGAAGATCATGTGATGGATATGATAGACTTTGCAAAAGCAAAGACAAGGTTCCCATTATGCCAGCCTCCAAGAAAAGCAGCTTAGTAAACTCTCAGAAAAAACTGGGCATTATTGCCGGTGGTGGTGAACTGCCATACAGGCTTGTGAATGCCTGCCGCGAAAATGGCCAGCCTTATTTTATTGTAGCTTTCGAAGGTCAGACTGACCCGACAATATTGCCAGGTAGTGATTATATGATCACGCGTCTTGGTGCTGCTGGTCGTATTCTTAATACATTAAAAGCGCATGGTATTGAGGATCTTGTAATTATCGGCTCTATTCGACGTCCTAGTTTGCCTGAACTGCGCCCTGATATGCGTACTTTCCGATTTTTCACTAAGCTTGGCTTAAGAGCCATGGGCGATGATAGCCTTTTGTCTGCGTTGCGGCGAGAGCTGGAGGATGAAGGCTTTGTTATTCGTGGTATTCAGGATTATGTACCTGATCTACTAGCTATGGAAGGTGATTATAGTCGTGTTCGTCCCAAGAAAGGTGACTGGCAAGATATTGATCGTGGAATTGAAGTCTCACAGGCGCTAGGCGGTCTCGATGTGGGGCAGTCCGTTATCGTGCAGGAGGGCCTTGTTCTTGGTGTTGAGGCTGCTGAAGGTACGGATGCGCTGATTAGTCGCTGTGGAGGTTATAAGCGTAAAGGGCGCGGCGGTGTACTTGTTAAAACATGTAAGCCACAGCAGGATCAGGATCTTGATTTGCCGACCGTTGGTATCAGAACATTACGGATGTGCCAGAAGGCAGGTCTTAATGGTCTTGTTATTCATGCCAATCGCAGTATTCTGATAAATCCGCAGGAAGTTGCGGAGTATGCTAACCGAAATAAGATGTTTGTTGTTGGCGTTGATATTGATAATTATAAGCCGAAGTCATGAGTTCCCGAAAAATGAAAATATGTTTGATTGCCGGTGAAGTGTCAGGTGATGCACTTGGTGCATCCTTGATGCAGGATTTGCAGCAGAAATTTGGTGATGTCGAGTTTTGTGGTGTTGGTGGCGATGCCATGGCGGAGCAGGGGTTGGTATCTATATTCCCTATGCGGGATCTTTCGGTTATGGGTGTTTTGGAAGTTGTGCCACGTTTGCCGCTTATTTTGCGCCGCATTAAACAAGCTACAGAGCTTGTGCGCCGTGAAAAGCCAGATCTTCTTATTACAATAGATTCCCCTGATTTTTGTTTTCGCGTGGCTAAAGCCCTTAAAGACCAAGGTGGTGACTTGCCGAAAATGGTGCATTATGTTGCGCCAACTGTTTGGGCTTGGCGTCCAGAGCGTGCAGCTAAAGTGGCGTCGTTATATGATGCTATTCTATGCTTGTTTCCTATGGAGCCGGCCTATTTTGAAAATGAGGGTATGAAGGCCTGCTTTATTGGGCACCCGGCTGTTGCAAAGTGGCAGGATGGTCATAAGGCACACGATATTAGGGCAGATCTTAAAATTCCTCAGGGCCACAAAATCATTGGCTTTTTGCCTGGTAGCCGCATGTCTGAACTTAACCGTGTGGGCCCTATTTTACGTGAAGCTTTGGCAAAATACGCAGAAGAGGAGCAGCGTGGCTTAAATATTATTGCACTGACCTTGCCGCATCTATCGCGTGAAACACGTTATTTGCTGCAAGGGTTCAAGGCGCGAATACATATAATCGATGATCAAAAGCTTAAATGGTCTTGTTTTGATGCTATGGATGGTGCTGTTGCGGCCTCCGGCACTGTAGGGCTGGAGCTTGGTATTGCCGATGTTCCTCATTTGATTGGCTATAAGGTTAATTTTCTGACTTATAGGCTTGTTCGTTCGAAGATCACGACTAATTATGCTCATCTTGTGAATATTCTTCAGGGCAAAGAAGTTGTGCCTGAGTTTATTCAGGAGAACTGTAAAGCCGAACCTATTGCCGCTGCTTTCAAGCAAGTTATGCAGGACAGTACACAGCAGAAAGCCGCCTTTTCTCAGATTAGAGAGATGTTAGCCAGTGATCGGCAAAACATGAAGGCGGCTGACTTTATTGCGTCTGAAGTTATGGCAGCCTAGGCTGCTTTATATTACTTTCTTTTATCCATGGGTACGTAAGGGCGCGCTTCTGGGCCTGTGTATAGCTGACGTGGGCGACCAATACGCAATGATGGCTCCTCGATCATTTCTTTCCACTGTGAAATCCAGCCAACTGTGCGTGCTAGTGCAAACAGTACAGTAAACATGCTGGTCGGAAAGCCCATTGCGCGAAGAATGATACCTGAATAGAAGTCAACATTCGGGAATAGTTTGCGTTCAATGAAGTAAGGATCTTCAAGTGCGATGCGTTCCAGCTCCATTGCCAGTTCCAATGTCGGATCATTAACGCCTAAATCGTTTAGCACTTCATCTGCTGATTCTTTTAATACTGTCGCACGAGGGTCACGGTTTTTGTAAACGCGGTGCCCAAAGCCCATCAGACGGAATGGATCATCCTTGTCTTTGGCACGTGCGATAAACTCAGGAATACGATCCTTGTGGCCGATTTCATCAAGCATTTCCAGAACGGCCTGGTTAGCGCCGCCATGAGCAGGCCCCCAAAGCGATGCTATACCTGATGCGATGCATGCAAACGGGTTTGCTTGCGATGAACCTGCAAGACGTACTGTTGATGTTGATGCATTTTGTTCGTGGTCAGCGTGCAGGATGAAAATTTTGTCCATAGCACGTGCGTGAATAGGGTTCACCTTAAATGGCTCAGCCGGAACGCCAAAGCACATATACAGGAAGTTCTCTGCATAGCTAAGGTCATTACGTGGATACATGAACGGCTGACCTATGGAGTATTTGTAAGTCATGGCTGCCAGTGTCGGCATTTTTGCGATCAAGCGGTGCGCGGAGATAATGCGCTGCTGAGGATCCCAGATATCCAGTGAGTCGTGATAGAAAGCAGACAGTGCGCCGACAACACCACACATAATGGCCATCGGGTGGGCGTCACGACGGAAACCACGGAAGAAGTAGTGTATCTGCTCATGTACCATTGTATGGTAAGTGATGTGGTCAGTAAACTCCGCCAACTCTTCTTTGCTCGGCAGGTCACCGTATAGGAGCAGGTAGCAGACTTCGATGAACGAGCTTTGTGATGTGAGCTCCTCAATCGAGTAGCCGCGGTGCATAAGAATGCCTTCATCACCATCAATATATGTCAGACGTGATTTACAACTACCTGTAGCTGAAAAGCTAGGGTCCAATGTGAAGTGGCCTGTTTGGGCGTAAAGTGTTCTGATATCAATTGTTGGCGGGCCAATTGTGCCTTCTTGCACCGGTAGCTTTACGCTCTCGCCGGTTTGATCATTGGTCAGTGTAAATGTTTTCTCTGCTGTAGCATCATCAGACATTGCGGATTAGCCTTTCTAGGTTTGAATCGTTGCAATGATAATAGTGCAGCACAGCAGAGATATCAATTGGCCTAGGCTGACATAGCGCTGTTTTCTTTACTGAACTTGGTTAGTGCGTATTCTAGGCGAGCCTTTGTTTCTTCCTTGCCTAGTATCTCTGCAGCGTGGAAAACTGAAGGTGAGACAGTTGTTCCCGTTAATGCAGCCCGCAAAGGCATGGCTACTTTACCTAGCTTGCCTTCCTTATGAGACTCGGCAACTTCTTTGCATAGGGCCTGTACTGAATCGTTTGTTAGTTCTGACGCGTTAATGACCTTGTCGAGGAGGAGCGATATGATTTCACCGTTGTCTTGCGACAGAATATCATCTGCCTTTTCGTCAAATTCATACGGTATTTTCTTTGCAAAAAAAGCTGATTCATCAGCAAGTTGTAGTAATGTTTTTGCACGAGACTTTAATTCATCCATAGCCGCTAGGATACGTCTTTGTGCTGTGGTGTCTGACCCTAAAGCGATCTCGTGACGCTCTTTCATAAAGGGCGTCATTAGTTCCAGTAGTTTTTCGTTATCAGCTTCGCCGATGTAATGTCCGTTTAGATTCTCTAGTTTTACAAAATCGAATTTGGCAGCAGATTTCACAATATTTTTCATTGTGAACCATTCAATCGCTTGTTCACGGGAAATGATTTCATCATCACCATGAGACCAGCCCAGGCGCAGGAGGTAGTTCAAAACTGCGTCAGGAAGATAACCGCGTGCCATAAAATCTTCCAAGCTGACAGCGCCGTGGCGTTTTGAAAGTTTGGAGCCGTCTTCGCCTAAGATCATTGGTAGGTGTGCGAACACCGGGAGGTCCCAGCCCATAGCATCGAAAATGATTTTTTGGCGGAATGTGTTGTTTAGGTGGTCATCGCCGCGCATGACGTGGGTCACGCCCATATCATGATCGTCGCAAACAACGGATAACATATATGTTGGTGTACCATCGCTACGTAGGATAATGAAGTCATCAAGCTGTTCGTTTTGAACGGTTACATCACCTTGAACTTCGTCATGAATCACTGTTTCGCCGTCTAATGGTGCTTTGATGCGCACAACAGGTTTGATGCCCTCTGGGGCTTCAGATGCGTCACGGTCGCGCCAACGGCGGTCGTAAAATGTCGGGCGACCTGCTTTTTTAGCTTCTTCGCGCATTTCTTCCAGCTCTTCAGGTGTGCAGTAGCAGTAGTAGGCCTGTCCTTTAGTAACCATTTCATTAGCTACTTTGATGTGGCGGTCTTTTTGTGAAAACTGGGAAACAACGTCACCATCAAAGTCCAGATCGAGCCATTTTAGACCGTTGAGAATAGCCTCTACGGCTTCTTCTGAATGACGCGCGCGATCGGTGTCCTCGATACGCACCAGAAACTTACCATTGTTGTGGCGCGCGTAGAGCCAGTTATAAATGGCTGTGCGGGCGTTACCAATATGCATGAAACCTGTAGGGGATGGCGGAAATCTTGTTACGATAGTCATTCTATACTCGATCCTAATATCTATTTGACCGTTAAACTGCTTATTTCTATAACGGAATATCACAAGTTTGAACAGGGTGCATTAGTTTCGTGGCGTTGAGCGATATAGCCTACACATATGACGCGCATGCGTTTATCAAGGATGAGTCACGTTATGCGCGTGCTGTTGACTTCTTGCATTCACAAATTCTTTTACAACGTGAGAACCTGATTTTATGGCTTCCTATCCTATTGGGAATAGGTATTGGTCTCTATTTTTCCTTACGCTTTGAACCTTTGTATAGCTTGTCTTGTGTAGTTTTTATGATGGTCTTATCTTGCTGGCTGCTGTTTTGGCCGTTTAGGCAGGCTTCCGTTAGTAAAATGCTAGGGTGGTACGCTTTGACGGCATTCCTACTTATTGTGATGGGATTCTTTGCTGCGCATACGCGCACTGTGATGCTTGCTGCACCTATACTGAGTGATGAACTATCGCCAGTTGATGTGGTGGGTCGTATTGTCAGTGTTGCAGACCTTGAAGGGGCAAAAGGTCAGCGGCTTGTCTTAGATCATTTAGAGATAGAAAAACTTTCGGCTGCCGAGACGCCTGCACGTATAAGGCTGTCTGTACGTCAGGATGGTGTTTATAAGGCTGGTGACAAGGTGCAGGTGTTGTCTGGTTTAAATCCACCGTCCCCTCCTGTTTTACCTGGTGCTTTTGATTTTCAACGTTACGCGTATTTTAGTCAATTAGGCGCTTTTGGTTTTACATTTGAAGCACCGCAGGTTCTTGAAAGTAGCCAAGTAGGGGCAGAGTTATACATTGAAGAGATCCGCAATAATATTGCTTCTCGTATAGCTGTATCAAGTGAGCAGCCTGCATCTTCTTTTTTAACGGCTCTTATGACAGGTAAACGCTCCGGGATCGCTGAACAGCATTGGGAGGCCATGAGGGATTCAGGGCTTGCGCATATGCTTGCTATTTCCGGGCTGCATGTCGGTATGGTGTCGGCTATTATTTTCTTTGTGGTGCGCGGCTGCCTTGCCTTATTCCCCCCGTTGGCATTAAGGCATCCTATTAAGAAGTATGCTGCCATTGCAGCGTTGGTGGCGGCATTTTTCTATATGCTTGTTGTCGGTAGTACCGTGCCTACGATACGTGCCATGCTTATGACGGGTATCGTACTATTTGCTATCATGATTGACCGCAATCCGTTCTCTTTGCGTTTGGTTGCCTTATCAGCTTTTGGCATATTGCTTTTGTTGCCTGATGCTTTATTAGGCGCTAGTTTTCAAATGTCTTTTGCAGCGGTGACAGCGCTAATATTTTTCTACGAGATTATCCGAAAAAGATGGTCTGGCCTGTATAGCCAAGCAGGCTGGTTTAGACGATTGTTACTGTATTTTATTGGCATTAGTATGACCTCTGTCATTGCTGGGTTTGCCACAGGTCTGTTTTCTGTCTATCACTTCCAGCAATTTGCAAATTACAGCCTGATATCTAATTTTCTTGCTGTACCAATAATGACTTTTATTGTTATGCCCTTTAGTGTCTTGGGCTACGTCTTTATGCCCATGGGGGTAGAAGCTTTACCGTTGTCAGTGGCCTCGCAAGGTATCAACTGGATTATTGCTATTGCCGAGGATGTTGCCAATATGCAGGCATCAACATGGACCCCCGCGGCGTTGCCACAGCCTGTGTTTTTGTTGTGTGTTGCAAGTGGCCTGCTTTTGGTTGTGCTGCGATCGAAACTTAAATGTCTATGTCTTGCACCTTTATTGATGGTGCCTATATGTATCATCTCGATCCAAGATACTGATTTAATGATTTTTTCTTCGAGTAGCAAAACTGTTGCATATGCGCCGTATGATCGTGGCTATATGTATGTTACATCTCGCCGAAGTGACCGCTTTGCGCAAGATATATGGATGCGTCATTTTGGTATTGATGAGGAGGATGTAAAGAATATAAGAGCTCTTGAAGATACGGTTTGTGATGAGTTCGCTTGCCGCATGGAATTGTCTGATGGTCTCATGGTTTCGATTATTATACATGGATCAGCTATAGCGAGTGAATGTGAGGCGGTGGATATTGTGCTGTCTATGGAGCCAATAAAGGGTAAGTGTAGTGCGCCTTTATCATTAGATTTATTTGATGTCCGTGGCCATGGAACGCATTTAATTCGCGGCTTGCATGTTACGACAGTTGAAGATATCAGAGGTAACCGCCCATGGACGGTTACAAATCATAGATAATTAAACTAGTGGTAGCTGCGATATAAGCTTGCCAGAATGCCTTGAATTTTGACGCGCTCAGGGTCGAGTACGCGCTCTTCGTAGTCATCGTTCTCAGGCACTAGAATGACCTTCCCATTCTGACGTTTCAATGTTTTCAGTGTCACTTCACTGTCATCGACAAGTGCGACAATTATTTGCCCATCATGGGCTGTTTCTGTTCGCTTTATTACCACTATGTCGTGGTCATTAATGCCAGCTTTGATCATCGAGTCGCCATCTACTTCTAGTGCGTAATGCTCTCCGTGACCCAACATATGTGGTGGAATGTCGACAGTTTGTCCTTCGTCACGAATGGCTTCAATTGGTGTGCCGGCGGCAATACGTCCGTAGAGTGGTATAGAAGGCATGTTTGTGATCATGCTATTATTCTCTATGAGTGATTGCATTTCTTCATGTTGCTGAGATACGCGTGTCTGGTCTTCGGAATGGGCTTGGTAGCCTTCGGGAAGCTTTCTAACTTCAAGAGCACGCGCGCGATGTGGCAGGCGCTCTAGGTAGCCACGCTCCACTAGGGCGCTGATAAGGCGATGAATACCTGATTTTGATTTTAGACCGAGTGCTTCTTTCATCTCTTCAAATGAGGGAGCGATATCACCTTGTGACATACGCTCGTGGATGAAGATCAACAATTCGCGCTGTTTCTTGGTAAGCATTGTAATCCCTTGCTAGTGTCTACCCGTACGGGTTTATGATTATAAATGTGAATCGCGTAGAACATTGGTTTTAAAGTGTAAAAGCGACTCTATACACCTTTTGTTCTACTTTAGTTCTCTTTTTGTGTCAAGTGTTGCCGAGTAGCGTTTTTGTCGCTGTGGCAATATCAGGTTGGCGCATGAGGCTTTCGCCAACTAAGAATCCATGAAAACCGGCGCTTTGGTACATGGTAATATGCTCGTGTTTATGGATGCCGCTTTCGGCGATGCGTGTTACATCAGGTGGCAGGTCTTTGGCCATTGCTAGCCCGCGCTCTAAGGATACATCTAGTGTTTTTAGATTTCTGTTATTTATACCTATCATGTTGAACTTCAGATCGATGGCGCGCTGCAGTTCTTCTTCGTCGTGTACTTCGCATAATGTATCCATGCCTAATTCGCTAGCAATACCAGACATTTCTTCCGCTTGTGTATCACTCAGCGCGGCCATTATCAACAGTATGCAGTCTGCACCAAGTATTCGAGATTCGTATATTTGGTAAGGGTCTATCATAAAGTCTTTGCGTAGCAGAGGCAGGTCAGTAGCTTGTCTAATTTCTTGCAGGTAAGTATCGTGACCTTGGAAGTAGGGCACGTCTGTTAATACTGACAGGCAGGCGGCACCTGATTCCGAGTATATGCGCGCTATTTTTACGGGATCAAAGTCTTCGCGTATTAGTCCGTGGCTCGGTGATGCTTTTTTGACCTCAGCAATGAGGGCCACTTTGTTACTTGAAGCTTTATCTAAGATACGTTTTCTAAACCTTTGTTGAGTCTTGTTATTTTTTGACTCAGTTATGACTTCGGTTAGTGGTCTTTGTGACTTACATGCCTCTACATGATCCTGTTTTTTGGTGCATATTTCATTCAGGACACTCATGTCGTTACCTCGTTTGTGAAGGCTATATAGTTTTGCAAGGTTTGTAATGCTAAGCCACTGTCTATGGCGTTTGCGGCGGTTTGAGCGAGAACAGGTAAATGGGTTACATCTTTGTCATTATGAATCGCAAGTACGGCCGCTGTGTTTGCAAGCACGATATTTCTATAGGCATTTTCCTTGCCGCTCAGTAATGCTTTTAGCGCTTCTGCATTCTCTTCAGCTTCGCCGCCCTTAAGGTCTTCAAGTTTACAGTTAGGGAGGCCAAAACTTTGCGGGCTCAGCGTATGCTCTGATATTTTGCCGTTATTTAGTACCACGAGGCTTGTTTTGTCAGTCATGGTGATCTCATCCATGCCGTCATGGCCGTGTACTAACCATGCGCGCTCGGTACCTAAATTATCAAGCGCCTCTGCCATAGGGATGAGCCATTTTTCATCATAGACCCCAATTAGTTGATATTTTGTTTTGGCTGGGTTAGCCAAAGGGCCAAGTAAGTTAAAGATGGTACGAAATCCCAGTGACTTTCTAATCGGGGCTACGTGTTTCATGGCTTTGTGATGTTGTGGTGCCATCAAGAAACAAAAATTGTATTTTTCTAAAGCGTCTTCTAGATTTTCTTTGGAAATATCAAGGTTTACGCCTAGTGCTTCCAAGACATCAGCGGCACCAGATTTAGAACTGGCTGAGCGGTTGCCATGTTTTGCCATTGGCACGCCGCATGACGCTGCCACTAAGGCGACTGCGGTAGATATATTGTAGGTGCTTATCCCGTCGCCGCCTGTGCCGCAACAGTCCAAAGAATTTTGCGGTGCGTTTATGGGGTCAACTTTGCTACGTAATACGCGAGCAGCACCTGATATTTCCTCTGCTGTTTCGCCGCGCTTAGATAGTGTTGTTAGGAACTGAGCGATGTCTTCTGTGCTTTCAGTGCCATCCATTATGGCTGTCATGGCGGTAATCATGTCTGATTCGCATAGAGGTGTTTGGCTTTTATCTAGGTAGTCTTGCAATGTCATGGTTTAGATCAGGTCTATAAAGTTTTTCAGCATATCGTGTCCGCATTCTGTCGCAATGCTTTCAGGATGGAATTGTACACCATGTATAGGCTTTGTTTTATGTGCTACGCCCATAATTAGGCCGTCTCTTGTTTCGGCAGTAACTTCAAGCTCCGACGGTAATGTGTCACGTTCAATGATGAGTGAGTGGTAGCGTGTTACAGTTAGACCCTGCGGGAGTGTTCTGAATACACTTTTATCCATGTGGCTTAGATTGTCTGTTTTGCCATGTACAGGCGTTGGCGCTTTTATGACGTTGCCGCCGAAAGCTTGTCCGATTGCTTGGTGGCCAAGGCACACGCCTAATAGGGGTATGTCAGCATTGGCTGCTAAGTTTATTAGCTCTAGGCAAATTCCAGCTTCACTGGGGGTGCAGGGGCCTGGTGAGAGTACAAGGGCCTTTGGCGCACTTTCTATAACTTCTTGTGCTGTTTTGTGATCGTTGCGGATCACGTTTGTTTCTACACCCAAATCCCCAAAATATTGGACGAGGTTGTAGGTAAAACTGTCATAATTGTCGATCAACGTAATCATTAGATTGTTATGATGAATGGGGATGATTAATGCAAGGATATTTACGTAGAGCACGGACTCACTTAGGCTTAAACTATGTTAAAGCGTCTTTTAAGTCTCGGCTCAATACGATTTCTTATTCTTGCAGTAATTGTTGGTTTGGTTTTCTACCACCGTAGTCAGTCAAATGAGCAGCTGGAGCCTGTGCAGTCAGTTACGATTCCCGTGCAGGAGACTGCGTATACTGAGGAATCCTCACAGAAGGTGGCCTTTTATAACGAGCCAAAACTTTCAATCAAAGATGATAGTCCTTTTGAGTCTCACTATCCTTCGGGAAACTTGCGCGAATATTTGGAGAAAGTTGAAATCCCGGAAAGTGCTTCTTCCGAAGTTTTAGAAAATCCTGAGATAGTGGGTACACTTTCAGTGCAGCAAAGATGGCAACGTTATAGCGTTGCAGCGAGTGTTCCTGACGGCTGGACAAGTGTGGCTATCGTTATTGACGATCTCGGTGAGAATAAAAAATATTCTTATGAAGCCATTGATCTTGAGCCGCCGATGACTATGGCGCTTTTGCCTTATAGTTCTCATATTGATGAGATGGCGATTAAAGCTAAACAGGCCGGTCATGAAGTTATCATCCATATGCCTATGGAGCCTATGAATGCTGATCTTGATGTGGGTTCGATTGCTTTAAAGACCGGGCAGTCTTCTGAAGAATTTACAAACATGTTGAATAAGGCTTTTGCATCTATGGATGGTTATGCGGGCATTAATAATCATATGGGTAGCAAGTTGACCCAAGATCAAAAGAGTATGAATCAGTTAATGTTACGCCTTAAGAAGGAAGGCTTACTATTTCTAGATTCACGTACTATTTCAGGTTCTGTGGCAAGTGATACTGCTAAGAAATATGGCGTTCCTTATGCTGTTCGTGATGTATTCTTGGATCATGACCCGAGTGAAGAAGGGGTCAGAAAAAGTCTTGAAACGTTAGAAGCAGAATCCAAGAAGTATGGCCATGCTATTGCGATTGGTCACCCCAAAGCGGCGACTGTAACAGTGCTTCGTGAGTGGCTGAAGACCTTGCCAGAAAAGAAAATTGCGCTTGTGCCTGTTAGTTACAGTGTTAAGCGTCAGTTGAAATCTGACCTGACTGCGCAAGCCGCGCAGCCTCAATCAGGGCTTTAGCCTTATTACAGCACTCCTGATACTCGGCAGTTGGGTCACTGTCTGCCACAACACCTGCCCCTGCCTGAATATATAATTTTCCGTCTTTGTGCATGGCTGTGCGTAGGGCGATGCAGCTGTCAACATCACCATGGCCATCAAAGTAGCCGATACAACCTGCGTAGAAACTGCGCTTATATGGTTCTAACTCATCAATGATTTGCATAGCGCGGATTTTTGGCGCGCCTGAGACTGTTCCTGCCGGAAAGCCTGAGAATAGGGCGTCTAAAGGCTTCAAGTCCTTGCGTAGTTTTCCTTGGACGTTGGAGACTATATGCATTACGTGTGAATATTTCTCGATAATAAATTTTTCAGTGACGTTGATGCTCCCAATTTCGCTGACGCGGCCGACATCGTTACGGCCAAGGTCCAGCAACATTAAGTGTTCTGCGCATTCTTTGGCGTCGTTTAGAAGTTCTTTTGCCAGCGCATTGTCCTCTGTATCATCTTTGCCGCGCTTGCGTGTTCCTGCAATGGGCCTGATCGTCACAGTTTCGTCGCGCACTCTTACCAGGATTTCTGGGCTGGAGCCAGTAAGGGCAAATTCGCCGAGCTTGAGGTGGAATAGAAATGGCGATGGATTTAGGCGTCTTAGTGAGCGGTAAAACTCAAACGGTTCGAGGTTGAAATCCATCTCAAAGCGTACGGACGGGACAACCTGAAAAATATCGCCTGCAGTGATGTATTCTTTGGCTTTGCGTACTGTATCTTCGTATTCAGCCTGAGATGTAAGAGCTTTTGCTTCTGTAGGTTCACTTTCTTTAGCTTGATAAGGTTGCGGGATATTGTCAGCCAGCTGCTTGGTGATATTACCTAGACGTATTTTTGCTGAGCTATAGGCTGCTTGTGCATCCTCGTCGTCATTAGGGCGCACTGGCGTCGCCACACACATAATCTGCTTTACATTATCGAAGATCACCATAATTGTGGGACGCATCATCAGGGCGTCAGGTATATCCAGCATATCCGGATTATCATTAGGTATGTCTTCGATTAGCCGTACCATGTCGTAGCCAATCATGCCGAATAGTCCTGATGAAGACATAGGTGGCAGGCCGCTTGGCACAATATCTATCTTACTCGCTTCCATAGTGCCGTGCAGTGATGTTAGGGCATCTGCTTGTGTTTCCCATGCTCCGCTTGCATTTATGGACGCTTGTTTGTCTTTACACTTCCATAGCAGGTCTGGGGCGAAACCTATTGCGGAATAGCGGCCAAGTGTTTTGCCGCCTTCGATGGATTCTAGCAGTAAGCTATAGGCTTCATTGCCACATAACTTCATATATGCACTTACCGGTGTTTCCAAATCGGCAGGCAGCCATTGCCAGATGAGCTGGCTTTTGCCTTGCTCATAGGCTTCCTGAAATGTTTCGAAATCAGGGGGCTGCGGCATCATGATGGCTGTCTCGCTTTAGTAAGACGCTTCGGCGCCTGGGCCGTAGGTTTGCTCAAGCAGGCGCTCGTTTACCTTAACATCATATTTTTTTTCTAATGATGCCATGTACATCTGGAAGATTTCCTGACGCAGGTTGTTTGACTGCTGTTGCTTGATTGTGTCCAGTGCTGCTGTTTTTGCATCTTCTACATTTGGTAGCTTGATGTCTGCAATTTTCGCAACGATATATCCGTCTTCTGCCGGTGCCAAAGTATAGCCGCCATTTTCAATGTTCAGTAAGATATTCTTGCTGTTTACAGTTAGGGGTGCTGACGGGTCGTCTTTACGATTAATGCTGGCTGTCTGGATGCTACGACCGTTCTTCTTGGCAAAGTCGGCGAGTGTTGTTTCGCCTTTGTTGATGCCCTGTACGGCTTCAATTGCTTGCAGTCTATTTTCGACTTCACGCTGGTCCTGGTTCCAGACAGTTTTAAGGTCGTCTTTGATCTCTTCGAAGGGCTTATATGTCTTCTCTGTGATGCTGTCGACGCGTAGAGTTGCAAAACGGCCATCTGCGAGTTCTACAACCGGCGCTGTTTCACCTTCTTCGAGTTCAAATACTGCTTCTAGAAGGTAGGCACTATCATTCTCGTAACCTGGGAAACCTTCTGTTGCATCCAATTTAGAACCGTCTGCACGTAGGTCTTTGTATGTCTCGAGTGTCAGAGATGTTGTCTCTGCAATCTCTTCGAGTGGTGTGCCACCTGCAAGCTGATCATCGATTTGATTGGCCATGTCGAACAGATTATCTGTGGATTTGTTCGCAAGTAATTCTTCACGTAGACCTTTTTTAACCTCATCAAAAGTCTGCATACGGCTTTCGCTGATGCCTTTAAGGCTTACTACGTGCCACCCTAGAGCCGTCTCAATTGGCTCGGATACAAAGCCGATGTCTGCTTCGAATACAGGCTCTGCGATTTCTTCAGTGAGGCCTGTTTTTTCGAATTTCTGAATGCCCATATAGGCACCGTTATCGCCTGTTACGCTTACAACAGCTTCTTCCAATGACTGACCGTCTTTAGTGCGTGCAGCAACATCGGCGGCCACTGCTTGTTCATTAAAGATCGCTTGGGCTAGCTCGCGCTGCTCAGGCAGTTTGTATGTATCCTTGTCACGATCATATTCACGGCGGACTTCTTCTTCGGTCACAGTGATGGCTTCCTGTAACTTCTTAGGATCAAGAACAGCCAAAGTGAAGCTGCGTGTTTCAGGAATTGCATAACGTTCTTTGCCAGCTTGGTAGAATGGCAGTAGGACTTCGTCTGTTGCGGCCGGTATGTTTGTCATCGCGCTGTGCGGTACGTAAACATACTCAACTGTACGTTCTTCCATATTGTACTGGTAAATCTCTAGTGCTTCTTTATCAGATGGGTTGTTCGCACCAATCTGGAAAGTGTTACGTAGCATAGTGTTTGCCATTTCGGCGCGGAATGTACGTACGAATTCACGTTCTGTCATGCCTTGAGAGCGCAGAATGCCTTCAAATGCTTGTTGAGGTGTCATGCCTTCTGTCACGTATGGCTCAACCAGGCGTGCTATGTTATCGGCTATTGTATCTTCGCTGATCTGTAAGCCTAAGTCATAGGCAGCCTTTTGCATGACGTAGTTTGTTATTTCGGAGCGCAAGACCTGTGTGACCAGGCCCATTTGATAAGCAGAGGCAGCATCTATATTTTGTTGTGCCAAAACACGGCGTAAGGTGCGATCAAATGCAACGACAGGAATCTCATGGCCTTCAATTTTAGCAACGCTTGTTTTGGTCACGCCGCCGCGGAAAAAGCCGCCGACATCAGTCAGGACAAGTCCGAAAACAGCCATTACCAGAAAGCCGAAAAGGATGAATTTAATGATGCCGGATTTAGCACCTTCGCGCATTGCATTAAGCATGGATAACCCCAATTGTTAAAAATCGGATTTACTATAAAGCGGCAGTGCACAAGGGGCAACAGCGGATTATAATGATTTTGACTAATGCACAGTCAGAAGGTTTTCTTCGATGACGTCTGGAATGTCTGTGAATAGAGTATCTACGCCCCAGCTTTGTAATACACGCGCCATTTGCGGGTCGTTTACGGTGTAGACAAGCGATGGTTTGTCGTAGTCACTGATTTCTTCGATGATCTCGCGTGTAGCCATTTCGTGGTTTAGATGCACGGTGGCGCAGTCTAGATAATCGCAGAGTTCTTTCCAGTTAGGCTGCCACTCATCGGGGCCCTCACCATATAGCAGTAGGCCGCGTTTCCAGTCATTTGCAATTTCAGCAGCTGCCTCGAGTGATACATGGGAGAAGCTGGAGATCAGCAATTTGTCATGATCATCCCAGATGCGTGACAGGTGATCGAGAGCTACTTCTGCCGTTTCAATTTCGCGTCCGGGGCATGGCTTGATTTCAAGGTTTAGGCCCAAGTTCATTTCGATAAGAACTTCGCATACTTCTTCAAGAGTAGGGACGTTGATGCCTATGAAGCTGTCGGCATACCAGCTACCTGTTTCCAGTTGGCGTAAGTCTTCATATGTGATGTCGGCCATATTGCCTGAGCCGTTTGTTGTACGTTCCAATGTGTCGTCATGGAAAATCACAGGAACCAGGTCCTTGGTGAGTTTTACATCCAGTTCAACCCATTTCGCGCCGAGTTCAGCAGCGGTGCGAATAGACTCGATCGTGTTTTCAGGAGCGTAGCCGCAAGCGCCACGGTGACCAATAATTTTAGGAAGCTTTATCATGCGCGCAGTCTAACGCGTATTTGCCAATTGTAAAATGGAAAGTTTATCAATGGCAGGTTGATAATTTTGGGCAGCCGCGAGTTGATAATATTGATGTGCGCGTGCTCTGGCCGCAACCGAATTATTGTGGTGAATAAGCATATCGGCATAGACAACTTGCGCTGGTGCGTAGCCTTCATCTGTTAGCTGTTTGATTTTTTTATTGCCACTTACCCAATAGCTTTGTGAGAAAAGGCTGCTATTTGCCATCTTTATAGCGGCATTTAGCTGTTCTTCATCTGTTTGAAAATAAGACGCGATAGACATTTGAGTTATGTGGGCTTTGAATATTACTTCCCTAAATTGCGGATTGTCACGTACCAAATGATAGTTCTTACGCAAGTAAGCCATTGATCCGGCAAATAAAAAACTTACTGCCAGTAAGCAGTACAGAAATTTCCTGAATTTCTGTCTTAGGGGGTGTAGTGTTTTTCTTGCCATATAACAAATATAGCATGAAAAGTCTTAAAAACCACTTTTGGGCCAACTATTTAGGCTGTGTGGCGATCCATTGTAGCATGGCCCTTGCGTGCTGTTTGTCTGAGAGCTTCTTATTTGTAAAGCGGACGTCGTCCTTTTCCACGATGTAGATTATATCGTCTTTAATCTCGTCAGGCATAGAATTAGGTGTTTCGCGGCCTTCGGGCATTTCACATTCAGCCATAACGAAATAGGTATTGCTATTCTCGTCTTTCAGGAAGTCTACCATCCAAGTTTCATCACCATACTCTTTTTGATAGCGGTCTTTTACGACCAGATTGGTGCAATCTGGCCAGAGGCGATCAAAGTCGATTTTGCTAATTGGCTTTTCGATTTCTACCAGTTTGCCGTCTTGGGCCATATGTTTGAAAGTGAATAGAAACTTGCTTCCTTCCTGGCGTAGCCGCGGCGCATGGATGTAGCCCTGTCGAATTGGAATTTCTTCCCAGCTGGCGGATAGGGCACTTGCGCTAAATGTTGGTGTTAGTACGAACTTGCGTTCGTTTTCTATATTCTCTTCGTTCTGTGCAGCCATATGTAATCTCCCTTAAAAAAAGAGCATACACGGAATGTATGCTCTTTCAATCTTGTTTATCGTAAGAACGACTTAGCCGTTGGCTTCTTTCTTGTCGTCTTTTTTCTTAGGCTTTTCTTCCTGAGCGATTTCTTCACCAGTTTCCTGATCAACACGCTTCATAGACAGCTTAACCTTACCGCGGTCATCCATGCCGATGCACAGAACTTTAACTTCGTCACCTTCGTTGATGACGTCAGTTGTTTTGGCAACACGGTGGTCAGCCAGTTCAGAGATGTGAACCAGACCGTCTTTTGAACCCATGAAGTTCACGAAGGC
Organism: Micavibrio sp.; assembly: GCA_012960155.1. Lineage (GTDB taxonomy): Bacteria > Pseudomonadota > Alphaproteobacteria > Micavibrionales > Micavibrionaceae > UM-FILTER-47-13. The sequence goes on along the minus strand of DUBU01000039.1, from coordinate 261,012 downwards.
TCCGAAGTCTACGCATTTTACAACTTTACCAGTGTAAACTTTGCCAACTTCTGGCTCGTCAGTGATGCCTTTGATCCAGTCAACAGCTTGGTCGATAGATGCTTGGTTAACAGCGGCAACCTTAATTGTACCGTCATCATCGATATCGATTTTTGCGCCAGTTGTTTCTGTGATCTCGCGGATTACTTTACCACCTGTACCGATAACCTCGCGGATTTTGTCCGCAGGGATTTTCATCGTTACGATTTGAGGTGCGAATTCGCTTGTACCGTCACGGGCTTCGTTCAGTGCTTTGGCCATTTCGCCCAGAATGTGGATACGGCCGTCTTTAGCCTGTTCCAGAGCGATCTTCATGATTTCTTCTGTAATAGAAGTGATCTTGATGTCCATCTGCAGTGAAGTGATACCGTCTTTTGTACCAGCCACTTTGAAGTCCATATCACCAAGGTGGTCTTCGTCACCCAGAATGTCTGACAGAACGGCGAAGTCTTCGCCTTCTTTAATCAGACCCATTGCAATACCTGCAACGGCTTTGGACAGAGGAACACCTGCGTCCATCATGGACAATGATGTACCACAAACAGTTGCCATTGAAGATGAACCGTTTGATTCAGTAATCTCTGACACTGTACGGATTGTGTACGGGAAGTCTTCTGCACTTGGCAGCATCGGGTTAATGGCACGCCATGCCAGTTTACCGTGACCAACTTCGCGGCGACCCGGAGGGCCCATGCGGCCAGCTTCACCAACAGAGTATGGAGGGAAGTTGTAGTGCAGCAGGAAGCGTTCGCGGTATTCACCTTCCAGAGCGTCAATGATCTGCTCGTCCTGGCCTGTACCCAGTGTTGTAACAACCAGAGCCTGTGTTTCGCCGCGTGTGAACAGGGCAGAACCGTGTGCGCGTGGCAAAATGCCGACTTCGGCAACGATCGGACGAACTGTCTTCGTGTCACGATCATCAATACGCTTGCCTGTTTTCAGGATGTCACCACGAACAACGTCTGATTCCAGACCTTTGAACTTGGATGTGATGACGCTTTCGTTGATGCCGTTTTCTTCATCAAGGAATTCCTCGATAGCAGCTTTGCGAACTTCGCCAACAGCGTTTTGACGCTCTAGCTTGTCTTTGATGCCGTATGCTTTTGTAACGTCCTTAGCGAATTTCTTTTTCATCGCGTCGGCCATTTTCGTGATGGCTTCAGGTGTTTCAGGAACATCCCAAGGATCTTTTGCACACATTTCAGCAAGATCGATGATTGTGTCGATTACTGGCTGGAAGCCTTTGTGACCGAACATTACGGCTTCGAGCATCGTTTTCTCGTCCAGCTCGCTTGCTTCTGATTCAACCATCAGAACGCCTTCTTGTGTACCGGCAACAACCAGATCAAGATCGCTTTCTTTCATCTGTTGGATTGTCGGGCAAAGAACCAGCTTACCATCAACACGGCCAACGCGTGCGCCGCCGATTGGGCCCATGAATGGGATACCAGAGATTGTCAGAGCAGCTGAACAGCCGATCATTGCTACCATATCCGGGTCGTTTTCCATGTCGTGCGCGATCACTGTTGCCACAACCTGTACTTCGTTCAGGAAGCCTTTCGGGAATAGTGGGCGGATCGGACGGTCAATCAGACGTGATGTCAGTGTTTCTTTATCGGAAGGTTTAGCTTCGCGCTTGAAGAAGCCACCAGGGATTTTACCGGCAGCATATGTTTTTTCTTGGTAGTGTACTGAAAGTGGGAAGAAGTCTTGGCCTTCTCTCACAGATTTTGCGCCTGTTACAGCACAAAGCACTTCTGTGCCGCCGAGTTTGGCGATAACACAGCCGTCAGCCTGTCGGGCAACTTTACCAGTTTCGAGTACAAGTGTCTGGCCTGCAAAGTCACATTCTTTGCGGTAGATGTTAAACATAAGTTTAGTCCTTTCTAATATATTTATATGCGTGGTCATCATTGCCAAGCATATGTCTGTCATATGACTGAAAAGGACTGCAATTTATGGCTTTCGGTGGACAGCAGACAGCGGCTCGAATATGTGTGTGGGGAACCGCCGTCAACAGTCAACCGTAGACCTATACAATCCTTGACAGTCGGTTGTTTAATGGCACTTTTACCCGCTAAAGTCAAAGGAAAATATTGGTTTTTGGCCTTTTAAAATGCTGTGAATCTGGCATCATGGGCCATCGTTATAAGATACAAAATTTGGAGAAAGTTGTTCATGAATTATCTCGTTTTACTTCGCCATGGTGAGAGTCAGTGGAATCTTGAAAATAAGTTCACTGGTTTTAAGGATGTAGACCTTAGCCCAAACGGTATTGATGAGGCTATGAAAGCAGGACAGCGTATTTCTCTGGCGAATATCGAGTTTGATCAGATTTTTACAAGTACCTTGAAGCGTGCGTATGAGACCGCACAGCTTGCCATGGATGCTGCTGGTCAGGAGTATCTTATTCCCAAGATGATCAAGCACGATGATTTACGTGAACGTGATTACGGTGACCTTACAGGTTTAAATAAAGACGATATGCGTGAGAAATATGGTGAAGAGCAAGTTCACATCTGGCGCCGCTCATATGATACGCGCCCGCCTGGCGGCGAATGTTTGCAGGATGTCGTCGAAAACCGTGTTCGTCCTTATTACGACTCTACGATCAAGCCATTGGTCGATGATGGTAAGAACATTCTGATTGCCGCGCATGGCAACTCATTGCGCGCTATGCTGATTATTCTGGGTGAGCGTACGCCTGATAATATTAATGAGGCTGAGATGCCGACAGGCGTTCCGTTAGTCTTCGAAATGGTAGACGGCAAAATTCTGAAGTCATATTTCCTAAACGATTAAGGTATCAGGAACGGACCGCTGATGCCACCTGCTGGTGGTATTGGCGCTGTATTTCCGTCTTCGTGAAGAGGTGCGGTTGTATCGTTTTGTATACCCAAAGTGCTTGCTACATCGTCAGATGTTGTGCCTGCATATGCGCTTGGTGGTGTCGGGCTTATTGGTCTGGCAGGCAGATTGCTACCCGCAGGGCCGTTGGCACTTGGGTAAGCCGGCGTAATAACATTCTGTGCCAATGCTGATTGCATTGAGCCACGTGTATAGCCTGTTGCCGCTTGTCTTAGTGGGGTGCTGTTATCCGCCGCAGCTGGTCCTGCGTCTGCTTGATCTTCTTGTTCGGGGCGGAAGGCCGCGCCACACTCGCCAGGAAGTTGTCTTGCGTCTGCTACAATGACATCAATATCGACACCATTGAAGTTAGCAGCAATGCCATCTTCTGTGCTGTTGATAATACTCTGCATCAGGGCGGCGTACGTTTCACCGTTGATTTCTTCAGATGGCAGGCTGTCTATCAGGCCGCCTGTCAAACGCTGCATGCTGTAATTTAGTGAGTTGTTCATTTCACGGAGCGCGTCCATGTAGTCGCCAGTGCCTGTAATGCCGCTAAAGTGGCGGTTTGTTTCCAGCACTTTAAGCTCAAATAGGCTGACATCTTCCTCTGCCATGTCATCATTGCCAAAGCTGCCAAGGGCATTAAAGTCGAGCGCAATGTTATAGCTCATTTGATAGATTAGGCCGTCTTGCGTGCAGCCGCGTACATTGTGCGCGAATTGTGATGGCAAGGTTACCTTGTTTGTGTCAGTTTGCGTTTCTGCTGTTTGTGCGAGCATATAGTCGCGGATCCAGTTACGCGCTTCTGCACGGATTTCTTCGACGGGTCTGTCGGGGTATTGGATGCTCATAGACTCGATGATCTGGTCGCGCATTAAGTCCAAGCGTGCGCCTTGCTGGCCTAGTAGTCCGGTAATCTGTTGGAAGAGTCTTTCTTGAGCACGTGTTGCCTGACGGTCGCCATCCAGAAAACCCTCGCGCTCTTGTGGTACTAAATCCAAACGACTTTCGCGCTCTAATTGCTCAAAACGTTCTTGAATTCGGCTTAGGTCTGTTTGTGCGTATTCGAAATGATCATGTGCTTGTGCGCCTGCTGCCGTAGCAACTGTGAATGCAACGGCAAGCGCCGACAACGTCGATGTTTTGATGCCAATACCCATAATGTCTCCCTTTATTTTGCAATGACGTTAGCACTGCAAAACATATTATGCCAAGCACTTTTTACAGATTACCTAGCCTAGTTAAGCGGCTAGAACTTCTGTTTTTGCCAGTGCTTGTTCCAGATCGGCAAGGATATCATCAATATGCTCGATACCGATGGAAACACGGATGGCTTCTGGCAGTGCGCCTGCTTTGATCTTTTGATCTTCATGCAACTCCGAGTGAGTTGTGGAAGCAGGGTGGATCATCAGGCTGCGTGTATCGCCGATATTGGCTAGGTGTGTAAAGACGTTTACGCCTTCAACTACTTTTACAGCCGCATCGTATCCGCCTTTAAGTCCGAAGGTGAATAGGGAGCTGCCCCAGCCGTTAAGAATATATTTCTTGGCCAGTTCATTGTATTTGTTGCTCGGTAGACCTGCATGATTAACCCACGCTACAGCAGGGTGGTTTTCCAGATATTCAGCAGCCTTTATAGCGTTCTGGCAGTGACGATCCATACGCAGTGACAATGTCTGCATGCCCATCATTGTTAGGTATGCGTTCATTGGCTGTTGGTTCATGCCCAGATCGCGCAGGCCTACAGCATGGTTGTGCATTGCCATTGGGCAATCTGCGAAAGTCTGTGCAAATGTTGTTTCATGGTATGAAGGGTCTTCCTTGCCAAGGGCAGGGTACTTGTCTGCGTATTTCATCCAGTCGAATTTGCCGCCATCAACAACTGCACCACCCATGGCTTGGCCGTGGCCGCTCAGGTATTTTGTTGTTGAGTGTGTGACCAAATCAGCACCGAATTCAAACGGGCGACATAGATAAGGTGTTGCGATAGTGTTGTCGACGATTAGCGGGATGCCTGCGTCTTCGGCAATGCGGGCAACTTTTTCAATATCGAGTACGACACCTTCTGGGTTCGATATGCTCTCCGCGAACAGGACTTTTGTATTCTCGTCGATTGCAGCTTTGAAATTGTCTACATTAGTAGGATCAACAAAACGACAATCCCAGCCAAAGCCTCTTTTAAATGTGTCGCGGAACTGGCTTGTCGTGCCGCCATAGATTTTGCAAGAGGACACGAAGTTGCTGCCCGGGCTCATTAGCGCAGAGAAGATCAGCATATTGGCAGCTAGGCCAGAGGCCGTACAAGTTGCGCCAACGCCACCTTCTAGTATTGTCAATTTTTCTTCCAGCGCGCCTACAGTAGGGTTTGTTACGCGTGAGTATAAGAAACCTTTTTCTTTAAGACTGAAAATATTTGCGGCTTGTTGTGTGTTTTTAAACTTAAAGGCGGCAGCCTGATGAATAGGTGTATCGCAAGCGCCAGTGCTTTCGTCTGGTGTGCAGGCTGCGTGTACCGTTTTGGTTTCAAAGCGCATGTTATTGATAACGTTACTATTGTTTGACATTTGATTGCTCTGCCCCTGTGAATTTTGTGATGATTTTTCGAGTGGTATTATTTTACCGTTCATGTATGACCCTGTTTTATATATCTTTTTTTGGATTGCCTGTCCGTTTTTTTTGTTGACAGACGCCGCGGATTTCTTCATAAAACACGCCATACGTAAAAGAACGTATTAAACGACTAAACCGAGGCCTACGTATTAGGCCGTGAGAGAGAGTGGATTGCAATGAAAACTTATGCTGCAAAGCCAAAAGAAGTCGAAAAGAAATGGGTTATTGTAGATGCAGAGGGTGTTACCCTTGGTCGTCTGGCAAGTGTTATTGCTCTGCGTCTGCGTGGTAAGCACAAGCCTTCATTTACACCTCATGTCGACTGTGGCGATAATGTTATCGTAATCAACGCAGAAAAAGTGCGTATTACAGGTAAGAAAAAAGACCAGGATATCTTCTACTGGCACACAGGTTACCCGGGTGGTATCAAGCAACGCACTAAAGGTGAAATCCTTGAAGGTAAGCACCCAGAGCGCGTTGTTGAGAAAGCTGTTGAGCGTATGCTGCCTAAAGGTCCTTTGGGTCGTCGCATTTTCAAAAACATGCGCGTATACGCCGGTACTGAACATGGTCACGAAGCACAGAAACCAGAGGTTCTGGATGTTGCTGCGATGAACCCTAAGAATAAAAGGTAAGACAGATGGCTGATAAAAAAGAAACAAAAGACGAAGCAATCACAGATCTGAAAGATCTGGGTGCTGCAGTTAAGGCAGAAGGTAAAACTGAAGCCAAAGCAGAGAAATCAGAAGATAAAACTGAGAACCAGCCTGAAACACGTGTTAAGAAAGTCGACGAATTAGGTCGTGCTTATGCAACTGGTCGTCGTAAAGACGCTGTTGCTCGTGTTTGGATCAAGCCTGGTTCAGGTAAAGTTGTTGTTAATGGCCGTGACCAGACAATTTACTTTGCTCGTCAGACACAGCGTCTGGTTCTTAACCAGCCTTTCCTGATTGCAGATCGCGTTGGCCAGTTCGACGTAATGTGTACAGTTAAAGGTGGTGGTCTGTCAGGTCAGGCCGGTGCGGTTCGTCACGGTATTTCACGTGCGTTGGAGAATTTCGAACCAGAACTTCGTCCAGCACTGAAGAAAGCCGGTATGCTGACACGTGACTCACGTACAGTTGAGCGTAAGAAAATCGGTAAGCACAAAGCTCGTCGTTCCAAGCAGTGGGCAAAGCGTTAATCGTATACCGATTGTTGTTATCAAGTTTCAAAAGCGCCCTGTATATCAGGGCGTTTTTTTTATATGATCTTTTTATGAGCGCATTGATCCTTCCATATAAAGACATTATTCCCCGTATTGACGAGGCTGCTTTTGTTGCGCCTACTGCTACGGTTATTGGGCGTGTATCAGTAGGGGCGGATAGTAGTGTATGGTTTGGTTGTACGCTGCGCGGTGATGTGAATGACATTATTATTGGTGAGCGTAGTAATATTCAGGATGGCACCGTCATTCATGAGTCCTCATTTGGTCATGCCACTATTGTCGGTGATGACGTTACCGTCGGGCATATGGCGCTACTACATGCGTGTACTATCGAAAATAACGCGTTTGTCGGTATGAAGGCTTGCGTTATGGATGGGGCTGTTGTGCAGGAATATGCGATGGTTGCTGCTGGCGCGCTTGTTACGGCTGGTAAAACAGTGCCATCAGGAGAGTTATGGGCAGGTAGTCCAGCCAAGTTTATGCGCCGCCTGACAGACGAAGATTACAAGCATATGGAATGGTCTTCTAAAAACTACGTGAAGCTTGCTAAGGAATATCTTTAACCTTGATTTTATAGTGTATTTTTCATAGTTGTTAGTCAGGGAGGCAATTATGAGAAATTATTATCTGGATCTGGAATTTAATCAGCGTGTCATCGATTTCGAAAATGGCCATGTCGTTTATGACTTGATTAGTGTTGGTTTGGTTGATGAAGCGGGCCGCACATACTATGCCGTTTCTAACGAGTTTAACTTGGAGGCCGCCAGGGAGAATGAGTTTGTCAAAGATACGGTTCTGCCACGTTTGGATATGCCAGAGAGTGGACGCAAGACACGAGCACAAATCCGCAAAGAGATTTTGGATTTCATTGGCAATGAGCCTGACGAGAAAGCCTTCATTCATTTTTGGCACATTCCGCAAGACTGGGTATTATTCTCTGATTTGATGAGTGAGGGTAATTTTATGCAATTGCCCAAAAATATTATTAACTTCCCGCGGAACCTTACTGAGACCTGGATGACTTTGGGGCGCCCTGACGTTTTGCCTCAAGTTGATAGCGATAAAGAGCATAATTCACTGGTTGATGCAAAATGGCTTGCGAAGGTTCACGAGGTGTTGAAGGCCTATAGGCCGTCTTAGTCAGCCTTCATTTTTACGTAGCTACCGGGGGCGTCCTCTATTGGTTTTAGTTTGCCGCCGCCGATTTTACGGGCAGCGACTTTATCCCCCGCATATTTCCCAATCCATTTTTGCCATTGCGGCCACCAGGAGCCGTCATGACTTTTGGCGTTTGAGAACCATTCGTCCGGATCGGTCGGATTTTTGCTGTTTGTCCAGTAACCGTATTTGTTTTTATGGGGCGGGTTTACAACGCCAGCCACGTGGCCGGAGGCTGCCAGTGTAAAGGTTGTTTCGCCGCTAAAAAGCTGTGTGGCTGCGTAAGTGGCTTTCCATGGTGCAATGTGGTCTTCCATGGTTGATAGGAAGAAGCATGGTGTTTTGACCTTGGTCATGTCGATGTCAACGCCGTTCATAGTGACGCCGCCCACTTCTTTCAGCAGATTGTCACGATAGCATTTGCGTAAGTAGAAGCTGTGCATGGCGGCAGGCATATTGGTGGCGTCGTCATTCCAGTAAAGCAGATCAAACGGGAATGGTTCTTTACCCATCAGGTAATTGTTCACAACGAATGACCAGATCATATCGTTGGCGCGCAGTAGTGAAAATGTCTGGCGCATATGGTTTCCATTAAGAAAGCCACGCTCAGCCATCTGTCTATCCAGCATACTGATCTGGGCGTCATCCATGAATAATTTCATGTCGCCTGCTTTTTCAAAGTCGATCAGTGTTGTCAGGAATGTTGTGGACGCAATAATATCCGATTTTTTCTTGGCGGCTAACCAGCCAAGCGTAACAGCCGTTAGCGTTCCACCAAGACAGTATGCAATTAGATTAACGTCAGGTTCACCTGTAGCTTTCTGGATTTGCGTAATGGCATCAAAAATGCCTTCTTCCATGTAATCTTCAAAGCGTTTTTTGGCGAGCTCCTTGTTCGGGTTCACCCATGAGACAACAAAGACTGTATGACCTTGCTCGGTAAGCCATTTAATGAAGGAGTTTTCTTCTTGCAGATCCAGAATGTAGAATTTGTTGATCCATGGCGGAATAATCAGAAGAGGCCGCTTGAAAACTTTTTCTGTCACGGCTTCATACTGTATCAGCTGCATCAGGTCATTTTGGTAGACGACTTTGCCTTTGGTTGTGGCGATGTTTCGGCCTAATTCAAACGCGTTATAATCTGTGGTGCTGATTTTTAGCTGCCCATGGCCGCGCTCTATATCTTCCAGAAGGTTCTCGAGCCCGCGTATAAGATTTTCGCCTTTGCTGTCGAGCGTTTCTTGCAAGACCTCGGGGTTCGTGAATAGGAAGTTTGTAGGGGATACGGCGCTTAGGTATTGCTTCGTCATGAAGTTCAGTTTGCTGCGCGTTTCGTCATCTAGGCCTTCTGTCTGGCCAACAACTTTTTCAATCCAGTGGCTTGTCAGTAGATATGACTGCTTGATGAAATCAAAAGCCGGGGATTGATCCCACAGGGGTGATTTGAAGCGGCGATCGTCTTTGCGAGGAGCGTAGAGTGTTTCGCTTTGCTCGCCCATAAACTTCTTAGCGCTTTCTTGCCATAGGTGCATCCAGTCGCTCATTAACTCGACTTGCAGTTCGGCTACACGGCGTGGGTTGTCCCATAGGTGGTTCATGAACTCAACGTAGGCTACGCGGAAGTTCATGGGATCGATGACGAAGTCGCTTGGATCAAATTCTGTTTTAGACAGCATATCCTGAATGATAGGGGATGCGCGCTCAGCAACATCCATCAATACTTTGGAGAGTGCAACCGGATCTGGAAACATCTGTTCTTCTTGTTCCTTGCCCATGGGGTTTGCTTTCGCTGCTGTCTTCATGTGGGTACGTCCTTTCATAGGTGCCGTATCTGCAAGAAATATAATCAATAAATCAAGGCGCGTATAGGGTTTAGAGCTTGAATTATGGTTTTATTTCAGCCACGATAGCGATGGTTTGTTATAGATATCAAAGAGGAATAACCGTGCATACTACTTACAAAGCTTTTCTGGTTGCTGCTGTATGCCTTTCAGTTTCCGCGTGTGAGTCACTGGAAACTTTTAATTCGGCAAAAAAGGGCGAGACAACTGTTCACTCAGATGGCTCCGGTGCAGATATTGGTATGTCATACGGTGAGATTACCCGCGAAATGTCTAATGGTAGTGTGCAGGTATATGGCTTTGACCAGCCTGCGGCTCAAACTATGAGCGGCGGTTTTGATGGCGGCGTTATTGCCAATGATCCGAATGTAACAGTTTATCCAATTGGGGATATGCCGTCTTATGGTGCTGAGGTTGTCGCGGCTGCTCCTGCTCCTTCTTTGATGCCACCTTCTGCGCATACAAACCCTATGAATTCTCCTTTTGGCGGTCCTTTGCAATCACCGCTTGATGCGCCTGTTGAGATTGACAGTTCGTATCGTCCTGACCGTGTTGAGGTTGATAGCTCATTTGCACCAACACCGTTACAGCCAGTGCCGGCTTCTCCTGCGCCAGTTTCTTATTCAGGAGGTGAGCGTTCCCGCATTTACTTTGGGCATGGTTCTTCACGCGTCAATAACGCAGGTAATGACGTTATTCGTCATGTAGCCGGTACAACGACAGGTCCATTAAATGTTGAGGGGCACGCTAGCACAACAACCGAAGTTGATGATCCTGTTAAGCAGCGGATTATCAACTTAAAGATGTCCATGGATCGTGCTTATGAGGTTTCTGAATCCCTGATTAAACAGGGTGTTCCTGCTGATAGAATTGTAACTAAGGCTTATGGTGATACACAGCCATCGGCCTTTGTGCCTGGCTTTAGCCAGGAAGCTGCTAATCGCCGTGTGGAAATTGTAGAGACAACGTCCAGAGCGCCGATGCCTGTTGCTTCCGCACCAGTTTATGCACCAGCACCTGTTGTCGTTCCGCCGTCTGAATTGGCTGCGCCGGAAGCACCCATTCCGGATTTTGCGCGTTACTAATAACTCATAATTAGGATTAATTTAATGTCACAACCGTACAGAATAGCTTTGGCGGGGCTAGGCACCGTTGGTGTTGGTGTTGCGAAAATTCTGAAGGCTCATGCTGAGGCGATTGCACGTAAAGCTGGGCGGCCGATTGAAGTTGTTGCTGTGTCGGCGCGCGATAAATCTCGTAATCGTGGCTTTGATTTCTCTGATGTGACTTGGGTTGAGGATGCGTCCACACTCGTTAATGAGGATGTTGATTGTATCGTTGAGATGATTGGTGGTGAAGGCGGTGTAGCTAAAACCCTTGCCGAGTCTTCGTTAGCTAAAGGCTTGGATTTTGTTACAGCTAATAAGGCATTGCTAGCGCATCATGGCTATGAGTTGGCTAAGGTGGCAGAGGGTAACAATGCAGGTCTTATGTATGAGGCTGCTGTTGCTGGTGGTATTCCTGTTATCAAGGCTATCCGTGAGGGATATGCCGCGAACGATATTGGCGCCGTATACGGTATCTTAAATGGAACCTGTAATTACATTCTGACCGAGATGCGCAAGTCCGGGCGTGATTTTAAATCCGTATTGGCAGACGCGCAGAAGCTTGGGTATGCCGAAGCTGACCCTGCCTTTGACATTGAGGGCACAGATGCCGCACATAAGCTATGCTTGCTGACTGCTCTAGCGTTTGGTGTGAAGCCTGATTTCAAGAAGCTTGCCGTAAAAGGTATTACTAATGTTACCTCCGTGGATATCGAATTTGCGCGTCAGCTTGGGTATCGTATCAAACTACTGGGTATGGCGCGCAAAGAAGGTAATGCAATTGTTCAATCGGTTGAACCTTGTATGGTGCCGCGCAAAAGCACTATGGGCGCTGTTGATGGTGTTTTTAATGCCGTTTATATCGAGGGTGACTTTGTTGATACAGGCTTGCTGGTTGGCCGTGGTGCGGGTGAGGGTCCTACAGCGTCTGCAGTTGTTGCCGACATCATTGATTTAGCACGTGGTACCAAGTTGCCTGTATTTGGTGTGCCTTACTCGGATCTTAAAGAGGCTAATTGGGGGAGGCGCGGCAAAGTAGAGAGCCAGTTCTATCTGCACCTTCGTGTGATGGATAAGCCTGGTGTTCTTGCTGATGTGTCTGCAACTTTACGTGACTGTGATGTATCTATTGAAGCGATGCTGCAACAAGGCCGTGATCCAAACAACCCTGTCTCTATTGTTATGACGACTCATGAAGTTCAACAAAAGCAAGTTGAGGAAGCTTTAGAAGGCTTTGCCAATCTTGAGCGCGTTTTGGAAAAGCCTTCTATGATGCGTATCGAAGATTTTTGATACGGCTTAGACGTGTTGACGGGCAACCTGTGAGGTCACACTCAATCTGTAACTAGGACCGCGTGGGGTCTCGATAGTCTCGGCAACGGCATTGTTGATGCCTTTGCCTCTTAGTTGAGTGGAAAATTCGCTGGCTGCCTTGAACGTTTTGAACAAAGGCGTAATGTCATCACGCCCTTTTTCAGAGATTAGTACTGCGAAAGCGAGGCCATCATTCGCCCATCTTTGCAGTTTAGGTGCATTTTTTTCATACACCCTGTTCAGCTTCACTATTTTTCCCATAAGTGCAATATCGTCGAAAGTGTATGAAAAGTCAAATTGGGTTGATGCGTTGCTTTCCGCACTCTAGTATTGCTCTATATTCATACGGAGTTTTTACCATGACAGCGGATAAAAAAATGCAGAACGAATACACCCATATCATTCCTCAAAACGAAACTTTTTCTATGGATCGTAACTTAGCCTTAGAGGCTGTGCGTGTAACCGAGGCGGCAGCTTTGGCTGCATCTAAAGAAGTCGGGCGTGGTAATGAAAAAGCTGCGGATCGTGTAGCGGTAGATGCGATGCGCGAAGCTCTTAATAGCCTGCAAATCACAGGTACGGTCGTTATTGGTGAGGGTGAGCGCGATGAAGCTCCGATGCTGTTCATTGGCGAAGAAGTTGGGGCAGGTGGTCCTGCGATTGATATTGCGCTTGATCCGCTTGAAGGTACTACGATTACTGCAAAGGGCGGGCAGAATGCGCTGGCTGTAATCGCTATGACGGATAAGGGCGGTTTCCTGAATGCGCCTGATACCTACATGGACAAAATTGCTGTTGGGCCCGATATTCCTGCTGATATTCTGGACTTGGATGCTCCTATAGAAGAAGTAGTGAAGAAGATTGCTAAGGCGAAAGGTGCGAGCATTGAAGATGTTCTAGTTTGTATTCTTGATCGTCCGCGTCATCAGGAGCTGATTGATGGTGTGCGCCGTGCAGGTGCGCGTATTAATCTTATTCAAGACGGTGATGTGAGTGCGGTAATTTCTGCGGCTGATCCAAATAGTAATATTGATATGTATGTTGGTACAGGGGGCGCGCCTGAAGGCGTTTTGGCTGCAGCAGCATTGCAATGTACAGGCGGTCATATGCTAGGGCGTTTGGTGTTCCGTAATGATGATGAGATTGCTCGTGCAGAACGTTGGGGTATCACTGATTTTAAGAAAATCTATAAGACCAATGATCTAGCCAAGTCTGACAATGTCATGTTCGCTGCCACCGGTGTTACAGATGGTACAATGCTTCGTGGTGTAGATCGTAAGCCTGGGCGTGCTACTACGCACTCCATTGTTATGCGTTCCAAGTCAGGAACTATTCGTCATATTACGGCCGAGCATAACTTTAGCCGCAAGACAGGGTTTAAGCCTCTCGATGAGTGATAAGCTTGATATTCAAAAGTCACTAATGCAGGCGCGTTGGGTTGTTGCCAGTGCGGATGAGCAGGAATCTGTTCGTCTTGCGCAAAAATATGATTTGCCTGACATGATTGCACGTCTTTTGAATATCCGTGGTGTTACTGACGAGCAGGTAGAGGCATTCTTATCCCCGACGCTTGCTAAGAATTTTCCTGATCCGTTTTCTATGGCGGG
>DUBU01000039.1:239270-247231 GCA_012960155.1 Micavibrio sp. | reverse complement strand
GATCCGTTTGCTATGGCGGGTATGACGGAAATGGCTGAATATGTTGCCGATGCCATTATTAATGGCAAGAAGCTTGCAGTATTTGGTGATTTCGATGTTGATGGGGCAACCTCTACCGCGATCTTTGTACGCTTTCTGCGCTATTGCGGTGTAGATGCGCCTTTCTATATCCCTGATCGTATTGAAGAGGGCTATGGCCCCAATATCAAGGCGCTTGAGAGCTTGAGGGCTCAGGGTGCTGACTGTGTGCTGATTTTGGACTGTGGTATTACTTCGCATGATGTTATACAGCAAGGGCGTGATATTGGACTCGATATTTGTGTCTTCGATCACCACGAAGCTGAAGAGCAGCTGCCTGCTGCTAACCATGTTATCAACCCGAAGCGTAAAGATGATAGTTCAGGCCTTGATATGCTGGCGGCGTGCGGTGTTGTGTTTATGTCGTGCGTTGCGATTAATGCGAGGCTGCGGGAGAAAGGCTTCTTTAAGGATAAGGGGACCAAGGACGCGCCGCTAAAAGATTGGCTGGATATCGTTGCCCTTGGCACAGTGTGCGACATGGTGCCGCTTACAAGTGTCAATCGCCTGTTCGTTAAGGCTGGCTTTGTACGTATGGCGCAGATGGATAATCCAGGTATTGCTGCTCTTTGCCAAATTGCCGGTGTGAACAGTGATCCTGATACGTACCATTGTGGCTTTGTTATGGGACCGCGCATCAATGCAGGCTCCCGCGTTCATCAGGCTGACCTTGGTGCCAAGCTGCTGTCTGCTGATGACAAGGAAGAGGCGCGTAATATCGGATTCCTTTTGGAAGATTGTAACTCCAAACGTAAGGCCATTCAGGAAGAGATGATGCGTGAGGCCATCGCGATGGTGCGTCAGGCAGGCATGGAAAGCGATCCTGTGCTTTATGTCGGGCATAAGGACTGGCACCCGGGTTTGTCCGGCCTTGTTGCAGGTCGCCTTAAAGAAGAATTCGGGAAGCCGTCTGTGGTTGTTACCTATGCCGTTGGCCAGAGTGGTAAGTTAGAAGGCCGTGGCTCAGGGCGCTCTGTTGAAGGTGTTAATCTGGGGGCTGCGTTTATCGAGGCGCGCAATGCAGGTCTTTTGTTAAAAGGTGGCGGCCATGCCATGGCAGCAGGCTTTACGGTCGAGCCTGAACAAGAAGAAGTCTTCGCCGCGTTTTTAAAGAAGAACATCGAAGAGCAGGCGGCAGGGCAAGAACTTGTCACAGATTTTGATGTTGATGGCGTCATGAGCGTTCGTGGGGCATCTGTTAAATTTGTGCAAATGTTGCAAGACCAGTTAGGCCCTTTCGGGCAAGGACAGGAAGAGCCTGTTTTTGTGCTGCGTAACGTACGCATTCATAATGCACGTATCGTCGGTGATAATCACATCAGTTTCCAGATTAGCGATTGGGAAGGTGGGCCTCGTATTAAAGGCATAGCGTTCCGTGCGGCTGATACGGCAATGGGGCAGGCGATGTTAAAGCATGGTCATAGCCAGCCATTTCACTTGGCAGGGCATTTCAAGCTCGATCACTGGAACGGGAATACGAATGTGCAGATGCAGGTGCAGGATGCGGCTTATGTCATTGAGAAACACTCTGATAATATTTCGGAGCCTCCATCTTCCAAATTTGCATAATTTCATGATTTGGGCGTATTCTTGCGTCCATGCTTACGGATCACTTTTATCACTATACATCGCTTAATGCGGCGCGCGATATTTTCGAAAATGAAACGCGTGGTGGTTTGCGCCCGATTCGCCGCTTTATCTATTTAGGGCATGGCAATGCTTTGCCTGATAAAGCTCATTCTGGTGCTGTATTTGGTATGCTAAAAGAGCGTCCTCGCGAGTTCACGGAAACTTTCTGGGGGTCTAATATATCCAGTCTGTTTAACGAGGTAATAGAAAAAGCCAAAGCACATCTGGAGCCTACTATCTTACTTAAGGCGAAGATTATACCCGACGATGATGTCTGTGTTGCTGACTGGGGAGTGCATTTTGATTCGGATTTTCATGGTACGGATGAGCGTGTAACGCCGCGCCATATTACAGACCGCGTAAAGGATGCTTACTGGCGCTCCGTTGTGCCACTTTCCGAATATGAGGAGGGATCTTATCTAGTGCCTGAGGTGATTTGCTTTAATGCCATACCTGTTGAACGTCTTGAGGTGTACAAGGCCATTCCAGGTTCAGAGTTACCGCGTTACATTGAGACAGGCGAGTATGATCCTGCTGCGTTAAAACGTGATAAACAAGCCCGTGTAGAGCGAGGGCAGCGTATGGCAGCTCTCTTAAAAGCGCGCCTGTAAATTTTTTTCATTCTTTTATAAGAAAAATACTTGATTTATAACCCGTATAACGATTATAACTGCGTTTCCAAGGCAATACTCTTATGCGTCCCGTTCGTCTAGAGGCCTAGGACACCGCCCTTTCACGGCGGCAACACGGGTTCGAATCCCGTACGGGATGCCAATCTTACTTAGATTGCACTTTGTACATTTCCATACAGCTAAATTGGTTTTATGAAGGCTAGATTATGTCAGTCGGCGCGTATAGCTCGTCTGCCGGTGCGCTAAGATGTTCTGTCGCTGATATAGGCTCAACGTAATCAGGTGGCTCTACAGTATCTTGCGGCTCTAGCGTATCGAGTGCGTCTTGTTCTGCTGTGGTGTCATCTGAGATCAGGTCGTCGATTCCCAAACTAAGAGTGTCGACTGTTGTAAGGTCGAATCTGTCCCATGCTGTTGTCACTGTGCCATCAGACACGCGTACCCAGAATTTTTCCGTATTTAGTGCAGGGCCAGCAACAATCATTAAGCTATCGAATTCTGCTTGTGTCAAAGCGTGACCACTTCCTGCGCCAAGCTTGCTGCCATTTAGTTCTAGGTAGCTTGAGCCAGCCGATCCTGAGCCATCCCATACTTCGTATGTTAATTCATCGCCATCTGCGTCACTTGCTGTGATGATAGTGTTTGCTAACACACTGTCGTTTCGCGCTAAAGTAAAGTTGTCAGCGGATACAGTAGGAGCATTGTTACCGCCGCCGGCGACAATTGTTGCCATATCAGTTGTTAGTGTCCATTTTTGCCATGCGGTTGTGTCGTCACCATCAGATACACGAACCCAAAAGTACTCTGAGCCGTTTTTTGTTCCGCCAATAAGGTTGAGTGTTAGAAAGTCCGCTTCACTGAACGTGTGTCCTCGTCCTGCGCTTAATTTTGATCCGCTAAACTCTATATAGCCGGATTGTGCGTTACTGTTACCGTCCCATACTTCGTAGGTCAGAGCATCGCCGTCAGCATCGGACGCGGTTACAATTGTTGAAAGCTGGACACTTTCGCTTTCGCCCAAGGTTAAATTGTTGGCTGTAACAGTCGGTACTGTATTGGATGCTGGTACGGCGCCTGAGGTGGTCAATGTGAAGCTGTCCCACGCGGAGGTGAAGGTGCCGTCAGATACACGTATCCACATTGTTTCGGTGCCATTATCTGATCCGCCGACAATATTTAGCTCACTGAACTGCTGTTCCGTTAGAGTGTGTCCCTGTTGTGTTGCGAGTTTGGAGCCGTTTAATTCAAAATATCCTGATGACCAGGCACGGCCTGAATCCCATACTTCATAAGTCAGGGTGTTGCCGTCAGCATCGTTTGCAGAGATAATTGTAGAGGCGAGAACGACTTCGTTGATGCCAATAGTTGCGTCATTACCGCTAGCTGTTGGGGCAAAGTCGTTACTAGGTGGACCAAAGGTCGTACGTAGATAGTTGTATGTGTATGACGCGCCATTAAAGATGAAGTTTTCAACGTTATTAATGATATCAGTTGTGCTGCCGATCACGGCGTGCATGGCTGAGCCTACAAAGCTGATAGTGTAATCAGCCAGATCCTCGAGGAATTCGGCGATATCATTGCCATCGCCGCCGTCTATAGTATCACTGCCGCGGCCGCCCCAGATTAGGTTGTCTGCGGTGTTGCCTGTAATTGTGTCGTTACCGTCACCAGCATATACATTTTCAATTATAGTGCCGCCTGCAATTGTCAGTGTATTGCCTGCTATCGAGCTCGTGGTGCCGGCGTTCATGTTAATGTTCATGTTGCCGGTAACCATAGAGGCATTAATGGTGTCAGTGCCGCTTGCGTCGCTCAACGTTGTGCGACCGCCGCCCATACCTGCAAAGTCGTTAGAGTAGAAATAAACGTCATTATTATCAAGCGTGTCGCCATTAATAGTTAGTGTCCAGTCTGCCCACGTGCCGATATTGCCGCCGCTGACATCCTGAACGCTTACAGTCCATAATCCTGCGGCTTCTTCGCCACGGAAATTTTGGGCGCCGAAGTTATAATCAATTTCAGCAACACCTGTGCTGCCGAACATCGGGGTGTCCATAATTGTCGCAACTGTGCCGTTTGGAGATGTAAGGCGTATTATCAAGTCACCAACTTCACCATGACCATTAATATCCATGTTCAGGACGACTGATTCTACCGCGATGTTTTCGCCGGCTGTTACTGTTGTGCTGCTTGTTATGGCTGATCCTGCATCAGGTATGCCTGCATTCACAGTGACGGATTTAGTCACTGTCTGCATGTTTGCCATTGTGCTTTGTTCGTCCCATGTCTCTGCCAAACGTACAGCGGCACGCGCGTCTATATTGCCGTAGCCGTGATCGTGGCTGAAATGTCTGCCGCCGCCATTCCAGTGGGCATCGCCGTTATATGCCCAGCTGGCGCCGCCTGAGTCGTTATGTTGTGCGGACAGGGACATGATTTCTTGTACATCACGAAAGCCGAGGTCCATATTGGCTTCTAGAATTAGCGCGGCAACGCCGGATACAATAGGGGCCGAGCCTGATGTTCCCGCAAAATTAGCCATTGTGCCCGTTGCACCATGCGTTGTGAACAGGCCTACACCCGGGGCTGTGATGAGTAGGGATGAGCCGCCACTGCTGAAATATGTTTCTGTACCATCCATATCCATGGCACCCACAACAATCGCGTGCGGTGATGACTGCATTGGCATGATATTGCCGCCAATGTCTTCGGTTCTGTAGTTTCCTGCTGAAAATACGACTACGGAGCCTAAACCTCCGCGTCCTGTGGTGACAGCACCATCAATCGCTGATTGGCTGATGGGTGTTAGCGGGTTTTTGAATGTCCAGCTGTTGTTGATGACGTCTGCATAGCCCGTGGCATCCAGAATGCCTTGTGTTGTCCATAATTCGCCTGTCAGGTCTGCGTTATAGGCGACACCGACTGTTTGTGATCCGTTTGCTTCTGCGCCGATTAGCCCCATAGTGTTCTGGCCGTGGTCCAGGCCATTGACGGCTGTATTGTCGGTTAAATCAAAGCGAATGTTATCATTCAGGTCGGGGTGGTTGTAGCTGTGCCAGCCATTATCTACAACGGCGACAATGACGCCGCGCCCTGTGTAATCGTTCCACACATCGTCAGCATTGATGTTGTAAAGATGCCAGCCTACCTCACTACCACTAGGTAACGCTTGAATACTGACTTGAATTTCGCCGTTATCGGCTTGGGTTTCCGCTTTGGAGTCTTGTTCAATGAAAGTGATTTCGTTGCTGGTGCCATATAGGTTTTCGCTTCGGTCGGCTGATGAGCGTGCGAAGCCGTCTTGCTCCAAATCATCTTCTAGTTTTGATTTACTGGCAGCATTATCAAGTGCGGTCGCGCGCAGCAATTCCTTTGCTGTGTTGGACGGTGTACCCAAAGCTAATTCCTTTATAACAATGTATTAAAAATTCTCTCCCAGACTTAAGTATGCGGGAAAGATATTGAGAGGTATTTAAAATTAGAGACAATTTTATATATTATTACTTGTAAGCCTTTGAATTGCTATGCGGTTTTACTGCGCGGATCGAACTTGCGCGGCATGTCCTGCCAAACGTCGTGGTAGTCTTTTTGATAGGCTTTTGAATCCATCGCGTATTTGGTTGTGCGCATGATGTATTTGCTTTCGAACATGAAGGCCATAGTGTCTTCTATCTTCTGTGGCATTAGTTCGGTATTACTTGCCCGTTCGAACGTTGCAGAATCGGGGCCGTGCGGTGACATGCAGTTGTGCAGGCTACAGCCTCCGGGTGCGAAGCCGCCTTTTTCTTTGCCGTCATATTTACCTTTGATCAGTCCCATAAATTCACTCATCAGGTTACGGTGGAAATAGGGGGGACGGAATGTATTTTCAGCCACCATCCAGCGCGGCGGGAAGATGACAAAGTCCACGTTTGCCGTGCCATGCGGTAAGCTTGGCGATGTCAGCACAGTAAAGATAGACGGATCAGGATGATCGAAGCTTACTGTATTGATTGTATTGAAGTTTTCCAGATTGTATTTATACGGCGCGTAGTTACCGTGCCATGCCACAACATCCAATGGCGAGTGGTCCAGTTCCGTTGTCCAGAAATTGCCGCCGAATTTAGCGATTAATTCGCAAGGCTTTGTGCTGTCTTCGTAGCTGGCAACAGGTGTTAGGAAGTCACGCGGGTTGGCAAGGCCGTTTGCACCAATAGGTCCTAAATCGGGCAACACAAATGGTTGGCCATAGTTTTCGCAGACATAGCCGCGTGAATCACCTTCGGGGAAGTCGACGGCAAATTTTACGCCGCGCGGAATAACGATGATCTCGCCAGGGAATGCCTTTATAACACCCATTTCGCTGCGGATTTGTAGCAGGCCTTGCTGCGGTACAAAAAGCATTTCACCATCTGCGTTGTAGAAATAGCGGTTCTTATCTGACATGGATAGATTTGCGGCGTAAAGGTGAATGCCAAGGCCTGTCCAGTTAAACAGGTCTCCGTTTCCTGCAATGGTCACTAAGCCATCAATGAAGTCTGTCTTTTTTGTTGGTATAGGCAGGGGATCCCAACGCATCTGGGTCGGGTTCGCAGGTAGCTCGTTAAACGGTGAGCTTGCCATGCCGCTGTGTTTCATCGGCTCAAATGGGCGCTGTTTGACAGATGGCTGGATTCGGTAAAGCCAACTGCGTTTGTTTGTGGCGCGTGGGTTGGTAAAAGGGGACCCTGTAAGCTGCTCAGCATACAGGCCATAATTGATTTTTTGTGGGGAGTTCTGTCCTTCAGGTAAGGCATTCGGTAGAGCCTCGGTTGCGAATTCGTTTCCAAAGCCTGACATATATGATTTTGTATTTACGGTCATTGTTTCCCCCTGATTGTTATGCGGCTTAATCATACTAAAATAAGGGCTTAGGGGAAATGCTTATATATACACATTGGCTATTTGCCTTTTATGTATATTGTTGCTAGAAAGTAGCAATATTTTTAGGGAGCTAACATTATGACTGATAAAGATAACAGAACTATTAGAGAGCAGGCAGAATCCAGAGCATTAATTGAAATGTCTTGTGCGCCTTATGGTGCATCGGCAATGACGCTGGCTCTTAGTGATCTATACAATATTAAAGCACGTAACGGTGGCTACAATCCTGTTTATGAGCCGCATATTTCTTGTATGGGGAAGCCGGTCAGCTCTTTAGTTGATAAGGGTATCTCATCTGTTGTCGAAAACATTCCGCCACGCAATAGTTTCGCGCGTTTGGTTTCCACATTCTCTGATGTTGTGCTCGGGCGTTCTGACTATCTAGATGCGGCTGAGGCTAGTATCAAGTTTCAGCGTGAGCAGCTTTATACGCATGTTGAGGATGGAGCTGTTGATCATTTCTATAAGTCTGATGTGGCTCCGCGTTGGCTTGCCAAAACTGCTTTGAAGGGTGATCTGGGTACCGCTTATTTACATGATATGGAGGTGACTGTGCAAACTTCTGATGGTTTTCAAACTGTTAAGTGTCCTTCAGTTTCAATTATTGCACCTATTAATGTTATGGGTGCAGCCTTTGGTATGGCTCAATTGGAAAAACTCAAAGAAAACATTATCACTAGGCAAGATAACTTTGCTCGTCAATGTGAGTTTTTCTCTAAG
>DUBU01000039.1:233660-239260 GCA_012960155.1 Micavibrio sp. | reverse complement strand
ATGATTATGGAAATGGAGTTAAATTAGATAACCTAATCCAAATTGGTCATAATGTAGAAATTGGAGAACATACCGTTATTGCTGCACAGGCAGGAATTGACGGTGCAGAGCCAACAGCATCCGTTGCTTGGTTTGATCGCCTTTCTGGAGTGTTTGTTTCACTTGACCCTGAAATGACAAAGAATATGCGTGAGTCTCTCGGTGTTAATACGCCGCGCCCTAATTACTGGCCTAAATGCATGCGCCTGGACATTCCGAGTTGATTTAGTTGTTGAAATTTTTTTGCGTTCGATATCCCTATCTGATAAAGTTATGTAAATAATTTTATCGTATGGATATCGTATGTTAGACAATGAGCACTGTAAATCTGGGTTAGCTGCAAATTTCTATGGCACTGCTGGTCATAAAATGACTGTACGTGAGCGTTTTGCAAGCGCTGCTAAGCAAGTATTTGTGCAACCTGTCATTCTCGAGATGACGCCCCCAAAAGAAGTACTAGACCTTTTACGTGAATTAGAAGCGAAAGGGTATGCGAACCCCGTTGCATTTGGCGGCGCGTTACGCGATGCCTATCTTATAGAAAATGGTATTGCACAGCCGCGTGATGCAGGTGACATTGATATTGCTTTGCGGGCTGCAGGGGCTGATGAATATTTTGATGCACATGAGTTCAATCCTTCTACATGGTTTATGCTAAACGCATCATTTGCCAGTCATACTGCTGAGGCCTTGATTGAAAACATTGAGGGCATTACGGCAACTAGCTTAGAAAAGGCTGATACTTATAAAGATTTTGATGCCTGCATCGAAGCTGATTATACGGCGGACGGGCAAGAGGTTAGAAAGCTCGATTTATGCTTTAGTGACAAAGTGTACACGACCGAAGATCTAAGTCTTAGCGGGGATGCACCAATCAACTGTATTTCTATGGATAGTAAGGGCAATGTTTATGCGCACCCCGATTTTAAACAGCATGCAGAGCGGCTTCTTTATAAAAATATTGACCCTTCAAATAATAGGCAGCGCGCTGAAGAGAGATTTAATTCTCTTTCACAAAAGATTCCGGGCCTGGTTTCGGCTGACAAGCCAGTCAGTCGTATTCGCCGTGCTATTGGTCAGCTTACAGGCTTGGATCTGTAGATTTATTCCGGCCAATCCAATATGACTTTGCCGCAATGGCCTGATTTCATGGCTTCGAAGCCTTCGATGTAATCGTCAATGCCAAAGCGGTGCGTGATAACCTTTGATACGTCCAGCCCGCTTTGCAGCATGGCGATCATTTTGTACCATGTTTCATACATTTCGCGGCCGTAGATGCCCTTGATTGTCAGGCCTTTGAAGATCACATCATTCCAGTCGATGGCAATCTCGAGCGGTGGTATACCTAGTAGTGCAATTTTACCGCCCGAATTCATGTTTTTGATCATATCGCGGAAGGCGTGTTCGTTGCCCGACATTTCAAGTCCGACATCGAAAGCCTCTTTCATACCGAGTTCTTTGATGACGTCGGCGATCTTTTC
Organism: Micavibrio sp.; assembly: GCA_012960155.1. Lineage (GTDB taxonomy): Bacteria > Pseudomonadota > Alphaproteobacteria > Micavibrionales > Micavibrionaceae > UM-FILTER-47-13. The sequence continues at coordinate 237,740 of DUBU01000039.1, read as the reverse complement.
TTTTGAGGCATCAACAACACGCGTTGCGCCCATTTCTTCGGCTAGTTTCAGGCGATAAGGGTTTACGTCCGTAATAACGACGTTGCGCGCGCCTGCATGCTTGCAGATTGGTACCGCCATCAGGCCGATCGGGCCAGCGCCTGTAATCAGCACATCTTCACCTACCAAATCAAATGACAGGCACGTATGTACAGCGTTACCGAGGGGGTCAAAGATTGAGGCGATTTCATCACTGATGTCATCGGGCAGGGGAACGACGTTGTCGGCAGGAATACAGACAAATTCGGCAAAGCTGCCTTGTCGGTTTACACCAACGCCCTTTGTATTGCGGCATAAATGGCGTGCGCCTGCGCGGCAATTACGGCATGTGCCGCAGACTACATGACCTTCGCCCGTGACACGCTGGCCTTGTTGCAAATGCTTCACCAATGACCCTGTTTTCTCAACGACACCGACATATTCATGGCCTGTGATCATCGGTACAGGCACAGTCTTTTGTGACCATTCATCCCAGTTATAGATGTGCAAGTCTGTGCCGCAAATGGCACTCTTTTTGACCCGTATCAGAACCTCGTCAGGTGCGATGTCCGGTATCGGATTCTGCTCGGTCATCCATATGCCCGGCTCCGATTTCAACTTTGCCAATCCACGCATTGAGTTTTTCATGCGGCTTTACCTTTCAGGATACCGAGTTGATGGCCGACTTCAGCGAAGGCTTCGACGGCTTTATCTATGTGTTGTTTGTCGTGTGCGCAGGACATTTGTGTGCGGATGCGCGCTTTGCCATCGGGAACGACAGGGTAGCTGAAGCCCACAACATAAACGCCGCGTTTCAGCATTTCGTCTGCAAATTTGCCTGCAAGGGCTGCGTCATAGATCATCACGGGGATGATCGGGTGCTCGCCTTTGAGAAGGTCAAAGCCGTGGGCTTCCATCTTTTCGCGGAAGTAGCGGGCGTTTTCTTGCAGTTTTGCCTGCAAGGCTTTGCCGTCGCGTTCCAACATATCCAGCACGGCTAGTGTAGATGCCGCAATGACGGGCGCTAGAGTATTTGAGAATAAGTAGGGGCGTGAACGTTGGCGTAGCCATTCGATGATTGACTTCTTGCCGACTGTATAACCACCTGATGCGCCGCCAAGGGCCTTGCCAAAAGTACCCGTTATAATGTCAACGCGGTCAGTGACCCCGAAATGATCCGCTGTGCCTGCAAAGTTAGGTCCCATGAAGCCGACAGCATGGCTGTCATCAACCATAACCATGGCATCATATTTTTCAGCCAAATCACAAATGGCTGGCAGATTAGCAAGATAGCCATCCATAGAAAACACGCCGTCTGTGGCAATGAGTTTGAAGCGCGCGCCGTCTGCTTCTTTCAGGCAGCGTTCCAGATCTTCCATATTGTTGTTTTTGTAGCGGAAGCGCTGTGCCTTACATAGGCGCACGCCGTCGATAATACTGGCATGATTCAGCTCGTCAGAGATAATGGCATCTTCGGGGCCTAGCAGAGTTTCAAACAGACCTGCATTGGCATCAAAGCATGAGGAGTAGAGGATCGCGTCTTCCATGCCTTTGAATTTGGCGATGCGCTGCTCCAGTTTTTTGTGCAGATCAAGTGTGCCGCAGATAAAGCGTACGGATGCCATGCCGAGTTTATAGTCATCCAGACATTTCTTGGCCGCGCTGACCAGCTCTTCATTATCGGCAAGGCCGAGATAGTTATTGGCACAGAAGTTCAGGACATGATCGCCGCTGCTGACCGTAATATCGGCGCTTTGTGGTGAGGTTATAATGCGCTCGGGCTTGAACAGGCCTTTTTCGCGCAGGCCTTCTAACTCTGTTTCATAATGTGTGCTGAATGCAGTTCTGGACATGGAATACTCCGATCTGTCGGATTGAATTTTCGGGCAAAAGATTAGCATTTTTAGGTATTTACGCAAGATGCAATGCAGCAAGTACCAAGATTGACAGCTGACCATACTCGTTGCACATTTGCATACTGCTTTTGGGGAGATTTAAAGCATGGTTGAGCACACCGTTTTATATAGTTTTCTGGCCTTTCTAGCGTTCTTTATATTTGTCGGTCTGCTGTCCGTTACCAAGCGCCAGAAATCTGCTGAGGATTATCTTCTTGCTAGTCGATCCATGAGTCCTGCCTTTGTCGGTCTATCGGCTGCGGCTTCAACGGCTAGTGGCTTTGGATTTACGGGTATTATCGGCTTTGGTTATGCCATGGGGCTTGCGGGGGCTTGGTTTATTTTCGGTATTATCTTCGGGTCTCTTGTAGGTTTTGCTGTCACGTCTCGACGTTTTCGGGCGTTCAGCCAGCGTCAGAATGCTGCATCCTATACGGAATATCTGGCATGCGATAAGGGGAAGATGTGTAAGCGTCTTCAGTTTGTCCTTGGTTTGGTTAGTATTGTAGCTGTTACGCTATATGCGACTGCACAGTTGGCGGCAGGGAGTAAGGCGTTACATGTCCTGTTTGAGTGGGATTATAATGCTGGCGCAATTATGGGCGCGATTATAGTTCTGGTTTATTGTTGGGCAGGGGGGATACGAGCGTCTATCTGGACGGATGTTGCTCAGATTATAGTTATGTATGTCGCTATGGCGCTTCTTATGGTTACGGCTCTGAATGAGATTGGCGGTTTAGGGGCGCTTTATAATGCTCTAGAGCAAATTGACCCTAAATTAGTGGCATTGCTCCCTCTTAGTAACCCATTTGGCCCTTTTTTGTTTATCTTGGGATGTCTATCTGTAGGTATTAGCTTTATTGGGTTTCCTCACGTAATGGTTAGGTTTATGACCCTTAAAAGCTCCAAAGATGCACGCAAGGCTGTCTGGTGGTTCGAGGGGGCATACGGGACGTTTTATGTTACGGCTTACATAGTAGCGCTTTGTGCGCGGGTGCTCATTCCAGAGGCTTCAGATTTTGATACGGAGCTTGCGTTACCGACTATAGCGCTTGATTTGCTGCCGTCTATATTGGTGGGGGTTATTTTGGCTGGTATCTTTGCAGGCACTATATCTACAGCAGATTCGTTGGTTCTTAGTTCCACGGCTAGCCTGTCGCGCGATATTTTTCACAAATACCGTGATTCTTACAACTTCATGAAATTTAGTACACTGGTCTTTACAGGGGCTGCGCTCGGTATTGCATTGCTTGGCAGCAAGAATGTTTTTGATCTGGTGCTGTTTGTTATTGCTATTATGGGTGCTGGGTTTGCGCCATTGATGTTAGTGCGTGTGTTTAATGGGCCTTTGACGGAAAAGGTGGCTTTATTCATGGTTTTTGGAGGGCTTGCTGCTGCAGTTTATTGGCGTCTAGCAGGGTATCACGTGCATATATTTGATTCTCTGCCTGGTATGGTTGTTGCGTTGCTAATATATGGCGCTGCACAACTATTTCAGTGGTTAAAATTAAGAAAGCTTGCATAAATCGCAGAAAACCCATAAATATACGCCATGAAATTTGACGATCTGGGGTTGAGCCCCGAAGTTCTCAAGGCTGTAAAAGAATGTGGTTACGATACGCCGACTCCGATTCAGGAGAAAGCTATTCCAGCCATTCTTATGACGCGTGATGTTTTAGGCCTTGCGCAAACCGGTACAGGTAAGACAGCTAGCTTTACATTACCAATGATTGAAATTCTGGCGGGCGGCGTTGCGAAGGCACGTATGCCACGGTCTCTTGTTCTTGCGCCGACTCGTGAGCTTGCGGCTCAGGTGGCTGATAACTTTGATAAGTATGGTAAATACTGCAAATTGAATAAGGCGCTTCTTGTAGGTGGCGAATCTGTTAACGAGCAGATGAAGGTTTTGGATAAGGGTGTTGATGTACTTATCGCTACTCCTGGCCGTTTGCTAGATTTGTTTGATCGCGGCGCGATTCTTTTGAACGATATTAAGGTTCTTGTTATCGATGAAGCCGATCGTATGATGGATATGGGCTTTATTCCTGATATCGAGCGTATTGTTAGCTTGGTGCCGCCAATTCGTCAGACGTTGCTGTTTTCGGCAACCATGCCTAAAGAAATCAAGCGTATCTCTGACAAGTTCTTGAGCAACCCTAAAGAAGTG
>DUBU01000039.1:195572-233650 GCA_012960155.1 Micavibrio sp. | reverse complement strand
TCTGTTGCTCCGCCTGCGTCTCCTGCCGAAACAGTTACGCAGGGCTTGCTTTGGGTTGATGGCCGTAAGAAGCGTGATGCTTTGCTGGCATTGCTTGACAAGGAAGAGGTTAAGAATGCTTTTGTTTTCTGTAACCGCAAGCGTGACATTGATGGTCTTGCCAAGTTTCTTAAAGATAAGGGGTTTTCTGTAGCAGGTCTGCATGGCGATATGCATCAAGCTAAACGCTATGAAGTTCTAGACGATTTTAAAGCTGATAAAATCCAGTTGCTGATTTGTTCTGATGTTGCAGCACGCGGTCTTGACGTGGCAGGTTTGTCACATGTTTTTAACTTTGATGTTCCAATGAATGCTGATGACTATGTTCACCGTATTGGCCGAACAGGGCGCGCAGGTCAAAAAGGTCGTGCGTTTATGATTGCTGCTAAAGGCAATAAAGACGATATCAAGTTTGTTGGGGCTATTGAAAAGCTTATCGGGAAAGCTATTCCTGTAGAAGATGTTAAGCCTAGTAAAAACAGTAATGTAGAGAATATTTCTAAGGCTAAGTCTAAAGATAAACCACGGCAAGATAATCAGTCTCCTAAGAAGCCGTCACAAAACCGTAAGGATCGCAGTCATCGTCGTGATGATGATTTAGGGCCTGATGTAAAAGGCTTCGGTGACGAATTACCCGCTTTTTTCAAGTAAAACTGGGAGTTTAGGCGCTCTAGCGCTTGACTCTATAGGTCTCTCCCTCCAAAATTTACGCTGGTTCACATTCAAAGGTAGCTGTTTCTGGCTACAAACCTGATGTTTTTAAGAAAAAAGACTTTTGCTAAAGCTTTCATGGTGGCGTGCTTATTATCAGGCATGAGCGGTATTGCGTATGGGCAAATGCTTACGGGTTATAGCAGTGAAGACGATAGTGTTTATGTGGATCCTGATTTTGTTGCCCCGCAGAATGATTCAGGTTTAGTTGCTCAGGAATATGCCGTTAGTACCTATGATTACGCTGAGCCACGGCCATTGCTGACAAGGAGTGAACCAAGTGCGGCCGCCGCTGAAGTCTACCGTCAAGAAATTACGCCAGAGATGACGGCGCCATATCGCAGCAGTGAAGAGGTCAATAACGCTCCTGTTGATTTTGAAGCTGACAATCTAACGTATAACCAGGAAACACAAACTGTAGAAGCCCGAGGCAATGTTGAGCTTATTCAGGCGGGTCGTATCCTTAGAGCTGATATGGTTTCATATAATCAGGCTACAGATACAGTTGTGGCGCGCGGTAATGTTGTTTTGACTGACACGACAGGTGACGTCTATTTTGCGGATGAGTTTGACTTGACTGACCAGATGAGCCAAGGGTTTGTTACTGGCATTCAGAGCTATATGGCAGATGGTGGCCGCTTAAAGGCGACTAGCGGTGAGCGTAAGAGTGATACATTGCTAACTTTACGGGACGCGTCCTATACGCCTTGTGATTGTGGTGAGGACGAGGGGTCTCCGACGTGGCAGATTAAGGCAGACGAGCTGACTGTGGATGAGGAAGCCAATAAAGTTAGCTATAAGAATGCCCGTTTTGAGTTATGGGGTGTGCCTGTTGCCTATACGCCTATATTGGCGCACGCTTATAAACGCGTTGATCGTAAAAGCGGATTTTTAACACCCGGTGTGGGTTATGACAGTAACTTGGGCTTTGTGGTTACACAGAATTACTACATTGATGTTGCACCTGATATAGATGCGACTGTGGGTATGATGCTCACCTCTAGAGAAGTTCCTGTTGCTTTGGCTGAATACCGCCAGCGTTTTGCAAAGGCCGAATTCCAGATTAATGGTAGTGCAACCTATGCAAACCGTAATGATGAAATTGATGGCGTTGAAGTTATTACTGATGAAGAGTTTCGCGGCCATTTAACTGCTGAGGGACGTTGGGATATTAATGAGAAATGGCGTTCAGGCGTCAATCTTGCTATGGCAACAGATGATCAGTATCTGCGTGAGTATGATCTTGATGACGGCCTTGATGATGTTTTGGAAAACGAAATTTATTTAGAGCGTTTCTCTGGACGTAACTACGGGGTGGGGCGTTTACTAGCATTCCAAGATACGCGTGTATCAGAAGAGAAGCTGGATCAGCCTAATGTGTTACCCGAAATCGAGACACGCTGGCTTGGTAAGCCTAATGATTTGCTTGGCGGTCGTTGGGAAGCCGAGATGGCTGCGCTCGGACTGCAGCGTGAAGACGGTCAGGATGTTACGCGTCTAAGCACTAACATCGGTTGGCAGGGGCGTCATACGACTAACTTTGGTCTTGTGAATACTTTGGATCTTAGTGTGCGCGGGGACTCTTACTTCGTCAATGACCGTGATGTGGCGTTAGCAGGTAGTGGCCGTAGCAATGATGGTACAGACACGCGCATTTTGCCGCAGGCCCATCTTGTGACGAAGATGCCGTTTGTAAAGGATATGTCTCGTGCTCAGGCTGTTGTTGAACCCGTTGCGGCTCTTACTGTGGCACCAAATATCAATGATACCGGCAGCAATATTCCTAATGAAGACAGTCAAGACGTTCAGCTTGATGCGAGTAATTTATTCGAGGCTAACCGTTTCCCTGGTCGTGACCGTGTAGAAGATCGTAGCCGTGTAACCTATGGTGTCCGTACTGGTGTATATGGACATGAAGGTAGCCATGGCGATGTATTCATTGGTCAGAGCTACCGTTTCCACGAAGAAGATAACCCGTTTCCTCAAGGGTCAGGTCTTGATAATCAAGAATCTGACGTCGTCGGGCAGGTCTCTGCGGGGTATTTAGGTCGTTATGTGGCTAACTATCGTTTTCAGTTAGATAGCCGTGATTTAACTTCGCAGCGCCATGAATTTGATGGATTTGCCGACTTTGGTCGCTTGTCACTATCCGGACGCTACTTATTTGCTAAATCTCTGGAAGGGACTGACATTGATGAAAGTCGCGAACAGGCGCGTTTAGGGGCATCTTTGTATCTTACGGATGAATGGCGGACACGCGGCCATATTCTGCAGGATCTTGGTGAGGATCCGGGCTTGCGTGAGGCGTCTATTGGCCTAGATTATTACGGTTGCTGTTTGAATTTTTCTGTCACAGCGAATAGAAGTATAACTTCTGATGTATCAGGGGATAGTGGTACAGATGTTATGTTTAGAATTGGGCTCAAAGGTCTAGGGGAATTTCAGACCGGCGGAGCAAATGGATGGGGTGCTACTAATTGATCGAGTTTCTTGAATCTACTGACTTCCACATGTGGTTTGTGCTGGGTCTTACGGCATGGTCTGCGTATTCATTTGTCAGAGAAAAGCTTCCTATTGAAGTTACTAGTGTATTGCTGCTAACGGCACTTTTGCTGTTTGGTCAGCTATTCCCGATTATAGATGCCAATGGTAAGAATCAGCTTGATGCGATGCCATTGCTTTCGGGCTTTGCTAATCCAGCCCTTGTTGCTGTTTTGGCGCTGCTCGTTATGGGGCAGGCTATTGTTCAAACGGACGCCCTGAGACCCATTACGCGTATATTTATGACCCCGCATAAGACACTCGCGTGGATATCCATTATATGTATTATCTTCCTCGTTATGGCACTTAGTGGGTTTATGAACAATACGCCCCTGGTGGTTCTCGCTATTCCTGTTCTGCAGGCCTTGGCTAAAGAAGCGAAGCTATCTGAAAGCCGTATTATGATTCCGCTTAGTTTTGCTGCCATTCTTGGCGGTATGACGACATTGGTCGGTTCGTCTACTAACATGCTTGTCTCTTCGGCTATGGTGGAGCTTGGATACAGACCGCTCACTTTCTTCCAATTCTTTGTGCCGGGCGCAATTATGGCCGGTGTTGGCTTTATATATGTTGTGTTGTTTTTGCCGCGTTTGTTGCCTGACCGCTCTTCTCTGGCAAAGCAGCTTGTTGGTGATGATCGGGAGTTTATTGCCGAGATTGATGTTTCAGATGAGGACAACCTTGTTGGTATGGAGTGCGAAGGGGGCAGTTTTGCTTCGCTTCCTAATATTAAAATCCGATTGATCCAACGTTCTGGTCACCTTATTTTACCGCCTTTTGAAGGTTATACGATTGAGCCAGGGGATATCCTTATCGTAGCGGCAACACGCGATTCTTTGACAGCTCTGCTTTCTGACTATCCTGGCTTTTTGCTTTCTGAAGAGGAAGAGAAGGCGCTTGTTCTTAAGAAGGAAAAGCAGGAGCAACTAAACGAGGATGGTGAAGAAAATACTGCGCCCGCTGATTTGGAAGAGACTGTAGCTGAGAGCCGCGTTCTAGCCGAAGTTATGATTACGCCAGCATCGCGTATGATTGACATGTCTCTTGATCAAGTTGGTTTCCACCGCCAGTTCGGAACTATTGTACTGGGCATTCAGCGCCGTGCCCGTGTCGTGCGTCGCCGTTTAGGGCGCATTCGTCTTGAAGCTGGTGACGTGCTGTTGATTGCCGGTTCGCGCGGATCTATTGACGCTATGCAGGATAGCCAAGATCTTATCGTCTTGTCCGGATCTAAGAAGGACCTGCCTCTACGTAAGAAAGCGCCTATTGCCGGTGGTATTATGATTGCTACGATTGGCTGTGCGGCTTTGGGAGTTCTCTCTATTCCTGTTGCTGCGCTTACTGGTGCTGTTTTGCTTATCGCTACAGGCTGTCTGAATGTTAGACAAGCTACACGTGCTGTTGATCGTAAGATTTTCTTGCTGATTGGTTCCATGCTTGCGCTTGGCCAAGCTCTTCAGGTGACACAAGGTGCGCGTTTTATTGCTGAATCATTGCTTGATGTGCCTTTTGCTGACACGCCTCTAATTATGGCTTCGCTGCTGTTTATTGTCGTGGCTATTTGTACCAATATTCTTAGTAACAACGCGTGTGCGATCCTGTTTACGCCTATTGGTTTAAGTCTTGCTTCTAATATGGGCGTCGATCCTATGATCTTCGCGGTGACGGTTGTTTTTGCCGCTAACTGCTCGTTTGCATCACCAATTGGTTACAAGACAAATTTGCTGGTTATGGGGCCTGGTCACTATAGGTTTAAGGACTTCCTTAAGGCAGGTGTACCGCTCGTGCTATTGATATGGGGTGTTTATATAGTGCTCGCTAAGTATTACTATAATCTCTGATTATAGATTTCTTTGTGCTGGATCCAGACTAATTACAAAGCTCTGGCTGTTGTCCTTATTGCCTATAATTTTGCCCGCCAATGATAGGGCAGTACCGTTCACTTGGAGAGTATAAGTATCGGCGTTTTTATCTTTTAGTGAGCTGTAGAGGCTTTTTAAGTTTCCTTCAGTCAACATAAGAGATGATAGGTTAGCTTGATCGCTTTGCCATAGCTTTACATCACGCAGTTGTGCCATGACTTTTAACAGGTCGTCTTTATCATTAGTTTCGATAGACGCACTAATAGTACGGCCAGATTCTGTTTGTTTGGTGTCGATGGCTAGTGTCATGTTTTCAAAGCCGGCAACATTGGCTTTTATTATGGTCTGCATGTCACCGTATGTACCTTCAAAGGTCATATCTACATTGTGTAGGATGATCGGTGTAATTGTCAGCATACCAAAATTTAGCTGCCCTGATGTTTCAGGGAATATTGTTCCAGCTTTTTGAAGGGTAAACCAACCTGATAAGCGGCTTGCTTGTGCTTTGTCTAAATTGAACCCTGCGTCATTGACTGTTATGTCATATTGCCAGTCGCCTGATTTACTAATAGTGCCTTCCCATACAGTATTAAATTTTAGTTCATACTGTTTTGTGTTCAGGTTGATGACTACATCTTTTAGGCCGTCTTGGTTAGGTGCAGAAATTTGCGCGTTGAGATCAAAACTTAAGCCGCCGATGGGTGTCATAAGATCTATGTTTGTTTTCTTCATGATCATAGGCGGCAGTTTTGAGGCGCTTACTTTGCTGGGCATCCATGATGTTACGTCTAAGCCGGATTTGCGATCTAGTCTGCCTGTTACTTGCAAGCCTGCGATCAGATAATCATTAGTGTGGCTACCCATAATATTAGCAACAAGGGGCAGGGGATTACTGATTAGCTCCAGTGTACTAAGATTTTGATCATCTATCTGAGTATTTAGATGAAAGGCGTGACCTTTTTGATATTTGGTTTCGCCAATATTTGGATTTGTAAATCCTAAAGCGCCTAGCGTATGCAACGCATTACTTTTGGCCCCGTTCAGGACATATGCATATGTACCTGTAGCAACGACTAACAGTAGGATTAAGGGAATACCAAGTTTAAATAAAAAATGCCTGCTCATAAGGCAGGCACTTTATCGAAGTCTTCTGCTTATTTCAAAATAAAATTAGCGAGTCAGTCTATCCAGGCTACGTATTAAGCCTGTAACGCCATTCACTGTACGACGTACATCGTTAATGCCCTGATTAGTTTCGCGCAAGCCTAGTGGGTCGCGTGATTGTTCGCGCTGTTGTTGTTGTTCTGCACGGCTCCAATTGTTGTAGAAGCGACGGCTCTGACCTTCATTTTGTAGGTTGTATACACCTGTTACGCGGAATTGGCCGCCAATGGCTTTGTATTCGCAGCCTGTGCCTTGGCCCTCTTGGTAACCCATAATACCGCGGCTAGTATCGTATTGGTGGATGCCACGTGCATTTGCGATTGCATTACATGTATCACGGTCTGAAGCCTGTGCGAATGTTGGTGTCAGGGCTGTAAGAGCGCCTGCTAGTGCTAAAGCTGTAGATTGTTTACGAAACATTTTTATCACCTTCTATTATGCGTTTGTCCGTTTCGGAGAAGAATATATCCTAATCCGTATAATGCGTCAAATTATTACGTAAACTGTAATACGATTTTACATCTATTTTACACGTCGATGTCTTTGACAAATTCCGCGTTCTCTTGGATAAACTGGAAGCGGGCATCGGCGTTTTTACCCATAAGCCTTTGAACCAAATCATCAACTTCGTTCAAGCTTTCTGTATTGTCTGGAATATCTTCAAGGTCTTCCATGTTTTCAGCTGTAATGCCTAATACTTCCATGGCCACAGAAAGTGATACGCGAACAAGCGTACGCGTTTCAGGATTCATTGTTGTTTCTTTTAGCTGTTTGGCAGGCATTTCGCCCAAGCCCTTAAAGCGGCTAACATCTACCTTAGATTTTCTCTTGAAGACTGTGTCCATGAGTTCGTCTTTGTGGCGGTCGTCACGGGCATATTCGCTCATGTTACCGCTAACTAGACGATAAAGCGGTGGCTGTGCGAGGAACAAATGCCCTTGCTCAATCAGAGGACGCATTTGCGTGTAAAAGAAAGTTACAAGCAAAGCGGCAATATGGGCGCCATCAACATCAGCATCGGTCATGATGATGATTTTTTCGTAGCGAAGATTTTCTAATTTAAAATCTTTTCCTGCGCCACAACCCAAGGCCAATATCATGTCTTGTATTTCTTGGTTTGCACGAATCTTATCGTTGGTCGCACTGACTACGTTTAGGATTTTACCCCGTAGTGGCAGGATAGCTTGTGTTTCACGATGCCGTGCTTGTTTAGCCGAACCGCCAGCTGAGTCACCCTCTACAATGAATAGTTCGGTACCTTCCGCCGCAGAGCGAGAGCAGTCGGCAAGTTTACCTGGTAAGCGTAGTCTGCGTGTTGCGCTTTTGCGCGCAGTTGCTTTTTCTTCGCGGCGTCTTGTGCGTTCTTCTGCCTTATTGATTACAAAGTCTAGGAGGCGTTGACTAGAGGCCGGATCACTTGATAGCCAATGGTCAAAATAATCTTTAACAGCTTGATCGACCAAACGTGTAACTTCTGCGTTTGCTAACTTATCCTTAGTCTGGCCTTGGAACTGAGGTTCTCTAATAAACACGGAGACTAGAATGCCAGCGCCGCCGACAACATCATCTGCGGTTATCATGCTGGCCTTTTTGACGCCAACCATTTCACCATAATTACGTAGACCACGGGCGAGGGCTGTTCTTAGACCTTGTTCATGTGTGCCGCCTTGAGGAGTAGGCACTGTGTTACAATACGAATGTACGAAACCATCCATAAATTGCGGCCATGCAATGGCAAATTCCATACGGCCTGCACCTTCAGGGAATTCGGCCTGTCCATGAAATATGGACGGTGTAACCAGTGTCTTGTCTTTAAGCGTTGCTTGAAGAAAGTCTAGTAAGCCATTTGGAAATTTAAAGCTTTCTTCTGTAGGGATTTTGCTGTCGGCTTTCAGACAATTTTCGTGGCATTTCCAACGAATTTCTACGCCGCGGAATAGGTATGCCTTTGAGCGGATCATCTGGAATAACCACGATGGCTTTAGCTTTGCTTTGGCGCTAAAGATTTCAGGATCCGGGCGGAACCAAACGGTAGTGCCACGACGGTTGCTAACGGCACCTAGGTTTTCAAGCTTGCTTGTTACGTGACCTTTAGAGAAGCTCTGTTTAAAGAGCTGTTTGTCGCGCGCAACTTCAACCCACATTTCTTCAGACAGCGCATTAACAACAGAGATACCAACACCATGCAGGCCACCCGATGTTTCGTATGCTTTGCCGGCAAATTTACCACCGGAGTGAAGTGTACATAGAATGACTTCTAGTGCGGACTTGCCCGGAAATTTTGGATGTTCGTCTACAGGAATACCACGACCGTTATCACGGATGGTAATGGAATGATCCTCATGAAGTTCGACTTCAATGCGGTCGGCGTAGCCTGCCACAGCTTCATCCATAGAGTTGTCGAGAATTTCGCTGACCAAGTGGTGTAGGGCGCGCTCATCGGTGCCGCCGATATACATACCGGGGCGCTTACGAACGGGTTCGAGGCCCTCTAGAACTTCAATATCAGAAGCACCGTAAGTGTTAGGTTCTTTTTTGGCTGTGTTGTTCTCGAACAAGTCAGACATCCCGTTTCATTTCTCCGCAATAGGCTGTATAGTCTATTGTGATAGCGAATTCGGGGCTGTTTTCATAGCCAAAAGTTAGTGTGACATGGGCAAATCGGGGAAAAAAGTGAGTAAGTTATTCAATAAAGCTGGAAAAAGAGAACTTTCCGGCAAAGTTATACCTATGCCTGCAGACACGATTGCAGATCGTTTTATTAGTGCAGGTTGGCTTTTGTCGCAAATGGATGTTACGGCCGGCAATCGCGCCTATAAGTTTGTTGGTGGGCGCGCTGTTACTGTTGGCATTGAGGCTATGTCATTTAAAAAGCCCGTGTTTATCGGTGATGATGTCGAAATCTTTACAGAGATTGTCAAGCAAGGCACCACGTCTGTTGCCATCAAGGTTGAGGCGTATGCCGAGTGCCGCACTGGTGGTAAGAAGAATAAAGTAACTGAAGGTACGTTTAGCTTTGTTCATATAGATGATAATGGCAAGCCTAAACCGATTGATTCGAATACAGTTGTTCCTAAAAGCCGTAAAAAGGCGCGTGCAGCGGAGGATAATGATCCTAACTTCGTATCAAATAAAGAGCCGAAGTTAAAGAAAGGTCAGGAATTATCATTGCGCACCATCCCGTTTCCTAAAAATAAAAATTATAACGGCGATATTTTTGGTGGCTGGGTGCTAGAGCAAATGGATAACGCAGGTTTGATGCGAGCCCGTAAAGAAGTTAAGGGCAGCTGTGCGCCAGTAGCGATTGAGGCTATGACTTTTCACAAACCAGTGTCCGAACTTGATGAAGTCAGCTTTTATACAGAGATCATTCGTACAGGGAATACGTCGGTTACAATTAAAATAGAAAGCTGGGCGTTAAGAGAAGATTTAAAAAGATATGAAAAAGTAACAGAAGGTGTGTTCACTTACGTGGCGATTGATAAGGATCGTAAGCCACGTCAAATTGCGGATCAAGGCAGGGGTTCCAAGCCTTCTCCGTCATAGGGGATCTAGATGACTAAAAGATATTTTTATCTATCCGTTTTAACGATGGCTTTGTTCGCCGTAGTTTCGTTTGCGTATGTTAAGCAAGCATCAGCAATGGGTGAGGACATTCTCAAACTCCAGATGAATGATCTTGCCGATTACAGTGGCGAACTTGAAGAGCCAAAGTTCATTGAAAATAGTGACCTTTATAGTGAAGAGCCTCAGGGCGATAAGCACTTGGCTTATACAGTGCGTCTGCCCAAAGAATGGGTAAAGTATAGTGACCGTTTTGCTTACCGTAACAAAGGTAGTGAGCAGGCGCAGCTGAAGCGCCGCATTCTTGGTAAGGTTGCCGAATATCATGGCCCGCAACGTATTCTTGGAACAAGTCGTTTTGAAGTCTATGCGGAAGATTTGCAGTTCGAGGTTACTGCTGAAAACTGGCTGGTTGAACTGCTTTTGCGTCAGGGCTACTCTTTGCAGGGCGTAAAGTCCTATGATCGGAATAAGGTTGAGGCCGAGTATGTGGTATTCCTTAAAGATACGCCTTACGTTGTGCGTACTATTGCAGAGATTACAGGTCGCCGTATTATTGTCGCCACATATTTCTGCCCTGATGCTTATTGGAAATATGAGCGTCCGTATCAGCAATATGCAATTGAGTCTTTTACTCTGACCAATCCTGAGCGCGTAAAGATTGTTGCTACTAAGCGCTACGCGTTCCTAGATATTCTCGAGTTTATTTATCCTTCTTCATGGAAGCTAGTGGCACCGAATATCTATTCTATCGATGGTATGGAGGCTAAACTTATCCATACACTGGATGACAAGACCCTGGAAGGTGAGATTGGTATCAACGTGTTTTCTACGCGTCTAGATACAAATTTAGGCAAAGAGCTTGAATATGTTCAGGAGGGTTTGGATTTCTTGAAGCTTAAACCGACTGACCTGATTGAGACTCGTGAGGAGTATACGTTTGGTGATCATATTTTGTTTAATAAGGTCGAGGTATACAAAGCAGAGCACGTGCAGGGCGCAGTTCAGGATCATGAATACTGGATCGGCATTCTTAAAGAGCCGCGATACTACTATATTATTACGCTTATTTCTCCGAGCAGGAACATGGAATACTATTCTTGGGCTCGTAACGCTGAAGCCTTTAAAACAATCCTGGAAAGTATAGGTCCGTTTGATCCGCATAGTGGCGTAACTGTGGGAGATGAGCCGCCACCTGTTGAGCCTGTTGAAAGAGATGATAAAGACAACAGGAATAAACGTAAGCGGACAAAGGATGTAGGCACATTCGGTAATTAAGCGCCAGATAAATACGCATTAAAAAAGCCGCTAAGTAGCGGCTTTTCTTTTTATCTCGTCTCAACCTTATGATGAGTAGTACAAGTAGTACTCGATTGGGTGAGGCGTTGTTTCGTATACGTCGATCTCTTCCATTTTAAGCTCGATGTAGCTTTCCAGCATATCTTCAGTGAATACGTCGCCCTTTGTCAGGAATTCGTAGTCTTGCTGCAAAGCTTCCATTGATTCACGGAGTGAGCCACAAACTGTCGGGATATCTCTCAACTGTTCTTCAGGCAGATCGTAAAGGTTCATGTCCATAGCTTCGCCTGGGTGGATCTTATTCTGGATACCGTCTAGACCAGCCATCAGCATTGCTGAGAATGCAAGGTAGCTGTTTGCTGTCGGATCAGGGAAACGGATTTCAACGCGCTTGCCTTTTTCATTCGGTGCGAATGGAATACGGCAAGATGCTGAACGGTTACGCTGTGAGTAAGCCAGTAGAACAGGGGCTTCGTAACCTGGCACCAAGCGCTTGTAGCTGTTTGTTGACGGGTTAGTGAATGCATTCAAGGTACGTGCGTGCTTGATGATACCGCCGATGTAGTACAGGCACTGTTCGGAAAGGCCGGCATATTCGTCACCAGCAAAGTTTGGCTTGCCGCCTTTAAACAGAGACATATGGCAGTGCATACCGGAGCCGTTATCACCGAAGATCGGCTTAGGCATAAATGTCGCTGTTTTGCCGTATGCGTGTGCAACATTATGAACAACGTATTTGTAGAGCTGAATGTTGTCAGCACTATCGGTCATTGAAGAGAATTTGATGCCAAGTTCACATTGGCTAGGAGCCACTTCGTGGTGGTGTTTTTCAACTTCAACGCCCATGTGACGTAATACAGTTGTCATCTCCGCGCGTACGTTTGACAGGCTGTCAACCGGAGCTTCAGGGAAGTAACCGCCTTTGACGCGTGGACGGTGACCCATGTTACCCATTTCGTAATCGCGGCCTGTATTGTATGGACCTTCTGAACTATCAATTTTAAAACCTGTTTCATTGTGTTGTGAATACGAACATCGTCAAATACGAAGAACTCTGCTTCTGGGCCGCAATATACTGTGTCAGCAATACCCAGTTTTTTCAGGTAGTCTTCAGCTGCTTTTGCAATTGAGCGTGGGTCACGGTTGTAGTTCTCGCCAGTTGAAGGCTCAAGAACGTCACAGAATACTTTCATTGTTGGTTGTGCTGCGAATGGATCCATACACCACTTACCAACATCAGCCTTCAGGATCATGTCTGATTCATTGATTGATTTCCAACCTGCGATAGATGATCCGTCAAAGTAAATGCCGTCATCAATCATTGAGCCGTCAATAGAGTCAACGTGCTGAGCTGTATGCTGCCATTTGCCGCGCATGTCAGTGAAGTTGAAATCTACATATTGTACTTCATTTTCTTCCAATGCTTTCAGAAAGTCATTGGTGTTCTTGCTTGTATAGCTAAGCGTATTTGGCTTGGCAGACATCTTGTCCTCTTTCCGTTTTAGTTTATTGCGATGCACCTATGTAAAAAACGCATTACTGTTATGCATTTTGTAGATTGTGATAACATTAAAAATAGCTTGGGTAAAGGTTTAAAGACTGGTTTTATGCATTTCTTACAGATTTTTCACTTAGAAAATCTTGACCTTTAGTACCATATGAGGTTAGTAATTCATTCCACGGTTTTCAAGAGGCCATTATGGCGGCTGTAGCTCAGTGGTAGAGCACTCGGTTGGGATCCGAGTTGTCGCGGGTTCAATCCCCGTCAGCCGCCCCACTTTCCACACTTTCATATGCGTCTAATACGCGTTATAAGCATAATATGCTTTTGGGTTTTCAAAATAATTCCAGTCAGGATGAAGAGTTAGATAAGCGCACTGTGTGTGCTGTTTTAAACTGCGCGCAGATGTCCGCCGCTGACGCCATCGCTGCCGAAGCATTAGGAGAATCGTACCCCTTGATGCTGTCAGCAGGACAAGCCGTCGCGAACGTAGTTCATGAACATTATGACGATCATGATGTTATTGTGCTGGCGGGGCCTGGTAATAATGGCGGTGATGGTTTTGTGGCGGCTATGTTCTTGCAAGACTTAGGACATAATGTTCAAGTTATGGGGCTAGCGCCAGCCCGTAAATATAAGGGTGATGCTAAACAGGCTTTAAAATCTTGGGGTGGCAAACTTTTATCTTTTAAATCGCTTCCAGAAAGCGAGAACAATGTAGTTATCGTTGATGCGTTGTTTGGGAGCGGCTTTAGAGGCGCGCTTGATAAGTCTGTAACTGATATCTTCTCTATTGTTAAAAATGGCAAGTTCCCTGTCGTTGCCATTGATGTTCCTAGTGGTGTTTGTGGGGATACGGGGGAAATGGATGAGCGGTGCTTGCAAGCCAAGCGAACAGTAACGTTCTTTCGCAAAAAACTAGCACATCTCTTGATGCCATCAATGGAGTTCTGCGGGCATATTACTACCCACGATATAGGGATAGAAGACTCTGTTACTAAAGAGACAGGGTGCGTTGGATATGATAACCAGCCTGCTTTCTGGCGAGAAGATCTTCCCAAGATTACTAGTGCTTCTCACAAATACAAGCGCGGCCACATTATTATTTTGGGTGGCGAGCGTATGACAGGCGCTATTAGAATGTCTTCCGAAGCGTCAATGCGCATGGGTGCGGGGCTTGCGACTATTGTGTGCCCACAGTCGGCGCAGCAAGTTTACCAGAAAGAAGGTGCGGCACATATCATGGTTGAATCTTTGACGGGTGATTATGCTGATTTTGCGTCGCATTGTCATAGTGAGAAGAACACAGCAATTTTAATTGGGCCGGGAGCGGGACTAGATAATAAAGACTCATTGCAGAAAGCTGTGCTTGATAGTCTGTCTTTTAATAAACCAATTATATTGGATGCTGACGCATTGTCCTGCTTTGCCGATGAACCTGAAGTCTTGCTTAACGCTATGCACGAGAGCTGTGTAATTACCCCTCACGAAGGCGAGTTCGCGCGCCTATTTCCAAATGTCGAAGGTTTGAAGCATGAGAAAGTTATGCTTGCGGCCGAAATGACTGCGGCCACTATATTGCTTAAGGGGGCAGATACTATTATTGCCCGTACGGGTCGCAAGCCAGTCTTTCATACTCATGCAACAGCTTGGCTTGGTACGGCGGGGGCAGGGGACGTTTTAGCAGGTATGATTGGCGGGCTGCTTGCTCAAGGTATGCCGCCCTTTGAAGCCACTTGTGCTGCGGCCTGGATGCACGGTGAAGCGGGCCTTCGGAAAGGCGCGGGATTGGTTGCTCCTGACCTTATAGAAGAAATTCCTGACATTCTGCGGAATTTCTCTTGATATTTACTGCAATTTCTGTTTTTTAGTAGCGCTGAATTGCCAAAAGGCACATGCGGATGTGGTGAAATTGGTAGACACGCTAGATTTAGGTTCTAGTGCCGCGAGGCGTGGGGGTTCAAGTCCCTTCATCCGCACCATTTAAATTCAAAGGTTGGAAAATATGCAGGTTAAAGAAGTTAAAAGCGAAGGTCTTAACTACGAACTGGAAATTACAGTTGAAGCAAAAGACATCGACAAGCACGTTGATGCCAAACTTGCCGAATACGGCAAAACAATCAAGCTTCCTGGTTTCCGTCCGGGTAAAGTCCCAATGGATCTTCTGAAGCAGCGCTACGGTAAAGCTGTTCTCGGTGAAGTTCTGGAATCTGCGGTTAACGACTCGACACAAAAAGCATTGAATGAAAAAGGCTTGCGCCCAGCTCTTCAACCAAAAATTGAAGTTAAAGAATTCGACGAAGGTAAAGACCTTGTTTACCACATGAATGTTGAAGTTCTTCCTGAATTTGAAGTTATGGATCTAAAAAAGCTCAAGCTTGAGAAGCCTGTAACTAAAGCAGATAAGAAATCAGTTGATGAAGCGCTCGAGCGTATCGCATCTGGTAACCGCGACACACAAGAGGTTGATCGTGCAGCGAAAAATGGCGACGTAGTTCGTATTGACTTCCACGGCCGCACAGCTGATGACAATAAAGAGCATCCGGGTATGCACGCTCATGGTCATAACCTTGAGCTGGGCAGCAACCAATTTATCCCAGGTTTCGAGGAGCAATTGATTGGCGCTAAAAAAGGCGGCAAAGTTGAAGTTAAGGTTTCTTTCCCTAAAGAATACCACTCTGAAGAGCTTGCTGGCCGTGACGCGATTTTTGATGTTGAAGTGCACGCTGTTCTTGAGCCAACTGAAGCTAAGATTGATGATGAATTTGCGAAGAAGTTGGGCTTGGAAGACGTTAAAGCACTACGTAGTGCCGTTGAAGAGCAAATCCAAGCTGAATACGATCAAGTGAGCCGTCTCCGTTTGAAGCGCGAATTGTTGGATCAAATTGATGATGCGCATGATTTTTCAGTACCTCAGGGTATGCTGGATCTTGAGTTTGGTAATATCAAGCAGCAAATTTCTATTGAGCAGCCAGAAAAAGTTGTTGATGGCGAACTGAAGTTTGAAAAAGACGAAGAAGAAGAGCTGTTGGCAATTTCTGAGCGTCGCGTACGTTTAGGCATGATCCTGTCCGAAATCGGTCGTAGCAATAATATTCAGGTTACTGATCACGAACTGCAGCGTGCAGTTATTTCTGAAGCACAGAAATACCCTGGTCAGGAAGCACAGGTGTTTGAATACTACAAGAGCAATAGACAAGCTCTGGACGCGTTGCGCGCACCAGTATTTGAAGACAAGGTTGTTGATTACATTCTCGAGCTAGCAGACGTAAAAGAGAAAGAAGTTTCTCTGGACGAGCTGACTGCTGATGAGGAAGAAGAATCCTATTCAAGCAAAAAGAAAGCCAAGGGCGGCGCTAAGAAGTCTACAGCTAAAACTGAAGACAAGGGCGATGCCGAGAAAAAGGCTCCTGCGAAGAAAACGGCTGCTAAAAAAGAAACAGCTAAGAAATAATCGCATAAATTTTGTTAAAGTCTCTTGAACAAAGCGTATCCACGGGATACGCTTTGTTTGTATGTAGTCACATACTTCGAAATTCTATGTTTTTGTAAGAGGGAAAAATGAACGAACGCGATCCTATTAACGATTTTTACAGCTATCTTGTACCTACCGTGATTGAGCAAACAAACCGCGGTGAGCGTGCTTTTGATATCTATTCGCGTTTGCTGAAAGAGCGCATTATCTTCCTAACAGGCGAAGTAAACGACCAGGTTTCCAGCCTGATTTGTGCACAGCTTCTGTTTCTTGAGTCTGAAAACCCGAAGAAAGATATCTCTTTCTACATTAACTCGCCAGGTGGCGTAGTTACGTCTGGTTTAGCGATGTATGATACAATGCAGTATATAAAGCCTCAGGTTTCTACTGTGTGTATCGGTCAGGCTGCGTCTATGGGCTCACTGTTGCTGACAGCAGGTGCTGCGGGCAAACGTTTTGCGTTGCCACATTCACGTATTATGATTCACCAGCCTCATGGCGGTGCTCAAGGTCAGGCTTCAGATATCGAAATCCAAGCTAAAGAAATCCTGCGTCTGCGTGCGAAACTGAACGATATCTACGTTCACCACACAGGCCAGAAGCTTACAGCTATCGAAAAAGCAATGGATCGTGACAACTTTATGTCTTCAGAGGAAGCTAAGAACTTCGGCCTGATCGATGAAGTTGTTAACCGTCGTGGCCAGACTGAAGACAAAAAAGACGATAAAAAGTAAAAATCGGGCGTAGCCTTGATTTTTTCTTAATCATTTCCATGTCATGTTTATGGGGCGAGGGGACGATTTGTAGCCTGAAGATATAGTTACATTTTTAGGTAAATGAAACGTCCTCTTAACCGGGATATATTAAACTGTCTTTAGGGCTTTTTGTGTATTGTTTGGGCTGTCGTTTAAAAAGCGTGTCCTGCCTTCCTAGAGAACCCTTTCCCGGGTGGAAAATAAATAAAAGAAAGCTGGATTTATGATCGGACTGTCTTCTTCCAAGAAAAAAACACTCGCTGTATTGCCGTTGCGCGATATTGTGGTTTTCCCGCATATGATTGTGCCTTTGTTTGTCGGACGTGAAAAGTCCGTTAAAGCGTTGGAGCACGTCATGCAGGAAGGTAAGGAGATTCTCCTTATTACGCAGCGCACGCCTTCAGAAGATGATCCGGGGCCAAAGGATCTGTTTGATGTGGGTACTATTGGTACGATCTTACAGCTTCTTAAGTTGCCGGATGGTACAGTTAAGGTTCTTGTTGAAGGCGGTGAGCGTGTTCAGGCCACTGAATTCTTTGAAGAGGAAACCTTCATTGAAGCCTCTTATACAGTTCTAGAGGATGAATCTAAGTCTGATGATGAATTAGAGGCTTTGGCGCGCACAGCGGCGACAGAGTTTGAGCAATACGTTAAGCTGAATAAAAAGATACCTCCTGAGGTTATTGCGTCAGTTAACCAGATTGAAGAGCCTACAAAGCTTGCAGATACGATTGCTGCGCATTTGAGCTTGAAGATTGATGAGAAGCAGGAGTTGCTTTCTCTTGCCAATACGACTGACCGTTTGGAAAAGATTTTCGAACACATGGAAGGCGAAATTGGCGTTCTGCAAGTTGAGAAGCGCGTTCGTAACCGTGTAAAGCGTCAAATGGAGAAGACTCAGCGCGAGTACTATCTGAATGAGCAAATGAAGGCTATTCAGAAAGAGCTTGGTGATGGCAATGAAGGCTTTGATGAGCTGGAAGAAATTGCCAAGAAGATCGAAGAGACTAAGCTTTCCAAGGAAGCAAAAGACAAGGCCGGTACGGAGCTCAAGAAGCTCCGACAGATGAGCTCGATGTCTGCTGAGGCCACTGTGGTCAGAAACTACCTAGATTGGATCCTGACGGTTCCTTGGGAGAATCCGACTAAAGTTAAGAAAGATATCAAGGAAGCGCAGAAGGTTCTTGATAAAGACCATTTCGGTCTCGAGAAAGTTAAAGAGCGTATTCTTGAGTATTTGGCTGTACAGAACCGTATGAAGAAGGTCAAAGGGCCTATTTTGTGCCTTGTTGGTCCACCAGGTGTTGGTAAGACGTCACTGGGACAGTCTATCGCGAAGTCTACGAATCGTAACTTTGTTCGTATGTCTCTTGGTGGTGTACGTGATGAAAGCGAGATTCGTGGTCACCGCCGTACTTATATCGGCGCTATGCCCGGTAAAGTTATTCAGGGTATGAAGAAAGCCGGTTCTAGCAATCCACTATTCTTATTAGACGAAGTTGATAAGATTGGTACTGACTGGCGTGGCGATCCGAGTTCTGCTTTGCTTGAGGTTCTTGACCCTGAACAGAACGAGACATTTAACGATCACTATATGGAGCTTGATTACGATCTGTCCGATGTAATGTTCGTTTGTACGGCTAACACGACGTCGACGTTACCACGTCCTTTGTTGGATCGTATGGAGATCATTCGTCTGTCTGGTTATACAGAGGACGAAAAGCTTGAGATTGTCAGACGTCACTTGCTTGCCAAGCAAATGGAGGCTGCAGGTCTTAAAGATGGTGAGTTTACGATTAATGACAACGCTATTCGTCATGTTATCCGTTACTATACTCGTGAAGCCGGTGTTCGTAATCTAGAGCGTGAGATTGCTAATCTATGTCGTAAGGTTATTAAAGAGATCCTTATGAAAGGCAAAAAGCGCGTCAACATTACACTGCGTAACATTGAGAAATATGCCGGTATCCGTAAGTTCCGTTATGGTGAAGTAGAAGACAAAGATCGTATCGGTATTGTTAACGGTCTTGCTTACACTGAGTTTGGCGGTGACTTGCTGTCTATCGAAGCGGTGACTATGCCGGGTAAAGAAGGCAAGGTAACGACAACTGGTAACATCAAAGAAGTTATGAAGGAATCTGTGACTGTTGCTGAAATGCTGACAAAGTCACGTGCTAAGCAGTTTGGTATTACTCAGGAGCTTCTTGAGAAAACCAGTATTCACGTGCACGTACCTGAAGGTGCGACACCTAAAGACGGTCCGTCTGCGGGTGCTGCGATGACAACAGCCATTATTTCAGCTTTGACGGGAATAGAAGTTCGTCGCGACGTTGCTATGACAGGCGAGATCAACCTGCGTGGTTATGTTACGGCTATTGGTGGCCTTAAAGAGAAGTTGTTAGCTGCTCATCGTGGTGGCATTAAGAAAGTTTTGATCCCGAAAGATAACGAAAAAGACCTGCCTGAGATTCCTGATAAAGTCTCAAAAGGGTTGGAAATCGTTGTTGTTAACACGATCGAGGAGGTCCTTGCTCATGCTTTGATCAAGCTTCCTGACCCACTTTTGGCTGAAAATGAGGAAAAAATTGAGCAAATTGCCTCAAAAACAGCAGAAAACAAGGGTTCTGACGTGATTCGGCATTGAGTCTTCTTGCAAATCATCGTATAAATGATTCGTCTAAAGCGTTGGTGACATTCAATTAGAGGTTACTTATGCATAATAGGCCTGTTTTCGTAATGGTTTTACGGAGGCGGTAATAACTTAATTGTTAACTTATACAGAAGGGGTATTTCCCATGAACAAGCAAGAACTCGTAACTGAAGTTGCTAAAAAAGCTGACCTGCCAAAAACTAAAGCACAAGCTGCAGTTGAAGCAATTTTCGACAGCATCAAAATGACACTTAAAAAAGGCGGCGAAGTACGTCTGGTTGGTTTCGGTACATTCACAGTTGCTAAGCGTGCAGCTACAACAGGCCGCAACCCACGCACAGGCGAAAAGATCAACATTCCTGCTTCTAAACAGCCTAAATTCAAAGCTGGTAAAGAACTGAAGGAAGCTGTTAACAAGTAATTAGTTCTTGTAACACAGAATTCATAGTTTCGGCCTTGCAGATTAGCAGGGCCGAAATTTTTTTATCTAGATTCTAAATGCGAACGGATCAGCTGGGCGTGCCTCGCCAGTGAAGGAAGGGAGATTTCTTGCTTCTTCGGGGCTAAGCGGTTGTTCTGAAATAATGCATCTCAGATACCCTTGGGTAGTTCTTCGATTCTGAAAAATTGGTATGTCACATTGTTCCTTCGTTCGTTCCGGTAAGGCCGAAACAAAGTTTGTGTCTGCGTTATTTTTTGTAGCTTGAGTGGGCTCATTATCAACAAAAAGCAGACTTCCCAGAAACGCTCCGCAGGCTAACGCGCTTAAATTTATTTTTGTTATAGCTTTCATTGTCATAATCTATGTTATTTTTTATGCTTAGTGCAAGTTTTTTGCTTGTAATGCGTTTCGTTTTTTGGTTTATATACAGCCTACCTTGTAGGGGCGGTTAGCTCAGTTGGGAGAGCATCTCGTTTACACCGAGAGGGTCGGCGGTTCGAGCCCGTCACCGCCCACCATTTAAATAGCTTTCAAGGTATATTATCAGAGCACGTTTTACGCGCTCTTTTTTTGTCTCTAATTCCTAAGATATGCAGGTTGTTACAATGTCCGTTAATTTGGCATGCGGCATAGATTTCGGTACTTCCAACTCCACGTGTGCGCTAGCACGCGACGGTCATGTGGCGCTGGTAGATCTGGAGGAGGGCAAAGATACAATTCCGAGTGCAATCTTTTTTGCCGAGAATCAGTCTGTTGAATTTGGACGCGCAGCAATTGCTACTTACATTGATGGAGAAGATGGGCGCCTAATGCGCAGCCTGAAAATGGTGCTCGGCAGTTCTCTTATTAATGAGAAGACCCGCATTGGCAAACGCTCTTTAGAGTTTGTTGATATTATCGGTACGTTTCTTCAGCATATTAAAAGTCGCTGTGAAATTGCCGCTGGCCAAACCGTTGACCATGTGATTATGGGGCGTCCTGTATATTTCTATGAAGAGGATGCAGCGGCTGACTTGCAAGCACAGAATGCACTTGAGAGCATTGCAAAATCTGTCGGCTTTAAATCTGTACAGTTTCAGTACGAACCTATTGCTGCGGCCTTTTCGCATGAAAAACGCCTCAGTAAGGAAATGCTCTCGCTCGTAGTTGATTTGGGTGGCGGCACATCTGACTTTACAGTTATCAAGCTTCGCCCTGATGTAACTGTTAATTCTGACCGTAGCAGTGATATTCTCTCTACCTCCGGTGTCAGAGTAGGCGGGACGCATTTTGATGAGCGTCTTAGTATGAACTCGTTTATGCCGCCTCTCGGTTTAGGCAGCCAGGTTCGTGATACATTTGATGCGGATAAAATAATGGACATGCCTATGTCTGTTTATGGCCAGCTTTCTAGTTGGCCGTGGGTACATTTGGCACAGACACAAAAGGCCATTTCAGAGACCAAACAACTAATAACGTTGTCTTTGTCGCCAGAGAGGCTGCAGAGGCTTCTTATGGTCCAGGAGCATCAATTGGGCCATGCTTACTTGCAAGCTGTGGAGGGGGCTAAAATAGCTCTTACAGATCATGATGCGCATATATGTAAGGTGGAGTCTCCACGCATTGACGTTGAGACCTACAGGACTGAGTTTGAACGTTCAATCAGTGCTGAGTTAGGACGTATATCAGGCGCAATTGATGCATGCCTTACAAATGCTCAAGTAAAAGCTCGAGATATTGATCTTATTATTATGACAGGTGGTTCTACAGAAATTCCTGCCGTAAACCAACTTATTGCCAAACGTTTTCCTAATGCAGAGTTTTCCGAACTTGATAAGTTTGGCAGTGTGGGGCTAGGTCTTGGCTATCACGCATCCTCTGTTTATCTCTAGCCTATAGCCCTTAACAAAGGCCTCCCATAATGCTATAAACTTATGGCGTAAATTAGAAATATAACAAATATGAATAGGGAGATAAGTAATGTCAGATGATATTCTTAAAGCACTTTTAGCCAATGCCAAAAAACAGGATCTTATGCAGCAGCTTGAGGGAGGCAACATTTCTGTTGCGCAGCTGGGTGAGCTGATTACTACGTTTGCACCGATGATTTTATCTGAAATCGAGTCTTTTGAGAAAATGGGCGGCCGTCAAATTTTGGCCGACATCGCCGAAGAAGGTCATTCGAGTGCCGTTGACTTCATAAATACAGAATTGCCAATGGCAGCCTTCATGTTACGTCAGTCACCTAAAGAAAATGTTCTGCCGATTATTTCGCTTGTTCAGGCTCAATATACGACTGACAAAGTAATGGAGCAGGTTAAGCAGCAAAAGCAGCAGGTCAATCTATTGTCTGAAGATGAGCATATTGAAATGCAAAAGATGTTCTACGACGCGCTGCCAAATAAAATGCGTGAATTCTGGATGACTGTCTATGACATCAGTGATGAGAGTGAAATTCCTGAACTGGTGCGTAAGCAGCGTGCATATATTGCAAATGCTTCTGAAGAAAAGCTTGCAGCAGACACGGTTGAAATTCTGAACTCAATGACGCCTGAGCAGCTTTACGATGTTGGTATGGATCTGGCTGCACATTTCTCTGCTGATGGCGCGCAGAAGCTCACTGATGCGTTTAATGCGCATGTGAAGCCATCTGATATCGCGGATGTAATGAATGCGGGCTTGGACCTTATAAAAGAGTTTGCGCAGGCGTCGGCTGATACAGGTAAGGTGCCTGAGTTTTCACAGCTTTCTACAATTTCACCTTTTGCGAAAGCATTTAAGTCTGTGTTGCAAGGTGTTGAGGATGCAATTATTGATGGCGATGCTGTGCCGCAGGCGCTTAAGACATGGGCGGCTGGTGCACGCGGTGCGTTTTTGCCTAAGCCATAATAATTCTAATCTAGAAAAACATAAAAAAAGAGGCGCCGTTTGGTGCCTCTTTTGTATTGTCCCTTTGGCCGTAAAGCCGGAATTAGCGACGAATGTTCAGACGCTTAATCAGGTCTTGGTAACGACCTTCGTCTTTTGACTTCAGGTAGTCCAGAAGTTTACGACGTTTTGCAACCATGGCCAAAAGACCACGACGGCTGTGCACGTCTTTTTTGTTGATTTGCATGTGGCTTGACAGGTTGTTGATACGCTCTGTCAGGATAGCAACTTGAACTTCAGGTGAACCAGTGTCGCCTTTTTTAGTTTCGTATTCGCCAATAAGCTCTTGCTTACGTTCAGCTGTAATCGACATCGTTTTCTCCTTCTAATTAGAGGTTAAAAACACGTGAGGGAGAAATATCCGCGCCGTCAACTGTTACCATTGCAATGGCTTTGTCGTTATAAACGGCGAGGGCGATTGAGCTATGATCCAGATCAAATCCGGCTTGATGAAGTCTGTCAACATCATGCCGTGAAACGAAACTGAGCCTTTGCCCGTTTTTCAACCTCACAGCCTCCTGTTCGCTAATGGCCAGTACCGAGATGTCGTCCAGTACGGTCTCGACAGGAAGCAGAACATCACCCATGATGTCCTCAGGGGTCGCACTATCAAGGATTTCCTCCAGTTTTGCAAGAGAAATCGCGTTGTCTGTGGTCATCGGACCCACCGATGTACGCCGTAGCTCTGATATGTAACCGCAGGCTCCTAATTCTTCGGCTATATCTCGTCCGAGAGAGCGAATATAGGTGCCTTTGCCACATCTACACGTAAAATCAGCGTAATCGACCTCAGCGGTCTTTAATTCTAGCGTTTCGACATAGACTTCACGAGGTTTTATATCAACGTCCTTGCCTTCTCGTGCCAAATCATAAGCACGCTGTCCATTAATCTTTATGGCAGAAAACTTTGGTGGTGTTTGAATGATATCGCCTATGTAGTTATTTAATATGGCTTCGATAGCGTCTTTGGTAGGGCGGGCATCTGAAGTGGCAATCACATCACCCTCGGCATCATCAGTATCACGGGCTTCGCCCCAGTTTACCCGAAAATCATATGTTTTGAGTTGATCCTGACAATACGGGATCATCTTTGTGGCTTCGCCTAAGGCAATTGGTAAAATACCTGTAGCTAACGGATCAAGTGTACCGCCGTGGCCGGCTTTCTGCGCGTTAAGCAAGCGTCTAACCCGATTGACAGCGTCTGTTGACCCAAAGTCATAGGGTTTATCCAGATTGATCCATCCGTTGACGATATTGCCTTTTTTACGTCTAGCCATAAGGGGGAATTAGTCTTCGTCTTTTTGGACGTCGTCCTGAATTTTATCAAGCAGCTGTTCGATGCGCTGTGCTTCGTCAAAGCTGTCGTCATATCTGAAATTGATACGCGGTGTGAATTTCAGGTTAGAGCTATGATTGATCTCTTTTTGAAAGTAGTAGGCGGCCTCGTTAAGGGCAGGCAAGACAATGTCCATGTCCTTGCCGCCCAATGTAATAACGTAAGCGGTCGCATTTTTTAGATCAGGGCTGATACGTACCTCTGATACTGTCACGCTACTGGCGTGATCCATAAGAACTTCATCCTGAAAATGCCCGCGCTGAAGCGTTTCAACAATCATATGCCGAATTTGCTCGCCTACACGGAGCTGTCTCTGTGATGGGCCTTTGCTACGTTGCATAATGAACCTTACTCGACGCTACGTTCTTCTTCGACAACCTCGAAACACTCGATAATGTCGCCTTCTTTGATGTCTTCGTAGTTTTCGAAGGCCATACCACATTCCATGCCCTCTTTAACTTCTTTGACTTCGTCCTGGTGACGTTTGAGTGTTTTCAGCGTGCCGTTGTCATGGATAACCACATCATCACGTAGCAAGCGGACTTTGGCGCCACGCTTAACCATGCCAAGTGTAACCATACAACCAGCAACCTTGCCGACTTTTGTGATCTTGAAGACCTGACGGATTTCTGCCTGACCCAGATATTCTTCGCGAACAGATGGAGCAAGAAGACCGCTAAGGATTTTCTTCGCATCGTCAATGACATCATAAATGATGTTGTAGTAACGAATATCTACGCCTTCTTTTTCAGCCAGCTGGCGTGCCTGTGCGTTTGCACGAACGTTAAAGCCGATAATTGTACCGCCTGTAGCATGTGCTAGGCTGACGTCTGATTCTGTGATACCGCCGACACCGGAGTGCAGGATACGGATGTTCACATCTTCGTTTTCGTCTTTAATCTTGTTCAGAGAACCGATGATTGCTTCTACAGAACCATGAACGTCACCTTTGATAACAAGCTCAAGGTGCTGTTTGCTCTCTTGCTCTCTATGAGCCAGCATTTCTTCGAATGTCGTGTCAGCAGATTTAACGTTGAGTTTCTCGCGCTGTTTACGAGCACGGTATTCCGCAACGTCACGAGCTTTAGCTTCATCGCCGACAACAACAAGATGGTCACCAGATTCTGGTGTGCCGTTCAGACCGAGAATTTCTACTGGCAGGCCAGGGATCGCTTCTTTGATCTGTTTGCCTTGGTCATTGATCAGAGCGCGTACACGGCCCCATTGTGCGCCAACAACAAAGATATCACCAATTTTCAGTGTACCGCGTTGAATAAGAACTGTAGCAACACTACCACGGCCTTGTTCCATTTTGGCTTCAACCACAGTACCGACACCGGCACGTTTCGGATTAGCTTTCAGCTCAAGTAGTTCAGCTTGCAGCAGAATGGCTTCTTCTAGGCCGTCCAGATTGATTTTTTTCTTTGCTGATACTTCAACAACCTGTGTGTCACCACCCATACCTTCGACAAGCACTTCGTGTTGCAATAGGTCGGTTTTGACTTTTTGTGGGTCCGCGTCGGGCAAATCAACTTTGTTGATTGCTACGATGATTGGAACACCAGCTGCTTTTGCGTGTGAAATAGCTTCGATTGTTTGTGGCATTATGCTGTCATTAGCTGCCACAACCAGAACCACAATATCTGTTACGTTTGCACCGCGTGCACGCATTTCAGTAAAGGCCGCGTGACCAGGTGTATCAAGGAAAGTGATTTTCTGACCATTAGGGCGTGTAATTTGGTACGCACCAATATGCTGCGTAATTCCGCCAGCTTCGCCGTCTACAACGTTTGTTGCGCGTAAGACGTCGAGTAGGGACGTTTTACCGTGATCGACGTGACCCATAATTGTAACGACTGGCGGACGTGCTTCCATATCTTCCGGTGCATCTTCCGGACCTTCTAGATCCATTTCGACGTCAGCATCAGTTACACGTTTGATTTTGTGGCCAAATTCGTCGATGACCAGCTCAGCTGTATCAGCATCAATGTTTTCATTGATTGTCGCCATTACGCCCATTTTCATCAGTGACTTGATAACATCACCGCTTTGCTCGCCCATACGTTTGGCCAGCTCTTGGACTGTAATAGTTTCAGGAACAACCACGTCACGTGACACTTTCTTGTGCTCTTGATCACCGCTTTGTGCTGCCATACGTGCTTTTTCGCGAGCGCGACGCTGCGCAGCCAATGATGGTCCGCGTTCCTTTTCGTAATCCTCGTTCAGTACCTGTGTAACAGTTAGCTTACCGCCACGACGTTTGTCAGGTCCTGTGTTACGAGAAGGACGACGCTCTGCCTGGCGCTTCATGCGCGCACGGTAGCTTTCTTCTTCTTCCGCATCTGCACGAGCGACATCTTTTGTGAATTTGTTTGGATTGGGTTGCTTTGTCGCAGCTTGTGCTTCCGCTTGCTTACGGTTTGCTTCGGCTTTCTGCTTCTCTTCATCTTCAATGCGCTTCAGCTCTTCAAGCTCTGCTTGGCGGGCTTTCTCAGCGGCATCTTCTTTTTCTTCTTGTTCAGTCTTTTTAGCTTCGTATTCTTCCCGCTCTTTAGCATCCTGAGCACGCTGCTCTTTTTTCTGCTTGGCGTATTCTTCCGCTTTTTTCAAAGCTTCAATACGGGCTTCGCGCTCTTCTGCTGTCAGTTGGCGTAGATCATCTGATTCTCCGCTTTGCTGATCCTGAGTAGGGGCTTGTGTAGGTGCTGTGCGCTTACGACGAACTTCCACCGCTACACCCGAGCCTCTTGTGGAGCCGCCTGCTGTAGGCTTAGCACCGCCTTTAAGGCTCAGGGTACCACCAAGACTTAGTGTCTTGGTTTTTTTTGAAGTGTCGTCTTGTTGTTTGTCTTTAGTCTCGCTCATGGCAATCCTTTTACACGTTTCTGTCTTTTATTTCCAGAGTCGTGCGACAAATAAAGAGGCACGACCGTTCTAATTAATGCGGCTAACCATTGCTGGCCAAAGCCTCAGCAGGTTCTTCTGTTGTTGTTTCTTCTTCGGCAAACCAGCCCAACTTCTCACGAGCGCCCATAATAAGCTTCTCGGAGTCGCTGTTTGTCATTGAATCTTCGCCGAGAATTTCTACCAGCTCATCAGTGGCCAAATCAGCAAAGTCATCCAGAGATTTGATTTCGTTTTCACCCAGTTTAATAATCATATCGGGTGTAAGGCCTTCAAATTCAACCAGATCGTCTTTAATGGACAATTCTTTCTGCTTTGCTTTCAGCTCTTCCAGCTTTCCTTCCAGCCAAACATTGGCACGGTTTTGTAGCTCGGTAGAAATTTCTTCTTCGAAACCTTCGATCTGGTTTAGTTCATCGATCGGTGTTTCGGCAATTTCTTCGATGCTTGTAAAGCCTTCAGCAACCAACAAGTGTGCGATCACTTCGTCAACGTCCAGCGCTGCAATGAACAGAGTAGAGCGTTTTGTGAATTCTTCCGCACGACGGTTTGATTCTTCTTCTTCAGTCAGGATGTCGATATCCCAGCCTGTCAACATAGATGCCAGACGAACGTTCTGACCGCGACGGCCAATCGCCAAGCTCAGCTGCTCATCAGGAACGACAACTTCCATGCGCTTATTGACTTCATCCAGCACTACTTTAGCTACTTCGGCAGGAGCTAAAGCGCTAACAGTGAAGCTTGCGATATCTTCAGTGTAAGGAATAATGTCGATTTTCTCGCCTTGTAGCTCGTTCACAACCGCTTGAACACGGCTACCGCGCATACCAACACAGGCGCCGACAGGGTCGATAGAACCGTCACGGCTTTGTACTGTGATTTTCGCACGTGAACCCGGGTCACGGGCAACGCCTTTAATCTCGATTACTCCGTCATATATTTCAGGAACTTCTTGTGTAAACAATTTTTCCATGAATTCAGGGCGTGTACGCGACAAGAAAATTTGTGGGCCACGAACTTCTTGGCGGACGTCATAGATATATGCGCGCACACGGTCACCGTTTTTCAGGTGTTCGCGAGGCAGGCACTCGTCACGGCGCAACATGGCTTCCGCACGGCCGCCGATATCGATTGTCGCGTTACCGTATTCAACACGCTTGATTACGCCGCTGATCATTTCACCAACACGATCTTTAAATTCGTCAAACTGCTTTTCACGCTCTGCTTCACGTACTTTTTGTACGATAACCTGCTTAGCTGTCATAGCGGCGATGCGCCCGAAATCCAGAGGAGGGAGATCGTCAATGAGGAATTCACCTACAGCAACATCTTTCTTGTAGCGCTTCGCTTCATCCAAAGTCAGCTGCTTCGCTTCGTCTTCAATTTCTTCAACGACTTCGCGGTAGCGTTTCAGGTCAATATTGCCGTTTTTGCGGTCAATGTGCGCGCGGATGTCGTGGTCATGTCCATATTTGGAGCGACCAGCCTTTTGAATGGCTTCTTCCAGAGCTTCAATCACGATTTCGCGATTGATATTCTTCTCTCTGGCAACTGCGTCTGCAACTTGTAAAATCTCGTTCATTTTTTCCTCTTGCGGTTTTACATTAACAGTTAAACTTAACTTGCTGTTTTCTTAATCAGATCGTCGGTTAAGACCAATTTGGCCTTAGCGATAGTGGATAGGGGAATGTGAACATCGCCCGTATCGGTTTTAAGAACAACAGAGTCGTCTTCAATTCTTTCAATGAAGCCGCGAAATCTTTTTTGTCCGTCATGTGGCGGTAAGATTTCTACTTTTGCTTCAAATCCTTGGTAGGCCTCAAAGTCATCTGCGGATTTAAGCGGTCGGTCAATACCTGGAGAGCTTACTTCTAAGCGGTAGGCTCCTTTAATCGGATCTTCGACATCCAGTAATGCAGATACTTCACGGCTTAGCTTGGCACAGTCATCAACGCCCAGATTTTTCGTCTCGGGGTTCTCTGCTAGAATCTGCAATATGCCGCCTTTTAATGTTACTTCCACTATGCGGAAGCCCATGTCTTCTGCGACAGGGGTGATAATCTCTGTAACTTTAACTTCGATGGCACTGCTCATATTAGCTAGTCCGTTTTGCTCCATAAAAAAGGCATTAAAAAAGGCGGGCTTTCTTGCGGCCCACCCTTATCAATTCCGGGTTTTTATAGTTTTATAAGGATTACAGCCTTGTTTGGCAAGTTATTTTTTGCACTTAAACAGCATATAAACCATTTTATCAGCGCCTTTTGCCTTCTTTTCTTCATAGCGCGTTGTGATCCAATCCTCAGGCTTTTTGTCCCAATCTTCCTTCGTGCTGCCTGTCCATTCGAATGACTTGTGCACCATAGCGTGCGTAAACATCCACTCAGCAAGGTCAGGGACATCCGTAGACATTATTAGATCTGCCCCTGGCTTTAGAATGCGTGCAAAGCATTCCAGGTTTTCCTGATTTATTATACGGCGCTTATGGTGCCGTTTCTTATGCCACGGGTCAGGATTTAGAACGTAAATACCATCCAAAGTATCTTCAGCAAGAGAGTTAGCAATCATCATGGCGTCATCCATTAGAACGCGTATTTTGTCGTGTGGATCGTTTTCTATATCTTTTAAAAACGCGGACATTCCATTGATAAATGGTTCGGCGCCCATAAAGCCCCAATCAGGGTGACGTCGCATTAGGCCTGATAGATGTTCTCCATTGCCAAAGCCGATTTCCAGCCATGTCTGCTTTGTTAATTTACCAATGATGTCGGCGGCACTGCGATTACCTTCTTCAGTCAGAAGATCTTTGGTGATTTCTATTTCAGGAAAAACAGTGTCCATAACCTCAAGCCGCCCTTGATTAAGAGGGCGGCCTGTACGGCGTCCATAAACTCTTTTTTCTTTATCGTTAGCCAATGATTTTGTGCAACTTATCTACGAGGTCTAGTTTTTCCCAGCTAAAGCCGCCATCGGCTTCGGCTTGACGGCCGAAGTGGCCATAGCTTGCTGTGCGGGCATATATCGGGCGGCGCAGCTGTAGGTGCTCGATAATGCCGCGTGGGCTAAGATCGATTGCATTCTGTACTGCTTTTACTAGAACCATTTCAGGGACAGTGCCCGTTCCATGTGTGTTCACATAAACTGATAGAGGTTTGCTGACGCCAATAGCGTAAGAGAGCTGAATTGTACAGCGTTCCGCATAACCAGCGGCAACAATGTTCTTAGCTACATAGCGTGCTGCGTATGCTGCCGAGCGGTCAACTTTTGTTGGATCCTTACCAGAGAATGCGCCACCACCGTGAGGACAGGCACCGCCATATGTATCAACGATAATCTTACGACCTGTAAGCCCAGCATCACCCACTGGGCCACCAATTACAAAGCGACCAGTTGGGTTGATGTATAGTTCATCTTCCGGACACATCCAGCCTTCAGGAAGGACATCTGTAATATGAGGCATAACCATATCACGTACTTCTTGCTGCGAAACGCCCTCGCTATGCTGTGTAGATAGTACAATAGACGTGGCACGCACAGGCATGCCATTTCTGTATTCCAGAGAGATTTGCGACTTTGAATCGGGTTGTATTTTAGGCAAGGCTCCTGAATGACGTGCTTCCGCTAAGGATCTTAGAATTTCATGAGAAAAATGGATTGCTGCAGGCATCAAAGCATCTGTTTCACGGCACGCATAACCAAACATAATGCCTTGGTCGCCGGCGCCTTCGTCTTTATTCTCGCCAGCATCTACGCCCATCGCAATATCTGCGGATTGTTTATGAATTTTGACGTCTACATTAATTTTATCCCAGTGAAAATCGTCTTGCTCGTAACCAATATCTTTGATTTTCTGTCTGGCAATCGCCTCGACATCATCTTTTGTAATACTGTCTGGCCCACGCACTTCACCAAAAATACCTAGGTAATTTGTAGTAGTAACGCACTCAACGGCAGTGCGGCAGTTGCTATCCAGCGTCATGAAGTGGTCAAGAATAGCGTCAGAAACCTGATCACAAATTTTATCGGGGTGCCCCTCAGAAACAGATTCGCTAGTGAAGATGTATTCCTTCAGTTCTGCTTTTCTGCTGGTCTCATTGGCTGCATTTGTCATAGGTTGTTTTTCTGATGTTGCTAATGTCATTGTGTCTAAACCTGTCTTTAAGGCGTTGAAGTGCGAATGCTGGCTAACAGGCTAGCATATAGGGTAGATCGTTCAAGCTTTAATGATATTAGCGTTTTAAGATTTTTTGAGACTATCTGCCATGCTTTTAATCATTTTGAAAAAATCTGCACGAAGTTTCGGATCCGGGATTGAATAATATTCCCTGAGAAGCTTTATAGTCTCTTTCTTTTCAAAGATATCTTCGTCAACCTCTGCGTCGAATCCTTCTTGATCATTATCCGAAAGACCGAAAGCAGGTGCTGCGCTAGAATCGTTGAACCCCTCATAGAAAAAACTTACAGGTACTTCTAAAATTTGAGAGAATTGATAAAGACGGCTCGCGCTAACTCTGTTGGCGCCGCGTTCATATTTTTGTACTTGTTGAAATGTAAGTCCTACAGCGTCAGCAAGCTTTTCCTGACTTATTCCCATCAGGCTTCTTCTTTTTTTAAGCCGCGATCCTACATAAACATCTACAGGATGTGGCCCATTATCTTTTACAGTCATATATTTACTCGACCCTTGAGTGCGCAAATCTGCGCATAGTTAATCCAGTTTATTTAATCTAACATTACTTATGCATTCTTTTTTTGCCCTTTGGCAACTAACCGAAAGTATAAGAACGACTTTACTTTATATCTTTCTACGATTTACCACCGTTTCCGGATCTTTAAAAAGTACTGCCAGAAGCATTAAAACGACCAGAAAATAAGGTAGTTCCTTATACCTGTCGTATATGGTTCTTTCTGTCAAAGAATGTGGAAGAGGGGCCGTAACTGCACTTTGCTGCATTAGCGGTATTTGATTTATTACACGACCAAGAGGGTCAATCACACCTGATATGCCTGTGTTGGCAACTCTTATAACCGGTAGCCCTCTTTCAATCGCACGATACTGCGCCATTGCAAAATGCTGTCTGGGCCCGCTACTATCACCATACCAAGCATCATTAGTAGCATTTATTATCGCCGAAGATTTTGTCAAATTTGTGGCCGTTATCATCTCCGACGGAAACAGAATTTCGTAGCAGATGAGGGGATTGTAGTAAAACGTCTCTGTTATTTGTGTTGGCTTTGACCCTTCGCCAGCAGTAAAGCCACTATAAAAAGCGAAAGGCTTAAAAGGAATTAAGTCTTTAAAAGGAATGTACTCCCCAAACGGTACTAAATGCGTTTTATCAAAGCGCGAGATTTCTCTTAAAGTGCGGTCCAATGTGACCATACTGTTAAAGTATTGTTGCTCTTCAGGATAACTATTCAGCATGCCTGCTGTTAAAAATACATCGTATTCATATGAAGCCAGCGTTTCTTTTAAAGCGTTTTGTACAGATTCTGCTTTTAGCGCACTGCTACTAATGGCGGTTTCAGGCCAAACGATAATAGTTACCGGAGACTTATTGTTCTTATCAGCTGACAGTGAGATCAATGTGCGCAAATTTTCTGAAAGCTTATTCGGGTCCCACTTGTCTGCTTGCGAGATATTTGGCTGTACGATCCTCACATATATTTGATCATCAAATATTGTGGCGTGCTTTTGAAGTCGTATAAAACCGTATGTTAGGCAGGAGACGACAGTAAATATGATCAATAAAGAAACTGAAAACTTTATTTTTTTTGGTGTGCTTCTATCAAATAATAACCCAGGGAAGGCCGCCCATATAATCGTAAGACATGATAAAAAGTATATGCCTCCAATCGAGGCCGTCTGCATGATTGTGTTTATATCAGTCCAAGCGTAGCCAAAAAGATTCCACGGGAACCCTGTTAATATGTGGCCGCGTGTCCATTCCGTTAAGGATAGTATTGCAACAAAAAGCAGCCATTTTAGCCGTTCGCCGTGTAATATAAAATATATGACAGATGACAGCCCATAAAAGAGTGATAAGAGAATGGGTAATCCAAGTATCGCCAGTGGCCAAACCCATTTGAAATCATTCCCCTCCACCAGAAGCGCGTTTCCAATCCAAGCCAGCCCTGGCAAAAAATATCCCATAGCGAATAACCAGCCATATGCAAAGGCTTGCTTTTTAGTTTCAGCTTTATTCAGAAGCAGGTAGAAGCCGCTAAGGCCTATGAACATTGCAGGCCATAGCCCCCAAGGGGGCATAGCTAATAAAGATAACCAGCCGGCAATAAAGCACAAAGCAGGGTGCTTGAATTTGTAAATACTCATGGCTAAGGCTTTAGCGCCGACAGCTTAGTCTGACAAGGGAATATTTTTGATACGCAGGCGATTTACACGTCTTGGATCGGCGTCCATAATCTCAAAAACTGTTCCTGAGTCTTCGTGAGAGATGATCTCGCCCCGTACGGGCACACGCCCTGCAATAGAAGAAACAAGTCCGCCTAATGTGTCGACATCTTCGCGCTCTTCTTCCGTCAGAAGCTCTCCGTATTTTTCTTCGAAGTCTTCAATATCATAGCGTGCGTCGATCAGGATTGAACCGTCTTTGCATTCAACAATTTCAGGCTCGTTTTCTTCGTCGTACTCATCGTCAATTTCACCGACGATTTCTTCTATAACGTCGCCAATAGCAATCAAACCATCAATACCGCCAAATTCGTCGACAACTAGAGCCATATGTTTGCGCATTTGACGCATCATCAGGATCAGGTCAAGTACAGCCATAGAAGGTGAAACAATAGGAACATCACGAACCATTTCAGCGATATTGAACTTACGGCCTTCTGCAAGGCACTGCAGGATATCTTTGATGTGGATGGTGCCAACAACATCATCCAGCGAGTCGCGGTAAACAGGCAGACGGCTGTGTTGTTTTTCGGACAGCATCGTCAGCAGGTCTTTTTTGGTAGTGTTAATGTCGATCGCAATAATATCAGCGCGCGGGATCATAACATCTACGACTTTCAGATCGCGTAAGCGCAGAATATTTGAAAGCAGATGCTTTTCATGGATGGATTCAACACTCTCGTTAATATCGGATTGTGAATCCTGCTCTTCGATATATTCTTCAATAGCTTCGCGCAGCGAAGTGTCGTTTTTACTTTTAAACATGGTCTTAAAAATTTTGAATAGGCCGCCGTTATCGGCCGCTTTGCCGTTATGGCTGTTTCCGTTTTTGCCACCGTTTGCATTTTCTCTTAATGCAACGGGGGCGGCCGTACTTGGAGGCTCGTCAGTTTCGTGTCTTGTATCGTTCATTCTGTACATTTCCTGTTTTCCATTATGCCATAATTTCTGTTTCTGAATAGGGATTTTTAATACCCATCAAGGATAAAATTTCCACCTCAAGGCTTTCCATTTCTTCAGCCTCATCATTATCAATATGATCATAACCTAGCAAGTGCAGCATACCGTGCACGCACATATGTTTGAAGTGATCTTCTAATGTCTTTTCCTGATCTTCTGCTTCATAGGCTATGGTGTCATAGCTGACAATTATATCACCTAAGCTACTCTCCATGGCCATGTCAGGCGAAGAGGGGTCCATAACGCCATCAGCAAGCTGAGGAAATGATAACACGTTGGTAGCCTTATCCTTGCCTCTGTATTCTTTATTTAGCCGTTGTATGAATGCGTCGTCACAAAGCACTACGCTCATCTCTGTGGCATATTCAGGAATTTCAATTATATTGTATATATGGCCTGCGACAAGATTAAGTGCGGTATTCACATCGAAACCGCAGCTTTGCCAGCGTTCATCTTTAATCGTAATGTCGATATCCATGGGTTACTCTTCGGGCGTAGCCTTGTGCGCTTTGTGCCTGTCATAGGCATTGATAATTTTAGTAACCAGCCTATGGCGTACAACATCCTTAGACGTGAAGTGTATGAAAGACATCTCTGATTCATTACGCAAAATACGCTCGGCCTGAACGAGGCCCGAGTTTACATTGGATGGCAAGTCAATCTGGCTAGGGTCGCCTGTAACTACCATGTGTGAGCGTTCGCCCATACGGGTCAGGAACATGAGCATTTGCTGCTCTGTCGTGTTTTGCGCTTCGTCCAGAATGATGAATGAATTACTGAGTGTTCGGCCGCGCATAAAAGCGAGGGGAGCAATCTCGATCTCTTCTGTTGCCATCATTTTCTGCACTTTTTCGACGGCCATAGTGTCATGAAGAGCGTCATAAAGTGGGCGCATATAAGGGTCCATTTTTTCCTTCATTTCACCAGGCAAGAAGCCAAGTCTTTCACCGGCTTCCACAGCAGGGCGCGTTAGAAGGATACGCTCAATACGGCCTTCTTCCAGCATTTGAACGGCCATAGCTACGGCAAGATATGTTTTACCTGTACCTGCAGGCCCGATACCAAACACGAGATTATTATCGTGCATAGCCTTTATATATCCTGCTTGAAGTGGGGAGCGCGGCTGGATTTTCTTTTTCTTGGTTTTGATCTGTACCTGCGTTTCGGTGAAATTATGCAGGCCACCATTCTCATCTGGGTGCAAGGTGTCTGTGTTCCTATTCTGTAAAAAACGAATGGCTGAATCGACGGTCTGGGCGTCCACCTCTTGGCCTTGCTGTAATTTATGCCACAAAGCCTCAAGAATTTGCGCAGCCTGGTGTTTTGCATTTTCCTGTCCGGAAATAAGCAATTCATTACCACGGCTACTGATCTCTACGTCCAGTGCCTCTTCAATTTTACGAAGATTTTGATTTTGTTCGCCGTAAAGGCTTGGGACAAGGCGATTGTCCTCAAAAACTATAGTGCGATGTTCAGGTTTGCTACTTATCTTAAAACCCCTTTGTTTCAGATACTTATATTATCTCAAATTTTGGGGTTTCAAGCAATTTTTACCGAAATTTTTCATTTATACTTTTGGTGGATTTGTATAGCGGTCTGCCGGGTGACCTTGCTTTACAACATGGTCTTTGCCTTCAGGCTTTTGTGAGGCGCCAAACATCTCGTCATATACGTCGTTTACCATTGTTACATAGGCTGTATATGGTGAGCGGCGGATATCTTCAATGCCGAAACGAATAGTTGTCACAGCCTTAGATTCAATCTCAACACCCATTTTGCGTAGGCGCTTAATGGCTTCTTTTGTAACCTCCGGGTTACTGAACATATTGAATGCTCGGGCAAAACCAGACAACTCACCAAGGTCGTTCTGACGTTTATGGTCACCAACCATAACAACTTTCGCAGTATCTTTAGGGCGTGTTGTTAAGTGGAATACTTCTTCGTCGTCTTTTTGCTGAACTTCGTCAGCAAGCAAGAATGCGCCATCAAGGTTATCACCACGGCGATACATTTGTTCGTAACGTTTGATCATTCCTACATTGCTAAGATTGTGAAACAATTCATAGCCTTTATCAACGTTACCCATGCCTAAGTGCTTTGCAATTTCATCTTCCAGTACGGCCGAGAAAATACCTGTATCACCGCCTTTGCGGTACGGGTTGTACTGACGCGTACCAACCACTGCTGTGGCACGTTCATATAGGAACTGTTTGTAAACACCTTGCTGCAGCATCTCCAAACCTACACGTGTTGCCCAGTATGTTTTACCTGAACCTGTTTCACCATGTAGCAGGATTGTACGCACATCACCGCTGCGCAGTGCTTCGATGTATTTCATCTGGTTTGCTGTCGGGTAGCGTTTCTGCGGAACGCCCATGGCATCGTTTTCTTCAATATACAGGCCATTTTCATCTTCCTTCCATGGAGCAAGTTCAAAGTGGACAGCAGGTTTGAAGTTGCCGCTTGAAGCGTGTACCGCGCTGGCAATGTTAAGTGTGCTAGTCAGGGACTTACCTGTTTCAGGTTTGCTTTCAACTGTTACTTCATCATCAGCTTCAACATCGTCATCTTTTTTCCCCTCGGGCTTTTTATAAGAAAGTGACAATCTTTCCTGTGCGGCCATAGATGCAAAAATAAGGGATATTTTGTCACCTGGTTTTTTGTCCGTGTACTGCATTTTCAATTCATCGAACGTAACTTCAAGGAATTCACGGACAAAGTCTTTGTTGATGTTGCGACCATTGTCATGCTGCATACGTAGTTTTGCGAGCAGGAACTGGGCGAGGGTGATATCGTTCATATCAATTTCGCCATTACGCTTATCAAATATAATCTCGAAATGGCACGGTGTCTCTTTTTCACCGACGATGCGGATCTCAAAGTTAATATCAGGATTTTCGCCAAATGCTACAAAAGCGTTGCGGCGGTTTTTACCAACCATGTATTCAGCAAAATCTTGTACGGATTTACCATTTAACGCCTTGATAGGGACATTAACTTTAAAGCTTAGTGCTTCGCGCCCACGTTTAATCAAGCTGGCTTGTGTGGCTTCAGCTTCTTGGCGATCGGAAATTTCAGCATCAATGTAGCCCTTCATTTGAGCCTTTGTCAGTCCACGCTGGCCTTTAGCAAGGTCATTACAGGCGCGTTTCAAAACAGAGCGCACTAGTTCTAGTCGTCCATCACCACTAGCACCGTTTGGCAATACAGGAACCTTGGCTTTAAGCCCCTTCGTGTTACCTCTGGTATCTTCAAGCATTTCTACACTTAGGCCTATGCGGGCATCTTCTTCAAAAATATTTAGAATAGATGCACGATTGCGCTCGCTTAGAACTGTAAGCAAACGATCAAAAGCCGTGTGTTCAATTGTTGTGATGTTACGTTCTTCTGTACGGTTTACGGCAACATTTGATGTGGTGCGCGCTGCTGTCTTTTTGGGTTCAGGCTTTTTGACTTCTTTTTTAGGCTTAAGAGAAGCTACGTGCTCGCGCAACTGTTTTGCTGTAATATCCTGAGGGCCCTTATTCTTCATATATTCCGTCAGAGTTTGAAAGGCGAT
>DUBU01000039.1:110744-195529 GCA_012960155.1 Micavibrio sp. | reverse complement strand
TCTTTGGCACTTTCAGAAGGTTTCAGAGTAATTTTCTGGCCTTCCGTTTTAATTGTGACCTTACATGCACTTTCAAGGGCTTTTATTTTGCTACGGCTGAGAGAGCCAAGCTGCACAGGTTCGGAGACCTTGCCATTAGAGGTTTCTACAATAAATTCACCTTGTGCGAGTTCAGTCATAAGTTGCTACCCTTAATCTATAGGTTTGAGATCCGTAGTTTACGTAATTGCGGATTTATAAACCTATTTTCATATAATTGCAACTTTTCCTTCTAGGGAGTTAGCGCGTGCCTCTGTTACCTCGAGTTCTACCACTTGTCCACGTAGACGCTCATTACCTTCAGCGTGAATTGCTTGGTTATAAGGGGTGCGGCCATGAAGCTGTCCGTTCTTTGATCCTTTGCGATCAAATAAAACGGGCATAGTCTTGCCGATTTGCGCTTTGTTGAAGTCAAGCTGCTGTTCATTCAGCAAGGCTTGCAGGCGTTGAATACGTTCTGATTTAACAGCCTTATGGATTTGCATACCCATATTCGCCGCAGGTGTGCCTGGACGTTGGCTGAAGATAAAAGAGTACGCAAAGGCGTAGGTCACTTCTTTTACGACTTTCAGTGTCTCTTCAAAGTCTTCTTCTGTTTCGCCAGGGAAGCCAACAATGAAGTCTGAAGACATCGCAATATCAGGGCGCGCCTTTTTAACTTCGTTGACGATATCAACATATGACTCAACTGTGTGAGAGCGGTTCATCGCCTTTAAAATTTTGTTTGAGCCTGCTTGAACGGGCAAGTGCAGGAACGGCATAAGTTTGGGAATATCTTTGTGCGCGTCGATCAGGTCTTGCTTCATGTCATTCGGGTGTGACGTTGTGTAACGGATGCGTTCTAGCCCATCAACATCATCGGCCAAACCAGCGATCAAATCCCCTAGACCTATCGTGCGGCCTTTAAGGTCTTTACCGTGCCAGCCATTAACGTTCTGACCGAGGAGGGTAATTTCGCGGGCACCAGCCTCAATCAGCTTCTTTGCTTCGTCACGAATACCTTCATAATTGCGGGAG
This sequence comes from Micavibrio sp., assembly GCA_012960155.1. Classification (GTDB taxonomy): domain Bacteria; phylum Pseudomonadota; class Alphaproteobacteria; order Micavibrionales; family Micavibrionaceae; genus UM-FILTER-47-13. The sequence continues at coordinate 194,473 of DUBU01000039.1, read as the reverse complement.
AATTCCGCACCGCGTGTATACGGCACAACACAATATGTACAGAATTTGTCACAGCCTTCTTGTATGGCAAGAAATGCGGTTACGCCTTGGTTCTTATTCTCTTCCGGAAGCTGGTCGAATTTAGCCTCGGTAGGCATCTCTGTGTTAACAACACGCTGACCTGTGGCTTTCATAACCATTTGTGGAAGTTCATGATATGTCTGCGGGCCAAATACCATGTCTACATAAGGGGCGCGCTCCATAATGAAGTCGCCTTCAGCTTGCGCTACACAGCCTGCAACGGCCATAAGCATTTTGCCACCTTTGGCTTTCTTGTCTTCTTGATGTTTGCGCAGACGCCCAAGTTCAGAAAAAACCTTATCCGTTGCTTTTTCACGGATATGGCATGTATTCAGAATTACCATGTCGGCATCTTCCGGTGCTTCGACCGGTTTGTAACCTAGTGGTGCCAGCACATCAGCCATGCGGTTACTGTCATAGACGTTCATCTGACAGCCCCATGTCTTAATGTATAATTTTTTTTCCTGCGCATTCATCATGATAGGTGGTTATAAACCATATTTTCGGTTTCGCACGCAAGAATTACTGTGCATCTGCGTAAAATTTTTGTTATAGGGGGATTATGCGGTATTTTTTGAAAACAGCAGCTCTGGCTGCCTATGTGTGTCTAGTATCTGCCGGTAGTGCAGTTGCGGCGTCTAAATGTTATACACCTGAAGAGGCGGCAGCCGAGCAGGGGTTACGTATTCACAGTGAGTTAATGGTTATAGGCCTTAACTGTCAGGCTATGAAGTTCAAAGACGGTACAAATCTTTATCTGGAATACCGTAAGTTTACTAATGAGCACAGTGATCTGTTTTCAGGCTACGAAGCAACGATGATGGATTACTATAAGCGTCAGGGCATATCTGATCCAGAAGCTAAGTTAAATACTTTACGTACACAGCTTGCCAATAAGATTTCCGATAGTGCCGTGCGCATGAAGCCTGACCGTTTTTGTAACAGCTATGCTGGGCGTATCTTCCAGGCGGCCTCTATGGATCGCGGCACGCTGGCAACATGGGCTTCTACGATTTACCCGTCACACCCTGTATCACAACCGATCTGTGAACAATAATCTTTAATCTATTGAGGTCATCAGACGGCAGTTCTATCCTTGCCTATTAAACAAGGTAAGGGAGTTACACCGTGAGCATTGATGCAGCCATTAACGGCACATTTGAAAAAATGGCCGATATCGCAGAGAAAATCGTTTTTCATGAAGTCAGCCTCGGCGGGCTTACAAACGCGAATGGCGACCCTGTTATGATGCCGCTTATTCTGGCATGGCTTGCGACAGCATCTATCTTCTTCACATTCTATTTCGGATTTATCAACCTTCGTTACTTCAAGCATTCCGTTGCTGTTGCCTTTAACAGACTTCCCGAGCCGGAGGCAGATGGACAAATAAGCTCGTTCCAAGCACTAGCAACTTCGTTATCTGGGACGGTTGGGCTTGGTAATATTGCTGGTGTAGCTGTTGCCATTACAATTGGTGGTCCCGGGGCTGCATTCTGGATGGCCATAATGGGTATGTTCAGCATGTCCACAAAGTTTATCGAGGTGACATTGGGCGTTAAGTATCGTCATCACAATGATCCGTCACATAAAGAGCAGATTTCTGGTGGTCCTATGTACTATCTGCGCGATGCTATTAACAATCGTGGCATTCCTTATCTTGGTGGCATTCTAGCTGGTATATTTGCGATTGCGTGTATTGGCGGCGCTATTGGTGGCGGTAACATGTTTCAGGCAAACCAAGCCTACGCACAGCTTGTTAATGTGACTGGTGGTGACACTAGTTGGCTTGCTGATAAAGGCTGGCTGTTTGGACTGGGTCTAGCTGTTCTTGTGGGCTTAGTCATTATTGGTGGTATTAAGTCTATTGCCCGTGCGGCATCTGCGATTGTGCCACTTATGGCCGCTATATACCTTCTGGCAGGATGCGTAATTATGCTGATGAATATAGCCGAAGTCCCTGCCGCTTTTATCACGATTGTATCTAGCGCCTTTTCTATGGAAGCAGGGGTTGGCGGTCTGGTAGGCGCAATTCTTGTAGGGGTTCAACGTGCTTCATTTTCTAACGAAGCTGGCTTGGGTTCATCGGCAATTGTTCACGCAACCGCACAAACAAATATTCCTGCGAAGCAGGGTATTGCCGGCATGATGGGGTCATTTGTTGACACTGTTGTCATCTGTATGTTCACCGCCTTAATCATTGTTATCTCTGGTGTTTATAAGGATAGCACCGGCATTGATGGCGTCGAGCTGACCTCTGCTGCTATGGGCGCTAGCGTGTCATGGTTCCCTTATGTGCTAGCCATGTGCGTCTTCTTGTTTGCTTATTCAACGCTGATCACTTGGTATTACTATGGTGAGAAGAGTTTAGCGTTTCTTGTTGGCGAGAAACCAATCGTAGCATTGCTGTTCAAATTGATCTTTTGTGCATTCGTTGTGATCGGTGCAGCTGCGGATCTTAAGAATGTCATCAGGTTTTCGGATGCCATGATTTTATCATTAGCCATTCCTAATATTATTGGGCTTTATATTCTGGCACCAGAAGTAAAGCGTGATTTGAAGGAATATCTGCAAACCCTTAAAGAATCTAAATAATTCGGGCTTATTTGTGTGGATGACGAAAGTTATCCACATTCATCCACAGCTTTGAATGCATTTCTGTTTTTTAGTGTGATTCGCCTTGCGCGCCACTTTGCCGCGACTCGCTGTGTTTTTGCCATTTTTAAGCACTGGACAGCGCTTTTGATTTCCATTTATATGAGCCTCTTTCGACATCAGCGTAATTTTTTCGTGCGGGGAGCAACGATATGACATCATCTGTAGAAAAACAGAATAATGAAGGCCGTGAGAACACAGCCGAGGACACATCTACAACTACGCCAGAAGCTAAAAAAGGTTTGCAAAGCAAATCACGTATTCCTGAAGTGAGCGCACAAAAGCTTGATGGCCTGCGCGATAAGTCGCTTCTCAAAAGCCTGCGTATTTCTGCTGATACAGAGACTGAGATCGACAACGATAATCCTAAGCTACAGAGCCTGAATATTTCCGCCCGCAAGGCCGAAGAAGCCGGTATCGAGGTTGAAGCAGAGGAGGAAGAAGCTGTTCTGATGCTGAAGCCCGAGAATAAATTGGGCGTTGTTCGTCCTGCGGCCTCAAAGATTATGGGCCGTATGGCTACAATTATTACAGGCTTGTGGCTGCTTTATGCCGCTGTTTATGTTGCTGGCAATATGAGCCTAGGGGAACTAGCCGCTATGGCACCTCAACAACTGGGCGGCCTAATTGCCGGTATCCTGGCGCCTGTTGCCTTACTATGGTTTGTAATTGGCCAGATGCAGCGCACGAATGATATTGAGCAGTATGCAAATGCGCTCCGCCATGAGTTGCAGTCAATTATTTTCCCGTCAGAAGAACGTGCAGAGCGCGTGAGTAAAGATATCGAGCGTCTGGTTCGTCAGGCGGCTGAACTTTCTACGTCTTCTAAATCTGTTATCAAAGCAATCTCGCGCGCTCGTCAGGGTTTGCGCTCTGAGGTTCGTGACTTTGTGGGCATCTCTAAAAAGACCGAATTCCATATTGATCGCCTTGCAGATTCTTTGCATGACCGCGCCCAAAAGCTGGTTGTTTTGACGGAAGAAATTGAATCTCGTACAGCAAATATTGACGAAAAGACGCAAGCAGGCGCTGATGCCTGGGATGAAGCGACACTTCATGTATTAGAGCGTTCTGCCGAAATGGAGAAGGCAATGGGTCGCGGTACAGACAAGCTTCTGGATGCTGCGACTGAAGTACAGAGCAAAACAAAGTCAATTGAGGAGCATTTGAGCTCCAGTTATGAAAGCATGAACGAAGCTGTTGATGCAGTTGCCAAGCGTTTACAAGACCTTAGCAGCGACTTTGATGTTCATACGCAAGGTCTATCAAAGGCTGCCGATCATGTTTCAGATGAGACAACACGCCTTGCTGACACAATTGAACGCCAGATTGGTAGCCTTGAAGATGTGGCTTCTAACACGCTTGAGGCAATGTCTAAATCCACGCACCAAATTCAAGAGCACCGCGAAGCACTTGATAAGGCAGCTGACGATGTTGCAGGTCAGGCAGATCGTATTGCTGATACAATCAATGCCAGCCTTTCCGGTCTGCATGATGCAGCTGACTACATGGTTACACGCACCGAAGATCTTGAAGAGCGTCTGGATAGTCAGACATCTAAATTGCGCGAAACTGTTAGCAGCATAACGAAAGAAGCCGAGCAAATTGAAGAAGCAGGTGTTTCTGCAGGAAACAAACTTTCTGAAGCTATGTCTGTTGCGCTTGCGGGTGCTGAATCTATTAGTGCTGCGGTGCGCCGTTCAATCGAGTCTTTAGAGAAAACTACCCAGTCTGCACGCGAGCAAGCTGATGAAATGATTGTGTCTACGCGCAATCACATCGAAGAGCTTGGTGAAGCGGGCGAAGGTAACTTGAACCACATTAAAGAAATTCTGGACCTTATGTCCAAAAGCCGTGAGCAGATTGAACAAGCGGCTAGTTTGTCTGATGAACAAGTTGAAAAACTTTCCGAAGCTGTCGATGTTCAGTCAGAGAAGATTAAAGTTACAACTGCCAGCATTATGGAGCGCATCGAGAATGTTGAAAAAGCATTGTCTATGCCTCTGCGTGAAATGAAGAGCGCTATTGCCGAGGCAGATAACCGTCATGCACAGATTGAAGAAACTCTTGGCCGCCGTGTGTCTGATCTACGTGATGCCAGTGATAAGGCTCATGAAACAGCCACTGACATTCGTAACATTCTGCGTACACAAGCTCAGGAGATTTCATCTCTGTCAGGCCAGATCGCCGGTCATGCCCGTACAATTAACGAGCAAATGGGCGAGAAGAAGACTGAACTTGACCAATCTGTTGTTGAGTCACTGAAGAAGATTGATGACGTGCAGCATGCTCTTGAGAAGCAAGCTAAGGTTCTAACTGCGCTTTCTGATAATGCCGTCGACGATGTGGCGCGACTGGAAGGCCAGATTGGCGGTCGTTGCAACGAGATTGAAGCCTCCACAAAAGATCTAATTGAAGAAATGGTACGATTGAGTGAGCGTATTGAGAACTCTTCTGAGGTTATTGATATGCGTTCCGAGAAGGCAACTGGTGCCATCCGCAATGTTATGGAGAGCTTAGAAGAAACAGCTGGCGGGTTTGAACCTATCTTTAGCGGCGCAATGGATACAGCGACTGAGGTTCAGGCTAAGTTCGAAGCGTTGCATGAAGGCTTTAATGAAAGCACTGAAAGCAACCTTAAGCGTCTACGCGAGGTTGGCATTATATTTGATGATCGTCTGGAGTCACTTAGTGAAGGTGCCGATAAAGCTGCTATCATCCTCAAGAACTCCAGCGAGGATATGCAGGCACGCGTTCTGGATATTGAGCGTGCAGCTACATCAGCTAGCGAGCGCATGGCAGACATTGAAGATTCATTGCGTGATCAGTCATCGGAAATTCACTTGGTTACTGACCAGGCTTTGCTAAAAATTGAGAACATTCAGCAAGTTATCAACGAGCAGTTCCACGAGCTGTCTGAATCTGTTGGTCAGGCAATTACACGTATTGCGGATGTTGGTGAAGACCTCGGTAAGTCTGTTCAGCACATTGACGATGTCACCGAGCACGCGGTTGCAAGATTTGGTCTCGTTGGTGAGAAAGCTCGCGAGGAGGGCGATACGCTTAACATTGCGGCAGCTAAAGTCGTTACGATGACTGATGAGATGATGCTCAAGCTGAAGCAAGATGCGGATCACCTACTGAATGCTTCTAAAGAGACATTGTTTGAACTGCGTAAGAGTGGTGATAGCTTCGAAATGAAGGCACGCGAAGTTAATGAGCAAATGAACGCAGCTCTTCGTGTTAACCAGAACTATACAGCCGAGCTTAAGAAGCAATCCAATATTGTGGCTGAAGCATCACGTGAGTCAGCCGAAGATATCAGCAAGTCTCTCGTAAGCCTTGAAGATCGTCTGGATGAAATCCGTGAAGCGGCGAGAGAGACAGCGAGCGGTATTGAAAAATCACGCAGTGGCCTGTCTGAAGAGTCTGAACGCCTGGTTACAGTTTCCTCTGCGGCTATTAAAGCTGCTGACGAAGCAACACAGGCCTTTAGCAAACAATCTAATGCTCTGTTTAAGGCTGTACAGGATGCGGCTTACCACACAGAGAAAATCCGCAAGGAAGAGTGGCGTGCGCAACGTAACGCGTTCATGTCATCTGCCAAGTTTATCATTGAAAGCTTGCACTCTCTGTCCGTCGACATTACGCGCGTTAAGGATGGCGAGATTTCTGAGAAGGTCTGGAAGTCATACCAAAAAGGCGATATTTCTGCCTTTACACAGCGTCTTGCGTCTCTGGGTGAAGAAATGCCTATGGATAAGCTGCGCGATAAATTCTCTAGCGATACGGAATTCCGCAGCTATGTTCAAAGATATGTTCGCCAGTACGAAGAAGTCTATGAGCAGGCCGTCGCCAATGACCATGGTGATTTGCTGGGCGCAACATTCATAACAAGTGACATTGGGCGCCTGTATGAACTGCTGTGTAAGATCTCGGGCAAGGACTCAATTGCGGAGAGTTTACAGAAAAAAGCAGCCTAAGCTGTTGATTTAAATATTATATCAGGTGATAATCTTTTGTTGACACTTTTCGTCTATCCTAGACGATAGCAATAGATTCAAGGGGTTATCCGCACATGTCTAAAACTAAATTCTGTCAAGGCATCTCTGATATTTCAGACAGCTATAATGCATTTATTATCGATCAGTGGGGCGTTCTCCATAACGGTGAGAAAGTGTATGACGGCGTTCTAGACTGTCTAAAAGAGCTTAAGCAGCGGAAGAAATACATCATTATCCTGTCTAATTCTGGCAAGCGCGCTGACGATAATAAGGAGCGCATGAAAAAGCTGGGTATTGGCCCGACAATGTATGACGAAATCATTACATCGGGTGAAATGACTTGGCAGGGTTTGAAGAACCAAGACGAGGGTGTTTTTAAGAACCTTGGTGAGCGCTGCTTCCTTATGAGTCGTGGCGGCGATACTTCTATTATTGACGGCCTTGATAACATCGAGCTGGTCGACCAGGTTGAAGACGCTGATTTTCTTTTGATCAGTGGTTCTGAAGCGCCAGAGAAAACACTTGTAGATTATTATGAGCCTCTATTGAAGAAGGCTATTCGCAAGCAAATCAAAGCTGTATGTGCTAACCCCGATAGTCGTATTCTCATTGGTAACAACCACACATTTGGCCCTGGCATGATTGCACGCCGTTACCAAGATTTTGGTGGTGTTGTTCATTATATCGGCAAACCACACAAGCCTATCTTTCAACATTGTATTCAGCGTTTACAGAAACAGGATATATATCCCGGCCAGACAGTTATGGTCGGAGATACTATGGCGCATGATATTATTGGTGCGGCAGGCGTCGAGATTGATACTTGTATGGTTAAGAATGGTATCCATTACGGGTCATTCAAAGGCTGTTCTACACCTTACGAAGTTGATCGTGCCTTGAATATTCTGGTGCTGCAGTACCACAATATTCGTCCAACCTATCTAGTTGATAAGATGAAGTGGGGTAAGGCTCTGCCTGACCGCAAGCATAAGAAGCGTGCCGGCTAAGGGACGCTTACTTCTTCTTTTCTTTCTCTTCGATATATTCGTCTTTTTGAATGCGCGGGAGCAGCACTTCCATGGCCGCTTGCAATTCAGGCAGTGCGCGCTCCACGGCAGCTTCACCTTCTTTGATCATTTCTTCCGCTTTTTCGAACTCCAGCAGGCCTATGTGACCAATCCGTGGCTTGATATGCACGTCAGGCGGGTCACCTGCCAAGCGTGATCGCGTCAGGCGATCCTGAATAATATTAAGTGATGAAACCATTACACCGAAGAGACTAGGGTGGTTAACATCACGTCCAAACAAGCGCTTACCTAGTCCTGTCGCAAATCTTTTTTGGTCTGTCTTAGAAACTTGAGCGTCATCAAAAATATCGAATCCGGCAACTGTCTGGTAGGACTGCCCAGGTTTTGCGGCTTTACCGATCAAGTCTGCGTTCAAATCTACAGCAATTGTAACGCGCGAGCCGAGCGCTAAACACGCGGATACAGGTACAGGGTTTACCAATGCGCCATCAATAAGCGAGCGGTGGTTGTAATCAACCGTAGGAAATACACCCGGCAGGGCAAATGAAGCTTTAATGGCAGAAACCAGTTCACCTTTACGGAGCCAAACTTCATGGCCTGTAACAATATCGGCAGCAATAGCGACGAACGGATGCGGCAAGTCTTCGATCATCATATCAGAGAAGTGCTCGCGAAGCAGTTTGTCCAGCTTCTTACCGCCAATCAAGCTTGCGCTGCGTGCGCGAAAATCCATGTAAGAGAAAACACGGCGGCGGTTCAGGTTAAGTGCCCAATCTTCTAGAATATCAAGCTTACCTGCAAGGTAGGTACCTCCAACAACAGCACCAATTGAGGTGCCACAAACGATTGTGGGTTCAATTCCGTGCTTTTCCAAACCTTTCAAAACGCCAATATGCGCAAAGCCTCGTGCCATGCCACTACCTAATGCCAAGCCTATCGGAGGGACAAAATGTGTTTTTGATGATTTGACTGATTTCTTAGTCTTACTGTTTTGTTTTGCCATGATTACTCTTGTGCTATAAAGAACGCTTCATATTAAGAATAGCACAAAAAACCTATGCAAAAAAACGACTTAACAGCTTTACCCGCTATGAATACCTCGACTTGGGCACTCCTTAAGCGGCTAACAGGCAAGTATTTAATGCCTTACTACAAAACGCTTTTTGTTGCGCTATTCTTCATGTTAATTGCAGCCGCTATGACGGCAGGCTTTGCAAAGCTTATAGAGCCTGTACTAGATAATGTGCTAGTCGCAAAAAAAGAGAGCCTTGTGATACCTATGGCGCTGGCAGTTGCTGGCGTATTCATTCTCAACGGTATTTCTACCTATATCCATACTGTGTTGATGAACAAAATCGGGCTGCAGATTGTATCCGACATCCAACGTGATCTTTTCGGGCATTTCCTGCGCCTCGACATTAAATTCTTTCAGGAATACCCAAGCGGACAGTTACTGAGTCGCGTCATCAATGACGTGAATATGGTTCGTAATACTGTTGCCGAAGGTATAACCGGCATTGGCAAGAGCTTACTTACACTTATTTTGCTGGTTGCCCTGATGTTTTATCAGGATTGGCAGTTAGCTTGTTTTGCCTTGGGCGTATTTATGCCTGCCGCTCTGTTCGTAGGCTATCTAGGGAAACGCTTGCGCAAGCTATCTAAGAGTATTCAAGCAGAAGTTGGCGATCTTGCAGATACGCTTTCCCAAATTTTCCAAGGCATTCGTCAAGTTAAAGCCTACGGCATGGAAGATTTTGAGCGCGACCGCTCCGGCGTCGTTATTGAGCGTGTGCGAAAGCTGATGCTGAAGGGCGTGCGCGTTGGTACACTTTCAACTCCGTTTAACGAAACCTTGATCGGTTTTGCCATTATGGGATTGGTCATTTATGGTGGCTCTCAGGTTATCAATGAAACACTGACAGCCGGTGAGCTAATGTCTTTCATTGCTGCGTTTTCACTGTCTTATGAGCCTCTGAAGAAGCTTGCCAAGCTTAACAACTCCATGCAAATGGGGCTTGGCGCGGGCGAGCGTATTCTGGATATGCTCGATAGAACGCCTGAGATCAAAGACGTCGATGGGGCAGTGCTACTTCATTCAGAGAACCCCAGTATTACATTTGAAAATGTTGTTTTTGGTTATAGCGATGATGAGCGCAATGCGCTTGATGATGTGTCGTTTGATTTGCCTGCGGGGAAAGTGACAGCCTTGGTGGGCGCGTCTGGTAGCGGCAAAACAACCGCGCTGAATATGGTGCCCCGTTTCTATGATCCTGTTTCCGGACAAATAACTATTGATGGTAAAAACCTGCGTGACTTCACACTTGAAAGCCTGCGCAAGCACATCGCCCTTGTATCGCAAGATGTCACAATTTTTGATGACACTGCGCGGGCTAATATTGCTTACGGCAAGCCTGATGCTAGTGAGCAGGAGATCATACTTGCAGCCAAAGCCGCAGCGGCTCACGACTTCATAAATGATATGCCTCAAGGCTATGACACAATTCTTGGTGAGCATGGCACAAAGCTATCAGGTGGTCAGCGCCAACGTATTGCCATTGCACGAGCCATCTTGCGCAATGCGCCTATTCTTTTACTGGATGAGGCCACGTCAGCGCTCGATAACGAATCCGAGAAAGCTATCCAAAGCTCGCTTGCTGAATTACAAAAAGGACGTACGGTTCTGGTCATTGCGCATAGGCTCTCAACAGTTCAAGGAGCAGATCAGATTATCGTTCTGGATCAGGGTAAGATTGCCGAGCAGGGCAACCATGAAGAGCTTATGAAGGTGAATAAGCTCTACGCCAGAATGTACAGGGCAGGTTTGGAAACGTAATGGCCAAGAAGGTTAAAAACAAAGTGTTAGAATTTCTTTTCTGGGCTGCTGTTGTTTATGTTGCCGTTTGCACCTCTTTATTTCTTATCCAAAGGACTTTTATGTATTTTCCTTCGAAAGTTATGCAGAGCCGTGCCGTATTTAACGCGCAGGATATGGATGTTGTATCATTTAATACAGAAGATGGGCTTGAACTAGCTGCTTGGTACAAAGCACCTGAAACTGGTAAACCCATCATCGTGCTATTCCATGGTAATGCTAGTCATATGGGCATTAGTGCCTTAAAAGTGCGCAGTTTCCTTGATGCAGGCTACGGCGCGTTTCTGCCTGCATATCGCGGTTATGCCGGTAACAAAGGTAAACCAACAGAGCAGGGGCTGTATCTTGATGGACGCGCGGCTATTTCATGGCTTTTAGAGAACGGTTACGAGCAATCCGATATCATCATCTATGGCGAATCTCTTGGCACTGGCGTCAGCGTGGAGCTGGCATCTAAATATTATAAAGATGTACGGGGCGTTATACTTGAATCACCCTATACAAGCTTTATTGATCTCGCCAAGCGTACATATTTCTGGCTACCGCTAAATTTAGTGATGCGCGACCGCTATGAAAGCATTGATAAAATTGCTGATATCCAAGCGCCTATTTTTATTGTACGCGGCGCCAAAGATACACTTGTACCGCCAGAAATGGGACAACGTTTGTTCGATGCCGCAAAAGCCGAAAAACATATCAAGACGCTAGAAAACTCAGGCCATAATGATATGCACCAAAATGGTGTTGATCAGTATATTATGCACTTTGTTACAGGGCTTTAGTTGCCAGCCTTCTTCTTTAGGAGTAATTTTTTGTTATGAAACAGATTCTTTTAGCTTTTATGACGATGTTGCTCTTTATTCCTGCTGCTTGTGCGCAAGAAAAAGATCAGACATTACCTGCAGCGCCTTACACTGAGCCACTTATAATTATGAGCGATAATGGTAAAACGACACATACATTCTATGTTGAAATTGCTGATACGCCGCAATTAGTTATTAAAGGCCTGATGAACCGTGAATACATGCCGGACATGGCGGGTATGCTGTTTTCATTTGCGCTGGAGAAAGAGCGTCATTTCTGGATGAAGAATACACTTATTCCGCTGGATATGCTTTTTGTAAAAGCGGATGGCACAATTCATCATATTCATGAGAATGCTATTCCTCATGACGAGACATCTATTTCGTCTAACGGACCCGTTTTAAACGTGCTGGAATTGAATGGTGGGATGTCGCGTAAACTCGGGATTAAGCCCGGAGATGTTGTGCACCATTATGTATTCGATAATGCGCTATAATTTCTCTCTAAATCTCTTGCAACGAGAGAATTTTTTATGTACAAACATGGCCTGACTTAGTCGGAGTGTAGCGCAGCCTGGTAGCGCATCTGCTTTGGGAGCAGAGGGCCGGGGGTTCGAATCCCTCCACTCCGACCATTTCAGTCTCCTCAGAGGCAGGGGTTTCTATGCAATTTTCAGAAGAAAAAGAATGGCAGGATCTGGCGGCGAAAGCACAGTCAGGTGATAAGTCTTCTTATAATCAGCTTCTGCATTCCGTACTGCCTTACATCCAAAACTTTTTACGCGCTTCGCTTGCTAACCCGGATTGGGTGGATGATGTAACACAGGAAGTACTGCTTTCAGTGCACCGTTCTTTGCATACATACAGCGCGGACAGACCTTTTAAACCTTGGCTGACTTCTATTATCAGCTTTAGGCGCACGGACTTTCTGCGTAAGCACTATGGAGACCGCAAACACAAGCAAACATCAACCGATGATGCAGAATTTATTGCGGATCATGTAACTAATCCTAGCAATGCAGGCGAATTAAAGGATATAGAGAGTTCTTTAAACGAGCTTCCGGAGAAGCAGCGCGCCATTTTTACAATGATCAAGCTGGAGGGTTATACAGCCAAAGAAGTTGCCAATACCATGGGTATGAATGAGTCAGCGGTTAAAGTATCGGCCCATCGCACCAGTGTAAAATTGAAGGGTATTCTTGAATAACATGACTAAGAAAAAGACAGATAAGAAGGAGCAGGGTATCGATAACCTTATCGATAGTCTTTCTGACGACTTAACACCTGTTAATAAGCTGGCGCATCCTGCTTTACGCGTTCTGCCATGGGTTCTAATAGCGCTTGTTTATATGGCGGGTGTACTGCATTTCCTTGGTATTCGTATGGATATCAGTGAGAAGTTGGGCGAGACGTTATTTCTTTATGAAATGCTTCTCACATTAGGCATCGGCCTTACATCGGCTTATGCAGCTGGATGGCTTTCCGTGCCTGATATGGGTGAGAGACCATGGCTTTTGGCAATCCCGACCGCGCTGTTTGCTGCTTTTGCGACCTTGATTGGCTGTACAATTATCTGCAACGGGCTTGATACCCCCAAGATAGACTGGCATCACTGCTTTAGCGACACCTTGCTGATGGGCTTTATTCCTATGGTTCTGCTGCTAATCCTTGTCAGAAAAGGAGCTACTACGAAACCTTATTGGATGAGCTTTATGTGTGTCCTGTCTTCTGGCTCTCTGGCCTGGGCAGCTATCCGCATGAGCTGTATGTCTGATCGCATTGGCCATAACATGATTTTCCACTTTTTGCCGTTTATAGTTTTAGCACTTGTGTTCAGCGCACTTGCTCGCAAGATTTACCGTTGGTAGGATATTGCCCATGAAAGTACGAATTTACAGACCGTCCAAATCTACTATGCAGTCAGGCCGTGGCAAGATTGCCAAGTGGGTATTGGAATATGAAACAAACTCTGCACGCAAGCCAGAGGCGCTGATGGGCTGGACCAGCTCTGAGGATACCCTGAACCAAGTGCAGCTAAAGTTTGAAACTCAAGATGAAGCTATTGCCTTTGCGCAGGAAAAGGGATGGGCTTTCACGTTATCGAATGCGCATGAGCGTATAGTTACCCCCCGTAACTACAGCGATAACTTTAAATATGTTGCACCGAAAGAATAATTAAGGTTAAAACATGACTTCCTATGCGCCCGTAGCTCAACCGGATAGAGCACCGGCCTTCTAAGCCGGGGGTTGCAGGTTCGAGTCCTGCCGGGCGTGCCATTATTTCATTTACGGTGGCTGTACAGCTATATGTTCAGTACGCCAATGGTCTCCATTATCAGAATGCTGAAATGAAGCTGTGCCGCTTACCCCACTTGCAGGCTGCAATATAGTTGCCACGGAGTGACTCAAGAAGGAGCCATTTGTTCTATCTACTCGCTCATCATAGCTCGCGGGAGGCGTGTGACTTCCACCATAAACGTAATGCGTTATAGCAACTAGCAAGTTATTATCCGTAGTTGTTGTAATTGAAGCGGCCACAGGCTGATCACTGTTTCCTGTGTTTGTCGAATTAGTACTAATGGGGTTTGCCGTATCAACGTTACGAATAGTAATTATTGTTGCAATACGATATTCATCGTCATTAAAGTCAAAATCATATGCGGCAGGTTCAGAACCACCAGCAACTTTATAGTAAATCGCCATACGTTGGTTGTCAGTATTGACATCTCTAAGCTCTGTCCATCCAGCCGGGCCCTGAATATTAATAGCGTTCTGATCAATGACCATCGTTGTAATCATCAAATCATTTTCAACTGTACCTGCCGGTCTATTCACTGATGTAATTTCGCTTGCAGGCCAATTTGCGGTAGTAATGCTGTTTGATATATATTCCGGAACATTGGCAGTTTCTACGTCCCATGAAGTTGCCGTACTGCCAATGGTAATCAAAGCCGAGTTTATACCACCGGGCGAGGCGGAGGAGGTGAGGCGTGCTTGTAAGAACTCACCATTTTCGATAGAGACCGTTGATGTGCCATAGGCATGAGCAACGGATGAGCACGTAGAATCAGAACATATTCTGAATTCGGGCGATCCTGTACCGGAGATACTTACATCCGGCGAGCAGCTAGCGGTAGTTACTAGCTGTATATCACTCTCTATTGTAGCCGATTGGGCTGTATTAAATTCATCGGTGAGCGCGTCCCACGTTACCAGGCATCCACCGGCACCGCCTGACGGGCACGTCCAGTCAGAGCCATCACAAAACTCTGCACAAGTTGAACTGCTATTATAACGAATTGCCCCCTCTATTGCTGAGGTACAAGCCTGATTGTCGTACCCAGGTCGAATAGAACCGCCTGCGGAAGCATCAAATGAGACCTGCGCACGGCTAGCAGAAGGACAAAGAATTGTAAGCACAAGGATTACGCTGAGGCATAAGCTAAACCCTATTAAATTTTTTAAGTTATGTTTTTGTGCTCTTTTATAAAGAATACTAGCCTCCCCAATCTGACCACGTATCGTCATGGCATACCTGAATTACGCCGCCAGTCCCTGAATTACTGTTATATCTTATGAAGCCTTCATATGAAGTATCGCAAGTAGTGGCGTCATAACCGAGTCTAAGTGATCCGCCTTCACTAGAAGCCAGATCCATGGATACTTGCGCCATGGTAATATTTGCTGCACCGCAAACCAAAAGTAGTGATGTTATACATATTTTATACATATACCAGCCCCTTGGTACTTATAATGTACTATAATTTTATAGAAATATACTTACCTAAAAGTGAAAACCATAAAATTTTATATAAATTTTACAGAGGGGCTACTTTTACGCCGAGGTGATTTGAAATCTCGATGATCTTCTGCACGCGGCCATAAATATATGATTTGGGATCAAGGTCTTTAAACATGATCAAGCCATCTGCTTTACAGCGATCATTCGGCGTATCAGGGAATACCTCAATAATCATAGCGCGCGTGTACAGATCGTAATAACGACGCGCAAGTAGATCATCACGTTTGCTGGCAGGTTTACCTTGCAGTTTAACACCAAGAGGATCTTCTGCACCGCCGCGGCCTATTTCTTCAACCCAGCCATCCGCATTAAATCGCACCCGCATACCAGGATCGATTTCGAATACAAATTTGCCGTCAACAGGAATGAGATATGGTTTGTCTTGATCAGTCATAAACAAATGATGCCTGAAATTTTCGAAATGTCCAGTGTGCGATCTGCACAAAAAAAGGTCCGGAGACCTTTAAGGTGCTCCGGACAAACGGCGGTAATAGAGGGTGTGTACCTTCTTTATAACCAAAACCAGAACCATTTACAAGCAAAAAACGTAAAATTCGTAAAAAAATGTACCATTTCCGAAACTTTCTAAAATAATTAAGTAATTATTAGTATATATATCATTAAACGATCAACCCTATAAAGTAAATAATAATAGCTTTATACTACTTAATATATATAAACTTATCTTTTAAACTACAGAATACACTAGTTATTTACTTATGTGCATACATTACTTTTACAAATGAGTGCAAAAGTGGGATGAGGTGTTATCTTTTCTTGCATTAAAGAGCAACAGGAAAATCAGATGATTCTTGTCCCCATTCAGACCAAGAGCCGTCATAAACAGCTACATCCTTCTCATAAATGTCATACATACCCAGTGCAAAGACGCAGGCCGTTACGCCGCTACCGCAACTTGCTATTAGGCGGGATGTGTTTTTGTAAGGTGATAAAATCTGCTCAAGCTCTTCTTCAGATTTAAGTCCAAGCGTGGATTGGTCCATGAGATCTACAAAGAATTGGTTCTTTGAGTTTGGCATATGTCCGCTGCGCATACCGACTCTAGGCTCTGGAGCCATACCTAAAAATCTATCTGCGGACCTTACGTCTATAACATCTATTTTTTCATTATCTAAAGCCTGAAGCACTTCTTTGCCATCGGCGACCAAATCACTGCGTAGCAATGCTTTGTATTCTGATTTATCAAATACAACGGGCAAATCGTTTACAGGTAGCCCAAGATGCTCCCAATACGGCAAGCCGCCATTGAGCACATAAACTTCCTTGTGACCAAAGAAGCGAAACATCCACCATACGCGTGAGGCAGCAAGATGAATGCCATGCTGATCATACACTACAATTGTATCTTGGTTGTTGATCCCCATTATACCGACGGAATCTGCGAATGTATTCTCATCAGGCAGCATATGGGGCAGGGGATTATTTACATCTGCCACAGCATCTATGTCAAACGTAACGGCGTTATGAATATGCTTATAAGGATAAACAGGCTGAGAACCCCATGAGGCATCAATTAGACGCACCTCAACACCTGTAGAAATCAGCTCTTGCAGTTCTAAGGGGTCAATAATGGAACGGCGTGAAAAACGCATCCGCATATTTAGCCTAAAACATATTGTAATTACAAGAGTGTATTTTACAGAATTTTCAGGTATATAAGAGGCACTAATTTACATTTGAATTGATATGAGCTGTGTATTTCTTGCAATAGAGCCATGCAAAAGTTTGCATATTTACTGACATTACTCTATTACTAAGAAAAAATTTTAACAGGGAATCATATCTGGGAACAGTGAGGCATAATATGACTTCGCCCGCGATAAAGCGTATTGAAAAAATGCTGCCGGGGAATGGCAAACAAATCCATCCATTCGATTGGGTTAACCTACCTATCTTTTATGATCCGGAACCTGAAGAAGGCTCTGATTATACTAAAAGACTACGCTCCGCTACTAAATTTGCCTATGTTGCTGCAAACGAGGTTAGCTACGGTGTTAAGTACCGCTTCCGCCCCAGCTCAATGTCTAACGGGCCGCTGGCTTATGATCTGGCCGAAGATTACAAAGATAAAATTCGCGCAAACATGGCTGCCCGTTTTGGCAAGCCTTTTCTGACAACTCAGAACCTCAAGGCAAACGTGGCTTCTACAGAGATGATTAGCCGTGTGATCTTCCCAAACCGTGAAGAAGATTTCCGCGCTGCCAATACGTCTGAAGATACATTCCGTGATGACGGCATTGTTGTTCCTATTGAATTTGAAAATGTACCACGTACGCAACGCGCTAATAACGCGATGAGCCAAGGGGCGTCCTTCCAAGACTGGACTTTTGAATGCTGGTGGATGCCGCGTGTTGTTGATGCGACAGGGCACATTCAGGACGGCGCCCGTACTTACTCACGCTACGCCAATATCGAGGATATGACAGCAGATGTAATCCAGCTTGGCTATCTTGATGATGTTCGTGATGTAGTCGGGCCTGGTAAAGAGTACGCAGTTACAGATCGCCATGGCATACATATCAATCTTACTGATCGTGCGTGGGAACGTGCCCGTCACATCGTTGATGTGGTTGAGCGTGGGTTCCATACTGATCTTGCCGTTGCAACTCTAATTGCAGAATTCCAGATTGATGAATGGCTACGTGATGATAAGGCGCAGCCTATTGGCTTTGACAAGCTGGATAAGAAAAAGCTTCACGAGACTTACACGCATCGTTCCGACGAAGAATTAGCGCGTATGGACGAACTCAAGGAAATCATGCTTCCATATCTTGCTGAAAAATGCATGGACATGGCTGATTACAAGCGCGACCCTAATCTTTCTACCTTTATTGAATCGCATATTGATCCCATTAAGAAGCCCAAAACTGACCCTAAGCAAATTCTGAAAACTTTATTTGATTACGAGCCACGCGGCGCCTATAAAAATCCGCGCTACACAGCGGCTGCAAAGAAGTCAGATCTAAGCAAACGTTTCGGCGATGTCGTTGATAACGCTTTCCTGCCGGATAAAGTTGTAAAACGTCGTAGCACTGAAGGCGGTTATTTCACACGTCCTGCAGAACTGTTTGATGACAACTTGTTCAAAGATCTTTCTATATGGGAACAGGCAGCGCTTCCATTTGCAATGGGAGCCATGGAGTCATTCCGTCTACCGGAAAATGCGCCTGTTTCCATGTTTTATGTGGCTGAGCCAAAAGGTGGCCCACGCGCACAGAAGTACATGAAGAAGAACGATGTCACATGGCTAAAAGAAGCTTATGCTGACGCTGATCCTGTGGACGATAAAGACGGTTTCTTTAGCGCCGTGATCTCTGCAAATATGGGCAATATCGATACCGAAGTTACGGCACTCTCAAAAGATGGTGCCTTCAGTAAGGTACGAAGAGGCCGTAACATTGTAACGAGTGTGAACTTCATCAACATTGCCAAAGCTGCCGAGAAGTTTCGCGACTTTGTCGCTGCGGACGGACCACAGAGATTTTCACCTAAAGCACGTTTAGCGCTTATGACTGAATGGCTAGATCGTAATCCTCAGATGATGGCTTTGCGCAAAGGCTGGACAACTCACCATGATGAAGTACAGCTAGCTGTACGTGGTGTCATGATTGCCACAGGTCTGGTCGAGCGTCCGTTTGAAGGCGGTAATTATCGCATGGAGATCTTTGAAAGTGATCCAAAAGGTAAAAACTCTATGGTCAAGATGGACTTGGCCGACATGATCTTGTCTTTGGGTAACGAGGTTAAGCGTCTCATGAATGATGGTGGCGAAATAGCGCCAGCGCGTGAACATTATGTTTCTATGGCACGCCTTATCCAAATTTTGGATATGTACAATGACCCCGCCAACATGAATTACGAGTTCTACAAAAACGGTCGTACTGGTCAAACACGTAAAGAAGAAATCATTGCTTGGAAAAATGTTGATCCGGCACTCATGGCCTTTACACGAGATGATCCGGCTAAATTTGAGGCCGTGATGCAGCTGCGTCACGAAGTCCGTGAAGAAATGCTCCAGAAAGCGGTCGGGTTCTTTAACCAAGATGACCTCAAAGGCCTCGGCCCCGATTATGAGGCAGCCTGGCAAGAACTACATGGGCTTGATTCAGGGTCGCGCCGTAAGAAATATGAAGGGCGCCGCATTGGCCTCGAACAAAAAGGTCCCGTTTAGAAGGACTGATGAAGAGAAGAGTTGAGCTAGAGAGAAACAGGGAGAAAACACTTTATGCGCATTAATGCAGCAGACTTGATACAACGGATCGGTCTGGCATCCAGAGCTAAAACTCAGGATGGTAGCGCTAAAGACGTGCGCCTTACCGGTGCCTCTACAGACCCCGACAGCGGCCTGATTGCTAGCCTACAAACCACAGGTACTATCGATCAAAATGGTAAGCCTGCGGACATTAAAATCAAATACTGGCGTCACCTTCCCTATGGTGAGAGTAAGCAGCAAAGCCTTTTTACACTCAAAACGTCAGCAGGGCGCTCTAAGAATAATGTTGAAATTGACGAGCTTTGGGTACAGTCAGCGCGTGTATATAAACGCGGCGAAGACGATGCCAACGATCCCGAGGTTATCAAGCGCGTTAATCGTGTCCTCGAAGGCATGAACCGTCTTAACACGCATTTGCGTAACAAAGGCGATGTGTCTGACACCGCCAAAATTCTTGCCGATTGCTATATTGAAGAAGCCATTGGTGAGAACCTTACTATTCGCGGCCTTCACAAGGAAGGTGGCTTTGCCTTTACCTTGGCGCCGCTTTTTGTGCGCAAGGCAGGGAAGGGCAAAGACTTCACATTCTCAGGACTTGATGAGGCTGGCCTTAAAACTTTGCTGGGTGCGACAATCAACACGATTGAGCCTGATAAGGATTTCTCGGAAAGTTGCAACCTTGTCGCTACAGACCCGCAACCGGGTTTGGTATTTGATACAGGACCAGAATTCAAAACGCATAAAAACGGTGATGTCTCTGTGCGTTATTATATCTCTCCGCGTCAGGAGATTGATGGTGTAAACGCCGCAAAGCTTGATAAGCTCTTATACTTTAAATTTAAGAAGCTATCGGATAACTCCTATAAACTAAACGAAGCAACATTTAGTGGTGAGAAAGTCGATATTTCTAACCCTGAGAATGTTTTGAAACTTATGGGGGCAGCACAACGTTCTGGTAAGGACGTTGCACGCGACGAATACCCACGCTACATGGACCACTTCGCGTCATTTGATCTGCTGGATCAGATTTCGCAACTACCAACGCCACCAGCATTGAAGCAAGGCGGCGAGTTCTTGTACTTATCTTTGCACGGTACAGGTCAAGAAAAGCGTATCGAGCAATATGGCGATCAGATCGGTCTTGCCGAAGTGTTCTTCCATCGCGGCCTCCGCAAAGACGGTACAGTAAGTTCGGTTGCTCACGCCGTGGATTTCCCGTTTGCATCTGGTGGTACAAACTCAAACTTTGATGGCGCTATTCCAGATTACATTCCGTTTTGGGATGATATCAAAAGCTTCTCGTTTACACATGATCACTACGATCACTGCGACGGCATGGCTTACTATGCCAAAGCCGGCAAGATGAAGGAAAAGACTGTTTATGCTACGGCAGAAGTTAAGTACTTCCTTGATAAGAAGATGGACTTCCTTAAGGTACCACGCACATTACGTCCGAAAATCAAGGTCCTCAAAGACGAAACACCGATTTGCATTAAAGACGAAACAGGCACTGCGCGTCTATGGGTCCAGCCTTGTCCGAATGGAGTAAGCCACTCCGCACGTTGTACACCTTATATTGTGACAGGCTGTTACGGAGATGATTACTACAAGGGCTCTGTACTGACATATGGTGATGGTAATGCCTTTACGCAGAAGGGTATCGACTTCCTGAAGAAGGGAACGCGGGCTCTCGGGGCAATGGATGGCGTGACACCAGAGAAAGTTGATCGCGATCTGACTGTCACTCTGCATGACCCCACGGCTGTAAATTACGATGGCCATGCGCCGACATCCGAAGAAGTTGAAACCAATCTGCAAGACATTCTTGATATAGTGGCGTCCGATAAAGGTGTTCTGATGACGCCTATCAGTACGAATGATGCCGAATATACAATTGGCCTTAACGTTGCCCATAATAGTGGCCGTGATCTGACTGCTGTTGGCCGTAACGCTGAGCTACGTTTGTCATGTAAGAATCTTTTCGGTGTTCAGCATGACAACGACCTTCGTGAAGTTTATATCGATCCTTTCGAGGAAATGAGAAAGCCTGATCCGCTTATCCCACAGGACGTTCTGGATATCTACATGGCCAGTTTCAACGAAGTTGATGTGACAGATGCTGACATTAGACGTACCAAGAGCAAGCTGGTAAAAGAAATCAAGGAAAACGAAGATCTTTCTAACCTTGAAAAGCAGGAACGCATTGAGGCAGCTGAACAAGACGCCTATGAAATTGCCCACGAGGCTAAGCTTAAGAAAGCGCAAGAGAACACGCTGAGCGCATACCGAGAAATTCTGCCACCAAGAGAGCGTGAGCATATCAAGAGCACTAAGTACTATATGCTCAAGAGCCTGATGAAGCATGGCTCTGTTGTATTTGATAACGACGTAAACGGTTATCTGATGTGGAAAGCGATTATGGAGCGTCAAGAAACGGCTTCTATCCGTGCCACACGTACTTCACAGATGGCGAAGAGCTTCCGTATCAACCCAAGCCGTCTGATGATCTTTATCACTGGTACGCAGGGTAATGCTGAAGAGCGTTTCTCGACACTGCAGAAATTCAAAGATTTCTTCTCACTACTTGATGTAGATGAGAGTGTTCGTAACACAGGCTATAAAATTAATGCTGAGGATTTTGTAACAGTCACGACACAGTCCGCAATTGTCGGCAATGAAGCTGATCAGGAAGCCATGATCAACGAGCTTTGCCGTAATCGTAACGTGACGCATATCGGCGCGTATATGAACGGCTTTAAGATCTACAACCCTAAAGGGGATCGTGATCGTATTATGAATGCGTTCCGCAAACAGGGCTGGACACCACAGCTTGATCCTATGGGTAATATCCATGTATCCGGCGTTCCTATTCACTATCATGGACATGGTTTCCGTGAAGATCTGAAAACGATGATGACGCAAGCGCCGTCTGAAACACACGAAATTCACCACAACCCAAGCCGCGATAACTATCACTCGCGTTACCGTCCGCTAGTTAGAGAGATGGGCTTACCGCATTCCGATTACGAACCTGATGACTTTAATGTCATGCGTGTCGATCGTGATGCTAAAGAGCCATCCAGCAAATTTAAAAAGATTGCGCAAATCAACCCATCTTATGTACTTGTTAGATTACAGCGTAAATATGCCCAATATTTTGGTGGCTGGCTTGATCTGCGCCGCGTTACGCTTCTGCGTCGTGAAGGTATGAACCGTACAGATGGCTTGATGACGCGCAGTGACAGTGATGGCGTTTACCAGCGCAAGACAACGCGTATGGATTGGGATCGCGTTAGTAATCCGGCTAATTTCCGTCCACAGGGACGTACGGCAAAGATTGCGCCAAGTATCGTTGACAGAGGCCCTGCAAGCAGCGGCCTGCGCTCAACACCTATTTGGAGCAACACGTCTGCAAAAGATTTGAAACCGAGCTGATCATGAGTATGAACGAGTTAAAAGTAGCAAATAAGAAAGATGTATGGCACCTCGTCACACGTGGTATTGTCACGCAGCTCCATTTCGACTTTGAGGCATACTCATTGAATACAAGCTTTGCGCAGATTATGGGTTACGGTGATGCGCGTGGGGATATTGCCGGTAACTTTGATGATGAACTGGAAATCGAAGTTAAGCGCCCTGATCGTTATGTTCCAGGGCCGCAGGCACTAGCGGTAACACGTACTTCGTTCACAGAGCTTAACGATGATAGTCGTATGAAACACCCTCAAGCCATGGCAAAGATGGCTAAGCGTTTTGAGGACTCACCGCTAGCTGCCATGAAGTTCTGTGTTGAAGAAGATAAAGAGCGCCCGATTGCCAGCTACCGCAAGAATGGTGAAACGCTCTATCCGGTTAATAAAGATATCAAAACATTCCATATGCCATTGTTCGATGAAACTCGAGCAACAGAATTTGATGCTGATGGCAACATTGTCACCGACCCAGCAGGAATGTTAAGCCTGAATGATAAGGGTGAAATTTGCATCGGGCCCGAGAAGAAGGTTGTCAAGATTCCTAAGACGACCATGCTCGAGCAGCCTGATGGTTCATTAGTGCGCTCCACAGTCTTCAGACCTATGAAACCTGAAGATGGCCGCATTACTTTTGATGTTCGTATCCACCCAGGGCAGAACCGCATTGCGTACCGAGCCGATAGTGACCCATCAAGCCCGTATTACGAGAACATAGAGAATCTGTTCTATACGGATGGCAAAGCATCTGAGGATGCCTATGAGGCCGACGATGTCACAGAAGAGCGTTGGAAATTCACCATGCCGCGTTTGCTCGTCAGTGGTTACCGTATCAAATGGTACGATATTGCTGTATTACGCGCGAACCTTGTGCGTGCGGGTTACCATCCATCAAACATCTTCTTTACGCATTCAAAAGCGACAATCAGTAATAAAGAGCTGCCTAAGAATATGGCGGTTGATGGTTTTCTTATTGGTATGGATACGCATCTATTCGGTCCTCAAGGCGAAGACGGTTTACTGATTGGTGAGCGTGATGATCAGCGCAGTGGTGAGAAAGTGCCATCTGCGAAGCTTGAACTTCTGATGGAGAACAACACGCGCTACGAGAATAAAAAGCGCCGTTTACGGGAAGGCGTCAGAATGCCTGATGGTTCCATCTATGATGCTCGTAAGGGTCACAAATCACCAGCTTATGACTCGAAGGCTTCATTCTCGATGTACAATTACTGTCGTGAACTGGCGCCAGATGTTGTGAAGCTTGTGGAGATGCAGGGCGATGAAGATTTCTTGCGTGAGTTTTTACCTGCCAATGATCTGACCGAAGATCATAAACCTATCTATGCCATTATGCGTAACAGCTATCCTAACCAGCCTATGGCTGACGCTATGGCGTTTCTTGGATTTGATGACCAGCAAGGTCAGCTTCGCCGTGCAATTACAATGCGTCTCGATGGTGTAGACCTGCAGCGTTACACATATAAGGGTAAGACACTTCTGCAAATGGCTCGTGAAGATTTGTCACAGCGTGATCCGACACAACGTAATTTTGTTCGTATGCTGCGCGAGCAGGGACGCGATCCTGACTCATTGATCCGCGTAGATGGTATTCGTAAATGGCCTGGCGTGATGCCGATCGAGAATGTTCTTCATACTGAATCAGCACGTAACTGGGATCTGGATACGATTGATCAAAATTACAGCTACATTGCCGAAGAGCATAATGGCGATATTTTGGAAGCCATTCGTGATGCAGTTGAAATTCTGAACTGGGAACTGCGCCAGAAAGAGCCAGAGCCAAATGCCATGATGGAGGAGGAAGCTGTATTTAACGGTTTCGGCGATCTTGATGTTATGGAATATGATGCGCGCGAAGAAATTGTCAAAGCCAAGCGCTTGCCTGTCAAAACGCAGACAAAAGGCGTGACGCAAATGATTTTCGAAAGCGCGACTGATATCTTTAAATATCAGAACGCCATCGACGAGTTTATGCATCGTCTTGTAATTCAACCGCAGCCCGTCGATAACTGGCAAGACTGCCAGAGTGATGAAGAGCTGCGCGATGTGATCCAGAACTACTGGGACAACTTTAAAAAGGTTCGTAGCCGCCTGCGTGAGAAAGGTAGCCCGTATGTTCATATCTTTGAACAGTTCCGTGAAGATGACGGTAATATTTATGCACCGGGTGCTGTGCGCCGTGTCGTTATCGGCGAGAAAGAAGATCCGAAGAGCTACGACAAGCTTATGCGCGTCAACCTTGAAGAAATGGATACGGAGCAGTTGCAGACAGTTGCCCGTCTAATTGAGGATTTCCGCTGGACCAGTATGCGCCGCATTCTGACGGACGATGAAAACGAGCGTAATGATAAACGTAGTGAATTCTGCAACGGTATTTTTGACCAGAAATATGCCAAAAAAGGCCGTTTGCTGCTTGGTAATCTAAGCCGTGATTTCCGCGTGATTGATGCCACAGGTCGGGAACAGGGGCGTGAGCTTAGCATTGAATATATCAAGCAGAACTACTCACACCAGCCTCATGCCGTTCAGCAAAAATTCGAGAAGGGCGAATGGCGCATCCAGTTCTATCGCATGCGTTCAGAACCATCTGCGACAGCTATTCTCATGAAACATGCCGATATGGATCGTCTGGATGAGCTCGATCCACTTTGGCAGTTCCGTTATAAGATGCTGCGTGACCTGTACCTAGCAGGCCCGCCAAATGAAGACCCGTCAAATATGCGTTGGGAAGCTATTCCTGTGCTTGAAAAGGCTCTGCTAGCTCTCGAAGTCAACCAGCCTATTGAATACAAGGGGTCACTTGCGCGCGTATTCTCTAATTATGTCGCAGGTGAAGCTGAAGTATTCCTGCGCTCCGAAGAGGGGCAGGTATTCCTCGCGGATTACCGTCGCCAGCTAGAGAAGGTCAAGAAGACTGTCGGCAAAGAAGGTAACTTTGCGACGGCGACCGGTTACGACGAGGAAACAGGTTTGGCACGTGACTGGATCAAACACAAAATTCCAGCCGAAAGCCATATCGTTGTAGAAGTACCTGACACTCATTTACGAGAACCGTTACAAGATTTACGTCATACACCTTATTCTCTCGTCATCAAGTCTTTGACTAAGGATGAGAAAGCCAAAATCAGAACAGGGACACCTGTGGTTTTAAAAGGTATGCAGACAGGGCGTATGTACTACCCTGATAAGGTGAATGTAAACAAAGCACCATCTGACGAGAATGTTAGTTATAGCGACTATTTTGAAATGGCCCAGCGTGCCTACGAAGATAATGCAGGGGTTAAGTTCCCTGCCAAGAAGCGTGATATCATGCGCATTGGCAAGCTTATGCCGATTGCAAATTCGCGCCGTGTTGATGCACTTGATCAGAGCTTTAAAATTCCGTCACTACATTTTGATGGGCTTGTGTGTCCGCGTCTTGCGTATTTCAAAAAGGATGAGCCTCTGACTGGCCTCGTACTTCCTGCCGATTACTGTCCGCAGAAGATTACCGAAGGCAAGCCAATCCGCTTCCGCGAGATGTTGGCTGATATGGGTAGCAAGATGGATGGTAAGGAAGGCCTTGAGACTGGTCATACCTATACAACCACACTAAATAAAGCGCGCCGTATGACAGTCGGCGAACTTTATACTGAAGTATGTGATGGCACTTTCACTGACGAAATGGCGCGCCGTTGTGGTTATGCTGCCGCTTATGACATGTGGGAGAAAGTGAACTCAGCTTTCCTTGATCGTGAGTCTCCTAGTGTAGAAGATGAAGAAATTCTGGTTCTCGATTTTAAACCTGTCGATAAGGACAGCTGGGCATTCTTTGATCCGCCGCACCGTCCGCAAGCAAGCTTTGTCTATAATGGTGAGCATCCGTCGCCATCGGCATACCGTACGCATATCCCATCTAATGATAATGATGGTGTGCAGGACAAGCCTAAGAAGAAGTCAGGCTCTAAACCTCGCTTAAAATAGTGTAAACCCTTACATGACCTTTACGGCCGCGGATTTCTTTTTCGCCAAGCGGTTTGAGAATGGTCTTCCAGGTCTGGCCGGCATTCACAATAACAGGCTCGGACACTAGAATTTTTGTACCTAGCTCTTTATTCATTTGTTCAAGGCGCGCAGCCGTATTCACAGTATCGCCGTAAAGACCAAGGAAGAGCTTCTCTTCACCGATTTGGCTGATAACAACAGGGCCGACATGTACACCCACACGGAAATCAGGCACGCGCCCGAAACGTTTCCAGTAGGCTTTCTTCACATCACGAGTTGCAAAATGTTTACGCAAGGCATACATCGCCGACAACGCCTGATGAGAGTCGGTCGAAGGCCAAGTGGCTACCAGACCATCCCCTGTGTAGTTTAGAATGTCACCACCATGGATACGGAACAGATAACTACAGTCGTAGATAAAGCGCGCGATCAAATCCATGCTCTTTTGCGGGCTTAACTTTTCCGCCATAGCGGATGATCCCACCATATCGAGGAATACAACAATGCTCTCGCTTTCGACGGGCGTGTGGTATGTGCCGAGCAAGAAGTCGATAAAGTGCTTTTCTCCAATCATGCTGATCATCTTCAACATGGCCATAGAAATAGACGGCACAATGATGGAGGCCACAATCAACACACGGTAATAATCAAACTCCACCAAAGGCACATCGCCAAGATATGGGTACAAGAACGATGTCAGAAAGACTGTAAAGCAGATAGATACCAGCAAGAACGCAGCATAGACACCCAGCTTATGTTTTGTGGGTAGCTTTCTAATTGTCACACCGTATGTGGAGCGCGTAACCTCAATATAGATCAGCACACATATACTGTAGATTGCCCAGTATAAGGCCGTCATTTTATAAAAGTTCAAAAAGAACGGTTCTGTTATATAGACAAGGGCTGCTACTAGTGCAGAAATCGCCATAAAAATTAGCAAGTACCGTGCGTAGGCACTTAAGGCAAAAAAAGCGAGCAGGAGAGATTCACTCCAATAGAAAAATCCAACCTGATGCATGGACCAGATACCGCCCAAGACTCCTATTATCGGCAGGGCATTCACCACAGCCAGCAGAATCAAAATCAATTTATATTTGGGAGTATCGTTAGACATAGTATGAGATAATACCTGAGATTAAATGTTCTGTAACCCTAATAACTACTTTTTATCCAGCCAGTATAACCACATAGCGGCGGTCCACGAGAAGTTATCGCCGCCCAGACCTTCACCACTCACTGGGTCATAATATTCTTTAAACCCATAAGTTTTGATCGCCGTGCGTGTAGCGTTAAATATTTGGTCGGCTAATAGTTTCTGATCATAAATTTTAAGACCGTCATAAATCATGAAGTTTATAATTGCCCAGACAGGCCCGCGCCAATATCGATATCTATCGTATTTAGCATCATCTGCACTCAGGCTTGGCACCAGCACTTTTGTTGCATGACGCATATTTTCCAGTGTTGATGCCATAATAGATGCATTCTCAAAAGGTATTAGTCCTGACCATAGAGATAAGAAACTACCTGATGTCACAAAATCCAGTTTTTCACCTGTTATAAGGTTTATAGATTGATAGACGCCGCGATCACTATTCCAAAAACGCTCGAATGCTTTTGCTTGCATGTCCAGCCAGTTTAGGACTGTCTGCCTATCTTCTTCAGAACTATCACATAGCGTCATCATGTATAAGAGGTCGGAATTCGCGCGTGCCAAGATACTGTTTATGCCGATGTCGGCTACCTTAAACGGAGATATTTCGTACAGCTTAATCTGATCATATTTATGGGTTTTGAATAATTGTAGCAGGGCCACATAGTAATCATAGTCTTCGTTTGTAGGGCGGTATGCGGGGTTTATTGTTGCCAAATCTTTGCGCACATAGGGCTGGAGATCATCTAATGGCACGGCCTTAAGGGGCTCATCCCATTCAACGCTATTATCTCTACCTGTTTCCCAAGGGTGATATGTTGCGACCAGACCTGTACTGTGGGGGTCACGCCGTTCGTGCCACCAGCGATGGTATGCGAGTATTTTCGGCATTATAGAGTTTATGAAACTAAGCGCCTGTTCTTTATTTTTACAGCGCTCATAAGCCATACGTACTGTCGTAGCCAATACCGGAGGCTGGCTTATGCCGGATGTTTTCATTTCAGGGTTATCATATTGCCAGATATCCGGCCCTGGAAAATAGCTCTCACTATCTTTGTGAAAAATGATGTGTGGTATCTTACCTGAGCGGCACTGCCCCTTTAAAAGTGATGCAATCTCTGCCCATGCACGATCCTCATCAAATGTTACCCAGCCTAAGGACGTAAAGCAGGAATCCCAGTTCCATTGGAAAGGATACAAAACTCTGGTCGGCACTGTGTATGCGTCATCCTCGCTATTGTCACGAAGAAGTTGTTGTGCCTGTATGCGCGTATTATTTGTACTGCTTGATAGCAGGGATTTTAAGAAAGACAACATCCCACCTATATTACAGGATTCGCATATATCTTATAGCGAAGCGCGTGATAAGTTGTGCTGCTCTGCAAAATACTCAGCGCACTTATTTTAAGTGCTTATAGAAGAAATCTATCGTTCTGGTCCATGCCAATTCTGCATCTTCAGGATCATAACGGCTGGTGGAATCGTTGTGGAAACCATGATTGGCGTCTTTATAGATATACGCCTGATAATCTGCGCCGTTTTCTTTTAACTGCGCTTCATAATCAGGCCATGTCGCGTTGACGCGCTCATCCAGTTCGGCGAATTGCAGTAGAATAGGGCCCTTCACATTGTGGCGAAGGTCCTCAGCCGATGGAGTGCCGTAAAAGGGGACAGCAGCATCTAGCTGATCAGGCATCGTCGCTGCCAGCATATTCGTGATGTAACCGCCAAAGCAAAACCCTACGGCGCCGAGTTTACCTGTGCTGTGGTCATGATTTTTAATGAGTTCAGCTGCGGCAATGAAATCTTCTTCAATTTTAGCTTTGTCCATGCTGGCTTGCATTGCGCGCCCCTCATCGTCATTTCCAGGGTAGCCTCCGATGGGGTACAAGGCATCTGGAGCAAACGCTAGAAATCCTGCTTTCGCCAATCTTCTCGCCACGTCTTTTATATATGGGTTTAAGCCACGGTTTTCATGAATAACCAGTACGGCGGGAGCCTTTTCAACATTAGCTGGCACGACAATATAACCTTGGCATTCACCATGCCCCTTTGGCGACTGGTACTTAATGTAATTAGCTTTGATTTCAGGATCATTAAATGACACTTGCTCAGCGAATGCGTAATTAGGCATAAGAGCGCCGACCAGCATATTCATACTAAAGCCTAACGCAGCTAAGCCTGCAAGGCGCGTCATAAAGGTTCTGCGATCGATCAAACCATGTGCATATTCATCATACCAATCAAAAGCCTCCTGCGGTATTGGGCGCTGATTGTTTAGCTCGGAAATTTGAGATGATGACATTTGTTGCTCCTGTTGTCGGTTGAAAACCTGAGTGAGGGTAGCATGTCATTAAGATCTTACGAACACCCAAAATGTAGAAAGCACTTCGTTAGAAGTGCTGCTACATATCTTCAATATTTTGGAAAAAGAAGAGATGGCTCCCCGGGCCGGATTCGAACCAGCGACCGATCGATTAACAGTCGATTGCTCTACCGCTGAGCTACCGAGGAACGAGGCCTTTTTATGCCGTTTTCAAGATAAATTGTCAAATAGAAATTTCGGATAATTCTTCCAAATTATAAGGCGTACCTTGATACACCAGATTCAGCCAGTTGCTAAAAAGCATCGTGCGGTGGGCGCGCCATGTCACGGGCGGCTTATTCTGCGGGTTATCGTCGGGGAAATAGTTATGCGGCACATCAATTTCCAGACCTTGATTCACGTCACGCATATATTCATTTTTTAGCGTCTCTGCGTCATATTCCAGATGATTGAACATGTAAACTTGGCGTTTTTCTTTATCACTAAGCAGACAAACACCGGTTACATCAGAATCAAGGTGGATTTTGAGGTTGGTTTTATCTTCCACATCAGCTTTGAAAATTTCTGTGTGACGAGAAACAGGGATATGAGAGATATCATCAAATCCTGCAACAAGAGGATCGTATAGATCGTTGATCGAGTGCGGGTATATGCCAAAATGTTTTGAGTCAGCATCCTGTTTATTTACTCCGTGGAAATGATAAAGCGCGGCCTGTGCGCCCCAGCATATAAAGAAACTGCTATATACATTGGTACGTGACCAATCAAATATTTCCTGTAACTCAGACCAATAGAGCACGTTTTCGAATGCCATTTGTTCTACTGGCGCGCCCGTAACGATCAGGGCGTCAAAACGTTGATGCTTTACATCTTCCCATGTTTTATAGAACGCATCCAAATGATCGGTAGGGGTGTTAGATCCTTTATAGCTAGCCGTTCGGATGAATACAGGATCAACTTGTAGAGGTGTCGTGCCTAGAGCACGAAGCAACTGCGTTTCTGTGCTGATTTTATCCGGCATAAGATTTAGCAGAAGCACTTTCAGTGGCCTGATATCCTGTGTCACCGCACGGGTTTCACTAATCAGACTTACACGCTCTTTTTCAAGGACTGCTCTTGCGGGCAGATTATCAGGGACTCTAATCGGCATACGGCGTTATATAGCGCCGTATGCTGCATTACGTCAAGAAATACAGACCCGATGTTTAAGGATGCGGATTAGGAGTAGGATTCGTAGGCGTAATTGTCGCATATTGTGTATCATCTACACCCTGCAAACGCATTACCGCACAATGCAGATCAATATCAAAGAACGTTTGGTTTTCGATTTGGTCTGTCTGTTCATTTCTAATGCGCAATGTTGCCTCATACTCATCCGGAATCAACGCCATTTGCTGATCATCCAGTGCGCCTGTAAATTCAGCTTTTAATGAGCAGATGAAGTCTGAGGTTTGTCCTGCACGACTTAAGGGGCCCACGTGGAGAGTATTAGGCAAATCTTCTTCACGCATACCGTCACGATCAAATTCATCACGGATGTCATTATATTGAACATCAACATTCGGAATAATCCCGCTGCCTTGATTACTCAATCCTGAGCGGCCAGGGAAGAAGGCTTCTGTCGTAATTTTAACAGAGCCATATGGCGTTCTATCAAGTATCCATGGAAGTGAGCCTGAACGTGTTACAGACATAACAGTCTGTACGGATCCTTTGCCAAAGGTTCTGTTACCAATAACCTCAAATCCTGCATCCTGCATGGTACCTGCGACAATTTCCGATGCCGATGCTGACCCACGATTTGTCAGGATTACGATATCCAGATTATCCAAGATAGCTTGAGGGCCAGTAAAGCTATCCTCGAACACAATGCCCTGAGTAGCGTCTTTACCTGTCGCCACGAGTGGACCTGGATTTGACGGGTCTATGGCACTCACAAAAAGGTCCGAGATACGCTCAGCCTGTGTTAGCAGTCCACCAGGGTTATTGCGAAAATCAAGAATTAGCGAGGCAATGGGTTCACCAGCAGTACGGGCATAACCGTATACATCATTGAAGCCATCTATAATGTTTGCGATTGTTTGCCTGTTAAATGTTTCTACATCGACATGCATGATTGTCGGCGCTGTTTCTAGTGCTTCAACATCAGCTGCCGTCATGCGGATAGTGCCACGGGTAATCGTTACATCAAACGGCTCATCATCCCCGCGCTGAATAGTCACAGTGATATCAGACCCCACGGGGCCGCGCATAAGGTCTACAGCTTCTTCTAGCGTAAGGGCTTGCAGTGGTTGTCCGTCAGCACTGATAATAATGTCACCGGCTTGTAAACCTGCTTCTTCTGCAGGTGTGCCTTCCATAGGCGTGTTAATCAAAACGCCTTCCGGGCTTTTTGATACTTCAACGCCCAAACCGCCGAAGCTACCATTTGTCGATGTCCGCATAGCCTGAGTGTCAACAGGCGGCAAGTAGCTTGTGTGAGGATCGCGGGATTCATGAATGGCGCCATTCACTGCAGATTCATAAAGCGAAAAAATTTCAGTACCGACCGCGCCACTAATTGTGACTGCTGCGTTCTGCATGTAATGGCATTGGTCTTCGTAAGACGACAATGAACCAGCAGCAGGTCTTTCAATATCCAGAATTGCGTTGCCAAGTGTCAGAGTATCAATGTCTGTTTCGTCGGCATTGTTATAAGTGATCACGCTCTCATCAAATGTGCGCGTTGTTGTATCAAAGAAGTGCTCAGCATATGTATCGGACAGCATATTTTGCAAAGCTGCATAGGCCATATCTTCATGTGATGTCGTAGTCGGGCCGTCAAAATGTCTTTGGTCAATAACACCAAGCAAGTTACGGTAGAATAGACATGCATCACTCAGCGCTTGCGATGCGGCGTTATCTATTACAATAGGCGTGCTGTCTGTAATAATCTGTGTTTGTGCATCTGTATCTTGTGCCAATGCAGCAGTAGAGACAATAGATGCGGCCATGACGCCTGTTGCTAGGCGTGTAAAGTAACGTTTCATAGATAACCTCCCGACTATGAACATTTTTTTATTTTTATTCAAAGACGGTAAACCTCGAAATATGCGAGGTCAAGAAGTTATATGAACTAACAATTTTGTAAGAGAATAAATGGAGGCACGGACCGGAGTCGAACCGGTGTACACGGATTTGCAATCCGCTGCATAGCCACTCTGCCACCGCGCCAACGATGTAATTTAGAGTGAAGAGCGCTATTGTTAGCACTCTTGCACAATAAAATCTAGATTATTTCTTCTTGTTTTTAATACGTTCGCGCACAGCTTTAGCTGCATCGTCCGCAGTAATGCCGAAGTGCTTGTACAAGACATTGGCAGGGGCAGAGTCACCGAAGCCTTGCATGCCAACAAACAAGCCGTGAGCACCGATGATACGATCCCAGCCCTGACGAACAGCAGCTTCGATCGCAATTTTCACTGAATCGTTGCAAGTCAGACTTTCGATGTATTCTGCGTCTTGCTCAAAGAACAGATCCATACAAGGTACAGACACAACGCGAACATTCAGCTTGTCTTTTACCAACTGTTCTTTTGTAGCCAGAGCAATCTCAACTTCCGAACCAGAAGCGAAGATCGTTACGTCAGGTTCACCATCACTGTGTGACAGGATGTAGGCACCTTTAGCACTCATATTTTCTTCATCAGCCGCGCGCACTGTTGGCAAGCCTTGACGAGTCAGTGCCAGTACTGAAGGCGCGTCCATTTTCGTCAGAGCAATTTCCCAGCACTCGGCTGTTTCAATCGCATCCGCAGGACGTAATGTGTACAGGTTTGGAATAGCGCGCAGGGCAGCCAAGTGTTCGACAGGCTGGTGCGTTGGGCCATCTTCACCCAGACCGATAGAGTCGTGTGTCATAACGTGAATTACGCGCTGTTTCATCAGAGCGGCCAAACGCAGGGCAGGGCGGCTATAATCGCTGAACTGTAAGAATGTACCTGAGTAAGGAATAGGGCCTTTGTGCAGAGCCATACCATTCATCACAGCGGCCATACCGTGTTCACGCACACCGTAGTAAATGTACTGACCGCTGAAATCGTTTTTGTTGATGATTTCAGGACCTTTGATTTGTGTGTTGTTAGAACCTGTAAGGTCAGCAGAACCACCGATCAGGAACGGCAGTGCAGGAACAAGAATTTCCAGCACTTTACCTGAAGACTGACGTGTTGCCAGCTTTGGCTTTTCCTCTGCAAATGATGCTTTCATTTCGCGCACCAACGGACCGACAACATCGCTGACATCACCTTCCAGAACTTTTTCGTATTCTGAACGGTAGCGGTTTTGTGACAATACGTTCTGCCACTCTTCAAATTCGCTTTGGTTACGCTCGCCAACCATACGCCACGCAGCCAGAACTTCGTCAGGAATTTCGAATGGTTCGTGTGGCCAATCAAGATTTTCACGTGTGCCTTTAATTTCTTCAGCACCCAGTGGTGAGCCGTGTGAAGAAGACTTATCCTGCTTCGTGGGCGCGCCGTAACCAATATGAGTTTTACAGCAGATAATGCTCGGCTTGTCACTCATACGCGCCTTATCGATTGCCTGATCAATTGCTTTAGTATCATGACCGTCAACAGTTTGGACGTCCCAGCCATAGGCTTCGAAGCGCATTGGCACGTTGTCTGAGTATGACAGGGATGTAGGGCCGTCAATTGAGATACCGTTATCATCATACAGAACGATCAGCTTGCCTAATTTCAAGTGACCCGCAAATGCACAGGCTTCGTGACTGATACCTTCCATCAGGTCGCCGTCACTGGCAATCACATATGTGTAGTGATCTGTGAGGTCACCAAAGCGAGCGTGCATAATACTTTCTGCAAGCGCAAAACCAACGGCTGTCGATATACCTTGGCCAAGAGGGCCTGTCGTAGTTTCGATACCAACTTCCGGCATCACTTCAGGGTGACCTGGTGTCATGCTATGCAACTGGCGGAAATTCTTGATCTCGTCCAGTGTCATTTTCTCGTAGCCTGTTAAATACAAAAGGCTGTATTGCAGCATTGAGCCGTGACCAGCAGATAGAATGAAACGATCGCGATCAGGCCACAAAGGGTTACGCGGATCAAATTTCAGGTATTTGCTGAATAGCACAGTCGCCACATCGGCCATACCCATAGGCATACCGGGGTGACCTGAGTTAGCTTTTTCCACGGCATCCATAGATAGGGCGCGAATGGCATTTGCCATGTTCTTGTAATCAATTTTGGCGATTTGTGCGTTGTCTTTTTTAACGGCTGCGTTTTGCATGTGTCTTTCCTGTGCAGATATAGTGAAAATCCACAGTACAATGCCTTTTCGAGCCGTTCAGGTCAACAAAAACTAGGGCATTTATATATAGAATCTAATTAGTTCCATTTACCTGAAATATTTCTGTGATTAACTCGGTTATTTACACCCCGTTGTATTGACCAAAATGCGTTTGATTTGCTATCAACCCTAACTTCGCATTCGTTTTTGATCGCGGGAGGATTTTTATGACGAATATTTTAGAAGCCCTTACTAAGCTGGACCAATCTCTTGGACACCTTGAGACAGCCTGTGAAAAGCAAGAGCGCGCTGTCACTACTCGTAAAGTAGATATTGCGTCTTCACAGCATGATCTGTTTGGCGGTGCCCAGCAGATTGATCCTGCATTCCTCGCAAAGAAACTGGATGTTGCTATCGAACGCGTTGAAACAGTTCTGAGAGAGGGATAATCATGGCCGAAGTTAATCTTAACATTAACGGTAAAAACTACGGCATCGCTTGTGATGACGGTCAAGAAGGCCGCGTCATTGAAGTTGGTCAATATGTAGACAGCTGCGCAAAAGATATTTCAAGCGCAGGTGCAGCTAGCAACGAGAATCATTTGCTGGTTCTGACAGCTCTGGTTCTTGCAGATCAAATCAAAGAATTACGTGACAATATGCAACATGGCGGCCAAATGCCTGCACAAACTGTGTATGCTGGCCTTAAGCCGGAAGAAGAACGTACAATTGTTCAATCAATTGAAAATCTTGCGGGCCGTATTGAAAGTGTTGCTTCAAGATTGGCGAAAGCCGCTTAGACAATAAAAACAATTATTTATTGCGCTAAATTAAACCTGAGATTCCGGGAGGGGACTCAGGTTTTTATTTTAGCAAACGAATTACGTTCTAGCTTTTTATTTTGTTGTAAAAAAACGGCGGAATTTTACAGGGAATTACCTGCACATCATCCCATACCTTATCCGTTATATAAGGCTCAGCGGCAAGCCAGTTATCAAGATCTTCACGCGTCGGAAACTCGACAAACATAACAGAGCCGTTCATCTTGTCTTCGTCATCGACTGTCGCTGCGCCCATTATCATATTGGCAGCATTATCTTCGATATTCTTAAGATGCGCATCTCTGGCGCCCGTACGGCGCGTCAAAGCATCAATGTCATTAGCATCACGGCCGATAATTATAAATTGCATTATAGTTTCCTTATTTAAGCTGCCTCATGGCGATCTGCTATGTCCGATAGCACTTCACGGACCTGAGAAATAGCCCAGTCAATATCCTCTTTTGTAATTGTCAGAGGCGGGGCGAAGCGCACAACAGTTTCGTGCGTCTCCTTACAAAGCAAGCCCTTATGCTGTAAACGTTCGCAGACTTCGCGCGCACTGACTACATCAGGATCTATATCCACGCCAATCCAAAGACCTGCACCGCGGATCTCTGTAATACAGTCCGTATTAATGTCTTCGAGTTGATCTTTCAGATAAGCGCCGAGCTCTGCACTGCGTTCAGCTAGCTTGTCATCTTCCATGATGTTCAAAGCTTCTAAGCCAATAGCTGCCGCAATTGGATTGCCGCCAAATGTAGAGCCATGCGTGCCAGGGACAAAAATATCCATGACATCCTTACGTGCCAAGAATGCAGAGACTGGATAGATGCCACCGCCGAGAGCTTTACCAAGGATCAAACCATCTGGCTTATCAATCTCATGCTGGAACGCGAAATCTTTACCTGTGCGCGCCATACCGCATTGAATTTCATCAAGGATCAACAATACGTTATGCTTACGGCAGATTTCCTGAACTTTCTTCAAATACCCTTTAGGCGGGATAATGATGCCACCTTCACCTTGCATAGTTTCGAACATAAAGGCGCACGTGTCAGGTGTAATAGCCTGTTCCAGTGCATCCGCATCACCATAAGGAATGATGTCAAAACCACCATCATAAGGACCAAAATTTTTCTTATAAGCAGGGTCAGATGAAAAGCCTACGATTGTGGTTGTGCGACCGTGGAAGTTACCATCTACAACCAGAATTTTCGCCTGATCTTCGGCAATACCCTTAACTTCATAACCCCAACGTCGCGCTGCTTTAATTGCTGTTTCCACAGCTTCAGCGCCCGTATTCATCGGCAGCATTTTATCCATGCCTGTCACCTGGCACAGCTTTTCTGCAAAAGCGCCAAGCTTATCCGTATAAAAAGCGCGGGAAGGTACATCCATGTCTTCAAGCTGGTCAATCATGGCTTTTTTGATACGTGCATTCAGGTGTCCTGCGCTTACGGCACTATAGGCACTTAGGAAATCCAGGTACTTATTACCGTCATTATCCCATACCCAGACACCTTCCGCTTTAGTCAAAACCACAGGTAGCGGGTGATAATTCTGAGCCAGATATTTGTTTTCGCGTTCAATATAGTCTTTCGTATCCATAATTTTCCCCTGATTCTCTTTATTTTGCTGCATTCTAGCCTATATGATGGTATCTACCAAGAGGCTGCGGAGTACGTGATACAACCTAATCCCTCGGGCCGATGCTTTCGCATTTAGGGAGCTGTCACTGGATACGCTTAGTGTTTTGCCGCTTCGCGTTTTTATACGGCACCCACCTGGTCAATGGGGCCAGAAGCGGATAGATATAGTACACGGCTCTCGCGGCTTTTTCTGATAGAATACTCGCCATGACTGAAGAACTCACCAAAGACACCATGCGTACAGAAGCTATTCGTCACAGGGATCGGATAGACCCCAGTGACCCTTCAGAATGCATAGAGTCAGCATGTGAGCTGTTCATGGAAACGTTTAAGCCTACAAAAGACATGATTGTTGCGCTTTATTATCCTAAGGGCAGGGAGTTCAGCACTGCTGCTTTAATGGATGAGTTGCAGCAAAATGGTGTCAAATGTGCCTTACCCGTTGTAAAAGAGGGCAGCCGCATACTCGAGTTCTATACATGGCATGACGGCGAAGCACTGCGAGACAATAAATACGGTATTGCCGAACCTATTACAGAAGGGGCAACGCCCGTCGTACCAGATATTATAGTAACACCTTTACTGGCATTTGATCGCAAGGGCAGGCGCCTAGGTTATGGCGGCGGATATTACGATGCGACTATTGCCGAACTACGCCAGAATCAGAAAAAACCTATTGTCGTTGGTCTCGCCTATGCCAAGCAGGCTGTCATTTTCAATCTGCCATACGAAGATCATGACGAGATCATGGACTGGATCGTCACGCCGCAGAAAGTTGAATCTTTCATCTAAATTTGTATTGCCAGTTGTTTGGTAGTATAACGCTTTCTTTAATTTGGAGAGGGATATTATGGCTTTAAATTCTTTAGGTGAAATCGAAACAGCGCCTGGTGCGCAACGTCGTGAATTAGCGGCCACTAAACGTGAACTTGCAGCGGCTCTTGAAAAAGCAGCTTCTATTCATAATGACGCAGGTGGCAATTACGCAAGTGATGCAAGAGTATTCGGTACGCGAGCACAACTCTCACACTGCTTCCCACCTAGTGAAAGAGCCGTGCCTGCACACGAATACCGCTCTAGATCCACAGAGGCGGGTTCAAAGGCAGGAGAACATTTTGAGGCGGCACGCGATCAAGGCGCTCGCGCAAAAGCACTTCGCAAGGAAGCCCGTATGGACAGTTTTGTAGCAGCGTGCCAGACTGTTCTTGGTAAATTCACAATCAGAGAGTTAGATTATTTATGCGTATTTTATTTCTCGGCGATATCATGGGGCGCTCAGGGCGTGAGGCTGTTAAGAAGCATCTACCTACATTGAAAGAGAAACTGAAGCCCGATGCGATTATCATCAATGCCGAGAACGCAGCGCATGGCCGTGGCCTTACTGAAAAAATCTGTAAAGAGCTCTTCGAGTTAGGTGCGGACTGTATCACTACAGGCAACCATGTATGGGATCAGAATGAGACCATGCTTTATATTACGCGTGAACCACGTTTGCTTCGTCCTGCAAACTTTCCTGAAGGCACCCCAGGTAATGGACACGTCGTTGTTGAAGCACGCAACGGTGCAAAGATACTGGTCGCTAACTATATGGCGCGTCTTTTTATGGATCCCATGGATGATCCGTTTGCTCAGGCGCGTGAGCTTGCGAGCAGAAACCCTCTCGGTAAAACCGTTCATGCTATCTTTGTAGATTTCCATGGCGAAACAACCAGCGAAAAAATGGCACTAGCTCATATGCTTGATGGTCAGGTTACGGCTGTTGTTGGTACGCACACACATTTGCCGACTGCGGATGGGCAAATACTGGATGGCGGCACTGCGTTTCAGGCGGATGCCGGAATGTGCGGTGATTACAACTCTGTCATAGGTATGCAGAAGGAAGTGCCTGTTACGCGCTTTACCAAGAAAGTTTCCAGTGGGCCAATGCAACCAGCAGACGGCGAGGGGACAGTTTGCGGATGCTTGATAGAAACAGACAGTAACGGTCTGACCAAAAATTATGGTCAGGTGATCATAGGACCTCGCCTAACGAATAGAATGCCTGATTTCTAGAAACTACTACTATGGTCCGGCTGACCGCCGACCTTATGATCAGGGTAACGTTCGAAGAATCGCATACACGCTTGATCAAGGGCTGCTATCAAATCGGCACCATGTGTGCCACCATCACCCTGAATTTTACCCATAATAACTGCGCGCAGCGTCGTATGAAATGCCAATACAATCTCGATCGCGTTATCATCGACCAGCTCAATGACCTCAAGAAACTGCACCAAACGGTCAGCTATTGTTGTGACTAGCGGGTAATGAAACATACCGCCATTGGCTTTTAACTGCATAGCAGGGTAAAGCATCGATGCGATCTGGAATTCAGTTTCGCCGTTTTTCAAATCTTTGCGCGTACGTTCGATGCCACTAAATAGTGAGTTTAAGTACAATTCTGCTAACGGCTGAAAATCTACACTGTTATTTTCGAGAAGTGCCTGCGCCTTAGCCAGAATGTTGTCGCTCAACCCGCCCGAGCCAACTTTAGCCTTCAGCAGATTCGGAGGCTTAATATATTCCGCCTTACGGCGCGGCTTCTGTTTGTAATGGTCAGGATCGGATATCATGTCAAAACCTAACGATCATCTTGAGGTGAAAGATCGAACTTGTCACCTTTATTAAGTCCTTCGCGCTTACGAATACGGTCGAGTGTATCATGAGCAGCCATTTGCTGCTGGCGCATCATTTTCAAAATCTCGGGATTTTTCATGTCAGCATCGCGTCTGAAAGGTCCTTCGTAATTGGCAATCGTTTTACCAACGGACTTACGGCGACGGTCAGGGCCAAAGAAATCAGGTGCCCGCACAAATTGCCTAGGCCTTTCAATGACCTGAACCAATCGGCGATATAAATCTTTTGCGTTAAAAGGCTTTACCAGAAACTCTGTAACACCGGCATCGCGTGCTTGGATCACACGGCGGCGCTCGCTAAAGCCTGTCATCAGAATAATAGGGACGTAAGGGTTTGGGCTTTTAGGGTCATTGCGCACAAGACGTGTAAAAGAAATACCGTCCATAGGCTTCATCATCCAGTCAGCAATAATAATGTCGTTATTATACTCACAGAAACGATCATAGCCTTGCTCACCGTTTTGTGCGCCGACCACATGACCAATACCAAAAGTCAGCAAAAGTGACTTGGTAATGTCCAGCATAGGCTGATTATCCTCTACAACGAGGACACTTATTTTGTGTAGTTCATACGCCATTATGACGACCTATCTGTATATAAAATAAGCTTTTTAATATAATTTGAGCTTTACCCTTAAGAAAAGTATATACGCTGGTTATTGATAAAAACTTAACAATATTAGTAACATAGCATATTAACGCCATTTTTTAAATATTAGACACCCCCTTGAATTTTTCCCAGAATTTAGGCATTTATAGGCCAATATCAAATTTTTAGAGGTTAAGGACTATGGCTGGCCATTCCAAATTCAAAAATATTCAGCACCGTAAAGGTGCTCAGGACAAAAAACGCGCAAAGATTTTTTCTAAACTCGGGCGCGAAATTACCGTCGCAGCGAAGCTCGGCGGTGGTGATCCTGATATGAACCCGCGCTTGCGCCTTGCCATTGCTACTGCCCGCGGTCAATCTATGCCTAAAGACGGTATCGAACGCGCTGTTCAAAAAGGTGTAGGCAGCACAGAAGGCGAAGATTACGTTGAAATGCGTTACGAGGGTTATGGCCCAGGCGGTGTTGCGATTATCGTGGATACACTGACAGATAACAAAAACCGTACGGCTGGTGATGTACGTTCCTACTTCTCCAAATGTGGCGGCAACCTCGGCGAAACAGGCTGTGTCAGCTTCATGTTTGATCGTGTGGGCGAGATAGCTTACCCACTGGACAAAGCTGACTCTGAAAAAATGTTCGAAGCTGCTGTTGAAGCAGGTGCAGCGGATTGTGAAACAGATGATGAAGAACACGTTATCACAACGGACCCTGATGAATTTGCCGCCGTTGTAGAAAATCTGGAGAGCACTATGGGCGAAGCCATTCGCTCTGGCCTGATCTGGCGCCCAAATACAATGGCGGAAATCTCCGAAGAACAAGCACAAACGCTTATCAAATTGATCGATTTGCTGGAAGATAATGACGACGTACAAACCGTTACAACTAACTTCGAAGTCAGCGATGAGATCATGGAAAAATTGATGGCTGCGGGGTAATGCAAAAATTGGCCAAGCAGGTTTCTGCGCTTTTCATATTTCCAGCGCTTTACGTTGCGTTTCAAGCATTGTTTTTGCTTTACGCAGGTTACCTGACAGGGGATTCACTCAGTATATACACTGTGATCTCAGTTACAGCGTATCTTGGCTTAACAGGCTATTTTTGCGGTATTGTTATAAGCAGACAACCTTCAAATTCCACAAAGTGGTTTAGATATGCTGTTTTGATTCTGCTGGCCAGTGGTGTCGT
Source organism: Micavibrio sp. (assembly GCA_012960155.1). GTDB lineage: Bacteria > Pseudomonadota > Alphaproteobacteria > Micavibrionales > Micavibrionaceae > UM-FILTER-47-13. Next base: position 151,835 of record DUBU01000039.1, on the reverse strand, counting down.
CTCTTGCTTACTGCACTTTTTCTGTATTTTTACGGGTCAATATAGAGGCGTTATAATCAATTTGAATCCCGATAAAATTGCTATAATTGCCTATTTATTGCTGTTTGCGATACCGCTGCACTACTTATTTTCTGCTGGATATATAGCGCGCAAGATACACCTGTAATAATCGCAAGAAAGCATGTTCACTTTATGTTCTTTTTGTGATTTAATAAGAACATGAAGATTCTCGGCATAGATCCCGGATTACAAAAAACTGGCTGGGGGATTATCGAAGCAACCGGTAATCGCCTTAGTTTTGTTGCGTCAGGCCTTGTCAAGACGGCTGCGAACCTGCCACTCTATGCGCGCCTTGCCATGCTGGATGACGGCTTACAAAAAGCTATTGCTATGTATCAGCCTGATCAGGCAGCTATTGAAGAAACCTTCATGAATAATAATGCGCGGTCTGCGCTAAAACTAGGCCAAGCACGAGGGGCGCTCATTCTCTCGGCTGCGCGCACAGGTTTAGTAGTTAGCGAGTATGCAGCTAATCTTATAAAGAAATCTATAGTCGGCACAGGTCACGCTGATAAAAATCAGATGGGGATGATGGTCGCTACTTTGTTGCCCAAAGCAGGCAAAGTAAGCGAAGATGAAGCCGACGCGCTGGCCATTGCCCTATGCCACGCACATCACGCGCAATCCGCGCTTAGAGTTAGTCAGAGGTAATCCATGTTTGCCAAACTTTCAGGAATAATTGACACCGTGCTGGAAAATGCCGTCATACTTGATGTGCAGGGTGTAGGGTATCTGGTCCATGCCAGCCCGCGCACATTATCGCGCGTCGGCGGACATGGTGATACGGCGTCTCTGTTGATTGATACAAATGTACGTGAGGACGCCATAACGTTATACGGTTTTTTAGAAGCTTCAGAGCAAGAGTGGTTTAGACTTTTAACAACTGTCCAAGGTGTTGGCGCTAAAGCCGCCATGGCTATTCTGGGAGTGACACCGCCTGACCAGCTTGGCTTTGCAATTGCCGCAGGGGATAAGACAGCTCTTACACGCGCTGACGGTGTAGGGCCAAAACTAGCCACGCGTATTCTGACAGAGCTAAAAGACAAGGCCGGAAAGATTGATCTACAGGCCAAACCTAAGGGTGTTCAGGCGGCTGCATCACCTGCGCCTGCCAACGAGGAGGGTGGCATTGAAAATGATGCTGTATCCGCTCTGGTTAATCTGGGCTATGGCCGTACGGATGCTTACACGGCTGTACTGCAAGCCAAGCAGAAGGCTAATGATAACAGCAGTTTAAACGATCTTATTAAGCTAGCACTTAAGGAGCTTGCATCATGAATGAAGCAATCCTTGACCGTGCCCCGGATCTTGATACGGACGTTCACATTGAAGAGCGTGGTGAAGAGCATTCATTGCGCCCTTTAAAACTTGATGAGTTTATTGGCCAGCCATCTCTTCGCGAGAATCTTAAAGTATTTATCGAGGCGGCGAAGACGCGCAAAGACGCTATGGATCATGTGCTCTTTTTCGGGCCTCCGGGACTTGGTAAAACTACATTGGCGCAGATTGTTGCCAAGGAGCTGGGTGTTGGATTTCGTGCAACATCAGGGCCGGTACTTGCTAAAGCAGGCGATCTTGCTGCTATCCTGACTAATCTGGAAGAGCATGATGTTCTGTTTATTGATGAAATTCATCGCCTAAACCCTATGGTCGAGGAAGTGCTGTATCCTGCCATGGAAGATCACAAACTCGATCTGATTATTGGTGAGGGCCCTGCGGCACGCTCAGTGCAGATTGATTTGCCACCTTTTACATTGGTCGGCGCAACAACGCGCAGCGGCTTGCTTGCCAATCCTTTGCGTGACCGCTTTGGTATTCCGCTGCGTTTGGAGTTTTATGCCCCCGAAGAATTAATGCGCATCGTAAAACGCACATCAGGTCTACTGAATATGGCGATTACAGATGACGGCGCCATGGAAATTGCGCGCAGATCACGTGGCACGCCGCGTATTGCAGGACGTCTAACGCGCCGCGTTCGTGACTTTGCAGAAGTACAGAAAACGGGACAGGTTGACGCCGAAGCGGCTGACAAGGCTTTGCAACGTCTGGATGTAGATAGCAGCGGCCTTGACCTTATGGATAGGCGCTATCTAGCTTGCATTGCCGAAAACTATGGTGGAGGCCCTGTTGGTGCCGAGACATTGGCGGCGGCTTTATCCGAGCAAAGAGATGTGATTGAAGATGTCATAGAGCCTTACCTGATGCAGCAAGGCATGGTACAACGGACACCGCGTGGTCGCGTTCTGTCCGAAAAGGGCTTCCGCTATCTGGGTTTGCAGCCTAGCAAATCAGCCCAGCTCAATATGCTCGACGAATAGAATTAGCCACATTTATAGAATTGATTGAGGGATATCATGGAACATGAATTGGATATCCGCGTTTATTATGAGGATACTGACGCGGGGGGCATTGTATATTACGCAAATTACTTTAAATTCTGTGAAAGGGGACGGACCGAGCTTTTGCGTGCTGCAGGGTTCGAGAACAAACCCTTAATGGATCGCGAAGGATTTATGTTCGTGGTGCGTAAATTGGAAGCAGACTATTTAGCGCCTGCGTTTCTTGACGACATCGTCACGATGCAAACCTCTTTAAGTGCCATGAATAATGCAAGCTTTGCCATGAAACAGTCATTATATAAACAAGATCAATTGATATTTGAAGCAAATGTCACACTTGTTTGTGTAACAAAAAGCGGCAAGCCAACGCGTGTCCCGGATTATTTAAGAAAGGCTTTAGGAGCTGAGTCATGATGGAAGATAGATTAGTAGAAGCTGTTGCCGTTGGTGAGAGTGTTGCCCACGACATGAGTATGTTTGGCCTATTTATGCAGGCTGACCTGATCGTTAAGCTTGTCATGTTTATGTTACTGATGGCATCTGTCTGGTGCTGGGCCATCATCTTTGAAAAGAAGGGCACTCTGTCGCGATTAAATAAGCGCGGAAACAAATTCGAAGAAGCGTTCTGGTCTGGCGAGCCTCTGGATAAGCTATACCAGCGTGTTAAAAAGGGTAAGCGCGATCCGCTTATTCAAACGTTTATCGCCGGCATGGAAGAATGGCATAACGGCGTTGCTGGCGGTATCCCTAAATCGGACAGTGTTAAAGCTAGTCTGAAGCAGCGTGTTGAGCGTGCGATGACCACAACGATCAACAAGGAAATGAACCTTCTGGAGCGCGGTATGACATTCCTTGCCAGTATCGGCTCTACAGCGCCGTTTATCGGTTTATTTGGTACGGTTTGGGGGATCATGAACTCCTTTACAGCTATTGCCAGCTCTAACAATACATCACTCGCCGTAGTGGCGCCTGGCATTGCCGAAGCTTTGTTTGCGACAGCCCTTGGTCTTGTGGCGGCTATACCATCTGTGATTGGTTACAACATTTACAGCAACGCGCTTGATCGTTATGCGGGCCGTCTGGATGTCTTTGCCAGCGACTTCTCCGCTATCCTTTCACGTCATCTGGATATGCAGGAAGCTTCCGCGTCTACTAGTCCTAAGAAGGCTGCATAATCATGGGCGCATCACTTCAACCGAGCAGCAGAGGTTCACGCGGAAGAGGGCGCCGCCCTATGTCCGATATTAACGTCACGCCTTTTGTTGACGTTATGCTCGTGCTTCTTGTTGTCTTTATGATTACTGCGCCACTGCTAACGGCAGGCGTAACAATCGATCTTCCGAATAGTGAAGCTAAACCAATTGCCGATGAGGATAACAAGCCTCTGGAAATTTCCTTATCACCGGACGGCAAAATATTTGTCGGGGAACAGGAAGTCGAGCAGGAGCGTTTAGTGCCATTACTATCCGCCATTACAAAAGATACGCCTGATCGCCGTATTTTTATCCGTGCTGATAAAAGTCTGGATTACGGTGAGGTCATGAGTGTTCTTGGCGGTCTTAACGCTGCGGGCTTCCGCAAAATCGCGTTACTATCTGAGCAAAAGTGAGGCTTTTATGGCTGATACTGCCACGACGATGGCAATGAGACTGGAAAGTAAAGCGTTCAAAGGCATGCAACTGCCTTTGATTGTCTCTGTTGTTTTCCATTTGTCTCTTGTGATCTTCGGGCTGGTATTGCTGCCACTTTTTACGCTTGATCCTCCGGTTATTGAGGACACACCAATTAGCGTTGAAATTCTTGATGTTGATGATGTGGCTAAAACGAACGAAAAGCCTGTGCAAAAGACTATAGAGCGCCCGCCGACAAACACGTCAGAAGCACCGCCGAAGCCTGTGCAACCGACTAATAAAGCCGAGGAGCCGCCGAAGCCTGTTGCACCTGCACCACCAGAAAAAATTGAATCGCCGACACCACCTGCACCGCAGGATGTGCCAGATCCTATTGCAAAGCCTGAGCCGCCGAAATCCAAGCCTAAAACACCTGAAAAGCCTAAAGAGCCGGAACCTAAGCCAGAGCCAAAAGAGGACACGAGCGAAAAATTCAAATCGTTGCTTAAGAACCTTGAAGAAAATGACGCTCAGGAAGCGCAAAATAAGACCGAGGAAAAAGCCGAGGAACAAAAGCCACTACTGACACGTTTTAGTGAGAAGATGACGATGGGCGAACTTGATGCGCTTAAACGACAGCTCTCACAATGCTGGAGTATTCAGGCTGGCTCCCGTTATGCGGAAGAACTTGTTGTTACACTTAAACTGTTTGTAAATCCTGACAGAACGGTAAGAGACGTTAAAATCGTGGACTCGATACGTTACAATACCGACAGTTTTTACAGGGCTGCTGCGGATAGTGCAGTAAGAGCGGTTTACAAATGTAGCCCACTTGACTTGCCACCGAACAAACCCGATCTATGGGATATCATTACGATTAATTTTGATCCTAGTGAGATGCTCTAAACTGCGTAAAGACTGATAGCCATACTGACCATTAAAGGACACTGACATGATGAAAAGACTTCTGCCACTCGCCCTTATCTTTGCCTTCTTTTTTGCAGCACCTGCGAAAGCGGAAGTTAGCATTGTTGTTGGATCAGGCGGGGTTGAAAAACTACCGATTGCTATCAGCACATTCTATGCTGAGCCGGGCGCTGACAGCAAAATGGCACAAGAGATGCCTTTAGTTATCAGCGAGAACTTAGAACGCACAGGCTTGTTTGACCCCATTAGTCCACGTGCCTTTATTCAACAGCCTGACTCAATTGCCAAAGACGGCCCTCGCTTCGGCGAATGGCGCGCAATTAATGCGCAGGCGCTTGTGACTGGCGTCGTTACCAAAGCACCTGACGGCCGCGCCCGCGTTGAATTCCGTCTCTGGGATGTCTTTAGTGAGCAACAGCTTTCCGGCATGGCTTACACAACAACGCAACAAAACTGGCGCCGAATTGCGCATATTATCTCTGACGAGATCTACAAGCGTATTACAGGTGAAGACGGCTACTTTGATTCACGCATTGTGTACATTGCCGAGACAGGTCCAGGTACAGCGCGTAAAAAGCGCTTGGCTATTATGGATCAGGATGGTGCTAACCACCATTACCTGACAGACGGCAATACGCTCGTTCTGACGCCACGCTTTTCCCCTAACCAGCAGATGATCACATATCTGGCATACTACAACAATAAGCCACGCGTATATCTGTATGACATTGATAGCGGTAAGCAGCGCGTACTTGGTGATTTCCCCGGCATGACATTCTCGCCGCGTTTCTCTCCGGATGGTCGTAAAGTCATCATGAGTATGGCGAAAGACGGCAATAGTGATATTTACACGATGGATATCAATTCCCGTAAGGTTGAACGTCTGACAAACCACCATGCTATTGATACAAGCCCATCATTCTCTCCAGATGGCAACAAGGTTGTATTTGAATCTGATCGTGGAGGCTCTCAGCAGCTCTACGTAATGGGTGCTAACGGTTCTAACCCGCAACGTATTACATTCGGTCAAGGCCGTTACGCGAACCCGGTATGGTCACCGCGTGGCGATCTCATTGCCTTTACGCGTATGCACCAAGGTAAGTTCTATATCGGTGTTATCCGCCCAGACGGTTCAGACGAGCGTCTGATTACAACGGCCTATCACGTTGAAGGGCCGACATGGTCACCAAACGGTCGTGTTCTGGCATATTTCAAAGAAGTACCAACTGGCCCTAAAGGTGAAACGCGTCAGACACGCGTCTACACAGTTGATCTGACTGGTTATAACGAGCGTATGCTGCCAACACCTGTTGACGCCTCTGACCCTGCATGGTCACCGCTTAATCCGTAATAGATAGATCTTACTGATTTAAAAAGAATACTAACGGCCTTTAGACAATGTCTTTAAAGGCCGTTATTACTTCTGCGTATGTATTACGCTTGAAGGGAACGATCAAATCCAGAATTTGATCTAAAGGAGCCCATTGCCAAGCTTGAAACTCGGGCTGCCTGTGGGCGTGTATATTGATGTCGCTATCGAGCCCCATAAAGCGCGCGGCCACCCAGATTTGTTCCTGACCACCAAACTGGCCGTTCCAAAGCTTTCCTAGTAAATGGGGCGGCAGCTCGTATCTTAGAGGAGTATCATGAACTCTGATAATCTCGGCTAGTGTAGAGCCAATCTCTTCTTCCATTTCACGGAAGAAAGCATCTTCGACAGTTTCACCTTCGTCTATACCACCTTGCGGCATTTGCCATGCGCCAGGATTATCGATGCGCTCACCTACAAAAACATGATTGTCATCATTGAATAGGGCGATACCAACGCAAGGGCGATAAGGAAGTTCTGTACTCATACGTCTTACTCAAAATTACTACTTAAAAACTGGTTGTTGCCGAAAGCGGCGCTAAAATAAATTCGTTATTGGCCCTCGTTTTTTCGATCCATTCCAGAACCTGCTGGTAACTAAGCGGCATAGTATGGAACACGCCCGCTGCGCTGCCATTTTGTCTGGCCATAGTTTCGAGCAGCTGCAATTGTAGATTTACATCTTCCTTGTCACTGTTCGGCCTATCAATCCAGACGTCTATGGACGAGAACGGCGCTTTTTGGCCGAGAGCCATTGTTTGAGCCACTAAGCTGGCTTCCATAGAACCATCAATAAAGCCAAGTCCACGCGTATAAATATTACCAATAATAGGGCGCATATCTGTGGCAGACTGCATAAAAGTAGGGTGGTAGCTTGAGACAAAGCCGACATAGCCAGAGGCACGGGTCATCAAATATTCAAGTTTGTTTAGATTTTCGCGTTCTGGCGCACCGATCAACATTGTGTGCGGGCCTGGGTCTTCTAGTGGGTATGAACGAGATTCCATCGGCAGGCTTAGCCAGACTTCGTGACCGCGGCCGCGCGCCTGATCCACCCAGAATGATGATGCTTCCGAATAAGGTGAAAAGATCATCGTCACTTCAGGCGGCATCGTGCGAATAGCAGATTCTGTGGCTACATCTGAGAGACCTACATCCATAATAGCGAGCGCAATGACTGGTTTTGTAGTCGCCTGCAAATTGAATGGGCGGCGATACGCTTTAAAAGGTGTTAAGCCATCACGCTCACGAATAACCGGCAACGTCGCGCCAGCGGGTGTGCGTTCTGTCAGGCCCTCTAACGGCGCAGGCTCCAGAGGCTCGGCCGCAGGAACATTGATGTTAGGAATACTAATATCTTTACCTGCCGTACGCTCATTACTGCCCGCGGATCTGAAAACAACTTTATCGGCCTCGGTACTGATGGCAGACCAATCAACTTCGATTACTTTTGAAGCCAGTTTCTTTTGCAGAATAGTGATGGCGTTATCGCGTTCGGTATAAAGCCAGCCACCTAATAATGCGAGTACCAGCGCAAAGAACACTAACCCCTGGCCAAAAGCCTTGGTTGAAAAGTTATTCTTTGCACCGGCGAGGGCGCTCATTACTGAGCACCTTCAGTTTCTGTAGTAGCTTCGCCTTCTTCTTCAGGCTCAACCATCTGCATTGGCTCTTCTCTCAGACGGCTTTCGTAAAGTGCCACACCGCGCACGAGATCTACGGCTCGTGATAGCTGATAATCTTCAATTTCTTCAGTAGAAATCTCTTCTTTATTGCTATCCAGAGCGCTTTTCTCTTCTTCTGCTTCTTCACCTTCAGGGTTAGCCTTTTTCGCAGCTTCCGCGTCGTCGGGATTAGCAAGTGCTCCGCGCAAGTCACCTTCATAAACGCGGTTTACTTTGAACTGCTCGATTTTCGCTGGTTCTACAGTAATGTCCGGTTCAATACCTTTAGCCTGAATAGAACGGCCTGACGGTGTGTAGTAACGTGCTGTTGTTAGACGCATCGCGCCGTGGCCAGGTAGCGGGATAACTGTTTGCACAGAGCCTTTACCAAATGATTTTGTGCCCAAAACGATCGCACGGCGATGATCCTGCAGCGCACCTGCCACAATTTCAGAAGCCGAGGCAGAGCCACTATTAATCAGAATAACGACAGGCAGGCCGTTTGTAATGTCGCCTGGTGTCGCGTTATCACGCTTAGTATCTTGTTCGTTACGGCCGCGTGTAGATACGATCTCGCCGCGATCAAGGAATGAGTCGGATACGGCGATCGCCTGATCCAATAAGCCGCCTGGGTTGTTACGCAAATCAAGAATAACGCCTTTCAGGTTTTCACCAGTGATTTCCTTGATCTTATTGTAAGCTTCGCGCATGCCGCTATCGGCGTGCTGGTTAAATGTCGTGATACGTATGTAACCGATATTACCGTCGATCACTTTATGACGTACTGAGCGGATCTTGATGATGTCACGCGTAATTGTGTACTCCAGAGGCTCCGCAACATCGACACGACGCACAGTAAGAACGATATCCGTACCAACACGGCCGCGCATTTTATCTACGGCTTCGCTGAGGTTCAGGCCTTGAATAGCTTCACCATCCAAATGCGTGATGTAATCGCCTGCCTGAATACCCGCGTTATATGCTGGTGTATCATCAATAGGGGCGACCACTTTTACAAAGCCGTTTTCCATTGTGACTTCGATACCCAGACCGCCGAACTCACCACGTGTCTGGACTTGCATCTCTTCAAAGTCATCTTCATCCAGATAAGAAGAATGGGGATCAAGGCTAATCAACATACCGTTAATGGCTGTTTCAACCAGGTCCTCATCTGTCATTTCATCAACGTACTGACTACGCACACGCTCAAACACATCACCAAATAGGTTTAACTGGCGGTAAGTTTCGCTGCTGTCTGATACGGCGTTTTGATCTTCGCCTGCTGTGCGGGGCTCATCCTGAGCATTAGCAGGACTGTGACCTACAAATCCTAAAGTGGCACAGAATACAGTTAAAAGAGCCGCTTTGCGGAAGCAGTGTGTCGATTTCATAATATGTCCTAGCTTTTTAGTTCAGAGAATTTTACTGAGGGGTCAACTGACTGACCATTATACCTTAATTCGTAATATAGTGAAGGGCTTGCGCCATAGGAAGACTTAGAAGGTAATTTTCCGATTGGCTCACCAGATTTTACCTGACGCTGAATAGCCGTCTCTATACTCTCAAAGCCTCCAATAAGACTGTGATAGCCGCCTTTATGTTCAATAATGACAATGTTGCCGTAGTTTTTAAAATAGCCGACATAACGCACTACACCACCCATGGGCGCTACGATAATAGCCTTGGGACGCGCCTCAATACGAACGCCTTCGCTTTTGGCACCAATTTCATCACGCTGACCGAAACCTACGGCGATGTAACCGGTAACAGGCAGACGCGGCTGTCCTGCGGATGGTACAGAAACATCAACATAAGTATTAGATGCAGCGGCTGCAGGTTTTTGACTAGGCTTTGCAGTCCGCGATGCTTGGCGCTGCCTTGCGCGTTCTGCCTCAAGTTTTGCAATTAGATCTTCCAAGCTTTTAGCTTCTTTGGATAACGCTGCTATGCGCGCTTTATTCTCGGACAGGTTTTGCTGGGTCTTGGCATAAAGACCTTCACGTTTTTTAAGAAGCTTCTGCATATCATCATAACGTTCATCAAGCTTCTTACGATCATCCAAGGCTTGCTCGCGATCTGTTGCCAAGCCTTCTTTAATTTCAGCTAAACGGTTTAGATCTGAAGACAGTTTTTCGGCACGCGTTTTCACTACCGGCAAGACTCCGCTCAAAAGCAACGCGGATTGCGCTGTTTCCAGCGGGGCGCCTGGACGCATGATCAATGTTTCCGGCGGCACACGCTTAATGCGCTCTAATGCTAAAATCAGCTCACCAATGGAGCCATAGTCTTTTTCAAGAGATTCTGTCAGCTCTTTTTCTTCTTGTGTAAGCGCCGCAATCTTTTCCTCTAGCTGTGAAAGTTTAAATTCACTTTCGCGAATAACGTCGGCAAATTTTACGATCTCTTTCTTGGTTTTCTCCAGATCACGCTCGGCATCTTCTGCAGACTGGTTAAGCGCCTCTTGTCGCTGCTGCTCTTCGGCCAGCTGGTCCTGAATTGTGGACAGAGCCTTGGTCTTACTTTCAGGTTTAGGTGGTGTCTGGGCGTGTGCGAGCATCGGTGTGAAACCGAGGCAGATTATTGCTATGAGATGTAGCAGTCTTGGCACGCTTAAATCCGATATCTATTCGCGGTGATAGGGATGTCCCGCCTGTATCTGCACAGCGCGGTAAATCTGTTCTATCAGCATAATACGCGCCAGCATATGAGGCCATGTTTGCTTGCCAAATGATAACAGGAAATTTGCTCTTTTGCGTAAATCGTCGCTGAAACCGTCAGCACCGCCCAACACAAACTGGACTTTGCCGATGCCGTCCATTGTGATGTTTGACAGCTTCTTGGCAAACTCCACACTGCCCAAAGATTTGCCACGTTCATCTAGCATGAAAATAAACGCCTGCGGATCAAGCTTCTCGGCAATGAGCTTGTCAATCTCATTGGGTTTTCGTGTTTCAATTTCGATTAGTTTAGGAGTAGGGGAAAGACGTTTGGCATAGTCCTGCCAAAGGGCCAGTTGGTTTTTATCACGCATACGGCCCGCTGCGATTATTTCGTATTGCATCGTGTAGCACTCTCGTTCTCTGCTCCAAGTCCTGAACTTGGAGTACACTGAATACTACCTCAGCGCCGCACAGATGTTAAGCTGCGGGTACACCAGACATATGGGATGAAGAATGCCCGCCCATTTGCCACATTTTTTCGATGTTGTAGAAGTCTCTAACTTCTGGTCTGAAAAGGTGAACAATCACGTCACCAGCATCCAGCACGACCCAGTTACATTGATCAAGCCCTTCGATACGAACATACTCAAGGCCTTTGGCTTTAAGTCTGTCTCTAATCTTTTCGGCAAGCGCTGCAACTTGACGTGTAGATGTGCCCGAGGCCACGATCATATAGTCAGCAATAGATGTCTGACCTTTCAGATCAATAGTCTTTATGTCCTGGGCTTTATCGAGATCCAGTGATTCTTCAATCATGCTTTTGATCTCTTCAGGGCTCAAAGCCCCTGCGTTGTATGTTTTTAAAATGGTCTATCTCCTTCTTTTGTTAACCACAAAACATTATTAAAACAAAAGCGCCTCGACGAGCAACATCGAAGCGCCAGCATAATGCTTATTTTTAGTCGTCCGCACGGTTTGACAACACCTACCCAATGTTACGAACCCGTCCTTTCGATATATAAACGTATAACTACATTCATACTTATATTTTACGTGTTTTGAGAGCCTCAAGCAACTACCTGACATATGAATCATTGATGCATCGCATTATAAAAATAACCTAACTATTTGATTTTCTTATATTCGTTGACGATACATCAAGTAACTGTTTTTGTAGTAACCAGTAGGTATTTCCGGGCTTTAGATTTACTTTTTGGGATCTATCGAGGAAAAAGTGATTCTGTTGGGACAGCATTTTAAGAGGGCATTGCTCTATCAAATTCCATGCTGGTGGCCTTGCAACGTGTGCTGTGGGTACAGCTTGAAGGATACGACGCCAGTGGTGCCATTTGTGCATAGACAATGCGTTATCCATGCCTGTAATCCAGACAAACTCTGTTAAGGGGAAAAGACGCCGTAACTTTGAAACCGTCAGCCACGTTTTATTTGTACCGATCTCGTTTTCTATGTCAGTGACTAGAATTTCCGGATAATGGCGTGTGAAATCTTCACACAGAGCCATACGTTTCTCAAATGCTGATGATGATTTCTCTTTTAGAGGGTTTTGCGGCGTAACCATCCACCAAACGACGTCTAGCTGCAAAGCGCGCTGTGCCACCATACTGGCGTGAATATGACCTTCATGCGGGGGATTAAAAGAACCGCCGAGTAATCCGACGCGCTTATTCTTCCAGCGGCCGCTGTCATGTATATGCGGCGGTGAAAAAACAGCACTCATGATTTTGATTTATGCAGTTCTATTTGGAACTGACTTGCTTAGAGATATTCTTGATAGACTCTTTAACCAGATTTTCGTTGGTTTTCTTATCCATCTGCTTGGCAATGATCTCTTTAGTCGCATTCACTGCAAGCTCAGCAGCGTAAGCCTGAATTTCGCGCATAGCTTTTTCTTCCATACGGCTCAGACGTTCTTTTAACTGCTCTTCACGCTTTTTCGTCAAAGCTTTAAGATCTGTGTCTGCCTGCTTTTTGATTTCTTCAGCATGCTCTTTTGCTGTTTTGACAATCTCTTCAGCTTCTTTAGCAGCATCGCGCTGCTTGCGTTGGTACTGTGCCAAAAGCTCTTGAGCTTCTACGCGCAGTGACTCAGCTGTTTCGATTTCGTTTTTAATCGCTTCAATACGGCTATCCAGCATATTCAAGAATGCTGCTTTGCCTTTTGTATATGCAAGGAAAGCAAAAATCAGGAATGAGATAAGAACCCAGCTACCTGTATCAGAAAGAAATTCCATCATTTTCAAGCAGCCTTTCTACCATTGTCATTCAGTGATTTAACCACTGTCTTTGCTTCCTTCAGATCAGGGGAAATGCCCACGATCTTCTTTGCAGCTTCGCTTGCTACTTCCGCAGCAATCGTATTCATATCATCCATAGCCTCGGATTGAGCCTTGCCTAAACGCTCTTCAAGCGCGGCCATCTCTTTTTCCATCTTCTCACGGTAATCGTTCGAAGCTTTCTCGGCTTTTTCTGAGATTTTTTGTTGTGTCTTTGCCATTGTCTTTGTTGACTCTTCACGGGCCTTAATCAGGCCTGTTTCATAGTCATGTTGAGCTTGCTCGGCTTCAGCACGCAGTTTTTCAGCAATTTCCAGATCACTTTTGACCTGTTCACGTCTGTTTTCCAACGTGCTGGAAATTTCCGGCAATGTCTTCTTGGCAAAGAACATATATAGGAAGGCAAACATGATAAGCAGCCAGAAAATCTGACTTGGGAATGTTGTCAAATCAAACTGCGGCAAGCCACCAGATTCATGGTGCTCACCCGCATCAACTGCAGCATGTGCAGAAGTTGCCAGCGTGATTGTTACGCCATACAGCCCGGCGAAAATGCCGCCGAGCTTTAATCCCAAAGTTTTAGATATACCAGCCATCATGCCTGTATCCTTATAACGTTTAACTGTTTGTACTTAATCTGGATAGATTAGAATACGAACAGGATCATCAGACAAACAAGCAGAGCGAAAATCGCAAGAGCTTCTGTCAGAGCGAACGTGATGAAGAATCTTTTGTTCAGCAGTTCAGCAGCTTGTGGGTTACGACCAACAGCTTCGTTGTATGATGAGAAGATCATGCCCAGACCAATACCAACACCCAGAATTGGGAGCAGAGCAAGAGCTGCAGCGATCAATTTCATAGCTTCGTTTTCCATTTTAACTTTCCTTTTTAGTTTAGTTAGTTTCGTTTTTGTTTAATAAACCTATTTGGGCAACATCTGTAATTAGTGTGCCAGTTCAACTGTATCTTTCAGGTAGATACATGACAGCACAGCAAACACATAAGCGTGGATCAGTGCGATCAGGAACTCGAATCCGATTAGAATAGTGTTGAACACCATTGGCATTGTACTTGCCAGCATACCTAAAGCACCGGCGCTTACCATAGCAACACTGAAACCTGCGAACACTTTTAACATCAAGTGACCAGCCATCATGTTTGCGAACAAACGGACAGACAGCGTTACAGGACGGATCAGGAATGAAATGAACTCAATAGGAATGATCATGGGCCACAGCCATTTCGGCAGGCCAGGTGGCAAGAACAAGCTAAAGAAGTGCATGCCGTGATTAATCAGACCAAAGATCACAACCGCAAAGAACACAAGCGCAGCCAGTGCGAAGGTTACAACGATGTGACTTGTATACGTGAAGGAGTAGGGGATAAGCCCCAGTAAGTTACCCATCAGTACAACCATGAAGATTGTAAAGATGAACGGGAAGTATTTGCGACCGTCGGCGCCTATGTTTTCCCGTATCATGCCTGCTATGAATTCATACAACATTTCCGCCAGCACTTGCGCGCGGCCAGGAACAAGAGACTTACGCCCCATTGCCATTGTTAGAAATACTGTTGAAACGACGACTGCAATAGTCATCCAGAGAGCAGAGTTTGTATAAGATAAATCCATGCTGCCGACCTGAAAGTCGACAATCTTTTGAATTTCAAACTGGTGGATAGGGTCAGCCATAGTAATCCCACTCACTATATTAAAACACTCTTGGGGCGTTTTTTAGCGTCTTTTACTACGTTTTGCAATGGCTTTCGGTGATTTTTAGTCAGAATTATCCAATTTTTCCATGATGCGGTAGACTCGGTACAGTCCCCAGCCAAACCCAATAAGGAAAAACAGCATAGTGAATAAGGGTTGCGTGCCTGTCAGGTAGTCAATGCCGTAGCCGACAATACCGCCTGCAATCATGTTAGCAATTAGCTCGACACCCGCACCAAAACCGTTTTCTTGCTCTTTACGCTCATTATCCTTAGTGGCTTGTTTAGCCTCGGATTCGCGTTCCTTGCTCTGGATGGCATCAAGTTTATCGGAAAGATTTTTCAAATCATCATTCATATGATGATGCTATGCCTGCTAGGCGACAGCGTCAAGGAAATCAAATTGCTGGTTCAGATCTACAGATACCAGTTTTGACACGCCACGCTCTGCCATTGTGACACCATAGAGTCGATCCATACGCGCCATGGTGAGGCGGTGGTGGGTAATAACAAGGAAACGTGTTTCACCGCGATCAGCGAACTCTTCCAAAAGGTCACAGAAACGATCAACGTTTGCATCATCCAAAGGCGCATCGACCTCATCAAGCACACAGATTGGTGCCGGGTTGGTCAGGAACATCGCAAAAATAAGAGCAATTGCCGTTAGTGTTTGTTCACCACCTGATAGCAATGTCAGTGATTGCAAAGCTTTGCCGGGAGGCTGCGCGAAAATCTCTAGACCGGCTTCCAGCGGATCATCAGATTCGATTAGCGCCAAATGGGCTTTGCCACCATGGAACAGACGCGTGAACATTTCACGGAAATAACCGTTTACGTGATCAAACGCTGCCTGTAGACGTTCGCGTGCTTCGGCGTTCAGTTTATTGATACCGCCGCGCAGCTCTTCAATTGCTTCGACCAAGTCTTGTTTCTCGTTCAGGATGCCGCCGAGTTCTTTTTCAAGATCTGTTGCTTCCTGTTCGGCGCGCAGGTTTACCGCACCAATAATGTCGCGACTGCGGATGGCTTGCTCACGTTCTGCCTTAAGCTTGCCGAGTTCTGGCAAGTTCTCAGGATCCATAGCTGCTTCGCGCATCAGTTCTTCAGGGGACAGGTCAAAATGCTCGCGAATGTAACGCTTTGTGCTTTCCATCTGTTGATGACGTTCTTCGGCTGTGGCCTGGGCCGATGCACGCTGTTCACGTGCTGTTGCCAGTTTGGCTTCGGCTTCTTTCAGCGCAGTTGTCGTTTCACCTAATTCATTTTCACAGATTTGCAGCTTGTCAGAGACTATTGCTTTTTCTGATTCAAGATTAGCAATCTTTGACAGAAGCGTTTCTTTCTCAACCTTGATTTCAGCAGGGCGCTTTTTAAGGCTTTCGGATTTTTCGCTAAGCTGCGTTTCGCGTGTATCCAAATCCTTGAGACGTTCTTGCGCACGGATGCAGCGGTTTTGCAAATTCACACGTTCATCACCAATTGCCTGCAGACGTGCCTGACGGCGATTGTGATCCTGACGCGCCATTTCTAATGTGTTGATGGCATCTTGCAGTTTTTCACGCTCGGTAGCCAGTTCGACTTTCAGTTCTTCTGTATTCACCTGCTGTGCTTCAATTGACTCGTCATTAAAGTCAGCCAATGCAAGTTTTGTATCGCCGAGACGTATTTCAAGAGATGCAAGATCCGCTTTAGCCAGTGAAATTGTCTCTTCAATCTTGGCGACTTCGGCCTGCGCACCTGCTTGTGATTCAATAGCGGCGTTAAGCTCAGACTGGGTCTTTTTAATCAGATCGTCTTGTTCGATCTTTTCAAGACGCGTGGCACGCAATGTTTCCTCATGGGATTGCAGCTTGTCAGCCACGTCCTGCTTTGAGGTCTCTAGCTTTTCTAATGCTTTTTCCAGAGCGGGGCGCTGTTTCTGCAATTCAGCCAGCTGGTTTTTATGCTTCAAACGCTGCGCGTTACTGTCTTGTGCTGTTGCCTTGATAAACAATCCATCCCAACGCCAGTATGCGCCTTCACGCGATACCAAGGACTGACCGGGCTTAAGTTCCTGTGCCAGTTTATCACCAGCGGCGACGTCTTCCACAAAACCAATTAGGTTCAAAGCAAACTTCAGCGCTTCAGGTGCTTTAACATGTGGTTCCAGTTTCTGGGCACCGGCAGGCAAGGCAGGGATATCACTATCTTTAAATTCGCGCTTCTTCCAGACAACAGGCGCATCCTCGGCAATAGAGCCCATCAAACTGTCGCCTAATGCACGTGACAGAGCAATCTCAAAACCTTGCTCGGCTTTAACATCATCAAAGACAGGCTTGAATTCCAGATCTGAATCAGCGTTCAGAATTGATTCCAACATACTGATTTCTGTATCAATCTTAGACAGCTCTTTAGATTTCTCAGTCAGGCTTTCGCTAACTTCACGCTGTTTATCTTGCAGTGCTTGTTTTTCGGTTTCGCCTTTTTCAATCTTGGCTACGATATCTTCCAACTGCTTTTCCGCTTTGGCGATAATCTTGCGCAGACCTTCTGTATCTACGGCGCTCTTCATGTCTTCTTTGGTCGTTTTTAACTGCTCTTCGGCATCTTGTAGACGAGCACTAAGGCGTTCTTTGGAAGCTTCGTCTTGCTCAACCTGTCTTTCAAGGCTTTGCTTGCGGGCGCGCACTTCGGCGGCGTCTTGTACAAGGGCGTTTAAACGCTCTTCAAGCTTACCAACGATTTCCTTGAGCTCATCACGCACTTTTTCCTTATCGGAAAGGTCATCGTTCTGGTTTTGCTCTTTGGAGCGTAGTGTTTCTTCTTCCGCAGTCAAACGTTCCAACGCTGCTGTGTTCTCAGTCAGGCTCTGCTTTTCGTGATTACGGTCAGTGATGATCTGTGACAGCTGTGACTTGGTTGTCTCAAGCTCCTCAGACAAACGCGCCTGCTCATCTTCCAGACGCTGCAAAGCCAGATTATGAGTTTGCAGCGCTGCGCCCATCTCTGCATCTTTTTGGCGGAGATCGGGCATATCTTTTGATTGTTCTGTTTGCGTCTTGGTCAGCTGGTTCACAACGACCATATGTTCGGCGACGCGGCTTTCAACTTCACCGTAGCGGCTTTTTACGTCGTTAAGCTTTTCAAATGCGGTGCGGTATTCCAAGCAAGCGATGCTGATTTCAAGCTGCCTGATTTGTGCACTCAAATTACGGTAGCGATTTGCCTGGCGTGCTTGTTTCTTAAGGTCATTCAGACGACCTTCCATGCTTCCGAGCAAATCATCCATGCGCTTCAGATTGTTATCTGTGGCACGCAAGCGCAGCTCAGCTTCATGACGGCGGGCATATAGACCAGTGATACCGGCAGCTTCCTCGAGGATCATGCGACGCTCTGAAGGTTTGGCCTGAATCATATTGGCAACTTTGCCCTGTGATACGAGGTAAGGTGAATTCGCACCTGCTAGCATATCAGCGTAAAGCAGCTGAACGTCACGCGCGCGGACGTTCTTGCCGTTAATGCGGTAACCTGACCCATGGTCACGCTCGATCTTACGCACAACTTCGATTTCTTCGATTTTTGTGTAAGGGGCAGGGGCACTGTGGGAAGTGTTATCAAGTAAGATAGACACTTCCGCAGTGTTGCGGGCAGGGCGCTTGGCCGTCCCGTTAAAGATCATATCATCCATGCTGCGGCTTCCGCCACGCATACGCTTGGTTGAGCTTTCACCCATACTCCAGCGCAATGCTTCCACCAAATTAGACTTCCCACAGCCGTTCGGCCCGACAATTCCTGTCAGGCCGGGGCCGATATCCAGCTCGGTCTTTTCGCAAAAAGACTTAAAGCCGTGAAGTCTGAGTTTGGAAAACTGGATCATAAATTACTGGCTCTCACCATCACTTGTCAGTTTTTCTGCCATAGCCTTGAAAATCGGGTATGGCTGTGAACCTGACAGTTTCTCTGCACCGTCGTTAAAGACGAAGCTTGGTGTTGAACTAATGCCATGCTTCTGACCGGCTTCTTGCATACGTGTCAGCAATGCGGCACGGATATCATCAGTCAAACAAGCATCCAGCATTTCATCAGATGCGCCAACAAGCTTTGCGTTCTGACGCAGTGATTTGCTGAAGTCACCATTGAATGCCCAGTCACTCTGGTTTTCAAACAGGAATGAGATGAATTTAAAGTAACGATCTTCAGGCAGACAACGTGCCACGATAGACGCTTCTAGCGCTGGTGCGTTCAAAGGGAAATCTGTGAACGTAAAGAATACTTCGCCTTTATCAATCATTTCAGATTTTACTTCGCCGAATGTCTGCGTATGAAAGTTTGCACAGTGGCTGCAAGTCAGTGAGGCAAACTCTTCAAGCTTAACTTTCGCATCTGGATTACCGAGCGTTCTGACTTTCATTACATGAGCTTTAACAGCTTCTGCATCGCTATAATCAACAGCGGCACTTGCTGTAACAGCAGCAGAGACTTCTTCAGTAGCAGCTTCGGTCACTTCTGCAACAACACCTGTTTCAGCTTGTGTTTCTACTGATACTGTATCGCTAGCAACTGTAGTTTTTGAATTGGAAGACATAACTACACCCGCTGCGACGGCGATAATTACTACTATTACTCCGAATCCAATGAGATTCTGACGCGTCATGACGCTCTCCTTGTCATAATTTAGGTTCAATTCATAATAGGCTATAGCTCGAAAATCAACTTTATTCGTAGGAAAGTCAATAAAACCGCGCTGTTTGCCGTAGCTTATCCACATCAAAGCTACTTACTTATACGGTCAATTCGCGGGTAATCCTTTAAGCGTTACAAACTAAAATCAGCCGTTCGGATTCACGAGTAATAGATCAACCCTGTCCAAGTTTTCTGTATTCCCTAAAGCACGCACATCTATGCGGGAGGATTCAATTCCCTGATCTATCAGATACTTACGCAGTGATAGAGCGCGCGTCAGAGACCCACGGCGCGCATTTTTAATGTTTTTTCCATCAGGGATCGCAAATGACTGCATTTGAAGACGTAAAGAATGGTCGCTGCGCATACGTTGTATAATTGCAGAATTGAGCGTGCCTAACATATTCTCGTCAGCTTCTATCTGGCCGCTGGCAAACGGAATACTAAATGCGTCCTTATTACCATTAAAAGCTGCAATTTCAGTCTGCGTTTCGGCCTTCATAATGGTTTTAGCGGCAGGGATAGTCTCCGTAATATCGACAATGTCCTCTTCTGACTGTTCATTGCCAGCCGCTGGCTCTAGGGCCGCTATATTGTTTTCGACTATAGCTATAGGCTTGCGTTCGGGTGTGGGCACTTCAAGCGGTACAGCAAAGACAGGGTGAATGCTTTCTCCGTCTAATGCCTGCTCAGGCTTTTTAAGTTTAGGCACTTCAAGACGATCAGGGTTAGGGACCACCTTTGTTGTGCCTTGTTTACCATGAATAGCTTCAATTACCTCAGCCATGCGCTCGATGCTTGCGACCATTTCTTCTTTGTTCGGGGTCTTCAGTTTGCGTGCGAGATCATCATTCTGGACATTGCGCATGCCTGATCCGTCTTTGGCACCAAGCTTCAACCCAATATCAGGCGGCGCATTGAGTGGTTCAGCAAAAACACGCTTAGCCGGTAACGCAGGCATGTCCATACCCGCCTTGCTGACATCCTTCACGGCATGGACGCGCGCTGTACTCACAAAAGACTTTGATGCCACCTGCCTTGCCGGACGTCGTCCCGGAATAGGCACATTACCTATATTGGCATAGACTTTCTCGACATCACGCTTAGGCTTGGCGGCCTTAACGACATCAGCACGCTCTATAGCCTCCTTAGGCAGACTTTCTACGGATGGTATAGCAACTGGCTTTAAGGCCGGCATGGGAACTTCAGCTACATTTTTAGCGGCTGATGTACCTGCTTGCGGGATAACAGCATTCAGGTCTTCTTGTACAAAAGCAGGGTTAGTACTGTCCGAACGCACCTTTTCCTCGATAGGAAATGAAATAATTCGTGGCTTCTCGCGCTTTCTGACTGGCGGCCTGATTTGAGCCTCAGGGTCGACAGGATAATCCATCAGTTCTTTGCTGGAGATCATACCCCCGTTGTTTTCTACACGGACAGGATCAACATTCTGACGCTCATTTACCACAGGTTTGATTTCTGTAGGTTTAAACACCGTCGGTTTCATTGTCGGTGTTTCTATAACTGGCGTGCTGATTTTAGGGCGCTGTATTGTCGGGCTAGTAATAGTGGGCTGTGTCAGAGTAGGGCGCGCAGGCCTTTCAATCGGTCTCGATATCGGAAGCCCCTGCGCGGAGTCAGCGCCTGCAGCTGGCTCCATATCACCGAGCACAGTCATATCAATTTCAACTTCAGCATCCTGAGAATTCGCAGGTGAAGGGGCGCCCAGAACTATTAGCGCCAGAGACATATAAACCAAAAATGTTTTGGCGTTACGCAGCATCTCTTTGTTTTTTGACTCCTGCGAGGAGTGTTTTCATCTCCCCGTAAATGGTCGGATTACCCGCCAGAATGTTTCCGGCATGAACGGCTCCGTCGCGGCCGTCAATTTGTGTGACACTACCACCAGCTTCACGAACAATCAGTGCGCCTGCGGCTACATCCCATGCATTCACACAGCGCTCCCAATATGCTTCGTAACGGCCAGCTGCCACATAAGCCAGATCAAGGGCTGCAGACCCGTAACGGCGAACACCACCACTTAGTCTAAATACAGTGCTGTATTCACGCATAAACAGGTCAATATCCTCAGTCTTGTGACGAGGCTGGCCAGCAGCAATCATAGACGTGCTCATATCGTTACGACCTGAGACACGCAGTCTCATGTTACGCATGAAAGCGCCATCGCCTTTTTCTGCGCGGAATGTTTCATCCTTAACAGGATCAAAAATAATACCCGCTACGATTTCGCCTTTTTGCTCCAGTGCAATAGAAATTGACCAGTGAGGAATGCCATGCAGGAAGTTGCTAGTGCCATCCAGCGGATCAATAATCCAGCGGAACTCTGAGTTCTGATCGCCTTTGGTGCCACCTTCTTCCATCAAGAAAGAATAATCAGGGCGCGCTTTGCTTAGCTCTTCATAAATAATTTCTTCTGCGCGACGGTCAGCGGCAGACACGAAGTCGCCAGGACCCTTGCGGGATACCTGAAGCTGTTCGACTTCGCCGAAGTCACGGATAAGGGAGCGGCCTGCTTTTTCAGCAGCACGCAGCATTACGTTGATATTGGGTGACAGAGCCATACTCTATGATCCTTATGAATTAGTCTTTAGCGCGTTCGTAGTAAGTTGCATCTTCTGTTTTGACAACGATGCGTGTGCCGACATCAATATGCGGAGGCACCATAACCTTTGTACCATTTTCCAGTATAGCAGGTTTGTATGATGTTGTGGCAGTTTGTCCTTTGACAACAGGTTCGGCTTCAACAACTTCCATTGTGACCATATCAGGGAATTGTGCGCCCAGTGGTTCGCCTTCAAATGTTTCAATGACAACGATCATGCCTTCTTGCAAGAACTGCTTCGGTTCGCCGAGAATGTCGCCTTTAACTTCGATCTGCTCGTAGTTTTCAACATTCATGAATGTGTAAATATCATCATCGCCTGCAAATAGGTATTGGTAATCGTCTTGTTCCAGTCTAACGCGCTCAACAGTTTCCTGCGTTCTGTAACGAACGTTATCTTTTGAACCGGAGCGGATATCACGCATTTCAACCTGAATCACTGATGCGCCTTTACCAGGTTGGATAATTTCGTATTTGGTAACAACAAAGAGGCGGCCGTCTCTATCGACAACGTTACCGGGGCGCAAAGTAATAGCAGTTACTTTCATTTGGATTTTTCCTTCAAATTACTAATTCGTAAGATGGTTATAATTCAGTTTTGCTGATCTTGCAAAAAAGCCTTTGCCATACTTTCAAGCCTTTCTCGCAAGTCGGGGTCATCGACACCCTCAAGCATCAGTGATAAATGCTTTTTATCGGCTTCTGTCAAGTTTTTCGTGCTTTTACGGCGGGTTTTTAAAGCGTCTTTGCCGTTTGATACTGTCGGTACGAACTTGATATCCCTGATCCAGTCATCACCAAAAATTCGATTTATACGCTCTAGAATCAATGTCTTTTGATAATGCAGGATTGTGGCATCCGCGGAAGAGCAAGCAATCTCGAGAGTGGCATTTGAGCCAGCACTATTTTTTTCGCCCTGCTTATACTTCATGTATTTAAGCTTCACGGGCTGGGTTTTTGTCGCAAGTTCTGGACCGATGATTTCATCCCATTGCGTCAGCAACCGCCCAAGCATAGTATACTTGCGGTCAAACACCTTGCCCGTTACTTTTGGAACGGTGACTGATAAAAGCTTCATGCCCATGGCTAAACTAAACGTAATAATGAATGATGATCTGACTATGGCAGGGGAAACTGCGACCTACAAGAGGCCTGATGAGGATATCAAGGCCTTCAGAAAGTCCATATTAGACTGGTATGACACACATGCCCGCATCTTGCCTTGGCGCGCCAGACCTTACGAGCAGCCAGATCCGTATCATGTATGGCTGTCAGAAGTTATGTTACAGCAGACCGTTGTCGCCGCAGTTATCCCGTATTTCCAAAAATTTGTGGACAAATGGCCTACGGTCACTGACTTGGCTAACGCCCATAATGACGACGTTATGGCCGCTTGGGCGGGTCTCGGGTATTACGCACGCGCACGCAACCTGCACAAATGCGCCCAAGTTGTTGCTTACGAATTGGGCGGTAAATTTCCGAACAATCAAAAAGATCTAAAAGCACTTCCTGGTATTGGCGATTATACTAGTGCTGCCATTACATCCATTGCGTTCAATAAACAGTCGACAGTCGTTGATGGCAACATCGAGCGTGTTATGTCGAGGCTATACGCCATTACAACTCCGCTTCCTGATAGCAAGGCTGAAATCAAGTCATACGCCCAAACGCTTTCAGATTGTAGCGCAGATCAAAGACCAGGGGATTATGCACAGGCTTTGATGGATATCGGGGCAGGGGTTTGTATTCCCAAATCACCGCGCTGCGCTATCTGCCCCGTAAGTAATAACTGCTTGGGACGCAAGCAAAGGATTGCTGCCGAGTTGCCGTATAAAGTTAAGAAGGCACCTAAACCAGCTAAGCACGGGAATATATATTTGGTTACAAATGCGGATGGACAAATATTGTTAGAGAGAAGACCTGACACAGGCTTACTCGGCGGCATGCTTGCTTTTCCGACGTCCGAATGGGTAGATCACAAACAGACAGTCGGGCATCCCGAGCACTTCGACAATGCCGCGTCCATGGGCAAGGATGTCACCGTACATCACGTTTTCACGCATTTTAGCCTTAAATTAAAAGGGTTTAGGCTCGATCTTCACGAAAAAATAACGAATTCAAGTGATCATTATGTGTGGGTTAGTAGAGATGATATACTCAACGTAGGTCTGCCGACTCTTTTTAAAAAATTTGCAAAACTGGTAATAGAGAATGAAACCTGATTTGAAAATACTTGCGCTTACGCTTCTTCTAGCAGGCTCCGTCCTGTTTCCTACACTGGCAAGTGCGCAAGATGAACCACTTTACACAAAGCCAAACAGCAATAGGGTCGAACAGGAGCGCGAGGATATGGATATCCCGCTGCTGGATGAATATGTATTCACGAAAGCTGTCTCAGAAAAGGACGACGGTTATGTGCGTCCGACGGTACCGAACCTGTCCAAGCTATATTGGGCGATAGGTAAAATGGACCTGAACAACAATGTCCATATTGATAACTTTCTGCGTATCAATGAATGTGATCTGTATCTTCGTTTTTATCATAACGACTTTGAATGGGAACAAATCCGTGATGCGACCCGTGAGCATATTCAATCAAGTCTAGCAGAGTTCCCAACGACATTTGAAATCACCAATGCGATTTCAGTAGGCCGTTACAATGAGGATACACAAGCATTCGAAATCCTACCTGATAGTCAGATTAGTGGTTTGCGTCGTTTGGACTTCACTATGAACCGTGTGGTTGATAAAGGTAACTGTGGTAACCCTGGTTTTATCGAAGGGTATCCTGCGAACATGGTTATTATCATGAACCGTCCTTTGACACTGGATAGTATTCCCGTCAAGCCACAGCTAGCCAAACTGTATATCGAGGAATCAAAGCGCCAGTTTGAATCTCTGCCGCCTAAGTATCAGATCAAGATTTATGAGCGTCTTGCCTATCTGCGCCTGAAAATTCGTGTCCTTCAATATAAAGAAACATCTTCATCTATTTCCGGTGACTTGCGTGCCGTTGTGTTCGGCCGTCTAGAAGGCTATGAGATTTATGCGGACTCAAATCTTTTGAAACCTCTTCACTTCAAAGTCTTTGATGACCGTAGCACGCGTCGCCGCGTCCTTAAGCGTATCAAGAAGATCCCTGAAAAAGCTGGTGAAGAGAGCGTTTATGGCGGCGAAAACTACGAAGAGTCCGAAAGCGGCAACCCACTTGCGGACTAATCGCCAAACAAATCTATAACTTTACTGGATAGTTCTGCTGTCAGGTGTTGTCATACTGCTGATGATATCCTGACGCAGGGTATCTATAGGCTGCGCTTTCTTACCATCTTGATAATGCCAGAATGTCCAGCCATTGCATGACGGTGCGCCTTGCAGTGTTGCACCGACTTTGTGAATAGAACCGCGCACGCCTTCATCAGCGATCAGGTTACCATCCGCACCGACTTTCGCCTCATAACGACCTTTGGAGTCTGTCAGGCGTGTACCGGGTTTCAGCAGACCACGTTCGATCAGCTGGCCAAAAGGGATGCGCGGCTGTTCACGCTTGGATGGTGTGTGGAGTATTTCTCCGTCGCCAATTTTTGTAATACCATCCAGCCGGCGCTGCGCATATTTTATATAGTCGTCTTCACGTTCAATCCCGATATAGTCACGACCCAGTTTCTTGGCCACAGCACCAGTCGTACCTGTGCCAAAGAACGGATCAAGGACAACGTCACCCGGGTTAGTGGAAGACATTATAACTCTGTAGAGCAGGGCTTCAGGCTTCTGTGTCGGGTGAGCCTTCTGCCCGTCATCATCTTTCAAGCGCTCCGCCCCTGTACATAGCGGGATAAACCAGTCACTGCGCATTTGCAGGTCTTCGTTCAGCGCTTTCATTGAATCGTAGTTAAAGCGGTATTTTGATTTTTCCGATTTTGCTGCCCAGATCAATGTTTCATGGGCATTACAGAAACGGCGACCACGGAAGTTTGGCATCGGGTTTGTTTTGCGCCAGATGACGTCATTCAAAATCCAGTAGCCTAAATCCTGCAGCGTAGCGCCAACACGGAAAATATTGTGGTAAGAGCCGATTACCCAGATTGCGCCATCAGGCTTTAAAATTCGGCGCGCGGCCTTCATCCATTCTGTTGTGAAATCGTCGTAAACTTTCAGACTATCGAACTGATCCCAGTCATCATCACACGCATCGACTTTTGTATTATTAGGGCGGTGCAATTCACCACCTAGCTGCAGGTTATAGGGCGGGTCAGCAAAGACCAGATCCACGGAGTTCTCGGGCAGGGAGTTCATGATCTCCACGCAGTCGCCCTGATGAATCTTATTTACTGTGGATTTATCTAATTTTTGACTCGACATTTGTCCTCCAGCTCAAAATTGAACGGGAATCATGAGTCAAAACCGATTCGGGGTCAAGCAAAAAATGTCGATTCTTTTAATGGAGTCAGTGGTTTATTGCTATTTATTCAACGCTCAGAGTCACTTAGCGGCCAATTCCGCTTTTCCTTGACTCGTAATTTATCGATGTGGTTTAGTAGTATTCATAAGGTTGATTTTTGTATTCACCACGAGATGGAGACGGAAATGAACCTCATATCTAAATTCGGAATAGCAGCTTTAACCGCGTCTGCTTTATTACTTAGCGGTTGTACCCCCACCACAGAATTATGTTCTAGTGAGTTTTCTGGCCGTGAGAGTTACAGCCAGATTTTCAATGGCGCTGCAGAATCTTCCAAAGTCTGTATCATTAATGCCAGTCAGCTTGCCGAAGGCGGGCGCTATACCTTCAGTGACGGGCTTCTGTATATCAACGGCGATATCCCTGCAAATGCACGTATAAACGTTGATGACGGAAAGCTATTTGTTGATGGTGATGTCGCAGAAGACGCAAGACTATCTGCATCTGTTCCCGAAGACATCAGCTCTTACACAACAATCATTCCTATATCTAATGGTAAGTCAACGATCATGGTGCCACAGACGCATTATAATTTTGAGGGCTTTATCTACTCACAAGATACCGACCCAGCGATTGTGGTGACAGGTGATATCGCCAATGACGTAACAATCTCCAGCAACCATGGTGTTCATCTGGGCGGGCATAGTATCGGCGAAGATGTTAGCGTAAGACATACGCGCAGCACGGATTACTCCAACATCACGACAGGCGGCACGCCATCACTTACTTACCAGCAAGCACTCGGTCTCTAACAGGGGCAAATGACTTGCGATGATAGGCTGTAACGCCATGGGTATTTAGCCCCTCTATATGGGCCTTAGTGCCGTACCCAGCGTTTCTGTCCCAGCCGTAATGCGGATGTTCTTCGTGGTATTCAAGCATCAAACGGTCGCGGTGGACTTTGGCAAGGATCGAGGCGGCGGCTATTGAACAGGAGCGTCCGTCACCTTTGATAACGGCCTGTGCTTCGCAAGGAAGGTTCGGGGTGAACTTACCGTCTATCAGCGCGGCAGCGGGCTGCACATCAAACTTATCAAGCATAGCATGATAGGCACGGCGCATAGCGAGCAGGGTGGCTTGGTGAATGTTCAGCGTGTCGATTTCCTCTGCCGAGCATATGCCTATCCCGTGGGGGCATAGCTCTATGATTTGCGGCTCCAGTAATTCACGCTTTTTGGCGGTTAGTTTTTTACTATCATTAAGAACAGACACAAAAGGTGCGTTAGCCACCTCTGTAGAGATATAGGCGCAGGCAGCAACCACAGGCCCAGCGAGCGGACCACGACCAGCCTCGTCGATACCGACAACGAGGCCGTCATATTCCTGCTCTATCGAGAAGTCAGGTGTTTGTTCTAGCGCTAGATTACTCATGCCTTCAAAGATTTACTGACCACTTCGTAAACGTCGTTGGAGAGGTCTTTAGTGTCCAGAATACGTTGCAGGCTCTTCTTCATCATATCCTGACGATCGGATGTGTAACGCTTCCATTCACGCAGAGGCGTTACCAGACGGGAGGCAATCTGCGGGTTGATCTCGTTCAGCTGGATAATCGCATCAGTCAGGAACGCGTAACCTTCGCCGCTTGTATCATGGAAACGCACAGGGTTGTTCATAGCAAACGCGCCATAAAGCGAACGCACACGGTTCGGGTTTTTGATTGTGAAGTCATTATGCGCACGCAGGGACTTAACGACATCCAGTGTCTTCGGCAAATGGATACATGCTTGGGCGCTGAACCATTTATCGATTACCAGCTGGTAATCTTTAAAGCGGTCATAGAAGTCACCGACAATTTCATCATGCACCTTGCCATCCAGCGCACAACCGAGCATGAAGGCCGCCATGCGGTCTGTCATGTTGTTGGCCGTGTTGTACTGCTCCAGCGCGCGTGCCGCGTCTTCGTCGGTCAGACGGTTAGACATCAGCAGCATCACTGTATTCTGCAATACGCGTTGCCCCATGGATTCGGGAGAAATAGAGAAATCAGTGCCGCTACGGTTAGCCTGATAGATTTTATCCAGCTTATCGCCGAACTCGGTCGCGATCGTGTTTAACACCTTCTCACGGGAATCATTAATCGCATCAGGATCAACAACATCCTGCAAATAGGCAATTTGCGGAATGCCCGGGATACTGATCGTACGCGCCATCAACGCCTTATCGGCCTCAGGCTTTAGCGCATCATCCAGCAGGGCATCATAAGCATTCAGGAAGGAAGAGGGGACTTCGCTGCCATTATCCATGATGTCCTGTACCACAGACAGGAAGTAGTTCTGGCCAGCTTCCCAGCGGTTAAAGCCGTCATTGTCATGCACCATCAGGAAGCGCTGATCTTCCTCTGTTTGCTCCTGTACCAGCTTTACAGGGGCTGTGAAGCCGCGCAGGATTGAGGGAACAGGTTTTGAGCCGATGCCACTGAAAGTGAATGTCTGGCTATCCTCGGTCAATTCCAGAAGCTCTTCTGCCATATCCTCGCCATTCGGACCAACTAGACCTACACGCACAGGAATGTGGTGAGGTTTCTTATCTGTTTGGCCGGGCGTATCAGGAATTTCCTGTGACAGGTTCAGTTTGTATTCCTGTTTGGCTTCATCATATTCGCCTTTGGCAGTGACAACGGGCGTGCCAGCCTGTTTATACCAGCGGAAGAACTGTGAGAGGTCGCGGCCTGATGCATCTTCCATACATTTCACGAAGTCTTCACATGTAACAGCTTGACCGTCATGGCGATCGAAATACAGATCCGTGGCCTTACGGTATTGATCTGGCCCTAACAGCGTGTGCTGCATACGGATAACTTCCGCGCCTTTTTCGTAGACCGTTACAGTGTAGAAGTTATTGATCTCGATGTAATTATCAGGGCGAATAGGGTGCGCCATCGGCCCAGCGTCTTCGGCAAACTGCATACGGCGCAGTAGTGCCACGTCATCAATGCGCTTTACGCCGCGTGAATTCATATCGGCTGTAAACTCCTGATCACGGAATACGGTCAGACCTTCCTTCAGTGATAGCTGGAACCAGTCACGACAAGTGATACGGTTACCAGTCCAGTTATGGAAGTATTCGTGTGCAATCACGCCTTCAACACGTAAAAAGTCATGGTCGGTTGCTGTTTCCTGTTGTGCCAGTACAAGGGCGGTATTGAAAATGTTCAGGGACGTGTTTTCCATCGCGCCCATATTGAAATCGCTCACCGCAACGATATTAAAGATGTTGTAGTTATATTCACGGCCATAGACGTCTTCATCCCATTTCATGGATTTCTTCAAAGACTCCATGGCGTGATCACATTGTGTTTCATCACCTTTCCGCACGAAAATACGCAACGTCACATCCGTGCCACCGCATGTCTTAAATGTATCTTCGATATGAACAAGATCACCCGCCACAAGTGCAAACAGGTAACAAGGCTTCGGGAATGGGTCATCCCATACCGTGTAATGCAGACCGCCATCAAGTTCGCCGCTTTCTTTCAAGTTACCGTTAGACAGCAGAACAGGACAGATATCTTTAGGGGCTTCGATACGTACTGTGAATGTAGCCATTACGTCAGGACGGTCTTGAAAGTATGTAATAGTGCGGAAGCCCTCGGCCTCACATTGCGTACACCAGTTACCGCCTGATTTGTACAGGCCTTCCAAACGCGTGTTAGACGCAGGATCAATTTCTGTCTCAATACTTAGTTTGAAGCTGTCTGGCAGGTCGCAATTAATCGCCAGCGTTTTATCGTCAGCGACATAGTCCGCGCCTTCAGTCAAAGGCTGTCCATCCAGAGCGATAGAGCGCAGCACAACGTGTTCACCATGCAGAACTAACGGCTCGTCACTCTCCTTCTTGTACTGTGTGACTGCCGTAACGATTGTGCGCGCTTCCTCAATACGGAAGGTCATATCTATATGCTCTGCACTACATGGGGCAGGCTTGTAATCTTTCAGGTAAATCGTTTTTGGCATGTCGGTACGCATGGAAGAGAATCCTTTCTTTGACTTTCACGGTATTATGCAACTAACATCACTCTATGAAAACACCTGTTTTGGAAACCGAGCGATTGATTTTGCGTCCTGTGACAATGGACGATGCGCCGTCATTGCAAAAGCATTTCAATAACTGGAACATTATCCGCCGTATTGGCGTTAATGCGCCTTGGCCATATCCTGAGGATGGCGCGGAGAGTTTTCTGAAAATGCAGCAGGAGTTTATCCGTGATGGCAAGGTGTTCCTATGGACGATCAACCTTAAAGACGCGCCTAATGAGGCGATAGGTCTTATCGAGTTTCGTTTCAGGGAAGAAATGGATGATAATCGCGGCTTCTGGCTTAGTGAGGATCACTGGGGGCACGGTTATATGAGTGAAGCCGTTGAAGCCACGCAGGACTGGATATTCTTTGAACTCGGTAAAGACAAAGTCATTGCCAAGAATGCCTTTGATAATGTTGCGTCACGTCGCGTCAAAGAAAAGACGGGCGCACGCCATATCGGCCAAGATGTCGGCAAATATCACGAAGGTGAGAAAGTACAAGACATCTGGGAAATCACAGCCGAAAGCTGGCGCGCCTACCGTAACGGTTAAGGGTCACTCGGGGTAGGCGGCTTTGGTTTATCATCGTCGCTGGCGCTTTCTTCAGGCGCTTCAGACTTTTTGCCAAATTTCGGCATCTTCTCAGCTAGCTTATCCATTTTACCAGCAACATATTCTGAAGCCTTAGGACCGCCAATAGCACCGATGGCAAAGGCAGCGGGCAGGGTGAACTTCATCAGCGGGCCTTTCTTCCATGTTGTTGCCGCGACCTTGGCCGTTGTCGCAGCACCTGTTTTCAGGCGATCTTTACCGTGTTTACGAACGTAATCGGCAGCATCACTCATGAATGTGCCTTCACCGAAATATTCGCGATACTCTTTTAGCTCGCGCGTAACATCGTTCGCGAAATCTGCAACCGCGTCAAAAGCATCTTTAGCTGCTGGTGGATTTTTAGACTCTTTTTTCGTGCCTGTTTTTGCGTCTTCAGGCTTATCTTTTTTGTCTGTCATATAGGTAACTCCTTTTTCCCTTTCCAATCTTATCCCTGAAAACAATCTGAGCCGTTTTCAGAATTAACATTGAGGTCTTCAAGAAGCGCTCTCACAGCCAATGTACGAAAAAAAGCCGCCTTTGTCCAGCAAAAGCGGCTTTCTATCCCGTAATTCGGTTACTT
This sequence comes from Micavibrio sp., assembly GCA_012960155.1. Classification (GTDB taxonomy): domain Bacteria; phylum Pseudomonadota; class Alphaproteobacteria; order Micavibrionales; family Micavibrionaceae; genus UM-FILTER-47-13. Next base: position 120,266 of record DUBU01000039.1, on the reverse strand, counting down.
AAATTTTAGGGGCTGGCGGCAAACCCAGTTGCTGCCTTACGTCGTCCTTGGGCAGGGACTTGAATACCTTGTCCGCCACAGGTGTCGACAGATCGGGCTTGGCCGCAATTTTCTCTAGCGCGGCAATCATCAGCTTCTGGTGATCTTCGGAGTAGCTACCCCAGCGTCCCAGCGCTTCGACGTAACGGCCTGCCGTCACAGGGTTGATGCTATCCATCTTGATGATCACATCGGCCACGAAATCATATCCAGCCCCATCAGCACGATGGAACTGTTCATAGTTACCGATGAACCCACCCACAGTAGAACCAACGTGACCAGGGTTCTCCCAGTTAAAGATTTCGCTATCCATTACATCACGCAGAATTTCGAGCACCTGATTATCCTTCGTAGCAGCCTGCATAGAGAACCACTTCTGGATAGTAAGTGTGTCGTCCTTAAAACGCGCATAGAAATCAGAGAACACTGCTTCACGTTCGGCACCTGGCATATCTTTCAGTATAGCCATAGCTGCCAAACGGTTCGTCATGTTATCAGCAGTATCATAATAGCGCTTCACCCATGCTTCATCGGCATACATATGCGCCGGCGACTTTGCAATATAGTTCATCGCCAGGTTTCTGGCTGAACGTGCCCCTACAGCATCATAGTCAAAGCTATACGCATCAGAACTATCATGATGTACGAACATCAGCGCCAATTCAGAGGCTACCTGAATACCTATCGTATCGCGCATAGTCTTAAATACATCCGAAATAACAGATGGGGATGCGTTCTCACGGGTGCCTTCCAGTTCTTTGATACTTGGCAGAGATAAGCTTTTTGCTTTAAGCGCAGGATCTAAACTTTCATCCATAGCAATTTGCCCCAATGCCGTTAAAAGACGTCTAGACGGCTGTGGCACAGTCCCAGTTGCCATAGCCTGATCATACATTGACTGCAATTCAGCCAGCATCAGTTTTTGGCCTGCGTCCCAACGGTTAAAGCCATCAGGATCGTTTGTCATCTGGAAGTAGAGCTGATCTTCATCCAGACCTGAATCCAGCGTGATAGGGGCCGAGAACCCGCGCAGCAATGAATGGATTGCCGGCTCACTATCGACATCTTCAAATACGAATGTCTGCTTCGACTTTGTCAGAACCAGTTGATGATCTGATTTCGTGTCACCATCAAGGGTCACGCTCATATCGTTACCTTGCGCATCAACCAGCGCTGCATCCAGCGGGATCATCATGTTTTTCTTAACTGGCTGATCCTGAGTAGGGGGCACGCGCTGTTCCAAAGTCAGCGTATATGTTTTTGCTGCTGCATCATATACACCCTCTGCCTTTACGCGGGGGCGGCCAGATTGTGTGTACCACAAAGAGAACTGACCCGACAGATCCAAGCCGGAAACGTGTTCCATGCTCTTTTTGAATTCTTCAATAGTAACAGCCTGACCGTCATATGTTTTAAAATAGTGCTTCACACCTTCAATGAATTTCTCTTCACCCATCATGACTTTCATCATGCGCAGGACTTCAGAGCCTTTTTCATAGATTGTCGATGTATAGCAGTTCTCAACGGATTCAACTTCCTGCGGTAGCACTGGGTGCGCCAACGGACTATCATCCGTCACAAACTGTGTCGCGCGCAGACCGGCAACGGTATTAATGCGCTCTAACGCATCTGACGTTGTGTAGGCCGTGAACATTTGCTCACGCATTACAGTCAGACCTTCTTTCAAACTGATATTAAACCAGTTCGCGAGCGTCACACGGTTGCCCGAGTAGTTGTGGAAGTACTCATGTCCAATAACATCAAGGATGCGTTGATAGTCACCGTCCGTAGCTGTTTCTGGGCTCGCAAGAACCAAGCTATCGCGGAAGACATTCAATCCTTTGTTTTCCATGGCACCGAATGTGAATTTTGCGACGGATACAACGTTAAAGTCTTTTAAGTCGTAGACGCAGTCAAAAACGTCTTCATCCCATTTCATAGAACGCGCTAATGATTCAAGGGCATGCTTGCCTTTTTCAGATTCACCGATTTCTGTGAATACGCGCAGCATTACTTTTGTTTTATTCTTGGTCGTAAATGGCTGCTCTACGCATTCCAATTTACCGTTTGCTGTACAGAACAGGTAGGATGGCTTTGGCCATGGATCTTCGTATACAGCATAATGGCGGCCACTATTGGCAATTGTGCCTTCTTGTGTCTTGTTACCATTGGCCATGAGAACAGGGCAGTGCTTCGGATCTGCTGTAATCGTCACCTCGTATTTAGCCATTACGTCAGGACGATCTAGGAACGGTGTAATACGGCGGAAGCCTTGAGATTCGCACTGCGTTACGATTACGCTGTCACTTTGGTACAAACCTGTCAGTGCTGCGTTATGTTTAGGCTCTAGATATGTTTCGATCTCTACATCCATGTCATCGGAATACAGATCAAAATCAATGATCAGCTTTTTATTTTCTTCGTCATATGTGTAGCCCGTACCCTCAGCTAAATCCAAGCCGCCGACTTTAACAGACTTAATAAACGGAGTGCCTTTAGGATTAGGGTTCTCGGCATCCAATACAAGTTGTGTGGCTGTCTTACCGTCCGAGCTGGAATCTTTATTACGTTTATAGTTCACGAAAGAGCGACAGACTGTGTGCTCTTCATAGATATCAAATTTTAGATATACGTTTTCTACTGTGAACGCTGACGGACGATAGTCAGCAAGGCGCATGACCTTGTTCTTACTCATATTGACCTACCTGTTTGTTATAATTATTGCAGGCAGATTATCAATCTTGCTGATATATGGCAAGGAATTTAGGAAAAGGACTAACCGGCCTGTTCGTCAAGGTGATCATCGTCTTCGTCAGGCTCGTATTCGGCATATTCGACGTGATCTTCAGCCTCAAGTTGCTTTTGGTAGGCACGGTTCTTTTTGACTTCATCGGCCAGTTTAAAAAGCACTGTATCTGTGCCTTCGCCCGTCACGCCCGAGATTTGGAATACTTCTTTGCCAATCGCTTTAGACAATGTCTTGGCTTGATCTTCCGCAAGCTCAGGGCCAATAGCATCGCATTTATTGATGGCTATGATCTCAGGCTTATCAACTAGGCCGCCGCCATATTCTTCCAGCTCATTACGAATCGTGGCGTATACTTCGGGCAGATCATCTTGCGTGGCATCAATCAGGTGCAGCAAGACAGATGTGCGCTCTACGTGGCCAAGGAAACGGTCACCAAGGCCTTTACCTTCATGCGCACCTTCAATCAAACCAGGAATGTCCGCCAGTACGAAATCATATTCGCCGGCTTTAACAACACCTAGATTAGGGTGAAGTGTTGTAAACGGATAATCTGCGATTTTTGGCTTTGCTTTTGAAACAACGGACAGGAATGTCGATTTGCCTGCGTTAGGAAGGCCGACCAGACCCGCATCAGCAATTAATTTCAGGCGCAGCCATACAGAGCGTTCTTCACCCGGCCAACCCGGAGTTGATTTACGTGGCGCCTGATTTGTCGAGCTTTTGTAGTGTGCGTTACCAAAACCGCCATCGCCGCCCTTAAGAAAAACAATGCGCTGGCCTGGCTCAACCATATCAGCCAATACAGTTTCTTTATCTTCATCAATGATTTCTGTGCCTACAGGAACACGCACGATACAGTCATCGCCACCCGCACCTGTACGGTCCTTACCCATGCCGCCTTGGCCACTTTCGGCTCTGAAATGCTGCTGGTAACGAAAATCGATCAGGGTATTCAGTGTATCGACGCATTCAAAGATTACGTCTCCACCTCGGCCGCCGTTACCGCCGTTCGGGCCACCGAACTCGATATATTTCTCGCGACGGAAACTAACACAGCCTGGGCCGCCGTTACCGCTTTTGAGATATATTTTAGCCTGATCTAGAAACTTCATTTCAATTCCAATATTAGGGCAGGGCCCTGATAATCAAAACCCCCGGACAGCCGGGGGTTTGTCAATTTCAAAACTGCCGTTTGACTTATTCAGCGGCTTTAGCTGCTGCTGCGTCGTTGGCCGGATCAATATTTACAACTTTACGGCCTGTACGACCAACTGAGAAACGAACAACGCCGTCAACCAGTGCGAAAATTGTGTGGTCTTTACCGATACCTACGTTCATGCCTGGCTGAACTTTTGTACCACGCTGACGAACAATGATATTACCAGCAACTGCTGTTTGACCACCGTAAACTTTAACGCCAAGACGACGACCAGCGGAGTCACGACCGTTTCTGGAACTACCACCTGCTTTTTTATGTGCCATATCTAGTTCTCCTTAGTATGCAGACTTTAAATTAAGCTGCTTTGATATCTGTGATTTGCAGCACTGTTCGTGGCTGCTTATGACCTTTTTTGCGACGGTAGTTCTGGCGACGCTTTTTCTTGAAGATCACAACTTTTGGATCACGATCGTGTGATACAACTTTAGCTGTTACCTTCGCGCCCTTACCACCTTCGGCGTAAAGTACATCGATCTCGACTGCATCACCTTCTTTGGCTTCAATCTTCTCGACACGAATTTTATCATCTTTGGCGACTTTATATTGCTTGCCGCCTGTACGAATTACTGCAAACATAATCTCATTACCTAGTTAGGAAGTTCGAAGGCGTTATATATACGTATTTTGATATACCTGTCAAGAAAATGAAGCATGAAATCTCGCCCTCTGTTAAAATAAATTCCATGAGCACTCAAGAATCAGACTTAGAAGCGCCGTATATCGTGGTTTTCAAAGACAAAGACAAAGTCTATAGCAAGGCTATTTGGGCTCTGTTGTCGGCCAAGAATGTACAAATAAAGGAAGCGCAGGACCTAAATCAACTTAAATCTTTGGCTACAAATGCGATTCTTATCATCGTACCTCTTCAGACGAACGAAGATTCTCAACCTCATTTGCCAGACATCAAACAAGAGAACCCGCGCATTGTCTGCGACATTCTGGCGTTTTTACCGGAACAAACAGCCAGCGAAGACAGAATGGCTGTTCTTGCTGAGGGCTATGACGGTGTTTTCAATCAAAACTTTATTGATTACCCCGTATTTAAGAAGCTCATTACACAGCGCCTTGATAAAGGAATGATCAGCCTTCGCAACCGCAGACAACAAGAAGAATATAAACGCTTTAAAAGTGCTCTTTCAGCAAGTCCTGACGCTTTTATTGTCCTAGACGAGGATAACAAGCTGTTTTTTGTCAGCGAACACTATAAGAAAGCATACCCTAAGAACCGCGATAAGCTTATACGCGGACTGGATATTAACGCGGCCTACGACATATTGAGTGCTGAGCAGGAGGTATTCCCAGGAGACCCTCGATATAATGCGATGAAGCAGTTCTGGTTAGATCCAAAAGGCAGCATCGAGTTTTCGACCTCTAACGGGCGCACATGGCGGTTAACTGCCCAGCCGCTGTCTGATGGGCAGGGCACTATTGTGACCACTACAGATATTACCTCTTACCTACAGCAGAAAAAACAGCTCGAAATTCAGGCCGAGGCCCTCAGCGAAGCTCTGGAAAAAGAGCAAGAGGCGAGTGCCGTACAAAAACAATTTGTGAACATGGTCTCACACGAATTCAGAACGCCTTTATCTATTATTGATGGTCATGCGCAGATTTTACAGCGCCGTGCCGAGAAGCTTTCCCCGACAGACGTCCATGAAAGAGCAGGGATCGTTCGTAGCGGTGTGTCACGCCTTATTGGCATGATGGAAGGCATCCTATCTTCGAATATGCTGCAGTCTGGCAAAATGAACCTTGTGCCTCAGGATATTGATGTGCGGGATATACTGAATGAGCTTTGCAATGAACATGTGAACTTAAGCGGCAAAGTAAATATTGAGCGCGATTATTACAGCGTGCCCAGCAAACTAAACCTAGACCCCAAGATTATAACCTTATCAGTCGGCAATGTGATCTCTAATGCCGTGAAGTTTTCCGCTAAAGAAACTCATGTCAAAGTGGCTGCTGAGTTTGAAGACGATATTTTGACAGTTACTGTAAGTGATCAGGGCATCGGCATCCCCGAGAACGAACTAAAGCAGATCTTCAAGCGTTTCTTCAGATCAACTGTATCCAGCGGTATTCCGGGCACAGGTATCGGTCTCAACCTAAGCAAATCACTCGTAGAATTACATGGCGGAACCATCGAAGTTGAAAGTGAATTAGGGAAGGGCACACGCTTTACCCTCACCTTTAAAATTGCGTCATCCCTTTGATATATGGTAGCAATTTAGTATGCGTGAACTTAGAAAAACCATTCTTGTCATCGAAGACGAAATCAGTCTCAGCGATATTTTGAAAGATGAGCTAACCGAGCAGGGATTCCGCTGCATTACTGCTAGCAATGGCATAGAAGGCCTTGCCCTCATACAGGATGTTGAACCGGATTTAATCATATGTGACCGCGCGATGCCTGCTATGACAGGGTACGAGCTGTTGGAACGCTTACGAGGCGTATACCCGCAATACGCAACAGTGCCTTTTATATTCCTCACTGCACTTACAGAAGACAGTGATAAAAAGGCAGTAGAACATCTAGCACCCGCGGCTTACCTATCTAAACCGCTAGACTTTGACCTATTGCTCGAGACAATAAATAACATTCTGAATTCTTGAGTATACTTCTAAATAAGTAATGATTTTTTTACTTTTCTCCTGTACGCTGACAGTAGGTAAGTGTACCTATTTGCCGTCAGAATGGCGGTATGTTTCAGGACGAAACAACGAAAATGGCTAAGGATATGGCTACTGGTATAGAAAATACGGGCGCTCAGTCGCTCCTACAAAATTCAGTTCTGGCGCAGCTAGCTCAGCAAAGCGGGCTTACACGCGCTACTGCCAATTCCGCAAATTCAGACAATGCCAACAAGGATAATGCCTTGAATACATTGATAGATCGCTTGGATCTGTCACCTGAAGCTCTGCGTTCATTGCAGGCGAATCAGGATGCTCTGAATACGTTATCTGCAGGCCGGGGGGAGCTTGAACAGCAAGCTCGCGATAGTTTGGGTGCGCAACTCGCGCAAATACAAGAAGCCTTGGGTGTACTGGAAAACTTGTTGCAAGCAGCAACAGGCGAATCACGTGATACGATAATCAAAGGTATCGGCGAGCAAGCCGATAACCTTGAGAAAGTTGGGCGCCAGTTAGGGCTTTTGGGTGACTCTGAAGGTGTATCACTTGAAAAGAGCAGTGCTTCAATTGAAGCCTTTAGTCTGTCTGCCAGTTTTAACAGCGTTACGCAGATCCAGACATCTGATGGCACTAAAATCACTATAGAAGAAAGCGTCACGCTGAACTTTGATTTTCTATCAGGCAAAGTGACAACGCAAAGCATTGAAGCCGATAGTGACAGTCTGACATACACATCCAACAGTACAGAGCTAACGGCATCTTCTTTAAATATCGCAGCTGAGCGCACGATTACAATCGAGCAGGGTAGTGGCGAAAGCGCCTCACCGGCGCCGCGCGAAGTTGCCGACATTTACAAAGATCCGATTGGCGCTCTGCAATCTAAATACTTACCGCCTTACAAAGATTCTTCGCTGCAAATTGAGCAGCTGGTTAAAGAATTCGAGGCCCGCTTTACAGAGGAAGAGCAGTTCCCGCCTAGCATTTTTAATCAGATCAAACGTCTGGTTAGCAGCGCCCTAAGCGCAACAAAAAGCGGCTTAAACACTACTGCCTAAGCCGCCTTTATTATTCTTTATTTGATCCCTGATTATCTCAGTTCCAGTTTGTTCGCAACGATGCCTTTGCGCAGGTCTTTCGCCTCGAAGTAATCTACTTCTACAACTTCATCGCGGTATTTCTGTGCCTGACGCAGGATTGCAATTTCATCAGCTGATGCTTTGCCTGCAGCCTCCAGTGCATCAATGAATTTATCCTGACCGTGTTCTGCCATAGCCTTGAATTCCTTACGGTCAAAGCGACCACGGATATCTGCCATTAACGGCTCTTCTTTTTCAGTGATAAATTCGAAGGCCAATTCCAAGTGACGGGTCACGTTTGTCGGATCATTTGGCACCATCATACCATCACGCAGCCAATCACGAACTTTACCAGGGCGGGAAATAGCTTCAGCTACTTTCGCGTTCAACTCGTCAGAAGGCTTTTTGTACTTACGACCTTTTGGGAAGATAGCCTGACGCAGCAGAGTTTTTACTGCCTTGTGCTTCGTTGGGTAGTTATCGATCAGATCCTGCATCGCCTCTTCAGCTTCATACAGTTTTGTCTGGGCAACCCATTCTACCAGCGGCAAAAAGGCTTCGTCACCACCGTGGACCTTATGGAAGTGTCTTAGTGTGTAATATAGCATTTCCATGTTGCCGTAGATTTCGCCTAGGCGCTCTGAAGTTGCTTGCTCGATTTGGATGTCTTTTGACAACAGTGCCAATGTCAGATTGGCAGAGAAATTGAACGCCGCTGACATACGGTTGATTTGCTGGAAGTATCTTTCTGTTCTCTCATCCGCGAATTCAGGTGCTACACCGCCGAAGCCTTTTTTACTTTGCTTACGAGACATGAACATATTGTCCAAAACGTCTTGCGTGTGTGCCTTAAACAGCTTTTTAAAGGCAGGCAGATCACCGGCTGTCGCTGCATTCACTTCGTCCGTCAGGAACTGGTGACCTTTTTTGGAGCCTTGGCCAAAGATCACAACAGACTTGGTCATATTGTTATCACCCTCCACTGTACGACCAACATATTCACCTTGCGGTGTCATGCCCATAAAGTTACGCGGCCCTTGAATAACGCCGTTACCGCCTTGCAAACGCATGCCGTTTTCAACAATTGTCGCCATAGCTTCTGTAGCCTGAACTTTTAGCACAGCAGAACCGATAGCAGGGCGCTCGCCGTTATCAACACGCTGCGCCATTGCAGTACGCGCCGCATCAATCATATATGTCAGTGCACCCGCTTCAGCCATTTGCTGATGCAGACCTTTCATATTAGCGAGCGGAAAACCAAATTGCTGACGGATACCCATATAGGCACCAATCGCATAAGATGTGCGTTTACCGGCAGAGGCTGAGTTCGCAGGCAATGAAATAGAGCGGCCGATACCAAGGCTCTCCATCAACATACGCCAGCCTTCACCCGCCATATCAGGGCCACCTATAATATTATCGGCTGAAACAACAGCGTCTTTAATAAAGATCTGGCCGTTCTGGAACGGAATATCCATAGGACGGTGACGCATAATCTTGATAGCGTCGCCTTGCTCTTCACGGGGCACCAACACACAGGTAATACCTGGCTGAGCGCCTTTACCAAGAAGGTTCTCAGGATCTTCCAGACGAATTGCCAGGCCAATCAGAGTACCGACATCACCAGACAGTGTGATATAGCGCTTCTGACCGTTAATCTTGATTTGAGGCTTGCCGTCTTCTCCTTTGAAAACAACACCTGTAGTTTGAATACCGGCAGCATCAGAACCTGCGTTAGGCTCGGTCAAACCAAAGCAGGGGATGTCGACACCATTTGCCAATCGAGGCAGGAAGTAATCTTTTTGTTG
>DUBU01000039.1:86576-110718 GCA_012960155.1 Micavibrio sp. | reverse complement strand
CTGCGTCCCGTAATGTGCCAACAGTTCACCCGGGCCCAATGAGTTAGGCACCATTACAGTCAGCGCACCAGGCAATGTGAACGTACCAATTCGCGCAACGATTTCCGCGTGATCATAGGCACTTAGACCAAGACCTTCATACTCTTCCGGAATTACAAGGCCGAAGAATTTGTTATCTTTGAGGAATTGCCAAGCTTCTTCTGTCAGGTCTTGCTGGTCGCTGTTACGAATTTCCCAATCGTCGATCAGCTCCATAAGCTTTTCGCCGTTATCATCCAGAAGCTTTTTAGCACCCGCAGACATTTCAGGGTGCGGCAGGTCATCAAGCTTTTCCCAATCAGGAGCACCTGTAAAGAACTGCTCTTCGTGTTTAGCTGAACCTGCGTCCAACGCAATCTTTTGCGTCTCCGACACCGTGCCGAAACCTTTGGCAACGGTCTTCATCATTGGTTTAGCCATGACAGCGGTCGCAACGCTTGCCATCAATTTACTTAGAACATACTGCTTCTGAGCCATTAGAAAAAACTCCCTTTACCCTTAGATTATAGGCTTGCTTTTATTGATATAAGTTAAAAATTGATAATAAACAGTGATTTACGAAAATCAATCTGAAAAACGTGTTATCCCGTTATGGCTGCCAGTATTGACGTTGGAACATTACGAGCAGGTTTTTGAATTGCGCATATTATAGACACAAAAACATTCTACAGTGCTGTGGATCATAGTCCTAATGCCTAAATGAATATGAATCGCCTCTAACCAGCCGTTTTAGCGCGCGTATAATCGGCAAATACTCGATATTTAGGATCTTCAATTGTATCAACCTCTACGATGTCTTTGGCGTTCTTTAGCAATAACTTACAATCGCCGCTTAGATGCACCAGATGCAGTTTTTTACCCGCATCTATGTATTTCTTGGCCAGCGCATCAATAGCTTCCAGTGCGGAGTGATCCCACACACGAGAGTGCGCAAAATCGATAATAATATCGTCAGAATCTTCGTTTTTCGGGTCAAATAGATCTTTGAATTTCAGTATAGAGCCAAAGAAGAGGGGACCGTGTAGGGTATAAACTTTATGGCCGTCTTTCTCACCTTCGTGCACCCAAATATGGTGTGCTGATTTCCACGCATATGCCAACGCCGAGAAGATAACACCGACTACAACTGCTAGCGCCAGATCATATGCAACAGTCACACAGGTCACCAAAATAATCACGAACGCATCTTCTTTCGGGATTTTGTTCATAATGCGAATAGATGCCCATGCAAAGGTAGAAATTACCACCATCATCATCAGGCCTGTAAGCGCCGCAATCGGAATCATTTCAATCCATTGTGATGTAAACAGGATAAACATTAGAAGGAAGAGGGCGGCACTAATCCCTGACAGGCGACCGCGGCCGCCCGATTTAATATTGATCATAGATTGACCAATCATCGCACAACCACCCATAGCAGAGAAGAAACCGCACACAACGTTAGCCAAGCCTTGGCCACAGCATTCCTGACTTACACGACCACGTGTTTCCGTCATCTCATCAATCAATGTCAGGGTCAGCAAGCTCTCAATCAAACCTATGGCAGCTAACGTAATAGCGACGGGTAGCAGAATGCTCAAGGTAGAGAATTCCAGAGGCACTTCAGGAATGTGGAATTGTGGTAAACCACCCGCGATGCCAGCCAAATCACCAACAGTTTTGGTATCGATGTCAAAACCTATAACCAGCAAGGATACCGTTAAAATGGAAACCAAAGGAGCAGGGAGCATCTTGCCGATTTTAGGCACTTTGGGAAAGATATAGATAATGGCCATGGTCAAAAGCGTTAAACCCACCATATAGGCCATTTCAGGTCCGTGCATCCAGCCGCCATTAAATAGAACATCTATAGCACTGTGAGATGCATCGCCACTGGCGTGTGCATCTTCAACAGTTTCTGCAGGTTCGGATGCGCCGCCTTTAAACTGGCCAAGCTGCGCCAAGAAAATCACAATGGCCAAGCCATTCACAAAACCAAGCATAACAGGGTGCGGAACAAGTCTTATAAAGCGCCCTAACCTTAATGCGCCAGCCAAGAGCTGTATCAAGCCTGCCAGCAATACGGCTGCGAACAAGTATTCAGCGCCATAAACGGTGACCAAACCAACCATAACAACTGCCATAGCGCCCGTAGCGCCTGAAATCATGCCGCTGCGGCCACCAAAGACAGATGTTACCAGACCGACAATAAAGGCCGCGTATAATCCCGCGAGTGGTTCCAGTTTCGCCACAAACGCAAAGGCAATGGCTTCAGGCACAAGCGCCAGAGCGACTGTAAGACCAGATAGAATGTCTGCTTTAGGATTTTGTGTAAGCCTGAAGGCTTTAATAACGCGAAGCATCAGCAATACTCTTTATATTTGTTATAAAATAAAGTGGGCATTAAAAGGGGATTCAATGCTGCATTGCAAGCTTTAATGGCATATTTAATGATATTAGATAATTCTCTAATAGAATTATGTTTAACTGGTGCTGGATATAGTCTGCAATCTATACTGCGATTACGTTTTTGTCTAGCCGGTATCACCATTCTCTACGTGGTCATTGGACTGCCACACTATTGCTTTGGAGGCTTCGGTTCCCTCAAAATGTGATCCGCAGTTTGAAAGTTACTTGTCCAAAATATAACGATCTTTTTTCTGCATCATTCATACCGGGTTTAACCGAAAGCTTTCGTCCCGGCTGGGACAAAACGTAATCTCATGCTTTCATTTACAAGACTACAAAACTTGTCTCTTACATCTTACGCATATACAGCCCTTTCTCCGGTTGCAGGGTTGAAGCAAAACAACTCGCCTGTTTGCAACATCTGGTGCATGATGACAGCCAGTTTTCGTGCAACAGCAATTCTTGCCTTTTTCATACCAGAGCGTTTGGCAATCCTCAGCCCCCATGCTTGAAGGGAAGAGGGCTTTTTCACGCGTGTGAGGATGGAATTGGCTGCCTCATAAAGCTGATGCCTGATAACCCTATCACCGCGCTTTGATATTCGGCCATTGTAGTCCATGTCGCCGGATTGCCTGCGTCTTGGCGTTAAACCAAAATACGCACCCACACTTTTTGATTGCTTGAACCTGTCAGCATCATAGACGGCCAGCACAAAGTTTGCGGCCGTCATTGGGCCAACACCTGGAATACTCATCAGGATACGGCATTTTTGGCAAGCGTAAGCGTGATCGAGAACCAGCTCATCCAGATCGTTGATCTTCTCCTTAATCATCCGCAGCATATCAAGCTGGATTTGAAGAGGAGGGGCAATGGCTGTACCTTCATCGATGATTTCCTGAACGCGGTTTTCAAAACTGACGCCCGCAATACCTTTGATTAGAATGCCAAATGTTTTAAGCATGCCGCGGATCTGGTTGACGACATCGGTACGCATACTGACCAAATTGCTGCGTGTTCGAAATAGGGCGCGTGATTCATGGTTCTCAAAACTCTTGATGGTGACTTCTTTATACCAGTTACAGCGCATGATCTGGGCAATGCCGTGGGCGTCGTTTTTATCGGTTTTGTTCATTTGCAGGCGCAAAACACCATGCGCGTGGTACGCATCAATACAAATGGCCGGAAGCCCCATATCGTTTAAACCGTGCCAGTGCCATGTTGAAAGATGACCACTTTCAAGACCAATTTTTACAGCTTCAGGCGCATGTTTCTGCACTGTCTCACCGATACCTTCGGGCGTTGAGGGGCAATGACCTTCCCAAAGTTTGTTACCGTCACGGTCAACAACGCACACATGCGTTTCATCTTGCGATACATCCAGTCCTACATATTGATCCATTTTTTATCTCCATTTAGTCTTTTAATAGGTTGTTTAAATTGACAACATACCATCCCAAAAGGGCGGCGAGTTGTCATACCTCGCACCTATTAAGCTAAATGTGATAATGTATATTATGGAAATTACCGTATTATCTTCAGGATACTTATAAACGCTCTCAGTATGTAATCTTGACCGTTAAATCGTCATAACCACACTCAAATCCATCAGGAAGCTCATCATTGATCGTTTTGTAATCCATGAACTTTGATAAACCGATCACATAAACCTGACGCGCTTGGACAACCTCATTCATCTCAACCACACGACTTAACGGCGCATGCGTCGGATGATCGTCTACATGATGTCCGGCGCCATCCACAATCCAAGTATCGATGCCTCTGAGGATGCTCAGACCTTGTTCATCGATATATCGCATATCAACTGAATATCCCATGTCGCCAAATCTGAAGCCCAGAGACGCCATTTCATCACCATGATCTTGTTCAAAAGCTGTGAACTCGATATCGCCGATCATTTGCGGTGCATTGAGACTTAAATCATTTGCTACGATCGTCTTTTTATAGCCTGAAATATCCTCAAACATATAGTCATAGCGGCTTTTTAAGGCGTTTAGCGTCTGATCATTGCCATAGATATTAACTAATTCGCCTTGGCGGAACTTTATTATACGTAACTCATCGATGCCACCAATATGGTCGCTATGAGGATGCGTGTAAATAACGCCATCAAGATTTGCGATATTATGACGATTCATTTGACTACGGAAATCCGGGCCCGTATCAATCACCAAAGTTGTATTATCTGTACGTACAATTGCACATGGGCGGTCACGGCGGTTTTTAGGCTCATTGGGGTCACATTTCCCCCAGTCATTACCAATGGCAGGTACACCTGATGATACACTACAGCCCGCTAAGATAAATTCGGCCTTTTTCATACGAGTACCGCCTTATCAAACAATTTAAAGAAATTGTCTTTGGAATGCTGTGCTATCACATCCTTAGAAATTCTGTGCAAATCACCAAGCTTTTCAGCGGTATGAACAACCAATGCTGGCTCATTAATACCGCCGCGATGCGGCTCAGGTGCCAAAAACGGCGCGTCTGTCTCAATCAAAATACGATCTAATGGCACTTCTTTGGCAAAATCCTGTAATTCAACAGACTTTTTGAACGTAACAATACCCGAAAACGAGATATAGAACCCCAAATCCAATGCTTTGCGACCCATTTCTGGTGATGAGGAGAAGCAATGCATTACACCTTTTAGCTTAGAGTCGGGACCAGCGCCCTCTTCTTTCATAATGCGGATAATATCCTCATCAGCGTCACGGGCATGAATGACTAGCGGGAGCTCGGTTTCTATACAGGCTCGTATATGCTTGCGGAACGACTCTTTCTGGTCTTCTACAGATGAGTTCTTATAAAAGTAATCAAGGCCGCTCTCCCCTATTCCTACAATATTCGGGTCAGATTGTGCCATCTCGACTAACTGCGTAAGTGTAACAGCCTTCTCCCCTTCCAACCCTGCGTCATGTGGGTGTGTACCAATCGTACACCATACATTTTCATGCGTTTGGGCTGTTTTTAAGACGGCTGGAAAATCGCCAGAAATCTGACAACTGATTGTCAGCATACCGTTCACGCCAGCCTCATGCGCATTCGCAATCACTTCGGCTTGTTCGCCGATATGTTTGAGGCGGTTATGCGTTAGGTGGCAGTGTGAATCTATATACATTGATACTAAGCCGGCTTTAAATCTTTAAGTTCTGCGTCCCATTTATATTTAGTCTCGGATTTAATCGCGCCAACCCCTCGAATACCGATATCCAATGCTGTCTTAATGGAAGGATCAATAGTACCAACAGACTGTAAATTTTTTCCGTACTCAGAACGACGGAATGTAAAGTTTACATCAAAGTCATTTTGATCAAGCACTTGCTCCTGCACAAACGTTGCAAACGGACTGTCAGCAGGCAATGGCAAGACAATACGATTCAAGCCGGATTCTTTTGCCGCTTTGGCGACATTTTTCAACGTCTTTACTAGATGTTTAATACCTGCCTGCGTAACATTATTCTCGATGGTGTACGTCAGGTCAATCCACGTACAGGCACACGCAAAATCATGTGTAGCGCTAACTAGTTTTGATACAGCCGCATGCTTTTCAAACTGAACTGCGCGGCGGAAACGATCGCTAAGCTCTATTAGACAACTCATTGCTTTCATGGCTTACCCTGCCGCCTGTGCTTTTTCTTCTTCCTCGACAATACGCGGGAAGATTCCTTCGGGCTTTTCAATTTTTGTGCCCGCTTTCAAGGCGTGTTCCGCTGACAAATAAGCAAAGCTACGCTCTCCTTCTGCAACCTTGACCTGATCCAGCATTTTTGCTGCACAGCTTGGTGTTAGAGGCTGCATGATGATACCTAAGCAACGTATACATTCTGCCAGTACATACAAAACAGTCTTCATGCGCTCCGGGTCTTCTTTCTTCAAAGTCCATGGTGCTTGACGGTCGATATAGGCATTTGCTTCGTTCGCGACCAACATAATTTCTTCGATAGCTTTGTGGAAACGCTGCTTATCTAGTTCCGTTCTCACCTTGGAAATCATCTGGTCCTGCGCCATATCGAGAACCATTTTATCATCTTCCGTGAACTCGTTTGGCTGCGGGAATTGTTCGTCGCAATTCTTGTAAATCATAGACAGTGTACGTTGAGATAAATTGCCCAAACCGTTCGCCAAGTCAGAATTGATACGATTCACTGCGTTTTCATGGCTAAAGTTGCCGTCATTACCAAATGGCACTTCACGCAGTACAAAATAGCGTGATTGATCCAAACCATAGCGATCGACCAGGTCTTGCGGCGCGATGACATTACCCAAAGATTTGGACATTTTCTGGCCTTCAATCGTCCACCAGCCATGCGCAAATACACGCTTTGGCGGTGCTAAGTCCGCCGCCATCAAAAATACCGGCCAGTAAACAGCATGGAAACGCAGGATATCCTTACCAACCATATGCAGGTCTGCAGGCCAGTATGCCCTGAAATCTGCCGCATCAACGTCAGGATAACCAATGGCAGTGATATAGTTCGTCAGCGCGTCAATCCAGACATACATGACGTGTTTTTCATCACCCGGAACAGGCACGCCCCAATCAAAGTTAGTGCGGCTGATAGACAGATCACGCAGACCACCTTTTACAAAGCTAACAACTTCGTTGCGGCGCGCATCAGGCATAATGAAATCAGGATTGGCTTCGTAGAACTCCAGCAAACGATCTTGCCATTCGGATAATTTAAAGAAGTAGCTTTCTTCCTCTACCCATTCACATTCAGCACCGCTTGGGGCAATCTTTTTGCCGTCCACATCCTGGAGCTCGTCTTCACCATAATAGGCTTCGTCACGAACAGCGTACCAGCCGCTGTATTTATCAAGATAGATATCGCCCTTCTCTACAAGCTTGGTCCACAATGCTTGCGCCGCTTTTTTATGGCGGTCTTCAGTTGTGCGTATAAAGTCGTCATTAGAGAAATTCATCACACCGACCAAATCGCGAAAGTTCTGCGATACTTTGTCGGTAAAGCTCTGAGGGTCTACGCCGGCCTTAGCAGCGGCTTGATGCACCTTTAGACCGTGTTCGTCTGTGCCTGTCAGGAATTTGACATTATAACCATCCAAACGCTTAAAACGAGCGAGAACGTCACAAGCAATTGTCGTATAAGCGTGCCCTAAATGTGGCTTATCGTTCACGTAATAAATCGGTGTTGTAACGTAGTAATTTTTATTATTGTCAGTCATTTAAGCTGCTTTCTTAATGTCAAATAATGAAAAGGCGCCTATAACCGCATGACGCTTATCCAGATTAGCTGCCTGCACCTTATCAAAGTGAGCCTGCAGATTTCCAGTTATTTCAATAAGTTGATTTAGAGAATAGTGATCCATAAGCTGGCGCACAGCATCATTGTTTAACGGCGCTACCGGAATTTCGTTTCTAGCCTTGGCACGCAGCATAGAATTCATGATCCAGATAAACACTTCCTGAAAGGCACGCAGGCTATCCTCTTGCCCGGGACGGCTCATCGCATCAGCCAATAAATGGATTTGTGACCACTGCCATTTAGGCCAGCCATAAAGCAGCCCCATAATCTTATCAATTGCCTCCAGACCGCCTTCATCAACGATCTGTAATGCACGCCCTGCGCTACCGCCACTGATGTTATGAAGCACATCAATATCATCCATAGGCAAGGCAGCGTGCTCTCGGCGCAGCACGGCGGTAAAGTCTACTTTACTGAGCGGCGCAAAATTTATAAGGCGCGCACGGGAACGAATAGTGGGAATCATGGCCCCAGCCCTGTGCGCAATCAAGATAATCAGTGCATGTGCTGGCGGCTCTTCAAGGATTTTCAAAACGGCATTCTGTGCGTTACGGTTCATAGTGTCCGCATCGTCAACGAGAACAATACGCCAGCCGCCTTGAGACGCTGTCATACGCATGAACGGCGTAATCTTGCGCACGCTATCAACGTCTACATTACCTTTATAACGCTGCTTCTTTTCATCATAGGCACGTTCAACAGTCATAAGGTCAGGGTGACCGCCCGACGCAACTTTTCTGAACACAGGATCATCTGAAGGATTTTCAAAAGTCGTTACACTCTCGGCAGGTAAATCATCACCGAACATACCGCCATCTGCTGTTTCTTTACCGCCGTTCTTTAACAAGTAACGTATCATACGATATGCGAAAGTAGATTTTCCTATGCCTTCCGGCCCCGCAAAGATCAGGGCGTGCGGCATTGTGCCCTTTTCGATTTGATGCAGAAGATCTTGCTCTGCTTTGTCAAAGCCGACACAAAAATCGCTTTTCCGTGGTGCGCGCAAACCTGTTTCAACTAAAGACGCACCACCATCCAGCAGGTCTTCTTCGTCAATCAGATCATCTTCAAAATCATCAAACATCAGGCTGCCATCCTTTTTTCGACTTCAGCCAATATTGCTGCAGCAACACTGTCTTCATCCTGCGTGGCATCTATAACCTTGCAGCGCACAGCATTTCCTTCTGCAATCTCCAGAAAGCCCTCACGCAAGGCCTGATGAAACTCAATATCTTTTTGTTCAAACGTTGTGTCGGTATCATTGCCACGTCCCGCACCGCGCTTAAGACCTATTTCCGGATCTATATCGAGAATAAAGGTCAGGTCAGGTTCAAAATCACCGATCGCCAACTCCTTGATATCATCAATGGCTTTCAACCCCATACCACCAGCATAGCCCTGATAAACACGCGTGGAATCAGTATAGCGATCACAGATAACCACCTTACCCTCGGCAAGGGCAGGCTTAATAAGTGTTTCCGTATGATGACTACGTGCAGTGAACATGAGCAATGCCTGCGTTGCGAGCGGCCATTCAGCACCGTTTTCAGCTATAAATAAATTGCGCATGGCTTCAGCAGCTTTCGAGCCGCCCGGCTCACGGGTTACGACAACTTGCTTACCCATTTGCTCGAGCGCGGCGGCAACACGCTTGATCTGGGTGCTTTTACCGGCACCCTCGCCGCCTTCCAGAGTAATGAACAAGGCCTTGCCGTCTGCCACGCTTAGTTTCCTAGTTTGTGTTTGATTTTTTCAACTGTTGACGCAAAGAAACCAAGCGCCTCAATATCTTCCCCTGCATAAAGAGGAACTTCAAATTCACTGACGCGTGGCACGTTGATTTTTAGAGTTGCTATCTCAGTGCCTTTACGAATAGGCGCAACTACAGGGCCTTCGTAAACAATCTCGACCTTAAGATCGTTCTTTACAGTCTTTGGAATTGTAATCGCTACATCTTCTTGAACTGTCAGCGATACAACTTCTTTTTTGCCCATAGCAACCTGCGCTTCGCCAACCAGCTCCCCTGCAGCGAACAGATTTACATTTTCAAAACCAGACAAGCCCCATTCAAGTAAGCGTGCCCCTTCTTGGGCGCGTGCTTTTTCGTCTTCCAGGCCATTTACAACCAGAATGACGCGGCGGCCATTACGTGCGCCTGACGCCATCAGACCGTAGCCACCAGCTTCTGTATGACCTGTTTTAATGCCATCGGCACCAATGTTGCGGTACAATAGCGGGTTACGGTTCGGCTGCTTGATATTGTTGTAAGTGAACTCTTGCTCCGAGTAGTAATGGTAATACTCCGGAAAATCTGAAATCAGGTGGTGCGCCAATGTCGCCAGATCACGTGCCGTTGAGTAGTGATCTGGATCAGGCCAGCCACTAGCATTCATAAAATTACTGCTAGTCATACCCAGCTCAGCTGCTGATGCATTCATAGCGTCTGCAAAACCTTCTTCTGTACCTGACAGGCCTTCTGCCAGAACGATTGTGGCGTCGTTACCTGACTGTACAATTACACCTTGAATCAGGTCATCAACTGACACGCGGTCATTGACCTCAACGAACATTTTCGAGCCGCCTTTTTTCCAGGCTTTTTCGCTAACTTGCAGTTCTGTATCGAGCTGAATGCGGCCTTGCTTTAAAGCCTGAAAAACGACGTACATTGTCATCGTCTTACTCATGGAGGATGTCGGCATTTTTTCATCAGCATTCTTGGCGAATAACACCATGCCAGTATCGTAATCCATCAGGATCGCCTGCTTGGCTGATGTATGATTAAATGCCTCCTGCGCAAAAGAAACCTGTGGCAGAAGAGATAAGCAGAATACCGCTATAGCTAGAAAATGCCTCATCAAGGACTCCAATTGTTAAATTAGTAGATGCTGTGACTATGGACACATTACCCGCTCAGCCAGAACACGCAAGAGCAGATATGGTTATTCCACCACGATTATTGCACTTTGATTGCCGCCATTAACCAAACGCTCGAGAATCTCATCGGCTTCCTCTACGTTTGTAACAGGACCAAGACGCACACGATAGAATTGCTGTCCATTAACTTGCGCGGCATAGACATTAGTTGTCGCATATCCGGAAAGCTTACGAGCCAAATTATTAGCGTTAGCCTCAACCGAGAATGATCCAGCCTGGACATAGATGTTTGTGCGTGTAACAGGCATTTCTGTCACAATCGGATCAGGATAAAAGGCTCCACCCTTCGTATGCCCGGGAATAGCACGCTGCAGCTCGGTATTAGATGGTTGCGTGACCAGAGTTTCGCGTTCTACAGAGCCTACTGAAGGCGATTGATAAGACGATGCCTGCATAGATGCTTGCTGATATGCTGTACCACGCGGTGTGTCGGTTGTATCCATTGACGCCGTGCGTGTGCCTGTCGGAAGCTGTTGGCCGTTATTCAGCGCCACTTCATAGCCACGTGTGCTCTTGCCAGCTTTAGCCGCCTCGGCGACCGCAAGGCTTTCTTCTTTTAGAACCTCGATACGAACTTTCGCAGTCCCTGCGTTTTTAAATCCAAGAAGCTCTGCCGCACGTTTTGAAAGGTCGATTACACGGCCACGCTTGTATGGGCCACGATCATTAACACGCACAATCAAAGAGCGGCCATTATCAAGGTTGGTTACACGCACCAATGAAGGCATTTGCAATGTACGGTGGGCTGCCGTCAACTCATTCTGATCAAAGATCTCACCGTTTGCGGTCATCTTTCCATGGAAGTTAGGACCGTACCAAGACGCGATACCTGTCTCCACCAAAGTGTAGCTTTCCTTAGGCGTATAGTATTTACCCGCAATCTTATAAGGATTACCCACCTTAAATTTGCCCTGCGACTTACTCGGCGGGTTTACTTGCTTGGCGATATGCGATCCTAATTCAATTTCAGTACAAGATGTCAGCGACAGCGACATCATCATTACAAATACGCAGAGTAGTTTTTTCATTGGTCTTATTTGTCCTTAGTTAGCAATGGCATTGGCAAGAAGGCCAACAGACGTTGCGAAGTAAGTGGAACGGTTCCAGCTCAAAATAGTCTTGTAGTTATTGTAAACCAGATATGAAGGGCCACCAGAGCCATCAGGCTGTACTATAAAGCCGCGCATACCAGGTACAACAGGAATAGCCGCACCATTGGGCTGTGTAATGCCCATATTGCGCCACTGATCCAATGTACGTTCATTCGGGTTACGTGTGCTTGACGTTACTTGGGACTGATCAAAACCACGTGGCAAGACAACTTCCCTGCCCCAACGTTCATCACCGCGCCAGCCGCTTCTGGATAGATAGTTTGCAGCTGATGCGAAAGCATCCATACGATTCGTCCAGATATCTTTCTTACCGTCGCCGTCACCGTCGACTGCGAGCCTTGCAAAGCTGGATGGCATGAACTGTACCTGCCCTAATGCACCGGCCCAAGACCCCGTCAAATTAGCGCGATCAATGTGGCCTTCTTCTAAAATACGTAAAGCATGGATCAATTCCGCAGTAAAAAAGTCTCTGCGACGGCCGTCCCACGCAAGAGTAGCCAGTGAGCGAATAATATCGAATCCGCCCGTATTTGAACCGTAATTTGTCTCAATTCCCCATAGGGCAACTACGTATTGTGGCTGAACACCGTACTGACGCTCAATTTCTGCCAACTCATTACGATAACGCGCCATCATCTGGCGGCCTGTATTAATACGGGACTGGTTCACAATCAAACGTCTGTATTTTTCAAACGTCATTGTGCCTTCCGGCTGCTTGCCATCCAGATCAATCACACGCTGGTTAGGCGTAATATCATCTGTCAGATTTCCATTTACAACTGCCGGCGAAATGCCTTCTGCGATTGCGGCCTGACGCATATCAACAAGCCATTCATTGAATGACTCCTTGGGCTGCGCATGGGCATTAAACGTGAAAAGGAATGTAAACGCAGCCGCTGCGGCTGCCAGCTTTGGCAGTCTCATGAAAATCTCCCGAATTTTTTTAATTATAATATTTTGTGTCTTCATCATGGCGTTACCTTAGAAAAGTTCGCGCGCTTAAGGAAGAGCTTTTCCGCTATATTTGTAAGCTATCAACCCCAGAATTTCGTGCATCGCAATGTGGAAATCATAGAAATTGCCTAAAATGTTGAAATCAGGCGTCCATTTGAATTTCCCTGTCGTGCGATAATCCGTAGGCCACGCCTGCACATTATCCCACAGCAAGGCCTTTACCACGCCTGCAGCACGCGGCATATGGTAGGCCGAGGTCACCAGAAGCCACTTTTCCTCCGGCTGCGGAATCAGCAGTTTTCTAGTTTCTTTAATATTCTCGTAGGTATTGCGTGATTCAGACTCAAGTATAACGCGCTCCATCGGGTAACCGAGCTGCTTCAAAAAAAGTTCAACATCTGTTGCTTCGCTACGGTTATTATTGATGAGCTTACCACTGCCTCCGCTAAAGATCAGAAGAGCGTTCTTGTAATTATCAGCCAGCGTCAGGCCATCCAGTACACGCTCGGCGTTTTCATTTAAAGCAGGAATATTCCGTGCCCCGCCAACATCGGCGACAAAGCTGCCGCCAAGAACTATAATACCCGCCAGCCTTTCGGGCATTTCTTGAGGCCGCTCATATTGGCGTTCCAGCACCACTAGCAAATTGTTGCCAATGGGCAAGAAACCTATAACAGCAAAGATTACCATCCCCAGAATCATCACAGCGCGCCCGAGCTTATTATAAAATAGTGATAATATACCCCCACCAAAAATCAGCAGGAATACAAGGTTTAGCGGCGATGCCAGAAGCCAAAAAATCTTGGAAAACGAAAAGAACATGATTTTATGTTAGAAAGTATTTTATTTTTTGTCACGAATGTTCTACAGTCCCCCTCGCTTCAACGCACAGCTATTCAATTTTTTATGGACAGTTGGCAGAGTGGTTGAATGCACCGGTCTTGAAAACCGGCATGGGTGCAAGCCCATCCAGGGTTCGAATCCCTGACTGTCCGCCATTTAAAAACCCGCCTTCCGGCGGGTTTTTGCTTTTATTACAAAGTTTTATTGATCTTAAGTTATGAGAACATACGTATCTAATGGTATAATAGTTCTTAAGAGGGTGATGTTAAATGATACACAAGACTGTGTTAGTTATTGATGATGAGCAGCCAATCATACAGATAGTTCATACAATACTGTCATCCGAAGACTATACGGTCATATCAGCAATAAATGGTATTCGGGGCATCGAGCTGGCAAGAGAATACAGGCCTGATCTCATTATACTGGATAGATACATGCCTGAGCATGACGGTCTAGCGGTTCTAGAAAAATTAAAAAATGACCCGCATACAAAAGATATTCCCGTCATGATGCTGACAAGCGAGAGTAAGATTCAGGAAGTAAAAAAGAGCATTAACTATGGCGCATCCGGCTATATCATAAAGCCATTCAAATCAGGCGACCTTAAGAACAAAATTCAGAAAATTCTTGGCCATTAGAACACCGAACCTTTATCACAGCAAAGACTTCAGAAACTGTTTTGTTTCGTCAAAGCTTTGCTGAATAAGAGCATACAGACTTAAAATCTCCTGAAAATTGCATTCTTTAGCGTCAAGCTGATCATATGCTATCGTCTCAATTTGACGTGCTGTTTTATAAATCCCTTTCAAACCCAGGTTGCCAGCGGATGTGCCTAACGAGTGCGACGCCATATGAGCCTCTTGCATATCCCTATTATCGATAGCTATGCCAAGTTTATCTTTATTTTTATCAAGAGAAAGTAACGTCACCTGCACAAGTTTCGGAAAAGCATCTCCTAAGGCATTCTGCATATCCTCCAGCTGGTCGGTATCAATGTCTAACTGGTTCACTTTAGTCTCTCCCTCTAGCCTACGAAGCGTTTGTAATATCTTCATAAAATGGCGTTAACGTTATTGTAGAGATATTTTAAAACGGAATTTTATATGCCTTTATACACCTTTAATTATAACGCTGCAGGGGGAATTGCGAAAGATCCTGAAACAGGAATCCTGGAACATGACGTGCTTGAAACACAGGGTGAAATCTCCGATACAGATATTTGCCCTCCCGATGACCTTGAACAAAGCTGGCTGAAAGCTGTATTCACAATGCATCGACCTTATGAAGAGGAGAACGAAGATACAAATGAGTACAAACGTTCTCTCAGTGAATTCCTTAGCACACACATGAAAGGCCCCTACTATATCCACGACGATGCTTTAGATAACGAGAGTGTGCTTAGCCTTGTTATATTGGATCCTAAAGATGTAGATACTTTCAAAAGCCATTATAAAGACTGGCAATTTTCCAAGGATAGCGTCAAAGCCAATGCAGAGACGCTGACCGAATGGCGCAATGCGGGTAAAGTTGTAGAAGACAAGACCCTCTACAAATACGCCTCTATGCGTTTAAATTAATCCTGATGAAGCTCCGGCTCAAAGACAGCTGTAAAGCGCTCAAAATCTTCAATTTGCGGCAAGTGTCCTAGCCCTTCAAGCTCTATGACTTTGATGTCAGGATTAATCGCTTTTATTCTTTCACCTATGAGATCATAACGACCTAATTCAAACTCAACGCCATCACGCTTCCATCCGCGGCCAGGCCCTGTGCGGTCACGCGTGCCAATAATCAAACTTACGGGAACTTCGAAATTCGGGAAGTCCTGAATGACCGGCTGCGTAAGAATCATATCGTATGTCAATGCATTCACGTAAGCCACATCGGTCCAATCAGGCCCTTGCAGAACTCCAACCAAAGGAACTACTAACTCGGCATATTGGTCATTCCATGCACCGTCATAATAGTTCTTCTTTTGGTACTCTACTATTTTGTCCGGCGACTGTTTTAACTCGTTCTCATAGAAAAACTCGACATCCTTATATTGCGTGTAATGAAGATAGTTTTCCAAGCCAATAGGGTTAAGCAGGATCAGCTTTGAAACCGAGTCAGGGTATAACAAAGAAAACCGTGACGCGAGCATCCCACCCATAGAATGGCCAACAATAATTGTGCTTTGTATGCCAAGACTATCAATCAGGCCTATAGTGTTTTGAGCGAGATCCGCAAAGGAGTATTGATAATCCTTGGGCTTTGAAGATTTGCCAAACCCTATCTGGTCAGGGATTAAAACCCCGTATCCTTTATCACTGAGGAAATCAGCCGTTGTTTGCCAATATGCGCCATTAAAATTCTTACCGTGGAGAAGCGTTACCGTTGGCATCCCCTCTTGTGCAGGCAAGTACATATAGGCCATCTGCAGCTGTTTATTCTGAGAGCTAAAATCATAGCTTTTGACTTCCAATGGATATTCGTAACCACTGAGGCGCGCATCAAATGTTGCCGCAGGGGCATTCTCTTGCGCTTGAACAGCTCCAAAGCCAATAAATGATCCTAAAACTGCTGTTAATGTAAGAACGGTTTTACGCATATAACACCCCTGATTTTAAAAACTTCGAGCTTTTAAAGTATGTCGCTTAGCGCGGATGTCCAGACAAGAAAAAGCCCGACCAAATAAGTATCGGGCTTAGTTCTAATATGGTGGCGTAATTATCGACTGGCGATAATGTAAACTGCGTGAATTACACCTGGCAGATAACCACATAGCGTAAGCAACAGGTTTAGCCAGAAATGCATCGTTAAGCCTACTTCCAGAAATACGCCTACCGGTGGAAGTATGATCGCCAAGATGATCTTTAGTAGATCACTAATTGTGCTATCAGGTGTTCTTGCAAGTGCCATAACTAAGTACCTTTCTTTTAAATTAACCTCGTTTAACCCTACGTTTCACAAGGCATTAAGTTCCTAAAAAATTATAGATTTAGTGAGATAGGATAATGGTCTGAGCCTACATAAGGGCCGATATGCAGATCATCGTATTTTTTATAACGGCTGATCAAAATATGGTCCATCGGTACACCTAATAGCGGGAAGAATACAGGCCATGTCATATGATAGCCGTAGCCCTCAATTGTACTTTTAAGACCTGTATGTTTCAGGAAACGCTGAAAGTCAGGCTCCCATGGCACAGCGTTAAAGTCACCCATCATAATCACGGGCAGCTCATTGGCTTGGCCTACTATCTTTTCTACTTCGCTGAAATAAATTTCACGTTCACGATGCCACGCACCATTTAACGCTGGCTTAGGATGAGCGGAAAATACTTGGTACAGCTTGCCATTAATGTGTGTTTTCGCGTGCAGTAGCGGTGTATCCCCAGGGCCATGATGAGTAATTCCCTTGTCATCCAAAGGATTTTTAGAGTACAGACAGATTTTAAAACCGTCACGAACGGGGGTTTCAAGACTGTAACTGTAGCGCTCGAGCACAGGCAATAATGCGGCCTGCAACCTGCCTGTCATTTCCATTATTAGCAATACATCTGGATCTGCCTCGTGGATTGTCTGCGCTAAGGCTTGAGGCTCTTTATTCTCTTTATAGGCATTCACCGACATAATCTTTTTCTGCTGCACAATGCCGGTTGAATTAAAGTTCGGCAGAAAGTGACGAATGCGGAACATATTTACAGCAATAACAACTGTATTGGCCGTCATTAGAAACCAGTCCATATATAAGATAGAGCCGCATAATAATATCAATGCGACGCAAGCATAATGGAGCCTAAAGAAGTCAACGATTGAGAACCACCAAGGTCTTGATAGAAAACCTGCTATCGTGGCGAATACTAATAAAAAAGTCAGAATATACATGATCATTTGGGTTTGCCTCCGCTTATATAACGCTTTAGGCTAGGCGCTAGTTCCCTTCAGACAGCCACTACGAAAGATTTAATATGACCGATACTCAAGATAAAAATGCCGCGGCCATGCAAGGTCTCATTGATTTAATGGCTCAGCTACGCAATCCGGATGGCGGTTGCCCGTGGGATATTGCGCAGGATTTTAAATCTATTGCCCCTTACACAATCGAGGAAGCGTATGAAGTTGCTGATGCGATAGAAAAAGGCGATATGAAGGAACTTGAAAACGAGCTAGGTGATTTGCTTTTACAAGTCGTCTTCCACGCGCGGATGGCGGAAGAAGCTGGTCTATTTGATTTTGCCGATGTCGCCAAAGGTGTGACCGAAAAAATGATTTCCCGTCACCCGCATGTTTACGGTAATGAAATTGCCACGAAGCCAGAAGATGTTGCAGACGGCATCTGGGAGCAGCGTAAGGATAAAGAACGCGCGGCCAAAGGCCATACAAGCGTTCTGGATGATGTTGCCGTGTCCTTGCCCCCTGTAATGCGTGCTCAGAAATTACAGAAACGAGCTGCCCGTGTGGGCTTTGAATGGCCGCAAGCTATTCAGGTACTTGATAAGATGGAAGAAGAGATTGCCGAGCTGCGTGAAGCGATTGCCGAGAAAACACAGCAAGATATACATGAAGAAGTCGGCGATATGCTGTTCTGTGTTGTAAATCTTGGTCGTATGCTTGATGTAGATTGCGAGACATCCTTGCGTGACACGAACTACAAATTTGAACGTCGTTTCAAAGGCTTGGAGAGCGCACTTAAAGCAAAGGGCACTGACCTTAAAGATGCGACATTAGACCAGATGGAAGAAGCATGGGTTGCAGAAAAACAAAAAGAAAAATCGGCAGCTTAAGCGACTAAACGCTTTATTAGGGCACTGGCATCACAGCGGCCATGACCTGCATCCTGTAGCTCTTTATAATATTCTCTGATCTGGCGGGTCATATTCAGAACTGCGCCGTTATTTTCGGCTTCATCGAGAGCAATTCCGAGGTCTTTGTAAATCCAGTCCACAGCAAAACCAAAGTCAAACTTATCGGCGACCATCGTCTTGCCACGGTTTTCCATCTGCCAGCTTTGCGCTGAGCCAGCACTAATAACCGCGAGTACCTCGTCCATGTCCAAACCACTCTTCATACCGAACGACAAACCTTCCGCAAGCCCCTGCAAAACGCCTGCAATACACATCTGGTTCACCATTTTTGTCAGTTGCCCTGCACCGCTGTCACCCATATGGCGAATTTCACGCGCGTAAACCTGTTTGAATAATGGCGCAACTTTATCGTACGCGGCTTTATCGCCACCAACCATTACGGTCAAAACACCATTCACAGCCCCTGCCTCGCCGCCAGATACGGGCGCATCAAGGAACGTCACGCCTTTATCCGCAAAATATGCGGACATCTCGCGCGATACATCGGCAGAAACCGTTGTATGATCAACGATGATAGCACCTTCTTTTACTGTCTCCGCAACGCCATCGGACCCTGTCAAAACATTGCGCAGGTCATCATCATTACCCACGCATAGGCAAATAAGATCCTGATCTTTAGCTGCTTCAGCAGGCGTCACTGCTTTTGCACCTTTATACTCACCCACCCATTTATCGGCTTTGGCTTCGGTGCGGTTATATACAGTAATCGCGCAACCGCTCTTATTGGCGAGATGTCCTGCCATCGGGTAGCCCATAACGCCAAGACCTAGAAAGGAGATGTTTTTAATGTCAGTCATAGTCACTTCGGTTTGTTATCTGGTTGTGATTGAGAGCGCACTTGATCCATGTGTTTTTTAACTGTGCGCCAAGTATCTTCGCTGTTGGCAGAAATCAAACCGCCTTTTTGGTCATAGGGATTATATCCGCTGCCCATGAATTTGCGTACATAGCCGCCGGCTTCCTGCACCATCAATGTGCCCGCCAAATGGTCCCAAGGCTTCATATAACCGTATAGAGAGAAGAGCGCTTTACCACTAGCAATGCGCACATATTCAAGGCCGGAGCAGCCAAGAGACTCAACATCCACTCCCTCTAACTTAGAAGCGTATTTGCTGCGCGTATATCCTGTGGCGCCATCTTCCAGCTTTGCTCTGCTATCCAGCTCTACCTTCTCGCCATTGATATAGAACCCCTCACCTTTAGCGGCAAACGCCATTGTGTCTGTATTAGGGTTATAGATCCATCCTAGCTGCGTCTCACCGTGGGCTACTAGTGCTACGATAATACAAAAAGTTTCATCGCCATCTTTGAAGTTACGCGTGCCATCAATCGGGTCAATAACCCAAACTACGTTATGAGGGTCTCTCAAATATTCCAGAACCTCGGGTGTTTTTTCGACATTTTCTTCGCCGACGACTAGAGAACCACGGATCAAATCCGTCAATTTGCTTTCCAGATAAATCTCGGATTGTTCGTCTGCGATCGTGACTGGGTTGTTCGGATCATCATTTTTGAAGCTGATATGCTCTTCTTTCAGCTGTCTGAAATGCGGCATAACGTATAAACGTGCACATGCCTTGATAATATCTTCGACTTTTTGTCTATCAGACGCCGCTACCATGAAGTGCCTCTTGCTGCTCATCATTTGTGACTTTCAGTGGCTCGTAATGAAAGCGTGACGTAAATTTACCAGCGTTAGCAGGAGTCATCTCCACCAGAACCGTAATGTTTTCAGTATTGGTTTGTTCCAAAATATGCGCGTTTTCATGAAGCCATGCAAGCGCTTTGCCGTCACTGTAGGGTATCTCGAAACTCATCGTAACGTTCAGCATGGATAGCTTCGCATCGATCTCTTCCAGCAGACTATCAATACCCTCGCCAGTCAGCGCAGAAACTGGCACGATACCTTCGCTGAACTTTGCCTGACGCAGCATATCCTGCTTGTCTTCCTCATCCACGTTATCCATCTTGTTCCAGACTTCCAGAACACGGATATCCTGCTCGTACTCAACGCCTAAATCGCCCAGAATTTCGACCACATCATGTTTTTGGGATTCATTATCAGGACGTGACATGTCGCGGACATGCAAGATCACCTGCGCAAATTCCAGTTGCTCCAGCGTCGCGCGGAACGCCGCAACCAAGTGTGTAGGCAGGTCGGCAATAAATCCAACAGTATCAGCCAGAATAACTTCCTGACCGCTAGGCAGCTCAACTTTGCGCATGGTCGGATCAAGCGTGGCGAACGGCAAATCTTCAGCGAATACGTTCGCACCTGTAATCTTGTTAAACAGCGTGGACTTACCCGCGTTCGTATAGCCCACCAGCGAGACTACGGGGAACGGTACTTGTTCACGGCTGCGGCGTTGCAAGTTACGGTTCTTACGCACTTGCTCCAGATCTTTTTTAAGCTTGGAGATTTTATCAACGATAATACGTTTATCGATTTCCAGCTGGGTTTCACCAGGACCACCAATAAAGCTTGTGCTACCACGCTGACGTTCCAAGTGGCTCCAAGCCTTTACAAGGCGGGAGCGCTGATATTCCATGGCCGCCAGCTCGACCTGAATTTTACCTTCTTTGGTTTGCGCACGCTCACCAAAAATCTCCAAGATCAGACCTGTACGGTCGATTACCTTGGCGTTCCAGGCTTTTTCAAGGTTGCGCTGCTGCCCCGGCGATAATGTTGTGTTCATGATCACAACACTAGGTTCCAGCGCTTCGATGGTTTCGCCAAGACTATCGCGGTAGCCTTTGCTAAGTAGATATGCGGGTGTCGGGCGCTGGATTGTTACCGCCTCGACATGAACGACATCAAGCGCAATAGCACGCGCAAGGCCGACAGCTTCTTCAAGCTTTTCCTCTAACGCAGGCTCAAAGGCGCCCGCTTCTTTTTTGGAAGGAAGTTCGGGATGGATAACAACGGCCGTCCCCGAGCTATTCTCGGAAACGGCGTTGCGCTTATCGTTACTCAGAGTCAGAGCCTTCTTCACCGTCGTACAGGTTCAACGGCCCACCAGGCATAATTGTTGAAATCGCGTGCTTGTAAACCAGCTGTACAGCAGAGTCGCGCTTCAATAGAACACTAAAATTATCGAACCAAGTTACAATACCTTGGAGCTTCACACCGTTAACCAGAAACACCGTGCAAGTCATTTTTTCTTTACGAATTTTGTTCAGAAATACGTCCTGAACGTTTTGATTTTTATCAGTCATTTTATAATTGCCTTTTTATGTTTACGCTGCACCGCAGCTATTTATATGCACGCAAAGATTTATACCGCTGCGGCATAAGTTTCAATAGTTTTCGACAGTTTATTTTTAAGGGCCTGACAGTCATCAAACGCATAGGCAGGATTATAGCGTTCCAACAGATTGTGGTTATCATGGTGGTGGTGCATCAAAATCGCGCTACACCCTGCTGCTTTTGCGGTTATCATATCTGTTTCGGAGTCCCCGACATACCAGATATCTTCCCCTGGTTCCAAGCCAGCCATTTCAAGTGCCTTTAAAAGCGGTTCGGCATCAGGCTTATCTTTAGAAGTATAACCTGCCCCTATCGTCACCTTGCTAAAATGTGCCCAGCCTAAATGCTCGACTTCTTTGTTCAGGTATTCGTGTTTTTTATTACTGACGATACCGACAGGCAGGCTGAGGCTCTGTAGCGTTTCAAGAACACTTAGAGAATCCGGAATAACGCGCAAATCATCCAAATGATGCGCTTCTACATACGCATACAGAATTTTAAAAGCTTCATCGACGCGGTCACCGTAAAGATTGCCGTAAATCTCGCGAGAAGAGTATTTGATAACTTCTTTATATTCGGCATTGCTCCATGGTTCAAACCCTAGCGATGTGCGGACATGGTTATGGGCTGTCAAAAGCCACGGCAGGGTATCTACCAATGTGCCATCCCAATCAAAAAAGACCGCACGCGGGTTGTCTTTGCTATAAGTCATCAATCTTCCTTAGAATAAATCTACCTGTACGGTAAAGAACTGTTCCATTTCACGCGCATGTCCAGCCTTAGCCAGAACTATTACGTGATCGCCTGGCAGAATTTTCAAATCCTGTGCTGGCAACATAAATTCGCCGTCACGCACGATACAGCCTATATCCAGCTCATCCTGCAAATCAATCTCGGAGATTGTTTTATTGGCAATCGTTGCCGTATCTGACACTTCTGCTTCCAGAACCTCAGCCACGCTATCACGCAATGTGTGAACACCTTTAACGCGGCCACGACGTACGTGCTGCATGATTGAAGACACTGTCGTCGCGCGCGGCGTTACAACAGCATCAATGCCAAGCGAGGTCACAAGGCTTGTGTATGTAGGCTTGTTCACCAATGTGATAACGCGCTCACAACCATGCTGTTTAGCGAGCAGAGAGCCTAGAATATTTGTTTCATCATCATTGGTTACGGCGATCAGTGTTTCAGTGGCGCCAATATTGACCTCTTCCAGGATCTCGCGCTGCAGACCGTCACCATTAATAACAGTTACATCAGGTAACTCTTCGCTCAGCTGATGGGCACGCGCAGCGTTATTCTCGATAATCTTGATTTGAACCTTACGGTGCTCTTCCTTGATCAGCTTTGCCAAGTACAAACCAATATTACCGCCGCCCATAATACAGATATGGCGGGCTTTCTTTTCTTCGTGACCAAAAACTGATAGGGCACGGCTTAAATGCTCTTTATCAGTGAAGAAGTAAACTTCATCGCCCTCTTCCAGCTGATCATCATAATCAGGGATCAGGATTTCGTTACCACGCAATACCAATGACACCTCAATCGGCAAGCCCGGGAACAGCTCGGAGAACTGACGGATCTGCGTATACAGGATCGGGCAATCTTCGTTACAGATAACACCAGCAAGGTATACCTCACCCTCGGCTAGCGGGATGATATTCATCGTTCCCGGCATACGCAGGCGCTGGTTAATCGCTTCAGCTACAGCCACTTCCGGTGAGATAATCAAGTCAATCGGCATGTGGGCGCGGCTAAACAAGTTAGACCAAGCCGGCTGCAGATAGCCTTGCTCACGCACACGGGCGATCTTTTTAGGCACGCTGAACAATGAATGCGCCACCTGACAGGCCACCATGTTGACTTCATCCAGATGTGTGACGGCAACGATCATATCGGCATTGGCTGCGCCTGCCGCCTCTAGCACTTCTGGGCTAGCTGCATGACCGACCATACCATGAACATCTAGTTCGTCATTGATCTGGGCTATAAGTTTGGGTTGAAGATCGATAATAGTCACATCGTTTTCTTCGCGTGCCAAATAAGAGGCAATGCTGTATCCGACCTGACCTGCTCCACATATGATTACGCGCATAGGATAATAATTCTGGTTAGTGTTTACAATTCAAGGACTTAAGAAAATTCCTCAAGCACTCTCTCTGTAGTCAACAGCATCTGACGACTCATCGCTGTCATTGCTATTCTGCTTGCTTACAGTCTGAATGCCAAGCTGTTTCATTTTTCTGTGCAGAGCCGAACGCTCCATACCCACAAAATCAGCGGTCTTAGAAATATTGCCGCCAAACTTGTTCATCTGTGACACTAAATATTCACGCTCGAAAGTTTCTCGGGCTTCACGTAATGGCAAAGATGCTAATTGATAGCTAATAGAATGGCTGCCATCGTCAGCTTCGGCTTTCTTCTGCGGTAGGTTGCTAATTTCAGGCGGCAAGTCTTCCAATGCGATTTCATCTTCAGACCCTGCGGG
>DUBU01000039.1:67378-86566 GCA_012960155.1 Micavibrio sp. | reverse complement strand
CATTATCATGCACCATTCCACGGCATTTTTAAGCTGGCGCACATTACCGGGCCAGTCATAACCCTGCATAGCCGTCAAAGCCGCTTTACTAAAGGTACAGGCAGCGCTTCCTAAATCTTTTGCGTAGCTTTCGCAGAAAAACTCGGCGAGCAATTTTATATCATCTATGCGCGTGCGCAGCGGCGGCACCTCAATAGGCACAACACTCAAGCGGTAAAACAAGTCCTGACGGAAAGAACCCTCTTCCATGGCAGCTTGCAAATCTCGGTTAGTAATGGCAATGACACGCACATCTACCTCGACCATATCCTGACCGCCGAGACGCTGGAATTTCTGATCTTGTAAAACACGTACAATTTTACCTTGGGTTTCCAGCGGCATATCTGAAACTTCGTCCAGCAGCAACGTACCGCCATCCGCTTTCTCCAGAAGCCCTTCCTGAATAACGCCCCCCTCTTCTGAACCGAACAACTCGATCTCAAGGCGTTCGGGGCGCAATGTCGCGCAGTTCAAATGCATCAGCGGGCCAGTAGCTCTACTGGAATTTTTATGGATGAAACGCGCCGCCAGGTCTTTACCTGTCCCAGGCTCACCCGTGATAAGCACACGACTATTTGTTGCCGCTACACGCTCCAAAGTTTGGCACAAGCTAATCATTGGCTGAGACTTCCCAACCATATCAGAACTTCCTTGTACCTTATTACGCAGTGTATCGTTCTCTGCACGCAAAGCTGCCGTTTCTAGCGCACGGTTCATCAATAACAGAAGACGATCGGATTTAAACGGCTTCTCAATGAAGTCATAAGCGCCGTATTTAATCGCTGTGACTGCTGTTTCGATATTGCCATGACCACTGATCATCACTACAGGAACATGCGGATGATCGGCTTTTATGTTTTTCAGAATTTCCAACCCATCATCGGAACTGTTTTGCAGCCAGATATCCAGAATAATCAGGTCAGGACATTTTTGCGCGACCTGCGCATAGGCTTCAGAATCATTGGCAGCTTCGCGCGTGGCGTAGCCTTCGTCTTCAAGGATACCCTGAATAAGCCCCCTGATATCGGTTTCATCATCAATGATTAGAATGTCTTGTGCCATAGTCTATCCGTCTGCCTGTTCGATTATATTTATGCCGCTTCGTTATTAGAAACAGTCTCACCTTCAATATTTTCTTCGGGCAATGTCAGTATAACCGTTGCGCCGCCCAAATCACGCCAAGTTTTATTCTCTTTAAGCCATTCAGGAATCGTCAGAACCAGACGACCTTCATGGTCTTCCATAATTTTCTTCACTATCGCAAGCCCAAGGCCTGTACCCTTTTCACGGTGTGTCACATAAGGCTCTGTCAGGCGGGAAACATCTTCGTCTTTAGGCAACCCCAAGCCATTATCTGAAACACATACGGCAATGCCTTCATCCTCACGATGAACCATAAGCAAGTCAATCTGGCCAGCGTCACCAACAACACCATCTTTCTTTTCCTTCGCAATGCGTCCGTGAATAGAGTCGATGGCATTCTGGATAATATTTGTAAGTGCTTGCCTGATTTGCTGTGCGTCTGCGAGTGCGTACACCGTTTCACAATAATCGTTTTCACAGACCATATTGAATGTAATGTCTTGGTGCGCCTGTTTTTGCAGAATGATCATATCCTGCAGGTGACGCGTAACATTTTCACGCTTCATCACAGGTTCGGGCATTCGCGCAAAGGCCGAAAACTCATTGACCATGCGTCCTATATCACCCACATGATGAATGATTGTATCCGTACACTTGGCAAAGGTCTCGGGATCCTCGGTGATCTGCGACAGGTATTTCTTCTTCAAACGCTCAGCAGATAGCTGGATAGGTGTCAGCGGGTTCTTGATTTCATGCGCAATGCGGCGTGCTACGTCGGCCCAAGCCGCTTTACGCTGCGCTGATTGTAACTCCGTAATATCATCAAATGTCAGAACGGCGCCTTTGTCTTCTTCGCCGATCAATTCAATAGCAATGCGCACCAGTAATGTTCGCTTGCTCTCATCCGCGTGAATAAGCGGAATTTCAGCCTGCGTGATCCTGGATGGCTTTTCATGTGCCTGCTCAAGCAACTGATCAAGTTCAGGAATAAGTTTGGTAATCTTCTTACCGACCAGATCTTTGCTTTCTACTTTGAAAAAGCTAGCGGCCGTGGCATTCGCCAAAGTAATCTTGCCTTTGGTATCGACACCCATTACACCTGATGACACACCGGCGAGCACGGTCTCTGTAAAACGGCGGCGCTGATCAAGCTGTCTGTTAGCTTGGACAAGCTCGTCACGCTGTTCCTGAATTTGGCTGGTCATACGGTTAAATGCTCGTGCCAACACATCAAATTCATCGCGGCGATCAAATTCAGGCACACGTGCCGTCATATCGCCCCCGCGCACACGGTCGGCTGCTGAAATCAACGCACTAATCGGAATAACCATCTGGCGCGAGAAAATCAGGCCAAACCAGACAGCAGCAAGCAGCAGCATCAACGCCACCACAACAAAGATCATCGTAAAGGTTAGTTGCAAGTCGGAGCGCTGTTCTTCCAGCTTCTTATACGATGCTACTGCCTCACGAGAGTCACTAAGATTTCTAAGAACAACAGGGTCAACCATACGCCCCACAAACAAGTAGCTATCAGGGAAGCTTGTTAGCTTTACAAGGGCACGCACACGGTCATCGTTACTGCCTGTCATGACATAAACATCACCTTGATCAGCGCGCATCAACGCATATGTCGGCAATGTCTCGAATGCCATAGTGAATGTCAGACCTGAACGGGCTAGAACACGGCCTGAAGTATCGAATATCAGCGCTTCAGAGATATTACGGAACAATGACTGCGTCTGCATAAACTTCTCAAGCGCATTCACATCGCCGATCAGATAAGCGGCCTGACGCTCCAGATCACTTGCCATCGCCAAGGCATCGGCACGAATAACCTGCTGGTGTTCTTCCAGATATGCTTCCGCAACGGCCTGCGCATTATTCACCGCCGTACTGACGCGATCGTTAAACCAGCTCTGCACGGCAAAGTTCAGGAAAAACGCCGAGAACACCGTCATGATAATCGCGGGCATCGCGGTAAGCAAACTGAAGATAAATACCAGTCGTACGTGCAAGCGCGAACCTGCAATCCCGCGGCGACGGCCACTCCACAAACCTACAACACGCCGCGCAATAATGGTTACAAGCGCCAGAAGAATAATAAGATCCAGATTTAGTAGCCAAATTACTGTATTCGGATCATCACCGAATGGTGGCGTTTCCGTTAGGGCTGCGTATGTTGCAAAACCACTAGCGATCCCTGCGATAATCAGCAGGATTACAAGGCGGTTCACCAAGGTTGCACCACGGCCAAGCAGCCCTCTCCACCTCATACGGCGGGGGCGCTTGTAAAATCCGAATGTTGCTGATGCAAGGGCGTGTAGCATGTTGTTCCGATAAAAGCTTTCCACTCCAGTTTAAAGACCGGACGCTTGAATATTGTAAGTTATTTAAAAGCTGCTATGTATATCCACAGTTAATAAAACCGACACAATGTAATGTACTATGGAAATTTCTGCAAGTTCTTCCACTGAGACACCGTTTTACGCTGTAATTGTTGCAGGCGGCAGCGGCACACGCCTAGGCGCCGAACGTCCCAAACAATATCAGGACATAGCAGGAAAGCCAATGATACTGCATACTATAGAAGCTTTTCAGCAATGTAAGGGCTTGCAAGGTCTTTGTGTGGTGATCGGTGAAGACCATCAAGAGTTTTTTGAATCGATTCGTCCCGTAAACATAGATTTTTGTATTGGCGGAAAAGATAGGAATCATAGTGTTTACAATGGTTTGAAATTTTTCTCTAATCTTAAATCAGAAGATGTTATACTAATACATGATGCGGCACGCCCATTCGTGCCCCCTGCCCTAATCACAAAGGCAGCGCAAACAGCCAGCACCGATAAAGCCAGCACTTTAGCCACCCGTGTTATTGATACGCTAAAATACGAAGATGGCGCCTATGTTGACCGTAACAATCTCTGGCAGATACAGACACCGCAGGCATTTCATTACGGGTTGATATATAAGGCGCACGAAAAAGCTGATCCTCATAAGGCCTGGACCGATGACACATCCTTGGTCGAAGCATTAGGACAAAGCATTACATTCATAGAAAGCACCAGCGATAACTACAAAATCACAACCAGTGAAGACCTTAAGAAGGCACAGAATATGCTAAACACTTTCGAGACACGTACAGGTACAGGTTTTGACGTACATGCATTTGATACCGATGCAACAGCAAACTGGGTTCGTATTGGCGGCATAGATATTGCGCATGATTATAAGCTTAAGGGACACTCGGATGCAGATGTAGCGCTTCATACGATTACTGACGCCATTTTAGGGGCTATAGGGGAAGGCGACATTGGCCTGCACTTCCCGCCCTCTGATGATCAATGGAAGGGAAAGGATAGCGCATTTTTTCTGAAAGCGGCTGTGGATATGCTTGAGGATAAGGGTGGGAGTATTATAAATATTGACCTTACAGTCATCTGCGAAGCGCCTAAAATCGGCAAATACCGTGACCAAATGCGTGAGCGCATTGCTGAAATATGTGGTGTGGATAAGACACGCGTGAATGTCAAAGGCACAACAACAGAAAAACTGGGTTTCACGGGGCGCGGCGAAGGTATAGCGGCACAAGCTGCCGTAAACGTAAAACTCAACGCGGAGTAAACTACTATGTTTGAATTAATCACTGCGCTTTCTCAAAAGCTTCTGGATCGCGATATGATGCTTGTTACCGCGGAATCTTGTACGGGCGGTTTGATAGTCAAGCTTATGACGGATATTGCCGGCTCATCGGCTGTGTTCGAGCGCGCGTTTGTCACCTACTCCGACGAAGCTAAAACTGAAATGATTGGCGTTGATGAAAAGCTAATCGCAGAGTACGGCGCGGTTAGTGAGCATGTTGCCAAGGCCATGGCAGACGGTGCCCTTAAAAACAGTCGTGCGCAGATAGCACTTGCTTGCACAGGCATTGCGGGTCCTAGCGGTGGCAGTGAGGAGAAACCTGTGGGTCTGGTATATATCGCTGTTGCCCTAGAGGGCCAAGATACGGCAGCCTTTGAACATGTGTTTGAAGGTGACCGAGAAGCCGTTAGAATGCAAACGGCTGAACTGGCTATGCGTTATGCACTTGCCTATCTTGAGGAGAGCGAAGAAGAGTAATGTCCGAGAAAATTACTTTCGTCTGCGGGGCGGATCATAACTACTTCCCGATGATGCTAGAATGGATCCATTCAGTGCGCCGCTTTCCTGAAAGCGAAGGCATCGATATCTGTATTCTGGACGCTGGATTAAAACCTGAACAAATCGAAATTCTTAAACCATTAGTGCAAGCCATTCATAATCCAGATTGGCCCGCCGATATTCCAGCACATAAAATCCGTGGTCGTGAATACCTTAAATCCTGCATATGCCGCCCGTTTATCAATCAATATTTCCCCGGCTATGACATCTATTTCTGGATGGATGCCGATGTCTGGGTGCAGAACTGGACAGGGCCTGCACTGTTTTTGGAAGGCGCACGCCGCAAAAAAATCGCACTTACAGGACAAGTTGACCGCGCCTATCCGCGCCAGATCCGCGTAAAATGGGTTGGGCGCTGGCCATGGAAAGTGCGTGGCTTCTATTTTTCAAATGCCCTACGCGCTTTTGGCTTTGATACGGCCAAGAAGCTTCTGCCCTATCACGTACTGCTGGCAGGCGCCTTTGCGCTGCATAAGGATGCGCCGCATTGGGATCGCTGGCAGGAACTTGTACGTATAGCCGTTAAAAAGGGCAAAGTCTTTACGGCGGAACAAACGTCATTGGGTGTTATGAGCTACCTAGAAGGATATGAATTTGAAATTCTGCCTGGCTGGACGCACTGGCTTTGCGAATTCAAACCCTTCTGGGACAAGCAAAAGAAACAATTTGTCGAGCCTTACTTGCCCCATATACCGATTGGTATTCTACATATGTCAGGCTTTGATGAGATGCGCCTCGATCGTTCGCTTACAACTGACTTTAAAACAACTGATGGCGATACAGTTGAAATGTCATACAGATATTCTGATTATGATGGTGAAACAGCCGCATCAGAAGCGCCATAGAGCTCTTCAGCACGCTTTTCGAACGCCTCAACCATCTTTGCGACGACTTTATCGAAGAAAACGCCCATTAAGTTTTGAAAAAACGGGTTTTTAAACTCAAAATCCACGAAGAAGTCTATTTCGCACGTACCATCAGGCAGTTCTTTGAAACGCCAATGGTTTGATAAATGCTTCATTGGTCCTTCCAGATACTCTACATGAATATGATCCGGACGTAGTGCTGTCACACGAGACCCGAATTTTTCACGAACCATTTTGTAGCCAATCACCAAGTCCGCATAGAAAACGTTGCCATCACGCAATGTAATACGGCTGGCTATACACCACGGTAAAAACTCAGGATAGCGGGCAACATCCGCCACCAGATCAAACATCTGCTCTGGCTTATACGGCAAAATACGTGTTTCAGCGTGTGTTGGCATATTGTGCACCTAGAGGAACCGAATAGACTTTTGAACGTTTGTAATGCAATACAGTTATAATTTTCAGGAGAAAAAAGATGAAAGGTATTGCACTTTGGCTAGTCGGCGTTCCGCTTCCTGTGATTATCTTTCTATACGTCTTTAATGTTCTGTAAGGCTATTCTGCAGCCGTTGCTGCTGCCAGCTTACGTTCGCGCGCTTCACGCAATTTGGCAAAATCATCGCCTGCGTGATAGCTGGAGCGTGTCAGCGGAGAAGCAGACACCATCAAGAATCCTTTGGCACGCGCCATCTTTTCAAGCTGTTGGAACTCTT
Organism: Micavibrio sp.; assembly: GCA_012960155.1. Classification (GTDB taxonomy): domain Bacteria; phylum Pseudomonadota; class Alphaproteobacteria; order Micavibrionales; family Micavibrionaceae; genus UM-FILTER-47-13. The sequence continues at coordinate 79,665 of DUBU01000039.1, read as the reverse complement.
CGGGCGTCCAGAAATGCATGACAGGGGCATGTTTAGGCGTTGGCTGCAAATACTGGCCGATTGTGATGAAATCGATGCCAGCGGCACGCATATCATCCATAACCTGCCCTACTTCTTCCTTGGTTTCTCCAAGACCAACCATCAGGCCCGATTTAGTGAACTGCATCGGATCACGTTCCTTTACGCGCTGCAACAAACGTAATGAACGGAAATAACGCGCACCAGGACGAATGGTCGGATATAGACGCGGCACTGTCTCCAGATTGTGGTTAAACACATCAGGCGCAGCATCAATCACCATATCAAGCGCGTTCTGATCACCACCGAAATCACCCGGCAGAATTTCAATCGTTGTGTTTGGCGCTTTGAAACGGATGGCTTCGATCGTTTTTGCGAAGTGGCGCGCACCAAAATCTTCCAGATCATCGCGGTCAACAGATGTAATCACAACATGGTTCAAATCAAGTTTGCTGACGGCAACACCAGTACGCAGCGGCTCCATCTTATCCAAGTCGCCCGGCTTGCCAGTTGCGATGTTACAGAAAGAACAGGCGCGCGTGCAGATTTCGCCCATGATCATAAATGTCGCGTGTTTCTTATCCCAGCATTCGCCGATATTCGGGCATCCTGCCTCTTCACAGACTGTGTTGAGCTTAGCAGAGTGCACGATTTCGCGCGTTTCTTTGTATACGGCGCCTTGCGGAGCACGAACGCGGATCCAATCAGGCTTTTTGCCCATCGGACGATCAGGGTTTTTCTGCTTTTCAGGGTGGCGCTTCGCCTTATCCAAAAGATCGGTATTATAGGTCACGGCTATTTCCTTCTATGTCCCAAGAACATAATGCCAAGGTAGCGTTTCGTCAAAATTTTTCGTGATTCTTATTGCTGCTACGATACGATTAACGATCGTCGTCTTCATCCATGAAGATCATTTCATTCAGCATCTCTTCTTCAGTCTTTTCTTTATGCTTCATCTTTTCAGCGCGGATAGCTTTCTTTTCTTCCAGAACAGCCTCTGCCTTATCAACCATAAAGATCTCTTTTAAGTCGCGCACCAATTCATCCGTATCGATCTGCAGCTCACTACCAGTGGCTTTCAGAATGTCATTGATCGCCTCTTTTACGATATAAAAGATCAACAGCATATAAGGGATGCCGAACAAGAATGCGCCTGCCCAGAGGAGCCCTGCTCTAATGAGTTCACCTAATGGCGGGAAAATAGCACAAAGAATCGTGATGATGACAATCACGATAGACGATATCGTGAATATCTGGCCTTCAGATGCTGATAATGCGCTGTTTTTAAAACTCATAGATCAATATATTGGTTTGGTAATTACCACCCCTAAAAATGGATTGCTTTTCCGTACGCGTCAAGGACGGATTCATGCATCATCTCAGATAACGTCGGGTGCGGGAAGATGGTATGCATCAAATCGGCCTCGGTTGTCTCCAGAGTTTTGGCAACAACATAGCCCTGAATTAGCTCTGTTACTTCCGCGCCGACCATGTGTGCGCCCAGCAGCTCACCTGTTTTGGCATCGAATACGGTTTTGACCATGCCTTCAGGTTCACCAAGCGCAATGGCCTTACCGTTCCCCATAAACGGGAAACGTCCGACCTTTACCTCATAGCCTGCTTCTTTGGCTTTGGCTTCTGTCATGCCTACCGACGCGATTTGTGGCATACAATACGTACAGCCGGGGATATTGGCCTTGTTCATAGGGTGAACGCCCTTCTCGCCCTTGATCTTTTCAACGCAGATAACGCCTTCGTGGCTTGCCTTGTGTGCCAGCCAAGGCGCGCCTGTAACGTCACCAATGGCATAAACGCCTTTTTCAGCCGTTTCCAGCCATTCATTTGTTTTGATGTGGCCGCGATCCAGTTCAACTTTCGTGTTTTCCAGACCCAGATTCTCTGTATTGGCCACAATGCCAACCGCCATAATGACGCGATCAACTGTGATCTTTTCTATTTTACCGCCTGCTTCTACATGACATGTGACGTTATTACTGCCTTTATCAAGCTTCGTGACCTTGGCACCAGCCATGATCTTCATGCCCTGTTTTTCGAACTGCTTACGCGCGAAGGCTGAGATTTCTTCATCCTCAACAGGCAAGATACGATCCATAACTTCTACAACCGTAACTTCGGCACCCATATTGCGGTAGAAACTGGCAAATTCAATACCGATTGCGCCTGAGCCTACTACGAGCAGTGATTTCGGCATTGTTTCCGGCACCATTGCTTCGCGGTAGCTCCAGACAAATTTACCATCAGGCTCAAGCCCCGGCAGCGCTCTTGCGCGCGCGCCTGTGGCGATAATGATATTCGGTGACTTCAGTTCTGCGACTGCCTTACCGTCTTTTTCAACTTTAACAACCTGTTTGCCCGCCAGTTTGCCAAAACCGTCAAAAACCTGAACTTTGTTTTTCTTCAAAAGATGCGCGACACCGCCTGATAATTGCTTCGCCACACCACGTGAACGCTCGACGATCTTCTTGATATCGAACTCTACACCGCTGACCTTTAAGCCAAACGCATCGGCGTGATTAATAAGGTGATGGATTTCACTAGAACGTAGCAGCGCTTTAGTCGGGATACATCCCCAGTTCAAACAGATACCGCCTAAATGATTAGCTTCGACCAAAGCTGTCTTCATACCAAGCTGGGCCGCGCGAATAGCAGCCACATAACCGCCCGGGCCACCACCGATGACTATGATATCAAATTCTGTCTGAGACATATTATTTCCTTTTTGTTACGCGCGCTTAATTTAACTTGCTTTGCCGCAGTATTCCATGATTTTATATTTCCCATAACTAAAAATAGAGAGGTGTACCATGAAATTCAGACCATTAGACGTATTTGCTTCTGTCAGCCGACGCGATGCAAAATATATCGAAAACTGCCCAGACGGTAGTCGTAAATCCCCAACAATGCACAAATATGTTGATGGCCAGTCAGCCACACACGGCCCTGACCCGCGTATTGCGCAGCATCTGGTTGCGACTAAGTCAGACAATGGCTGGGATTTAAAGTTGATTAAAGAAGACGTGCAAATCGTTGATAGTTTGTCTGGCAGCGAGCTTGTAGGCCGCCGCATTACAGAAACACGCGATATGGGCAAAGCCGCGAATGACGCACAGCTTGGCAAAATGTTCCGTGCATTTGTGAAGGCTGCAGAAAAAGTCGGATACGAACCTGAACCAAAGATGGCGCTGGATGTCATTGCATTGTCTGAAATGCCCGCACCGCCTAAGCCTAGTGCACAGATTATCCGTCCTGCTTGCTGGCAGCGTTAATTAATTCATAGCAAATGAGAGCGCGGCCGTTACCTGCATAGCGGCTGCGTGCCACATAGTGACATTCACTGGTGGTATGAGCATGATTTCGCGAGAGCGGCCTGTGACACTGTTTCTGAATTTTACTGTGAGGCCTAGATCTTCGCTACCGTTTGTAGCGGGCTTTATGCTTTCGTATTTTTCGTTTCTTCCGCGTAGAGACATTTTGCTTCCTTCCCTGTTCTTATTGGCAACATTATAGCCAATAAGGCGTCACGCGCAATAACTTGCAAATCATTATAAACATGGTCTATACAGGCTTAAATTTTAGGGAGATAGCCATGAGAAAAAAGCCGCCGCATAACGTAACAGATCGCTTCAATCTACTTGTGATCGACTTTCCTTACTTCAAGAAAACACTCGACGACAGCTACAGAAGCCCTGAACGTCTCGGTTTCTTTGTAGCACGCCGCGATAGTGCTTTTAAAGAAACATGGACAGTAGAGAGACAATTCTACACACGACGCACAGACAGCATGGGTGTCAGTGACAGCGATTTCGATCATCGCCCCACTCTTAAAGTCGAGGGCATGACTGCCCTAATTCAAGAATTCCAGAAATTCGAATTGGAATGTCTGCAGAATGGTATGGAGCGCAATGACCGTGATGGCTCTAGCTACACATATGGTGCTTGCTTACCGCACGCCCTGCGCCTGCTCGGTCTTGATGAGACAGCCGCGCCTAAGGTGAAACTGGGCTAATTTTTAGAAAGCGCTATGCTGCTATCACAGCAGCATAGACATCGGGTTTTCCAGGTACTGCTTCAAGATCTGCAGATATTCTGCACCCACAGCACCGTCAACGGCACGGTGATCAACTGACAGCGTACATTTCATGAATGTACCGATCTTCACTTCACCACCATCAACATATGGTTTTTGCTCACCCGCGCCAACAGCCAGAATACAGGCTTGTGGCGGATTGATAATTGCCGAAAACTCGCTGATACCAAACATACCGAGGTTAGAGACGGAGAATGTACCGCCTTGGAATTCCTCAGGCTTAAGCTTACCTTCGCGCGCACGGCCTGCAAGGTCTTTGACTTCAGCAGAAATCTGCTTCAAGCCTTTAGTTTCAGCGGCCTTAACAATAGGCGTAATCAGACCATTTTCTGTTGCCACAGCCACAGACACGTCAGCGTGCTTGAATTGCAAAATTGCTTCATCTGTCCATGTCACATTAGCTTTCGGGTAAGCGTGTAGCGCATTGGCTACAGCCTTAATCACAAAGTCGTTTACGGATAGTTTGTATTTACCATCAGCTTGCGCGTTCATTTCTTTGCGCGTGGCCAGCAGGCGGTCAATGTTGCATTCCACAGTCAGATAGAAATGCGGCACTGTTTGCTTGGATTCCAGCAGACGGCGCGCAATGACCTTACGCACGTTATCGTTCGGCAGTTCAGTGTATTCCATGCCCAAAGCATCAACCATCTTGCGCGTTTCTGACGCACCAGCGGGTGAAGTTTTTGGCGCTGCCGCCGGAGAGGCACTCGGTGCCGCAGCAGCTTTACTTGCACCGCCGCCAGCAATAGCCTTTTCAATATCGGCCTTGATGATGCGCCCTTTAGGACCGCTGCCGTTTACACTACCCAGATCAATATTGTTCAGGTTGGCAATACGGCGTGCCAATGGGGATGCAAATACTCTGTTTTCAGCAGTTGAAGCCATGATTTTTAATCCTTGTAGCAAACTTCTTTAGCGGCATGAACGATCTGGTCTGCTTGTGGCAGCGCCAGTTTTTCCAGATTTGCCGCATATGGCAGAGGAACGTCAGCAGCACAAACGCGTTTCACAGGGGCGTCGAGGTAATCAAATGCATGTTCATTACACAACGCAGCGATTTCCGCGCCAATACCAGCAAACGGCCAGCCTTCTTCCACGGATACGATTCGGTTCGTCTTCTTAACACTCTCGATAATCGTGTAACGATCCAGCGGACGAATTGTGCGCAGGTTGATCACTTCGGCATCAATACCCTGCTCTGCCAATTTCTCGGCCGCTTCCAGCGCTTTGCCGACCATGATAGAGAACGCAACCAGTGTTACGTCGCTACCTTCACGTTCGATTTTCGCGCGTCCCAAGGGAATAACGTAATCTTCATCAGTAGGGACTTCAAAAGTCTGACCGTACAGCATCTCGTTTTCCAGCACGATTACAGGGTTCGGGTCACGGATCGCTGCTTTCAGCAAGCCTTTGGCATCTGCACCAGACCAAGGTGATACAACCTTCAAACCAGGCACATGCGCATACCAGCTGGCGTAACACTGAGAGTGCTGCGCGCCCACGCGGGATGCCGCACCGTTAGGACCACGGAACACGATCGGACAGCCCATTTGACCGCCTGCCATATACAGTGTTTTACCGGCAGAGTTGATAATGTGGTCAATCGCCTGCATCGCAAAGTTCATGGTCATGAATTCAACAACAGGTTTCAAGCCGTGGAATGCCGCACCGACACCCAGACCAGCAAAGCCGTGTTCTGTAATTGGCGTATCAATTACGCGTTTGTCACCGAACTCCTGTAACAGGCCTTGTGTGACTTTGTAAGCGCCTTGATATTCGGCAACTTCTTCACCCATAACGAATACATCTTCGTCACTGCGCATTTCTTCAGCCATTGCAGTGTTCAGCGCTTCACGGACAGTCATTTCTTCGGTTGTCTTGGAGAAGAACGCTGCTTCGTCGAATTTAGGAGGCTGTAGTACCTGACCTTGTGCGTATAAAATATCACGGTCAGCAATCACTTCGCCTTCAGGCTGCGATGCGTCACCAGTTTTGGCGGCCACAGGCACAGGCGCTTCCTCTTCGGCAGGAGCGTCTTGTGTGGCTGGCGCGGGCGCGTCTGCGCTGACATCACCGATATCGCCTTCGCTCTCGCCCTCTTCCAGAAGAACAGCGATTGGTGTGTTTACGGCAACACCTTCTGTGCCTTCTTCAATCAGGATTTTACCAATCTTGCCTTCATCAACGGCTTCGACTTCCATTGTGGCCTTATCGGTTTCGATCTCTGCGATCACATCACCCGGCTCGACTGTATCACCGACCTGCTTTACCCATTTGGCAAGCGTTCCTTCGGTCATTGTTGGCGACAGCGCCGGCATAAGAATATTTGTAGGCATATATCTAGCTCACTCTTACTGTTATTTAATTTGGTTTTACATCGACTTTAAAAACTAAAGCCTGTTTATCTGTTTCATCAAATGGTCTGGCGTTGGTAAATGTCACCTCAAAGCTACCCTCTTTCAAGGCTTTCAGATTAAATACCTTAGTCGTGGCGCCACCAATCTGAGGTTCTTCACCTTCTTTGATATCTTGCGGCAAGTAATTTTCACTGACTTCAAACGCAGCTTCATCCTCTACAGACACACTCCAGAGGTAGCCTGCAGAAGACAGCTCATTGAAACTCGCAGAGAAACCCTCGCCGACTTCAATGCTTACAACAACCGCATATTGCTTGTCGTTGCTCATTACTTATCACCTTCGACACTGACAAGCACATCTGTCCAAAGCTCGCTTTCATCAGGCTCTGGTGATTGTTGCGCAAATTCAGCTGACTCGTTAACGATGGCTTTGATTTCTTTATCAATCGCTTTGATATCGTCTTCCTTGATGCCCTCTTTATCCATCATCTCTTTGATGATCAGCAGCGGGTCATGCTTGTCTTTGAATTCAGACACTTCGTCTTTTGTACGGTATTTGGCAGGGTCAGACATTGAGTGACCGCGGTAACGGTATGTCATCATCTCCAGAATGTATGGGCCATTACCGCCACGGATGTAATCCATCGCTTGGCGCGCAGCGTTACGGACGGCGAATACATCCATGCCGTCAACTTGTTCGCCCGGAATGCCGTAGCCTTCACCACGACGATACAGATCGCCTGCAGCGTGACGGGCTGTACTTGTGCCCATGCCATAACGGTTATTCTCGATCACGAACAGAACCGGCAATTTCCACAAAGAAGCCATGTTGTATGTTTCAGCAACCTGACCTTGGTTTGATGCGCCATCACCCATATAGGCAATAGAGACACCGCCATCTTCCTTATATTTATGACCGAAAGCGATACCTGCACCGATTGGAACCTGCGCGCCTACGATACCGTGACCGCCATAAAAACGTTTTTCACGGCTAAACATATGCATAGAGCCGCCCTTACCATGAGAGTAGCCGCCCTTGCGGCCTGTCAGCTCGGCCATAATACCTTTAGCATCCATGCCACAAGCCAGCATATGCGCGTGATCACGATATGCGGTAATAACAGAGTCACCCTCTTCCTGAACTGATTGAATGCCTGTTACAACGGCTTCCTGACCGATATACAGGTGACAGAAACCACCAATCAAACCCATACCGTATAGCTGGCCGGCTTTTTCTTCAAAACGGCGGATCAGCAGCATTTCACGATAGAAATCCAGCATCTCTTCGGCTGTTGGTTTTGGGGAACTATTTGAAACAGTCTTAAGGTCAGGTTTATTAGCCTTACCGCTATTCTTCTTAGCTGCCACGAGCATCTCCTGCATGGTTGATTTAGAGGTTATTTGCTACACCATTTATTCGGGAAATTCCAGTATGTATGAAGGAAAAAGCTTGTGCAGCGCAGCACGCAGATTATTGCGCCTCAATGATCGTAATCTCTCCAGCCATATGATAACCAAGAACGTAGCGAGCACGCTCTTCCAGCAAATCACGATCCACCGAACCAGGACGCAGCATCACAACCTTATCTTCCAGACCCGTACGCTGAACAGCCAATTCGTCACGCTTATCAGACAGCGTTTCAATCTGACTCTCCAGAGACGCCAGCCTGATATAGCTACGATTGCCGAAAACGGCGTGATACGAGAAATACACACATAAGCAAACCCCGATGATAGACAGGATGTTCTGACGAATTAGGTAACGCTGTGCGATCAGTTTTCTCATAGATTCATAGAATCATATGCGAATCGTCGAATCAAGATAAAAATGCAATAGAGTCAATAACTTAAAGGGGGAACATCCACAGAACATTCCCCTTAAGTGATTCTAATGATTCAACTTTTTCAAGTTTGAAATTATGCCGCTTTTTTCTTGGCTTTACCCGCAGCAGCAGGAAGTGCGCGCAGAATAGACTTACCGGCGTATACAGCTTGCGTGCCGAGCATTTCCTCAATGCGCAGAAGCTGATTATATTTCGCCGTACGGTCAGAACGTGACAGGCTGCCTGTTTTTATCTGGCCACAGTTTGTCGCAACCGCCAAATCAGCAATTGTCGCATCTTCTGTTTCGCCTGAACGGTGAGACATCACAACGCCGAAATTGGCTTTTTGCGCCATCTGAACAGCTTGCAGTGTTTCTGTCAGTGTACCAATCTGGTTTACTTTCACCAAAATGGCATTTGCAGATTTCTGCTCGATACCATCAGCCAAGCGGCGTGGGTTCGTTACAAACAGATCATCGCCAACCAGCTGCACACGATCGCCGATCGCGGCTGTCAACGCAGCCCAGCCTTCCCAGTCATCTTCGGCCATACCGTCTTCGATAGATACGATCGGGTAATCACCACAAAGTTTTTGGTAGTAATCAACCATGCCCGCAGCATCTAGGGTCGCGCCCTCGCCCGCCAGAACGTATTTACCGTTCTTGTAGAATTCAGTAGATGCCGCATCCAGTGCCAGCGCAACATCGTCGCCCGCTTTGTAACCCGCTGTTTCGATCGCCTTCATAACGAAGTCCAGCGCTTCACGTGTGGAGTTTACGGCAGGAGCAAAGCCGCCCTCGTCGCCTACATTTGTATTGTGACCTGCTTTAGACAACTCTGACTTCAATGCGTGGAAAATTTCAGCGCCACAACGCACAGCTTCAGAGAAGCTCTCTGCGCCAATCGGCATGACCATGAATTCTTGAATATCAACAGGGTTATCAGCATGTGCGCCGCCATTAATGATATTCATCATCGGAACAGGCATTTCATGCGCATATGCACCGCCAAGGTAACGGTAAAGCGGCAAGGCCAGCTCATCAGCCATCGCTTTCGCAGTGGCCATAGATACGCCCAGAATAGCATTTGCACCCAAACGGCCCTTATTGCCAGTACCATCCAGCTGCATCATAGCCTGATCAATCTGGATCTGGTCTTCGGCTTCAAAACCGACAAGAGCTTCGTAGATTTCGTCATTTACGTGCGCAACCGCTTTTTGAACGCCTTTGCCTTTGTAACGACTCTTATCACCATCACGCAGCTCAACAGCTTCGTGTGCGCCTGTGGATGCGCCAGACGGCACAGCAGCACGACCAAATGCGCCGCTTTCCAGCAACACATAAACTTCAACTGTCGGGTTGCCACGGCTATCCAGAATTTCGCGGGCATTGATATCGATAATTGCGCTCATGTTTATATCTCCTGAAAATAATAAAGCTCTTGGAATTCCAAGAGCTTTTTAACATGGTCATTCGCGCACTTCCAGCAGGAAATCAGGCTTCGGTATTCACAACACTACCGCGCGTCAGGTTCGCCAGCATTTCTTCGGCAGTCTTTACGGTTTCTTCCGTCGCCTCATCCGAGGCGGCCTCAATAACATCGCCATTTTCATCCAGATTTTCACTACGATAATCTGCGATACGCTGACTATCAGGAATACGTGAACGCAACCCCTTGATGATAGTTTGAAGGTCATCGACTGACAAATACGCACCTGAAGACGATGCAGAAAACAACTGGTTAGCGCCTGCAGCTGATTGCGATAAGTAACTCTGTGTCATTTGACGAGCGCGAGAAGACAACCCCGGCGCACCAGCAGGCGCCAATCTGCGTCCGATAGACAGCAAACCGTCAACTTGTGAACCTGCATTACTGAGAATACTTACCATTACAGACTTTCCTTGTCCTTATCCGTGCCATTATCCTTAATGAACACACAAAATGCTCGGATTTTCTTCCGATACTATCATTATAGCATTGTCATCCGTTAATTTGAAGTTAATATCTTATGGTCTTTTAAAAGACGCGCTTAAATAAAAAACTATAAAACAGGGACTTACATATAATGACACGCAAATTGCGCGGTATTTTTGCCGCTGCGGCTCTGGGGCTGACCACAGCCTGCACGCCTGCCCCGACCCCCCTTTCAAATGGCCAGATAAACCGACCGCTAACAGATGGCGAGATTGCTATGGCTTATCAAATTTTCGGCGACAGCATTGATTACAGCCGTGTACGTGTTCACAAAAACGCGCATTCAGACAACAATCGCGCCCATAAAAGCAGCCTGTATATGACGCAAGCAAGTTACCGTGATGACTACGCGACCAGCAGAAACAGTCAGGTACGCTCTATTTTTATTCATGAACTCGCCCATATCTGGCAATCACATAATGGCAAAGACTTGGTAGGCGAAGCCGTCGGCCTGTTCTTCCGTCACGGCGGGGATTACGACCGTGCTTATGATTATGACTTGTTTGATCTCAACAATTTCGAGAATCTTTCCATCGAGCAGCAGGCCAGCATTATCGAGGATTATTTTTACCTGAATGAGACTGCCACACCATGGAATGCCGCAGAAACGTGCCGCAATATGGAGCAGCGCGCAGGTGCTGTGCGCCGCGTCTTTCCTGATATTCCGATCAGCCCGGTCTGCAGAAAGCCCTAGATATTCTTAGCGATCTCGTCGATAGCGACCATCGGCTTCAGAACGCTTTCCAGCTGTTCTAAGCGCACCATGTTCGGGCCGTCTGACGGTGCGCTGTCTGGATCGTTGTGAACTTCCATAAAGACCGCGCCAACGCAGCCCGTAGCAAGTGCGGCACGCGTCAGATACGGCACCATTTCACGGTCACCGCCTGATGTTGTCCCTGCACCGCCCGGCTGCTGTACTGAATGTGTCGCATCATAGACCACAGGATACCCTGTCTGCGCCATGATCGGCAGGCTACGCATATCGGATACCAATGTGTTGTAGCCAAAGCTCGCGCCGCGTTCACACAGCATGATATTGTCGTTACCTGCTTCCGCCAGCTTGGTCGCCACGTTCTTCATATCCCAAGGCGCGAGGAACTGACCTTTTTTTACGTTGATCGCTTTACCTGTTTTAGCAGCCGCAACCAACAAGTCCGTCTGACGACATAGGAATGCAGGAATTTGCAAAACATCAACGGCTTCGGCAACCATCGCGCATTGTTCCGGCAGGTGAATATCCGTTACAGTCGGCAAACCGAACTCTTTGCTGATATCTGAAAAAATGGGCAGCGCCTCCTCCAGACCAATGCCGCGCGCACTTTTAATCGATGTGCGGTTTGCTTTATCGAACGAGCTTTTGTAGATCAGATTAATACCCAGCTTGTCAGTGACTTTCTTAATGCTCTCTGCCATCATGAAGGCATGGTCGCGCGACTCCATTGCGCATGGCCCCGCCAGTAATGTGAAGGGCTTGTTATTGGCGATCTCATAAGTTCCGACTCGTACTGTTTTCATTGCTTGGGCCTTTAAATTCCGTTGTGTTTACTGCGCCTTAAAATAAGCGTTTTTGTGAAAAAGCAAAGATAAAGTTTGCATTTTTAATACGTAACTCCTATTTTCCGAAAATAATTACGTGAATCTGTAAAAAGGCATTCAATATGAACCACGGTGACGATGAATTCGGCGGACAAATTGTAATCGCAGGCGTTTTCTGGGCTGCGGTTGCCATGTGGGCGACTTACGAAACATCGGATTGCCTTTATCACTATATGAAAGACTTCAGAGAAGCGCAGGAAGCCGCCCAAACTGAAGCGCCTAAATTACAACTATAAACAGGGACTTTTATCATGAAAGACGACAAAAACTCACCGGACTACGAAGATAAAGACGTACCGCCGGGCGGGAACCAGTACCCAAACCGATCTCCTAAAGCATCAGCCTGCGTAGTATTAGGCGGAACGCTTACGGCCTTTTTTGCACTTCAGGCTATACCACTGATTTACAGTG
>DUBU01000039.1:0-67330 GCA_012960155.1 Micavibrio sp. | reverse complement strand
ATATTGACGCCCTTACCCCTGACTGGATATTTGGCGAAATGGACACAATCGGCGAGCAAAAAGAGCGACGCTTACAAGAGTTAAACAATCCATTTTAATGATGGCACGGCGATAGCCTTAACTATCACGAAATTTCAAATTTATAAAAAACGGATGATAAAACCATCCGCCTTTTCGTTTTGTATTTTATTGGCCAAAGCGGTCGCCGTAGACCTTCTTATATGCTTCAGGATCCTGGCATTTTAATCTTGCTGCAGATTTAAACTGCACTTCAAGAGTCGGCTGCATGACGCCGTCCCAACGTTCGAATAAACTTTTGAAATTACGGCTGTAACAACTGCAAAACGTTTCGGGGTCGTGGCCTTTAGGCAAATAAGCTGGTTGCTTAAGGCACTTCTCATTCATTTGCGCGGCGATCCCATCACCGTTCTTGCAATTTGCGCCGAGGTAGCTGCGCACTAAGGAAGGGCTTGCATCCAATCCTAGTTTTTCACGGTGTTCTATATATTCATCTTTCAAGCAACTACAATCAAAATAGAGGTGCATTTTCCCTTCACGGCAGTCTTGCGAAAACTTCTGTATCTCGTCGACCTGAGAGGTTTCGGCTTTGACAGGCAACGCGAAAAAACCCAAAGCTAAAGTCATGGCAAGTGTCATAAATAAGCGCATTGATATTCTTTCTTTTTGTTATGTAGGCAGCCTAACATTGTGCGGGCTTAATATAAAGCATGTTGAGGCAGTGGTATTCGGGAGCCGTTTACAGCAGACCTCACCTCTTCTTACACTTCAAAAGCTGCCTAAACTTTGACGCCGCAATAGCGAATATGTATATTCTATTCCAATAGAGGAATAGACATGACACAGATCATTATAAATTTAGACTCACGCAATATCAGTGAAACACCGTTACGAACTATCTTCGCAGATGCTGGTCAGCGTGACCTATCACAATGCGTTGCTGAAACTATCGCCGCTGTTGGCGAAGGAACAAATACGCGATGGTGCCTGAGCAAGCTTGATAATCGCCCGATTAAATGGGCTGTAATCGAGCGCAGCAGCGATCAAGTCTATCTGTATTTTTGCAAAGACGACATTGATGGTAGCAACCCTGCCCCTATTCCGGCCAAATCATTATTTGATGTTGATGATCTATCTATGATGGCAGACATATATTTGGGCGATAAGAAAGCGCCGTTTGCCGCACCTGAATATAAAGAAAAAGTCATGGGCCCTCTGAGTGACGAGCAAGCTGCAACTATTCTGAACATTATGTGCTTACGTAATTTTGACTTGGAACTTCGCAACGAAATCAAAGGTCTGGCGCGAAACTTAACGCGCTAGAAATTTCCCGTTTAAGTCCCCCAAACTTATCTCTATAATCTCCCTAACAAAAGAAACGCATTACCGTCTAAACGACCGGGAATGTTATAATTAAAGAATAAGGGAGATTACGTTATGGTTGCTGACCAGAATCTTAGCTATGCAGGCCTTGTTGTTGATCAGGGCTGGAAAGATTACACGAGTGACCAGCATGAAAGCTGGAAACTTCTTTTTGAACGTCAGATTGAAATCCTAAAGCCCCGCGCTTGCCCCGAGTATCTGCAAGCCTTGGATACGCTTGGTTTCACTGCTGATAAAATTCCGAATTTTCATGAGATCAATGAGCGTTTACGTGCCATTACGGGTTGGGAAGTTGTCGCGACCGAGGGCCTTATCAAATCAAAGCCTTTCTTTGACATGCTGACAGACAAGAAGTTTCCGTCAGGTTACTTTATCCGCGATAAAGACCAGCTCGACTATCTGGAAGAGCCTGATATCTTCCATGATCTGTTCGGTCATATTCCACTGCTGAGCAATCAGGCCTATGCCAATTATATGCATGAATACGGCAAAGGCGGCGCGCGCGCCCTGCAATACAAGACAACCAAGAACCTTGCCCGTTTGAACTGGTGGACGATCGAGTTTGGCCTGATCCAGAAAGAAGACGGACTGAAGCTTTACGGCGCAGGTTTGTGTTCTTCATATGGTGAAGCGCAATATTGTATGGATGATCCGTCCGCGCATCATATCAAATTTGATCTGGAGCGTTGTATGCGCACAAAGGTGTATATCAATGACTACCAGCCTAGCTATTTCGTGATTGATAGTTTCGAGGATCTGTTCGAGCAAGCGGTCAACACAGATTTCAGCCCGATGTATAAGAGCTTCAAAGGTCTGGATGGTATCGAACAAGCCGAAGAATATCTGCCGTTTGATCTGATCGAGGGCGATACAGTTCTGCGCGAAGGTACGCAAGATTACATCAAGCCCAAGCGCCAGTTCCTTGAAGACAGTATCAGTATCTAAAAATTATTGATGAGGGCCTTGCTGCCTGAACGGGGCAAGGCGTTCTTCGCGGGCTTCGTGTTCAAGTTCTGCTTTAGCTTCTTCACCGAATTTGAAGCGGTGTAGATTAACGCAGACCGCCATAAACGCGCCTGTCAGAAGCCCGCCGCGCATCATTGTATCACCGACGATCTCTAATGTTGTGGTGGCCGAGGCATCAACACCGTCTGCCGCTCGCTTAAAAGCATCAACGACCAGCGTACCGTAACCTCCGCTAAACAGAAGTGTTGTAGCTGCATAGCCATAAACAGCATTGGTAATCAGCTTATCTGCAATCTTTGCTTTCACGCCCATAAAAAAATCCTCCCTAACCGTTCAGGCTTTATAGGGAGGATTTATAAATATGTCAAACTTATGGAATTAGACCAGCTGCCCCTGTTTCAAGGCTGCGTCTATAAAGGACACAAATAGCGGGTGCGGATCAAAAGGCTTGGATTTCAGTTCAGGGTGATACTGCACACCGATAAACCAAGGATGATCTGCATATTCAACAATCTCAGGCAGGCGGCCGTCAGGTGACATGCCAGAGAAGACCAAGCCCTTCTCTTCCAGCTGCTCTTTGAAGTTGATGTTCACTTCATAACGGTGACGGTGACGTTCGCTGATTTCGGTCGTGCCGTAAATCTCTGCCACTTTACTGCCCGCTTTTAACGCTGCGGGGTAAGCACCCAAACGCATTGTACCGCCGAGGTCGGTATCATTACCGCGCTCTTCTTTTTCGTTACCGCGTGTCCATTCGGTCATCAAACCGACAACCGCGTTATCACAAGGGCCAAATTCTGTGGAGTTTGCACGGTCGTAACCTGCAAGACTACGTGCCGCTTCAATCACAGCCATTTGCATACCAAAACAGATACCGAAATACGGTACTTTGTTTTCACGGGCAAACTTAGCGGCCTGAATTTTACCTTCTGCGCCACGCTCGCCAAAGCCACCAGGAACAAGAATACCGTTCACACCTTCTAGCTCAGCCATTGTGTTATCGTTTTCAAACACTGTGGACTCGATGTAGTTGATGTTCACTTTGGCGTTATTCGCGATACCACCATGGATCAGCGACTCGTTCAAAGACTTATAGCTGTCGTTCAGGTTCGTATATTTACCGACCACAGCGATATTTACATTCTTCTCAGGCTCTTTGATACGGTGAACGATGTTTTTCCAAACACTCAAATCAGGTTCTTTCTCGTCTGGCAGGCCGAAGCAGTCCAGCACCTGATTATCAAGACCTTCCGCGTGGTAGCTCAGCGGCACTTCGTAGATTGTAGACACGTCGAGCGCAGGAATAACCTTGTTCTCGTCGATGTTACAAAACAGTGCAATCTTGCGCAGCTCGTCTTTTTCGATCTCGCGATCAGAACGGCACAGCAAAATACGCGGACGAATACCTACGCCCATCAATTCTTTTACAGAGTGCTGTGTCGGTTTAGTTTTCAGCTCGCCCGCAGCAGGAATATAAGGCAGCAATGTCACATGAATAAACAAGGCGCGCTCACGACCCATTTCGTTACCGAACTGGCGGATCGCTTCCAGAAATGGCAGGGATTCAATATCACCAACCGTACCGCCGATTTCACACAGAACGAAGTCAGCAGATCCGTCTTTTTCACGGATGAAGTCTTTAATCTCGTCAGTAATGTGCGGAATGACCTGCACAGTTGCGCCGAGGTAATCACCGCGGCGCTCACGCGCCAGCACGTTCGTGTAGATACGGCCTGTCGTGATGTTGTCCATTTGCTTGGCAGGGTTGCCAGTGAAACGTTCGTAGTGCCCCAAATCCAGATCTGTTTCGGCGCCGTCGTCAGTTACATAGACTTCGCCATGCTGGAACGGGCTCATAGTACCGGGGTCAACGTTCAGGTAAGGGTCAAGCTTACACAGGCGAACGGAGTAACCACGGGCCTGCAACAACGCACCAAGAGCGGCGGAGCCGAGACCTTTTCCTAAAGAGGAAACCACGCCGCCGGTTATAAATACAAATCTTGTCATGTCTTTAATTTAGTTGAGAGTTACTCCGATACGGGAACCGACGGCCTGCTTTCGGCTGCCGGAGCTTCTTCCGTAGTGTCTGCTGCGACCTCACCACCCTCTTCATCAGAAGATACAGTGATTGAAGCCACGGGTGCATCAAGATCTGCCAGCAGACCTTGAGGCTTGGAATGCGTTCCTGCCAAAATAGCCAAAATCAGGCTAGTTGCAAAAAAGCACGCCGCAAAAATTGCTGTTGTTCTGGTTAAAGCATTCGCTGTGCTATGGGCTGACGCCAGATTGCCGAGGCCACCACCGCCGCTTCCGCCAATACCAAGGCCACCGCCTTCAGAGCGCTGAACAAGCACCAGACAAATAATGCCCAATGCCAAAATCAGATGTATAACTAGTACAACTTCCATTTTATTCTCATTCTTCTTCTTCGTAGTCTACGCCACTGCGGAAAATAGCCCCAATCACCACACTTGCAAATAATATAGCTAAGGTAGTCGCTATTGTTTTAGCGGCCTGATCATTCGTCAAAGTATCAGTCCATAATGCTAGAACGAACACTAGTAAACTGACAATAACAGAAGCAAAACTTAGCCATCTAAAAAACTCACAGATATACATGTGAAATTTTGACTGATAGTAGCTCATGCTAAACCGCTTTCGCAATTCCCAGATATTGATCGGCTTTAAGACTTGCGCCGCCTATCAATGCTCCGTCTACGTTTTCGACCTTAAACAGATCGCCAGCATTATCCGGCTTTACCGAACCGCCGTACAATATCCGTATATCGCCCGCATCTGCAAGCTTTTCTTGTAATGTTTTTCTAATAAAGCTGTGCATGGCTGCAACATCATCTGTCGTTGCCGCTTTGCCCGTTCCAATCGCCCAAACAGGCTCGTAGGCAATGACTGTGTTGGCCGCAGAAGCGCTATTTGGCAGTGACTCACGCAGCTGCTTTGCTACGACATCAAACTCACGCCCTTCTTCACGTTCTTCTTCTTGCTCACCAACGCAGATAATGACCTTCAAACCGGAGATTAGAGCACGTCCTGCTTTTTCGGAGATATATGCGCTTGTTTCTTCATGATCCGCACGGCGTTCAGAGTGACCTAGAATAACGTATTCACACCCTATATCCGCCAACATATCAGACGAGACGTCACCTGTATGTGCACCATTATCATTGGCAGAGCAATCCTGTCCACCGATTGAGACAGGCGCATTAGTGCCTTCGATGGCGTCCTTTACGATTGTCAAATGCAGTGCCGGAGGACAAACCAGAAAATCGCACGTATCTGTCAGAGACGGGTTTTCATCAAGACCAATACCAATCGCGGAGATTAAATCCATGGCAGACGCTTGCGTGCCATTCATTTTCCAGTTTCCGGCGATCAGTTTTTTCATGTCTTTATCCTGCAAAAGTTTTCAGTTGATCGTGCGGCGGCATGCCGATGACGTTAAAGCCGCAGTCAACGTAATGAATTTCGCCCGTTACGGCACCTGATAGATCAGACAGCAGGTACAAACCTGTGCCGCCCAGCTCTTCAAGCGCAACCGTACGGCGCAACGGTGCTGTGACCTGATTGTATTTAAATGTCTGACGGGCGCTGCCGATAGCAGAACCGGCCAAAGTACGCATCGGACCTGCTGAGATGGCATTTACGCGAATATTATCAGGGCCGAGATCAGCTGCAAGATAGCGTGTTGAAGCTTCTAATGCTGCTTTTGCAACGCCCATAACATTGTAGTTAGGCATTACTTTTTCGGCACCGTAATAGCTGAGCGTAATTGCAGAGCCGCCATTCTTCATCAGGTTGTTTGCGCGGCGCATAACAGATGTGAAGGAGTAGCAAGAAATATGCATTGTCTTCAGGAAGTTATCAAGAGACGTATCAACGTAGCGCCCTGTTAGCTCGTCCTTATTAGAATAAGCCACAGCGTGAACCAGAAAGTCCATCTCGCCCCATTCTTTTTCAAGACTATCAAAGACGGAATCAATTTCGCTTTCTTGTGTCACATCACACGGCAAAATCAGTGAGTCGCTTGTACCAACGGATTCAGCCAATGGCCTCACACGTTTCAGAAGGGAATCACCTTGGTAGGTAAAGGCCAGCTCTGCGCCGTTATCGCTTAGTGCTTTTGCGATACCCCACGCGATAGAGTGGTCATTTGCCACCCCCATAATCAGGCCTTTTTTACCCTTCATTAGTTTCGATGCTGCCATATGACCTACCCCTCATACCTAGAAAAGGCCAGGGTCGCATTGGTACCACCAAAGCCAAAAGAATTAGAAATTACAGTTTGATGTTCTACGTTATCGATGCGCTCACGGGCGATCGGCATGTTGCCTGCACCTTGATCGAGGTTCTCGATGTTAATGCTCGGTGCAACGAAGCCCTCTTTCATCATCAGCAAGCTATAAACAGCTTCCTGAACGCCTGTACCGCCCAGAGAGTGACCTGTCATAGACTTGGTCGCACTGATATATGGCATATCCTTTTCTTCACGATCGACGAAGACTTCGCGGATTGCATTCAGCTCGGTGATGTCACCAGCTGGTGTGCTTGTACCGTGTGTATTGATATATGTAACAGGCTTCTTAACTGTGCTCAGCGCCTGGTTCATACAACGAACAGCACCCTCACCGCTTGGCGCGACCATGTCAGCACCATCAGATGTGGCGCCGTACCCTGTGATTTCGCCATAGATTTTCGCGCCACGTGCTTTTGCATGTTCCAGCTCCTCAAGAACCAGAACGCCGCCACCACCAGCAATGACAAAGCCATCACGATCCGCATCATAAGCACGAGCTGCTTTTTCAGGTGTGTCATTATATTTAGATGACATAGCGCCCATCGCATCAAATAGAACGGATAGCGCCCAATCAAGCTCTTCACCGCCGCCTGCAAACATAACGTCCTGCTTGCCCCACTGGATTAGCTCCGCTGCGTTACCAATACAGTGTGCCGATGTAGAACAGGCGGAAGAAATAGAATAGTTCACGCCTTTAATTTTAAAGTTCGTGGCTATATTCGCTGAGTTTGTCGAAGACATACATTTAGGCACAGCGAATGGGCCCACACGTTTAGGGCCTTTCTCGCGTGCAATATCAGCCGCCGCGATTTGCGCGTGCGTAGAAGGACCACCGGAGCCCATCACGATACCTGTGCGCTCGTGCGAAATTTCGCTCTCTTCAATGCCTGAGTCAGCGATAGCCTGTTCCATTGCAATATGGTTATAAGCCGCGCCGTCACCCATAAAACGCAACATACGCTTATCAATATGGTCTTCTAAGGCAATATTCGGCTTGCCGTAGACATGGCTACGGAATCCCATTTCAGCGTATTCAGGCGAAAATGTAATACCTGACTTCCCCGCTTTCAGGGATTCAAGAACTTCGTTCACATTGTTACCGATACAGGACACGATGCCCATACCTGTAACTACAACTCTGCGTGTATTTTGTGACATGGTTTTTTCCTAGCGTTAGAACAATAAAAAGGGCCTACGCAATAATCCCGACAAACGTGAAATTGGTATGCCCTTATTAAAACTATGTACTGACTATAGTGCACTCGGGTTATCAAACAACCCGACTTTCAAGTCCTTGGCTTCATAAATCAATTCACCATCCGCGTACATTTTACCATCACCGATACCCAGTACCAGCTTGCGGTTAATAACACGCTTCAGATCTACTACGTACTTCACAAGCTTCACATCTGGCTGCACTTGGCCTGTAAGCTTAAGCTCGCCCAAACCTAGCGCACGGCCTGAACCAGGCGCGCCTGTCCAGCCCAGATAAAAGCCCAGAAGCTGCCACAGGGCATCAAGACCCAAACAACCCGGCATTACAGGATCGCCTTTAAAGTGGCAATCAAAGAACCATAGATCAGGCTTAATATCAAATTCAGCTTCGATCACGCCTTTACCGTTCTCACCGCCTTCGGCAGATACGTTGGTAATGCGATCAAACATCAGCATAGGCGGCAGTGGTAACTGCGCATTGCCGGGACCGAATAACTCACCATTGCCACAAGCAATGATGTCCTCGTAGGAGTAACTGGACTTAGGTGTAAAACTCATATCTTCTTTCAAGGCTTTGTTTATCGTCATAACAAAACCGTTTTTACACCCGATTAAATACAGGTGCAAGACGTAACGACCCATTAATTACAAGGAAATTTGCTGCGTCACCGCATTATGGCAGCCTGATCGTAGCAGACAGTCTTATAAGTATCTGTCATAGCCGCCATAGCCAAAGGCTTTGCAATCACCGGCTCAATCTCGGGAACCTCACCGCCCGCCATCAAGGCCAGCATGCGTCCTGCGGCCTTTGCACAGGCTACGGATTGGTCCATCAGGTCCATAATATCCATATGATAGAACAGCTCGTGACAGTCAGGCCAAAGGCTGGAGATCAATTCATATGGCGCATTATAATGACAATCATTAGCCGCCAAGCCAAAACGCCAATCTGTACCGGCAGGAACACCGAGTCGGATAGCTTCTTGCGTCATTACATAAGCAATTTGATCAAGTTTATCGGGCAATGCGGGCTGAGCAAACAGCTCACACGCGTTTTGTGACAACGCCACGGCGCGCCCAGCAATAGCGCTCAAACCGCTTACGCTGTCAGCCATACGCCAGCCTTCGCCGCCGATCTTGTTTTCAATCACGATGTCGCAAAGCTCTTGCGCAGCCAGCTCGTAGCCCATGGCTTTATTCGTGATCGCAATTAGCATTTTAAAGATTTCAGAACGAGGCTGTCCCGCCTGCTCCATGCTCATAATCAAATTATGAGAGACGAACAACATCAGTTCGTAAAATTCAAAAGCGCATTCCTGCCAGTCGGCAAAAAGATTTTTCGCAAGCTCACGACCGCGCTCTGTTTCATAATCAATAATATATGCAGGCGGCAGCGCTTTATCAGCAAACTCACCGGGGAACGGTTCTGACTGCAACATATGCGACAGTCTGTGGTAATAAGCGCCCAAGCATTCATCAGGATCATCAAACAACATCAATGTTTCTGTCATCACGCCGGCAAGATTCATCAATAGCTTCGCGCCATCAATACCCTGAGAATCAGAATCGGACTCGCCTGTCACTGTAGACAATGACATCAGCGCGCGCATGATGTGGGATGTAAATTCTGGTTTATCGATCAATATAGACATAGAGGCTTACTTCTGGAATCAGCGGGGGTTCGTTGAATGAATGTGTATAAGCTTGTGGATAGTTCTGTGGAGAAGGTGCGAATCACCTACATATACAAGACTAATTCAATTCCTCAGACTCGTAAACACCCCAAAGGGAATTTCTTTCGATCCAGCCCTCAAAGCCGCCCGTACTCACAAGACACCATTGACCGGTGCACTCTTCAACAGCCGCGATTACATATGGCTCCAAACGTGCCAGCATTTTTGCGCCTGCCTCATTTTTCTGGCGCATAGGCACTAGCTCCGTGCCGTTTACCATGACTGTGCGTTTACCTGACAGCAGTGATTTATGGATCCAGCCCTCATCTGCTTCTATTGTTCTGATTTTACGCCAGTGATCAAATTCCTGAATGATTTCGACAGGCATATCATCCTTAATCAAAACCCATTTAACAGGATAACGCATAGCAGGCCCTGATCGAATATAGGCCTTATCTGAACGCAGAGAGACAAAACGAGGGAGAGGTAATTGTGTATCATTAAAGCGCGGCACAGCGTCCTGCGCCATCACAGAAGACGGCAACATTACAAAAGCCATAATGAGCACTAAAAGAATACGCATGAAAAACTGGATTTTTCGCCCCCAAATAAAGTACATTCCCATTTTTATGAGATAAACCGCCCGTTAGGCAAGATGTAATGACAAAAACTTCACAAGGAAATAGCTTCATAAGCGATGTACCGCACGTATCGGTAGCGCCGATGATGGACTGGACGGATCGTCATTGCCGGTATTTCCATCGCCTTATATCGCCGCATGTGCGTCTTTATACCGAAATGGTGACGACAGGCGCAATGATTCATGGCGATTGTGAACGTTTTCTACGCTTCAATGCCGAAGAACACCCCGTCGCGTTACAGTTAGGCGGTAGCGACCCTAAAGCCTTAGCCGAATGCGCGAAGATTGGCGAAGACTTTGGATATGACGAGATCAACCTTAACTGCGGCTGTCCCAGTGATCGCGTGCAGAGCGGTAATTTTGGTGCATGCCTTATGGCAGAACCAGAACTCGTGGCAGAGTGTTATACTGCGATGGCAAATACAGTCGATATTCCCGTCACCATTAAATGTCGAATTGCAATCGATGGGGAAGAAGAATTTCCTTTTTTAAACAAGTTTATAGACACTATTTCTAAAGCTGGCTGTGAAAATTTCATTGTTCATGCCCGCAAAGCTTGGCTAAACGGCTTAAGCCCTAAAGAGAATCGCGACATCCCTCCCCTGCGCTACGATATAGTAAGTGATATCAAAAACTTATACCCTAACCTTAATTTTGTCTTGAATGGCGGCATCAAAACCATTGAAGAGACTCAAGAAAACCTGTCCGTATTTGATGGCGTTATGATCGGTCGAGAAGCTTATTCAAACCCCTATATTCTTGCCGAGATCGAACGCAAGATATTCGGGAATCATGATATTCAGGGGCGAAAGAAGATTGCCTTGGCAATGATTCCGTACATCGAGCGCCAACAAAAAGATTACGGTGTGCCCGTAAAAAGCATCACACGCCATATGATCGGCCTGTTTCACCACCAACCCGGCGCCAAGCAATGGCGAAGATATATCAGTGAAAACGCACATCAAGCCGATAGCGCTAAGGATCTGATCGTAGGCGCATTGAAAGCCGCGGAGAAAGCGGCAGCAGCCAAACGTCTAGCAGCCTAGTCTCTTTCAATTTTCAGATTGAAGCTCTCGCCGCAGCCGCAGGTACCTTCGGCATTCGGGTTATTGAAAACGAAATTGGATGCCAGCCCATCTTCTTTGAAGTCAATTTCCGTCCCGATCAGGTATAAAAGCTGTTCCTTAGGAACAAAGATAATCGCGTTTTCGTGCGCAAATTTATCGTCTTTGTCTGATTCTTCCGTCACATGTTCCATTTTATAAGAATGCCCAGAACAGCCAGTGTTGGTTACCATCAAACGAATGCCAATCGCAGCAGGATTCAACCCTGTACGCTTCGCCAGTTCTTCGGCGGCTCTGTCTGTTACGGATATCAGGCTCATGACAACACCTTACATAAACATATTTAATTGCAGCTTAGCAGCCTCGGACATCATGGACGGATCCCAAGGCGGATCCCAGATAATATCGACATCAACATCACCTACCCCTTCAACAGGGAAAAAGGCACTTTGTACCATTCCCGGCATTTCTTGCGCCACAGGGCAACCCGGTGACGTCAGCGTCATCTCAACATAGATATCGTGCTTGCCATCCTTACCTTCGGTAATCTCAACCTTGTAGATCAAGCCTAGCTCAAAAATGTTTACCGGGATTTCAGGGTCATATACCTCACGAATAGCCTTATCCAAGGCAGGCCATAAAGCATGCTCATTTGGCACTTCGGCATTTGGCGGCATCGCCAGCTCATCATATTCTTCTTCGCTCATTGAATTTCTCAGCATCTCTTCATTTGCGATTGCTTCTCTACCCATCATGCCAGCATACTCCGCGCTTTATCCAGTCCTGCGACCAGTGCATCTATATCAGTTTCATTTGTGTACATTCCCAATGAGGCGCGTACAGTCGCGTCAATGCCGAAGCGGCGCATTAGCGGCTGGCAGCAATGGTGCCCTGTACGTACAGCAACACCACACTGATCAAGGATCATGCCGATATCGCTAGGATGCCCCCACTCAGCAGTAAATGACAGGATGCCAATCTTATCGGCCGTTGTACCGTAGAAGGTCAGACCGTCTATGGTGGCTATTTTATCCTGCGCGTAAGTGAACATTTGTTTTTCGTATGACGCAATTACATCCATACCTATCGAAGTGATGTAATCTATCGCTGCGCCCATGCCGATAACTTCAACAATTGCTGGTGTACCTGCCTCAAAACGCGCGGGTGGCGCCTTATACGTAACATGATGGAAATCTACTGTTTCGATCATATCGCCGCCGCCTTGATACGGGTCCATGCTCTCCAGCACATCACATTTACCCCAGAGAACACCAACACCTGACGGTCCATAGATTTTATGGCCTGTAAATGCGAAGAAATCACACCCCAGATCCTGTACGTCTACAGAGCCATGAACAACGGCCTGCGACCCATCCACCATAACTTTAGTTTCAGGATAAAAGTCTTTTGCTATCTGTATGATTTTCTTTATGTTATTCACAACGCCGATTGAGTTCGATGTGTGCACAAGTGACACCATTTTGGTATCTATTGTTAACATACGCTCGAAGGCTTCAATGTCTAAGGAACCATCATCTTGTACCGGAATGACTTTAATCGTAACGCCGATTTTCTCTGCCAGCATATGCCATGGCACGATATTGGCGTGATGCTCCAGACCCGAGAGGATGATCTCGTCCCCTGCCTGAAGGTATTTGGCTGCCCAGCTTTGTGCCACTAAATTAACGGCTTCAGTTGTATTGCGGGTGAATACTATCTCTTGTGCGCTCGGGGCGTTAATAAAGCCTGCAACTTTGTTGCGTACGTCTTCAAATGCAGCGGTTGATTGCTGGCTAAAGCTATACAGGCCGCGATGGATATTTGCGTAATATGTCTCCATTACGCGCGCCATCGTATCGATCACAAATTGTGGCTTAAGCGCGCTCGCTGCTGTATCCAGATACGCCACAGGGCGCCCATGAACCTCCTGCTTTAATGCAGGGAAGTCATCACGCCATGTATGCAACGCCTGTTGTTCCATCTTTTTCACAGCTTCAGCCACTGGCTAACCTTTTGTAAGACAACGTCTTTCACAGTTTCATCCGCAAGCTTTTCCACAACCTCATTGACGAAAGCCTCGATCATCAAGGCACGAGCTTCATTCTCGCTCAAGCCGCGGCTACGTAAATAAAATAGTGGCTCTTCATCCAGCTGACCAGTCGTGGCACCGTGCGAACATTTCACATCATCGGCATAGATTTCAAGCTCCGGCTTAGTATCCATCTCTGCGCCTTCAGAAAGCAGTAACGCGTTCGACAATTGATACCCGTCAGTGCCATCAGCACCCTCATGAACGTAGACCTTGCCTTGGAAAATGCCTTTGGATTGATCGCGCATCACGCTGCGGATGAACTGGTTAGAATTACAGTTCTCCGCCATGTGTTCGACTTCAAAAGTGCTATCTGAAATCTGGCTGCCATCCAGCAAATTAATGCCGTAAATATCACATTCAGCACCACCGCCAATTACAGCAGCATGCACCTGATTACGCGTGATATTTCCGCCCAATGCCATAGTGAAGGCTTCGTAATGTGCGCCTTCGCCGATTTCAACATGAGTGTTCTGCGTGTAAACGGCTTTGGAGCCATATTCCTGCATACGGTAGTGGCGAAATTTTGCGCCGTCAGCGATCTTGATCTGGATCAGAGCATTATTCCAGAATTGACCTTCACCTTTGTGGTTTTCAATAATCGTTAGCTCCGCGCCCTCACCCAGCCTAATAACAGCACGCGGTGCTGAAAGCTGACCTTCATGGCCGGTAAAATCTATGGTGATCGCCTCTGATACCTTTTGACCAGCAGGAACATCAATTACAACGCCATCTTGCGTGAACATATTGGCAAGTTCCCACATCATCATGTCTGCATAGCGGAATGTTGCGTGAGGTCTTTCAGTCAAGATTGATTGCAGCCATTCAGGGGCATTCTGTAAGCTCTCAGATAAATCTGTCACCAGTTTATCCACAGGCTTAACCACAAACCCTGGCTTGGCAGCAACGCCTGATACATCTTTGATAGCGGGATGTACGTTTGTATATTTCCACCGCTCCAGTTTCGGTGTAGGCAGCCCCATTTCAGCCACAGTATCAGCAGCCTCTTGGCGCAGTGACACAAGCCATTCAGGCCCCTCTTTAAGAGCTGCGTTACCTTCAAATGCTTCTACGAACGTTGCGGCATTATCAGCCTTATAGCGTGCGGGCGCGGGCATTCTTGCCAGATTTTGTGCCTGTTTCATCATGTAATCCTGATAACGGTTTTATTAGGCGGCTTCTTCACCCAGAAACTCGGCATAGCCTCTAGCTTCCAGTTCCTGAGCCAACTCAGGGCCACCTGTTTTAACAATCTTGCCATTTGCCAATACGTGAACCACGTCAGGCTTAATGTAATCCAGCAAACGCTGGTAGTGGGTAATCACCAGGAATGTGCGGTCTTCACCGCGCAGCTGGTTTACGCCTTCAGCAACAATCTTCAGCGCATCGATATCCAGACCACTATCTGTTTCATCCAGAACAGCGAATTTAGGCTCCAACAGCGCCATTTGCAGCACTTCGTTACGCTTCTTCTCGCCACCTGAGGCACCCACATTCACAGGACGCTTGATCATGTCATCTTTGACACCCAGAGCTTTCATCTTGTCTTTAACCAGCTTCAGGAAGGCCAGAGCATCAAGCTCGTCTTCGCCGCGCTGCTTGCGCTGTGCGTTCACGGCTGTTTTCAGAAAGTTGGACATTTGTACGCCCGGGATTTCGACAGGGTACTGGAATGCCAGAAAGACGCCTGCAGCGGCACGCTCTTCAGGTTCCAGATCTAAAAGATCAACACCGTCCATTTGAACGCTGCCGTCTGTGACTTCGTAGTCTTCGCGGCCTGCCAGAACATAAGACAAAGTCGACTTACCCGAGCCGTTAGGCCCCATAATGGCGTGCACTTTGCCTTTTTCCAAATTCAGGTCAATACCCTTAAGGATTTCCTTGCCGTCAATTTCGGCATGAAGATTTTTAATCTCGATCATAGTTCTCTCTAAAGTGTTTCTTACAAAGTTAGTATCAATTGTCCGATGACAAAGTACAAAAACATCATTGGCACGCCGCTGAACATCATCAGCATTACACGCCAGTAGCCGCTACCTTTGTCCGCAGACCAGAGGTTAATCTGTGCCACAACATTCAAAAGTACAGCCAGTAGTGCCAGAACAAATCCAAACCACATAAAAGGATCTGCTACATTCGCGGCAAAGCCACCTTTTTGCGCAAATGATGCCGGCATAAACACAGCCGCCATCCCGACGAGACCCGCTACTCCGAGCCCCAACCAACCGCAAAACAGTGAAAGAAACAACTTTTTAAGCAAGCGAACCTATCTCCTATTTCTTGGAGGCTGCTTTTTTAGCAGTCGTCGTCTTTTTAGCGGTTGTGGTCTTCTTTGCCGCTGTCTTTTTCGCAGGGGCTTTCTTTGTTGCCGTTTTCTTGGCTGTTGCGGCTACAGTCTTAGCGGGCGCAACCAGCTTTTCTTCCAAAATCTTGTTTTGTTTCTCGGTCAGCGCTTCCATACGGCGCACGGATCGCAAGACCTGTGCCAGTGTTGAGATCATCAACCCCATAAAGGCAAAAGCAACACACATCATAAATGTCATGAACAAGACAGATTCAGATGTTTTCTGATTGCTAAGCTCCGCAACACCGGAAATTACAGCCAGTAAACATATGATCGCCAGAAAGAAAACAACCATGCCTATGACACGTACAAAGCTTGCTTCAATTCCTTTATCAAGTTTCATTTTATTATCCTTATACTTTGATTTTCTGTAAGAACGTTGGAATTCAACACAAAACCATAGCATGATTCTTCAAATTTATACCGATACACAATTCTCTAATTTGGCTTTTTCTTAAGCTTAGACGCTAAATACAGTACAAACGGTGCCGCAATTAACGTTGTTAAAAGCCAATTAATCCATTCTGCTTCCTGCCACATGGCTGCTTCTTTCTGTTTACACTAAACAAAGAACCAGTCGTTACTCTTAGAATACTCCTAACTTTACAGCTCCAAATAAAAGCAAAGCTGTTAGCCCCACAAAAAGTGCCAGCATTACTATCAAATGCAACACCTTGGCTATAAAACTTTGACCTCGCTGCGTATTACCAAACAACCATACAAGATCGAAAATCGCTTCAAAAATGCTGCCCCAAAAGCTAACCAACGCTACCTTCCAAGCTAATCCCCACCAGTTTCTGCGCTTCAACTGCAAACTCCATCGGCAGGTGCTGCATCACTTCGCGGCAGAAGCCGTTGACGATTAATGCGACAGCTTCTTCTTCATTCAGACCGCGCTGCTGGCAATAGAACAGCTGATCTTCGTTGATGCGGCTGGTGGTTGCTTCGTGCTCCAGCATCGCTTTCGGATTGCGGCTTTCGATATAAGGCACTGTGTGCGCGCCACAAGTTTTACCGATTAGTAAGCTATCACACTGCGTAAAGTTACGCGCGCCTTCGGCTTTTGGCATGATCTTGACCACGCCGCGATATGTCTGGTCTGATTTGCCTGCTGCGATACCTTTGGAGATAATACGACTCTTTGTATTTCTGCCGATATGCACCATTTTTGTGCCTGTATCGGCCTGCTGGCAATTATTTGTAATTGCTACGGAATAAAACTCACCCACAGAGTTATCCCCTTTTAATATACAGGATGGATATTTCCATGTGATAGAAGAGCCTGTCTCGACCTGCGTCCAGCTGATCTTAGAATTTGCGCCTTCGCAAATACCGCGCTTGGTCACGAAGTTATAGATACCGCCCTTGCCGTTTTCATCACCGGGGTACCAGTTCTGAACCGTTGAGTACTTGATCTCCGCATCTTCGTGCGCGACCAGTTCAACCACAGCAGCGTGCAGCTGGTTCGTATCGCGCATCGGCGCTGTACAGCCTTCCAAATAGGATACGTAAGAGCCTTTGTCTGCGATAATCAGCGTACGTTCGAACTGACCTGTATTCAGCTCATTGATACGGAAGTAAGTGCTCAGCTCCATCGGGCAGCGCACACCTTCGGGGATGTAAACAAATGACCCGTCTGTGAATACAGCAGAGTTCAAACACGCGTGTTTGTTATCGTGGTAAGGGACAACCGAACCCATATATTTTTTTACAAGCTCGGGATGTTCGCGAATGGCTTCACTGATGGAGCAGAAGATCACCCCTGCTTCGCTTAGTGTCTTTTTAAATGTTGTGGCAACGGATACGGAGTCGAATACCGCATCAACGGCCACACCTGCTAGCATCTCTTGCTCACGCAGAGGAATGCCCAGTTTTTCGTATGTTTCCAGCAGCTTCGGGTCAACTTCGTCCAAAGATTTCGGGCGGTCCTGATCTTTAGGTGCGGCGTAGTAATAATATTGCTGGTAATCAATTTCAGGAAAATCGACCTTTGCCCAATCAGGCTCTGGCATTTCCAGCCAGCGCGCATAGGCCTTGAGGCGCCATTCCAGCATCCATTCAGGCTCTTCTTTCTTGGCAGAGATGAAACGAATGATGTCTTCGTTTAGGCCCATCGGCGCTTTTTCCATCTCGATATCGGTAACAAAGCCTGCTTCGTATTTACCGCTAAGCTCTTCTACCTGTCTGACTGTATCTTCTGAAATATTACTCATGCTCTGCCTCCACTACTTGCCTGTAGTGTTCGGATATCAGTTACTGACCGTGATGTCATATCACGTAATGTCACGTTCTCAAGGGCTGTTTTCACAGCCGTATTGACCAAATCCCAACGCCCTTTTGTACCACACATCTTTACAATGGCGCAGTTTTCGTGACTGCCTTCGATGCACGCCGTCAGCGCCACGGGGCCTTCAATTGCCTCAATAATATCAAGGATTGTAATGTCCTCGGGCATCTCTGCCAGCCTGTAGCCACCATGCGCACCGCGGACAGAATTAATCACGCCGCCCTTGGCAAGCATTTTCAGTACCTTGGATACTGTGGGCTCAGGCAAAGTTGTGATTTCGGCAAGCTGCACAGCAGATAACAATGTCCCATCACGTTCCACCATCGCGGAAAGCGTAACGACTGCGTAATCTGTCAGTTTTGCCAGTTTAATCATAATGCTGTATCGTTAAAGAGTACAATTTCGGTGCCAATTAAATGTCATGCCTAGCATCGTTTTTCAAGTAAAAACCCGCACAAATCCTAAATTAACCTCATTTCAACCTTTTGACGGCCATAATGGGCGCATAAATAGGTTAGTGTAACCAACAAAACGAAGGGAAACCAATGCCTAGCAATAACTTTAATACAGAGAGTATCATTCCGGAGATCAAGGCAGGAACAGCTGCACAGCAAGCCGAAGCCGAAGGTTTTACATCCTTTTTGAAAGCTGCAGCAGAAATTCCGGGCGTAAAAGTTCTATCAATGGCGGCTGATCTACTTACGCCAGAGCGCGCAACAAAAAGCGACCTGAACCTGTAATTACTTAGTTGCCGTGAATTTGATCGCAGGGTTTTTATCCTGCGCATCCCCTAGATGCCAAGCATTACGCGCCATAAAGACGGGATCACCGTCGTGATCATTGGCAATCGCACTTCCATTCGCATCCATGAATTTCTTGAGCGCCGCTGTATCTTCGGATGACAGCCAGCGTGCGGTATAAAGCGCCGCTTCCTCAAACTTCACAGGGATATCATATTCCGTACGGATACGGTCTGCTAGAACATCAAACTGCAGCGCCCCCACAACACCAACTACCCAGCCTGAATCCATTGTCGGCTTAAAGACGCGCGCCGCGCCCTCTTCCGCCAATTGTACCAGTGCATTTTCAAGGTGCTTGGCTTTCATCGGGTCTTCGGAACGGACACGCTGCATCAATTCAGGCGCGAAATTCGGAATGCCCGTGAAGTGTAAATCTTCGTTGCTTTCGACCAGAGCATCACCGATACGCAGATTACCATGGTTCGGCAGACCAAGAATATCACCTGGCCATGCTTCTTCGGCTGTCTCACGATCCTGCGAGAAGAACATTTGCGGGTTATGAATGGTCAGCACTTTGCCAGAGCGTACGTGTTTGAGCTTCATGCCTTTTTTGAACTTACCGCTACAGATACGCGTAAAGGCGATACGGTCACGGTGTTTCGGGTCCATATTGGCCTGAATTTTAAAGATGAAGGCTGTGACCTTAGATTCGTTAGGTTTGACTTCACGCTCTTCGGTTGTTTGCGGCTTGGGTGACGGTGCAAACTCTGCGATACCGTGCAACAATTCCTGCACACCGAAGTTATTAACCGCCGAACCAAAAAATACTGGCGTCATGTGTCCTTCGAGGTATGCCTGTAAATCAAACTCCGGGCACAGACCGCGCACCATCTCGACTTCTTCACGAAGCTGCTTTGCCAGACGCTCTGGTAGCAATTCATCAATCTTGGGATCCTCAAGACCAGTACACTCGATACTTTCCTTAATCTGGTCACCTTTACTACGATCGAATAGAACCAGCTTGTCTTGCAGCAAGTCATAACAACCTTTAAATTCACGTCCCATGCCGATCGGCCAGCTGGCTGGTGATACATCAAGGGCAAGCTGGCTTTCAATTTCGTCCAGCAGCTTGAAAGGATCCTGACCTTCACGGTCAAGCTTGTTGATGAAAGTAATAATCGGCACATCGCGCATACGACAAACTTCAAAAAGTTTCAGCGTTTGCGGCTCGATACCTTTGGCAACGTCGAGCACCATAACGGCGCTATCAACAGCAGTCAGTGTTCTATATGTATCTTCGGAGAAGTCTTCGTGCCCCGGTGTATCCAGAAGGTTAAAGGTAATACCGTCTTTTTCGAAGGTCATCACGGCAGATGTCACGGAAATACCGCGTTCTTGTTCCACTTTCATCCAGTCAGAACGGGCGAGACGGCGTTCACCGCGGGCTTTCACCATACCGGCCTGCTGAATAGCGCCCCCGAATAGCAGAAGTTTTTCCGTCAGCGTGGTTTTACCAGCATCAGGGTGCGCAATAATGCCGAATGTACGGCGGTTTTTGATCTTTTCTTCGAGAATACTCAAAATACTTTTCCTTCGAACGGGTTGTTCATGTCCTGATCTTCGATTTCAACAGCCCAAAGGTCAGGATCACGGTCAACAGCGCGCCGAATATACTCGT
Source organism: Micavibrio sp. (assembly GCA_012960155.1). GTDB lineage: Bacteria > Pseudomonadota > Alphaproteobacteria > Micavibrionales > Micavibrionaceae > UM-FILTER-47-13. The sequence continues at coordinate 46,921 of DUBU01000039.1, read as the reverse complement.
CTGCCTCGCGTTCTGCAACCATTTCCCCTTTGAACAGCTGCATCCAGCCCATTTCACCGTCCAGATCATGCTGCTGTTGCAGTAATTTACACTGCCCGCGCATATCACTGATTTTCAGCATGACCGTGCCTGTGCTGTACGCGCCTTTATGGGCGATGTAAAACGTCTTGCCTTGCAGGGTTAATTGGTGCAGATGCCCTGTCACCCATAGTTCGGTTGGAAGACGATCATCTGACATGGGAATAGGTTATGCTTTGATTTTCTTGCCGTAGAGTTCCAGACGGCATTCGACAAGCTCGTAACCCAGTTTGCGGGCGATTTCGGCTTTCATCTTTTCGATTTCTTCGTTCTGGAACTCAATCACATCACCGCTTTCCACGTCAATCAGGTGGTGGTGGTGCGCCATATTCAGCTCGTAACGTGAAAAATTCTCGTTAAAGTCATGACGTACAACAAGCTCAAGCTCGTCCAGAAGATTCAACGTACGGTAGACTGTTGCCATGCTAATAGATGAATCCTGCTCTTTAGCACGCTCATAAACATCCTCTACAGATGGATGGTCTTCGGACTCATCCAGAACCTTCAAGATAGTTTTGCGCTGACCCGTCATTTTCAATCCGGCATCGATGCATTTTTGTTCAAGATCCATAAGATTTACCTAAGCTATATGTTAATTTTGGCGATGATAGGTCTATTCACCGTTCTGGGCAACCCCTGATGCAGGTTGTTGTGGCTTAAACCCTGATAGAGGCGACTGACCGCCTTTCGGATTTGTTCGTTTCATACGCTCTGCGGGGAACTCGACGAAGACTTTAGTGCCTTTGCCTGTATCTGATTCGAGTCGTAGCGTACCGCCGTGTAACTCCGTCATAGCTTTCGCTAGTGGCAAACCTAGACCTGTACCTTGCACAGGTTCATTGCTTTGCGCTGTAGAGACCTGACCGAATGGCTCGAGCGCCAAAGCAATCTTCTCTTTCGGAATACCTACACCTTCGTCAGATACATAAATAATCAGATTGGCGTATTCATCCTGCATTGCGCCGACTTTGATAACACCATCTGTATTGGAGTATTTAACAGCATTGCCCACCAGATTAATAAGAATCTGCCTTACCAGTCGCGGGTCCGCATACAATGGCGGCATATTAGGCTGCACATCTTCTTCAATTTGCAAGCCACTGCTGAACGCACGTGAGGCCATCATTCGACCTACGGAGGCTACTAAGCCTTCCACGTCCATGTATTCCTCATCCAGCTCTACACGCCCTGCTTCAATCTTGGACATATCCAACACTTCGTTGATGATTTCCAGCAAATGCTTCGCACTCACATGAATATCACCCATATATTCTTTGTATTTATCATTGCCGAGCGCGCCATATGTCTCCTTCATCATCATTTCAGAGAAACCGATAATAGCGTTCAGAGGTGTACGCAGCTCATGGCTCATATTGGCAAGGAATGTTGATTTGGCCTGATTAGCCGCGTCTGCTTGTTCCTTGGCTAGACGCAATGACAATTCCATCTGCTTACGCAGTGTAATGTCCATGATCGTCGTGACCTGAAAACGACGCCCCAAGCTTAGCTCTAGCGCTGCCGTAGTGAACAATGCATTGGCAACATTGGCATCCCGACGCACGATCTTCATTTCGCCTGAGCTACGAATGCCACTTTTCATGAACTCTTCATGGCTACGTTGTGCGCGTATACGATCTTCTTCTGCGATCAGGTTTACAAAAGGCTGGCCTATCAGTTCGTCACGGGACCAGCCATAAATACGAATAAAGCTGTCATTCACACGAATGATGTTTTGCTCATCATCGGTAACAACAATGCCGACCTCACTAACGTCAAAGACAGACGTCAGCAACGAGATTGCGTCGTCACGCTCTTGCTGCAAGCTGGCATCTTCGGATGTAGCCACCATACCTGTTACTTGAAAACGATTCACATCGTTTCCATTGCTAGAAACGGGCTGAACAAGGAAACCACCTATTTTCAGACCGGATGGTGTTAGGAAAGATGTTTTAAAACGTGTTGCTTTTTTGTCGGCCGCCGCGGCATTCAGACATTTATGTAGGTCATCAACCAACTCGCTATCGAAATGCTCGGATGTTTTAGCACCAATGATTTTATCAGTCTCAGCTTTTAGAAATGTACGAGCCGCTGTATTTGCCTTAGCGAAGACAAAATCACCCTCCGCCGTCAAATCCAGTATTACAGCCGGAACGGGCATTTCTTCAAAAAGATTTTCAAAATCAATATTTTCCATGCTCTTCCATTCTGGAGCATAAAAGCAAATATATATTAAACGCCTTTTGTACCAAACAGACGATCACCTGCATCGCCCAGACCCGGCACGATATAAGCATTATCATTCAGTTTGTCATCCAGCGCAGCAACGTAAATCGGCATCTGCGGATAGGCTTCATTAAGTACTTTAACGCCTTCCGGTGATGCCACCAGTGCCATGAAGCGGATATTATCTGCTTCGGCACCATTTTTAACCATAACATCAATTGCGTATTTTGCCGAATTTCCTGTTGCCAACATCGGGTCAACAGCAATGATAATGCGGCCTTTAGGGTCAGGCAGCTTCACCAGATATTCGACAGGTTTCTTTGTTTCTTCATCACGATATAGGCCGATATGACCGATACGGGCAGCCGGCATCAACTCTTCCAGACCTTCGGACATGCCCAAACCTGCACGCAGGATCGGCACGATCATGGCTTTACGGCCTTTGATCACCGGCGCTTCCATCGGACAGATCGGTGTTTCAATCTCACGGGTCGTCATCGGCAGGTTACGAGTCAGCTCGTATCCCATCAGCAATGAGATTTCTTTAAGTAATGTTTTGAAACCGACTTTGTTGCAGCGTGTTTCGCGCATCAATGTCAATTTGTGCTGGATCAGTGGGTGATCAGCGACGTACAGATTGGGAAAATCTGGGTGTTTCAACATAAATAGTCTCCCGCAAGTTCAAGTTTGCAGGACAGTAGCGGATTTTATCCGTAAAACAAAGTGTTTTTGGGGAAATTCTTAGTCGTTATCAGTGATATAACGCTGTAGCGGGCTAATCTCAACATATTCCAGAGCAGCACCGCCCTCTTCTTCTTTCCAGCGCTGCAAGTCACTACGCATATTTGCTAATAGCTCTTCCAGAGTGTCGCCAGGAACAGGTTCAGCCACACAGTAAGACATTGTCAGTGTGTAACGCTTTTTCTCGCCATCAATATCCAGTTCAAAGAGGAAGTTTTCATCTTCCAGATAAGAGCTCAAACGATTAACAGCAGCCGTACCGCCAGAGGCGACCGAGTGCTTCAAACACATAACAAATTCATTTGTGTCTGATCTGTAGCCATCATCAAATGAACGGATACATTTGCGGATCAAACGGCCAACGACTTCGTACATCGCCTTCATCTGATCTTCGGACAGATTATCCTTGATTTGATTGAAGTTATCGATCTTGGCCAGCGCCAGTGTAAACGGGTTACCACGGCGCTCGCGACGCTCAAGCTCGCGCCTCACATCGCGCTCCATAGACTTCGCGCTACGCAAGCCTGTCTCGATGTCCATACCGCTATCAGCAAGCGCACAGTCCTGCTCTAAACGACGCAGACGCTGAATAAAGCCCTCATACAGTGAATTGAACTGCTCAAAGTCGTCGTAAGGCGGCTTTTTGCTTTTGGATGTGAATGTTTTAGATACAAGCGCCTGTGCCAGCTTATGCATCTCATCATAAACACGCAGCAAGTCACGTAGCGTTGCTTCATCAATGAAAGATTGCCCTTTGGCTTTCGCACACCATTCACCGAATCCATTTGAAATACCAGGCGCCTGCGCACTCTCGGTTGTTTCAGGATACAGGATTTTTTTCATTAAGCGCGCATACCAATCGGCGTGCTCATCCAGTACGGGAGCAAGCGCTTTAAGGTTCTGTTCTAATTCATAATCTACAGGCATTTAGTCCACTAGATTAGTTACGTTCCTATAATACAATATAACGTAAATATCTCTGAAACCTTAACAAAAAGAGGATTTTTATTCAGGTAGCCACTCTTTTTCGAGTTCTTTCAGTGTACCTGTGCGGATCGCTTCGCGTACTTCTCTCATCAAACGGTTGATGACCGCGATGTTGTGCTGTGCGATAAGCTGCATACCCAACATTTCACCTGCTTTGATTAGGTGGTGGATATATGCTTTTGAGTAGTCACGAGAGGCTGGTACATCCAATGACGGATCCAGAGGCTCAGGATCATCACGGAATTTTGCGTTGCGCAGGTTAATGCGCTCTTCAGGGTTACCACGCTCAAGCGCCCAGCCATGGCGGGCAATACGGGTTGGTGATACGCAGTCAAACGTATCAATACCAAGTGGTACACACTCAAAAATGTCGCGAATACGGCCAATACCCAGCAAGTGAATCGGGCGATCTTCTGGCAAAGCAGGCGTACACCATGACACGATTTCCTTAAATTCTGCATATGTGCCGCCAAGGCAGTCACCAATCGCCGTACCGAAAAACGGTCGTGAGCTTACATATTCGCAAGACTCTTTACGTAAATCTTCATAAACACCGCCAGATACAATGCCGTATAGTGCTTGCTTGCCGCTATCGGTGCGTTCAAATTCTTTCAGGCAGCGGTCTGCCCAACGGTAATTACGACGCAGAGCATTTTCAGTATAGCTACGGTCCACGTGGTAAGGCGTGCATTCGTCGAACTGGTAAATCAGATCGGCGCCCAGACGACGCTGGTGTTCAATAGCCAACTCAGGAGTCAGATGGATTGTGCTGCCATCCCAGTAGGATTTGAAAGTTGCGCCCTCTTCCGTGATTTTCAGCAGGCTTTTCTCGCGGCCCTTGTCTTTGTTACGACCTTTGAGTTCGTCAGCGACTGAGCCATGCCCCATTGAGAAGATCTGGTAACCGCCGCTATCGGTCATCATAGGGCCATCCCATTGCATAAAGTTATGCAGGCCGCCCATTTTTTCGATCAGCTCCGTACCGGGCTGAATTAGCAAGTGGTACGTGTTGCCTAGGATAATATCCGTGCGCGCTTCTCTGACAGCAGGAATAGACAAATTCTTGATCGAGGCTTTCGTACCACAGAAAATATAGTTCGGCGTTTCGATCGTGCCATGCGGCGTTTTAAGTTTGCCGACACGGGCGCGGCTATTCGGATCAGTCGCCTCGATATCAAATGAGAAATTCGGGTAATCCAGAGACTTTGGCGGCTCCACGATAATGGGCTGCTCTTTTTTTCTACGTCTGCTGCGTTTTTTCTGTGCTTCTGCCATGATCTTTTTCCCAATAAAAACCCGGTCTCATCACATGATGGACCGGGATTTAAATTCCTTCACAGGACTGGCTTATTTCTTGTCAGCCAGAACTTTCTCAACCTGCTTGCGTACCGGACGCAGAGCTGGATCAAGCTTAGTTGGCGCTGTGCCCATCAGGAACTGATCCAGACCACCTTTGTGCTCCAGAGTGCGCAGACCTGCTGTGCTTACGCGGATTTTAATTTTACGGCCAAGCGCTTCACTGAAAACACTTGTGTCCTGAACGTTAGGCAGGAAAACACGGCGTGTTTTGTTGTGTGCGTGGGAAACGTTGTTTCCAGTCATCACGGCTTTACCTGTAATCATACAACGGCGGCTCATGGCTCTCATCCTTGTTATTTATCAATAATTCTTAAACAGATGCGGAAAATAAGCGAAAACAGGTTCACAAGTCAAGCATTTAAAACGGTTTAATTTCTAAAAAAGCATACCAGACCAGAACATCATGCCGATAATCGATGCAATAAAAAGCAGATGCGCGATCAGCATTAAGTACATGGCTCGTTTTAAATGTCCTGCTTCCAGCTGCGCCGTTGCCTTTTCAGGGCCTGTCCAGCGTGGCTTTACGGCACTACCGTCCAAGTCGGTACCAGGCCCGCCAAGATTAACATCCAGTGCATAGGCCATTGCTGTTAACGGCAATCCGCCTTCTTCGTATTTACTGCGCTTTTCAGGATTTAAGAGCCCCACATAAGCACGCGTCATACCGCTGGTTGGGGTAAATAGCCCTGCCAACGCAACAAGAACGCCTGCCAGAATATGCGGAATAAACCCTAGAAGGCTCTCAACCGCAAGCGCCACTTTGCCAAAACCTTTGGTAAACCCTTCTTTGCCGAAGCGCCAGACAAAGGCGGCCAGAATGGCATACATGAACGCACCTGGCAGGCCGACAAGGAAGTACCAGAATGCTGGTCCAACAAGGCCTTTATCGAAGCTTTTAGCCGCAAAGCCCATTGCCGTGCGTGTAATGGTAAAATCATCTGAAGCGGATAGATTACGACGTGAGGACTGTGCAATATTGTAGTAAGCACCCTTGCTAACTTTCTTTTGTCTCATTGCGAAAAAGAGTCTTAGCAGCGCAAACCAGACAGAGCCCCCCGTCATAGCCAATGCCAGAAACACAATTTGCGTAAACCCTTTAAAATCATAGACATAGACCACTGCAGCCGCCCATTTTCCGAAGGTATAAGCCACCACGACACTTAAAATCATCATGATTAGGCCACGGAACATCAGGTCTCTGACTTTGCGCTCTTTTTTATCGAGTCGCGCGGCCATAGCGCCCAAAGTTTTATCGTATAGCAGCCATAGAAATGGGTTGGCATTGCCATGGATCGGCCCCGTTACAGCACCCACAATAGTCACCAGCAGCCACGCCATGATAATGGTGGGCAGTCGGTCGGGGGAAACAAGCTCCATATGCCAGTCTATAAAAAAATCTTTCATAACAACAACTTATATTGCCTTAGTTTATATAGGTTATGTAGTTGATTTTGCCAGTTATGCACACGATATAAGGTATATATAAGAGTGTTGCGTTGCAAAAATCTTTACTATTACGCAGTATAATGGTTATGGGCTAAACGAGTAAGAGAGTACTGATTATGTTCTATCATTTTTACGACTTGCAAAAAGCTATGTTAGGGCCTGCCCGTTTTACAGCCGCCGTAACCAGAAATCTTTACCGCAACCCGTTCAACCCACTTTCCCACACTCAATTAGGTCGCACCATTGCCGCAAATGCGGAGATGTTCGAGCGCCTGACCAAGCGATTTGGTAAACCTGAATTCGCCCTGCCCTTTACCGAGATTGACGGCAAAAAAGTCAGTGTTACGGAAGAAGTAGTGCACGAAAAGCCATTCTGTAATTTACTGCACTTCCGTCGAGACACGAAGCGCAAGGATCCTAAAGTTCTGGTCGTTGCGCCGATGTCAGGGCACTATGCCACATTGCTGCGCGGTACAGTCGAAGCATTATTGCCGCATCATGACGTTTATATTACTGACTGGCTGGACGCCCGTTTAGTTCGCCTTAGCGAAGGACGCTTTAATCTGGATGATTACATTGCCTATGTTATCGAATATCTTAGCCTTTTAGGCCCTGATGTTCATGTAATTGCTGTTTGTCAGCCCGCCGTACCTGTTTATGCAGCTGCGTGTATCATGGAAGCCGAGAACGATCCTAACGCGCCAGCCACTATGACATTAATGGGTGGCCCGATTGACACCCGAATTTCTATGACTCAAGTGAACGAACTTGCTGAGAACAGGCCCATTGAATGGTTTGAATCACAGGTTGTTTTGAATGTGCCCCCCTACTACCCTGGCGCCGGTCGCCGTGTTTACCCGGGCTTTATCCAGCTTGGCGGCTTTATGTCGATGAACCTTGACCGTCACGTCGGTTCTCATATGAAATTCTATCAACATCTTGTAAATGGTGATGGTGATTCAGCCGAAGCACACCGCAAGTTTTATAATGAGTATCTATCTGTCATGGATATTACGGCTGAGTTCTATTTGCAGACTGTCGAGACAGTCTTCCAGAAACACTCACTTCCTAAAGGCGAGATGGTCTGGCACGACCCGGCAACTAATCGCAAGATCAAGGTTGATCCGAGCAAGCTGAAGAAAACAGCTTTGCTGACCATCGAAGGTGAAATGGATGACATTTCAGCGCATGGTCAGACAACAGCGGCACATACTCTGGCAACTAATCTACCTGCCAGCCGCCAATTCCATCACTTCCAGAAAGATGTCGGTCATTACGGTATCTTCAACGGTCGCCGCTGGCGTCAACATATTATGCCGCGTCTGCGTCACTTCATTCGAGAGTTTGATAAAAACCTGTCTGATATTCCCGCGCATGACCTCAAAGCGCTCGCCGATAAAGTGCCTGCAAGATGGGATGCTGATAAACACCTTCCGGAATCTGTGCGCCGCACAACAAAAAGCCGCAATAAAAAGGCTGATGCCTAAGGATTTTTCTGTATTTCCCTAATCATAGTTGTATACTTGTCCCTCATAATCAAAACAGGGACAGGTTAGACCGTGAAACTTCCAAAACTATCATCCAAACAGGATGTGCGCTTAGGATTAGCACTGCAAGGTGGCGGTGCTTATGGTGCTTACGCAAAAGGTGTACTGAAAGCTCTATTCAATTCAGAAGCTTTCCGTCAAAATAAGAAGCTTAAAATTAATGCCGTTACAGGAACCAGTGCGGGCGCAGTAAATGGCGCTATCACAACATACGGCCTTAATAGCGGTGGCTACGATGAGGCCATACGCATTCTCGATTCATTCTGGAGCGAGATTGAGGGCAACGGCCGTGCCATCAAGATGCTCAGCCTCACAGATCAGTTTAACTTTTTCACGCGCAACGTGGCATACCCCAACCTGCCATTCTATTTGGAAAAAGCGATGGGTATGATGCCTGCGGGCTCAATCCCCAAAAACTTGCAGGATCAGGTCGAGCGCCATATGCCTGACTGGGATAAACATATGCATAGCGGGCCAGTCAAACTGTTCGTAAATGCTGTACTCGAGGATGAAAAGAGTAAAGAACGCAGCCACATTGTTTTTAAAGGTAAAGAACTAACCCCCGCTTCCATTGCCGCATCAGGCGCTCTAGAAGAGCTCGGCGGGCACATGATTGACGGCAAAAAGTTTTATGACGGCGCATATTGGCGCAATCCATGTACAACGGATATCCGTGGCGAAGGCATTACCGATTTATTGATCGTTACGCTACAAAAGAAGCCAGACTCAGGCATTAAGCCTGAGCATCAGGATGAGGCGCGCAAACGTCATGAAAAACCCGGGCATAAAGTGCTCACAGAAGAAATTCACAACCATATTGCCTATCTGCAGAAGCAATATCCGCATATAAATCTGCACGTTATCAGTCTTGAGGTTGACCCTGCATGGGATGATACAAGCCGCATGAATATTGACCCGCGCTGGTTACATGATCTAGAAGATATGGGTAAACGCGATGCTGAGAAATGGCTCGCCGATCACGCGGACAAATTAGGTAAACAATCAAGCTATGGCCCTGCTGCGCCCTAAATCACAGATCTCTATCGCCGATGAAATATCCTTGCGTGATATTCATCCTGATCTGCAATTAAAAATCAGCCCCCGTGCCAAGCGTATTGCCTTACGTTTAGACACTTCCGCTCGCAAAATGAATCTGGTTGTGCCGAAACGTTTTTCTATGGCGCGCGCATTGGATTTCGCAATCCAGCACAAACACTGGATTGACGAGAAATTAGCGGAATTACCACAAATCATTACTCTTGATAATGGTAGTATCATTCCACTATTAGGGCGCGATCGCATGCTTAATATTAATTATGATAGAGCATTAAAAAGAACCTCTATTATATTGAATGATAATGAAATTCTCATTTCAACTAACCTTGAAGACCCTACCCCGCGTTTGAAACGCTTCTTGAAGAAAGAGGCCGAAGACACCATGGCTAATCTGGCACGCGAGAAAGCTGCCACTATCAACAAAACAATCAGTGACGTGCATATCCGTGACACCAAGAGCCGCTGGGGCAGCTGTAGCCCTGATGGCAGGATCATGCTGTCTTGGCGCCTGATATTTGCGCCTTGGGATGCGATGGATTACGTAGTGGCTCATGAAGTTGCCCACTTAGAGCACATGAACCACGGTCGTGAATTCTGGCGGCTGTGCGAGACACTTTGTGACAATTACAAGTCAGGCAAGACCTGGATGCGCAGTAACGGTCATGAGTTACTGCGCTACGGTTAAAAGCGCGATGCTTGTATAAAGTCTAGCGCACCTTGCAAAATGTGCTGTGCTGCCAGCTTATCGACGACTTGTTTCCGTCTTGTTCTCGACATATCCACAGTTTCAACCAGAAAGTCTTCCACAGAAACGGTGGATAACCTCTCGTCCCACAGAGCTATCCACGGATCTGTCCCCACAAACTGGGGATAATTCGTCATCTCATGGGCAAATGATCTTACCGCATCGCAGCGTGGCCCTTCGGTACCGTCCATATTCAAAGGTAGCCCCATGACAAAGCCACCGACTTCGTAATCCTTGATCACGGTGTTTAGCTCTTCAATATCACGGGTGAATTTTGTACGGTTAACCGTCTTTAAAGGGGTCGCAATCGTATAGTCAGGGTTAGATAGCGCCAAACCGATCGTCTTAGTACCCAAATCCAGTGCCAGCAATCTCTTCTGATCGGGCAGCCTGTCTATAATTTCGCTTAAAAGTCCTGTTGGCATATGGCCTTGCTTATATTAATCTCTAGTGCTAGAAAACTACGGTTTTAAACGAGGAATTACAAGTATGTCTTTAACGAACCAAGATGTCGCAAAAGTTGCCCGTCTGGCACGCATCAAAATGACTGATGACGAACTGGACAGCACACGCGAAAAACTGAACAACATTATCGGCTTTGTCGAGCAACTTTCAGAAGTTGATACGGACAATGTAGAGCCCCTACCAAGCCCTGTTGATATCGCCCTCCCCCTGCGCAAAGACGAAATTACCGACGGTAACTGTCCAGAAGCTGTTCTAGCCAATGCACCAGAGGAAATGGAAGATTTCTACGTAGTACCAAAGGTGGTGGAGTAGAAAATTATGACGGAACAAGGCCCCTCTAAACAGCAGCAAAACATGGTTAAAGGCATCATTCTATTTACGGGTGTGCTTTTTATGTTCGTCGGCGCTGCGGGCTTAGTGTATCCGTCACTTTTCAGTTTTATTTTTGAAGACGATGTTTTTATGTGCCGTGTCTTGGGAGGATCTCTCCTGTGGGTCGGCATTTCGGACTTAGTCGTAGCCAAGCTAATTTTGTTTAAAGGATCAGACAGAGTATAGAGATGAGTGACCTAACAAACCTAACAATCAAAGGTGCCCTTACAGGGCTTGAGAATAAAGAGTTCAGTTCTGTTGAGCTGACGAAAGCGCATATCGATTCCGTTGAATCACAGCGCCACCTGAATGCGTTTATCGTTGAAACTCCTGAAATTGCTCTGCAGCAAGCCGAAGCATCCGATAAGAAGCGCGCAAGTGGTGATGTTGGTTTGCTTGAAGGTATCCCACTAGCCATTAAAGACCTGTTCTGTACAAAAGGTGTTCAAACGACAGCATCCAGCCACATGTTGGAAGGCTTTATTCCTCAGTATGAATCCACTGTGACGCAGAAGCTTTTCGATAATGGTGCAGTTATGCTTGGCAAAACATCTCTGGATGAATTTGCGATGGGCTCCTCAAACACGACAAGTTACTTTGGTAATGTAATCAACCCATGGAAGCGCAATAACGGCGATAATGCTGATCTGGTTCCGGGCGGTTCTTCAGGTGGTTCGTCTTCCGCATTGGCGGCACGCATGGCTATGGGTGCGACTGGTACTGATACAGGTGGTTCAATTCGTCAGCCTGCTGCATTCTGCGGCATTACCGGAATTAAGCCGACATATGGCCGCTGCTCTCGCTGGGGTATTGTGGCGTTTGCGTCTTCTCTAGACCAAGCCGGTGCTTTTGCCCGTAACGTTGAAGACTGCGCCATTATGCTACAAGCCATGAGTGGTCATGACCCGAAAGATAGCACATCTGCCAACCGAGAAGTTCCTAATTGGTCTTCTTTGTACGGTAAAGATATCAAAGGCATGAAAATCGGTATTCCTAAAGAATATCGCATGGACGGCATGCCTGAAGAAATCGCCAATCTATGGGATCAAGGTATCGCATGGATGAAAGAAGCCGGTGCAGAGATCGTTGATGTCAGCCTGCCGCACACAAAATATGCGCTGCCGACTTACTACATCATCGCACCAGCCGAGGCCTCGTCTAACCTTGCACGTTATGACGGTGTACGTTACGGCCTTCGTGAAACCGGTGACAATTTGATCGATACTTACGAGAACACACGTTCCAAAGGTTTTGGTGAAGAAGTTAAGCGCCGCATCATGATCGGCACTTACGTTCTGTCAGCGGGTTACTATGATGCCTACTACATCAAGGCACAGAAAGTCCGTCGCCTGATCTTGCAGGACTTCGAAAAAGCATATGAGAAGTGTGATGCGCTTCTGACGCCAACTGCGCCATCAGCGGCCTTTGCTATTGGTGAGAACGAAGATGATCCAATCAAAATGTATCTGAATGATGTGTTTACTGTTCCTGCGTCACTTGCAGGTCTACCGGGTATGTCTGTTCCCGCAGGACTGAGTGCAGATGGTCTGCCGCTCGGCTTGCAAATTCTGGGTAAAGCCTGGGATGAAGAAACCGTCTTCCGCGTGGCTCATGCGGTGGAACAGGCTGCTAATTTTACAGCGATGCCTGCGACAATTTCCAGAAAGGCTGCTTGATATCATGTTGAGACTATTGGCTGTTACAGTCCTTACACTTCTAACGTTCAGCGTTGCAAACCACGCTGAAGCGCAAACACCGGTAAGTGCACAGACGGCCAACCAGTATTACTACAACTGTAAAGCCAATCAGGACCCGCGCATGAGCGCTGCATCTCAAGATGCCATGTGTGCGTGTAACGCGGCGATGATGCAGAGAAACTTTACGATGGAAGATATGCAGCTGATGCTGGAAGATTCCTATGAAAGCCGCCAAGCGCTAAACGCTATGCTTCTGAATGTTTATGCACCTTGCATTAACTTCCCATTGCATGACCTGCTTTTTGATAACTGCATGAGCGACCGTAAGGTGCAGCGTATGCGTAGCACCCTGCCCGTCGAGAAATTCTGTGGCTGTGTTGCTGAAAATACTTCCGAATGGATGGCCAAGGAAGGCCGTAACATTATGGTAGACGTCATTGAACAAAACCCGAATATTTATGATCCAATCGAACCGATTATGAACCATAAAGATTTCTTGGCGGAAGCAATGAGAAACAGGACTGTTTGCGCAGGAGGCTAAATGAAAAACATTCTTCTTATCACTCTGATTACAGTAATGTCTGTGTGCGCTTTGCACGCACAGCCTGCCACTGCGCAATCACTGTTCGGAGATGATATGGAGACTGCTGACGACGAGAACATCTCTCGTGCCAATCGCTTCTTCAATGAATGCGTTGAAAGACCTTTATTCAATGTTTCCGAAGAAACAACCTATGAGAACTGCGCTTGCGCATCTGCTCAGGTGGATATCTGGGAAAAGAACCAAGCTGTTGAGAGAAATAAAGTCGGCGACTTCCTGACCCCTGCGCCAGAAGCGGCCGAGCTAACAGAAGACATTCTGAAATTCGAAATTTATGCGCCGTGCCTTCACATTCCGGCACGCGAGCTGCTTTATGATGAGTGCGCTACGGATCGCTACAACAAGTATGCTTCTCAAGGCGACCCGAAAAAATTGAACTTTATTTGTACCTGTGTTGCGAACGGGATTGCCGATTATTATGAGCTTGCAGCGCAAGCGCATCTGCAATTGCGACACTCAGAAGGAAACGAGATTTATGATCCGTATGAGGATGTAAAAATTTCATCTGAATACATTCAGCACCAACGCACCGTTAAAAATCGCTGCTTTGCCAGCTACTACGATGCGTTACAGAAGGCTAAATAAAATTTTTGAATACTGACATAGACTAGGAGTTATTTAATGTCACAGCTTATTAAAGGTGAAACAGGTGATTGGGAAATCGTGATCGGTATGGAAGTCCATGCTCAGGTCATCGCGAATTCCAAGCTTTTTTCAGGTGCTGCCACAGCATTTGGTGCTGCGCCGAACTCTCAGGTTTCCCTTGTTGATGCGGCTATGCCCGGTATGCTGCCTGTTTTGAATGAAAAATGTGTCGAGCAAGCCGTGCGTACAGGGCTTGGTTTGAATGCCAAGATCAACCATCGTTCCGTTTTTGCCCGTAAAAATTACTTCTATCCTGACTTGCCGCAGGGTTACCAGATTTCACAGTTTGAACATCCTATCGTTGGTGAAGGTGTTATCGAGATTGACCTTCCTGATGGCACAACAAAGGAAATCGGTATTACTCGTCTGCACCTTGAACAGGACGCCGGTAAATCTATGCACGACCAGCACCCGACTAAATCCTACGTGGATTTGAACCGTTCCGGCTGTGCATTGATGGAGATTGTTTCCGAGCCAGATATTCGCGGCCCTGAAGAAGCCGTGGCGTATCTTTCTAAGCTACGCATGATTCTGCGTTACCTTGGCACTTGTAATGGCAATATGGACGAAGGTTCTATGCGTGCGGACGTAAACGTATCTGTTCGTAAGCCGGGCGAAGGCCTTGGTACACGTGCCGAGATTAAAAACGTGAACTCATTGAAAGCTGTGCAGCAAGCTATCGAATACGAAGCCCGTCGCCAGATTGAGATTATAGAAGATGGTGGCAGCGTTGATCAGGAAACACGTTTGTGGGACCCTGCAAAAATGGAAACACGTTCCATGCGCTCCAAGGAAGAAGCGCATGATTACCGTTATTTCCCTGATCCTGACCTACTGCCGTTAGAGGTCTCTAATGATCTGATCGAGAGCATTCGCAAAACATTGCCTGAACTTCCCGATGAGAAAAAGCACCGCTTCATGCAGAATATGGGCCTTGGTATTTATGATGCCAGCGTTCTGATCGCAGAGAAATCACGTGCTGATTATTTCGAAACTGTTGCCAATGATCGTGACTCAAAGCTCGCTGCCAACTGGGTTATCAACGAACTGCTCGGTGCCTTGAACAAGGAAGATAAAGAGCTATCCGAGTCCCCTATCACAGCTGAGCAACTTGGTGGCCTGATTGATTTGATCTCCGATAATACGATCAGCGGGAAGATTGCTAAAGACGTGTTTGCGGAAATGTTTGAAACTGGCAAGGACGCTTCAGCTATCGTTGAAGAAAAGGGCCTGAAGCAGGTTACTGACACTGGCGCTATCGAAGCTATCATCGATGAAGTGATCGCTGAAAATCCAGATAACGTCGAAGCATACCGCGGCGGCAAAGATAAGCTGTTCGGGTTCTTCGTCGGCCAGGTCATGAAAAAGTCTCAAGGCAAAGCAAACCCTGCGATGGTGAATGAGCTATTAAAAGCGAAATTAGGTTAATTTATGGGCAAGCAAAAATACGAATATAAAGTAGCTATTTATCAAGAGCCACTTTTAGGATCTATTTTCCTAGGTGACTCTAAAGTTGACCCCGTACGCTACTCAAATTTTTTGAACAGCAATGCTGAAGACGGCTGGGAAGTTGTGACAATGGAGCGCGAACGTCGTCGCGCCCTGATATTTTTCAGCCGCGAAGCCTTCTTAACCGTTATGAAACGAGAAACTTAGGTACTCCCCATGCGACTCCTTAACAGTAAAACATTGTTTATAGCCTTGGCTATTACAGGAGCCGCCGCCGCCACGATTAGTATTGGCCAAATCTGGTTTGGTCTGCTTGCTTGGGATTTATTCATCAAAGCAATGGTCACTATTGTAATTATAGGCGTACTCGTAGGTTTTCTGAGTGCGGTTGATTACGACTTACCTGCCCTAAGCCGCAATAAAATTTTGCTTTACGTTATGATCGTACTCGCGATCGTCATGGGATTAATGATCTTGGGGCAATTGTGGCTCTTTAATATGGAATGGGTCAGCTTCACCAAAATTTTTGGCACAGTTGCAATTCTGTTTTTACTCGACTGTTTCATTCTCGCCATTAAAGAAGACTTTGGCACAGAAAAGAAACTACGGGATGAAAAATTCATCGACTAGTGCTAGGATAGAGCTCCGAATTCTCAGGAGGACTATTTCAGTATGACATTCAATACATATCAACGAGGCGATACAGTCGCGCTTAACCTTGGCGAAAGTGCCCGCAAACGTCTTATTTGTGGTTTACGTTGGGATCCTATGACCGATAACAGTGTCGGCGGGATCGCTGCGCGTGGCGCATCAGGCGTTACCAACGCCTTTGACCTTGATTTGATTTGTCTAATGTTTTCAAAAGAAGGTGTTTTCCTTGGCGGTGTTTCAGGCACCGAAGGCGAACACGTAGCTGATAACGGTAATATCTATCACACAGGCGATGTTGTCGAAGGCGAAGATGATCATGATGATGAGCAGATCATTATGGAGCTGTTCAATCTTTCCAGCAAAGTGCACCACATATTTTTAGTCGCTGAAGTCCAGAGTGCTCATAACTTCGGGCAAGTTGAAAACCCCGAGATTCGTCTGGTCGGCGCTATGTCCGAAGACAATATCGTGCATCATAATCTAGGCACTATGGGCGGCGAGAATGCGAGCGCCTTTGTTCTCGGACGCGTCAACCGCGATAAAGGCGGATGGAGCATGGAATATATTGGCGAATATAAAGACCTTGATGATGTACGTGACTGGCAATCTGAATTAATGCCTTATCTTGGCCTTGATAACGAAACCATCGAACGTGCCAAGAAGGTCAACAAAACTGAAAAAGGCGAAAAACTACCACTGCAATACTCAAAAGAAGCGCGCCAGCGCGTTCTATGTGGCCTTAGCTGGGATCCGCTGCAGGATGATCCTGAGTTTATGGAGAAACTGCAGAATCTGGGACGCAACGTTGAGTCCTACGACCTTGATCTCGCATGTATGATTTTCAATGCCGAAGGCGAAGTTGTCGATGGGGTTTCTGCCAACCCTGCCGAGAACATGGATCAATCTGGCCATATTTATCACAGTGGCGACAGCACAGACGGTGATGGTGATCGTGATGATGAAGCAATTTCAGTTGAACTAAAGAATTTGCCGGATTATGTGCACCACATCGTTTTTGTGGCAGAAATCCAGAGCATGCACACATTTTCGGATGTCCTGAACCCGGCCATTCGCATTGCCGATGGCAAAACAGACAACAACCAGATTAGTGTCGGCATTCAGCGCAAAGATTTTGGCGAAATGAACGGTTATGTTTTTGCTCGCATCTATCGTGAGGGCGACAGATGGGCTGTTCATTATATCGACGAGTTCTTTGTAAGTGCCGATGTTCAGGATCTTGTAGGATTTGTTAAACAATATCTTGTTTAACGCTTGATCTACTGCGCGATTGCTGGTAACTCATAACTCTTGAAAATTCCTTAGGGCACGTGGCCGAGCGGCTGAAGGCGCTCCCCTGCTAAGGGAGTATGGGGTTCATAGCCTCATCGAGGGTTCGAATCCCTCCGTGTCCGCCATTTTTCTTTCATTACATACAGATATGTTATCACTCTGCCCGCAGAGTGTGACTGCCTGTATATAATTCCATAGATGTCCTGTTATGACGGCGCAAGAATCGCTACCATAGTTGTATTATTTCTCACCTTCCTATTCAGGGATTATCAATATGGCTGCATCTAGTTCTTCATTTTCAATCCGTAAAACCGACTGTTTTTTGAGCGCCAAGCGCAACAGACAAATTACGCTTACACCAATTAAAAACAGCGAACTGAAGAAGTTTCTTGAAAAACAGGATAAAGAAACAAAAAACCTGATAGATGATCTGTCATTTAGCGCCAAGCCAGGTGAAGTTTTGTTCCTGAACAACAAAACAGGCAAGGTCAGCACGATTCTTTTAGGTATCGATGATACGGCTGGTCTATACGACATTTCTCCGGCAATTCAGAAAATCACAGCAGCCTTTGATAAGAAGGTTTTAGGTAAAATCAGCTTTAACCTGATTAAGGGCACATTGAAAGATAACGAGCTTGTAAATCTATGCGCGGGCTGGGCGCTCACTTGTTACAGATTTGATGCCTATAAGGGTAAAGAAAAATCATGGCCGAAACTACTTTTACCGACGGGCGTTGATAAAAAGCATGTCTTATCAGTGGCAGAGAGCATTATTCTTATACGCGACCTGATTAACACGCCTGCCAATCATATGGGGCCTGACGATTTAGAGAAAGCTGCTCGCGCACTTGCTAAGGCTCACGAAGCAACAGTCAAGGTAACGGGCGATAAAGTCCTGCAAAAAGACTTTCCGCTGGTTTTTGCTGTTGGTGATTCCAGCCCGCGCCGTCCGCGTCTGATTGATATAAACTGGGGCAACGCAAAGCATCCAAAAGTAACATTGGTTGGGAAAGGTGTCTGTTTTGATACGGGCGGCCTTGATCTAAAGCCATCGCAGTATATGGCGCTGATGAAGAAAGATATGGGCGGTGCGGCACACGTCTTAGGGCTTGCGCGCCTTATCATGGGCATGAAACTGCCTGTGCGCCTGCGTGTTCTTATACCTGCCGTAGAGAATTCAGTATCTGGTGTTGCGTTTCGTCCGGGCGATGTGTTTACCAGCCGCAAGGGGATTACTGTTGAAAACACAAACACAGATGCCGAAGGCCGCCTGATTTTGGCAGATACACTAACATATGCGTGTGAAGATAAACCTGAGCTGGTGATAGATTTCGCAACTCTTACAGGTTCGGCACGTGCTGCCCTCGGTCAGGAAATTCCAGCGATGTTCTCTAATAATGACAAGATAGCAGAAGGACTTAAGAAAGCTTCTTTTGCTGCCGATGATCCTGTGTGGCCTATGCCATTGTACCAGCCTTATAAAAAGCTAATCGAAAGCGATATTGCCGATCTGGTTAACAGCGCCAAAACACCGGGTGATTTGATTTACAGCGCCCTATTCCTTGAAAGCTTCCTGGACGGCAAAACAGACTGGATTCATTTGGACTGCTTTGCATGGCAGAGCTCATCTAAACCAGGCAAGCCTGCCGGTGGCACCGACACAGGTATGCGCGCAGTGTACGCGTATCTGGAAGATCGTTACGGTAAGAAAAAGTAATCAGGCGGCGCGCTGTTTGCAGTCATCCAGAATTGATCGGGCGAAGGCAGGCAGCGTATCATCTCGAGCGCCCATTATCACAACCCTATCAAATGGTTGCGATTCGTTTTTAATGTAATCTTTTATCTGATTGCGTGTTTCAAAAAAGAGAGCATTCAGCCCTGACTCTGCCAATGGATTGATGATATCGCGCGATGAAATGCTCTTATCTGCCGTCCCACCTGCATAATAGATTTCCGGCATAAGTAAAATATCAACATCGCCCAAGAACTGCTTGAATGTTTTAATTAAATCATCTTTGAGCATCTTTGTGGGTCCAAAGCCGTGCGGCTGAAACATTACTATAACACGGCCGCTGAAGTCTTTGAGAGTGCTAAGCGTTGCGGCGATCTTGTCGGGGTTGTGTCCGAAGTCATCAATGACAGTAATATTGTTTTCCGTGCCCACGACTTCAAAACGACGCTTCATCCCTTTAAATTTAGAGATAGCCTGCGCGGCTCTGTCAAAATCAACGCCATATGCAACTGCTGCAGACACGGCTGCTAACGCATTGGAAACATTATGAAGCCCTGGCATATGCAACTTGATATCCTCAGACTTACCCTGCTCCTTATACACAAGCGTAAATGCCACGTGATCTACAGCTTTTTGAATATCTTTCGCATAAAAATCGGCCTGATCGTTCTTCACAGAGAAGGTTAATAACTTCGCAGGAATACTTGATAACGCAGCAGCCTCTTTATCATCTAGATTGATAATAACAGTATCACGCGTACGCTCCATCAATTCCGTGAACATACGGCGCAGCTCTGCCATAGGTTTATGATCGAATGAAATGTTATTCAGGACTGTGATAAAAGGGCTGTAAAGCTCAACGGAACCGTCGCTTTCGTCGGTTTCGGCGACAAAGACACCTTGCCCCGTCATAGCATTGCCCGCCTTTAAACCTTCATCGAGCAAATTAACCATATGTCCTCCGCTCATCATCGCAGGATCACTACCGCATTCGCGTAAGACAAAGCCTGTCATACCCGTAACAGTCGTTTTACCGCTAGTACCTGCAATCGCGACACTATCGCCTGTATTTAGAAATGTCGCCAGAATATCGGCCTTACCCAAAACAGGAATATTTTGTTCACGAGCCACGGCTACATCAGGAATTCTGTTTTCTACGGCTGCGGAGGCAACGACAAAGTCCACGTCGGATGTAATACCAGAGCCGTCCTGCGGGAATAATGCAAAACCGCTATCCTTTATCGCTTGAAATTTTTCAGGGGTTTGTCCTTGGTCATAAGCGCGGTCCGAACCAGAGACTTTGTGCCCTTTACCTTTTAACAGGCTCGCAATTGGCGCCATGCCGCTGCCGCCAATACCGCAGACAAAGTAGTGTTTGGAATCAGTGGTCATCGACCGTCTGTGTTCGTCGTTGTTCCGCCTGCAAAACCACCGCCTGAGGAAGAAGATTGCGATGATCCGAAGATAGACGGGTTCATGGAACGGGTCAGAGATTCAGCATCCGATGATCCGCCAGATGAGCTGGAGGACGAAGATGAACTTGGTGCAGAACTTATGGCGCTTGGCGCCGTGCCAATATCATCACCCGCCAAAGTCGTAGCTTCACCGCCACTTGCATCTGCGTTCGTAAAACCGGAGATCGATGGCGCGCCATCTTCTCCCGGTAAAGTTTCACGCTTTTGCAACTCATAGGGAGTTTCATACTTATCGCGAATTAGCGCAGAGCGCCCTGGACGGAACTCTTCCATACCGAATAGCTCTGGGTGCTCTCTAAGGTGCTTATCATAGTTTGGTCTTGGCATTTGAGATGCAGGAATACCTGTAAAGTCCACTACGATCGTTTCAGGATATTCGAACGCCCCACCTGTTTCATAATCCCATGCAGCGCCCAAACCGGCATTCAGCACATTGGCATAGGCTGTATCATTGATCTTCTCATCATAGACAACTGTCTTTCGCCGATTGCCATCTGCTACACAGGTTACAGTCAGAGTGCCCGGGCGCTTGGGAATTACAGCTGCACCCGGCGTATAAATCTTATATTTCAAATTATTGTTTTCCAATGTACATACAGCGTCATTGGCACCAGGCGTAACAACCTCTATGCGTTGTGAAGCACCATCAATAGCTGTGCCACAAGCGGAAAGCGCCAAACACGTAAAACTTAAAAGAAATAGACGGGACATGGAAAACCCTGTGCTTTTGAAATATTTTAGACTCATATAGGCTAAAGGGATTCACCATAGTTGACAACTCGGGTCATGGTGAAATCCCTTATTTCTCCCCTAAAAACAGGATTTAAGCCGCTGAAGCGCCTTTATCTTTCTTTGCTGATTTACCTGCGGAGGTGATATCAAAGTCCAGCGCATCCTTTTTCTCGGATACTTTGACCTTATCACCATCAGATATGCCGCCTTCCAAAATCAATTCCGCCAGACGGTTTTGCAACTCATTCTGGATTACACGCTTCAACGGGCGCGCACCATAGGCCGGGTTATAGCCTTTCTCGGCAATCCACATTTTGGCTTTGTTATCAAGCTCAAGCTCAATATGACGGTCTGCCAGCAGCTTGTAGAGATATCCAAGCTGGATATCGACAATGCCTGTCATTTGCTCACGTCCCAGACGACGGAATAGCAACACATCGTCCAAGCGATTGAGAAATTCCGGCCTGAACGCTTTTTGAACAACTTCCATTACTTCGTTGCGTACATCCTCAACATCGGCGCCCTCTTCCTGCTTTACAAGATGCTCGGCACCAAGGTTGGATGTCATGATCAAAACCGTATTCGAGAAATCGACTGTACGACCTTGCCCGTCGGTCAAACGGCCATCATCCAGAACTTGCAGCAAGATATTGAAAACATCAGGGTGCGCTTTTTCGATCTCATCAAACAGCACAACTTGATAAGGTCTGCGGCGCACAGCTTCGGTCAGAGCACCACCTTCTTCATATCCGACATAGCCAGGAGGCGCACCGATCATACGGGCAACCGCGTGTTTCTCCATGTATTCCGACATATCTAAACGAATCATAGCGGAATCGTCATCAAACAGAAACTCAGCAAGGGCTTTGGTCAGTTCTGTCTTACCAACACCCGTCGGCCCCAAGAATAGGAAAGAGCCAATCGGGCGGTTTGGAGATTGCAGCCCCGCACGAGAACGGCGTATGGCGTTAGAAACAGAGCGCACAGCCTCATCCTGACCGACAACGCGCCTGCTAATGTTTTCCTCCATTTGCAGCAGCTTCTCACGCTCGCCTTCCATCATCTTATCGACGGGAATACCTGTCCAACGGCTAACGATCCCTGCGATATCATCGGTCGTCACTTCTTCGTTAATCAGGTTATGGCCGTGCACTTTGGCTGATTCTTCCAGCTTTTCTTCGAGCTCCGGAATACGGGAGTGCATTAATTCGCCCGCGCGTGTCCAGTCACCATTACGCTGCGCGCGCTCAAGCTCGATACGTGCTTGGTCAAGCTGCTCTGTCAGGCGCTGACCGGATTGGAGCTTTTCTTTTTCTGCTTCCCATTGTCCTGTCAGATCAGCAGATTTACGCTCCAGTTCTTCAAGCTCTTCATCCAGCTTTTCCAGTCGGTCTTTGGTTGCCTTATCGTCTTTTTCCTTCTTAAGAGCCTCACGTTCGATTTTAAGCTGCATGATACGACGATCCAGCTCATCTACCTCTTCGGGCTTAGAATCGACCTGCATGCGCAACCTCGAGGCAGCCTCGTCCATCAAATCAATCGCCTTATCAGGCAAGAAACGATCTGTGATGTAACGGTTCGATAAAGTAGCCGCAGCTACGATGGCCGAATCTGTGACACGTACACCGTGATGTGCTTCGTATTTTTCTTTCAAGCCGCGCAAAATCGAAATGGTATCTTCAACATTCGGCTCTTCGACGTAAACTGGCTGGAAACGACGTGCTAAAGCCGCGTCTTTTTCAATGTGCTTACGATATTCATCTAGAGTCGTGGCACCCACCATATGCAGCTCACCGCGTGCCAGAGGCGGCTTCAGCATATTAGAGGCATCCATCGCGCCATCTGCCTTGCCTGCACCAACGATGGTGTGCATTTCATCCAGAAACAGGATGATTTCGCCTGTATAGGATGCGATCTCGTCCAGAACGGCTTTCAGGCGTTCCTCGAACTCTCCGCGGAACTTGGCGCCCGCAATCAGAGCGCCCAGATCAAGCGACATAAGCTTTTTATTCTTAAGGCTTTCAGGCACATCGCCATTGACGATTCTTAAGGCAAGCCCTTCAACAATCGCCGTTTTACCAACGCCCGGTTCACCTATAAGGACGGGATTATTCTTGGTACGACGTGACAGCACCTGAATCGTACGACGAATCTCTTCATCACGACCAATTACAGGGTCAAGGCGGCCTTCCTGTGCATCTTCGGTCAGATCGCGCGCAAAACGCTTCAGTGCATCAAATTGCCCCTCAGCGGTTGCTGTATCAGCGGTGCGACCTTTACGCATATCATTGATCGCCTGGTTCAGGCGTTGCGGCGTCAAACCGCAACTTTGTAATTCACCTTCGATATCAGTGGCTTTAGCAACGGACATTGCCTGCAAAATACGCTCGGCAGTGATAAATTTACCCCCCGCCTTTTCGCTTAATATCAATGCATTATCGAGTATCTTTGCGAGATCGGTTGAAATACGTAAGCCACCTGCCCCAGGTCCTTCGACCTTTGGAAACTTCGCGATAGCTGCATCTACATCCTTGCTTAAACGCCCTGGGTCGGCTTCTGCGGACAGTACCAACTTATTAATCAGGCCATCTTCGTCATCGAGCATAACGCGCAACATATGCTCAGGCTCTAAAGACTGATGCTTATGGCGCATTGCCAGTGTTTGTGACTTTTGCAGGAACCCTTTAGTCTTTTCGGTAAATCTATCAAAATCCATGTGATTAGCCCCGTAGTGAAATTGCTTTTTATTGAATATAGAGCGGCTATGTAACTCCTTCAAGTATATCAAAAAAAGCGGCTCAAAGGCCGCTTTTCTTCAAATTCTCAATAAGGAAGCACTACTTATGCGTCTTCCATTGTCTCTTTTTTAGTTACCTTGCGAGTACGTTTCTTAGGGGCTTCTTCGCCTGTAATGCTTTCTGGCAGACCTAGATCGTCTTGATCATCGTCAGTGTTGCCATCGGCTTCTTCTGCTTCCATACGACGTTTAGCAGCTTGTTCACGGCGCATCTTTTCTTCCTGAATTTCTGCGTCCAGTCTTGAACCGTCTGTTTCAACATGATCTTCCCAGCTATTGATCAAACGCTGGTAGTGTTCAGCATGCTGTAAGTAACTTTCGGCCAGAATATGATCACCAGCGCCTGCAGCATCTTTTGCAAGAGCTGCATATTTTTCATGTACCTGATGGGCTGTGCCGCGAATGCGTACGTCTGGGCCGTTACTATCATAAACCTGCATACGGTTTTGATTATTCCTACGACCGCCAGTATTTCCGCGGTTTCTGGATCTCCTGCTTGAGGCTCCGTGTCTCATATTTTCTTCCACCTGTATTAAAACATTAAATTTCGGGACACACGTACAGTCTACGTGATTCACGTACACTTGGCCATAGGCTTCCTGCTCCGAAACACAGTTTTGTCCCTGTTAAAAGTTTCGGTATGACTGTCTTGCGACCGTGTCGTGAATGATTAATGTTTATCCCGTAACGCCCTAAACGATCAAGTTAAGGGGCAAGAAAAAAATTACTTTTCCCCAAAAGAGATTTCCACAACCCGCGGATTCCCTGCCATATCGGGATGCACCCCATGACAGAAAAGTCCAGAGTCTTCCACGAGTCGCATAACGTCTTCACCCTGCGTAGAACCAATCTCAAGAAGCGCGATTCCTTCGGGTTGCAGAAGTCTTTTTATGTCGAAAATAATTTTTTTATACGCATCCAAACCGTCGATTCCGGCCTGTAATGCCAGAATCGGATCATAATTTTTTACTGATTCAGGCAGATTCGTCATTTCAGATTCGGAAATATAAGGGGGATTCGACACGATCAGATCGAATTTCCCTTTAACATCATTCCCCCAATCGCTTCTGACGAAGCTCATACGATCGGCTACACCATTTAATTCAGCGTTATGCCTGGCGATTTTCAGTGCTTCTGGAGAAATATCAGAGGCTACCCCCTGACATACACTCCACTCTGTCAACAAACTGATGATAATGCAGCCAGTGCCTGTTCCCATATCAAGGATATGTCCCGGTGATTTACCAAGAAGCCTCTTCAGGGCGAGATCGACAATCGTCTCGGTATCATTGCGAGGATCCAGAACGTCACTGGTCACTTTAAATCGCAGCCCCCAGAAACGGCTTTCCTCAAGAATACGGTTTAAAGGCTCCCCCCTAACCGTACGCTGAATAAACTCACGCAACTCATCCTGACATTTTTCGGAGATATGGGTGTTTGTATTCAATGCGATTGTAATATCACTTACATCCAGCTTAGATTTAATAAGCTGACGGGCAATAAAATCACTATCTTCAATGCCTGCGCCATCCAATGCCGCACGCATTTCATCGTATATATCTTTTAAGTTGATTTGGGACACGCTGGCCGCACAGATTCTGGTTGTTAAAATTCCATCTCGGCCAGTTTAGCCGCATGATCGTGAGCAATCAATTCATCAATGATTTCATGCAAGCTTTCCCCTGATGTTACCTCATCGATCTTATACAACGTTAGATTGATACGGTGATCTGATACGCGCCCTTGCGGGTAATTATAGGTTCTAATGCGCTCTGAACGATCACCTGTGCCCACTTGTGACTTGCGATCTGCAGCACGCTCATTAGCAAGACGCATGCGCTCTGCGTCATAAAGACGCGTGCGCAGGATTTTCATCGCTTTGTCACGGTTCTTATGCTGGGAACGCTCCTCCTGCATTTCCACGACCACACCGGTTGGCACGTGGGTAATACGTACCGCACTGTCAGTTGTGTTAACGTGCTGACCACCCGCACCTTGAGAGCGGTATGTATCAATACGCAGGTCTTTCTCGTCAATATGAATGTCTACATCTTCTGCTTCAGGCAAAACTGCTACAGTTGCGGCAGATGTATGGATACGGCCGCCAGATTCTGTTTTGGGGACGCGCTGCACGCGGTGTGTGCCTGATTCATATTTCAGTTTTTCAAACACATTGGTTCCTGTGATTTCGGCGATAACTTCCTTGTAACCGCCCAAATCATTTTCAGACGCTTCTACTAATTCCATTTTCCAGCCCATTTGCGACGCGTAACCCTTGTACATGACATATAGGTCACTTGCGAACAGCGCTGCTTCATCACCACCAGTACCGGCACGTATCTCAAGAATCGCGTTCTTCGCATCGGCTGAGTCTTTAGGAATAAGCGCTTTTTTGATTTCATCTTCGAGCTTCGGAATCTTGTGCTCCAGCTCATACATTTCATCCGTGGCCATGGCCTTCATTTCAGGATCTTTAAGAAGCTCTTTAAGGTCTTCTTTTTCCTTCAATGCAGATTCGTACTGATCAATGGCTTCGACCACAGGCGATAGCTCTGCATATTCCGTTGAGAGTTTTACAAAGGCGTCACCTGAAAGATTGCCTTCAGACATTAGCGCAGCCAATTCTTCGTGACGCACTTTCAAAGGCGCCAGTTTATCTTGCAAGGCCATTTGCTACTCCGCTGCTGTGTTGTTTTCTAGTTGTTCTATAGCGTCTTCTTCAGGCGTGCCGAGAAGAGCTTGGGGACTGAGTTCCATTTTGCGGCGTACATCGCCCATTTCACCCAGAGGATTGAGTTTAACGCCATCAAGCGTGAATTCCAATGCACCGATATTCCCTGTATCCATGACCAGGCCTTCCTGGTTCGGTACAAAGTAAGTATCACCCGGCTTCAGGATTTGCGAAACCAGAGCTTTGCCCTCTTCATCACGGATCTCGACCCATGCATTTTCAATGGCACCGATTTCAATGCGCGGCTCGTCCGTTGCAATCGTCGCATCACCTGCTGCAGGCTCTGTAAGCATCAGAATAGCTTGAATGTCATCAGGTCGCGGAGGGCCGTATAGTAGCTCCGGTGAAACTGAAGCCATTTGCGTAGGCTCAGGCAATGGTACTTCTTGTGTTTCTTTATTGGGTGTCATCACAGCAATAATCACACTGAATACAACCAAGCCGCAGAATGCTGCTGCCAGAATGTATTTATTCGGCAGTTTGTTTTCTGCTGTCGGCGCAGGCATATATAATTCCGGTTTAGGCGTGTGGCCTGCTATCTGGGATTTGAAAAGCTGGACGATCTTGTCGCCATCCAAACCTAAAAATTCTGCATAAGTGCGGACGAAGCCAATGGCATAGACGCGCCCCGGAAGATTGGCGAGGTTGCCCTCTTCTATCGCGTTCAGCTGCATAGAACGGATGTGCAAAGCGCGCTCAACGTCCTGCAAGGACAGATCATAATGCATACGCGTGCGCCGCAGGATTTCACCTACGGGCATATTAGCGTAGCTGCCCCAGTCCTGCTGGGTGTGCTGCTCATGCGCTTTGTTCTCTTGCATATGAAAACCTATAGAGCAAAAATTATTTCTTTTCCAGTCCGTATGCATCATGTAATGCACGAACAGCCAATTCTGTGTACTCGGATGCGATTAACACACTGATTTTAATCTCAGAAGTGGCGATAACTTGGATGTTGATATTCTTTTCAGCGAGCGTTTTAAACATGGTTTGCGCCACGCCGACGTGGCTTCTCATGCCAATTCCGACCACAGACACCTTCACAACCGTGTCATCACCGCGGATTTCAGTATCTTTTAGCTCTTCACATTTATTCAATGTATCTATCGCACGTGGCAGATCACTCTGTGACACTGTGAAAGTCAAATCCGTAGACTTCTCGTTTTTAGAGATATTCTGAACGATCATATCAACATTGATTGCAGCATCTGCCAGCGGGCCAAAGATTTTTGCGGCCACACCCGGTAAATCAGGCACACCGATCAATGTGATTTTGGCTTCGTCCTTGCTGTAGGCAATGCCGTTTACAATTTCCTGTTCCACAATATCTTCCTCTCTTGTCACCAGTGTTCCCGGCAAATCACTGCCAATGGCTTCTTCCATACTTGAAAGAACCTGCACAGGAACATCTTGTTTCATTGCCATTTCAACCGAGCGCGTTTGCAAAACTTTAGCGCCCAGTGATGCCATTTCGAGCATCTCTTCATATGAAATTTTATCCAGCTTACGGGCTTTTTTCACGATGCGCGGGTCTGTTGTATAGACGCCATCAACATCTGTATAAATATCGCAACGCTCTGCGCCCAAGGCTGCAGCCAATGCCACCGCTGTCGTATCAGAACCGCCGCGGCCTAATGTTGTAATACGGTTACGGGATGTAACGCCCTGAAAGCCTGCAAGCACGCCAACTTCGCCTTCGTCCAGACGCTTTTTCATTTCTTCAATGTTAATGCCGACAATGCGTGCCTTGCCATGCACATCGTTACATTTAATAGGCACCTGCCAGCCTTGCCATGATCGCGCCATGATACCGCGCTTCTGAAGGGCCATCGCCATCAGACCTGATGTGATATTCTCTCCATTGGAAACCACAGAGTCATATTCGCGGGCGTCGTGCATAGGGCTGACTTCGCGGCAGTATTCAATCAATTGGTTTGTGACCCCTGCCATGGCAGACACCACAACGGCAACCTGATGTCCACGCGCAACTTCGGCTGCGATTTTATCCGCAGCACGTTCGATACGCTTCACATCTGCAACTGATGTTCCGCCAAATTTTGCGACGATTAATGCCATACCATACCCTTTCTTTGTGTTTTTAACGCGATGCGGCAAAGAACGCTATATTTCTTTTAGGGTATGGCCTAAAAATATGGTTATATAGCGACGAAATTATGACGCGAGTAAGTTATGAGCAGTTCAGTAAACATCAAAGAAGTTGAAAACTTTGCCAAAGATTCCAGCCATTGGTGGGATGAAGAAGGTCCATTCAAGCCTTTGCACCGCCTTAATCCAGAGCGCATTCGTTACATTAAATCAATGATTTGCGAGCATTACGCGCGCGATACCGACGCTCTGGGTGCCTTAAAAGATCTATCAATTCTGGATATTGGCTGCGGGGGCGGCCTTGTATGCGAACCATTGTCGCGCCTTGGCGGTAAAGTTACAGGCGTTGATGCCGATACCAACGCCATTGCGGTTGCAACCGAACACGCAGAACAAAGCGGCCTTAAAATCACCTATAAAAATGGTGCTGCTGAAGACCTAAAAGAAACATACGACGTAGTCTTGGCGCTGGAAGTCATAGAGCACGTTGATAATGTGGAAGAGTTTGTGGAAAACTGTGTGAAACTCTGTGCAAAAGACGGGCTCATCATTTTTTCAACACTCAACAGAACCCCGCAATCCTACGCTTTAGGCATTGTTGCTGCCGAGCATATTCTGCGATGGGTACCACGCGGTACTCACCAGTGGAAAAAGTTTCTAAAACCATCAGAACTTGCCCGTATGGTGCGCAAAGCTGGTGCCCGTGAGCACAACATTAAGGGGCTTGTTTTCAACCCTGTGAAAAACGAGTTCTCTCTTTCAAATAGCAATACGGCCGTGAACTACTTTCTAACGGCGAAAGCATAGGTACACCATGAACATATTCATTATCTTACTTATTCTGGCAATGTTAGCCGTACTGGGAACGCTGGTGATCGGCCTGATCTCCATGATTAAAGGCGGCGAGTTTAACGAGAAATACGGCAACCGCTTAATGCGTGCACGCGTTACACTCCAAGGCTTGGCGCTGTTCTTTCTAATACTGGCTGTAATGTTTAATAGCGGACAGTAAAGTTAGCTTGTTGACGGTGCATCGCCGTCAAATTTAGCATCTTCGATATTCGCATTTGTGAAGATCGCATTATCATAGCGCGCCCCTGTGAAGTCCGCGCCGCTTAGATCGCAATTACTAAAATCGGCATAGGCCACATCAGCATCGATAAACTTGGCTTTCTTCATCTTAGCACCCGCACAGTTCGCGTAACGCAAATTTGCTTCGGTCATATCGCATGGGCTCGCCATTTTCTGTCCGGCACTTTCAAAGAAAAGCGGATTGAAATCAGCATTACGCAAATCAGCATGGCTAAAACGCGCACGCTTCAAATTCGTTGCACGGAAGTCAGCACCACGCAGGAAACAGCTACGAAAATCTGATTCTTCAAGTGTTGCGCTCTGCAGCTGGATATCCGTTAGATCCATACCGCACCAGCGCGCACCAGTGGCTCTTAGCGCTGTCAGTTTCTCACCGGCCAATGACAGAAGGATACGCAGATCATAACCGCTTAAATCCAGCTGTGATCCATCTTTCCCGACAGACGCCACCCAGTTGCGGTGTTCTTTGATCAAACGTGCCAAAGGCTGCTCCAATTGATCCAGAGACTTACCAACGTTTTCGTCTGTAATAGAATCTGTCAGATCAACGCCGCTGCCTTTAATATCTTCAAGGTGTACGCCTGTCAGAATTGTTGAGCGCATATTCGCACCCATCAGCTGCGCACCGCGCACTTCGGCTTCGGTCAGGTCTGCACCTTCGAAACGGGCATTACGCAAATCAGCACCCGTCAAATCTGTTTTGGCCATGATCGCGTCAGAGAAATCAGCACTACTCGCCAATGTTCCCGAAAGTTTTGCACCCGCCAGGTTAGCACCGCGGAAGTTCACATCTTCGCCGCGGCTAAATTGTCCGTTATCCGAGAAACCGCCCGCACGAAGGTCAGCACGATCCAGGTCAGCACCTGCCAGATCTGCGCTCTCAATACGAGAACCACGCAAATCAGCGCGTACGAAAATAGTTTTGTTCAAGTTAGAATGGCTAAGATTGCATGCGTACAAGGATGCTTCGCGGAAATTCACGCCAGCCAAATCCATATTCGTCATATCACAGCCGCTGAAATCAGCCTGACGTAAATCTTGTTCGCGAAGGGACAGGCCCGACAGGTTCACCTTGCGTAGAATTGCGCGGCGGCCGCCATTGCGACCTTCCATGAATCGCTTATGCAGGCGCACAATTTCATCAAGTTGTTCCTGATTCATTTTCTTGAGAGAATCGTCCTGATTAAGTGTCTGTGCCATTCCCTGCATAAAGTCCTTCTCTACTGAATACGCGCCTTAATAACTCTCGGCCTTACTAATATTAGCCGTTAAATCCTTTAAAAGTATTAATGCGAATTGATTATAACGCATTATTTTAGCTTAATAAATCTCCAATCAGATAAAAGATCGCAAGAGTTACAGCGGAATATCCCCGATTCTTTTCACAGGACTATCCACAAAGCGTTCAAATATGTGGGTTTTACTTAGGTTTTGCCTGCACGTACGTTGCCTTGACCGTTTCCTGTGCTATGTTTCGAAGATAATCGCATTAGAGGTCTTTATGCTGCTTAAAAAATATTCATTCCTTGCCGTTTTGTGCCTGTCTTTATCTGCTCTCGTCTTTCTTAGCGGCTGCGGCGTAAAGCCTAGCAGGCTAGACCCGCCACCAGGTGCCGAGGATACAGAGTTCCCAAATACATACCCCTCTTCAGTGGAAGGCTAAGCCATGAGCGGTTTTCATTATAAAGACGGCATTCTGCACGCTGATGATATTTCTATGGTCGACATTGCCTCTGAATACGGCACACCTAGCTATGTGTACTGTCTGACTGAAATTAAAAAGCAAATTCTGGCATTGAAACAAGCTTTACGCGGTTCGCTGCACCCAGATAACCGCCCTTTAATTGCGTATGCCTGCAAAGCCAATAGTAATCAGGCTATTTTGAATTATATGGCGCAGCAGGAATGCGGCTGTGACGTGGTTTCAGGGGGAGAACTAAGCCGTGCCTTGCAGGCAGGCATTCCTGCCGAGCGCATTGTTTTCTCGGGCGTTGGTAAAACCGATGAGGAAATCTTGCAGGCATTACAGGCAGGTATTCACCAGATTAACGTTGAATCACTGCCCGAATTAAGACGCATTATCGCGATTGCCGAGCATTCTACAATCTCCGTCGCTGTGGCTTTCCGCATGAATCCTGATGTTGAAGCCGGCACGCACGCCAAGATCACCACAGGAAAAAGTGACAACAAATTTGGCATGTTACGCGGTGATATTAAAGTTGCATACAAACTTTGTGAGGGCAGCGAATTTGTAGAGCCTGTCGGTCTTAGTATGCATATAGGTTCACAGCTAACAGCTCTCGGCCCCTATCGGGAAGCATTTGGAGTGATGGCCGATTTTGTCAATGAATTGCGTTCCGACGGACATGAAATCACCCGCCTTGATATCGGCGGCGGTCTGGGCGTCATATATGATGATGAAAAACCGATTGATCCTGCGGCCTATACAGACCTGATCAAAGAAATCATCGAACCGCTGGACACACAGATCATTCTGGAACCAGGTCGTTATCTGACAGCTAATGCGGGTGTGTTGATCAGTCGCGTGATTTACGCGAAAGAGAGCGAGAACCGCAATTACCTGATCCTTGATGCGGGTATGAATGATCTTATGCGCCCTGCTCTATATGAGGCTTACCACTCGATTAGACCGGTCATGGAGCAAGGCGGCCGCAAGTCTCGCGCCTATGATGTTGTCGGCCCTGTTTGCGAAACAGGTGACACGTTTGCCAAGGACCGTGAAATTGAAGAAGCCAAAGATGGCGAGCTAATCGCCATGATGAGCGCTGGGGCTTACGGTGCCGCTATGGGATCAAATTACAATACACGCGCCTTACCCGCTGAAATTCTGGTCGAAGGCAGGAATTCTGCCGTCATTCGCCAGAGACAGGATATTCAGGATATAATTAAAAAGGACATCATACCCGACTGGCTTGATACTGATTGATGACAGACCCGTTTGATACAAAGAAGCTATCTGCTGTAAACCGTTTGAAATCATTGCGATTTGTGACGGCAGGCTCTTTGTTTGTCGAAACGGCCTTCACGACTTTGTGGCGCCCTGTTTGCTGGTCAGCATTATTTATCGGGATGTGGATGTGGAATGTGCCTGCTGCGCTTGGCCACGTTGCCGGCATCATCATGCTGGCGACCTACATAATTGGCCTGATCTATTTCATGCGTCCTGTCTTCAAAACTTTAAGGATGCCCGCGCATCACGATGTTAACCGCAGATTAGAGCGCGCCAACAATCTGCAGCACCGCCCAATCGCAGCCATAGAAGATACGCTGATCAATCCGGAAAAGCGTGCAACACGTAGCCTTTGGGAACACAACAAAGCCCGCGCAATTGAGGCCGTATCATCCTTGCGCCCTGCATTCCCGAATATCCAACTCTCAAACCGTGATCCTTACGCGCTTCGCTACCTTGCCATAATTATATTGGTCACAGGCTTTGTTGCGGCAGGCCCTGACTGGAAAGGTCGTATCTATGCAGGTTTCCAGCCGTTTCCGCAGAACGACAAGGCAGAGAAAAGCAGCAAATATACAATATGGATTACACCACCCGACTACACTAACCTTGCGCAGATCGTCTTACAGGAAAATATGGGTGACAACGTCCTGATTGACATCCCTGAAGGCAGCAGTATTAAAATAAGGCTGACAGGTGGATGGACAACACCGCAATATAGTATCGGCGAAAATGAGACATCATTAACACCGCTCGATGGCAATCATTGGTCTCTGGAACTACCCGTTACGGAGGGCAATAACTTCAAGCTGCGTCAGTTACCTTTCACAAATCTAAGTTTTGATTACAACTACATCGAGGACACGCCGCCAAATGTGACATTGTTAGATGCCCCAGAAACTCTTGAGAAAGGCTCTCTGCGCACAAAGCTTAGCGTTCTCGATGATTACGGCGTCACCAACATGACAATGCGCATGACGCTGGCTCCTAATGTGGACGCATCGCCGCTTGGCGCACCTTACGAAGAGTCGCGTGCGTTGATTAGTCCAGCGAACGAAGAGCTGGAAGTTTCCCCTGTTTATGATCTGGCATGGCATCCTTGGGCGGGCCTTCCCGTAGTTCTTGAGTTTACAGTTAGTGATTTCAAAGGACAAAGCACGACATTAGCGCCGCTTACTGTAACATTGCCGGAGCGTCAGTTCTCAAACCCGATTGCACGTGAACTTGTTGATATGCGCAAGCGCTTGATCTGGACGCCGCGCGAAGCTGCGCGCAATGTCTCCTATGAGCTAAGCGAATTTCTAATGGATCCGTCACAGCTGCGCTATGATCCGACTATCTTTCTGGCTATTCGTAGCGCCGCCTCGCGCCTGCATTACGATCCTGAGCTCAAAGATATTATTAGTGTTATTGAACTGCTCTGGGATACGGCCATTCGCCTTGAGGATGGCAATTTGCCGCTGGCGGCCCGCAATTTGCGCGAAGCCCGCGAAAATCTGGAAGCGCTGCTTAATGATCCGAACGCTACTGACGAACAGATTGCAAAGGCAACACAGGAACTACAGGAAGCACTGGCACAATATTTCCAAGAACTCATGCAGGAAATGCAGCGCCGTATGGCTGAAAACGGCACCCTGATGCAAATGCCGCCAGATGCGATGCAGAGCCTCGTATCTCCCGAAGATATAGCGTCGTTCCTAGATCAGCTAAAGGCCGAAGCCTTATCAGGTGACAAGTCCAAAGCACTAGACCTTCTATCACAGCTACAGCAATTCATGGATAAGCTTGATCCATCTGTGAATATGGCGATGCCGCCGCAGATGGAGTTTATGATGGAAGGCATTAACGAGCTTCAGGAGCTGATCGAAAAACAAAAAGCCCTACTCGAAGAAACCAATGAAATTGTTCAGGAACACGAACAGTTCATGCCAAAAGGCTATGGCGAGTTTTTACAATTTGAAGAGCAAATCCTGAAAAACTGGGGCTTTGGAGAGATACCCCCGCCTCCTAGCCGCAATAACGAAAACGATTCCGCACCAGAATTCGACACCGCTGACAAGCAGATCGAACAAAACGCGTTGCGTTATGTTTTGGGGCAACTCATGCTGGATGCCGATGAGCAGCTCAATGAAATTCCTGAAAAGATGCAGCTGGCTGAGCAGGAAATGCGCGGCTCCGGTACTGCGCTTGGACAAAACGACCCGCAGCGATCTATTCCGCATCAGGAACTTGCTCTTCAATATCTGCAAGAAGCGATGCAGGACATGTCACAGCAAATGCAGCAGATGATGAAACAAATGGCGATGATGGCCTTTGGCAGCATGCGTCTTGATCCGCTAGGCCGTCCTATGCAGGAAGGCAATAACAACTCAGGCTTCCCCGGCTCTACCGTTAAAATCCCAGATGAAGGCGAACGCAAACGTGCAGAGGAAATCTTGCAAGAACTGCGTAAACGCTCAGGCGAATATAGCCGCCCTGATTACGAGCTGGAATATTACCGCCGTCTTTTGAAACAATTCTAAAATGTATGATTAGTGATGGTCGGCTTGATGATCATCGCCGTGCACTTCCGCTTCATGCGGAGCTTGTTCTTGCGGCGGACGGGGTACTTCATCGTGGGAGCCTGCAGCATCGTGAGATGCGTCTTCATGTGTCGACTCAGCCTCTTGCGCTTTCGAGAAATCAGTATGGAACGGTACAAGCTCGATCTTTACTTCTTTCACTGAGCGGCTGACATCCGGATAGACAGCTTCAAATTTGATTTCGCCTTCGGCTTCTATCGTGTCCGCAAGGTCTTCTACAATCCAGCGATCCGCAATATTACCGTTCTCTTCGATCAGAGAGATCTGCACAAACGGGACCCCAGCAGCTTCTGTTTCCAGATTGATCACGCTACCTTTTATCATCAGGTTCAGTATGCCATTTTCTGATTCTGTTTTGGCTTCCAGACCTTTGAATAACAAGTTTTCGCCTTTTACAGGAATATCAACGCCTGCCATATCATAGACTACGGCTGTATTCGGCCAAATCTTGACCATCGGGTTGCTCATAATAAAGATAAGACCGATTATGACCAGGAAAACGCAGGCTGCAGCGCTTAGACCTAATACTTTGCCTATCGGGGATTTCTTCTTACCCTCCTCGGCATCTTCACCGTCACTTACGGCGGGAACGGCAGAGCCTTCAGGTAAGGGCTTTACTGATTCGGGAATGGGCTCTAAATCTTCGTCATCCAGATTAAGTCTGGCCATTTCTTCGGCAAAGCTGTCCTCTTCCAGATCATCTTCGTCATCACCGAAATCTGGCTCTTGATACCACTCATTGCCGCAGCTGGTACAGCGCACACGACGCCCGTCTTCCCAAATCTGCTGACTGGGAACTACGTATCGAGTATGGCATTCGTCACAAGTGATAATCATAGGCAGAAAATCTGTGTGTTTTTACAGGCGTTGCTTTACCTTTATATGTTGAGACGGGATAATCAGCAAGAATGCTTATATCTCAAAAAAGAGATATGACATTGATTATACACGATAAGGATAATAAATGCGCCTGATAATTATAATCGCCTGTTTGATATTTTTCGCTGCTCCTCTGACGGTGCGCGCGCAGGACGCCACGCAGTCTGCCGCCTCTCAAAAGGTCGACTGCGTTTCAGATGATATCGCCTGTCTCTTGCTTTTGTTAAAAGACACGACAGCCGACATCGAAGAAGTGCGCTGGAAAGACCAGACATATCGCGAGCTTGCCAAACTGCTGACAAAAAAGCATGAGAGCGAAGAAGCCATCAAGCTGATTAGTTTGATTGAGAACCCTGATACCAAGGCCATGACCATTCGCGGCATTGGCATGGCGGCGGCTGAGTCGGATTATGATCCTGATACACGCGAGACAATCTTCATCATGCTGCGTGATGAAGCGGAAGATATCGAGCACGAGCCTTCCTATGCCATCGCCCTAACCTATATCGCTATGGCGCAGGCCTTTGCCGGCGATGATGAAGGTGCCATGGATACAGCCAGCGATATGGAGAATGATGCTTTGCGGAATAAAGCCTATGGAGAGTCTGCCGAAATTCAGGCCGAACGCGGTGATATAGATGCCGCCATGGCGAGCATCGCCGCGATTGACAGTGATGCGTTCCGCAACAAGGCCTATCGC
This sequence comes from Micavibrio sp., assembly GCA_012960155.1. Classification (GTDB taxonomy): domain Bacteria; phylum Pseudomonadota; class Alphaproteobacteria; order Micavibrionales; family Micavibrionaceae; genus UM-FILTER-47-13. The sequence goes on along the minus strand of DUBU01000039.1, from coordinate 9,772 downwards.
ATAGTATCTAAGATCTTCGCCGATCGCGACCAGTTTGATAATGCGCTGGCGAGTGCTATGGCGATTGAAAACAGCTATCAGCGTTCTCAATCTCTACTCTATTTACTGGCGCGCCAGATTTCGCCTGAAGAAGTAACGGTGGTCGGCAATGATTAAGTTTGAGCATGTTGGGCTGAGATACGGTATCGGTCCGGAAGTTCTAAGCGATGTAAGCTTTACGCTGGAGCAAGGGTCTTTCCATTTTTTGAACGGTCCGAGTGGTGCGGGTAAAACCTCGCTGCTTCGCCTTATGTATCTGGGCATCCGCCCTACACGCGGCTTGGTCAGTATGTTTGGCCAGAATATCAACGGCCTTGATCGTACTGAACTCTCGCCCATCAGACAGCGTATCGGCGTTGTGTTTCAGGAATTCCGTTTGCTTGATAATCTGTCCGCCTTTGATAACGTGGCTCTACCGCTGCGTATTCAGGGCAAAAACGAAAAAGAGATCCGTAACAACGTAAACGAGCTTATGGATTGGGTCGGTTTGCAGGATCATAAGAATATGCTGCCAAACACTATGTCAGGCGGTCAGCAACAGCGTGTTGCGATTGCCCGCGCTGTCATTATGCGCCCGCGCCTTTTGCTTGCCGATGAACCTACAGGTAACCTTGATGATGAAATCGGTCACAAGCTTATGAATCTGTTCGAACAGCTTAACCGCATGGGCACTACGATTGTAATCGCCACGCACGACCAGAATATTATCGAGAGTTTCGGGCACCCTACTCTGATGCTCGAAGAAGGCCGTTTACGTATTGAAGATCGCAAGACGTGGCTTGCCAAAAAGATGGAAGGTGTTTTCTAAATGAAGCTTCCCTTCCTAAACAAAAAAGACCGTAAGCTGGGTATTTCTGATCGGCGCCGTTATGACATTCCGCTTGAAAAAGGTGCCGGCGGACGGTTCTTGATGCTGCTTGTCTGTCTGATGACGGTGCTAGGCATGATTGCCTTATCTGGCACATTTGCGTTATCAGCAATGAAAGACCGCTGGACTTCAGGCCTTGAAAACCAGCTTACGATTGAAATTCCCGCGCAAGATGAAAATGGCAACACCATCGAGGCTGACGCATTGAAGCGCGAAGCTCTCGCGGTCAAAGCTATTCTGGATAAGCAAAGCGGGGTCACGCAAGCGCGCATTCTCAGTGATAAGGAAATGCAGGAGCTTGTTGAGCCCTGGCTAGGTGAAGATGTGATCTTAGGACAAATCCCTATGCCTGCGCTGATCTCGGTAAAACTCGCCGAAGGGCATCCTGAGCTACTCGACAAGCTGCGCCGAGACATTAAAGCTGCTGTTCCTGCCGCACGCCTTGATACGCATGAAGAATGGCTGAGCGATCTAGTCAGATTTACAGGAGCGCTACGTATGGGCGCCGTTATTCTAGCACTTGTGATCGGCTTTACAGTTGTTGTCGCGATTGCCGGTGCTATTCGCGCCCGGATGGCAGAATATAAGAAAGAAGTCGAGCTATTGCACCTCATGGGGGCACCTGATAACTACATAGCGATACAGTTCCAAAACCATACGCTGCGCCTCTGTTTTAAAGGCGGCTTATTCGGCGTTCTCATTGGTGCTGTTGCCTTGAAACTAACTGGATGGATTTACGGGCATATGGACATTAATTTACTGCCCGATTTCTCACTGGGTCATATTCATATGACTATGCTTGCGGCCTTACCGTTACTGATTGCCTTATTGGCATTCGCAACCGCTCGCAGAACAGTGCTCTCCATCCTTAAAAAACAGGTTTAGGAATGTTTTTCAGAATTCTGAAATCTATTGTTTTTCTAACATCTATCCTGCTGCTCTGCTGGCTTGCTGGATTAATAGGTTTTGCGCTATCTGTACACAATCAAGCCACACCTGCCATGACCTCACAGAAGGAAGCCATTATTGTGCTGACAGGTGGCCCCCACCGTGTAAATGCAGGCCTTGATATGTTGGCCGATGGGAAGTCAGGCAATTTGTTTATTTCAGGCGTTAACACACAAGTTTCAGAGCGCGACCTTCTGGCCTTATGGGACAAACAGCCGCCCCCTGAGTTCTGCTGTATTATTCTGGGGCACGCGGCACGCAACACTTCCGAAAATGCTGATGAGGTCAAAGACTGGATGCGCGCCAATGATTTGGCTAGCGCTTATTTACTAACGGCGAAGACGCATATGCCGCGGGCAAAGCTTGAAATGCAGCGATCTATGCCTGATGCCAATATCACTTACGTACCGATCGATGATAACAGCCCACGCTTAAAAACTTGCCTTTTGACCCTAAATGAATATAACAAAACGCTTCTGACATGGATTAAACTGAAGGTCCTATGATTTTATTGCGTTCGACTATATTCAATCTGGTATTTTACGGGGCCACGGCACTAGCCTGTCTCCTATGCTTGCCGAGCTTACTTCTGCCGCGTAAAGGTGTGTTCTTTGTTATTCACGCGTTTGTTTATACGGTACATTTTTTCGAGAAATACATTCTGGGTCTCACCTACGAAGTGCGCGGTGCCGAGAACCTGCCGCAAGACGGCTCCTATATTGTTGCCGCCAAGCACCAATCTCCTTACGAGACAATGAAACTACACATCCTGTTTAAGGACCCCGCAATCGTTTTAAAAAAAGAGCTTCTGTCTATTCCTCTATGGGGGCGTTTCTTGGCACGCACGAACCCGATTGCGATTGATCGCAAACAGGGCAAAGAAGCCATGAATCAGGTCGTTGACGGTGCCAAACGCGTTAAGGAAGAGAACCGCGCCATTGTGATTTTTCCGCAAGGCACGCGCGTTTATCCCTGGCAAACGATTAAAGACAAGCCTTACAAAAGCGGCATCGTACGCATGTATACAGAAACATCCATGCCGGTTGTACCGCTCGCGCTGAACACGGGGCTGTTCTGGCCGCGCAAGAGCTGGATCAAGCGTCCGGGCAAAGTTATCTTCCAGTTTATGCCGCCGGTTCGCGCAGGCATGGATGCAGAAACATTCACAAAAACTCTACAAGACCAGATAGAAACAACGACAGAGGCTTTACAACAAGAGGCCTTAGCCACAAATAAGTATCTGGTACCACCGACTAGACCACAGGAAGCATAATCATGCTGCGTAAAATTGGCTACATAAGCGGCTTCATCTTTTTGTTGCTGGCAAGCGCCTATACAGGCGTCTGGTTCTACTATGCCAATGCGGTCAAAAAAGAAGTCACCGGCTTCATTGAGGATTTACGTGAGGACGGCAGTCACGTCCTTGTCAAAGACCTATCCATGGGCGGGTATCCGTTTTCCATGAAAGTGAATTTCGAAGGACGTATTGCGTCTAACGGCTATGTTGCCGAAGTCCCCGAACTGACTATCGATAGCTTCTTTATTCCCGGTAAGGATATCATAATTACATTCCCGCAAGGACTTGAGGTTACCGAGCCTTACGACCCTGTCCTATGGTCACTGGATTACTTAACTTTAAGCGGCATTGTGCCTGAATATCTGCCAGAGTCACTAACGCAAGAAGACATGCACGTTTGGTACCAGAATAATGGCTCTATTGTGCTGGAGAGTCTGGAGCTTAAGAAAGAAACACTGCGCGTTCAAGGCAATGGATTAATGGCCGTTGATCAGAACCTGCAGCCCAAAGGCCGTTTTCAAGCTGTTGTGAAGGGGCACATGGATTTCTTGCAATGGCTGCAGCTCGGCGGCTTTATCAAAACCAAAGAAGCTCTTATTTCGGCAACTGTGCTGACAGGTTTAACGCGCACGAATGAAAATGGTGAGAGTTTCATGCCTGTCGATCTGATTTTAGAGAACCGCAAGCTTTACGCTGGCCCTCTGCAAGTCATGACATTTCCTGAAATTGTGTGGCCTTGGAAAGACCTGAACACTACGCCGCTTGACCAGCTTCAATAACTTCGCGGCGTATTTTTCGCGTCTTGGTGAAGTGATCTTCAAGCTGTTGCCCGTTTCCTTTACGGATAGCTTTTTGCAAGCCTGTCAGGTCTTCATTGAAACGCTGCAAGATCTCTAGCACGGCTTCTTTATTGTTCAGGAATACATCACGCCACATCACAGGGTCTGAGGCCGCAATACGGGTAAAGTCTCTGAAACCTGAGGCGGAAAACTTGATGACGTCGTCTTTGGTATCTTCTTCCAGATCAGTGGCCGTACCTACAATCGTGTAAGCAATCAGGTGCGGCAAGTGTGATGTAATTGCCAGCACCAGATCGTGGCGCTTAACGTCCATAATCTCTATACGGGAGCCGCAGGCTTCCCACAGAGCGGTTACTTTTTCAACGGCTTGAATGTCACTGTCTGGCAGCGGTGTAATGATGCACCAACGGTCAATGAATAGCTCTGTAAAACCGGCCTCGGGGCCTGAATGCTCGGTACCCGCAATCGGGTGTGCCGGTACAAAATGCACGTTGTCTTTCAGGTGCGGCATGACTTGCTCGACAACAGTGCCCTTTACTGAGCCTGTATCTGTAACAATCGCGCCGTCTTTAAGAGCATAACGGATTTGTTCTGCGACAGCGCCACAAGCCCCCACAGGAACAGCCAGAATAACAAGATCGGCATCGGCGACACCATTACGGATTTCGCGAGTTGCTTCATCAGCAATACCAAGCTCCATAACCTTATCGCACACGGCTTTGCTCGCATCGACGGCAACCAGTGTTTTGGCCAGATTTTTCTGCTTAATAATGCGGGCTATCGAGGAGCCGATCAGCCCCAACCCTATAATAGTAACTTTGTTAAATAGCATTCTTTCCGACCTTATCGCCGTAGATAGGGGGAACGGGATAACCGCCCACACACACACAACGCGCTTCAGGGTCTTGGAAGCTTTCCAGACAGGTTGTTACGCGAGAATCCTGATTATCGATGAATGTATCAATCTCCACGATGTGCAGCTTATGGTCAGGGCGCGCAGCGGCGCAGCTATGAATGCCGAGTACTTTCATATCCAGAGCCTGCATCTTTTCAACAATGCGTGCACGGCTTACCGTTGCGTCTAACTCAAGCGCCATGAAGCTACGATCATCACCTGATGTTTCAGGTTTCAGCTTCGCTACGACCAGCGCACGGTATTCCGGGTTCAAGCCTTTATCGTTCAGATCGCCCAAAGGCAGACGCGCGAAAATACGCATCGGACGATCGCTTTCCTCATCCATCAGGAACGGCCACCATTGCTGTGGCAGGTCATCTTCAGGCCAAGGCAGTACAGCGAATGTCGCTTCTTCTTCACGCACCATAGCAAGAGCCGCGAGCGGGTTTGTGCATTTCTGCATCGGCAGGACAGAGCTGAAATAGTCTTTCGCCATATCCCAGTACTTCAAACCATTACTATCATCAGGAACTGAGACAGCCACTTTCAAACCTGTTTGCAGTAGTGATACGGCGCCAACAAGTTCACGCCAGATACGCACCACAGCCTCTTTCGGCAATGGGCCTTTGTGACGTTCCAACAAACGACGGATCATCAGGATCTCGCGATCAGGCTGAATGATTTGCACCTGACTCTTGCGCTTTTCCTCACCGATTTTCAAAACCAGCTCAGCACGTTGCATCAGCAGGTCATGGATTTTGTCATCCATGCCATCAATTTGTTTGCGTATATTGTCGACAGATTTAGCCATGCAAAGGTCATAACGCGACTGCGAAATAAAATCAAAAGAAAAGCGCAACTCTATACTTAAGTACCAACAGAATCTGCGACCAGAATACGACGGCCTTGTGCTTTCTTGGTTTCTTGTTTAAGTGCGCCCGCATAAACCTGCTTTGAAACTTCAAAGACGTGCACGCCTGAAAGCCCCGGAAATATATACTTACCAAAGCTTTCCATCGCATAGGCAGTACGTAACACCAAAAAGGATTTAAAGGGCGGCATAAACAGCGCCCTATTCTTACGCTCACAAACAAACAGCGCTTTGTTCAACAAGCCAGTTAGCTGCGTGCTGGTATAAGGCTTACCATGACCGAACGGTGTGTGCTCTACCCTAGCCCACATGCCTAGTCGGTTTGGCACGACGACAATCATGCGGCCGTTACTTTTCAACACACGCCACATTTCGGCGAGCATTTCTTCTGGCGCTGTGGAAAATTCCAGACCGTGTGTGATCAGGATTAAGTCTACAGACTCGGTTTCCAGCGGAATAAAATCTTCTAACGTAACAGCAACCTTGTTGACGCCTTTTTGTTGCCAGTGATGAACGCCGCCGCCCGCAGGCATGAGGCCAAAAACCTGCACGGCGTCATCCTGTAATGCTTTTAGAAACGGCACAGCATAGCCGTAACCCAGAATACGTTTACCCTTCACATCAGGCCAGAAGTCATGGATATAAGCCTGCAGCAACCGCCTGACCATGCGCCCTGCACGGCTTGCATAATATTGCTTTAGCTCATAGACGTAGCCGCTCATAGAAGGTCCTGTATTTGTGTGACCAACGGGATATCCGCTTCAGGCATTTCGTAATCAAATAGCTCATGTTTATGCACCCATTTGAATTTCTGGCCTTCCTTGCCTTTTGGCTGGCCTTTCCAGACACGGCACACAAATAAAGGCATCATGAGATGGAAATCATCATAATCATGGGAGGCAAAAGCAATCGGCGAGAAGCAACACGGGCGTGTATCAATATCCAGCTCTTCTTTTAATTCGCGCATCAAGGCAAATTCAGGTGTTTCATCGCCACCGACTTTACCACCTGGAAACTCCCATAGTCCTGCCATAGCTTTGCCTTCGGGGCGCTGCGCAATCAGAATACGGCCATCTGTATCGATTATGGCTGCGGCCACCACAAAGACAACGCGCTTTTGCGGGCATTCAGGGGGCGGAAGCTCCAACGCTTCGGCACAACCAATCTTCTTTTGAATAAATTTAACCATTACCGTTCCTTTGTACTCCACCTTTATAACTTAGGCATAAAAAAACCGCAGCCCTAAAACTGCGGTTTTTAAAAAAGCTTAGTATCAGAATTAGTTCTGAACGGGCTCGCCGTTAATATCAAATTTGCTGATCTTGGCGTCTTCTTGCCATTCCTGAACCAGCTCTGTCAGGATTTGCTGACGCAGCTGTGCTTCCAGTTGTGGCTTAACCAGTTCGAATTCAGGCTCAGGACGCTTACGGCGCTCTTCAACCTTGATCACGTGCCAACCGAATTGTGTTTGCACTGGATCTTTAGAGTATGCGCCTGGATCCAAAGCGAATGCAGCTTCTGCAAATTCAGGAACCATTTCGTTCTTCGCAAAGTAACCCAGATCGCCGCCTGCTTCAGCAGAAGGACCTGTTGATTTTTCTTTTGCGAGTTCAGCGAAGTCAGCACCTTCGTCCAGTTGCTTCACAACTTCGCGCGCTTCTTCTTCTGTTTCAACCAGAATGTGGCTTGCTTTTGTTTCCTGAACATCACCGATCTGAGCCAGCAGTTCGTTGTAAGAGTCCAGAAGCTTCTTCTGTGTCACTCTTTCATTAACCTGACGCTCAAGATATACGTTTCGGATGATCTGTTCTTTGTTTTGCGCAACTAGCTGCTCAACTTCAGGATCATTTTCCAGATTTGCGCTGCTTGCTTTTGTTGTTACAAGTTTGTTGTTGATCACTTGCTCAAGCGCCATTGGGAACAGGCTCTCGATTGGCATCGCACGTACTTGCTCTGGCAAGCTGCTGATGAATGTGAACACGTCACTACGCTTGATTTCTTCCTGGTTCACAACCGCAACAACCGGGTTACCCAGCTTGATCATAGGCTCTTCGCCTTCCTGACCTTCAGCAGAGGCTGTAATCTCGGACTTATCGGTTTCTGTTTCGGCAACACCGTTCTTTGTCATCACAAAGGCGCCAACGGCCAGTGCAACGGCAACAACAGCAAGCGCGATCCAAAGGCCTGCACCGCCTTTGTTTTCTTCCTGTTTGATTTCTTCTTTAGCCATATTTTCCTCACTTAATGGTAGACTGAGATAGTCTGTCTGGAATTAAAAGAATCACAATAAAAACTGCGACTCAGACTCTATCGTCTGCAATTTATTTAATAAAGGCTTTTTTCATTTCAATATCCCCGCAAAAGGGTCTATGGATTAGTTATATGCTTTGCATTGACGTATAGCGTGCTACCGCTTATATCAGACAGGATAATAAAAGTTTGAAGGACATTATGCTTAACCTAGCGACAAAGATTTTCGGCTCCAGTAACGAGCGCGTTTTAAAAGGCCTGTACAAACACATCGACCCGATCAACGCGCTAGAGCCTACTTACGAAAAAATGAGTGACACAGAGCTGCGTGCCTGTACTGATGATTTCCGTAGACGTCTTGAAGAAGGCGCATCACTGGATGACATCATGCACGAAGCGTTCGCGGTTGTTCGCGAAGGCGCCAAGCGCACTCTGGGACAGCGCCATTATGATGTGCAGCTCGTCGGTGGCATGACACTGCACCAAGGCAAGATCGCCGAAATGAAAACAGGTGAAGGTAAAACACTCGTGGCAACCCTGCCCGTTTACCTTAACGCGCTATCAGGCAAAGGCGTTCACGTTGTTACTGTTAACGACTATCTGGCCAAGCGTGACTCCGAATGGATGGCGCAAGTCTATAACTTCCTTGGTCTGTCTGTCGGCTGCATTACGAATGACCTAAGCGATGAAGAGCGCAAAGCCGCTTACGCCGCAGACATCACATATGGTACAAACAACGAATTCGGTTTTGATTACCTGCGCGATAACATGAAGTATCAGTTGAACATGATGGTTCAGCGTGACTTCAATTTTGCGATTGTCGACGAAGTTGACTCTATTTTGATTGACGAAGCCAGAACACCTCTGATCATTTCAGGGCCTTCCGAGAACTCATCCGACCTTTATGTCGGCGTAAACAAGATCATTCCATATCTGGAACAATCTGATTACGAACTCGACGAGAAAATGAAGACTGTCACTTTTACAGATGACGGTACAGAGCATGTTGAGCAGCTTCTGAAAGAAGCAGGTCTTCTGACTGAAGGTAATCTGTACGATGCACAAAACATCGCATTGGTTCATCACGTCAACCAAGCGCTGCGTGCGCACAAGCTGTTCTTCCTTGACAAGGATTACATCGTTAAAGACAGCAAAGTGATCATCATTGATGAGTTCACTGGTCGTATGATGGAAGGCCGCCGCTTCTCCGACGGTTTGCATCAGGCTTTGGAAGCCAAAGAAGGTGCGACGATCCAGAACGAGAACCAGACGCTTGCCTCTATCACGTTCCAGAATTACTTCCGTATGTATCCAAAGCTGGGCGGTATGACCGGTACGGCAATGACGGAAGCTACGGAATTTGCAGATATCTACAATCTGGATGTCGTTGAAATTCCAACGCATGTTCCGATTGCCCGTATTGATAATGATGACCAGATTTATAAAAACCTGGCTGAGAAAGAACAAGCTATCCTTGATGTTATTAAGCAATGTCAGGAACGCAAGCAGCCTGTTCTGGTTGGCACGACATCAATCGAGAAATCAGAGAAGCTCTCTGCCATGCTTACCAAGGCGAAAGTTAAGCATAACGTGCTGAACGCCCGCCACCATGAGCGCGAAGCTTATATTGTTTCACAAGCCGGCCGCCCAAATGCCGTTACGATCGCCACAAACATGGCCGGTCGAGGTACGGATATCCAGCTGGGTGGTAACTTGGAAATGCGCGTAAAAGAAGAGATCGCCGAAGATCTTGATGAAGCAAAACGCGAAAAGGCTATCGAGAAAATTCGTGCAGAGATCGCTG
>DUBU01000038.1:52052-55008 GCA_012960155.1 Micavibrio sp. | reverse complement strand
GATAAGGTGCTGGTCTGGGTGGATGATCCCGTCGCGTCGTTCTTCTTGCATATTCAAGGTTCAGGCGTTGTGGCCATGAATGACGGCACGGATACACGCGTGGGCTACGCAGGCCAGAACGGTCATCCGTATTATGCCATTGGCCGCGAATTAATTGCCCGCGGCGAACTGACCAAGGAAGAAGTCTCCCTGCAAAGCATCCGTGCCTGGTTGCAGGCGCATCCTGATCAAGCGGATGAGATCATGAACACCAATAAATCATATGTCTTCTTCCGTGAACTGGATACAGATGGCCCTGTCGGCGGGGAAGGCCTGACCTTAACGCCTGAGCGCTCCCTTGCGGTTGATCGCACGATGGTGCCATACGGCACGCCGCTCTGGGTTGATATTGCCCCGCCTGTAGAAGGCGAAGCGCCATTACAAAAACTGATGGTCGCGCAAGATACGGGCGGCGCTATTCGCGGTGCTGTGCGTGGTGATGTGTTCTGGGGCTATGGTGATCGCGCCGAACATATGGCGGGCATGATGAAATCCAAAGGCCGCTACTGGTTATTGCTTCCAAAGCCTGTCACAGCTGGCGGCGACGCACAATAATTACCCTCTTTTCGGTCGTATACTTCCCTGCTAGATTTTCATCCAGAAAATCATAATAAGCATTAGCAGGGAGAAAAAGATGCTGAATATTTCCGATTACGATATCACCGCAGATCGCGGTTTTCTAACGCCCCATGATATGGACAAGGTCACATTGCCCGAAGACTTCGCGCCGATCTTGCGGGCGGGCAAACATCTGTCTGATTACATCACGGCAGGCCGCGTGCAGGTGTTCCTTGATCAGCTGCCTGAAATTGACATGGATAAGCATCTGCCGCATCTGGACGATGCGCAGCTGCGTATGTTGATGGTACATTACTCTTTTATTGTGCAGTCCTATGTCTGGGGCGAAGAAGGCAATGTACCGCTGAAGCTGCCGCGCAATATTGCCGTGCCTTACTGTAAGCTGGCAGATAAAATCGGCCAATACCCGCTGCTACCATATACGGCCTATACGCTGGATAACTGGGGTAAGCTGGATCAAGACGGCCCGATTGAATGCGAGAATATCTGGGTCATCCAGAACTTCATCGACGGTCAGGATGAAAACTGGTTCATTATGATTCATATCGAAATCGAAGCCAAAGCAGGCCCTGCGCTTGCAACCATTCCAAGTGTAATTGATGCCGTTAAAAGCAAAGATATGGGCGGCGTTGTTGCCGGGCTGGCCAAAATCCGCGATGCGTGGGAACACATCAATCCTGTCTTTGATAAGATGCCTGATAAATGCGACCCGTATATGTATTACAATCGCGTGCGCCCTTACATTCACGGCTGGAAAGGTAACCCTGCCATGCCTGAAGGCCTGATTTATGAAGGCGTTGATAAATATGACGGCAAGCCGCAATCCTTCCGCGGCCAGACAGGTTCACAAAGCTCGATCGTACCAACCATGGATGCGTTTTTAGGCATCGAACATGATAACGACCCGCTGCGTGAATATCTGGACGAGCTGCATGAATACCGTCCGCCGCGCCACCGCAAATTTATCGAAGATGTGCGCGAGAACAGCGAACTGCGTAAATTTGTGCAAGCGTCAGGCAATCCTGAGCTGACCATGCTGTATAACGAGATTATCGGCCATGTGCAGCGATTCCGTACGCGCCACCTCGAATACGCCGCCAATTACATTAACAAACAAGCACGCGGCGCAGACGGCAACCCTGTCGATGTTGGTACAGGCGGCACGCCATTCATGAAATATCTGAAAAAGCACCGTGACGAGAGCGTTAATCATCTGCTGCCTATTCCGGAAAGCAATGGCAACGGCCATAACGGCGAAAAGGTCGCTTAAGAAGCTTTATTTAGGATCAAATGATCGGGAAGCCTGCGGCGGTGGCGTTGCAGGCTTTTCTGTGAGGCCGAACAAACCGCGCTCTAACATATGTTTTTCGACTTTTTCGAACAGCTCTTTGATGTTGCGTTCGCCTGCGCGCATACGGCGCAGAATATCGCTGGAGGAGATATCGAATTTCTCGACATTCACAAATGTCCATCCGTTTTCACGGCCGCGCATATCCAGCGGGTCTTTGACGTGCAAATGTCTGGCATAACGCGCGGCAGGGCTTTGCATGGCCGCATCGCCTTCGCCCGGGCGCGACAGGATCAGCATTTTGTAATTCTCGATAATCTCTTCCCAGTTTGACCAGCGGTGGAAATTGGTGAGGTTATCTGCGCCCATCACCCATGTGAATTCAATATCGGGATTTTGCGCCGTCAGGGTGCGCAGTGTATTCGCGGTTTCGGTTGTCTCCATATCCTTTTCAATATCGATCGGGATCAGCCAAGGGTGACCGTCAGCCATAATACGGCACAGCTGCATACGATCTTCGAGCGGGGCGTAGGAATTAGGGTCTTTATGCGGGTTTTGCGGCGTTACCAGCATCCATACTTCGTCCAGATCAAGGTAGTGACGCGCGTAAAACGCAGCTACAAAATGCCCGTAATGCGGCGGGTTAAAAGACCCCCCGAATATCGCCACCTGTTTTTTATGCTCTGTTGTCTGTGTCATGTTTGCGCTTGCATATAGACATAATTTTGCTTAACTGTTGAACAGTTACGACAATTAAGAAAAAAAGTAAAACTTTAAAACCCGCCTCATATGACAGGGAGAGACACATGACTGAACAATTGCGCACGCTATACAACACACTGACAACCGACCGCGACGATATCGAGCGCTGGACGGATAGCTATTTCACCAACACACGCGTGATGGTGGAAAATGATGGTGATGTGATTGTTGAATACGCGGTATTCCAGCGTACGCCTGTGATGTTCGCCCCTGAAATGGCGGTCGGGTGGCTCAAGGAAGTTGCGCGTAAGGGCGGCTTTGATGTTGAATTTGAATCCAATTTTAAGC
>DUBU01000038.1:17931-51976 GCA_012960155.1 Micavibrio sp. | reverse complement strand
GGTCCGCTGAGCAAGCTTGCTGAATGCGAAACCTTCTTTAACCAGAAGCTTGGCGCAACGCAGGTGGCTGCCCTTGATGCTTATAAATGTGCGATTGCCTTGCCTGATGTGGCTTTCATTGCCATGGGCGCGCGTCACTGCGCAGGCACGGAAATGCAGGAAATGATGGATTACGCCGCCGCTGTGGGCGGGAATGCCGCCAAGGCGCAGGGCGCTAAAGGCTTTGTAAATGGCGCGAGCCACGCCACATCCCATTTCTTTGGTCAGCCAAAAGGCACAGGCACAATGAACCACGCGACAATCGGCTATTACGATTCAACATTATTGGCCGCGCAAGCCTATCGCCGTGATCATGCAGAAAAAGCCTTTATTGTGCTAAACGATTATTTCGGTAAAGAAATCACGGATGCCATCGAAGTGTGTAAAGCATTCCCTGCTGAAGCCGACTCAGGTGAATTGGGCTTCCGACTTGATACCAACGGCGCGCGTTATCTGGAAGGTCTGGATAATGATAAATCCCATGACGTTATCCGCAAATTCGCGCCGCACATGATGACAGAGCATTGGAATGACAAGCAGCTGAAAACGCTCTATGGCGAAGGCGTTAGTATTGCCGCGATCTTTGCCTTCCGCGAGGCGCTGGATCAGGCAGGGTTTCCGAATGTAAAAATCTTTGGCTCATCCGGCTTTAATCCTGAAAAATGTGACATGATGGCCAAGGCCAAAGCGCCGCTGGATGGAGTGGGGACAGGCTCTTACATCCCTAAGGACTTCCATGCGACATACGCGACAGCCGATATCATTAGTTACGACAGCGATTACCGCATCAAAGTGGGTCGCGAGTATCTGATCAAGGAAAGACTGGCAAAGGGTAATCTGCCTAAAATCTAAAGGCAGATTTTATTCGGCGTGCGGAAAATGCGCATCACCTGTCCAAATCGAGAACAGCGTGACCAGAACGGCAATCAGATTGCCCGCAAAAAACGCGCCATAGGAAATTTTCAGCCAGAAGAATTTGGGAATAATCACTCGACGTGCAATATCGTGCAGATCTTTGAGCGCCTCTTCGGATAGCTGGTTCAGATCATTAAAGATCGGATTGATCAGCTCCAGATATTTTTCTTCCTTCATGCGGCCGATATCCCCGAAATGCAGCAGATTATATGTGCCATCGGGCTTAGAGCCGTTGCGGCGCTTGGGATAGATACACAATATCGCGGCAAAAATACTGGCAAAGGCCGTTAGAATTGAAATCGTTGCAGGAACGCCGAAATCAGCCTTACCTACCCAGCCTAAGGTCACAGGGATCAGGATTGAATTCAGGATAATCATCGCCTGCGCTTTTTGATCGGCGATATTGATATAGTTCACAAACTTGAAAGACGTCGCGGCCAGAACCTGACCGCGTAGCATGGCTTCCCAGTGAAACTTATCTTTCGGCTCGGGAGTTTTATCTGTCTCGCGATGAAAGAGCATTTTATTCGGCGATATCTTCGATTACTGTTTCTGCAGGTGTTTCATCCATGTGAATTTCATCATGCATGATTTCCGCATCCGTGCTTAGCTCTTCACCTGCAGCAGGTTCGATATCTTGTAGGGCAGAACCATCAAGTACGATATCGTTCGCTGTCTCTTCATAGGCTAGCGGTGTTTCAAAGCCCGCATGACCTTCATTGGCAAATGACGCGCCGAAGCCGCCATTATCTTCTGCTGTGTACCCTGCTGTCGGCAGAACCAGTAATGCAAAAGCGAATGTAAGAATTGTTGTTTTCATAGACATAGTTGTCTCCTTAAATATTAAAGGTTCTGGATCTTTTCGCCGGCAACCTCAACATCACGACCCAAACCTTCAACTGTATTACAAGCTGAAATTCCAATGGTCATAGCCAGCAAAGCAAGCACGAAAATAATCTTTTTCATAAGTATTGTCCTTATACAAAAATGATAATACAGATTTTTACCACCAGACGCAAAAAAACGGAAGTTTTTTAGCAGGATGCCGTTCCCTCGGACTCCTCTCTCATTGACCATTGCGGATAAATAAAGTACCCTGAAAAGACAACTTAAATTAACAGAGAAGCTGTTAATCGCATGATTAGAGTAGCAAGGAGTAGCAAGGCGACTGCGAAAGTCGGCGCCGTTGCAGTGACGCTGAGTGCGTTTGTTCCCAATCCATATGTAGTCGGTGACGCATTCGCGCAGGCAACTGCTGCGGATACCATGAATGTGACGGCAAAAATTGTGAACCCGCTGAATATTCAAGAAGGCGGGTTTCAGGATTTGAACTTTGGTTCATTCGCAATTGCGGGCACAGGTTCTTTTCTGATTAAGTCAGGCTCTACAGCAAGTATTTCCAAAGGCTTTACAATCGGCGGCGCGACAGCCGGTACGGCATTGATCAGTGCCCCAAAAAGCGCGACATTTACGTTAAGTATTCCAACATTTCAAGGCGGCGCATCTATTCCTCTGACGATTTCAGGCGGCGGTGCGAGCAGCAAAACGCTGATCTGTAAATCTATTCTGCTAAAGGCAAAATCGGGCATCACAGGTGTTACAGGTGTTTTTAAAAATGGTCAGGGTATGATCAAGACGATCAAAGTTACCAATACTGCCAATACAGGCCGTGTCTATGCTGGTGCACGTTTGATATTTGATGCCAATCAGGTAGAAGGCACCTATGTCGGCACCTACACCATGCGCATCACGTTTTAAGCAGCCATTTTACGGATATGTTTGGATTCTGACTGGATTTTCATCCAGGCCAGTTTTGTGACGATTTTGTGTGGGGTTGTGTGGGGTTTGAAACCACACGCCTTGAACACCATGCCAACTACGCGATCCATATGCTTGAACTGGTAGTAACTATAGGCACGTTCCATGTAAGCACGGTTATATGTTTTGCGGTCGTAATCATCATTGTCATTGGCATTGGCAGCAAAAAATGCATAAGACAGCTCGTCATCTTCACTCTCTGCAATACGGCCAAGCGCAATTTTCAAGCGCTTTATACGGGATAGGCCTTCCTGATCAATATATTTGTTCAGGGTATCGTAGAAAAGCTTGTAATGTTTGAACTCGTCAGCCGCGATGTGCTTGCAAATTTCCTTCAGCACAGGCTCTTCGGTTGAATCGCCAATCGCGCTGTAATAGCTTGATGTACCAATTTCCACCATACAGCGGGCGACCATCTCACCACTGCGTGAACCGCGCACGGATGCTTCGTCTTCACTCATGAAATGATCGGGAACATAGCCTTCACGGAATTTTGCCATGGCCACTTCCAGATCCCATGACGGGTCGATGCGCTCCGCCCACTGACCCAGCGCCTGACCGTGCTGAACTTCTTCAATCGCCCATTCGCGGGCAATCGCCTGAAAGTCTTCGTCATCATGGAACACTTTGCACAGGTAGTCAGCGTAAGCTTCGGCGTTATATTCAACCAGCGCGGCAGCTTTTACGACTTTCAAAAGGTCAGCCGATACTTTTGACGGATCCAGCTTTTTCCAGCTCAGATTTTCAATTTTCCAGTGTTCTCTTTTGATTTTAGACATGGCGCTCTCCTTGGAATTTCTGATGCCTACTTAGCAATTTAACGGCTCTACCGCAAGGTTTTAAAAGGGACTATGGCAATTTGCATTGCAAAATATTTTAGGCTATAGAAAATCTATAATTATAAACAGGGATTAGGTTATGAGAGATTTATTTTTATCTTTGGCAACACGCCAAAAAGAAGACAGCCTGCCGTCAAAAATAAGCTATTCACTCTTTGTTATCCGCGATCAGGATATTGCAGATCAGGTTCTGGATTGGGTGCGACAAGATATGGCGGCGCGGAAAGCTATCCATGAATTTGTTCGCAAAACATTCTCTACGTCCTTACTTGGGCTTGATGTACCGCCTTATGTGATTGGTGAAGATGGTTACCTCGCGCGTGTAACATTTAATGGCTGGTTCACGCCGCAGGGTTGGAACGGCGTCCCTTACACAAATATGCAACAGCCGGAAAGTTTTGAGGCGCTACAGGCTGTAAAAGAATTGCCGCAAGTCCCACCACGAAAATTATTACATGCGCTAATTGATTGGCCGACATTAGATGACAGCTACACATCAAAAGAGCAAAAGAAGCTGATTACAAAAATAAACAAGTTGGTTGATGTTATTTGTGATGGCCACGAGACATATTTGTTATTGCCTGAACCGTGTAATTTTGCTGCTTATCCGCATATACAGCAGATTATACAAGGCTGGCAGCCGCCACCATGTTTAGAGCACGTTGCTCAAGAGCGTTGTATAAAACCTCGCATTGCGCCTTAAACTCTAGGCGGCCTTTTTCTTTGCTTTAGCACCACCGTTGCCACCTGAAGGAGGCACGAACATTTCGGGCATGTCCTGAGGTAGACTTTCGACATAGATGGATTGTGATGGGAACGCAAAACCTGTCTTCGCGTCTTTTTCGACAATTTTTTTGATCTCGAAGGCAAGGCTCTCTTTAATTTCCAGCCATTCACCCCAGACTGTCGTCTTGGTAAAGCAATAGACCATAATATCGATCGACGATGCGCCAAAGCTGTCGACACGCACGAAGTTTGTGACATCCAGGTCAAAGACATCTTCATGTTTATTAAGGTAGTTAATAATGCCGTCACGAATGGTTTTTAATTGCTCTGTCGTGGTGCGGTATTCAACACCGATCATCCAGTAAATACGGCGATGGGACATACGGGTAAAATTGGTCACTGCCGCATCGGAAAGATGCGCGTTAGGCACGTGAACAGGTGCTTTATCAAAGCGGCGCACTTTGGTGGAGCGGAACCCGATATCTTCAACTGTGCCCTCGACGACACCATCAACCTTAATCCAGTCGCCGATATGGAAGCGCTTTTCTGCGATAATGGTCATACCGCCAATCAGGTTTTTAAATAGATCCTGCGCGCCCAGCGCCACAGCCGCACCGAATAGACCAAGACCTGCCAGCAGCGGCCCAACCTCGATACCCCAGATTTCAAGAACAACCGCACCGCCAATAAAGACGACCAGAACTTTCAGTACTTTGAAAATCCACTGCACCATCATGCTGGTCAGCATTTTTTCCATGCCACGCATAAGGTGACTCATAGGCTCCAGCGCGCGGTGGATACCCCAGAAAATGGTAAAGGCAATCATGGAGCGCACGATACGCGAGAAATATTCACCCAGCGCGGCATCAAGCTCTGCATATTGAGCGGCAAAGAAGACGCCCATGATAACGGGAATAAAGCGGATCGGCGGAATGAGCGCATTGACGATTTTATCATCGACACTGACATCTGTGCGCGCGGCCCATTTTTGTAGACGGCTGAGAATATATTTACTGAAGATGCCGCGGATCAGAAGAAACGCACCGAAAATCAGCAAAGACACAATAATGGCGCTGATATTCACGCCCATAAAACCATGTTCCCATACATCTTTGGTTTGAACCCAGAGCTCTTGAAATTCAGGAACCGTGATCTGTTCAGCAATTGCGTCCATATTCGCCTCTTTAATTTTGCTTTGTCTGATACTTTGCGCGTAATACATAGTAACCGATAGCAAGAATAGCAACATGAATAGTGTGTGCAAGATTTTAGACGTATTCTAATCTTGACTTTATTTACATAACGGTATAAGAACACCCTGTCATAGACGCGATGTAAGGAGTTCTTATGACCGATAGCGTTACAATACGCGAAAGCGATATTATCACCTCCGCTACGTCCCCTGCAGGGATACAGATTCCTGCGCTATTTCACGAAATTTATGATGAGATCAAAGCATCCGAAGGTGCAAAAGGCATGGCGGGCGGCTATCTGACAGGCCCTATGTTCGAAGATTTGCGCGCAGGCATACATCCTTTTTATATGCGCATGGGTCTTCACTATCCCGAACTGGCTGAAAAGCTGGCCATAGCTTTAGAGGCTAAATTTTCCGAAGCGTCCAGCTATCACGATATCAAGGAAAATACCGAGATTGTAGACAGCGTCGCGCATTGGGTCGCGATGCAGGGCTATCCGTTTGATCTTAATCTATCGGATTTATTTTATGCCA
Organism: Micavibrio sp.; assembly: GCA_012960155.1. Taxonomy (GTDB): domain Bacteria; phylum Pseudomonadota; class Alphaproteobacteria; order Micavibrionales; family Micavibrionaceae; genus UM-FILTER-47-13. The sequence continues at coordinate 45,910 of DUBU01000038.1, read as the reverse complement.
AGTCAAACGGCATACCGACGCCCCATGCCCAAGCCAGCGGTAATTACGGCTGTATCCAGAATATTGATTTCACGATTTCCGATGTGATGCCAAGCCCTGTCGAGATTATCCGCATGCACGCACAGCGTCCGACCAGTGCGATTGTTTATGATTTTGAACGCGCTGTGTTTCATTACCATCGCGACACAGAAAGAAATTTATATCAACGCAATCCTGAAGGTTTTGCTGACAAACCCGAAACAGCAGCCGAACGCGGTGCTAAGATTGGGTTAAGAGTTATCAAGTAAAGTATAAGAGTCATAACCAAAGAGTATCCAATGCAGCTTCTTCATGAATTCAATGACTTTATCACTAGTGATCAGCCGCCGGCCGGTATAAAAATGCCTGCCTTGGTAGGGCAGCTCTATGATGCTATTACAGGCGCAGAAGCAAAAATGGGGCGTGAATGCAGTAATGGATTTGTATTCGGCGGTATTTTTAATTCTCTCTATCAGGGCGAAGCGCCGCGCGACACTGATATGATGATTTGTAATCCCGAGATGGTAAAGCTCGCGCAGAAAGTTCAGAAACAGCGTGGCATGGAAGCTTATAGTTACAAAGAGCGTCAGGAAATCGATGAGGCTATCGAATACAATATGGGACGCATGATGCCCTATAATCCTGACGTGTCATGGGATGCGGACAACATGAAAATTCATGCCGGCACCAATATAGGTGTCTGTATGCAGGTAACCGCAATCGTTATGGTAGAAGGCAAGGGGCATTTGGTTGACGTGACTTTTACTGAAAAACCTGTAACACCGCCCGAGATATTCACGCGCGCACCGATTACCTCGGCGGCTTATAATCTGGAAACAGGCGCATATTGCTATCACAAGGATTTCGAGGCCGACATCAAGGCCTGGGAATATAGACCTTTTGGTGATTTGGATGCAGAAGCGCAGGAAAAGCTTGAAGCCAAAGGCATGGCTTTAAAAATCGCTTAAAAAAACGGGGCCATATAGCCCCGTTTCTAATTCTATCGCTTACCGATTAGTAAGGACGACCCCACCAGCGCTTACCTTCAGCAGCCGGGTCTTTCTTGTCGCCTTCGAATTCCACTGGCTCGTCTTCTTCAGTAACTTCCAGCTTTTCTGTAGTCTCGCCAGAAACTTCGGCATCGCCCTCAGCTTCTACTTCTGTCTCTACATTGACGTCTGTTTCAACTGTGGCTTCAACGGCATCTTCTGCAGTTTCTGCAGTCGCCTCGGCAGCGTCTTCAACAGCTTCGCTCGTTGCTTCGGCTGACTCTTCGGCCATATCAGCAGCTTGTTCTGTCAGTGTAGCGTCAGTTTCAGCCTGTACTTCTGCTTCAACAGCAACCTGCGCTTCGGCAGCTTCTGCGTGATCATTGGCGTAACCGTACTGTGATGCGAATGTCAGACCGATAACGGCTGTGCCAACCAGTAATCCAAGTTTAAATGTTTGCATGTGTATCTCCTTACCGTTGCAAAATTTCTTGTTCTTATTTGAATTGCAGACAACTTTTTACGCGCATTTATCGCGATTTTCCAGTGCCAATTTTTGCATATGCGAATTCAACGCTATGTTAATCCTGTTCCCGTACAATAAACCACGTTATACTTTCGTTTTTATACGCAACCAAGATCCGAATGCCTTTACATACTTCACAAATATTTGCCAGCAGCTTTGCCGTCGGAACCGACTGGCGTGATACGTCACGCGCGGTGCTGGAAGACCTTGAAAAAGCACGCACGGAAGGCGACGGCTTTAACATCGGTTTTATATACATGACCGACACACTGGTCGAGCACGCGCAGAGCATCTTGGGATTATTCCGTACGGTGACAGGTGTTGATCACTGGATCGGGGCTGTGGGCCTTGGCGTTTGCGGGACAGGCGTTTCCTGTATTGATGCCCCGGCTATCAGCGCCATGATTGGCAGATTTCCCAAAGACAGCTTTGCGGTATTCCCTGCCGTCGATTTCAGTATCGATGCCGCACGCAAGATACTGGAAGGCTTTTCAGATGAACACGAAGCCGCAACGTTGATTGTTCACGGTGATCCGATCTCAGAGATGGATCCCATGTCTATTCTTAGCCAGCTCGGCCAGATATCCGAAGGATTTGTTGTCGGAGGGATGTCTTCATCCCGCTCGGCGCATCTTCATATTGCCGATGATCTGATGCAGGGCGGTATTTCAGGGCTGGCATTATCGCAGGATGTGCCGGTGGCAACAGTTGTCTCGCAAGGCTGCGCGCCGATTGGTGATACGCATATCATTACCAAATCTGAAGATAATATCATCATGGAGCTTGATGGTCGTCCGGCCTTTGAGGTTTTTGCTGATGATCTGCGCGCCATGGCGACATTAAAGTCAGGCAACGACGTTTCATTTGAATCTGCCGATATCATGCTGGCCGAAAATGGTGAGCTGGATGCTTTTCAGGGAGAGGTACATGTGGCCTTCCCTGTGTCGGGCGCAGACACAAAAGATTATTTAGTACGTAACGCAATCGGCATTGATCCCGAAAACGGATGGATAGCTGTTGCCCAGCAAGTACAAAACGGTGAGCGGATGATGTTCGTGCACCGCGATGATGAAACAGTCAAAGCTGATCTGTCGCGTGCCTTGCTGGATATCCGACAGCGTGTCATAGCCGATCAAGGCAAGTTTGCGCCGCGCGGGGCGATCTATATTTCCTGCGTAGCACGGACAATGTCTGATTTCGGCGACGAAACGAACGGCGAGCTGGGGCTCGTACAGGAAGTGATCGGGGATATACCCTTAGTCGGGTTTTACGCCAATGGCGAGATCTCTAATCATCGACTATACGGCTACACAGGCGTTTTAATCTTGTTTATTTAAGCGGCGATCCTTAATATGGGGCCGAAAAACAAAAGGATGCAATTATGCGACACCACTTTGTGAAATTTCTCTTTCTGGCACTCTTCCTACTGCAGGCAACACCTGCATTGGCGCAAGGCACACCGCCTCTGCCGCCGCCAATCCAAAACTTGAAAGATGAAGGTGCGCAGCTGCGTTACTTGGGACAGCAAAACGGCCTTGATGGCTGGATCGCGATTAAAGGCGGTCAGGAACAGTATTTCTATGTGACCAAAGACGGTCAGGCTTTTGTAATGGGTGTTCTGTTCGACCGTGACGGTAAAATGGTAACACTGCGTCAGGTCAAAGAACTGCAAGACCAGAGCGGCGCTGAAACATTGTCATTCTTCGCTGAAGAAGAAGCCGAAAGACAGGCGTTAAGTGGCGGCGCGACCGCAGCCGAGCCTGTAAATCAGGAATTCAAAACACCCTCAGAGCAGCTATATGATGATGTTGAAAGTGCAAACTGGATCAAACTGGGTAGGGACGGCGCGCCGGTCCTGTACAGCTTTATGGATCCGCAATGCCCATACTGTCACGCGTTCATGAATGACCTACGCGCAAACTACATCGAGAACGGCCTTGTTCAGGTGCGTATGATCCCTGTTGGCTTCCGTGCCGATACAAAAGCACAAGCTGCATTCTTGCTGGCTGTGCCTAATCCGCAAAGACGCTGGTACGAACATTTGGCAGGCGATGAGACAGCTTTGCCGATCTCTGCTGATATTAATGAGCAGGGCGTTGAAAGAAACCTTGCAATTATGCAGTCATGGAAGGTAAACGTTACACCGTTTTCTGTATATCGCGCCAAGAATGGCGAGGTGAAGATTATCCAGGGCCGGGCACAGGATCTTGCTCAGCTCATCAGCGATCTGAATGGATCGTAAGTAACGTTAATAGAGTGTTCCCCTGATGTCCGCACGTTCGGCCTTTCAAACACAGATACTTGATAAACTGGCAGCCCCCTTGATGGCTGCCATTGCTGATGTGGCATCCCGCAAGCGCGACGGTGCCGATATTATCCTGCAAGAAGATGCAGAAAATCTGGCAATATTGCTGAATAAATCTGTTCATATGGCGATTGCTCTCGCATCTTCGATGGATTTAACCGCAAGCTCCGAGAGCGCTGACGCAGGCCGATTGGCGCTGGCAGGTGTTGTCACGCCTGTCATTGCATCTTTCTATAGACAAACAGGCAAACCGCCATCCGATAATGACGTAAAACGCATGATCAAAGCGATGGAAGCGGCGCTGACATTTGCAGATAGTTTCGCGCCTGTCGGCGAGAATACGGCGCGCCTTGAAAATATTCGTGCAGGCGATGTCTTGCAGGATGAAGACCAGATCAGTATTCGCTACGTAAATATTATGGGCCCGCTCGTTAATGCGATCGCTTCTTTCTCATTCGGCAGACAAGATACAAAGCTGGTGCAGGAAGTCGGTGATATTCTTGTGGCGCGCGCTACTGAAATCGCAGGCCAGAATAAAGATGATAAAATTTATGCGCTGGGTGTATTGCAATCTCTCGTTGATATCTACGTAGAGTGCCACCGCGCGGAAAAAATTCGTCTGATGTCTATGGATGACATGGAGCGTGCCCGTATGTCCGAAGAGGGCGGCGGCATGATGCCGATGGATGGTGTCTGGAAGGCGTTTGATACCAGAGCCGCCATGATCGAAATTCTGGCAGGCAGCCGCCATAACAAATCTATTTTGGGCGGTGCGTCTGTGACCAAGCCACAAGCCCAGCCCGCGGCACCTGTGCTGCAATCTGCGCCGGAGCCTGTGGCACAAGCGCCGATGGCACCTCCGCCGGCACCAGAAACAGCGCCGATGGCGGCCCCTGATACAGGCGCTTCGCCAATGTCTATGTTCGCTTCGGGCGACTCGCCTGCAAAAGAGGCGCCGCGTGATGTTGTTGCAGAACCAGTTGCAATCGATGATTATCAGTATCAGAATGATGATGAAGATGGTGACGGCGAAGACGAGGGTTCATATAACCCGATGTCGTTCTTCACGAAGTCGTAATGGAATTGCGTCGAGAAATTATAAAGGGTGTGACCCATGGGTAAAATATTAGCAGCCTGCTTTTTTCTGGCATCTCAAACATACAGCATTCCGCCTGCTGTTTTGCTGGGCATTTATCAGGTCGAGGGCGGTCAGGTCGGTCAGGAAGTCGGGCCAAATGATAATGGCAGCTTTGATTTAGGACCAATGCAGATCAACACGATCTGGATGCCTGAATTATCCCGTCAGTGGGGCGTAAGCGAAGCCACAGCGCGTAAATGGGTTCGTGATGATCCTTGCACCAATGTTGGTGTATCGGCCTGGATTTTACGCGGTCACATTGATGAAACGCAGGATTTGGCGCAAGCAATTGCGCATTACCATTCACGCACACCGAAGTTCGGTGATGTCTATAAATACAAAGTTATTTCTTCAATGGATAGAAGTGGGTTACTCAGAACGACACGATAAGTAAAAAATATCCCCTATTTTTTAGGAAAGTCTGGTGATATTTTAAATTCGTGTGGAATGATGCCTTGTTATGAATTTTTACTCGGGTTAATTTAGTAGGTGCTTTTTATAAGTCACGGTTCACAATAAGGTTTACTCCTACTAATACAAACGGTCTGTTAGGGTTTTAAATATGCGCCGCTTTAAAAAATTCCTGTTATGCTTCTCGCTGTTAACTGTCGTATCAGCGTGTACATCAAATGAAGTCATCAAAGGTGAGAATCCACAGCTTGTGGCATCTCCTGATAAGGTTTCTGCCATGCTGGCGCAAGCAGCGGATAGGGCATCAGTTGCTCTTGAAACACTTGCAGCGGTTGAGCAGCATCGCTCTCCTGAAGTTTCTGTCAGCCCGATCGAGAACGCGCCGCCTGAACTGCGCCGCGCGATCAGCGTAAACTGGGTTGGCCCCGTTGAGCCAATCGCGGTCAAGCTGGCAAACCGCGCAGGTTATGCCTTCCAGACAATCGGTATGCCGCCGCCTGTGCCTGTAGTCGTTTCAATTGACGTTGATAACAAGCCAGTGATTGATGTTCTGCGTAGCATCGGCCTGCAGCTGGGTGTTCGCGGTGATGTCCGTGTTGATGGCCGTCGCAAGATGGTTGAAATTCACTACGCACCGTCTACTGGTATCGGGGAGTCTAACTAATGAAAGTTAACCGCCGCTTGAATAAATTTCTGGCTGTTGCGGCAACTGTGTTCTTGATGCAGGCACCGCTGACAAGCGCCAATATTGCTTTCGCGCAAGTTGACGGTCCTAGGCCTGAAGTTCGCGAAGATCTGGAAAACATCGAAAAGCTGAATACTGTTATCAATGAAGAAACAGGCATGCCATTCGATATCCGTCTGGAAGCACAGCGCGAAGCAGCGCTCTCTTACGGGGCACGCGGTGGTCTGGCGCACCGTACATATGAAATCAGACAAGAACTTGATGCGCGTGCCACATATATGGATCGTGTCTTCGACTTCCGTCAGCTTTTGATTCCGGCGCCGTCAGGTCTTCTGATTGAGCCTCCTGTTATTTCTGAATCAGTGAATGCTTTGATTATTGACGCAAGCGGTCAACAAGCGGCCGTAGCTGATCGTGTTTACGATATCAGCGCACAAGCCAAGATCGTGAGTGCACCGCGCAGCTGGCGCAATTACATGGAGCGTTCATGGGGCAGCGTGACACCACCACCTGATATTCTTCGCCCAGAAAACGAAGAAGAGCGCGAGCGTTGGAAAGAATGGATCCGCGAAGGTTGGGACTTGGGCGTAGAACAAGCCAATGAGATTTTTGAACAAGACTTGAACCAGATGACTGCTCACTATCATGGCATGGTTCGCTACCGTATGTTATTGGCTCAAGGCATGGTAACACCGCCTTATGCGATCCAGTTTGATCGCGGCGTAACAGGTGGCGGTAGCCGTATGCGTATCGGTGACAGAGCGGTCCAAATTACTGGCAAGCCTTCACTGACAACAGGAACGGAAAGATGGCAGCCCGCAAGCCGGTAAGTCTTCTTAAAGGTAAGGAAAATAAAGCGCAGACCTGGCCTGATGAGCCAGGGCGTTTTACGCAAGAATCAATCGATCCTTTCTTGCTATGGTCCGTTAAACAGGGCGCTTCCGATATTACCTTACAGACAGACAGGCCGATTTATCAAGAACTTGATGGCGTGTTATATCCGGGAACATATCGTTCCCTGGACGCGGCTGATATGGCGGCTGCTCTTCATAAAATCTATGGTCCTGAAGCGCAGGCCCGTCTGGCGGGTGGTAATGACCTCGATTTGTCTTACGAAGTCCGTCCTGATCGTTACACACGTATCCGTTTCAGGGTGAACATTACTGCGATTCTATCCAAAGGCCGTGATGCGGCGCAGATTACAATGCGTGCGCTGCCCAACGAGCCGCCAACCATGAAAGACCTGAATATCGAGGAGCACGTGATTGATCACTGGGCGCCGCGTCAGGGTATGGTGGTGATTACAGGGCCGACAGGTTCCGGTAAAACAACATTGCTGGCCGCTGGTAACCGTATGCTACTCGAACGCTCTCATGGCTGTGGTAAAATGCTGACCTACGAAGCGCCGATCGAATATGTGTATGATGCGATCGAAAGCCCGCGTTCTCTGGTATCCCAGACAGAAATTCCACGACATTTGCCAAGCTTTGCCCACGGCGTTCGTAACGCCTTGCGTCGTAAGCCTGAAATTATTCTGGTTGGTGAGGCGCGTGACCGCGAGACGATCTCTGCTGCTATTGAGGCGGCGCAAACAGGTCACGCCGTATATACAACAACGCACACAACCGGTGTGGCGGCCACGATCCAGCGTATGATTTCATCTTTTGACAGTAACGAGCGCGCCGAACGTGCTTATGCATTGATGGAAACAATGCGTATGGTTGTGACACAGGCGCTGGTGCCTAAAATTAAAGGCGGCCGTATGGGTATTCGAGAATGGATGGTCTTCCCCGAAGACTTCCGTGAAAAGATGCTCGATATGGATTTCAAGGAATGGGGTGCCCATATCCAACGTGCGATTCCGAACTACGGCCAAACAATGTCACAATCCGCCCGCGTTGCCTTTGAAGGCGGCCATATCGAGCGTCGCTGGTATTTGATGCTTGCTTCCTCTGTTTCTTCAGGCTCTTAAGTTTTCGCCATATCAGGCGTAGTTTTTTATTAATAAATATCTTATATTATAGAGTGTTGGAGCTTTAGTGAGCTCTGATTTTGGCTGGTAAACAGAAAGGAGATTTCGATGGCTTCAGCTGCTGACGATACCGCCGTCGAGAAGGAGAATTGGCACTGGCGTAATACAATGCGTCCGGTTCGCTTCTTTAACCTTGATGCGCGTGCGGCGTTTCCGTTCTTCGTATTGCTTGTTTATTTGCGTCCGATCTCACTGATCATCACATTGCTGATCACGGTATTCTTCTACATTCTGGAACGTTATGGCCTGACATTTCCGGCGTCATTGCGTGCGATTAGATTGTGGCTGGGTGGCGATTTCCGTCCCGGGCATTACCGCTATGCGTTTAGAACGCTTAAAGATTTCGGCTAGTATCAGGCGAACTTTTTATCAACGTCAATATAATTACCATTATAAGCGCCCGCGATATCCATTCGACGGGCGTTTTCAGGTTGGATCTCCAGCAAGCGCAGGCCCGTATCCTGACCGCAGGCCACATGACCAATATGGTCAATAATAGTGCCCGGCGGCTCTGTGAAATGTTCACTGACTAGCTCGGCCTTATGGATTTTCAGACGCTTGCCATCAAGTGTTGCCCATACGCCAGGCCACGGATTAAGCGCACGGATCTGGCGGTCAATGGCGTCTGCTGTATCTGACCATTCCACATGACCGTCTTCTTTTTTAAGCATAGGCGCATAGCAGCTCAGACTATCATCTTGGACTTCGGCCTCTAGCTTACCGTCACGTAAAAGCTTTTCCAGCGCTTCGATACAAAGGGCGCCGCCCATAGCTGACAGCTCGTCATGAAGGCTTTGCGCTGTGGTATGAGGATGAATGGTAACAGCGCGCTTTAAGATCATCGGTCCTGTATCAAGGCCTTCTTCCATTTGCATGATAGTCACGCCGCTTTCGGCATCACCTGCCCAGATCGCATATTGAATAGGCGCTGCGCCGCGCCAGCGCGGCAAGAGCGAAGCATGGATATTAAGGCAGCCATATTTAGGCGCCTCTAAAACTTCAAGTGGCAAGATCAGACCGTAGGCAGCAACGATCGCAACGTCCAGCTCTAGCTCGGTAAATTGCGCACGGGCTGCGGGATCTTTTTTCAAGGATTTTGGCGTGTGCACGGGAATATCGTGACGGGCAGCAAGCTCATGAACAGGGGAGGGCTGCACCTGATGGCCGCGGCCTTTCGGGCGGGGTGGCTGACTGTAGACAGCCACAACATCAAATTCCTCATGATCGATGAGGTGTTGCAAGGCAGGGACAGCAAAATCGGGTGTGCCCATAAATGCAACGCGAAGTTTTTTCGTCTCGCCAGCCATACTCATATATCCTTAAAGTGCCTCTTGGCCTTTATTCATTTTAATGACGCGCTTGATCATCATATCGCGCTTCAGCTTTGACAGATAATCAACGAATAATACGCCATCCAGATGGTCAATCTCATGCTGCACGCAATGTGATAGCAAGCCTTCAGCCGTTAATTCGGCTTCCTTACCATCATAATCCAGATATTTGACAGTCACGGAAGCAGGGCGTTTAACCTCGGCAAACTGGCCGGGAATAGACAGACAGCCTTCTTCCATGACGCTGATATCTTCTGATTTCCAGATAATCTCGGGATTAGCCATGCAGATCGGGTTTTTCTGTGCGCCGTTCTCATCATCGCGATAATCAATATCCATCACAAGCACACGGTTGGTAATCGCCACCTGATTGGCAGCAAGGCCAATGCCGGGGGCGTCATACATGGTTTCCAGCATATCATCCATCTGTTTACGGACAATATCATTCACTTGCCCGACAGGATCGGAAACCTGTTTCAGGACAGCATCGGGAACATTGATAATCGGTAACTTACTCATGCTATTGAAATATCCTTAACCTTGGCGAGCGTCAAGCATTGGCTGCTTTCTTGGAATCTTGCTCTTTATCATCGCTGCCTGAAAAATCATCAGCTTCAAGTTTACGCGGCATATTTTCCAGCTGCTCCAGCGACGGCATTTCTTCTTTGCTGTTTTGCAATTCAGATAGCTTTCGCGCGGCCGGCATGACCATACGATCAAGTGAGCCAATCGCCTGATTATAGCTGGTCATGGCAGAGTTAATGCCCTTACCGACTTTTTCAAGATGACTACCAAAGGCTGTCAGGCGTTTATATAGCTCCGCCCCGCGCACGGAAATCTCTTGTGCGTTTTTGGCAAGTTCGACCTGACGCCAGCTAAGACCTACGACGCGTAGCAGCGAGAGCAGCAAGGTCGGTGAGGCGATGACGATATTGTTTTTCGCAGCGAAATCGACCAGATCAGGGTCTGCTTGTAGCGCCACACTAAATAGATGCTCGGAAGGCAGGAACATCACGGTAAAATCCGCGCTCTCCATGGTTTCCCAGTAATTCTTTTTACCTAGCGCCTTGATATGCTCCCGCACCTGTTTGGCAAGGTTCTGCATCAGGGCTTGCAGCTCTTCGGCGCTGATATTATCAGCCATCTTCTCGGCAAATTCGTTTAGCGGTGCTTTGGCATCAACGACGATATGAAATCCGTCATGCATATGAATGACCGCATCAGGGCGCATACGGCTATCGCCGCTCTGAATAGACACCTGCGTTTCGTAGTGAACGCCTTTCATCAGGCCTGATTTATCAAGAATACCTTCCAGAATAAATTCACCCCAACGACCTTGCGCGGCAGGGTCTTTCAGCGCGCCGACAAGTTTTGCGGTTTCTTTGCCAAGGCGCTGCAGATCATCACGCAGCGCCATGTCTGTACCTTTAACTTGTTCCAGTGCGCTACCCATCATCTCAAGCTGCTTCTTGATCGGGGAGATCAGCTCGTTAATGGCCAGCTGACGCTTTTCCAGGTCATGGGCGCTGTTGTTTTTCGCCTGTACCATTTTCTCCTGCGCCAGCTCTGAAAAGCGCTGCAGGAACTGCTCGTTGTTTTTTTCAAGCGCTTCTTGTGCGGTCAGGGAAAACAGATTGCCTAGCTCTTCACGGCCGGCGCGCTCATGCTCAAGATCTTTGGCCATCGCGGCACGTGAAGATTCCGCGCGCAGCAATAATGTGCCGAGAACGCCGCCCGTCACTAAAACGCCTGCCGCGGCGCCGAGTAATAATGAAACTGTATCGATATCCATCTTCTGAACTTTTCTTTATGTGTCTTTCAGTTAGAATAGCATTGTTACACCTATGAAAAACAGGGAAATATCTATGTATACAGCGCGCCCCAATAAACAATCCGGTAATGCCATGGTCTATGTGCTGATTGTTGTCGCTCTTTTTGCGGCCATTACTTTTGTTCTGAGCAGGCAGACGGATAGTACGGAAACGGACGCCTTATCAGATGAGCGCGCAGAAATTCTGGCAAGTAATATCCAGCAAAGCGCCATGTCTTTAAAACAGTCTGTCGAGCAGATGATCTGGACAGGTACGAATATTGACGATCTTGATTTTTCAACTCCTGATGACGGTGCAGCCTATGATGCAGGCTCGTTAGGTGACAAGGTCTTTCACCCCGCAGGTGGTAATGTGATTTTGCCCCGCATTCTTGATGCAGCAATCAACCAAACAGATACGAACCCGCCCGCGCGCTGGTATATCGGTCGTTTCAATAATGTCGATTGGACGCCGACAGCAGCGAACGATGTTGTTCTTGCGGCCTTTCAGCTAAATGAAGCGGTTTGCCGCCGCCTGAATTTACGTCTGGTAGGTGATGAAACTATCCCTGCGCTCGCAGGCAATGCCAATCGTTTGCTGATTACTTCATCGGAAACAGCGCCTGATCCCGGCAATATCAATTTAACCCCTGTTGAATGTGCCGATTGTGAAGGTGTTCCTGCGATGTGTGTGTCATCAACTGATACAAACGGCCGCACGCAATATACGTTCTATAGCATTGTCGCAGCACAGTAATTTCTTTACTTTAAAACCCTCGCTATGTTTATATGTAAATTATGCATAGAAATTCGCAAAAATATTATGATCTTCTTTATAAAGCGCAAGGCAAAGACTATCAGGCCGAATGTACTGATTTAGCGGCGCTGATCAAAGAACACCATGCCGCCGCGACAACAGTTTTAGATGTTGGCTGCGGTACTGCGACCCATGCCCGTATCTTGCGTGATGACTTTAATTTGGAAGTAGACGGGTCGGATATTGATCCGGATATGATTGCTATTGCGCGTCAGAAAGTACCCGAGGGCACGTTTGATGTTGCGGATATGGTGACCATGGATATAGGCCGCCAATATGATGCGGTTGTCTCGATGTTCAGCGCTATTGGCTATGTTAAAACAAAAGAGCGCATGTTTGATGCCATAAAATCTATGGCCAAGCACGTCAAAGAAGACGGAATTCTGATTGTCGAACCTTGGTTAAAGCCTGATGTTTTTACCCATGGCGGTTTGTATATGGATACGGCTAACGAAGACGGTATTAAGCTTTGCCGCATTTCGCGCAACGAAGTGGAAAATGGTATTTCACGTTTGAATTTTCACTGGACGGTCGGCACGACAGTTGGCATCGAAACATTCGAAGAAGTGCTAGAGCTGGGCTTATTCAGTATAGAAGATATGCTGGAAGGCTTTAATGCTGCCAATATGCAGGCAGAGCATTTTGAAATGGAAAATCGTTTCAGTAATCGCGGTATGTATATCGCGCGCCACAAACCCGCTTAAATTAAAATCCCTGACCGTATTTCAGAACGTGGGCGCGTAGCTCGGCAAGGCCCTGATCTTTATGGGCGCTGGTGAAGTGAATGTCATGCATCGCTGCGCCGTGTTTTTTCAGCTCGGTGAGCACATCCTGTTTTAATTTGTCGCGCTGGGCTTGTTTGGTCTTATCGCTTTTGGTCAGGATGATGCGATAGGAAACAGCTGTCTCATCCAGCATCTTCATAATCTCGCGATCACTGTCTTTCAGGCCGTGACGAGAGTCGACCAGTACAAACACACAGCGCAGTGATGGACGTCCGCGCAGATAACCGCGCATCATATCAACCCAAACTTTTTGCTGTGTGCGGGAGACTTTGGCGTAGCCGTAACCCGGCAGATCAACCAGATAGACCATGCTGCCCAGATCAAAAAAGTTCAGCTGTTGTGTACGGCCCGGTGTGTGTGAAGTGCGCGCGAGCGTATTGCGCCCTGTTAAGGCGTTTACAAGCGAGGACTTACCGACATTAGAACGGCCTGCAAAAGCAATCTCTGGACGGTCAGCAGCGGGCAATTGTTTAAGGCTTGCCGCACCCAACACAAAATCACAGGGCCCTGCAAAAAGCTTGCGTGCTTCTTCCAGTTCGGCCTGCGTAAATTCGTGTTCGGCTTCAATCGTCATTACTTTTTCTTCTTCGATTTCTTAGGCTTCGGCTTGGAAATCTCTTTTGGCGGCTGAGCAGCTTTCTGCTCTTCTTCGTCACCAAACAGAGCATCCTCGAATTTCTCCTCGGCCTCTTTCAGGTCATCCTTAAGCATTTCCATGCCAGGGTGCACATTGGCTTCACGCATTTTGCGCTCTTCCTCTTTCTGGGCTTTGGATTTGAACAGCTCAGGCTTAACACCCATATTGGTCATGATGATGTATTGTTGCACCACTGACAGAGCGTTAGAGAACGTCCAGTAAATCACTAGACCGGCCGCAAAACCTGACAGCAGATATGTGATGAAGAACGGCATAAAGTCCATCATGACTTTCTGCATTTTGTCCTGTGGCGGCGGGTTCATCTTCTTCTGAATGATCAGGAAGACCAGCATTAGGCAAGGCCAGGCACCTATCATTAATTGCTGCGGTGGATCCCATGGAATTAAACCAAACAGGTTAAAGATGCTTGTCGGATCAGGCGCAGACAAATCGTTGATCCAGCCATAGAAAGGTTCATGACGCATCTCGATAGAGATCTGGAACACTTTGAACAGTGCAAAGAAGATCGGAATCTGGATCAGGATTGGCATACAGCCCGCCATCGGGTTTACGCCTTCCTTCTCATAAAGCTTCACAAGTTCGGCCTGCAGCTTCTCACGGTCATCACCGTATTTTTCACGCAGTTCCGTCATTTTCGGAGCAATCTTGCGAAGACCCGCAAATGATTTGAACGACTTGTTCGCCAGCGGGAAGACCATAAAACGGACAAGAACCGTCAGCAGGATAATCGCAATACCGAAGTTACCGACAATATCACGCAGCCAGTGCAGCAGATAGTAAAGCGGCTTGGTCATGAAGTAGTACATACCGAAGTCAACAGACAGATCCATATGCTTCAGTTCCAGCTGCTTTTCGTAGTCTTCCAGCAGGGAGAGCTTTTTAGGACCTGCAAAGAAATGCGTAGTGTTCTCGGTGGTTTCACCAGCGGCGATACTGCGCGCTGCACCCATCACATCAACCTGGAATGTCGGCAATTGGCCTTCGGCTTCAGGCTCTTTGAACAAGAAGCGGAACTGGTTACCTTCTTTTACCTCAGGGAACAAGCTTGTCAGCCAGTAATGTTCGGTCATGCCGATCCAGCCTTCAGCTGCGTTCACTTCTTTAAGTGGCTTGTCCTGAATTTTCTTGTAAGACAATTCTGTCAGTTCGCCATCAATATAGCCGATAGGCCCTTCATGAACGATCCAACGACCATACAGATCTTCAGGCAGACCATGTTGCGCGACTAAACTGAACGGGAACAGGGTAACTTCGCGGCCTGAATTGTTAATAACGCGCTGCTTTACCGTGAACAAATATTTGTCATCAATCGACAGATCGCGCTCAAAACGCAGACCTTGGCCATTATCCCAGAAGATTTTAACCGTTTCGCCTGCACCTAATGTACGGCTAGGGCTATCTGCAGCGATCTGCCAAACATCGTCTTTGGTCGGAACGGGAATGTTTTTATCTGAAGACACCCAGCCAAAGCCTGTGTAACGCGGGTGGTATGAGCCGACAGGAGAGAATAAGTGCACTTCTTCTGTGCGCTCGACAGTCTTGAAGTAAGATTTCAGATTAATATCATCAAAGCGGGCGCCTTTAAGATTAAAGGAACCATCAAGCATATCGTTTTCCAAGGTGATGCGATTACCGCGGATCATCTGGTCCCGAGGCTTAAGATCAGCAATCAGGTTTGTCACGCCGGGCATTTGTGCCTTTTCGGCCAGCTGACGCTGTTTCTCCTGCTGCACCTTTTGCATGGCTTCCAGCTTGGGCTTTAGAAGGAAATGATCGTAACTAACCCATATCACAACTGCTAATACGATAAAGACCAGCAGATTGCGTAGGTCGTCGGGATGCATTTTGTCCTGATCCTGATTCATTTGGGAACAGCCTTTCCTGATGTCTGTTTGTAGTGTTGCTTGCGTTTATAGCTGAAAAAAGCAGGCTTCGTAAACTGATTAGGCACGGGATCGTGCCATTCCGCTGTGCAATACGGATGGCATTTACCGATCCGCTTCAATGTCAGAAATATACCCGCGAAAAAACCGTGCTTTTCCAAGGCTTCCAGCGCATAGGCGGAGCAAGTCGGATGAAAGCGGCATCGTGATCCGATAAGCGGCGAAATCGCAAAACGGTAGAACCGTATTGGAGCCTGCGCGATCACAGTGGCGGTTTTTGCAATTGTGCGTATCATTTAAGGCATTCCAGACGCTTTAAACACCATGTCAGGTCTTTGACCAGTGTTTCATATGGCGCATCTCGACTGGCGGCGCGCCCGATAATCACATATTCCTTATCAGTGCTGGCTTTTGCTGGCAAGACATCATAACAAACAGCACGCAAGCGGCGCTTGGTACGGTTACGGTCTACGGCTTTTTTGAAAGTTTTTTTGGTTACAGTCAGGCCAAAACGGGGCTTGTCTGTCTGGGCATCGACAATTTGCACGATCATGCTGCCTGACACCCATTTCTGTCCATTGTGTTGCGCACGCAAAAAATCAGACCGCTTTTTCAAGCGGTCTACATTTTCAATTTCGGTTTTAAGGGCGTGCATCTTATCGGCCTTTCCGTCGAAGGCAGCCGAATAAGGATTAAGCGCTAAGGCGCTTGCGACCTTTCGCGCGACGACGTGCCAATACGGCGCGGCCTACTTTAGTAGCCATGCGTGCACGAAATCCGTGGCGGCGTTTGCGAACCAGCTTGCTGGGCTGAAATGTACGTTTCATCGGCTTTCCAATCCAATTAAATACTTCAAAACTCTATTAGAGGCCGTGTTATAGCTATTATTATGACGGCTGTCAATCTTTTGTGGAAAAATTCGTTTTTCTTGACGCAACGCCCTTATATACCTTATTAAGGACTTGCGGTTTTGGCTTATTCTGGCAAGATAGCCATGATAATTAGCTAAGGGTAATTGTAAACAAAAACAAAGGGATCGTTACGAATGTACGATGACGATAATTGGAACCCGGTAACGGGTGATGAGCTGTCAGGTTTTTTGGATCAAATTAATCCAGTAGACGGTAAATATAAAGTCAATGCGGATACAACATCTGTTGCATGGCGCCAGCTTCCATTCTACGAGCGTGTAGTGCTGGTACGTGTGAAGGATCCGGGCTGGACACCAAAAAAACTGACAATCTATTATCTGACAATCGACGGTAACCTTTACCGCTTGAACGGTACATCCCCGCCGATCCATGAAGTTAACGCCATGGCGCCGATTAAAATTAACGAAGACAACGTTCTGGAATATTTGCGTTTCTTCTGTTACTTCGTGCGCGGCGAAGAAGGTCCGTTCCTGATCGCAGAAGACATGGACAACCCTGATCTGCCGACAGATATGGACGAACAGACACGCTCTGTTGTTGAGGGCACAATCCGCGAAGCTTCATTTGAAGGCAAGAACGAGCAGGGCTTTTTCCTGTGTGATGGCGTTGTGTTCTACTCGAACGCGTTGTTCATTGCCAATTTCGCGATCCAGCCAAGCGGCATGATCGAAATGCTCGATGACGAGCCGATCGCGGCTGATCTTCCGGTGAAGGTTGACTCACCGATCTCTTAAGATCAATAACCAGTTTTTGAACGTAATGTTGGGGACGATGCAGGGTATCTTGCATCGTCTTTACGTTTTCTTTACAATGAAGTAGTTCAGGCTTGATTCTACGAGAGCCTTTCATCTGATCAGAATTACAAATCACGGGAACTTCGATGCGACATATTGTCCTCGCACTGTCCTTATTACTGGTTACTGTATTAATCGCTTTGCCTGTCTCAGCGCAAAGCAGCCGCCTGTATTTCGCAGGTTACTTGGGCCTGAATACATCCAATGATCAGGAGTTCAGCGAGAGCACAACAGGGCGCAGTGGCGATTTCGAACGTGATAATGGAACGTCTTTCGCGGGTGCGCTGGGTTTGCGTTTGAACCACCAATGGCGCGTTGAGGCAGAAGTCTCTTACCGCCAGACAGATTTTGACGGCGTGACCATCAATAATAACGGCACATTCAAATCCGCAGGTGATCTCAGCACATTGCTATATATGATGAATGTGTATTACGACATCGATTATGAATGGAGAAATTTCTCCCCGTTCCTGACAGTCGGTCTTGGTTTGGCCTCTCACAGCGCACAGATCGAAGATCTATCAGGATTTTTGCCTGATGCATCGTCTGACTCATTCGGCCTGGCCTACTCTCTGGGTGGTGGTTTGAAGTACCGCCTCAGTGATAGCGCAGCACTGACAACCAACTATCGTTATGTCGGCACAACTGATTTCGACGTTGATGGTTATACAATGGATTACAACACCCACGAATTTCGTCTGGGTCTGGAATACGATATTCCGTTTGATTTATTCAAGTAAGGTGCTAAATCTTGGTACGACGCTAGCCAAGGTTTAGAACATGACACATCATACAGAAAACTCCCCAAAACTGGACGCAGATGTCATCGTTGTCGGCGGTGGCCATGCAGGCCTGAGCATGACAGCGATATTGGGCGCGCAAGGCTTGAAGGTCATTTGCGTTGACCGCGAAACACCGTCAGAAACGTTAAGCGAAACTTTTGATGGCCGTACTACGGCGATTTCCTTCGGCTCACAAAAAGTGCTGGCCGAGGCGGGCATTTGGGACGTCATGGCCGAAAGCTGCTGCCCGATCGAAAACATCCAGATACTGGATGGCGCAGATAGCCCTGTTTTTCTTGAATTCGATAGCAGCGAAGTCGGCGGCCGCATCTTTGGCTGGATCGCTGAAAACCGTCGCATTCGTCACGCGCTTTATAAGCGTATTGACGCCCTGCCTGATGCCAAGATTATCGCGCCGGCGCAGGTTACCGATTTCAAGGTCACAGATGATACTGCCAGCGTTATACTGGCGGATGATAGAGTCTTCACAGCTAAGCTGATCGTTGGCGCCGATGGCCGCGGGTCATTCACGCGTGACTGGATGGGCATTGATACGCGCCAATGGTCATATAAACAGCGTGCTGTCGTTTGTATCGCGCAGCATGAAAACCCGCACAATAATATCGCCGTTGAGCATTTTCATGCGCAAGGCCCGTTTGCCGCGCTGCCGATGCTGGATGATGAAAATGGCAACCACCGTTCTTCAGTTGTCTGGACAGAACATTGCGATGAGAAAGATTCATCCCGCCACTATTCAGAAGAGCTGTTCAATATGGCGCTCACCGATCATTTTCCTGATTTTTACGGCAAGGTAAAAGTTGTCGGCGGTCGTTATGCTTTCCCGCTGGGTTTGGTGCACGCGCATAACTATATTGCGCCGCGCATGGCACTGGTGGCTGATGCCGCGCATGGCATTCACCCGATCGCAGGGCAGGGACTGAATCTGGGCTTTCGCGATATTGCGGCGTTATGCGAGTTGATTGCGCAGGCAGCAGATAAGGGTGCGGATATTGGCAGTGATGAGCTGCTGCAAAGTTACCAGCGCCAGCGCCGCTTTGATAATATGGCGATGGCAGGGGCGACCGATGTGCTGAATAAACTGTTTTCTAATGACATCACGCCTGTCCGTATTGCCCGCAAGGCAGGGATGCGCGCCATATCAAAACTACCCTTCGCCAAGCAGTTCTTTATGAAGCAAGCCATGGGCGGCGCAGGCATTTTGCCCGCCATGATTAAAGACGGGCAAGAAGCAGCTTAATAAATTTCTGGGAAATCAGGGGCTGGCCTAGAACGCCGTCATACCCGGCGTTCTGTTCGGATCGGCCGGATCTGGTTGCTGTGGCGGTTGTTGTGTACCAGGTACATGAATAGTTGCCACGCGATCACCTTCTTGATTGTAAACAGCACCATCATTCATAACAAGTGTACGTGCCTGTGCACCCGCGCCGGTTTCTGGGTGGCCGTTACCTGCCTGAATCAGGTCACCACTGCTACCTAAGCTCGAAAGTGAGTTCATGATACCGCCAATGAGAGGCATAACCATATTTTGTAGGCCGACAAGCAAAGTACCCATGAGCTGTAGCAAGTTGCCGCCAATGTTCTCCATATCAAAATCACCTAAAAACTCTTGCAGCATACCGCCGAAACCTGTGTCATTATTGGCGGCGGCCGATGCTTCCTCGGGTGTCACAGAAGACGTAAGCAGTTCGCTAACGCTCGCATTTTCATCAGCTTGAAGCTGTGCTGCAATTTCTGTCAGTCGATCCGGATTATTTCTAATCAGGTGGTTAATATTATTTACGAGGTCCGGGTCCTCTCCTAAGGCCGCATCCAATTTAGCAACCAGATCTTCATCTTGAAGTAATGGAAGAAATTGATCACGTAAAGGTTGAGCGTCCTCAGCCATTAATGGCATAAAATCGATATTCGCAAGGTTTGGATGTTCTTCACGAATGGTCATGACTGTTTCAATCTGATCTTCGGTAAAACCAGCTTGACGCATAACCGTCGTGGCAACACCTTGAAGGGCGCCACCATTCATTAAATTTCCTAACATTTCGCCTAAATCAAGACCCGCCATATTTTATATCCTCAATTCACCAATTGCCGTGTAACAAGCGCTACTCTACTAAAATCATGAAGTTTTTTGTTTTTCATGAGTAGTAAGTCCGCAGTGTCTGCTTTTTTTATATATTTTGCCATTAATGGCTTAATTTGAATGCCAAAATCATTTAAACGGCCGCCTTGTGTAACAAATATAAGGCGCCCTGCATCGGCATCAAATTCAATCCAATCAACATATTCTTTGAACGGACGGTCATGGCAGACCCAGATATGGCCTTCCTTATTTACCATCACGTCGACCTTCATTTGATCGGTCAGTATAGGATTAACGGGAATATGCGCCGGCAGCCCTTCTAAAGGGTCGAAAGTCGCCAGATTAACTGGTTTCGCATTGTTCACAGCTTATGCCCTCCTAAACCGTAACTTCATTAATTATAACAAATCTTTGTGTACAAACACAAACTATTCCGCGTCTTCAACGTACTAATAATTAGTTAAGATTAGGTTAGCAATTGGCAAGGGTTGTCTATCAAAGCGTACAGGCTTGCCGTGTTTTGGCAATACAGGCATCACGCAAGGACTGAAGCTGATCAATTTGCTCGTCGACTGTGCCTTCAATGGATTTGACCTGACGCTGTACTTTTTCCATGTTGTCTTCCGCACTGCCTAGGGCGCTGAGGCTGAAAATGCTCATAAAATCAAAGCCATCAAACATGAAGTCGAAAACAAGATCGGTCAGATCACCGAATTCGGCCTCGATCTTGCCCACGGAAAAGTCTTTATATGAGTCCTGATATCGTTGCGCAGCCGATTCAAAGGCAGGAGCAGCAGATTTGACACGGTTGACCGCATCGCGCGCATCACCATTGGCAAAAGTCGACATCAGAGAAAAGCCCTTGTTTTTGGTAAACATATCCATGGTTTCCATGCTCTGCGCGTCGTTAATCTCGCTTAGGGCATGACGGATCAAGCCTTTGAATTTTCCAATGCTGCTCTTGAATTCATTGGCAGCAGCCAAAGGTATCAGGATATTGCGATAGTTCGCATCATTGCGGTTTAGAAAATCGCTGACAGCGTTAATGACGCTGCTGTTAATCGTATCGGCTTTATCGGCGTAGCTGCGCGCTTGTTTATCTTCGGCGCTGACTTCGTTCATTTTATCGGCATAACGGTCAATGGCGCTTGTGTTGCCGCCAAGTAGTCTGGCTATCCAGCGTGGCAAATATTTTTCGCGCCAGCCCATGCTGTCACGCATTTTATCGGCTTCGCCCTGAAATGCGTCGCGCTTGCGGATATGCTTTTTCTGCGTATCGAGCGCGTCGCGGCGGTCTGCTTCAAAACTGATTACGGTTGTTTTTAATGTGTCGCTGGGCTGCATAATACCTTCCTGTCTTTAGGGGCATTATAGAAAAACAAGAGTGATTATGCAAATTATTTAGGATTAGAGGCCGCCGCCCAAAAATGCTAAAAATATGGGGCAGAAACAAAAGAGGATATCAGCATGACCATTCAAAAAGTCGCAGTGATCGGATCAGGTGTAATGGGTAGCGGGATTGCCGCACAAATTGCCAATGCGGGCGTGCCTGTTGTGATGCTGGATATCGTCCCTAAAGACGCAAGCGACAGATCAATGCTGGCCAAAGGCGCGATTGAAAAGATGCTGAAAACAGACCCTGCGCCGTTCATGCATAAACGTAACGCGAAACTGATCACGGCGGGAAATCTGGAAGACGATGCGGCGCTGCTGGGGGAATGCGACTGGATTATCGAAGTTGTGCTGGAAGATTTGAAAATCAAACACAAAACTTACAGCCTGATAAACGAGCATCGTAAGAAAGGCTCTATTGTCTCTTCGAACACTTCAACCATTCCGCTGGAATTACTGGTGAAAGATCAAGGCGATGAGTTCGCGCAAGACTTTCTGATCACGCATTTCTTTAACCCGCCGCGCTACATGCGACTTCTGGAACTGGTCACAGGTGAGAACACACGCACTGACGCGATCGAAGATGTTCGTCATTTCTGCGATGTGAAACTGGGCAAGGGCGTTGTGCCGTGTAACGATACTCCCGGCTTTATTGCCAACCGCCTCGGCGTGTTCTGGCTGACTTGCGGGATTAACCAAGCCGTTGAAACAGGAATTTCGGTCGAAGCGGCAGATGCCGTCATGGGCAGACCTGCAGGTATTCCCAAGACAGGCGTGTTTGGTCTTGTGGATCTGGTGGGTATTGATCTGATGCCGCATCTGGCAGACTCGCTGCTGTCGACCTTACCCGAAGATGACGCGTATCGCGCGCTTTACACCGATCACAAATTCATCCGCGATATGATTGAGGCAGGCTATACAGGACGCAAAGGCAAGGGCGGCTTTTATCGCCTGAATAAAGAAGGCGGCAAGAAAGAAAAACAGGCGCTGAGTATAAACGCCGATACGTTTGACGAGAGCATGTATGCCGCCGCAGGCAAGGTTGAGATAGCTTCCGCCAAAGCCAAGAGCTTAAAAGACTTGGTAACTGCCGATGATGAAGGTGGCCGTTACGCATGGGAAGTGCTGTATCGTACGCTGGCTTATGCTGCGGCACTGGTTCCCGAGATTGCCGATAACATTGCTGCCGTCGATGAAGCGATGCGCCTTGGCTATAACTGGAAACAAGGCCCGTTTGAGATGATTGACGCGCTGGGCGCAAGCTGGTTTGCAGACAAGCTGGCCGCAGAAGGCATGGATGTACCTGAACTGCTTACCAAAGTCGATGACGGCAGCTTCTATCGCGTTGAAGGCGGAAAGCTGCAATATTTCGGCGTTGACGGGGTATACCATGATATTCAGCGCCCAGAGGGCGTGATGCTGCTAAGCGATATTCGTCTGGCGCAGCAGCCTTATAAATCAAACGAGTCCTGTAATGTCTGGGATATTGGCGATGGCGTTCTGTGTTTTGAACACACCAGCAAGATGAACACGTTTGATGAGAACATCTTTAACATGCTGCTGGAACTTGCTGACGATATCGAGGGCAGCGATAAATTCAAAGCCCTGGTGATCTATAATGAAGGCAGTGCGTTCTCCGCAGGGGCAAATCTCGGTATGGCGCTGGAGCTGATGAAGCAAGGCGAGTGGGATACATTAACCCGCTTCATCACCGCAGGGCAGATTGCCTATATGCGTCTAAAACTTGCGAATTTCCCGATGGTGGCCGCGCCGTCAGGACTGGCGCTGGGCGGCGGCTGCGAGATTTTGCTGCACGCTGACCATGTACAAGCACATGCCGAAAGCTATGTCGGTCTGGTGGAAGTCGGTGTCGGTTTGATCCCTGCATGGGGCGGCTGTAAGGAAATGATCTTGCGTTATCAGGCGGCACAGCGTGCCAAGCACAATGATATGTGGTTCTCGCCCGCGAACGATCCGATGGGCGCTGTGCGTCAGGCGTTCCAGACCATCGGAACGGCGCAGGTGTCTAAGTCAGCTGCTGACGCTATGGCGTTGGGATATTTCCGCCCAAGCGATACCATCACGATGAACCGTGATCGCTTGCTGTTTGATGCCAAGCAGACCGCGCTGAAACTGGCAGCAAACTATACGCCGCCCGAAGCAGCCGATGATGTGCGTTTGCCCGGCCCAAGCGGTAGCGCAGGGCTGAAGATGGCGGTCGCTGACATGGCTAAGGCCGGTCAGGCCACACCTTATGATATCGTGGTCTCCGGCCATTTGGCAGAGGTTCTGACAGGAGGCCCTGATGCGGATTGGACCAAGCCCGTGAGCGAACAGGATTTGCTGGATCTGGAAGTGCATGAATTTATGAAATTGCTGCACAATCAGGGAACGGTTGACCGCATCGAACACATGCTGACCAAAGGCAAGCCCTTAAGAAACTAGGCAAAATAGGGTATAATGAATTCATGTTTGGATTATTCGGTAAGAAAAAAGACAAAAAACCATCCCGTGAGCAATTGATTGCCGAAGCTAAGGCGAACATGGCCAAGGCGCGCGAGGAGATCGGTGAAGAAAATATTCAGGCGCTGGCCGATGCACTGGCGAAAATGGATGACCCGAATTACCAATCAGACGGCAAGAATGCCCGCGAGAAAATCCGCAACATGGATAAGGGCCACGTCGCCGATAATCTGAAAATTTTCATGGATGATAAATAGGTCTTTTTTAGCGTGCCATTAACACGTGGAAGAAGTGAAAATCACTTGTGCCCGAAGCGTTACACGATACGCAGCCCTGCATTGCCGGTCTGATTGTAAAGGTCGCATCATTTACATTGTCAGCCGCACCTGATGCGGCAAAACCCGCACTAGAGCTGAAGCGCAATGATGTGCCTGAATATATACAAGTGCCAGTGGTATCAATCGGCTGCGTGGCTTCATCGTAGCCGTTGATCTGGTTAACCTTGGCGCAAAAGGCCTGCGTAACATCTGGCAACACAGCAATCAGCTCGGCTTCTTCTAGCGAGGCATCATCTGTGCCAACACCCGGTAAATGCGTACTGCCGTAAAATTCCCAGTTTGCTGCACTGCTGATGGCCGGGTCGGGCGTACGGTATTGCACGCCACCGCCACTATTGCTGAAAACCTGGCGTGTTGGCGTGTTGGTAATTGTGCCATAAGCGGCCGGCGCGTCAGGATGCGCAAAACGAATTTCGGTTTCACTCGCACCGTCATGCATAATAAATCGCAGACCGCGCTCAATCTCGTTGGTATATTCGCGCACTTCGGAAACACGGATCGCCAGTGTCTCGTTATCGATATCGCCGCCTTCGCCTGTACCGCGCACAGCTGCTGTGATCAAGGCCACCAAGACAATGGCGAGCAGAATAAAAAAGATGACATTTCCGGACTCCGAAGAGCGGTCATGTGATGCGTTTAGATGAATGTGATTATTGGGCATAAGGGGATACCAGCAAGCATTCCTTGATGATTGCGCAAGCTTGCTGCGCTTCACCTTTGCTAAAGCCGCCCATGCGACCACGGAAGATATACCCTGATTTCGTTTTTAAAGGCGCGATCGTAACCTTACCTTTTTGCAATTCGCCCGGCAGAGTGCTGTAAGCAAGACGCAGTGCTTTGTCTGTGCGTACGCGGCTGGTAAAGGCGCCAACCTGAATAGACCAGCTGTTGTCTGTTTTTTGTGTCGCGGCGCTTCCAGTAGATGCTTTCTGGATCGCTTCGGTCTCATTCAGGTAAGGGCTGCGCTCACCTGTGACGGCAGAAATAGCCAGAAGACCTGTTTCCAGACGCTTGCCCTCGGAAGGATCGATGTCGCCTTCCCCCAACAATGAACTAAAGGCTTTGCCTTGCAAAATGCTGGGGTTCAGATCAGCCCAGCTGCGCGCGATTTCGCGGCCTGCAGCAGGAACCATAGATGCCAGCTGTACAACGCTCTCGGGTTTGCGCTGAGGAATAGGGGCATTCTGCGCCAGAAGCATATTATCCAGTTTTGCCCAGCTCTGATCCAGAATATCTTTCATGTGGTTGTTACGGGTTACCGATGTACGGCCACCGAAAACAACACCGATCAAGCGGCGCTTATCGCGCTTGGCTGAGGCCAAAAGGTTAAAACCAGAAGCTTGAATGTAACCTGTCTTGAAGCCGTCCATACCTTTATAGGTTTCCATCAGGCGGTTATGGTTGTGATAAGACTTGCCACGGTATGTGAAATTGCTGGTTGAGAAGTAATGGTATTTGTCACGGTGGGCTTTGAGCATGTATTGCGCGAGTTTTGCCTGGTCGCGCGCCGTTGTAATCTGTGCTGGGTCGTGAAGACCAGAGGCGTTGCGATATGTTGTGCTTGTCATGCCAATCTGTCGCGCTTTACGGGTCATCATTACAGCAAAATGGCTTTCCGTACCGCCTATTTTCTCAGCCAGAGCCGCTGCCACGTCATTCGCCGATTTAGTTACCAGTGCATAAATCGCATCTTCAACGCGAATAGAAGAACCAACAGGCAGGTCAAGTTTACTGGGCACCATGCTGGCGGCGTGCTTTGACATGATAACACGGTCATTCATTGTTAAATCGCCGCGTTTAATGGCTTCAAATGCCAGAAGGATGGTCATTGTTTTGGCAAGTGATGCCGGATGAACTTTTTTGTCGGGGTAGCGTTGGAATAGTATCAAACCCGTATCGGCATCCATTACTAGGGCCGCGTATTTAGGGTTTGCAGCCTGCGCTTTCACGGGGAAAGTCAGGGACGCGCACATGGCCAAAAGCAGCGCGAATGCTACACAAAACAATGAATTTTTTAAGACCCGAGAAAACGCCAAGACCTTATCCTTAAACCGATCGTGAATTGATTTTTTTAATAGCGCGCAGTTACCCTGCGTCTTGTACACCCTATCATTTTAACGAATTGCCATACTAATGTCCATGATCATCTCTTAATATACGAAACGCTTATCCATAGAAAATAGGGCTATTTTATGTCATTCCAAGCGTGTTGATGGATTTGAGTTTGGCATATTGGCAACGGAAATAATGCGTCTAGCGTTACGATGCGCTTCGTCCAGTATCTCGCGAAGGTCGTGATTGCGCTGCCAGCCTGTGTGTCGCCCGAATACAACGCCTACGATTGTGCGTCCGTTACGTTCTGATGTTGCCACCAGATTAAACCCTGATTTACAGACATATCCAGTTTTCGCAAGATCAACATCACGATAGGCATTGGTAAAGCTGCTGCCGCCATGGCGGGTTACCCCGCGATGCGAAAACGTGCCTGTATTATAATAATGCAGCCTGCTTTCATGATTATTGATCACGTGCCGCACCAGCCTGACCATATCAAAAGCTGTTGTTGTCTGACGAGTGTCATCAAGGCCGTGAGGGTCAACAAATACAGTGTTGTCCATGCCTATGGCGCGGGCACGGTCATTCATCATGTCCACAAATTTATCCTCACTACCCGCAACATGCTCGGCAATGGCAATCGCGATCTTATTGGAGGATAAAGTAACAAGCCCTGCTATGGCCTCGCGCACGGATATCTGGTCACCGGCTCTGACGGGCGTGCGGTTATCCCAAAGTTGCCCCGAAACGGCGTGCCGAGAGATCGTGATCAGTTCGCTTTCTTTAATTTGCCCGCTATCCAGCGCTTCCATAACCAGAAGTAAAGTCATGACTTTGGTTAGTGAGGCGGGTATGCGCTGGGCGCTGGCATTATCGGATTCAAGAATGACGCCTGTATCCAGGTCTATAACAAGTGAGGAGTCGGGCTGCGGTGCTTTACAAGATCCGTGATGCGCCGCCGCTTCGTTGGCAGGCATAGCGGCTGCGGCAAAGGCAATCCCCAATACGCCCGCAAGCTTTGCGAGAGATGGTTTTTTCATATGTTTCCCTGTTCAATTCGCCTTTTTGGTAAGGCTTTTATTTATCTATACTTTTAGCCGTTTAGAGGCAGGATTTCAAGGGGCTGAAAATAGACTGTTGTGCGCCGCACAAAAATCTCCTTGACGACATAGTGTAGCCGCCCTATAATTAATATTGTGCAGTGCAATAATCTACTGGTGCTGCCATGCAGCTATTGCAATGCAATAAAAGTTGTGCGAGGCTACGGTTTCCAAACTATGATTCTTTATTACGATACGTAAGGAAAGGTCAAAAATGTCGACTAAAACTACTTCAGGCAAAACAGCCTCTAAGGCTAAAAAGCCTGCTACTACAAAAGCGCGCACAGCAGCAAAAAAGACAAAAGCAGCCGCTGGCAAAACTCTGCGTAAGACTGAACAGACAGTTCAGAAAACTATTGTCCAACCTAGAAAGGAAATGGAGACGATTATGACACAAGGAACAGTACAATTTGAAAAGCTTGCTAAAGAAGCAGCAAATTCAAGCAAAGATCAAATGGATGCCATTATGAAATCAGGCAGCGTGTTCATGAAAGGTTTTGAAGACCTGACGAAAGCATATTTCGGTCTGGCTCAGCAAACTGCTGAAAAGAACACACAGGCTCTGAAATCATTGATGTCTTGCAAAGATGTCAAAGAGCTGACTGAAGCACAGAACAAATGGGCTCAGCAAAGCTTC
>DUBU01000038.1:0-17851 GCA_012960155.1 Micavibrio sp. | reverse complement strand
TGAAACTGGCAACTGATGCGTTTACTCCGATCAACGATCAAATGGGGAAAACTATCAAAAAAGCGTCAGAAACAATGGCCGCTTAAGCATCGCTTAAGTATTAATACGTAGAATTTGTTTGTGGGTTTTTAATAACCCCGAACATGACAACCGCCCCGGGGTGCTTCGTGCAGGAAGTCCCGGGGCATTTTTTTTCGAAAAGATCCTGGTAACGAAATCCAAATCATTGCGAACCTATAGATGGTTAAGGTGGCCATAGGCTGGCTTTGATTTATATTTTTTATCAATATTAGTTGGATTTTTAAGGTACTAATGCCAAAATTAATGCGATGAAAAATTTAGATACGACCATGAATGATGATGATAACGGTGGCGTTCCCGATGATCCGGGGCGCCATGATCATGATACGAATGAGCATCGCCAGACAGGCCTGTTGTTAAAGCCGCGTCCGAAAACCAAGAAGCCTGCAATGTATAAGGTGCTGCTTCTAAATGACGATTACACACCGATGGAATTCGTTGTTCATATTCTGGAACGGTTCTTTAACAAAAACAGGCAGGAAGCCACGGATATTATGCTGCATGTTCACCGCCGCGGCGTTGGCATATGCGGGATATTTACTTATGAGGTTGCCGAAACCAAGGTTCAGCAGGTTATGGATTTCGCCCGCGCGAATGAACAGCCCCTGCAATGTACAATGGAAAAGGAATAAGCTTTATGGCTGACAGCCACATCCACAATAAAATGTCTACGTCTTGCAAGCATGTTATCGATGAAGGGAAGCCAATCTTATTGGTGACTCATGATTTCGATGATACGTGGCAATTTCTATGCGGTGATAACAATCACTATGATTATCAGGATGCGCGTGCGGTGTGTGCCGGATGCATCTTTGAAAAAGATCCGAGTTTGCAAGGTGTAGAAACGCTGGATATTGGTTATGGCGCTGTGCGCGAAAAAGCGGGCAGCAAGTCATGGGTATTAGAAGAGCTTGTTCCTGATGATGACGAGGACTAAAGCTCTATGACTTCTAAATATACGAAAACGATTTTTACGCTATCTTTTATGGCGATGGCTAGTGCTGTATTCACGGCACCATCTTACGCGAGTTTGGTAGAGCCGAACTACACCCATGAAAAGCCCTATGCAACCACGCCATGGTATGAATCATACAGCCATGATAATTATCTGGCCGACCAGAACTTTATAACAGGAATGCGTCCGCACCATGCCGGCGCCCTGACAATGTCGCAGGATTATCTGGCAAGTGACAAAAAAGCCAGCAAGCGTATGCAGCGTTTGGCAAAAAGCATCATCCATAACCAGAAATTTGAAATTCTGATGCTAGATGAAGTCGAGCACCAGATTAATAATGTTGATTTCAATACATCCAAAGACGCTCGCAAAGCACAAGTGGCAACTCAAGGCCTAGCGCAGCGTGAGAGATTTATCCGCGATGCCATGCCGTCCTTATGGGGCAGTGAAACAGATGTTTCCGAAGAAGATGTCCGCTTTGCTAAAGCCATGATTGTCCACCACGAGGGCGCGCTGATAATGTGTGAGCAATATCTGGATGATCCGCGCTCCGGCAACGGTTATCTGGAGCTGATGTGCTTGGATATCTTGCGCGACCAAGCACAGGAAATTGCGCTGATGCGTGACATCATTTCTGATTACCCCGGCAACCCTGATGACGTGAAGATCAAACCATCCATGGTTCACGGCATGGATGGCATGATGCATGGTGATATGGCCAGTGATATCGACAGTGATATGGCGAGCGAAAAACCGCATGGTGACCACATGTCGCATAAAGACCATCATAAACATCACTAAAAAAGTGTTCGAGAGGCCGACCCTCATTCTTTTTTAAGATTTTCGCGCTATCTCTTAAGAGTGCAAAAATCGCATGATTAGTAACCCTGAACATGGTAAAATAAAGAATGTTATCTAGGAATCTCGAACAGACCCTTCACAAAGCATTATCCGTCGCAGCTGACAGGCATCATGAATATGCCACGCTGGAACACCTGTTATTGGCGCTGACCCATGATCAGGACGCTATGGCCGTGCTGCGATCCTGCGGGATTGCGCTGCCTGATCTGCGCGAGCAACTAGAGCAGTATCTGGATAGTGAGCTGACCTATCTGATCGACAAAAATATCGAAGAATCCAAACCGACAACGGCGTTCCAGCGTGTGCTGCAACGTGCCGCCATACATGTGCAATCTTCAGGCCGTGAAGAAGTCACAGGCGCCAATGTGCTGGTAGCCCTGTTCAGCGAACGCGAAAGTCACGCGGTTTTCTTCCTGCAAGAGCAGGATATGACGCGCTTTGATGCGGTGAATTATATTTCCCACGGCATTGCCAAAGTGGCTGGCCAAGGTGATGCCAAATCACCTGAAGGCACGGAAACTGAAGGCGAAGACAAAACTGTTAAAACAGGGCGCGAGGCGCTGGACGCGTATTGTATTAACCTGAACGAAAAAGCCCTCGCAGGTAAGATTGACCCGCTAATTGGCCGTGATTTCGAAGTTGACCGCACGGTACAAATCCTGTGCCGCCGTTCCAAGAACAACCCGCTTTATGTTGGTGACCCGGGCGTTGGTAAAACAGCCATTGCCGAAGGTTTGGCCAAGCGCATCGTTGAAAAGAAAGTGCCTGAAGTATTGCAGGACGCGACAATTTTCGCCCTTGATATGGGTGTGTTGCTGGCAGGTACGCGTTACCGCGGTGACTTTGAAGAGCGTTTGAAGGCCGTGATCAAGGAACTGGAAAAATTCGACGGTGCGGTACTGTTCATCGATGAAATTCACACCATTATTGGCGCGGGCGCGACAAGCGGCGGCGCCATGGATGCGTCTAACTTGTTAAAGCCTGCACTATCAAGTGGCGATCTACGCTGCGTAGGTTCTACAACGTATAAAGAATACCGTAATTACTTTGAAAAAGACCGTGCGCTGGTGCGCCGCTTCCAGAAGATTGATATCAAGGAGCCAAGTGTCGAAGATACGATCAAAATTCTGAAAGGTCTGAAGACATATTACGAAGATCACCATGGCGTGAAATACACAAATGACGCGCTGGTCGCCGCGGTGGAGCTGTCCGACAAATATATGGGCGACCGCAAGCTGCCCGATAAGGCGATCGATATTATTGACGAGGTTGGTGCCGCACAAATGCTGGTGCCGCCATCCAAGCGCAAGAAACAAATCAGCGTGAAAGACATCGAAGATGTTGTGGCCGCGATTGCCCGTATTCCTGCCAAAACAGTGAATAAGAGCGATAAGGAAAGCCTGAAAAATCTGGAACGCGATCTGAAAACGCTGGTCTTTGATCAGGATAAGGCGATCGAGGTTCTCTCTGATTCCATCAAGCTGTCGCGCGCCGGTCTTCGTGAACCTGAAAAGCCGATTGGCTCATATCTGTTTAGTGGTCCGACAGGAGTCGGTAAAACAGAAGTCGCCAAGCAGCTGGCCAATACGCTGGGTATCGAGATGCAGCGCTTTGATATGTCCGAGTACATGGAGCGTCATTCCGTTGCGCGCCTCATCGGCACACCGCCGGGTTATGTAGGCTTTGAACAGGGCGGCTTGCTGACCGACGCTGTTGACCAGCACCCGCATTGCGTATTGCTGCTGGATGAAATCGAAAAAGCACACCCTGATATCTATAATATTTTGCTGCAGGTCATGGATTACGGCAAGCTGACGGATAATAACGGTAAAACCGTTGATTTCCGCAATGTCATCTTGATCATGACGACAAATGCGGGTGCATCGCAGCTGGCCAAAGCGCCTATGGGCTTTGAGCGCGAAGCGCGCATGGAAGATGATCAGGAAGAGATCAAACGATCCTTTAGCCCTGAATTCCGTAACCGTCTGGATGCGATTGTGCCGTTTGCGGCGCTGCGCCCTGAAACGGTTGAAAAGGTTGTCGACAAGTTTGTTATCCAGCTCGAAGCGCAGCTGGCAGATCGCAATGTTTCTATCTCGCTGTCTGATGAAGCCCGTGAGTATCTGGCCAAAGAAGGATATGACCCTGCGATGGGCGCACGTCCGCTGGGCCGTGTTATTCAGGAAAAGATCAAACGCCCGCTGGCTGAAGAGCTCCTCTTCGGTAAGTTGATCAATGGCGGTATTGTTCTGGTGGATTATCGTGACGATGACATCACCTTCGATTTTGAAGAGGATCGCAAAGGCTCACGTAATAAAAAATCCCAAAAAGGGACCGAAACAGCCTAAAACTTGCCATATATAATTTACTGGTAATATTTTCCGAAATATGATTTGATAACAACATTCTGGATATCAGGGTGAATGCTGTTGCGCCGTCTGCGCGCATAATCCTATTATTCGGAACTGGGAAGTATAGAAACTTATAAAAAAAACTACAGGGAGCATCATGATAGATCACAGCCGACTCACGCCTGAAATGAACGAAACACTGAACCGTATGGATCAGTTCAAAAAGCAATCAGGCCATGCCCAATTTATTCCTGAGCACCTTCTCTACGCCTTGCTGGAAGACCCGCACGCGCGCACAGCGTTAGATTTAACAGGTGTGCAAGTAGATATTCTGGAGCAGCGCCTTCTGGATATTCTGCGCAGCAAATATGAAGAACTACGCTTTAACGATAGTGAAAAAATGGGCGATGATGCGATTAACAGCATCCTGACCCGTCCATTTGATTACTACAATGCTTATGGTGATGCGCGCCAGTTCCAGGTTGATGGTCTGGATATGCTGCACTCTATGATGCTCGAAGAATGCGACGCCCGTAATATTTTGAACGAGTTTATGGATGTCGAAGATCTCGAAGCGACAGTAAGTCATATGGAGAGTAGAGGCTTACGCTGGAATATTTCTATGGCACTTGGCGAAACAGTCGGTGCGAATGATAATGGCCCGTTTATTGATTATGAGGCAGCAAATATGACAGGGACTGATGTTGCGGTTAGACCGCTGCCCGAACTGGGCGAAAACCTGCAGGAGTTCTGTAGAAACTTGAATGAAAAAGCGAAAAAAGGCAGCATTGATCCGCTGATCGGCCGTGAAGACGAAGTCGAGCGTGCAATCCAGATTTTCAGCCGCCGCCGCAAAAACAACCCGCTTCTGGTCGGGGACCCCGGCGTTGGTAAAACAGCCATTGCTGAAGGCCTTGCCCGCCGTATCGTAGAGGGCGAAGTGCCTGATATCATGAAAGATGATATTATCCTTGAGCTGGATATGGGCGCGGTTATCGCCGGTACACGTTACCGCGGTGAATTTGAAGAACGCATCAAAGGCGTGATCAAAGAGGTTGAGGAATACGAAGCCGAAGCCAAGAAAAACACACCCGAAGGTGAGCGCGCACCGCGCATCCGTCTGTTTATCGACGAGATTCACACTGTGATCGGTGCAGGCGCAACAAGCGGCGGTGCTATGGATGCGTCTAACATGATTAAGCCAGCCTTGGCATCAGGCGCACTGAGCTGTATGGGCGCAACGACCTATAAAGAATTCCGTCAGCATTTTGAAAAAGATGCTGCGCTGGGTCGTCGTTTCCAGAAAATCGATGTGAACGAGCCGACTGTCGAGCAGACAAAGCAGATCTTGAAAGGCCTGAAAGGCCATTTTGAAGACCACCACGGCGTCACATACACAGATGAAGCACTGGATAAAGCAGCCGAACTGGCCGACCGTTACATTCATGACCGTCAAAAGCCTGACAGCGCGATTGACGTGATTGACGAGGCAGGTGCGTTGCAACGTGCCCGCAATGAAGGTGACCGCAAAGTTGTCATCGGTGTCGCAGAAGTCGAAGAAACAATTGCCAAGATTGCCCGCATCCCTGCGAAAACAGTGAGTGGTGATGATCTGACAAAGCTTGCTGATCTGGAAATGGATCTGAAGGGCGTTGTCTTCGGTCAGGATGGTGCGATCGAGGCCCTGTCTTCAGCTGTGAAACTTGCCCGTGCAGGTCTGCGCGAACCAGAAAAACCTATCGGTAGTTACTTGTTCGCAGGTCCGACAGGTGTTGGTAAGACAGAAGTATCTAAGCAGCTGGCTGAAACACTGGGCATTGAGTTTAAACGCTTTGATATGTCTGAGTACATGGAGAAGCATTCCGTATCCCGTCTGATCGGTGCCCCTCCGGGCTATGTCGGTTTTGATCAGGGCGGTATGCTGACAGATGCTGTTGATCAGCACCCACATTGCGTATTGCTGCTCGACGAAATCGAAAAAGCACACCCTGACGTATACAACATTTTGCTGCAGGTCATGGATAACGGCAAACTGACTGACCATAACGGTAAGCAGGTCGATTTCCGCAATGTGATTCTGATCATGACATCCAATGCAGGTGCAGCGGAGCAAGCTAAACCTGCTATGGGCTTTGGCCGTGAGAAACGTGAGGGTGAGGAAACGGCAGCGGTTGAACGCGCGTTTACCCCTGAGTTCCGTAACCGTCTGGATGCGGTGGTCAGCTTTAACAGCCTGCCTGAATCCGTGATGGAAAATATCGTAGAAAAATTCGTCAAGCAGGTGCAAACACAATTGGCTGATCGCGGTATCGAAATCGAACTGGAAGACTCTGCCAAGACATGGCTTGCTAAGGCCGGTTATGATCCTGCTATGGGCGCACGTCCATTGGGCCGTGTTATTCAGGAGCACATCAAGAAGCCTCTATCCGAACAAATCCTGTTTGGTGAACTTAAAGAGGGTGGCAAAGTGACCATCAGCTTTAATGAAGAGAGCAAGTCAGATGCAAGCGCACCGAAACTGGCAATGAACTTCAATGCCCGTGCAGACAAGAAAGACGAAGAGACTAAAATGCTCGAAGGTCCGGCCGTAAAGCCGCCACGCCTGAACTAAAAAGCGGAGCATAAAATTTTAAAAGGCCATGCCATGCGGTGTGGCCTTTTTATTTATCTCTTGAGTTTGATCTCCGCGACTTTGACAAACTTGCTACCCTGACCGTTATTATTGGCAGGATGGCGCGGGTCTGATTTTTCCAGCGTTTCGCAGATAAAGATGCGGTCACATTCCCATTCTTCGCCGTCAATATGCGCGTGTGCCTTGGCGAATTCTTTCATCAAATCGCCTGCCTCGGGCGGCGGACGGGCGATCGTTATATGTGGTGATATATCGCGCAGACCGTGCCGAAAGTTTTTTTGCTGCAGCAAAGTTACTAATTTTGAATGCAGATCAGACAGCTCGTTATCACCGTCATTATCAGCACGCGCCCACAGCACATGATTGCGCGCATTTTTATCAAACGGATCGCGCCAGTGAAAACTGACCCCCGTCAGACTGATTTTAAATGGTGCGTGCTCTAACTCAGACAGCGATTCTTCCAGCCGCTCGACCTGTGCCATCGTCAAATGCCCCGGAAAGGCCAGTGATATGTGATAATCCTCCGAGCTCTTGCGATCCCAGTCTTCATCAATATCTTTGGTCGCCTCATGCAGAGCCTTGGCGATATGTTCAGGTGGATAGACGGCAATAAAGAAGCGGCGCTTAAGCTCCCCTTTACTCATGATAACGTCCCTGTTCAATTGTATTTTTTTATATTTATAGGACGATTATGCCACAGAGTTCTAAAGGCTTCCAGTCAGCTCTTGATATGAAGGCAGGGCGATCTCGTTAATCAGGGCTTTTTCGTCCGTAGTGAACCCGCTGTCGTAATAGGTCGGTGCGCTTAGGCCTGCGGCCATATCTGCGGTGAAATCCATACCCAAAAATGCTGCAACATTTTTCATCGTAATTTCAGAATCCGCACAGAGAGCGGGGTAGGGAACAATGGTGCTAGATTTTTTTGCTGCGCTATTTTGCTGCAGCATTTTGTGCAGCCATTGATGCAGATCACGATAATATAGCGCCCAGCCTTTAAGCTCCTCGCCGTTTTCCCAGCATTGTATAATCTCGTCGGTGGCGGCTTGATTACCTGTATTAATCGGACGGCGGTCCAGCCCGAATTCGTAATGACCGATGCGCTGCATATACCGTAAACCGCTTTTGTGTTTTTGCTGCACTTTGGACAGTAAATAATGCTGCTTCATCAGCGAGGCAATGTGATCTTCAGGCGGGCGCACGGCAATGATAA
Organism: Micavibrio sp.; assembly: GCA_012960155.1. Classification (GTDB taxonomy): domain Bacteria; phylum Pseudomonadota; class Alphaproteobacteria; order Micavibrionales; family Micavibrionaceae; genus UM-FILTER-47-13. The sequence goes on along the minus strand of DUBU01000038.1, from coordinate 9,761 downwards.
ACCGCGCGTCAGGGAACAGCGTATTGATATACGGAATGCGCGTCAGGTTGTAATTACCCTTGGCCAGATAACGGTCTTTGCCGCGCAGATATAAAATCTTGGCAAGATGCGTGCGGTAATAGGCTGCGAATTTTTCATTCTGCGTGGACGCGTCCAGCACATTGCTATGCTGCGGATCATGTGCTTGCTTGAAATAGGCAGACCAGATCATTTCCTCCAGCGCTTCAGGACTTTCGGGTGAGACCTCGATACGATCCAGATGGGTACGTTCCGCAGCAGCGCTTGATTTAGCGCCAGACATCTTTAGCCAGTTCTGCCAGATCAGGGGAATATCGATAAACGGATAATCGGTATATAGATGCGAGGCAAACTGCCCCGTGCCGTGCAGCTTGTTTAAAAGGATGGTCGTGCCTGACCGCGCCAGCCCGCATACATAGACAGGGGACTGCACGGTGATATTATCCAGATGCGTGTCCCAGTATTCAGCCTCCAGCTTACCCATACCGATCCATAAAGGGCGTAAGCCTGCCATCAGACCCGAGGCGATATCGCTGCTGCGCGGGACATTAAACGCATCATAGCCGTCACGGGACAAGCGCCCGTCAACATAGGCTTCGAAATTCGTTTTTTTTGTATTAGCGGCAGATTTTTGCATGCGTTTCGTGCCATAATGCACATTGGATTTTCATTCCCACCAGATTACGTCCGGACTTCCCATGGCACAAGAAGAAACCAAAACAGATTACATGACGATCATCTGTATGTTGATCGGGTTTGTTATGCTGATCTATATCGGCATGCTCGCGCTTTTCATGTTCTATCCGCCCGCTTTTAAATCGCTGGTGGCGGACCCCATGTTTATCTACGAGAAATTCCGCAAAGAGCAGGTTCTGTACAGTGACCCTTATCGCGATATTCTCTGGGCGACAAACCCTGATAAGCCCAAAGGCGTGACAATCAACACAGATCAGGCGTATCAGGGTGCAACGCTGTTCGAGAGCACCCATTTCAAAGGCGCGCAGTTAATTGATATGGCAGGTAACGTGATCCATTCATGGAAACTGCCCTATGAAAAGGCCTGTGTGGAAGAAGCCGAAAACGGCATCCCTGAACATATGTATTTCTGGGGCCGCGCCCATCTGTCCAAAGAAGGCCAGCTTTTCGGGATTTATGACTGCTACACTTCCAGCCATCTGGTAAAGCTTGATCATGACGGCACAGAGCTGTGGCGTTATTCTGATCATCCGCATCACGATGTAGAAGAAACAGAAGACGGGTTTGTCTATACTTTCTCCACCCATTCGAATATGGACCCTAACCCCGCCATGCCGCAAATCACCGAGCCGTATATGGACGAGTTTGTTGTGAAGCTCGATGCCAATGGTCAGGAAGTGCAGCGCATTTCTATCTTTAAGGCATTCGAAGGCTCACCCGCGGAGCACATGTTAACACAGATGATTCATGACCCGACAGGCGGCCGTCTGAACGCAGGCGATATGCTGCACCCGAACAGCATTGAAATCATCCCCGAAGCTCTGGAAGAACTGTACCCGTTTTACAAGCAAGGACATTTGATGTTGTCCTTCCGTAATAACGGCCTGCTGGCAATCCTTGACCCTGAGAGCGAGAAAATCACCTATGCGGCTTATGGCCCATGGCGCGCACAGCATGACCCGCGCTTCTGGGAAGATGGCTCTGTCATAATGTATGATAATGAAGGCTGGCTCGGAGAAGGCGGCGCATCGCGCGTGATCCAGTTCGACCCACAATCCATGTTCATTTTCTGGCAGTACACAGGCACAGAACAAAAGCCGCTATATAGTGCCTTTAATTCTTCGGTTGACCCGCTGCCGAACGGGAATATCCTGATCACAGAAAGTGCAGGTGGCCGTTTGCTGGAAGTTAATCAGGCTGGCGAAATTGTCTGGGAATTCTATAATCCGTATCGCGAGATGTACGAAGGGGCGGAAATGATGCCGTCCGTATTCCGTGGCCGCCGTTACAGTGGTGATAAACTATCCTTTGTGGGAGCAAGACAATGATACGCATTCTAGCAGCCTTAATGATGACGCTGGGATTTACCGCAGGCCTCTGCGCGCCCGCACATGCCTATATTGGTCCCGCGATTGCGTATATCGGTATGCTGTTCGGCCCGATTGCAGCTATCTTTGTGGCGATTGCCATGGTGCTGTTCTTCCCGATCCGCTCTTACTTAAAAAAGCGTAAGAAAAAGAAAAACGCGGCTGCGTCCGAAGATCAAACAAACCGCGATTCAAAAGAATAATTCAGACTGCTTACGCCAGTGCTATATCTCTAATACTGGCGTTCAGAGACGCTACGCGCACGGGATACATATCATCACAGGCACGCTTGTTTATGACTTTGGCCAGAGATTGTGGCAGTTCCTGCTTGGAGCCGTTAAAATAGCATTCCAGCTGCGCTGCGCTGCAATAACCGAACAGGGATTGCACCTCTTCCGTGATCAGCGCGATTGCTTGATTTTGCAAATCTTCATCAGGAATATGGGCGCGCATAGACACCGAGTTATAGACGGCGCTAAGATCAATTGTCAGAGATTTATTATCGGATGTCTGTACAGACACGCTTGTTTCAAGTGTGTTCATGGAATACTTCCCCGTTCATATGTTTTTATAAGTTATAGGAAAACATTACCATAAAAGGATTACAGGATCAAACCGGCGCCGCGATTATGTTTGACATAGTAAATCGCTTTTTGTCATAAATGATGCATGAGCGAACAGCACCAAATCGAAAACGCGCTGAATATCGAATATCTAAGCGCAGAGTTTATCACCGCCATTCAAAAGGCATGGTGCTATGATACGTGCTGGGATGGCTGTAAAGACCAGTATTTCGCGCAAAACCCTGATCTTAATCCTGCTACAGACGCGCGCATTACGGGGCAAACGAACCCGTCTTTCGGCAATTGTCTGGTGACCACGCTTGCTGCCGCCGCCGATATGTATTTTAACGCAGAGATCCTGCCAAGCCTTGTCCACGAAGCAGGCAAAGATCAGCCGACATGGCATTTCTTTCTGTCCCTGAACACGATGGGCTGGGTGGACATCGACCCGACGCGCCAGCAATTCAGCGCTGATGCCGAGGTTGAAGTCTTGGAAAAATATCACCCGATGCGCAATGAAGTGCTCTATGGCTCCTTTTTTGAACCACAGGAAAACGAGCGTCTGCGCGCGCGTCTTGCGCTGCTTCTAAATCGTATGGAGCAAAACGGCTATGGCCTGCGCTTTGATGCTGATGAAATCGTAGACCGTGTGCAAAAGACATTCGCCGAGTCGCGATACTTCGGTCATAAGCCGATGACGCAGCAGGATAAAACAGCAACACAGGCCGTTGCGGCTTTCACCCCTAAATAGGCGTATCGCCTTATAAGCCCATACTTACCGCAGAATCGAATCTGTGGATAGAATCCATAAATGACTCGGACAAAACGCCAAGAACAGTAGAGTCGGACTCACATCGCACATGAAAATTGTAAGTGACCGGCCCCGCCTATCGGGGGACCGAGGTGCGAAAAAATATCAAAGGAGTTTTATAATATGGTTGATGCCGCAAAAGTAGTAAGCGATCTGGAAAAAAGCAATTCTCCGCTTTTGAAAGAGCGCCACGTTTATAAACCGTTTATCTATGATTGGTGCTATGAGGCGTGGCTGACACAGCAGCGCATTCACTGGCTGCCCGAAGAAGTGCCGCTGGCTGAAGATGTCCGTGACTGGAAGAAAAACCTGACACCGTCAGAAAAGAACCTGATGACACAGATCTTCCGTTTCTTCACACAATCCGACGTGGAAGTGAACAATTGCTACATGAAGCATTACTCGCAGGTCTTCGGCCCTGTCGAAGTGCAAATGATGCTGTCTGCGTTCTCCAACATTGAAACAGTGCATATCGCCGCGTACTCACACTTGCTGGATACAATCGGCATGCCTGAAACAGAATACCAGGCCTTCCTGAAATACAAGGAAATGAAAGACAAGTTCGATTACATGCAGAACGCGTCTATGGAATCCCGCCGCGATATCGCCAAGACAATGGCGATGTTCGGTGCGTTTACAGAAGGTCTGCAGCTATTCGCGTCCTTCGCGATTTTGATGAACTTCCCGCGCTTCAATAAAATGAAGGGTATGGGCCAGATCGTGACATGGTCTGTGCGTGATGAAACGCTCCATTGTTTATCAATGATCCGCCTGTTCAACACATTCGTCAAAGAAAACCCTGATATCTGGGATGACGAACTGAAAGCAGAAATCACAGAATGCTGTGAGAAAATCGTAGGCTACGAAGACGCGTTTATCGATCTGTGCTTTGAAATGGGCCCGATCGAAGGTCTAAGCCCGCAAGAAGTAAAAGACTATATCCGTTTCATCGGTGACCGTCGTCTGCAGCAGCTGAACTTGAAACCTGTCTTCGGTATCGAGAAAAACCCGCTGCCATGGATGGACCAGATGTTGAACGGCGCAGAACACACGAACTTCTTCGAAAACCGCGCCACTGAATATGCCCGTGCCTCAACAGAAGGTAACTGGGAAGATGCGTTCTCTGATGACGTATTCTCAGGCAATTACGGCAAGAAAATCGGCGCGATGGATCTGACCGAAGGCGGCGATGACACCGAAGAAGCCGCATAAATTTAACAACCTAAATCTCCTTTAGGGTAAACGGTGGTACAGCTCTCAGCGCTTGCCACCGTTTTTGTTCCCTCGTAGCCTAAGCAGCAGATGGAAAATAGAAGAGGCACTCATGGCTAAGAAAATTATCAATGCAGTTCTGTGGCTGATCGGCCTTGTATGTATATTGTCGGCTATATTCTACGCTACGCAGTCCAAGCTCTCGATTACCGTACCGCTGGGCTATCTGCTGCTGGCGCTTATGATCATCCCGTATACTTGGAATATGTTCTTAAAAGCCGCGAAGATCGACCTGCACGTGGCATGGCGCATCCTGCTGATCGTTGTAGTTTATCTGGCCACCGGCATGGTCATGTCCAAAGAGCTCGGCATTAATGTCGATTACAGCCGCGGCGATACTTTTGCCGATACGATCTCGCAAATTCAACGGGGTCTGGACGAACAATAGTTTTACGTCTTGCCTGTATAATTATTTTGGGCTAAAACGACTCCATTATCCGTATTCATCGGAGCGCGGGTGTAGCTTAGTGGTAAAGCTCCAGCCTTCCAAGCTGGCTATGTGGGTTCGATTCCCATCACCCGCTCCATTATTTTTTCTGGTTCAGCCAAATATAGAAACGCTTATGTTCCAAAATGGGGGCATTGTTTAGCACAGACGATTCTGTTTTTCTTCCTTATTAATGTGCTACAATTATCCCATGAAAAAATATTTGTTCTTGGCGGCAATGTCCGCCCTAATGGTTTCGCAATCCGCTCAATCCGCCCCGACAGCGGCCGCGCCTGAGTGTTTGGTGACGGGAACGGTGCAATCGATCGAGGAGCGCGAGCATGTTTACGAGCCGCGCGAATGGGCGGAGTCATGGAATCTGCCGGAATCCATTACTTATATTGATGTTACGATGAATGTAACGGCGGTCGAGCGTTACGGTGCCGAGATGATTGGCGAATGCGATCATACGCTTGGCAAGCGCGTCTTTCAATTAGATCATGGCGTCGAAAAACCCGAGATCAATAGCTGTATTAAAGCCGTAACCCATTTCTCTGGCGACGAATTCCGCATCGGCAACTGGCTGAAATCTTTCGAAGAGATAGATGTTTGTATAGAGACAGAATAGAGGCGCTTATGACGCCTCTATCTCATATTATTACGGGCGCAGCGTCATAGCGGCGCTTTGCGTATCACCGCAAATTTCAGCGGCAAACTCCAGGACAGATAAGCCACGATCCCCTGCGGCTTGCGTGATATAGGCAAGCTCTTCAGGGCTGCGCTGCTCAAGCCATTGCTGGGCATCACTGTGATCATGGTGGTGATGTTCATGGCCTTCATGACTGCCGCCATGGCTACCGTGATCATGCCCGTGCCCCATAACTTGAGACAGGCCGAATGATACGCCGAGCGCTATAACGGCCGAGCTGGCCAGCTTGACCGCGGAGCTTTTAACCCCGCGCGCCTTATCCAGTCCGTATGTTGCGCCCACCGCAATCACGGGGCTGGCCACATACATGGCCGCCATCATGAATGTCCCCGATAGCGACGCGCCGAACACACCCGCCAACGCAGGTGCGGCAAGACACCCTGCATGGGCAAGCACAGCACCGCCGAACCCGTCCCGCGCGCATTTGGCACAGGACGTGAAGTTTTTACGAAATTCGCTCATACACTTATCCGTTCTTTGGTGGTTTCGGGGCAGCAGCATCGCGGCGCTCGTCATCATGACACATGATACAGCCTTTGGTTTCCTGATATCCGCGCCCTTCGGCAACGGCAGCAGGGGCATCTTTGAAGATTTTTACGACTGTGTCCTCAAAGAGCTGCTGTAATGCTGGCAGAATACCGTCATGCGCAATGAAGTATTCGGTAGCCATGCGGATACCTTCATGCTGCGCACTAGGGGATTCTTCGAGCAAAGTCAGCTTACCTGTCGCCATAGTTTTTTCAGCGTCATCATAGCCATCAAAAAGATAGACGATGGCATAATCCATAAACGGGCCGTTGATGGTTGGATCAGGCTGCGCGCAGCACGTGGCCTTGTAACCGTCTTTGGTTATTTTGCCCGGGGCGATGTTCAGACCTTCATGAGTCAAATCGAACTGGGCAGCCGTTTTTGCCATGGCATCACGTACCATAGGCATGAACTTATCGTAATCACGCTGCATGGCGTGCGGACAGCTGCGCATCGCGGCACGGTTAAATGCTGCCTTGAGAGCGCCTTGCGCAGATTCAGTTGCCAGCTCCGCAGGTACAAAACCGTCAGCGTGATACATTTCAGGCATATACTGCTCCATACGGAAATGCCCCATGGCCAGCATAGCCACCGCGTAATGACCAGCATTAAAATCCCCCGTAACAGGGTCTGTGGCGATATCGCGCGCCACGTCTTTATGAAACTTACACATATTTTTCTCCTAAGAATGTAAGTTGAATACAAATGTTTTTAGTTGATTGGTTCAGGAGAAAAAGGGAGGAGCCTGCGCTGTCCAAGGCTTCACAGCGATGGTGTAATGCGCAAAGTTTTTAAGCGTGATTGCCGCGGTATCGCGCGCTATGAAACCAGGCAGTATCGCCGTAATGATCTCACCAAGACCATGGCTAACAACTGGCTTGAACTGACAGGGGGCATCAGGGTGGGACGGCGCTTGGTCTGCGGGGGCATCATCATCCTGACCATGATCCATGGCTGGCATAGACATGGGATGGGACGCAGGCGCCATATCGCTAACATGAGTCGCAGGCCCGTGACCGGAACACATAACGATGGCGGCGTTACCGTCCTCGTCTTGCGAAGGCATGTATCCTGCAGGCACCAATGCGTTAACCAGCATGGCGACCACAATGAAATACGCCGCGCAGCGTATATGCCATTTCCGAAATACGGTCATCTTGTAATGATATTTATCACCGCAATGGGTGGCGGTAAATAGGGAAACGATTAACGAGCATCAATAGCATCATCAATCTTTCGAAATGTTGCGCGATTGTAATCTCCGCGTTCAGAAAAATCGCTATACAATAGTCTTATAAGAATTTTGTCCATTTCAGTAAGTTTTTGAGGAATTCCTTTATTTTTTGCAGGGGAATAGTTAACCGAATTATGCGTTTCTAAATCACTATTCCAAATAGATAAGAAGCTATTAGTTGCATAGCTTGGCGGGTTCGGGAATCCAAGGGAGCGTAATACACATTCTTTTACTAAAGCTACGAACATATTGTCATTATGCCCTTCCCATATATAGCAATAAGCGAATTTGTAACTATTGTCAGGATTTGCAATGAGATATCCCTCAACCTGCTCTAGCGTGCTAGGTGTGAATGAGTATTTAGTATTTATTTTGTGTTCGAAGTTAAAAAAAGGTTCGGGTCCTGAATTGGGCTTGCTGATCCATACTCTGCCACGCTTATAATCGCTTTGCCAAGACAGGTCATGATTTTCTCCATGAATGTTTTGTATGTATATAATTCGAACATTTATTTGATCAGAATCGCTATCTTCCGCCCAAGAGATAGGTAAACCAACCAGTGGCTCTAACTGAGGTATAAAATTGGTAACGATGTTTTTTATTTTCTGCTCTGTTTCTGCGTTTTCTGTATAAGGCAGACTGATAAGGCGATCTGCTTGGGGGCTGTATGGTATAGGCAGACCAGTAGATATTTTGATTGGTTGTGTCCATTTGTGTAATCCCATCGGGTTTGCTATGCCATCGGGACGATTAATTAGGTCGTGCAGCCATTTCGCTGGCCTGTCTGTTTCTTGATATTGATCTTGTTTTTGCAGGCGAGTTAAGCTTGTTGCATCGTTAAAATTCAGATTAGCACTGGTAATAAAGGCGGAAGTTATAAGGTTCGTTGAGATGGTATAAGGTGATAGCTTCTCGCCGTCTATTTTGTAGCCAATCGGATCAGGCGCTCCCTTTGGTAATGGCAAACGGTTATCTTGAGTCTCGCGTTTGATCTGGGCGCCTAATAAATCTACTAGCGCTGTTTGCTCTATCGTTTGGGCATTTGCAGTTATCGTAAATATATTCAAACATATTAACGTCAGTAATAGAGGCCGCATGAATTCTCCTATCAAAATCTTAGGGCATCATAGCGGATATAATTTGTAGGATAAATGCTTTAGCCCCACCTAACCTTAAGCTCAGGCAGAGGTGCGGTTGAGGTCATGCTGTACCAGTGGGCGTCGACGACTTTGCCGCCGGCCATGTGCAGGCTGTTTTCTAAAACCGTATCAAGGGTAAAGCCGAGCTTACCCAAAATCTTCGGGCTGGCCTTGTTAAATTCACTGTGACACATACGGATGCGGTCAGCCGCCAGCGCGTTAAACGCATAACGGATCAGCGCGTTGCTGGCCTCTTCGGCATAGCCTTTACCTTGCCCTGCGGCTGTTGCCCAGAACCCGATCTGGAACTCTTTGGTTTCGCCCGGTATTTGCGGCGGAATGTTATTCCATTTACCACGGTTCAGATCATGCAAACCTGTGTAGAGCACCGAGGCGCCTGTGGCACGTTCCAGCGCGACTAATGATAAATCCGTGCCGTCCAGATAATCCTGAAAAGCCTTGGCGACATAGGCCTCATCAGCCTCAAGCGATAGGCCGTGCGCTGTCCATTCAAATACCTTGGACAGGGACTCCCACGCGTTTTTTTTATCGTTATATAAAACCGCGCCGTCTTCGGGCAGCAGCGGGCGCAAAACCAGCCGCGGCGTAAAGATGGGCATCGGGTAACGAACGGATTTTTGATCATTCATATCGGGCATGAATGACTATTACTCCCGATCTGTATTTTTTGTCAAATTTGGCAGCGCTGAACGCCCGTATGATTCGTACAAAATAAGGGGTTTTAGGGTCATAATATGACTCAGAATCAGGCTTTATGACCAAAAGCGCAGAAAACTAATTGACACAGAGCCTAATCTTTCCTAAATCACTGGCAATTCAGGTTTTTGGCGGTATAATATCGCCCCTGTAGGTATGGGGTTCCCAGAACGGTCAAATACAAACTTTAAAGTGAGGAAATTAGATGTCTAAGGAAAAGTTTGAAAGAAATAAGCCGCATTGCAATATCGGTACAATTGGTCACGTTGACCACGGTAAG
>DUBU01000037.1:44890-55478 GCA_012960155.1 Micavibrio sp. | reverse complement strand
GTCGGATTAGGTGCCGGCCTATCCCCTAATTACGAAGGGTCTGATGAATACGAAGCCATGCCGATCGGATATTTCCGTTACGAAGGCGAACATGTGATCGTTCAAAGCAGCGGCCCCGGTGTTGAAGTTGATCTATTTAAAACCCGCCAATTTGATTTTGGCCCTATTGTTCGTTACCACGGTGGCCGCGATGATGTGGACGACGCCGTTGTTGATCGTTTGGATGATGTCGATAGCACCGTTGATGGTGGCCTGTTCATCGGTTCAGGTATACCGCTCAGCGCACTAGGCATGGACACAGATACTGTGATGACCGGTAAGGTCACATATTTGCATGATTTGATCGATAACGGTCATGGTGGTTTTCAGATCAAAGGCAGCCTTGGTAGCCGCGTGATGTTAGATGAGAAGACGGCGTTGATGCCATCGATTAGCACTAGTTACGCTTCTGAAGACTATAACGATTCGATGTTTTCAGTGTCGGCAGCCGAAACGGCGCGCACGGGATTGGCCACCTATAACGCCGATAGCGGGTTTAAAGATGTTGGAGCGTCCGTGGTCGGCACGCATCAGTTTACGAACCATTGGTCGGGCAGCGTTATAATGAATTACACGCGCCTTATAAACGATGCAGCTGATAGCCCGATCGTTGATGACCGCGGTTCTGCCAACCAGTTCTTTACAGGTGCCAGCATCAATTACAGCTTTTAAAAGACACACAAGACAAAACGCCGCAAGCATGGGGGCTTGCGGCGTTCTTTTATGCTATTCGCACTTTCGACTTATTTTTTCTTAGTGCCTGCTGTTGATTTGACTGGAGTTGGTTTACTTGGAGTAGCAGGTGTTTTAGTAGCCATGGTAATGACTTTCTCAAAAAATGTGGCCTTGTGCGGTCACGGAGTGTACCACGATTGGTACGAGACTCATTTTACGCCTGTTTTCGGTCTTCGTATCGGGGAAAATGCGTTATACTGTAAAAAGATATAAAATTTCAAAAGGCACATTATCATTATGAAACAACAAGTTACAGGCCACAAAGAAGCTGGAAACGCGCTTTGGTTCATTTTGCTGGCAGTCGCTCTTCTGGGCGCTTTGACAGCCGCCATTTCCCGCTCCAGTGACACAGCGGAACAGAGCGGCGACATAGAAAGATACCGTATTGATGCCAGTAATTTGATGCGCCATAGCGCGAGTATCGAGGCTGCTGTGAATAATATGTTGATGCGTGGCGTCGGTGAAAATCAGATCAGTTTTGATAACGAATTCGTATCGGGCGCGACATACGTGAACGGTAATTGCAGCACTTCAGATTGCCTTGTCTATGACGGCGCGGGCGGCGGCGTAAACTACAAAACGATCTCCAGTACAATTCTCGATGCCAACAGCAATGGTGAAGCGACGTTTACTGAATGGGAATATTCGGGCGCAAATGCTGTTGAAGATGTGAGCACAACAGAACCTGATCTGATTATGTTCCTGAGTTATCTGGAGCGTGACTTATGCCGTCAGATTAATCGTCTGCTAAAAATCCCCGAGGTAAGTGGCGATGTTCCCGAGGACAGCAACGGGTTCGAGGCAGACACACCGTTTGTAGGCAGCTTCGCATCATCGGCGACCATTGACGCTATGGACGGGCACGAAGTGGGATGTTTTAACGACACATCAGGCGGTGGTCGCAACTACACCTATTATCAGGTGCTGATAAAGCGTTAAAATATCTGGCGCGTTAACGCCGTATGGTGTTACAACCGCTCTATGATACTGCTGATCGACAATTACGACTCCTTTGTTTATAACCTCGCCCGTTATATCGGGCAGCTGGGCCATGAACGTCGTGTGGTTCGTAATGATGCGATATCGCTCGATGATATCGCTGCAATGAGTCCTGAAGCGATTATCCTCTCACCGGGGCCCTGCACGCCGCAAGAATCAGGCATCTGCAATGATGTAATCCGCCATTTCTATGACCGTATTCCGATGCTAGGCATTTGTCTGGGACATCAATGTATGGGCGAGATATTTGGCGGCCGCACTATTCGCGCCCCTGCCCCGATGCATGGCCGTACCAGCAGTGTTCTTCATAATGCCGACGGCCTATTTTCTGGTTTACCGAACCCGTTTGATGCTGCGCGCTATCACTCTTTGATTGTCGAGCTGGCCGCAAATTCGGATCTTGAGATAACAGCCACGACCGAAGAAGACGATATTATTATGGGGCTTCGTCATAAAACCGCCCCACTTTACGGCGTACAATTCCACCCAGAGTCGATCCTGACCCCTTATGGTCTGGATATCATGAGAAACTTCCTGTTGCTGGCAGCAGACTGGAACGAGCAACATGGCATGACTGTGGGAGGTTACGCAGTATGAGCAATGTCTATATCTGGCTGAATGGTGAAATCGTTAATGCAGACGGCGCTGTGATCCCGCATAAGGATGCAGGCTTTCTGCGCGGTCTTGGCGTATTCGATACGTTGCTCGGCGATCAAGGCACGCCTGTAAAAGCAGACCTGCATTTCCAAAGATTGATTGATAACGTTAAGACGGTGCTGCTGCATGATCTGGATGTGTCTATTGACCGTTTTACGGCCATGGCGGAAGAGCTTCTGCAAAAGAATGAGCTTACTGACGGTAAAGCGCGTGTGCGCACACAGGTGACTTCAGGCTTAACGGCGGAGTTACTTGGTAAGCCAATTAAGCCTTTGATTATGATGTCAGCTGTACGAGCAGAAATTCCGGAAACGCCCACCCCGATACATTTGAAGATCGTGCGTGATTTTCCGCGTATTGCCAATTGCATCTATGATAACTGCAAACGACTTGATTATTCGCGGTCTTATATCGCCAAGCAGAAGGCGCTTGCACTTGGTGGTACAGACGCCCTGCTGAGCAATACCGAGGGGAACATGGCGTGTGCGACGACCAGCAATATGTTCATCCGTGAAGGAGATGTATACATAACCCCGCCGCTAAGTGACGGCGTACTGAACGGTATTGCCCGCCGTGGATTTATTGCGCAGACAAATGCCCGCGAAGAGAGCATCAGCGAAGAACGCCTTATGGCTGCCGATGCGGTTTACTTGACGAATTCCATATTAGGGATTAGACAGGTTGCCAGCATTAATGATAAAGAATTTACGGGAAGTGACGCCGTCGCTGCCTGATAAAATCAGGAGCGGCTATGGCGTTTAACGAAGATCAGATATTCTATGCCTGTTTATGGTGGGCACAGCACCTACCTGGCGGTGCATCACGAGCCGAAGCCATATGCGCCCGACACAACAAAGCGCCGATTGAATTCCCGCATTACGAACCGACATATAAACCGTTTGATGCCAGTGACATTCGAAAGTCGGCTGTGGCGCGCGAATTTAATAAGCTAGGTTTAAAAGAGCGCCTTGCAAAAATCCATGACGGCGAGTTTGATAAAGCGGCGATGGAAGAGATCAGCCAGCCACTGCCACCAGAACAAATCGATTTGTTTTTTGACGAGCTGTTTCGCGAGACTAAGCGCAAGGCGGCTGATATCATGGCCAACAACCCGCGCGTGCCGATCAACTTTATTATGCTGGAGCAAAGCCCTGCGACGAGTTCACAGAGTCCTGCATTCCCGGACCACCCGTTTACGGATGTCATTGAAATCGCTATGAACCGTGCAAAAATTGACCGTGGGCGCGTACCGCAGCGCGGCTATGTCGAGTTTTACAGTGACGGGCAAATGTTCGTTAAACGCAGCGTAACGCACGACAAGATGCCGCCGACGGTGGAACTGGATTACCCCCATAAGCCTGAGCGCCCCTATCAGCATTTTCCGATGACAGCGGAGAGTATGGATAGCTGTCCGCAGCTAAGCTGGAAACTGACTTACCGTATAGTGCCATTGGAAGAAGGTCAGGAATACCGCGTGACATGGCCGCAAGTGGGTGGCGGGCAATATGTATCGCCCACCAATATTGCGAGTAAAGGTGAGGCGATATTCATTCAGCGTCACGAATTTTTAAACCCTGATGATTTTGATACGATGAGTGATGAGGACATTATTGCCCTGCACCCGTCGGTAAAAATGCTGAGCGTGCGTAATATTGAAAGAGTCATGAGCGGTACTGACTATCTGTACTTCAAGATGCGTGTCGAGACGACAGACAAGCCCAATATCATTCATGAATATATGGAGAATATTGCTTATATGGTGGTCAACCGTCCGCTGCAAATTGGACGCGGTTTTGAATACCGTGTTGTGCAGCCCGGTGATTATATTATTCGCGAGAGCGAGAAAAGCGCACCGCGCGTCATTTCAAAGGCGCTGATCGAACGCGGCGCTGTGAATTTCATCTTTCCAGATAAAGATTCCCCCGCCCCCGGCACCAAAGGCCCCAGATTCAATTAAGGCTTCAGTTCAAAAGACGGTGCATCGAGCCAGACTTCATCAATGTAAGGCTTGGTGACCAGAGTGCTGATAATCTGATTGGCGCTTGCCATATCGAAGTCTCTGGGCAATGAAAGATAATAAACGGAATAATCACGGCCATCATGCTGCAGCGTCGCGCTGTTGGCTAAACGTTCGATTTCATCGAAGTCAACCTGACTATGGCGGGCATTATCCGCCAGCCTTAAAAACAAGCAATGTTCCGAAACTTTGACCATGACCTATCATGCCACGGCAGATATTAAAAAGCGGTCAATGAATGACCGCATTTTAGCAATTTATAATATATTAGGAAATTAAAGCTGTAATTCGCCTGTTACAGCTGTCAGCTTGGCGTTAGCGAGATCAATCTTGCGCTGTACGCGAGCCTTGTCCTGACCGCCTTCTGCCATAGCGAGGTCTTCTTTCAAGTCAGTCAGTTCTTTTTCGATCTTGGCTTGATCCAGATCAGCAACGTTAATCGCGTATTCAGCCAGAACCGTGCAGTTTTCAGGCGTTACATCAGCGAAGCCGCCAGCAACAAACAAACGGCGTGGTTCGTTATCGTTTTCGCCTACAACTTCGATTACACCTGCGCGAATTGTAGATAGCAGCGGGCTGTGGTTTGCCAGCACACCGAAATCACCCTCGCCGCCCGGAATGGTAACCATTACAGCAGGTTCGGAAATCAGTTTGCGCTCCGGTGAAACCAGCTCGAAATTGAATGTTTTGTTTTCAGCGTTTGCCATTTTAATTCCTTCAAATCCACTCGTTAAACAGGTTTAGGTTTCGCACCCCAAATACTGTCCAAAAGACGCTCCAATTTAGTCGGTCGCATTGCTCTGTTGAACTCATGTGCCATCATCAGATGGGACTGCTCGCCTTTCACAATGCTCATGGTGCCGTTAACACAACCTCTGAACAAATAAACCAGCGTATCAACACCGTCTTCATTTGTCTTTCGCATCAGAGATCCCGTATATTTGATCGGCGATCCATAATAGTAGTCGTGCTCAAACCCTTCGTCTTCGAGGATGGCTATGGCCCTATCTACGTCCCGTTTCAAGTGCGGGCTATTTGCGACAGGGTCATTTGCCATTTTATGAGCGTTTCCACTTTAATTGAAACTCAAGCTCTTCCCCATCATCATCACGTTCGTGTTCGATGTTGAAGACCGCACGGTCCGGAACGTATATACGTTCCCCCGCTACTTGAATTTCAAAGTTTTCCCCTTTTTCAAGGTCATCAGCCAGCCTGCGGAGTTTAGCGACAAACTCAGTAGTCGAGTATGACTTTTCTATATCGCGGTTCTCTTTCATAGCAGGCTAACCTTATTCCATTAAGCAGCTTCAGCAGCCATTTTCTTGGCTTTTTCTTCTGCTTCTTCGATTGTGCCAACCATGTAGAAAGCACTTTCAGGCAGGTGGTCGTATTTACCGTCAACAATGGCGCGGAAGCCTTTGATTGTGTCGGCAAGTTCAACGTACACACCAGGTGTGCCTGTAAAGACTTCGGCAACGTGGAATGGCTGAGACAGGAAGCGCTGGATCTTACGGGCGCGAGCCACAACCAGTTTATCTTCTTCTGACAGTTCATCCATACCCAGGATGGCGATGATGTCTTGCAATGCTTTGTACTGCTGCAATGTCTTCTGAACATCAGATGCACATTTGTAGTGCTCTTCACCGATCACACGTGGATCGAGAATACGTGATGTTGAATCCAGCGGGTCAACCGCAGGGAAAATCGCTTGCTCGGCGATTGAACGTGACAGAACTGTTGTCGCATCCAAGTGACCGAATGTTGTAGCAGGCGCAGGGTCAGTCAAGTCATCGGCAGGAACGTAAACGGCCTGAACAGATGTAATAGAACCCTTGTTTGTTGATGTAATACGTTCTTGCAGCGCACCCATGTCAGTTGACAGTGTTGGCTGGTAACCCACAGCAGACGGGATACGACCCAACAGAGCAGACACTTCGGCACCGGCCTGTGTGAAGCGGAACACGTTGTCCATAAAGAACAGAACGTCCTGACCTTCTTCATCACGGAAGTATTCCGCCATTGTCAGACCAGATAGAGCAACACGCGCACGCGCACCCGGAGGCTCGTTCATCTGACCGTAGCAAAGAGCCACTTTTGATTTTTCGTGTTCACCAGGGACCAGAACGCCTGATTCAATCATTTCGTGGTAAAGGTCGTTACCTTCACGTGTACGTTCACCAACACCCGCGAACACAGACACACCACCGTGGCCTTTTGCGATGTTGTTGATCAATTCCATGATCGTAACGGTTTTACCAACACCGGCACCACCGAACAGACCGATTTTACCACCTTTGGCGTAAGGACATAGAAGGTCAACAACCTTGATACCTGTTACCAGCTGTTCTGTCTCAGTTGCCTGATCAACAAACTCAGGAGCCGGACGGTGGATCGGGTATTTGTTCTTTGTCTTTACAGGTTTGCCTTCATCGATTGGCTCACCGATAACGTCGAAGATACGACCCAGTGTTTCAGGACCGACAGGAACGGAAATCGCGTCACCTGTATCAACAACTTCACTACCGCGGACAAGACCGTCTGTTGTGTCCATCGCGATTGTACGAACGATGTTTTCGCCCAAGTGCTGTGCCACTTCAAGAACCAGAGTCTTGCCGTCATTGTCTGTATGCAGTGCGTTCAAAATCGCAGGAACGTTACCTTCCTCGAACTGAACGTCCACAACAGCACCCATGACCTGTGCGATCGTACCTTTTGCTCCGTTTTTTGCCTTAGCCATTTTACTTCCTCTTTTTCACTCAAAAAATTGGTTCAAACTTAATCCAGAAACCTATTACGGCCTCAAATCTCTTTTCATTTCCATGTAGACGGCGGTTAATTGCTCCGCATCGACATACACGCGTTCTGCTCTCTCGTTGCCTCTTGCTAAATCCCCCCTCGCCGGGTTAATCAGCATTTCGAAGCGACCTTCTGTATTCCCTAGTGCAACTGCGATCAAATCGTTTATCTGGTCTAGTTGCGTCCCTTGTTTGTTGAACAGTTTTTTTAATTCGTAGTTTTCTAACTGTCTTATTCCCATTGTTCCCCTGTTTAGTTTTTATACGGCCTCCGCACCGGAAATAATCTCGATGAGTTCTTTCGTAATCGCAGCCTGACGTGCACGGTTATATTCCAGTGTCAGACCGTTGATGCGGTCACCGGCGTTACGTGTTGCGTTATCCATCGCCGTCATACGGGCAGCCTGTTCACCAGCGGCACTGTCGAGCAATGCGCGGTAAATCTGAACGCCCAGATTTTTCGGCAGCAGTTCTTCCAGCATCGCATCTTCTTCAGGCTCGAACGTGTAAGGCGCATCCAGATGCTTGCCTTCGTTAGCCGTGTCGATATCCGCTGTGTCTACCTCAGGCAGAGAGAACGGGATCAACTGGTGAATAGATGGTGTCTGTGTCAGAACAGATTTGAATTCGTTATAGACTAGAGAACACTTATCAAACTCGCCAGCGTCGAACGCTTCGAGGATGTATTGTGTGACCTGATCTGCATCGGCAAATTCGATGCGTGTCTTACCAGCGATACCTGTAAATGTTTTCAGGAAGCGGTTTTCGAAGTTACGCTTCAGTACATCGCGGCCTTTACGGCCAACCAGCAGCAACTTCACAGTTTTGCCTTCGGCTTCAAGATGCAGAATTTCTTCGCGTGCCTTACGTGCCAGGTTGCCGTTAAAGCCACCACACAGACCGCGGTCAGCCGTGACAACAACCAGCAGGTGAACATCGTCCTTGCCAGTGCCTATCAACAAACGCGGGCTGGCATCTGTTACGATAACGCCTGCGGCAACGCGAGACATCATTTCAGCCATGGCTGATGCGTAAGGCTGGCTTGCCTCCGCTTGGTCTTGAGCTTTTTTCAATTTAGAAGCCGCCACCATTTTCATCGCCGACGTAATTTTCTTCGTCGACTTAACGGATGCGATTCTATCTCTATACTCTTTCAAACTTGGCATGTTCTATCTCTCAAATATGAAACTTTTCGGGAGCTTGCGGGTTATTTTTAGGATCTGAATCAAAGCGCTGGATGACCTTGATCATCCCAGCTTCTTTCAGAGGCTGTAAATCGGCTTCCAATTGGTCGGCAACGTCTTTGGAATAAACTTCCTGACCGCCATCAGCGTAGATCGAGAACCGTGTTGAATAAAAACCGTTCTCGCCTTTAACCATTTGCTTTTGCACTGTCTCTTTCGTCCAGAGATACAAACGGCAGCAACGGTCAAAGAAATGCTCAACAGCTTCTTTGTAGCCTTCGATTTCAGGATTATCGGCATGACGTTCGATGAATGCGTTTGTTGCGTCTCTCAGAGCCTGCATGGCTTCCAATGTCGCATCAACATCATCTGTATCATCCGCAGCCATAGCAGCATCAAATGCCGCTGCTACATCTTCGCCGCCGTCATGTTCGCCGGCATCGGCCATCTTCAGCAAAGCTTCGTCCACATTCTTCACATGCTCTGCCAGTTCTTCGTTTTTGAAGTAAGGCAGGAAGTTCGCAAACGCCATTTTCTGATGTTTCAGATGGGCATCATGCTCACGGAGCACTTGAAGCAATTGGAACAAAACAGGGCTCGCAGGATTTTCACGCGCGACGGACGCGAACTCTTCGCTCAGATTAATACGAATCTGATACTTAAGTTCGCCTTCCGGCAAATCACGTTTTCCTGTATGTCCGAACCCTTGCTTTTGCATTGATTAGGCAGCCTTTGCTACTGGTGCGTAACTATCAGCGAACTTCTGAAGGTAGTCTTTCATCTTTTTCTCAAGATCGTCGTCCAACTTCTTCTTTTCACGGATAGTTTTCATGATGTCCTTCGCGTTAGCATGCGCATCTTGCAACAATGCTTTCTCGAAGTTAGAAACATCATTCACAGCAACATCATCCAGGTAGCCTTTTGTACCTGCGTAGATCACCAGAACCTGCTCTTCAACAGCCAGAGGTGAGTACTGAGGCTGCTTCAGCAGCTGTGTCAGACGAGCACCACGTGCCAGAAGACGCTGTGTTGTCGCATCCAAGTCAGACGCGAACTGCGCAAACGCTTCCATCTCACGGTACTGAGCCAGTTCCAGTTTAATAGAACCGGAAACCTGTTTCATCGCTTTTGTCTGCGCCGCAGAGCCCACACGGGATACTGACAGACCCACGTTAATCGCAGGACGGATACCTTTAAAGAACAAGCCTGTTTCCAGGAAGATCTGACCGTCTGTAATAGAAATTACGTTCGTTGGAATATACGCAGACACGTCACCGGCCTGTGTTTCAACGATTGGCAGAGCCGTCATAGAACCCGCGCCGTGATCGTCACCCATCTTACACGCACGCTCTAGCAGACGTGAGTGGATGTAGAAAACGTCACCTGGGTAAGCTTCACGACCTGGCGGACGACGCAGCAGCAGTGACATCTGACGATACGCAACGGCCTGTTTAGACAAATCATCGTAGATTGCAAGAGAGTGAAGACCGTTATCACGGAACCATTCACCGATCGCCGCACCACAATAAGGTGCCAAGTACTGCATAGGTGCAGGGTCAGACGCTGTCGCAGCAACAACAACGGAGTATTCCATTGCGCCTTGCTCTTCCAGCTCCTTCACCAGCTGAGCCACTGTTGAGCGTTTTTGACCCACAGCAACGTATACACAGTAAAGGTGTTCTTTTTCGTCTTTAGAGCTGTTGAAGTTCTTCTGGTTGATGATTGTATCAACCGCAACAGCCGTTTTACCTGTCTGACGGTCACCAATGATCAGCTCACGCTGGCCACGACCTACAGGAACCAGAGCGTCAATCGCTTTAACACCTGACTGCATCGGCTCGTGAACAGATTTACGAGGAATAATACCAGGTGCCTTAACTTCGATACGGCTTTTCTTCTTGGATTTGATCGGACCTTTGCCGTCGATCGGGTTACCCAGCGCGTCAACAACGCGACCCAGCAATTCCTTACCGACAGGAACCTGAACGATTTCGCCCGTACGCTTAACAATGTCGCCTTCTTTAATGTCGCGGTCGTCACCAAAGATCACGATACCAACGTTGTCTGTTTCCAGGTTCAACGCCATACCTTTAATTCCACCAGGGAATTCAACCATCTCACCGGCACGAACCTTATCGAGGCCGTATACACGAGCCACACCG
>DUBU01000037.1:40757-44840 GCA_012960155.1 Micavibrio sp. | reverse complement strand
AACGTCTGCCTGAGCACCAAACTCGGCGATTTGCTTTTTCAGGATTTCTGAAATTTCTGCAGCACGGATTTCCATTATTATCCAACCTCTTCTAGTTTCACTTGATTTTGATTTGAACCGGAACTCATTGCACGCTTCAGCCTATCCAGCTTGCTGCGTACTGAGTCATCAATCATTTGAGAACCGACTGTGACAGTCATACCGCCCAGCAGTTCCTTATCTACTTCGACTGACAGGGTCACGTTTGTGCCC
This sequence comes from Micavibrio sp., assembly GCA_012960155.1. Taxonomy (GTDB): domain Bacteria; phylum Pseudomonadota; class Alphaproteobacteria; order Micavibrionales; family Micavibrionaceae; genus UM-FILTER-47-13. The sequence goes on along the minus strand of DUBU01000037.1, from coordinate 44,588 downwards.
ATCGCCTTTGACAGATCTTTTTGCAGAGCATTTGTCTGCGCCGGCGTCAGTGCGTATGCACTTACCACTTTCGCCTCGACTTCGCCGCGGCGTGTGCGCAATTCAGCCTTCATGGCATTGATCACCTGAGGCAAAGCGCCAAGACGGCGGTTTTGCACCAGAACACCCAAGAAGTTCTGCGTTAGTTTTTGAAATTTCGCCTTTGTTGCGATAGCCAATATGCCATTCTGCTGAGCACCGCTACTCATAAGCGGATTTTCGATCAGGCGCTGCAGGTCTTCCGAGCCTTCCAGCATCGCTTCCAAAGCAAGCATATCCTTTTCGATTTTTTCAACAGATTTGGCTTCGTCCGCCATGTCTAGCAGAGCGGAGGCATAACGCCGTGCGACCAGATTATTTTTCGATGATCCTGCAGCCAATGTCCTTACTCACATTCGTTTACGCGTAATGATGAGCAGGGTTTAGCATATGAGTCCAGCCCGCGCAAGAGCTTATGACGTGAAAAACAACGTTGGCTGTATAATTTTAAAACGTTCCGGATCCAGAATCAGCCCTGCGACGCGGAAAAGCACCAAATGAGCCACGTAAATTTCCAATGTGCGGCGCCCTAAAAATTGAATCAAAACCTTAAAAGGCTTCGACAACACGTTGGTAATCTTTATAAATTCCATTTTCGAAAAGAAGAACAAAATTAACATGACGCCCAACGTCCCTATTCCGACGAAATAAAGCTGCGGTTCGCTAAACTTAAATGTGAAATGCTGCACCAGTACGAAGCTCATCGTAGCAAGCATCATGCACATGACTTGCATATCCATAGAAACATCACGACCATCCTGTCGCGCGCGCACCATGTAGCCAAAAACAGCGAAAGCCAGTGCCATGGTGCCGTACTCGACCAAAATACCCGTAGGCAAGGCAATCAGTACACAGCCAATCATAAGTCCTGCCATAGCCTGCATGGAGCTGAGTGCTCCGCGCCCTACCCGTTCAATGACCAGCCGCAGACATATAATCGTCACCAATGCGCTAAGCGGGAAAACATACATTCCGAATATGACGGCAGTCAGCAATAGTATCACCGAGCCTATCAAGAGAGACTTGGTGATCTCGCGGCTATGAGCATAACCGATCAGGAAGAACCAGACAGGGAAGCCTATGCGCCCTATGGCGCGCCACCACATATCATCAGGATAGAAATAAAAGCCGATGTGATCACAGATCATAATGATCACGGCAAAGGCTTTTAAAAGGTCATAAGACGTAATCGCAGTTGGCAGTTTACTTTTAATTGCTTCAGTCATTATGAACCTGCATTCAGAATATAAAACCATTGCCAGTCAAACAATACGAAGCGCGGGTCGCCTGTTAGCAGGCACAAAAACTTAAACAACACCAGGTGACCGACATAGATTTCCAGCGTTCTGCGCCCCATAAATTGTAGCGACCATATAGCCGGCATCGGCAGCTTTGCGGTGAGCTTAGGGTAAGTCTTTTTATCAAAGCCGCGTAACACGACCATGATAGCAGCCGTGCCCACCCCCATCAATACAAGCAGCGGTGTCGACATACCAAAGTTTAGCTGTTGCCAGAACAAGAAACTAAAACCTGCAAAGACGGTGTAATCGCGCACGAGTTTCTTATCGTAGCCCTTGTCTTTTTCATGGCGCACCATGTAACCGAGGATCGCCATGATCATGGCTTGTGCGCCGTATTCCATGACAAAGAAAGATGGCACGACCAGCACGAATAGAATAGCCGAAACAATCCAGAGCATGCGCTGTGACTTATCACAGACCGCCATGACTTTATCTATGCTGATACGCAGCAAGGCAATGGTCACAAGTGCGCTGAGCGGGAAGACATATAACCCCGTAATAATATCAGCAGCCATCAGCATCCCTATGCCGATCAGCAGCTTGGTCGGCAGGTCTCGCCCGCTTGCATGACCGATCAGAAAAAACCAGATCGGAAAACCGATACGGCCAATGGCGCGAAAGATCAGCTCGTCAGGAAAGAAGTAATACCCCAAATGATCGATAATCATAATAATGACGGCAAAGCTTTTCAGCAGGTCATAGGACGTGATGTCCTTGGGTAATATCTTGGTCATATGAAAGCCTAAATCAGGAATGCTTTAAAAGAAACTTTGCGGATCAATATCGATATACACCCGCACGGTAGAGGGTATTTTCGCATTTCCGATCCAATGTGCCAATGTTTTTTGCACATCGAGTTTCTTATCCGCCCTGACCAGCAAGCGGCGGCGGTAGTTTCCGCGCAGGCGATAAAACGGCGCATCGGCGGGGCCAAGGGTTATAATCCCATCGCCATGTGGCGCGGATTGTCCCAGCATTTTTGAAACATCCAGAACCTGACGCTCATCCTTGCCAGAGACAATGATACCCGCCAGACGGCTATAGGGTGGCATATGCGCCATTTCACGTTCATGCGCCTCGACGTCCAAGAAGGTATCACGCTCGTGCCCAGCGAGAGCGAGCATGACCTTGTTTTCCGGATAGAAGGTTTGCAGATATACCCTGCCCGGCAGTTCTTCGCGGCCTGCACGACCTGCGACTTGGTGTAGCAGCTGGTACGTGCGTTCGGCAGCGCGCAAGTCACCGCCCTGCAAGCCAAGATCGGCATCAATAACACCGACCAGCGTTAGTTTCGGGAAGTGGTGACCTTTGGCAATGATCTGCGTACCGATGACGATGTCATATTTATGGGCGCGAATATCGGCGAGCAGCGCTTTTAGCTGTTCAGGGTCATCATTCATGTCACTGGCAAGGATGACGCTGCGGGCATCAGGCAGCAAGGCGGTGACTTCCTCCATGATGCGCTCCACCCCCGGACCGCAGGCGGCAAAGCTTTCGACGTCATCGCATTCGGGACAGGTCTTCGGAACTTGGTGGAAGTAACCGCAATGGTGACATTCCAGCCTGTTACGCTTCTTATGTTCCACCAGCCACGCCGTACAGCGCGGACATGCCATGCGGTGACCACAGGTGCGACAGATGGTTAGCGGCGCGTAACCGCGACGGTTCAGGAACAGCAGGCTCTGCTCCCCTGCTTCCAGATTAGCCTCTAACGCCTCCAGCAAGGGCGGTGCGATAAAGTGTTGGCGGTCGGGCTTATCGGCCTTCATATCAACGATATGCATATCAGGCAAACGCGCCCCGCCGTGACGGTCAGGCAAATGCAGATGCGCGTAGCGGCCTGACCAGCAATTGCTGATAGTTTCCAGTGACGGCGTTGCAGAAACCAGCAAGATCGGGAACTTGCCGATATGGGCGCGCACAATCGCCATGTCACGAGCATGATAGATAACGCCGTCTTCTTGTTTATAGGCGGGGTCGTGTTCTTCGTCGATGATGATCAGCCCTAAATCCTGATATGGCAGGTACAGAGCCGAGCGCGCACCCACGACGACTTTGGTTTCGCCCTCGGCCACGCCGCGCCATGTGGTTTTACGCTGCCCCGTTGATAGGTGTGAGTGCCAGAGTGCGGGCGCACAGCCGAAACGTTTTTTAAAGCGCTCCAGAAACGCGTTGGACAGCGCAATCTCGGGCAGAAGCAGCAGGACTTGCTTGCTATTCTTTAAGGCTTCGGCGATAGCTTCGAAATAAACCTCGGTTTTACCTGCGCCTGTTACACCGTCCAGCAATGCCGCGTGGAACTGGCCATCGCGGACAAATTCTTTCATTGTGTCCGCTGCGGCTTCTTGCGCTTCGGAAAGCTGTACACCTTGTTTTTCCCATTGCGGGGCACGGCACGGGGCGGCGCTGTATATATGTGTGACTTCCAGCAGCTCCTTATCTGCCATGCCCT
>DUBU01000037.1:12665-40747 GCA_012960155.1 Micavibrio sp. | reverse complement strand
GCGTACAGCCCGCCATATCGGCAATCTCGGCTGCGCGTTTGGGCATGCCGTCTTGCAGGGCATCCAGAACCTTGCGGCGCTGCGGTGACAGGTTTTTCAGGAACTTATCTTTTTCCTCCCCCTTTTCTGCCATCAAATTCATAACCCATGTTGGCAGGCAATATCCTGTGACAGGCTTGGGCGGCTCCAGCGCGCCGGGGGCGGATAGCGCCATTTTCATCACGAAGCCTTTGGGCGCCATATTATAATGCGCCGTCCAGTCGATGAATTTACGGTGCGCCAGCGGCATGGGCGGCAGATCGTAGCGGGCGATTACATCTTTGAGCTTCTTTGGCGGCACGTCCTCGTCACTATCGCCCCAGACAACCCCCGGCACCTCGCGGTTACCCAGCGGCACTGTGACGTAATCGCCGTCCTCGACTTCGATATCGGTCGGCACGCCATAGCTATAGGCCTTGTCCACAGGGTATGGGACAAGAACCTTTTTCAGCCGTGCCGTGCTGGCCTGCGGCGTTTTGTCTTCTGCGAATAGCGTTGATTGTGACATTCTTAGGAGCTTATAGATTTAGGCTTGATTTTAAAAGTCATCTGGCCTCTAAATTAGAAAAAATAAAACAATAAAAATTATACAGGGAAATCATCATGTTTAGTTTATCGAAGCTGTTTAATAAACGGCACATCGTGTCTGTAGACCGTAACCTCCTTCTAGATACCGTTAAACCATTTCTAAAAAACGCCAAGGAATATACCAACAAGGATATTGCCGATGGCTGGGACGAAGCCGTTGAATGGTTGCGGATCGGGTTTCACTTTGAAAGTGACAAAGGCACCAACTATCAGGCGATGCGCCGTGCGCTGATCCTGATTACGCGCCAAATCCAGAACGCGCCTGAGGGCGAGACAATTGATATCCGCAAAGAAGATCTGGCGATGCTGCGCAGCTGCTACTTCCAGCTGGAGCAAGCGGCACAGTATCTGGTTCTGCAAGAAGAGCGCGCCGCAGTAGCCCCGCAGAAAGTTGTCCAGACACGCAGCGGGCATTCACTGATCGTGCCGCCGAAAGAGATTTTCAACAAGCCGAATAGTGATTACAAGCAAGCCGCGCAGGCCGTGCGCGATTTCTCCACAAATCTGGATACGCTGTTCGGTGTGCATCGTTTCAAGGAAGTGAATCATCACAGCGCGATCAGTTATTCCAAGCAGCACCCTAAATAGGCGCGGCAAATAAAATACGAATAACGGGCGTTTTAGGCTGGATAATTCAGCGGCTTGTCTTTATACATGGCTGCGAATAAACCACTGAACACAGGAGATATATCCGATGAAATTCTTTGTTGATACAGGTGATATTGACGCGATCAAGGCGCTGGCAGCGACAGGTATGCTGGACGGCGTGACAACCAACCCTTCTCTTATCAAGAAATCAGGTAAGGATTTCATTCCGCTGATCGAAGAAATCTGTGACGTTGTTTCAGGCCCAGTGAGCGCCGAAGTCGCCGCGACTGATTACGACACAATGATCAAAGAAGCCAACAAGCTGGCAGGCATTGCCCGTAACGTGGCTGTTAAAGTGCCACTAACACAAGACGGTCTGCGCGTATGTCGCGAAATGGCTGACCAAGGCACAATGGTCAACGTAACACTGTGTTTCTCTGCGGGTCAGGCTATTCTGGCGGCAAAAGCCGGTGCGGCGTTTATCTCCCCATTCGTGGGCCGTCTGGATGATCTGTCTGCAGACGGTATGAACCTGATTGCTGAAATCTGCGAGATCTACGGCAACTACCCTAACTGGGAAACTGAAATTCTGGTGGCATCAGTGCGTAGCCCGATGCACATCACAGAAAGCGCCCGTCTGGGTGCCGACGTTGTGACTTGCCCGCCTGAAGTTATTCAGCAGCTTTACAAACACCCTCTGACGCAGAGCGGTCTGGAAGCGTTCGTGAAAGACTGGGCAGCGACAGGCCAGAGCATCGTTTAAGACGCTAATTATTTAGAGATTTTAGAAAAGGCAGGGTTTTCCTGCCTTTTTTATTTCCCGCATCAAAAAACGGATTTTTTATTTCAAAATATCTTCCGTTTACCATATTTACTTGCATATAATGAGGAATATGCGGCATAAATGCACATGGACAAAGTATACGGCGATAAGTTGAACGGGACATTTAATGACGCTGTGCAGTATCAGGCACGGCTAGAACCATCAAAAAGCATGGATGATGGCGGGCGCGCTATTTTAAAAGGCGCGGTCGGTGGCTTTCTTGTAGCGGCGTTCGGCACGGTTGCCGCGGGTTTGTGGCCGATTACGATTCCGCTCGTATTGGTGGCTGGCGGCCTTGTTGAGGCGCAAAGACGTATCCAGATCAAACAAAAGCGATTCGAAATCTTAACTCTGGACTGTAACTCATTGAAATTAGAGAGATTTAAGGATTCCGATTCACCGCCTATCGTAACAGAGATCAGCCCCTTTATGGCCAAGGTCGAAGCGATCCAAGACAGATTTGATAACACCCAGCGCGTTCTGGTAAAATCACGCGGCAAGGCCTATGAAGTTGGCAGCTTCCTAGCCCCCGAGACCAAAGCGGAGCTGGCGCAAACATTAGGGCGAGAGCTGAGCCAGTGGTCAGCGGTACGCCCGACATAACAAGACATCATGCAACAGAGAGGTAGTGATGAATATTAAAGAAAAACTGCAAAAAGCGTTTCAAGCCGTTAAAGACTTTTCCAAGCCTGTATATAATCAATACAAGCCCGAACCCGAGGTCATGCCGTTTATGGAAGCCAAAGGCTATGAGCTTAAGCGCGATATGTGGTCGCCTTATGCGATCGGTATTCCTGTTGAGCTTTATATTATGTGCGATGCCAGTGGCAAGCATATCAGTGCCCTGTCACCTAAAGCAGATAGAGATGCGCTGAAAGAAGCATACGAGCAGTCCAAGATTGAGGCGGGCTTAACACCTGCGCAAAACGACGACAAGCCTGCAGGCCCTGCGCCAAAGTAGATATATTTATTGCCAAAAACCCCGTTTCTGGCGTAATAATCAGTGCATGCAGAAACTTCGTCAAAGCATATATATGGCCGTTCTGGCTTCCGAGTTAACCCACATCTTTTGCTGTGGGTTACCTGTGCTTGTGAGTATGCTGAGCCTGATGGTCAGTATGGGTGTTATTTCTTTCTTGCCGACTGGTCTCGTCGCTTTTCACGATGTTCTTCACGCTTATGAAATCCCGATGATTATTACATCGGCCGTCATTTTGGCGTTTGGATGGGCACTGCATTACATTAGCGAACGTCTTGATTGCGTTAAAGACAGTGATTGTCATCATGAGCCTTGTGCGCCAAAGAAGAAAAAAGCATCTAAAGTACTCTGGTTTGCAACAGTGCTGTTTGCTGTTAATGTAAGTGTGTATTTCGGCTTGCATTACGAGCCATCTGTTCACGAACCTGTACTGCACGCTCACGACCACGCCCACTAAGTACAGCCCACATATAAGGAATAGCGATTATGAGCTGGATGCCTTGCGCGGATCCTGACATGGATTCACATGAATGCCCGTCTAACGTCGAGATGGTCATTATCCCTCGCACCCATGACATTGGCGGCTTTGAAGTGCAGCGCGCCCTACCCTTTGCCAAGCGCCGTATGGTCGGCCCGTTTATTTTCTGGGACCAGATGGGCCCCGGTGAATTTGTGACGGGCAATGGCATCGACGTGCGCCCGCATCCGCATATTGGACTATCTACCGTAACATATCTGTTCAAAGGCACGATGGATCACAAGGATTCACTAGGCACTAATATGCGTATTACGCCAGGGGATGTGAACCTGATGACCGCGGGCAAAGGCATTGTCCATTCCGAGCGCACGGGCATGGATGTCCGTGAACAGCCGCATGGTTTATTCGGCATTCAGAGCTGGCTCGCGCAGCCCAAGAGTCATGAGCAAGGTGACTGTGCCTTTACGCATATCGGCAAGAACGATCTGCCGAGCTTTAATGATAACGGCATTACAGGCCGCGTGATTATGGGCGAGTTTCAGGGGTTAAAATCACCTGCACCGATGCAGTGGGATACGCTGTATGTTGATTGCATTATTGATGATGGCAAGACACTTGAAATCCCTGCGCTGGCCGAAGAGCGTGCGCTGTATCTGCTGGATGGTCAGGTCGAGTTTGCCCATGTCACCTATGACAGCGGCCGTATGCTTGTGCTTGCCCCGAATGAAACGGTAACGCTGAAAGCCAAGGGGCGCGTTCATCTTCTTATTCTGGGCGGTGCAACAATGGATGGCCCGCGCAAGATCTGGTGGAATTTTGTAGCCTCCGACCCTGAAATTCTGGAACAGGCCAAGAGCGACTGGAAAGAGCGCCGCTTCCCCGTTGTTCCGAATGATGAGGAAGAGTTTATTCCTTTGCCAGACGGCTCTTAATATTATTTCGCCCCTGTATTTTCGTAACAAAGGGCGCTATACTTATTGTTCCTATTCACCCTCCCTCTCTGCAGGCCAGCAACATGACTCATACAATGACCGACGAAAAAGACATTCCGACACCCGTAAACGAAGACGATGTAATTGCGTGGCTGCGCGATAACCCGAATTTTCTGCAACGTAATCCCGAAGTGTGCGATTTGCTGGCACCGCCACGTGAGTACAAGGGCAAGGGCGTAATTGATTTTCAGCAATTCATGGTGAACCGCCTGCGCCAAGACCGCGACGGCATCATCGAGGAAGCGCGCGATATCGTAGAGACAAGCCGCGCCAATATGAACAATCTGAGCCGTATCCACACCGCCGTTTTGATGGTGCTGGAAGCGCGTGATTTTGACGATTTCATTCACACGTTGGTGATGGATTGCGCCAGCATCCTGAACGTCGATATCATGACATTGGTTGTTGAGGCCGAAGACGGCGTTGTGCCGCATATCAATGTTTCAGGCGTTTACGCCGTATCCCCCGGATCGATTAACCTGCTGATGAAAGACGCATCCATTATGCTGGAGGCCAATATTCGCGGCCTTGGCGAGGTTTATGGCGGCGGCGCCGGTCTTGTGAAGTCACAAGCGCTTGTGCGTATGACGATTGATCCGTCCATGCCCCCTGCTATGCTTTGCTTTGGCAGCCGCGATCCTGAATTGTTTCAAGCAGGACAAGCGACTGACTTGCTCGGATTCTTTGCGCATGTTGTAGAACGCCAGTTCCGCGCATGGCTGGATGTACCTACCGGAAAATAGATGAGCAGTTTTGATACCGAAACACTGGCCCTGTGTGAAGGCGATCTCGCCAAGACGCTGGAGGACTGGTATCGGTATCTGCGATCTGAAAAGAACGCATCCAAACATACTCTGCGCGCCTATAGTCACGACGTTGTGCAATTCATAACATTTCTGGTCAACCACCTTGGCAAGCCGCCTTGCCTTGATGATCTGTCATCGGTCAAACTGTCCGATTTTCGAGCATGGATGGCACGTCAAGCGATGGGCGGCGCGAGTAACGCGACCCGCGCGCGGTCACTGTCAGGCGTTAAAAACTACCTGAAATGGATGGATAAGAACGGCATCATGCACAACGCAGCGATTGCCAATGTGCGCACGCCGAAGCTGCCGCATAAACTGCCGCGCCCGCTCTATGAAGGGCAAGCGATGAACTTGATCGAGAATGCCGATGATGATTGCTGGACGGATAAGCGCAATAAGGCTCTGATGACACTTCTGTATGGCTGCGGGCTGCGTATTGACGAGGCGCTGTCTCTGGATATACGGGATTTGCCGCGTGACGGGTTCTTGCGGGTCATGGGTAAAGGTCGCAAGGAGCGTCAGGTTCCTGTTCTGCAGATCGTTGAAACGATGATCGAAGAGTACCGCGCAGACTGTCCCTACCCCGAAAGCCCTGATCGCCCGTTATTCCTTGGGGAGCGGGGCAAGCGTTTGCATCAGGGGGTTGCGCAAAAGGCGATGCGCGACATACGCGACTTGCTGGGTCTACCTGAAACGGCCACGCCGCACGCCCTGCGCCACAGCTTTGCCACCCATTTATTGCAGAACGGCGCGAATTTGCGCGAGATTCAGGAAATGCTCGGTCATGCCAGCCTCAGGTCAACGCAGCGTTACACCGAAGTGGATGCAAAAGCGTTGATGGATGTGTACAAGAAAGCACACCCGCGCAATAAATAAGCCCTTTCCCAAATGAATTTGAAATAATTTTTTTTCATAAAGTGCATTGACTTTATGGATATTCCCTTTATTAATTTATGCTGTTTTTATCATAATCAATAAACATATAAGGGGAACAAAAACATGAGATCAGACGATTTTGAACGTGGTGCGGAGAAAGTAGCTTCCGGTGCCAAGAAGTACGGCCTTGCTGCTGTATTCGCCATTGCCGCAGGCACTTTGGCGATGGGTTCATTCTTCACCACAACAGACGCCGAGCGTCACGTTGTTACACACCTTAGCGAATTCAGCCACGTGTCAGACCCTGGTCTGAACTTCAAGATTCCATTTGTCCAAGGTACGAAAGCCTACCCGATTGATATTCAGGAATTTCAGGTCGGACCCAAAAACATCGCATCTAAAGGCAACCAGTCTTTGCAAGATGTTTTTGTGAAATTCCAGTACCGCGTTCCTGTAGAAAAAATCGAATGGCTGCACAAAAATGCGCCTAACTACCACGATCGCGCACGCACATTGGGTGTAAAAGTTGCGAACGAAGTTCTGGGTACGACAGATACAACAAATCTGGCAGAGCGCAGAACGCAAGTTGGTCAGGAAATGCTGATTGCGATGCAACAGATCATGGACACAAACGGTATGGGTCTGGAAATCCAGAACGCCACACTGGAAAACTTTGACTGGGACCCAGCGTTCCGTGACTCAATCCGTGAAAACGCCCGTGTGAAAAACGAAATCGTTCGTTTGGAAGCTGAGCTGAAGCGTGATGAAGTTGAAGCCCGCCGTAAAGTTGTGGAAGCACAAGGTGTTGCCAATGAGCGTCGTGAGCGCGCAGCCGGTGAAGCGGATGCGGCACGTACGGCTGCTGAAGGTGCGCGTGATGCTGCTATCGCACAAGCGGATGGTGAAGCTTACCGTGTTACTAAAGAAGGTGAAGCGCGCGCGTCTGCTTTCGCAGCGGAGATCAACGCGTTCGGCAACCCTGACACATATGTGGATTACACAGAGGCCAAACAGTGGAACGGTCAACTGCCAACAATCATGAGCGGCAGTGAAGGCAACGAAATGTTCATCGACCTGCGTTCAGGCGATACAGTTAAGGATGCCACAGGCCCTGCAGCTGCAGCACCACAGCCATAAGGCGCTGTACTATAAGATTATGAGCAAGGGGCTTCGCGCCCCTTTCTTTTTGGCAAGACAAGTAATTTATGGAAATCTTCGCGATGATTTGCTAGGAGTTGTCCATGGGAAAAACACTTCAAAGATCAGGGTTTATCGTAGTCTGTGGCTTGGCGGCATCGCTTGCGACATCGACAGCCCATGATGAAGCGCCCGTCCATACCCCCGAAGAAGACCCACCTGCTCCGTTGACAGTCCCTCGTTATGAATTCGGGTGTGATGACCCTGCATTTATAACGCGCGATGCGGCGGGCAAGCCGTGGGTTAGCGTCAATACAATGACGGCAGATGCTGTTCCTGTATCATTTGATGTGACATTCAAGGCCAAGGCAGGCGGCACAGAGATCGACCGCGCAGAAGAGGCCTGTCATACGCTGGATCGTCACGTTTACGGCATGGCGGAATCTATATTTGCGGGGCATATGGTCAAAACGGAATACAGCGCCCTGCCGCAAGACGGCCGTAATCTGACATTCAGCGCGGCACGTAATGTCGAAACGATGATCAATACCATGTTATCTGCCGCTGGATGGTTCGAGGTTACAGGGCTTGGCCTGCGTAATGTGAACATGCCAGGCCTGAGTAGCGCGGCGGCGCTGCAAATGATGACGCGCGGTATCGAATATGATGACAGCGCTGTGCCTGCGCGTTACAAGCAGAATACGATTCGTGTTGAAACCTTTGACGGGGCGGCGGCAAGCTTCGGCGTTGATATAAACTATAGCGCCCATGAACAAGCGCCATACACTTACGGCCCGTTTGCGCAGGCGGTTCAATATAATCTGCTCGCCGCGTTCGAGGAGGCCGCACAGCATGCCGTAGTACAGCGCCCTGCGTCTTGCGTGCGTGATGATCTTGGCTATATCACTGATGAAACCTATCTAGCGCTGGCGCAGGTTGCGCGTGATGCGGGGCTAGCCTATGTGTTCGAGATTACGATGACGTTAGATGATATAAGCGCGCCTCAAAGCCCTGCCCAAGAAAAAGAGGCGCAAGATGATCATCTCAATGATCCTGCGCCTCTCTGTATTTCTGCGGCTATCGGGGATGATGCCCCTGCCCCGTAATTACATGTGCAGCATGCGCTTATCAACGGCAAGTGCGGCTTCTTTGATCACTTCTTCGAGTGTCGGGTGTGCGTGACAGATGCGGGCAATGTCTTCGGCACTGCCTTGGAATTCCATCACTGTTACACCTTCAGCGATCAGCGTGCCTGCTTCGGGGCCTATAATGTGCATACCGAGCAAGCGGTCTGTTTTCTCATGCGCCAGAATTTTCACAAAACCGTCTGTGGCGTTCATCGCGCGGGCGCGGCCATTAGCTGTGAACGGGAATTTACCGACTTTGTAAGGCGTGCCTTCCTCTTTCAGCTGCTCTTCTGTTTTACCGACAGCGGCAACTTCGGGCCATGTGTAGACTACACCCGGGATGCAGTCGTAATCGATGTGGCCTGACTGACCTGCCAGCATTTCAGCAAGGATCACGCCTTCGTCTTCCGCTTTATGCGCCAGCATTGGGCCTGCGATCACATCACCGATGGCGTAAATGCCATCGACATTTGTTTTGAAATGGCTGTCTGTTTTCACGCGGCCACGGTCATCTGTTTCAACGCCGACTTTATCAAGGCCTAGCTTATCAGTGAATGCTTTGCGGCCGATCGCGACCAGCACCTTATCGGCCTTGATCGTTTCGCTGTCACCGCCTTTGGCTGGTTCGACTTTCAACGTTACGCCGCCTTTGCCTGCTTTGGCTTCGGTTACTTTTGTACCGAGCTTGAAGTTGAGGCCTTGGCGTTTGAAGATTTTCTGTGCTTCTTTGGACAGGTCACCGTCCATTGTCGGCAAGATGCGATCCAAGAATTCGATTACTGTGACCTCAGTACCCAGACGGCTCCAGACTGCGCCCAGCTCCAGACCGATAACGCCGCCGCCAATGACGACCATGGATTTCGGCACTTTGTCGAAGTCCAGCGCGCCTGTTGAGGACACGATGTCTTTTTCATCGATCTCGATACCCGGCAGGCCGATAACATCAGAGCCTGTGGCAATCACGATGTGCTTGGCTGTGTGTGTATCTTTACCGACTTTTACTTTGCCTTTGGCTTCGATAGAGCCTTCGCCCTTCAGCCAGTCGATCTTATTTTTCTTGAACAGGAACTCGATGCCTTTTGTGTTGCTGTCAACAACATCGGTTTTGTGTTTCATCATGGCTTTCATATCCAGCTTCACGCCTGAAACGTTTACGCCGAATGCGCCGAGATGTTTTTCTGCTTCTTCGTATTTTTCAGAGGCCTGCAACAGCGCCTTTGACGGGATACAGCCCACGTTCAGACACGTACCGCCCAGCGTATCGCGCTTTTCAACGCATGCTGTCTTAAAACCGAGCTGCGCGCAACGGATTGCACATACGTAACCACCGGGACCGGAACCGATAACAATAACGTCATAATCTGACATAGGAAAAAGCCTTATTCTTGATTGATATGAAACAGAAATTTAGTCCAAAGAGTCCTTAGGAACAAGGGTTAAATTGCCGCGCATTTCACGCATAAAAATACCCGCACGAAGCGGGTATCTAAAATCTTGGTTACCGTATCAGAACTTAATCTATGGTATGTGCTTTCAGAGCGGCTTGCTTGTCGTGGCGCTGCTGTTCCTTGTTAAAGCCTTTCTTCATTTCGAAGAATTCTGCTTCGGTATAAGGAAGTGCCGGTTCCATCTTCATTGCCTTACGGGCTTTGATCAGGATTTCCATCGCGTCATCGGCAGAGTCAACAACCTGAATGTTGTATTTCTTGAAGTCTTCTTCAGGGATGATGTCCATAACCGGATCGTAAATACCTTCGTGGTTTACGATGATCAGCGGTCTGTGTTTCACAGGGAATACGCCCGCTTTACGCATCAGAACGGAAGCTGCGATTTCCTGAATTGTACCCGCACCACCCGGCAGAACGACTTCGGCTTGCGCCTTTTGCAGTTCATGCATGCGTTGGTAGATTGTCGGATAAACAGCCCAGTAATCATTGAACTTGCACAGACCTTCTTCTTGCGCTGTGTCAGTACATTGGATACTTGCGACGTGCGTACGTGGCGCGCCTTCTTTAACACCTGTCTTTTTCAAGTAAGCATCAAAGTCATTCTTGGCGATACGAACACCTTCACTGGTTTCAATCATCAGACCGTCAGGACCCGTGCCGCCGCCGTTTTTCACAGCAAAGCCCAAGCCTGCCAGATCAAATGCGAAGTCACGACCCCACATTTTCATCGGATAGTCAGTTGTTGAAGCCGAGCAGTACACTGTTACACAGAACAGGTCTTCGGGGCATTTTTCACCATCATGCGTGAAGCTGTATTGTGGCACTTCGTCTGATTTATACTCAGAGAATGCACGTTTCAACGCCTTTGGAATGTCTTTTGATTCACTGATCACGCCATCAAGAATTTCATGTGGCAATTCAGGGATCAGACCGCCGCCATATTCTTCCATCAGCTGCAAGAACGGACGCCATCCGGGCGTATCCGTCACCAGCAGAGGCTTGGATGTTACGGCCTTGTCGTTGATCTGACGACCCACAACCAGCGAGAAGAATGTAAAGGCACGTTCCCAGAAAAATTCAGGACCCGAAATGCTCTTTGTATCTTGCGTCAGCAGGAAGCCATCAGCGCGTAATGTGAAGTCATAGAAGTTCTGCAAGGACATCACTTCTTTCATTTCTTCGCCGTCTTCCAGTTTCAGCGTATGTTCACGAGGCTTGGATAGATCGTATTTACCGCCATTACCATTGATCATAGAAAACTTGCCGCGCAGGGATTTCATCAGGCCGCGGCCAATGCCGTGAACCTTCATACCCGCGTGCAGGCTTTGCTGTGTTCCCAGTTGCATTGCAGAGGAACGGTTAAACGCGCCTGTCAATGTGCGGTCACCTGTTTCGAATTTATCAAAACCAAGCGCGCGGGCAGCTGCTTTTACAATCTGCGCGTTCACACTGTGCTGTGCTGTGTATTGCGGGTTTTCTGCTTTGCTGCGATTTTCAGGATCCTTTTTCGGGATCAGGAAGTTTTTACTGTCTACGGCTTTACCTTTTAAATCAGGCTGTGCCTTAAACACGATGCGATCATCTGTACGCGCCTGAATAAATTCCATCGGCACAGCGTCCATAACATCGTCAAACGAACCACCAGCGGTGATAACATCCAGCAATGGCCTGATCGGCACAATCGCCACACAGGCGCGGTCATAGGCGTCTGTAGAGATTGAAGGCTTTTCATCACCACGTGCGGCACGCTGCATTTGCAGACGATCGGCTGCGGCTTCCAGACGTTTGAAGAAACCGCGTGCGCCGCGCTCCCCTTCGAATGGCTGGTTTTGCATCGCGTTGATCGCGTTCTTCATTTCAGCAGCAGGACCATGTTCCTTATAGGAATTCATACGGTATGTACAATTGCCGAATTCTTCACCATTTGTTAGGTTTTCTTCGAGTTCAAGACCACTGTCATCAAACCATAGAACGGCTTTATCGAGATCCAGTTTCTTACCTGCAGCGACTTGTTCGAAGCCTTCGACACCGTAGTGATCACGGATGTGTACGTAGAATTTCTCGATCTTTTCAACCAGATTACCCATGTAAGAGTAGCTGAATTCCTCGGCACCTTCAGGCTTATCGAAGATTTGCTGGAACCAGTGCGTATTTACATCCGTACCGCGACGGCGGAAGACTTTGTTATAGTCCTGCACTTTTTTGCGGTTACCTGTCACGAACAATACGTCCGTACCCGGCTGCATCAATGTGTGTTCATCACCCCATTGTGCCTTGTTATCTTTTGCATGGTCGCCCAAAAGCACTTCCAAGGCCTCTACGGTTGCATGGCGCGTGTCAGTAACGTGGTAGTTTTCCATGCCGTGAACGGCTTCGCCGAATGCTTTTAGGGTCGGTTCCCAGAAGCCGTCAAAGCTCTGCACGACAAATGCTTTTTCTTCTAAAGGCAGGCTGCCTTCCAGCTGGGCGCGCATACCAACCAGGAATTGGTACATCGCCATAACGCCGCCATGGGACAGAACGAAACTGTCTGCATCATTCATTTGTTCCAGAACATCTTTGCGGTAACGATAAGCAACGTCAGCGCCGAAGACCTTGAAATTGTGAACATTGCTCTTATCTGCACGCTCTTTCAAATCTTTTACCTGCGACGTCAATGCCTTAGGCAGTGGTTCGCGGATTGTGCTGCCCTTGAAGTGCATGACTTCTGCGACATTCTCGTCGTTCAGCGATAGATATGACTTTGGCTCTTCTGCTAAAAAGCCCGCACGGTACATGCGGGTCATTTGGTCGTACAGCCAAGATTGTTCAGCGTCAGTCTTGTCCAGACGTGGCTTTTCGCCGTGCAAAATGTCGTGAAGGGTCGTGATGGCCCAATCGAGCCTTGATGCAGTTTCCGCAGAAATTTCTACGTTATTGCTTTTCGTTTTCATGGTGTCCAAGCTTTCTAGTTACTCTGTTAATGTTTTGCCGGAAGCACAGTCTTTATAAGCCATGATTATGTCAAAAAGCAAGAAAATTATAAGAATATTCTAATTTAACTTATCTTGCCTGCGCATAAACAAAAGGCGGCATTATTCGCCGCCCCAGTCTTCCTGCCATAGTTCAGGTTTTTCGTCCCTGAATTTCTTACACAGTGCGATGCAGTCTTCATCATCAAGCACCGTTACCTCAACGCCCCTTTCCCGCAGGAAATCGACATTACCTGCCGAGTTCACCGTATCACCGACAACAACGTGCGGGATTTTGAACTGCAGGATTGTGCCTGTGCACATCATACAGGGGCTGAGTGTTGTATACATGATTACATTGCGGCGAGATTTCATGCGACCTGCTTTACGCATTGCATCCATTTCGCCGTGAATGATCGGGTTACCTTCTTGAACAAGGTGGTTATGACCCTCGCCCAGAATATTGCCGTCTTCATCAATGATGACAGCGCCGATCGGGCAGCCGCCTTCGTTATAACTTTTCAACGCTTGCTCATAAGCGCGTTTCATATAATAGCTGTGGTCGTGTTGCATACTCTATCTTTATATGAACAAAAGTCTTTGTTCATCCTCAAGCGCCGGCCTTCGCCTGCGGCTCAGTTGGCTTTCCGGGCAAAGCCCGCCGCGCCTTGCGCGGTACAATTTTGAAAAATGAATACATCATTTATCAAAATCACTGTATAAGGAAATGACTATGGTAATGCAATCTTTTTCATCATCCGATCCGTATTTAGAAATGCAAAAAGCTGTCGATATTGTCGGCAGTAGCGATCACCCGACCAACAAAATCGCGGCAACCCTTTGTGGCCTTGATAAAGACGGTAAGGAATACAGCATCAGCCGCACCAATTTCTGGCCGCAATTAATCGCCAGCCATGTCGGCACCGATAAGGATATCGGCAATAGCAGCGGCACGATTCATGCCGAGACCGCCTGTATTCTGACTGCGCCTTATACGTTTGGCTCATCACTATTTATTACCGACCCGTTCTGCCCGAACTGCGCCAAGAATATTGCCGAGGCAGGTATTGCCAATATCTATATCGATCATAAAGGGCTGTCCAAAGACTGGATTGCGCGCAATGAAGATGCGTTCCGCCAGATGTCACTGCGCATTTGTGAGCGAGCGGGCATCAATGTTTACAAGATCAAGCGCAAGGAACGTAAGATCAGCGCGATTTTAGAACAGCCCGCAGATTACAAACCACTGCATGAAAATCCTGTCGAGATTGAAGAGATCGCAGGCGACTTCCCTGCCCTGATTGCCGAAAAATGCAAACAGCACGAAGGCCATGAATTTGCCTGTGCGCTGGCGGAAGATAAGGACGGCAAAACCCTTCTGATGACGGCACGCCGCCATGCGGCAATCGGTTATTCGCGCGAGAAGCCCGAGAGCATGGAAGACAAACAAGGCAAATATAGTTTCATCGTGCAGCCGATTACGCGTCTTTTGATGAATGCGCCGCGCAATGGGCTGAAGCTGGTTGACGGATCAGTGTTCTGTACCCGCGTCCCGACAGCCCGTGAACAGGTCAACATGGTGGGCGCAGGATTATCGCAGATGATTATCGGGGATATGGACAAAGCCCGCGATGACGGCGGCTTTACGGCGCTGGAGCAGCTTCAGAATGCCCGCATATTGACTGCGAACACTCTGTAATTTAAGGCGTAACTTTATTCGCCGAGCTTTTTGACTTCCTCAATAAGAACGCTGGTTTCTGCGCGCTCACGATAATCGGCATTTAAATACGCGTATGAAATCACGCCATCCTGACCAATCACATAGGATGCTGATAACGGCAGCAAGTTACGGTCGTCACCATTTACAGCACTCAGGTTAAACGCCTTCTGATAATACTCGGCAATCTTTGGCGGCAATGTATAAACCACACCGTATTCTTCGGCAACGGCACTGCCTTCATCGCTCAGCACATGGAATTTAAGCCCTTCTTTTTCCTCGGCGCTCCATGATTGATCAGGTTTGGCAGGACTGATCGCAATGACTTTAGCGCCGGCTTCTTCAAATTTTTCCACGTTCTTCTGTATGTCTTCGAGGTAGATATTACAGTAAGGGCACCACTCCCCGCGATACCAGATCAGTACAACAGGACCTTCGGCCGAGGTGTCAGACAGGTTGACGCGCTGGCCTGCCGCATTCTGCAGTGTAAAATCGGGCGCAGTATCACCGACATTTTTGGCGCGCTCTAAAACACCTGACTCGCGCACCATACGGATGCCTTCTTCGTAATCATCCTGCTTGTCTTGAGGTGCTTTCTGGACAAAGCCTTCTTTATAGGTTTCCAGCTTTTGCTTAACAGTTTCATCAGCCTTGGCTTTGGCTGGTAGTATAGTGGCCGTGGCAATTGCGGCCATGGCTAAGGCGGTAAATATTTTCATTGATAAACTCACTCGTCATATTGTGTTGTAACCTTAGCTACATTCGCGGATGCAGCAATATCGTTACACAAATATTGTAGCGTTACAGGGGACGTGCGCCACGCAGTTGTAAGTGATAGGCAAAATCGCCGTTACTTGGTTTTACTTCCTGAACATCTTTGTAATTCAGGGCCGTGTCTTTTAAGACCTGCACGGCTTTGGCGAAGTCGCCTTGGAGATCGAACGGGTCGTCATTGGCGTTCAGCGTCATGATTTCATCGGGGCGGTGGCTAACACCTTCGTTACCGTGACGTAAGAAGATCATGCCCGATGTTACGCCGTGCTGTGCCAGAATAGCGGCATCATGACCTGCACCTGACGGGATTTCCATGGCATCTATATTGGTGGCGGCCGCTTTTGCAGATAGCAACTTGCGTAAATTTTCATCAATGCTAACTGCCCTGCCCATTACAATGTCTTTGGGGTCAATATGAACCTTTACGCCCGTATCCCAGAATGTTTCAATTGCAAGCATTCGAAGCGTGACATTGCCAAGACCTAGAATAGCATCAGAAAGGCTGCGAATTTCCGGCTGGATTTCGAAATGGGCCGGAATGGTTGTAGGAGACGCGCTTTCGCCAGTTGTAGCGATGGGGCATGACCACACAAGATCGTGGCCTTTATCCTGCAACTCCTGACAGAAGCCTTTGAACACTTGCAAGAAATGCGCGCCGGCAAGAACGGCATCAAGACGTTCATCTTGCGGGACGGCGCCGCTATGGCCTGCTGCGCCTTCGAATTGGATACGTTTAGGGAAACGCAGATTGCCGCGAATACCTGTTACGATCCCCAGAGGCTTTTCGGCTTTTTCAAGCTGGCTGCCTTGTTCGATGTGCAGTTCCACAAAGGCGGCGATGCGATCCATCGGCAGTAAAGTCTCGCCATGCTCCAGCGCGGCTGCGAGGGCATCGGTGTTCAGACCGATATCCGTCATATGGGATTTGAGGGTGCGGCCATCGTTCTTTTGGGCAGCTTGCAGAAATTCGGCACTCAGATCACCGCAGGCAAGCTTTGAACCGACGGCGAATTGACCGAACCACGGGCTTTCTTCGTTACGCCAGATGGCGACCACCATATCGCGGTCAGGTGTCTGCCCTGCATCGTGGATGGCTCTAACCGCTGCCAAGGCCGCGACAACGCCAGCGGGGCCGTCATAACGGCCGCCATTTGGTACAGCATCAAGGTGAGAGCCGCTCATGAACACGGGCAGATTACGATTTGCACCTTCGTAAATCAGGAAGGTGTTACCCGCCAGATCCTCATAGGCGTTCATGCCCATGGATTTGGCTTCATCGACAATTATCTGGATAGCTTCGGATTCTTCGGGACTGAAACCCGGGCGATAAACGCCCTCTTCCAAACCATGCCAGTGCCTGGAGAGCTTTTCAAAAAGCGCTCTGCTCATATCCATGGGTGATTTAAGGGCGTCAGTCATTGCTTATTTCGGAGTACAGAGAACCAGACGATTTGCCTCAGGTTCAGTTAGCTTACATTCGTATTCAATGACTTCAGGCTCACGATCACTGAACGCTTCGATAAACATTCCTGCGCCTAAGCCTATGCTTGCGCCATAGATTGCGCCGCTTAGAATTGAGTCCGGCAATAGTTGGCGACTTATGTGAGACGCATCTACGAACTGTGCGTTTAAGCGGCCGACAAAGCCAACTACGCCGCCAACAGCAGCTAAACCGAAAGTCAAATGAAGTGGTAATGTTAAATCCATTATTCTCTCCCAAGCTTAGCGGTATGTGCAGGTGGGGTTACCAAGGGCGTCTTTGCCCATGACAATCTCCGCACCGGCAGGCGCGTTATTCAGGCAGGCCTCAGCAGCACTATCGCCATCCAAAGCCGTTAGACCAAAGCCCGCAGCTGTTCCCAGCACGCCGCCTATAACTGCGCCTTTGAATAAGGATGTCAGAGGCTCTTCGTCTTTTGTACGGATATAACCCATGCTTGCCACGGATACGAAACCTTCTGCCAATTTTCTCAATGGACGAATAACTGCGCCCGCACCAGCGCCTGCAACTGCGCATCCAATAATAACTACTGCACTCATAAAGCTCACTCCCTCTTCTATATGAAAAAAGAAAATGACGTAGCACGGTGACCGTACTACGTCAAATTAATTATATTCTGTAAATAAGGATTAGATATCCAGCAGCAGTCTTTGCGGATCTTCCAGTGCGTCTTTGATGCGCACGAGGAATGTCACAGCTTCGCGACCGTCAATGATACGGTGATCATATGACAGTGCCAGATACATCATCGGACGGGCCTCGATCGCGCCGTTTGGCATGACGACCGCACGTTTTACGATGTTGTGCATACCCAGAATACCTGATTGCGGTGTGTTCAGGATCGGCGTGGACAGCATAGAACCAAAGATACCGCCGTTTGTGATCGTGAATGTGCCGCCTTGCATTTCGGACATATCCAGCTTGCCGTCACGGGCGCGCAGGCCAACGTCCATAATGTCTTTTTCGATTGTCGCCATAGACTTGTCTTCACAGTCACGAACGACAGGAACAACCAGACCTTGCGGTGTGCTAACGGCTACGCCGATATCGTAGAAGTTCTTGTAAACGATTTCATCGCCATCGATTTCCGCGTTAACGGCAGGAAATTCTTTAAGCGCGTTCACAGCGGCTTTGACGAAGAAAGACATGAAGCCCAGCTTCACGCCGTGCTTTTTCTCGAACTTGTCTTTGTAAGCGTTGCGAACTTCCATAACGGCCGTCATGTCGACTTCGTTGAAGGTTGTCAGCATCGCAGCTGTGTTTTGAGCTTCTTTCAAACGTGAGGCAATAACCTTACGCAGTTTTGTCATCTTCACGCGCTCTTCACGTTCGCCTTGCTCTTTAGCTGGCGCAGGCTTGGCCTTAACAGCCTCAGGCGCAGGAGTTTCAGCAACAGAACCGCCCTCGTCCAGGAATTTCTGAACGTCTTCTTTAATGATGCGGCCGTCTTTGCCGGAGCCTTTGATTTTAGTCGCATCAAGATTGTGATCTTCGATCATCTTGCGTACGGCAGGAGATGTAGCAGGTTCGGCATCGTCAGACTGAACGTCTTTTGCGGCCTCTTCCTTTTTATCGTCTTTTTTCTCTTCTTTTTTGGCTTCGGCTGGCTTCGCGTCGTTTGCTGCACCTTCGCTGATTTCACCCAGAATAGCATCGACTTCGACCTCTTCGCCTTCACCTGCGATAATCTTGCTGATAACGCCATCTGCCGGTGCGTTGACTTCGAGTGTCACCTTGTCTGTTTCCAGCTCGACAATCGGCTCGTCCGCTTTCACGGCGTCGCCTTCTTTTTTCAGCCATGAAGCTACAGTGGCTTCTGAAACGGATTCACCAAGGGTTGGTACTTTGATCTCTGTCATAACAGTCCTGCTTTTATAAGTAATAATAAACCGCTTAAAATCTAGCGCGCAGGCGCAGCAGAAACAAGGCTTTTTCAGCAGGATTTTCGTATTTTAAAGATGAAAGTGATTAGCGCGGAAAGTGGCGGCTGTTTTCAGCGGCTATATCTTCGAGGGAAATTTTAGTGACCTGACGCGGATCATCAATACCGATATCAACGAAATGAAGCTGCGCATCATGGGCATCAACCGTTTTCAGGCGCGCCATACCCAGAACCAGATACCGGCCTGCCGTAGCAAAGGCCAGAGATACGGCTGTATTGTGACGGTTATTCAAATAGGCTGTCGGGCGGATCACTTGGGTCACGCCGCTGGCTTCACGGCGCCATCTGATATCCTGTGACTGAACGGCAGGTGTTTTGCCGCCTGTTGTGCGCGGATAAACGCCGCTGCGGACATTGAATTCCATCAGAACAGGCTGACGCTTGCGGTATGAAGCTGACAGGCGATCTACCAGATCCATGAAGCGGTTTGTCGGTGTCTTAGAGCTGCGGTTATAGCGGATCATGAAATCAGGCCATAACACATCATATTCATTCAGGATCACGCGGGATTGATTGATGCGCAAAGGGTCTTGCAGGCGCATCAGCTCCACCAAATCGGCAACACCGCGGATAGAACGTGTTTCCATGACGCGCGCGGCTTCTTCAGTAACAGTCAGTCTCTTATCGGCTTCGCGGCGGTATAGCGGATTGGCGACAGCGTTAAAGTCACCTGTGTAGCCTTGGGTATTCAAGTGCAAGCGAAACCCTGCCTTTTTATCGACGGCAGTACCAGAC
Source organism: Micavibrio sp. (assembly GCA_012960155.1). GTDB lineage: Bacteria > Pseudomonadota > Alphaproteobacteria > Micavibrionales > Micavibrionaceae > UM-FILTER-47-13. Next base: position 21,246 of record DUBU01000037.1, on the reverse strand, counting down.
TCGTGTTTATCGCCAAAGTTCCATTGGCATCGATCACCGTGGGTCTGGCCGCGATTGGTATGGAAATGCGGACTAGCGCCGCGCAGGTCAAACTGCCCTGCTATTGTGGCGCTGCCTTTATTAAAATGAACAGCCGCATCACAGAACATGCATTTCAGGTGACCCTTATGTGTTTTCGCGTCGTAGCGCTCTTCTCCCGCAAACGGCATAGCATTGGGCAGGACAACCACTGTTTCCTGACCATGTATAATCGCTCTGGCTTTGTGCATGACTACGTCTGACATGGCGGTGTTATCTCACAAATTCACGCATTATGTCAATAATTTAAGTTTGGCAAATGCCGCCAAAATGTTCTACGCTTTGGGCAATGAAAAAAAATATAAAGGGAGTACTCGTCGGGATTTTTACTGCAGCCGCCGCCTATGGTGCGTTTGGCACTGCTGTCGCGACTTCCGAATATTCCCTGCGCTTATTTCCTTCTGGTGAGCAAGCGCTTGAGAACCTAGGCATTCCAGGCTCGGAGCTGGCCAATCTGTCCGATAACCCTGTCTGGGTTAAGAGCAAAAGTAACCTGTCTAAATTTCACGATATGCTAATGCTGTGGGGCCAAGGCCAGACAGATATCACTAGTTATGAATATGCAGTTATCAATGACGATGACATGGCGTATGCGCAGGGTTTCGGTGAGCTTGATAGTTCTTGTTCTGTTACCATGGCACGCGAGGATATGAGTATCACTGACTTCATAACTATCAGCTACAGCATCTCGCCGCGTATGATTGAGCGCGACTTAACGCCCGCAAAGGATGTGCAGCGCATTATGCTGACACATGAGATGGCGCACTGCTCAACCGATAACCGTATTCATGGCAGCGTTGCCACACATTTTGCCGAAATCAGTGCCGATCAGGTTGCCGCAGAAGTTGTCGCGCCCTATCTTGAGCACCCGCAAAGCATTGATGCATGGCGTCATTTCAGAGCGCTCGCACTATATTATCCCAGCACGCATGACACGGCGCTGATCGTTGACGAAGAAGGTCACGACTTAATCAAATCGGATATATTCCCCCGACCCGAGATGGCAGAAGCCACACGGGAAGTCTTGCTTGAGACTATGACAGAGCTGCATGAGCGTTTTTCGAACAACTTAACGGCACTTGAGTTCTCCTTGGAAGCCTATTCAAACTTTTCAGATTTCCGCTATGTCGAAATGTATAAAATCTTACTGGAAAAACTGGCCGAAGATGCGTTTGAAAATCCGCTGGCCACACGTCGCGCCGAAATGTATGTCGAGGCCGTCGAGTTTTTTTCACCGCAAGCGGCCACTACCGCGCGCCTAAGCGTTATATTGAAAAACCCCGACAGCAAAGCCATCGGGGTTTCTCCGTTATTATTTGATTTCAAGTAAGCTTACTTTTTTCTTACTTCTTCTTGCCGACTGTCAGCGCTTCGTCAACAAGCTTGGCTTGTTCTGCGTTGTGGTGCTTCATCAGACCTGTCGCAGGAGACGCGGCTTCGGCACGGCCAACGTAAGATGGACGCGCTGCTTTGTGTTTCATTGCCACCAGAACATCTTCGATTTTCTCGTTGATGAAGTGCCATGAACCCATGTTGCGTGGTTCTTCCTGACACCAGACGACTTCGGCGTTCGGGTATTGCTTCAGCTCTTCTGTCAGGGACTTCGCAGGGAACGGATATAGCTGCTCCATACGCAGGATCATAACGTCATTGATCTTACGCTCGCGACGTTCTGCAAGCAGGTCGTAGTAGACCTTACCTGAACATAGAACAACGCGCTTGATGTCCTTGCCTTTGGCCAATGTATCCTTGTCATCATCCCACAGAATGCGGTGGAAAGAGCTGTTTGTCAGGAACATATCTTTCGTTGATGTTGCCAGTTTATGACGCAGCAATGATTTCGGTGTCATGATGATCAGCGGCTTACGGAAGTCACGCTTCATCTGGCGACGCAGAATGTGGAAGTAGTTGGCAGGTGTTGTACAGTTTGCAACCTGCCAGTTATCTTCCGCAGAGTTCTGCAGGAAGCGCTCCATACGTGCGGAGCTGTGTTCTGGCCCCTGCCCTTCGTAACCGTGCGGCAGCAGCATCACAAGACCAGACATACGCAGCCATTTGGATTCGCCTGAACTGATAAACTGGTCGATCAGAACCTGCGCACCGTTCACAAAATCACCGAACTGGGCTTCCCACAATGTCAGAGAGTTTGGCTCTGCCAGAGAGAAACCGTATTCAAAACCGAGAACAGCGGCTTCGGATAGCGGGCTGTCATGTACTTCGAACTTGGCTTGTTTCGGGTCAATATTTTCAAGCGGCAGGTATTTGTTTTCGTTTTCCTGATCATACATGATCGCGTGACGTTGCGAGAACGTACCGCGGCCACAATCCTGACCGGACAGACGCACTGCAAAGCCTTCATCCACCAAGGAACCGAACGCCATGGCTTCGGCCGTACCCCAGTCAAAACCTTCGCCTTTTTCAAACATTTCCTGTTTGGCTTTTAGCTGACGGGCGATCTTGCTGTTTACGTTGAAGTCGGACGGGACTTCTGTCAGCGCTTTACCGAGCTTGTTATACAGCTTGTCGTCAATGGCTGTGTCGCCGCGGCGGTCATCACCATGTGCTACAGAAAGACCTTCCCACTTCCCTTCAAGGAAGTCGGCTTTGTTTGGTTTGTAGCTCTTGGTCGCTTCGAAGGCTTTTTCGAGATAATCGTTGAATTCATCAACCATTTCCTGACCTTCGTTTTCACCAATGACACCTTCGGCAGCAAGCTGTGCTGCGTATTGACCGCGTGTTGTTTCGTGGTCTTTGATTTTCTTGTACATCAAAGGCTGTGTGAAGGATGGCTCATCACCCTCGTTATGGCCGTGACGACGGTAACAGAACATATCGATAACAACGTCCTTCTTGAATTCCTGACGGAATTCTGTGGCGATACGGGCAACGTGCACAACAGCCTCGGGATCATCACCGTTTACGTGGAAGATCGGGGCAGACAGCATTTTTGCCACGTCCGTACAGTAAGGACCTGAACGTGAGTATGCCGGCATTGTCGTAAAGCCGATCTGGTTGTTGATTACGATATGGATCGTACCACCTACGCGGTAACCCGGCAGTTCCGAGATCATCAATGTTTCAGCCACAAGGCCTTGGCCTGCGAAAGCAGCATCACCGTGTAGAAGCATCGGCCGCACTTTTTCCGCATTACGGTCATCGCGCTGAACTTGCTTCGCGCGGACTTTACCGATTACGACAGGGTTCACGCACTCAAGGTGAGACGGGTTCGCTGTAAGTGAAAGGTGGATCGTGTTGCCATCAAAGTCACGGTCGCTGGATGTACCCAAGTGATATTTCACATCACCAGAACCTTGCACGTCTTCAGGCTTGGAAGACATACCCTGAAACTCAGAGAACACGGCAGTGAACGGCTTGCCCATGACGTTGGTCAGAACATTCAGGCGGCCACGGTGTGCCATACCCAGAACTATTTCTTCAAGACCCAGCTGGCCGCCGCGCTTCATGATTTGTTCGATGGCAGGTACTAGCGCCTCACCGCCGTCCAGACCGAAGCGCTTCGTGCCTGTGTATTTTGTATTCAGGAAACGCTCGAACCCTTCGGCGGCTGTCAGGCGTTGCAGAATCGCGCGCTTGCCCATATCCGTGAAATCTGTGTGATTGCGCGGTGCTTCGATACGTTCCTGCACCCATGATTTCTCATCAGGGTCTGTCATGTGCAAGAATTCTACGCCGATGCTGCCGCAGTATGTATCTTTCAGGATTTCAAGAATTTCGTTCAGTGTTGCGTAGTCTTTACCTAAAACACCGTTCAGGAAAATCGGACGATTGTAGTCGCCATCAGCAAAACCATGATGCGCAGGATCAAGTTCAGCGTGGTATTCTTTTTCTTTTAGCTCCAACGGATCAAGATCGGCAATCAAGTGACCGCGGGCACGGTACGCACGCACTAGCTGAATAGCGCGAATTGAGTCCAGCGTTGCCTGACGTACATCTTCATCTGACATATTGGCAGGCTCGCCAGCAGCGGCAGCTGTGCCTGTAACTTCGGCGTGCGTGCTATGAACAAAGCTATCGAATTTGTTTTTGTCTTTGCGGTTTTCGTCTGGCGTCCAGCTGGCGCCGTGCAGTTCGCGCAATACGCTGACTTCGTTATCGTTAAGACCTTTGAAAAACTCGCGCCAGCTCGCGTCTACTTTTTGAGGGCTAGAGAGGTAACGACCGTATAGATGTGCAATATACTCACCGTTTACGCCGGTCAGGAAAGTCAGGTTCGCTTTAGTCATGGAAAATGCCTTGTCTGTCAGTAAAAACTACAAGGTTATCTTTTGACTTCCAGAACAGAAAAGTCAAGCAGCGTCTTTATATAGAGCCTTATAAAGTTCGGACAAAGCCTTGTCTTCTTCGTAGCTGATATTCAGAGCTGTTTCGGTTTTTATGCTTTTGTCACGCTTAAGAACGCGCGTCATGGCCTCCAGAAACAATCTGATCTGTGTATTCAGCTTTACCATTACGGATGCATCGGCATCAAACTCGCGGAAGGCTTCGGCAATTTTTACGCCGATTGCCATGATGTTAGAGCCATAGGCATCACAGTCTTTTTCCTGCAATTTCCCTCTGATTAAGCTCATGGCTTTATCAAGGTCCTGCAGAACTGTATGAACACCTGCCTCCCACTGCGCCCACTCTTGTTTACGGGTGCAAGTTTCTGACATTACTTCATGGACAAAGGCGGACTCAAACATCCCCTTGCCCTTCTCGTCGACAATCTGAGCCAGTGCCTCTTTCTCTTTTTCATCGGCGCTTTCACCGCCAACATTGTCAGCCATACTGACCCAAAGGCCCGCCTTGTAAGGCAATGAAACAAGAAGCTCTTTTTCCTGATCAGAGAATTGTTCGAGAAAAGCCATGTCTTCTTATCCTTCCGTTTTTATTTCTTCGCCGTGCTCGGCATCTGCTGCGCCTCTTCTATCGTCCTTTACAGGGACCTGCTTATCCTCTTCAGGCTCAGGAAAAGGCTTACCCTCTAAATCAACTTTGATTGTCTGGGACAATTTTTCAAGGGCAGCGCGCTCCTTAGGACTGATATTCAGGCGCTCTCTTTTTGAAGGTTGCTGTTTACCTTGCATTTTGGCCTTGAAAGCATCCAATCTGTGAAGGAGTTCTAATTTCAGCGTATCTGCTGTTGTCATTTCTTCTTCTTCGATTTCGCAATAAGCGAGCGCCACAGTCTTGGCGATATCCATAAGGCTTTGTCTGAACGAGACAATATCATCAGGACGAATATATCCATCCATGATGCTTAGCGCTTTGGCGCAGTCTTCCAGAATAACATTGTTCTGAGCACCCCACTGATCCCAGCTTTCGCGAGACGACACAGTACGGCGCATAATTTCTTCAACCACTTCGGACTTCAGAAAGTCTTCCGCGTAGCCTGTCATCATCAAATGCAGGGCGTTGCGTTCGGCCTCATCGGCTTCATCACCACCGCTTGTGTCACTTTCACTGATCCACAGCCCGACGCGGTACGGCAGGGATACAATCAGTTCTCTTTGTTTTGGTGCAAATCTTTCCAGATATGACATGGCGTATTATCTCCTTACCCCATGATAAACGATTATAGATGTTTTAAAAACAGACAATAGCCCTCAATCGCGCGGCAATGGCATCGCTTTTTTCAAGCGGTCCAGTGCAGCTTGCTCTGAAGGGCTGATATTCATGAAATCATTCTCCGGCGCAGAGCCCCCTTTGAAACGGTCAACAACCTTACCTAGGAAGCTATTCAGCACACCCTCTTCGGCCTCGACACCAAATTCGCCATGGGCGGCAGCCACAGCCTCGGCAACATAGATGACTGTATTGCGGTAATCAATCAGATCCTGTTTCGGCACTAATGGCTTCAGCACGGCCATAGCCTTTTCACAATCGGCTAAAATATCAAAAGAATGATCAGCCCAAGTCGGCCACTTATCTTTGAAAAACAGCGTGCGCTTTGCTACTTCCTGAACAAAATCAGAATTCTCGTTGATCCGAGCAACAGACATTATCACGTGCTCCAAAGCCTTCATTTCCTTGACATCATCGTCTTCGCCCCCTTCATCGTCAGAATGACTCATCCAAACGCCTGCGCGATATAGCAAGCCCACAATAAGGCCACGGTGTTCCGGGGGTAGGTCTTCAAGAAGTGCCATAAAAAAATCTCCGCAAATTCAAAATCCAGCGGAGATTCTACCAAAGTTATTGCAGGAGCGAAAGCACCGTAATGCCCCTACTTGCTTTTAATCATTTCCTCGATTTCAGGAATGTTGTCAGACATGACAGGCTTTGTTAGATAGCCTTTCACGCATTGATATTGCATAGCCATGTTACGATCACGTTCTTGCGATGACGATGTCAGCATGATCACAACGGGCAACTCGCGGGTATTGTTTTCTGAATACTCCGCCAGAAATTCATGGCCGTTCATGCGTGGCATATTGATATCCAGCAAAATTAAATCTGGCTTTATATCTTGCCCTCTCAGCATTTCCAGCGCTTGCTCGCCGTCATAGGCTGTTAGAATTTCAACATCCGGATACTCAACCTTGATCATTTCCCGCGTCAGAAAATGATCCGCTTCGTTATCATCGACCATCAGTATTGTCTTCATGATGCTTACCTACGTAGTTTATGATGTTGCTTTTATTGGTATTTCGAAACCGAATTCAGATCCCTTATCCAGAGCAACGAAATGAACTTTGCCGTCCAAGATTCCAACATTTTGCTTCACCAAATACAAGCCCAATCCGCTTCCAAACGACACATTTGTATGAAAACGCTCGAACATCTTGAACAGTTTCGGATGAAATTTTTCTTCAATCCCCAAACCATTATCAGTAACAAGCACTTTACATTTCTTATCCGCTAGCGTGATCGAAATTTCGATCTTTGGCTCTATCGTCTCAACATCTGCGTATTTAATCGCATTTGAAATCAGGTTTTCCAGACTTTGCTGAAAATAGATCTTGGCTGTCTTGATTGTCTGACCGCCCTTTATTTCGACTGCTATGTTAATTTTATCATAATTCTGTAGCGCTTTCATTTTTTCCAGCGCTTCTGAAACAGATTTTTCAATATCCACCTCTTCGAACATCAGATCCGACATTTTCATACGGGTCAGATTGATAATGTCATCAATCAGAGCATCAAGCTTAATCATAGCGTCTTTGATGTACCCCAGCGAGGTAAACGCTACGCGTGTATCATCTTGACGTATGGATTTTTCGGCAGTCTCTGCCAACCCGAAAGAAGATACGACAGGGGCGCGCAGATCATGGGAAATCCGATAGGAAAATTCAATTAGCTCCGCGTTAGATTGTTCCAGGCTTTTTGTTTTTGACACAATGTCCCTTGCCATCGGCCTAAAAATGAAAAGAAGCTCTAGCGTCAGCGTAACCAAACCCAAGCATAGAAACACGGTTTCCAGAAGCTTAAAGCGCTGCACCTTCTGCTCTGCTTCTTCCTGATAGCGATACACAACTGCGTTTAGCGGCCCCAACATAACGTTGTTAGCCATTTCAACTATATCAGTCAAAGCCGGGCTCGCCATCACAGCTTCACTGCCATGACTGCGAAACGTCACCAAATAGCGTGTCGCTATATTGGTATAAGCCATCACAAGCTTATCGACACCATCAGCACCATAATAAAGCTCTCTAATCTCAGGCGACATGGGACTGTCAGTATGGTGATCAATTAGCTCTTTATGATTTGATTGCATTAGCTCAATCGCATCCTGCATTTTATGAGAAAGCTCTAGCGGATCATCTGATTTCAATGGATTAGAAACCTCTAAAGCCAACATCGCGATACGCTGCGAAAGCATACGCTGCATACCACTTATATTGATCTGGCGTGCATCGGCCTGATTATTGCCCAGCTGAATAGTCATGGTGAAATACGTCATGAACAGCACGCAAGCCACGAGCCCCAAGGCAAGACTATATCTAGAACACAGACGCTTTCCGAGCTTTTCACTCTTTATAACCGCGTCTATATGCTCCTGATTATCTACGCCAGCCGGCATGTCTTTATGCCTCGCTGCTTAATTCCAGAGTGAAAGATACGACCGTCCCCTCATCCAACACAGACTGGATACTCAAAACACCTTCATGGATATCAACAATCTTCTTGGCGAATGTCAGGCCTGCGCCTCTGCCAGGATATTCATCTGCGCCGTTCAGTTTGCGGAACATAATCAACGATTCCTCAATCAGGTTTTCACGCATACCAATACCGTTATCCTTAACAAAATAAGTCACCTTGCCGTTTTCTTCGTTTGCACCGATTTCTATAGAAGGCGGCACACCGTCTTTACGGAATTTAAGCGAATTACTAATCAGATAAGTGTAAAGACGACAGATTGTGCCGTAATCACCTATAGCTGGCGGAAGATCATTTGTTACTATGTTTGCAGATGATGCCTCAATTTTTTCCGCAAATTGTTCTACTACCGTTGCTACGAGAGCGTTCAAATCGAGGGGCTTAAAGTGTTTGGGATCTGTAT
>DUBU01000037.1:0-12628 GCA_012960155.1 Micavibrio sp. | reverse complement strand
ACGTGAGAACTCAAGCAAAGCGTCCAATGCGTCACCAGCCTCTTTACCCGCATGCTTAATCATATCACTATAGCTAACCAGATGATCAGCAAGACTTCCATCGACCTCTTGCAGCAGGATTTCAGTGAAGCCTTGCATCATACGCACAGGTGCTTGCAGGTCATGCGAGACAGCGTACGCAAACTCCTGATACTCGTGCAATAGCTCTTCATATTTCTTTTTATAAGAATCCATGCTCTCTGTAATCTTTAGTGATGCAGTCATAGTTTTACTCAATACTCAGTTATATTAGTTGAACTTAATTTATAAAATATTAGCGCATTACGAAAAATTTTTATTTAGGTAGCTGTACGACTGAGAACCAGAAACTTTCGATAGATTGTACGATTGCAGCTAGCTTTTGAATATCAATAGGCTTCGTGACATACGAATTTGCATGCAGATCATAAGATTGATTGATGTCTTGCTCTGCCTTAGAGCTCGACAACACAACAATCGGAATTCGTTTTAGTTTATCACTGCTTTTCACTCTCTCTAAAACCTCTTTGCCGTTGAACTTCGGCAAATTTAGATCCAGTAAAATCAAATCAGGCGTTTTAGCGTCCTCATAACCCTCTTCTTTTGCAAGAATTTTAAGAGCAACCTCACCATCAGGTGCCACAACAAGGTTGTTCCTAATCTTCGCTCTCTTAAAAGCTTCTTGAGTCAACAACACATCGCCTGGGTTGTCTTCAACCAAAAGTATCTCTACGGGTCTTGCTTCAGATAAATTACTCATAAGTAAATTGTCCCTTTATTCATTTTGGTATTGTGAAGAAGAACGTAGCGCCCCGCTTGTCTTCTCCTAGCCCCTCACCTGATTTAATCCATATTGTACCACCGAAATCTTCTACAATACGTTTACAAATTGCAAGCCCCATTCCGGTACCTGAATACTCACTCTTACCGTGCAACCTTTCAAACGGCTCGAAGATTTTCTGGCCATATTTCTCATCTATACCAATCCCGTTATCAGACACCGAAATCAACCATAAATCTTCTTTTTCCTCAGAAGAAACACGTATTTTAGGGTGTGCGTCTTCAGGTTGGTATTTTATAGCATTTCCTACAAGATTCTGCAGTAGACGCGTCATACGAACAGGGTTCCCATGGACTTCCGGAAGGTCACCACTTGTAATTTCGGCCTTAGTATCGGCAATACGTTCCTGAAGGTTTTCAAGTACATCATCCAAGATATCATCAAGATGCATATCCTCATAACGTTCTGCGTCAGTGCCAATGCGTGAGTATTCAAGCAGGTCATTGATCAACTCCTGCATACGTCCGGCCGAGCTGTAAGCAAAGCCGATATACTTCTTGGCAGTGTCATCAAGCTTATCCGCGTACTGCTCCTCCAATAGCCCCGTAAAGCTGCGCACCATGCGCAAAGGCTCCTGCAAATCATGAGAAGCGATATAAGCAAAACGCTCTAAATCCTCGTTCGAACGTGCGAGTTGCTGCACAAGCAACTCGCTCTGGCGCCCTTGCTGCTTGATCACCTGCGTTTGCTCTTTCACTTCTTCATCAATGATCTCTTTTCTGCGCAGAAGCTGCGTCAAAATTATGTAGACAAATGATGAGAAAATTATACCCGAGACCAAAAGCAGTGTTGCGACATTGTAGTTTGCAGGCGGGTTAAAGTTTTTGGTGACGTTCCATTGCAACGTCCATTTACGCCCCGCGACTCGCACCTGTGTCGTTTTAGAAAAATCGAATGCCTGGCTTTTATTTTCAGGGAGCGCACCATCAAAAATAATGGCTTCTTCAGCGACTTTACTGCCATCATACACAATGACATCTACTTGATTGCCGCCGAAATCGGTCAGACCTTCCATAAAGTTCGCACCAACAAACGGCGCATACACCCATCCTCTAAACTTGCTGCGGCGCTCAGCAAGTGTTGCCGGAACTTCATCGTCTTGATAAACGGGTATTAACAACAAAAAACCTGGCTGCTTTTGCTTATCCTGAACAAGCTCTATTCGTTTGGTTAGTGCAGGCACTCCCAGATCACGCGCGCGCTCCGCGGCTGCGCGTCTATTAGCCTCGAAGCCGATATCGAGGCCAACGGCCTCTTTATTGTCAGCATAAGGCTCAATCAAACGGATAATAAATTTATCCGGGTAAAAGGTGTCAGGATATGTTTTGAAATCAGTTAAACCATCATTGCGCACCCACTCTGTATACCGGCCCATATCTTGCGCCAAGACGTAGTCTATATACCCTACCCCACTTATGCCCGGCAGATGATTACTAACGTCTAGCGCCTTCACGTAGCTGATCCACTCATCACGCTCGACGACATCGGAGGCATAAAACAGCCCCATACCTGCTCTTAGTGCGTTCTCATATAGCCTGTATCTATCAATCAATGAATCCTGTACATCACTGACCGTCACTTCGAAGTAGGCCTTGTTACGAGCGTAGACCGATTCAGAGGCCGAATACCATGCAAAGAACGCGATGATCATAACGATTGACGATAAAGATATCGGCAAGAAGCTCCATAGATCCATACGAACCTTGCGCCATCTAAAGAGCATGATTAACAAGCCCAGAGAAACCACCAAAAAACCAAGAGCCGTATGAACGGCCATGCGTGTCAAATACCCCAGCCATATATACTTTCAGAATCAATCTGGTAGCCAGCAAAGGCCAATAGTGACAGTAAAAGAATTGCTCCGGAAAACCCTAAGCGCGCTGATAAATGCGCCCGCGTCAACATGAGAACAAGCCCTGTCAAAATAAAACACAACGAGGTGTTAGGCGCCATCCTGCCAGCATGCGAGGTTTTAACCATGATAGCCTCGCTCTGGAAAAGCATATCTATGCCCAAATCGGTTACAAAGATATACTGGCATAGCGTTGCAGCAGCTACCAGGAGCGTTAAAAGCCCTAAGAACCGAGATGCGGTACGTTTATAGATACTCCATGCCATAATCCCCATTCCGGAAAACACAAAACACAGAGCTGTATTAAACTGCATCGGGGCAAAGGAATCGTTTATCTGAACAATCTCATGACTGCCAATGAGCCACCCATAAATAACGGTCAAACCCAGCAGCGCCACGCCAATACCACAGATCATGGCAACGAAGTTGTAGCGACTTTCGTCTGTGGAGGTGATTTTCATTTTAACACCGCCTCATCTTCACGGCGTTCCATTTCCAGTAACTCCCGTACTATCGAATGGGCATGTGATATTAATGAATATACATCAGATGGTGTTTTGCCTTCCTGATACAAAGGAAATACGGGTGTATCATTAATATGAAGCGTGTATTTTATGGCCTCAGTTTCAGCAAGAGCGTCGTGCATCAACGCGATCACGTCTTGCGGAATTATATCTTTAGTTTCCCGCTGATTGGGAAGAATCACGCCACCCGGTATCGCATAATCAGGATTGAGAGCTAAAAAACGCAGGTCGTCCAAAAACGCCCAAGCCTCGTGATATACGTCCGCGGGAACTTTCTCTTCATATTGGGCAAATTTTGACCTGATATTAATCCCCCTGATTTCGGCTATTTTCATCACATTATTCAGCACGACTTGAGCAACACGATAAACATCAGCAGGCTTCACTTCTGCCTGCAACGCATGACAGATTCGCTTCAGGTGATTGTAAACATCCGTTGGCACCTTTTGATCTTCGACAACTGGCGCGGGCACAGAGGCTTGACCAAGCTTCTGTGCGTCTTTTTGTAAAAACTTCACGGCTTTAAATACATCAGCGGGGCGGACTTCGTTAAACTCTGCCTTAGACGGCAAATCATCAACCTCAATGCCCCGAGACTGCATGATCTTACCAATCATCATATGACATTCGCGCACCTTCTCCATGACATGACGCGGATGTCGCAGAGCAGTATCATCCTCCTCCGCATTATACTTGGCTATATCCAGTAGCCCGATCTGCGCCAGACCCTCTTTCAAGATAATAGTTTCGCGATAGACATCGGTTGGCGTGATATCCTGAGCAGATAGCGGCGCCGCAAACGTCGCCGTTAGAAGTAAAACCAATAATAAAAATAGACCGCGCAGATCCGCCTCCTGATGTAATTATGTTTTGTTTTATCAGTACGTTATGGATTGCTACCCTTAGTAAAATTTCGCTTAAACACTATCATAAGCAAGCATGCTTAAAAAGCTGCTAATAAAATTAAAGGTTTATATCCTTAGGATTATATCAGTATGTCGGAGATTGATTTTTCGAACACCGCAGATCGCTTTGCGGCAAGAAAAAAACCCCGCCGAAGCGGGGTTTCTTTTTAAAATGGCGCGCCCGGGAAGATTCGAACTCCCGACCTTCTGATCCGTAGTCAGACGCTCTATCCAGCTGAGCTACGGGCGCTTACCAAGATCGCTTCATCAGCGAAGTGGACGCACCATAATCGATATCTGTGAACATTTCAACAAGTTTTATGCGTTGAACTTGACAGTTTTTTCACTTTATTGTCTGGTAACTTAAGGTGAAGTTATATATGGTTTTGATATATATGGCTTATGCCTTGGAAAATATTGCAATATTTGAAGACATCTTACGATAAATCGTTGGGAAACATGACAGAACAAGCTCATAAAAAGCGCACATCGCGATACTATTTGTTTATGGCACTGGCCACAGTATATGGCTTTAGCCTTACACCGATCGCTATCGATAGCGCCGAGGCAGCTGATTCACCTGCCGCGTTGGTAATTTCCAACGACCCTCTGCCAATGGATCTGCGTAGTCAGGTTTACAGTTCACCGAGCCGCGCCCCGCAGATTTCTCCTGCACAGGTCACAGGCAATTATTACGACGAGCAATCACAAACTGTGGTTGGCCGCAAAGTTGATACGCTAAGAAGCGAACTATTCTCTCTACAAGGCGAAATCGCCAATCAGTCCGAGAAGCTTGTTTCTATGCAGGTTAATGGTCAAAACAAAGCGGCTACATATTATGCCAGCATTGCGACAATCAGCACGCAGTTACAATCAGGCACAACGCCGGGCAACCCTCGCTTGGTGAGCAAACTGGCCACAGCGCGCACAAATCTGGAAGATCTCTCAGAGAACATTGCATCTTTGAATGATCTGGCTGTTAAAATTTCAGCGTCTGCATCGACTGCTTCATTCTTACTAGAATCAACACGCGCAACATACGGCCTGTCAGGCGCGATCGAAGAAGATCATGTGCGCCTAGCACAGCTGGAAGATGCCATTAACAATACTGTTGTTATTGTTGAGCGCCTATTGAACAACGTGAATGACGATATTACTCGCACGACAGCCTATCTGGCGACGGAGCGTGACAATTTGCGCACATTGGCACTGGCGATCAATACAGGCGACATGTTTGGACGCAGTCTTTCTAGCCGTCCATTCTCGGCTGCACCGCAGGCGAACTTCACGCCTGCCGCAGCGTCCGGATACGCCAATACATTTACAGGCGCCCCAGCGCAGCCTATGACTCCGCCAGCGGTTGGCACAGTACCTGGTGGCCCTCGTCCACTGGTTAAAATCCGTTTTGACCGTCCTGACGTTTCATACCAACAGCCTGTTTATCTGGCCGTAAATGAAGCCCTGAAACGCTACCCTAATGCACGTTTTGAACTGGTTGCCGTTCATCCAAGTGCCGGTAACGCAGCAGAAACAGCGATTGAGAGCACACGCGCCCGCCGTAACGCAGAGCGTGTGTTGCGCAGCTTGACTGAAATGGGCCTAGGTCTGGAGCGTGTTGATCTGTCTTATACGCCGAGCGAGAATGCCACTACGAACGAAGTTCACCTATACGTTCGCTAATCAGCATTATATATTTAAGAATATTAAAAAGGCCGGGTAATCCGGCCTTTAATTTATCTGCTATCTAGCGATGTTATCTAACGTTGTTAAACACACGTGGCGGCTGCCCTATTCTGTCCATAACGCTCTGATCGCCATTGTAACGCATACGCACATTATTTTCAGGCTCCTCGGCATCATCTACGGGCGGCGCTATACTTTCTCGCTCAGCAACACTTTCTTCAACCATCCCTAGCGCTTCACGATCCAAACGAATTCCCTCTTCAAGCTCTTCATCTGTATGTTCGTGGCTATCATCATGGATATGTCCCGGACCGTGCCCCCCATGGTCGCCTGAACTAACGACCATAGCCTGCGCATAAGCAGGGCCATACGCCAAACTCATAGCCAAACCTGAAAACATCAATCCATAAAAAAACTTTTTGAACATTACTACCTCTTGTTTAGCGCCCTAAAAATACAGGCTTAGGGCCATCGCTATCTTCTGAGTTACGGCGAGACGGTACAAATACGCGCGGTGCAGATGTCCCAGCCTCGGCAGCAGGCACATCAGCTTGCTCATCTGTGGCAGCCACTGCATCACTAGCAGGTTTAATACCTCTCAAATTATTCATCAGGGCTTCTTTATCAGGCACGGCCACAGGAGAATCTGCCGCTGTGCGTACTTTACCCATCTGCTTTACTCTTTCATCCTCAGCATGGCTATGCGCCAAAGCCGCGGCATCAACTTCTTCATCTATAAATAAGGCGTCCGTATTAACACCTTTGCCTTCCATGCAGCGCATTACTCTTTTAGCGTCAGTATCGTTAATTTTTGAACCGCGGTCGTTTTCAGCAAGATGCTGACCGCATTCAAGCATAGCCTGAAAGTCAGAATCGGACATAGGCGGGTATACAATATCTTCATCCGCGAAAGCACTAGCGCTCAAGCAGACCAACAAGCATACCGCAGATGTCATTATTAACTTCTTCATCACATACACATTATAACACAAGGGATAAAAGTGAAGATAGAAATTAGATTTATGCGCAGGCTTTGATAGATAGCGCCCTACGCTGACTTATCCAAAGTCCTTTTAATGCGTCCGAGCAGATAAAATAAGTACAAAGCCATGAAGTAATAAATGTAAAGCTCGATCAACTCACTACCGCGTTTAAAAATCACGAGATCGCTGAACTTATCAGCGCTGACGCATAATTTCACGATCAGGAAACATGTGGCCAGCACGGCCATTTTGGCAGGCGGCGCGATGTCTTTCAACCATGAGGGTATAACTGCCGGCTTATATTTCATGATCGCCGGCAAGAGCAAGCCGCCAATTATTACGCCGATCTCCAAGATCAAGCGAGGCTTTTGATCAAACCATGACGAAGTATTATGTAGATTAGTTTCCTGCTGGTCATTTACGGCCATCCATGAATCAGGCGTTGCCCATTTGAAGATCTGCTGCCCCCAGCTCACTTCCTCACCTGCAATATAAATGCAACCCAGAGCGCCCAAGCCGCAAACAATGCGAAACCATATTTGAGGATGCGATAAAGCCGCCTTAAAGCCTTTAAACGCTAAAATGATAGCGCCAAGCAGCACAAATACTTGCAAGTACTCCAAGGGGCCATTTTCACCAACGTAGAATTGGTACTGCGCAGCAGGCAATGCCACTTCAGCGATACAGAACAGTACGAAAGAAGCTAGTGGAAACCACAGCCAGAACACTTTATCCATTATAGTCCCCTAACAGACCTTAATTAGCCGTACTTTTTAATAGCCTGATCCAGAACAGCTTTCAACTCTTCTGCTTTAGGGGCATCTTCTTCTTTGATTTTTTCATGCACAGTAATCATCATAACATCTAGATGAGCCTGCCCAATTGTAATGTGATTTTTGTTTGCAATATCAATGCGTTCAGAAAAATCTCTAAGAGATTTACTGAAATAGCGCATCAGGTCAAAACCGTATGTCGACGCCAGATCCGTAATACGGTTAGAATAAACCTGAACCTGATTGACGGCCTGATGCTCTCCAGACTTTAGCTCACTCCAAGCTTTGGTCAGATCACCAAAAATACTTTCTACCTCGTCAAGATACTCATCTTGAGAGTCATCAATGACGGCTTGCGCACGTTCAATCGCGTCGGGGTCAATGCGCCCCTCACCTAGCATGCTTGCGCGTTTTGTATCCGCAACCACTTTGCGTTTCAGATGGTTGATGCGGTGAATAATTTCTACTTCATCATCTTTTTCAGACATTTTAGTTCCTACTCTTCCTCATTAACGACTGTTAGGTCTTCTGTTGAGCGTATACGTTTTTCTTCTCCCTTGAACTCCTCAACCTTACGGCGACGATCTGGTCCAAAGAAGCCCGGCGCTTTCACGAAAGGGCGCGGACGGTCAATGATATATAATAGGCGCTGCGCCAACTTTTCTGCAGATACCGGTTTCATCAAAATCTCATTTACGCCGGCATCCCTTGCCCCTTCTACAACTTCTAGACTGGTATAAGCGCTCGCAAATAAAATAGGTAAATACTTTACCGTGTCTTTCTTATGACTACGCGCCCACTGTACAAGCTCTACACCTGCACGCGACGGCCCCATAAGATCCGTCATCAGAATATCAATCATTTTGGTGTTACGATGACCGCCATTGTGGTCAACAAGCAATCTTTTGGCATGCTGCACGTTATCCGTAGACATCACCTGCCCCACACCAAACTCACGTAACATGGATGTCATCAAGGCAACCATAAACGGGAATTCTTCCACCAACAAAATACGAACGCCACTAAGGGCATAGGGTTCTTGATTTACTGCGGCATTCATAAGCGTATTCTTTACAATCTATCTAACTGAAATAATTTAATTTACCGGCTTATATTTTTGGCAGAGTTTATTAAATGCTTCAAGCAAGACTTTACCGTGAGCCCCGCCATCACCCTTCATATTGTACGCAAGCGACAACAAAATCGTTTTGTGCAACACATCTACAATTTGTAGTATTTTTTTATCGGGCTTGCTTACATTCTCCAAAAACATCAGCACCGTACCCGTCAAATCACTGATGAATTTGTACTTAAAAGTGGCCGCATTGGCCTTCAAGTTCATGATAGGGGTTTTCAGAGATTCCAGAACAGCATCGCCGTCGCTCATATCTTTGCGGGCTTCATCAAGTGCTTTTTGCAAAGCATCCAATTCCGGCTTGGCCACGGGCGCAAAATCAACCGTATTCGCTTCAATAACCTTTTGCGCGGCATCAACAACGCGTTCATCAACCTGCCCTGTACCGACCTTCATTTGAAGCTCTTTATTGGCCTTGATAGTTCTTGCTTTCTTACTCTCTGTCATATCTGTGGCTCACCTAGTTAAACACAAATTACATATATTTCTCGATGGCTTTATTAACCATAGCCTTAAGCTCTTCAGCCTGTTCACCACCGCTATCCTTGATATTTTGCTTATACGCCACTGTCATCACATCGATATGCGCCTGCACAATCGCTAAATGCTCTTTTTTGTCCGTATCAATCTTTTCGCAGAAGCTGCGCAGGGACTGTCCAAAATCTTTCATCAACTCATATTTATAGGTCGCCGCCAGATCTTTGATGTGATTGGCATAGTGATAAAGCTCTTCCTTACCCTCTTCTATTTTTGAAGCGTCTGCGGATTTCAGCTTCTCCCATGCTTTCGAGAGGCGCTTCAAATTATCTTCTACTTCATTGCGATAAAGGTTTTCGCGTTTCTGCACTACCGTTTGCGCACGCTCGATAGCGTGAGGGTCAATATAACCTGGCCCATCGTGCAAATGTGCACCTGCTTTCAGCTTCAGCTTATTCACACGGTGGAACACTTCTACTTTCTTATCAGAGTCGCTCATTATACTCCTTAATATCATCAGACTGCGTTACACGGCGCTCTTCGCCTTTATATTCTTCTTCCCTACGCCTACGGTCAGGGCCAAAGAAAAACTCTGTTTTAATAAACGGACGCGGATGATCGATCACGTGCAATATGCGATCCGCCAGCTTTTTGGCTGACAAAGGCTTAACCAGCACCTCATTTGCACCAAAATCACGCCCTGTAATCACGACACTCTCGCTCGTGTAGGCACTGCACAGTATAACGGGCAAGAATTTGATCATGTCCTTTTTGCTATCCCTTATCCATTGCAATAGCTCCTTGCCATCTCCATCAGGCATGAGCCAATCCGTAATCACCAGGTCAATATTGTTTCCTCGCGGATCAGAGTTGAACATCATGATCATTTCTTTGGCTTCATTACCGCTATTGGCCACAAGAATGTGCCCCACGCCGAACTCGCGCGCCATAGAGGCAAGCAAATCAGCCATAAAGGGATAATCCTCTACGACCAATATTCTAAAGCTTGCGAGGCTATAGCTCTTTCTTTTATTGCCGGACTCGCTCATTTTTATCCTGATTGCCTATCATAGAACATGATAGAGCCGTAAAATTAAGAAAACCCTTATAAAACAGGGTAAAGTCTTGGGAAACTTGGCAAGTTGCTGCTTGCTCCGCCAAGACCTAGTGTCTAATATACCTGAAAAATATAACTTTGTTCAGGTGTAACATGAAAATCCTAGTTCCTATTAAACGTGTTGTTGATGCCTATGTCGCTATTCGCGTGAAATCCGATGGCAGCGGCGTGGAGACATCCAACGTGAAAATGTCCATGAACCCGTTCTGTGAGATCGCGGTTGAAGAAGCGATCCGCCAGAAAGAAGCCGGCAAAGCCGATGAGGTTGTTGTCGTGTCAGCAGGTCCGCAGCAATGTCAGGAAACACTGCGCACAGCGCTGGCGATGGGTGCTGATCGTGCCATTCACATACACACAGATGCCGAGCTGCAGCCTCTGGGCGTTGCCAAATTGCTGAAGGCGGTTGTCGATAAAGAACAGCCGGGTCTGGTTTTACTGGGCAAGCAAGCGATTGACGGCGAGCACAACCAGACAGGCCAGATGCTGGCAGCATTCATGGAATGCGGTCAGGCGACATTTGCGGCCAAGCTGGAGATTGATGGCGACACAGCCAAAGTCACACGCGAGATTGACGGCGGCCTTGAGACATTAGCGGTCAAACTGCCCGCGGTGATCACGACAGACTTGCGTCTTAACGAGCCGCGCTTTGCGTCACTGCCGAATATTATGAAGGCCAAGAAAAAGCCGATGGATATAATGACGGCTGACGAGCTGGGCGTTGATATCGCCCCGCGCTACAAAACCGTAAAGGTCAGTGAGCCGCCAAAGCGTCAGGCAGGCATCAAGGTTGGCAATGCAGCCGAGCTGGTCGAGAAGCTGCGCAACGAAGCCAAAGTATTGTAAGGGAGAGTACAGATGTCAGTATTAGTTATAGCAGAACACGATAACGCGTCTATCAAGCCCTCTACCCTAACAACAATAACTGCAGCGGCGCAGCTGGGCGGTGATATTCACGTGCTGGTGGCGGGTCATAACGCGCAAGGCGCAGCCGATGCAGCGGCCAAAATCAGCGGCGTAACCAAGGTTCTGCACGCAGATGATGCGGCGTATGAACATAGTCTGGCCGAGAACCTCGCCAAGCTGATTGCGGCAAATGCGGATGGTTACAGCCATGTGCTGGCGCCTGCGTCATTTTTTGGCAAGAACGTTTTGCCACGCGCAGCAGCCTTGAAAGATGCACAGCAGATTTCAGATGTCACAGCGATTGAAGGCGCGGACACTTTCGTGCGCCCGATTTACGCAGGCAATGCGTTTGAAACGGTGCAGATCAGCGACCCTATCAAGTTTGTCAGCATTCGTATGACAGGCTTTGATGCGGCAGCCAGTGAAGGTGGCAGCGTCGCCGTCGAGAGCATTGCAAGCACAGGCGATACAGGCCTGACAAGCTTTGTCGGCGCTGAAATCGTCAAGAGCGAGCGCCCTGACCTGTCGACAGCAACTGTGGTTATTTCAGGTGGCCGCGCTCTGGGTAGCGGCGAGAACTTTGAAAAGCTGATCGAACCGCTAGCAGACAAGCTGAACGCCGCGATCGGCGCATCTCGTGCGGCGGTGGATGCGGGCTATATCTCTAACGATCATCAGGTTGGCCAGACAGGCAAGATTGTCGCGCCGAATTTGTATATCGCGGTCGGTATTTCAGGCGCAATCCAGCACTTAGCAGGCATGAAAGATTCCAAAATCATCGTTGCGATTAATAAGGACGAAGAAGCCCCGATCTTCCAGATTGCGGATTACGGCCTTGTCGGTGATTTGTTCGAGATCTTGCCACAGCTTGAAGAAGCGCTCGGTTAAATATCCTAAAACCGCCTATAATGAATAAACTCTACTTCATCGGCGTCGATGATGTGGCCGTTCATGGCGTTTATCAGGTCGTATTTCGCTAGATTTGCGGGTACATCCAGAACGGTATCAAGGGCGAAGACTCGCAGTGCGTATGTGAATTTACCCATGGCCTCGCAGGGGCCGATATAGCCGACTGTGCCGTGATCGGCTGTGCCTTGTTTTGACCCGTCAGGTAGGCTTGAGACCGTGGAAGCGCTATCCAATTAGCTGGGTCTCTGTGTCACTGTGTCGCTGTGTCACAAGCAGCGTCCTTGCTGCTGATGTGTTAACCCTAATGCCTATGTCGTCTGCTGTCAACTAATCATTAGCAATTAATTTATAATAATTGTTTCAAATTTACTTAATTTTTCAGCTATCTTTATTTTAAAATATTTATCTATTTCTTTATCACTATAATATTTACTATTTTTAGGGGGGCCTATTTTTATTTTTATTTTACCGTATGCTTCTTTATAATTTTTTTGTTGTGAATCAAACG
>DUBU01000036.1:5354-10319 GCA_012960155.1 Micavibrio sp. | reverse complement strand
TCTGGTGCGACTTCGTATGTGATAGCAGGCAAGTAATCGCACTCTGTCCGTAATCACGCTCCCACGTTTCTATGCCCGAAAGACTGCGCACAGCTGACTTGCGGCCATCTGCTCCTACAATAAGCGTAGCAGAAACAGCCGTGCCGTCTTCTAATGTCGCGGTAGCCTCGTGATCGCTAAAGCTCAAATCAGCCAGCGCGCTTTGGTAGAATGTAATAGCGTTATTATCGGTAACGGCTTTAGCCAGATGTGCTCTTAAGGCCGTAATCGGAATATTGTAGCCGAATGACTCCATGCCAATCTCATCCGCTTTGAAATCGACCAGTAAAGGTTCAGGATGCGCTCTGTCTTTGTCGTCAATGATACGTAATGTTTGTAAGGGCGCAGAGATGTCGGCGCAGTGCTGCCATACATCTATACTGCGCAGGATATTGAGCGAGCCTTGCATTAGCGCGGCTGTACGGCCATCTTCCTTGATGTCTTTGATTAGTGGTAAGGGCGCGGGGTCAACCAATACAATTTGAATGCCGACGCGGCCTAATAATAATGACAGCGTTAATCCGGGCACGCCGCCGCCAATGATCAGAATGTCTGTGCGAATATCAGCGGGCATCGGGGAACGGAACCATTTCACATTTATTCTCAACGCAGGACGGATAGCTGTTCAAGTCATAACAGTTACAGCTTTGTCCGTCGAAAATCGAGCAGCTCTTATCAAATAGCGCGTTAAAGTCGTCTTCATTGCGGGAATTAATTGCGATGTAGTTACAGCAAAAGCCGCAATTGCGATCAACAACGATACATTGATCACCGGGCGCGCAAAGCTGGTACGATAGCGGAACCACGGCATTGCCATCGGCTAGCGCAACGTCATCTGGGGTGCCGCCACCTTTGGCCATCATGATCGCGCCGATAATTATCAACGCGCCAAGGAATAAAGATATGAGTAATAACTTGTTCACGCGGGAAAAAAACCAATATAGTTTAGTCAATGTGTAACCAACTAAGAGAATAGCGCAAAGATGACAAAAGTCGAAATATATACTTGGAAAACATGCCCATTTTGTTTGAAGGCTAAAGCCTTGCTGGATACAAAAGGTGTCAAATACATCGAACACAGTGTCGATGGTGACGAAAAGGCACGTGATGAAATGGCCGCACGCGGTTTGGATGGCAAGCGCTCCGTGCCGCAGATTTACATTAACGATCAACATATTCCTGGCGGCTGTGACGGCCTCTACAAGATGGATGCCGAAGGCACTCTGGATGGAATGTTAAAAGCTCTGTCATAGGGAAAATTCATGATTAAAGTTGCGTGTGTTCAGCTGAATGCTGGCCCTGATATTGGTAAGAACCTCGATCAGGCGGAGTTGCATATTCGTAATGCTGCATCTCAAGGCGCGTCATTTGTCGCGACGCCCGAAAACACATGCCATATGATCTTTCCGCAATCCGAGAAGCTGAATACAAGCCCTAAGGAAGAAGATCATCCGGCCTTGCCTAGGTTTTCAGCTTTGGCAAAAGAGCTAGGGATTAACATTCTAATAGGGTCCATCAGCGTGCTGGAAGACAGCGGCGAGCGTATTGCCAATCGTTCCTTCTTGTTTGGCAGTGATGGCGAAATTATTGGCCGCTACGATAAAATCCATCTTTTTGATGTAGATCTTGAAAAAGGCGAAAGCTATCGCGAAAGCGATGTTGTGCGCGCCGGCGAAGTATCAACGCTGGCAGATGCAGGTGATTTTAAACTTGGTATGAGCATTTGCTACGATGTCCGCTTCCCGTATTTGTATCGTGAACTGGCAACAAATGGCGCACAAATTCTGGCTGTACCCGCGGCTTTCACTGTGCCAACAGGCAAGGCGCATTGGAAAGAGCTGCTGCGTGCGCGCGCCATTGAAACAGGGTCTTTTGTTATTGCTCCTGCTCAATGCGGTGAACATGCGGGCGGACGTCATACTTACGGCCATTCACTAATCATCGATCCATGGGGCGAGGTATTAGCCGAAGCAGGTGATGACGTCGGCATTATTATGGCTGACATCGATCTTGATAAGGTCAATCAAGTGCGTGCGTCCATTCCATCGCTGAAGCATACGCGCGAATATATGCTGGTAAAATCCTGATCGGATTTTTAACGCAGCAAAATCCCTGCAGGAATATCGAGTGCCAGTGCCAGTGACTTAAGTGCTCCGACAGAACCATCTTTTTTACCTGTTTCTATCTCTGTCAGATAAGGACGTGACAGTTCGGCCGCTTCGGCGAGCTCTGCTTGTGTCAGGCCGCGATATTTGCGCAGGATTTTAATCGGGTTATCTTGGCCGGCGTAAATTTCATCCAGCAAATCATCGGGAAGGTCACTGTCATTAGCCGCATTATTGCCGCTCATCATACGGTATTCGTGCAGCGGAACGAGAACATAGGGCTTACCTTGGATATGAAGAAGATCGTGGTTCATGATGTTTTCCTGATTAGGATAAAGAAAATAGAAGAGGAGGGTAAGCGAAGTTGCTTATAGCGACATTTTACGCGCTTAGACCCGTCTTGTCTATAACCTCTTGCGGTGATAAATTCTGCACTTCGCGCATATGCTGGATCGTTACAGACTGGTTGCGCTTGGCAAAACGTTTGCCTTCATCGTCTAGCAGGAGTCCATGATGGCGCCATTGCGGTACGTTCAGATTCATAAGGTGCTGTAGCAATCGATGTAAATGGGTCGCATAAAAAAGGTCTTCACCGCGCGTGACTAAAGTGACCCCCTGTAAATGATCATCCAACGTCACACAAAAATGATAACTGGCAGGAGTATCTTTACGGGCCAGAACAACATCGCCCAGAATTTCTGGTGTCGCGATTTGTAATCCTTTGTCCAGATCTTCCCATTCTAATGGCGCCTCTAAAGTGCTAAGTGCCTTGCTTATATCAAGGCGCAGGGCATAGGCATCACCGTTCTTAATACGCGCCGCGCGCTCATCGTCTGATAGGTGACGGCAAGTGCCGGGATAAAGTGCCCCCTCAGGGCCGTGCGGGGCAGAGTCTGCGCGCGCCACTTCTTCCTGTATCTCTTTACGGGTGCAAAAGCATGGATAGAGCAAATCCTGACTTTGCAGTGTTTGAAGGGCTTTTTTATACTCCTCAAAATGTTCAGACTGGCGGCGGACGGGCGTTTCCCAAGACAGGCCCAGCCACGCAAGGTCTTCGAAGATGCCTTCTTCAAATTCAGCACGGCAACGAATCGTATCGATATCCTCAATCCTCAGAATGAATCTTCCACCGCGGGTTTGCGCATTTCGATACGCAAATATAGCTGAATAAGCGTGCCCCAAATGCAAACGCCCTGTCGGGGACGGGGCAAATCGCGTAACATGGCTTTTCGTTTTTACGGCATCATTCATAACGGACAAAATATACGTGAATAGGCTTTGTTTATCAGTATTAAAAATGATAACCATAGCGTTGGTGTGTCTGATGATGTCACCAATCAGTATTTCCGCACAGGATAAGGACATGACAATGAACGATAACTGGACAACTTACGATCACGCCCCCGCATCCGGTGGTAAGCCGAAATCCATGGTTATAATGCTGCACGGGTTAGGCTCTAATGGGCAGGATCTGATCAGTTTGGCACCGTATTTGGCGCAAAGCCTACCTGATACGATATTTGTTTCTCCTGATGCGCCCTTTCCCTGCGATATGGCACCGTTTGGTTACCAGTGGTTTAGCCTGCAAGACCGTACGCCTTCTGTGATGCTGTCAGGCGTACAGCGCGCTGCACCGCTTTTGGACAGCTATATTACAACGATGATGGAAAAATATGATGTGCCCGCTAATAAGGTCGCTCTGCTTGGTTTTTCTCAAGGTACGATGATAAGTTTATTTGTCGGCCCGCGCTTCCCTGAAACGCTGGCTGGGGTGTTGGGTTACTCAGGCGCGCTTATAGGCTCTAACAGCTTAAATGGCTCTGATATCAATAAAATTCCCGTGCATCTCATTCATGGGGATGCGGATGACGTTGTACCAGTAGATCGATTCTTTGACGCTGAAAAGGCGCTTAAGGATAATAATTTTGCTGTGTCAGGAGGCGTTACTAAAGGTTTGACGCACTCTATCGACGAGAAGGGCGTAGCCGACGGAACAGCATTCCTGAGATCGATTCTGTATTAACCTTCCATTAACCCTAGTAATATTGTTAGTTTTCATATTAAAATATTGAAATAAAAACAAAGTTTTGTGCGCTGCGTCGGGATAACTTTGTGGATTTCCTAGGTAAAAATTGTGGAATATAGTAGAATAAAAACTGTAAGGCACTCGCGAAACCTTCGCTCACTGCCTGTTACAGTCGATTCTGGATATGATTCTTTTGACTGTTTCAGCGTGCTTTCCATGAAGGTTTCCACCGCGCTCAGCGGACAGGTTTTATGCCTTCGGAAAGGATTGTTGGAATGCAAGGACTTGCTTCACTGGAACAATGCCCGGCTCTGATACTGAATGCCGATTATCGGCCTTTGAGCTACTTCCCCTTATCGATATGGTCATGGCAGGACGCGATTAAGGCAATTTTCCGCGGCTCTGTTGTCGTGGTTTCCGAATATGATCGAACGGTCAGCTCTCCCTCGCAGGAGATCAAGCTGCCAAGCGTTCTGGCTTTGAAAGAATATATACCTGCCGCCCGCAATCCGGCCTTCACAAGATTTAACGTTTTTCTGCGCGATGGTTTCTCCTGCCAGTATTGTGGCGAGGAGCATAAGGCGAATGAACTGACATTCGACCATGTGATGCCAAGATCGCGCGGGGGCAAGACATCCTGGGACAATATTGTCGCAGCCTGCAAACCCTGCAACTTACGAAAGGGTAGTAAACGGCTTAAGGAGTGCGGTATGCACTTGAAACGAGAGCCGAGGCAGCCATCAATATTCGAGCTTCAGGAAAACGGTAGAAAGTTCCCTCCAAACTTCTTGCATG
>DUBU01000036.1:0-5312 GCA_012960155.1 Micavibrio sp. | reverse complement strand
TGGGACACCGAGTTGGTGGACTGGTAAGAGAGAAAATGGCTACGGCCTGCACGCTGTAGTCATTGGATGGGAAAACCAAACTAAAGGAGGTTGTCATGTTTGGGAATTCACTTGATGTAGGAGCCAAAAGAGATTTTGTTGGCGCGTTTATGTTCTTCTTAGCGCACCTAATGATCCTGGTTGGCGTTTCAACAGTCGCAGTGCACTTTTTGGGCATGGCGGGTATGGTAGAAGGCGGCGGTAGTTTCTTTGCCGGCGGCGAGACCTACACGCTTATAAGCTCGCTCTTTGTGCTCTGGCTTGGTGCGATGGTTTGCGCCAAACGGGGTAACAGCAGCGACATCATGTCCATTATCATTGTGCTGACAGGCGTATACTTCGCTTGGACGACGAGTGCTATTTTGGGCCTTGTGCCGATCGCGCTGTTGACAACTATCAATAGTAAGTAACGTACAGCACTTAAAAATTGCTGAAAAATGCAGGAAAACCGGGTGTTTTGCCCGGTTTTTCTTGACTCTGGGCGTATGTGTGGATAAGCCTGTTGATAATCTCTGAACAACAGGAATACGCACATGTTTAACGATCTATTTGATTTCGGCAAAAAGCGTAGCTTGAAAGAGTCCGTTGGCTTCTTTCTGTTCTACGCAGGTATCTTTGCAGGGCTGTCAGGTTTTATGAAACTGGCCGGACTGTAATCGAGTCAGGAGTCCCTACAGGACTCCGTTTGCCTTCCTGACAATACAAATTGAGGATAGCGCGCAACCTATTCCAGCCAGTGGGGATATGATCATATTCCATGCCGCCATCGACAAGCCGAATACAGGGTCAGCCCACGGGATTTCATCACAGCGTGCTGCAGGCGCGTTTTCGATCTGGGCGAGTAAATCCTCTATACTGGCCGCATCCAGATTAAAGGAACAGCCTTCCAGAAACGATTTCCACCAATGCTGCTCAACGCCATTGTGGTAAAAGCCTAAGCCGCCGCCAATCATATAAATAACGCCGCATAACAGCACGAGGAAGGCGACCTTCTTTATGTGTTTGTGGTCGTAGAGCATAATGAGGCCAATTGCGCCCAGAACGGCTGTAATCCCGAATGGCCAGCGTTGCAGGATACATAGCTCGCATGGTACCAGACCATATGCGAATTGCGCGATAAGTGCTGCCATGAGGCTGAGCGCGGAAAACAGGAAGATGCCGCCGCAAACAAGAACTGGGTTGGCGAGCATATGTTTAATTTTGTTGATCATGGCGGGTATCCGTAACGTTACATGATGATTGATTTAATCGTTTCTTTCACAATGTCAAAGGCTTCAGGGCCAAATACCAAAACGGCAACGGCCAGCATGCAGACCCACGCCGTACCGATCAGCGCCCCTGCCAGCACAGCAAGCCCGTCGCGCATCATAAAACCTACAGACATAAGGGCGATGCCTAGGCTAGGGACGGTATTTGTTAGCGGCACGGGGATGCACACGGTTAGCGCCATAATTACGCCAAGAATGCCAAATAGACGCGAAGCGCCATCCCGGGTTAGAAATCCCAGTCTAGGACGTAGGAGAATTTCGATACGCTTCATCCATGGTACGACACCGTCAATCAGCTTGGAAAATCCTTTGGAATCAAACTCTTTGCGCATCGTTTTTTGTGGCAGCCAAACTGTACGTCTGCCGATAGCCTGCTGTGCGGTAAGTAAAATCAGTGGTGTTGCCAGCATAATGTTTATACCGGGTGGAACAGGCAAAGGAAGCGCCATAGGAGCGGCAAAGATCAGCAAAATCATCGCGATACCGCGCTCATGCAGGGCTTCGACGAGCATGGCAACGGACACGGTCTTGCCAATCAGGACGCTTTTTGTGTCCTCCAGCAACTCGGAAAGCGAGCGTATGTGCTCTTCTGTGTGAATCTGTTCAGGCATGGCACGTAGTGTACTCCCGCGATTTTAAAAGGCAATTTTTTTATTTCGTGACAAGACGTTAACGACTTGGAAGGTTTTTCATTTTATGCTCTCATATGGGCATAAAAAATGTCCGTTAAAGGTCAAAGGGAACAGTAATGCCAAGCGAAGATCGCCGCATCATTTTTAAAATGGATGAGACGTATAAGGCTATTTATGCCTTGTGCGTGCAGCGTGAAATACGCAAGCCGCCGCCGGGCAGTATCGCCAATATCAAGGAAGATGTTGGTGATAAAAACAAGGTAACCCTGCGTATTGAAAATATGCTCGAAAATACCAATATGGGCGTGGATTACACCCGCGACTTTATCGCAGCGGCGCTAATGCTGTATTGCCGTTCGCTCAGTATCCCGATTTCTAAAAAGGCGAGTAAGTCCGTTGAGTTCAATGCGGACAATGTCGTGCTGCGACTCCGTATCGACTAACCCGTTGTTTTGACTCAATAAGTCAAATTTAATCCCCAGATTTCGTGGATGATCCTGTGGATAAAACAGGGTATCTTGATTCTTCCCTTATAAAACAGTAGGATATAAGTGCGAATTTGCAATTTCTTACCTTGCGTGGCGGTTTCCTGCCGTTTACGCGTTCTGTACAGGATTATTTTTTATGGTGATGCATCCGACCTGCATGGCGTTGGCGCATTATAACGTTAAGGATTCCAATGTTTTAGCATTGGCATTCCGTCGCGCGTGCGTAACCCGCAGTGAAAAAGCGGTTCAGGGTAATACTCTCTTAAGACATTCCTATCAATATATTAACAATTTAATGAAAAAATTAATATTATACATATGTACATTAATTAAAGTCCCCCAAAGTTGGGTTCTTTCAAATCGATCAGGGGATATGATTTGATATTAGGTTTGGTAAATCGCTACCTTAACAAATTCAAGCCGCAAGCTGAGACACGCAAGCGCTCCGGGTTCAGTAATGAATCCGGTAATGTGTTTTTTACGCTGTTTGGTGCGGTTGCCCTGGTGGGCGTTGTTGGTGTCGCGACTTCCACCCTGATGCGCGGACCCGTAGGCACAGTGGTGCAGTTGAACCAGCGCGCCAAAGCCGATGCCCAAATGCAAATCGCCCAAAAACTCGCCATGCTAGAAGCTGCGCAGCAAGCGCAAAGCGGCGACTGTGATGCTGACGGTTTCGTAGAGCCTATCGGTGCGAAAACAGTCTGTACTGGTCCGACGCCTTCAGGCGGTGGTTGTATTCCTGACGCGATCGGCGCGTCAAAGACTGACCCCTGGGGCACAAACTATGGTTACTGTTCGTGGGATCATGGTGGTGTGATTGGTTCAGGTTGTGCGACTAACTCAACTGGTATCTTGGATGGTACGAATGATGATGCAGAAATCGTTATTGCGATTATTTCGGCAGGTCCAGACCGTACATTTAACTCTACTTGTGCGAACCACAATACATATGTAACGAAAACTCCCGGTTCAGACGATATCGTATTGGACATCACGTACTCTGGTGCTGTAGAGGCTTCTGGCGGTCTGTGGTACTTGCAAAGCGGAGATCCCGATACGGCCGGTATCGATAAAAATATTTACGTTTCAGGTCGTGGTGATTTTGCTGCTGGTGGTCAATTCGGCGGTGATTTGTCGCTCCTGAATGCTGCCCTTCAGTTTGGCGACAATTCTATGTTGGCGCTACCTACTGATGACACGCCCGGTTCAGGCGATGCTGATTGTAATGTAGGTAATACAGGTGCGTTGCGTGTTAATGACGATGTGGGGCAGGTTCTTGAAATCTGTGATCCGGGTGGACTGGGTTGGGTGGACGTTGCGTCCGCTGGTGCAGCTTCGGGCGCGCAGGGACCGAGCGGTGCGATCCAGATGAGTGATGGTGGTACACCTGCTGGTTTCCAATACACATCGGCTCTTTCTTATAGTGGCGGCGTTCTAAATACAGATGGATTTAACGCGACAGGTAACGCGGCGATTAATGGAACGCTGAGTGTTGATGGTAATATTGATGATCCGACAGGTGATGTGATTATTGATGATGCCTTGAATGTGACGGGCAATACAGATGTCGACGGTACATTTAATGTCGACGGTGTAACGACACTGGCAGGCACAACGGTTACAACGCTTAACGCTACGGGCGCGGTTGATTTTGATAACACATTAAATGTGGATGGTGCCTCGACACTGGCGGGCACTTCCGTAACTACATTGGGAGTGTCAGGTGCTTCTAACTTCCAGGGTCCTGCAAGCTTTGGTGCAGCGGTGTTTAACTCTGCGGGCAATCTGGATTTGAATGATGATGTAGACATCACAGGTAATGCGACAATTTCAGGAAATGCCGAGATATCTGGTGACGTGTTCGGCGCCGCTTTTAGAAATATGTATGACGGTCAGGACGAAGGCCTGTTCTTTGACAGTGCGAATGGCTTGTTCTTGGGTGTTAACGGTAGTCCTGCTCTATCAGTAGATGCCAGTGGTGATGTCGGCATTAATATAAGCGGCTCGCCAACCGCGCAACTCGATATTGAAGGCGAGCTGCGTCTTCGTAGTTCTGCATCTTACGCAGCAGGTGCAGGCTGTTCGGCACCTGGTATGATTGCCTATAACGGTGCTGACGAACTTCTGATCTGTTCATCTATTACAGGCCTTTGGGAAACTGTCGGTACATCTGGTGGTGGCGGTGGCAGTGCCGGTGGCGTCTGGGATGACGAAGGCGATTACATTAAATATGAGAACGGCACATATATTACAAATGCCGGTACGTCACTGACATTCTCTTCTGCACTTGAGGGCCCAGGCACGCGTATGCTTTGGTACACAAGCCAAGGCGCTTTCCGTGTTGGTTCAGTCACAGGATCTCAGTGGAACGAAACAAATATCGGGCAGAATAGCGTGGCCTTCGGTATTGATACGATCTCTGATGGTACAGCATCATTTGTAGCTGGTGATAGTTCACAAGCTACTTCAAGTAGCGCAATTGCTCTTGGTTCTGAAGTAGAAGCACGTGCTCCTTCAAGTATCGCTTTAGGTAATGAGGCAATCGTATCTGCAGGTGCGACGAACTCTATGGCGATCGGTTTGGGCTTGCCATCAACTTCAACCAATCCTCAAGTATTGTCGCCTAACTCATTGGGAATATTCATGGGTGACCAGCAGGGCGTATCCCTGAATACGACGAACACGATGCTTCTGGCGGTCTAAAAAGGATTCAGACAGCACGAGGCCATTTTCACCTGTTTAGAGTACGGCCATCAGTTGGTCTAATTAGATTTCAATATCAAGCCCCATGGATTTCAATCCATGTATAATTTTCTTGAAGAATTATTTGGTGAACCCTTATGCCACTAGAACCTTACACCGCAAACCTAATTTGGATCGACCTG
>DUBU01000035.1 GCA_012960155.1 Micavibrio sp. | reverse complement strand
ACCCCCTGCTGTTTCAGGGATGTTATAGATCGTCCATGTCACAAAGCCTTCATCACCCTTTTGCCAGTCTGCGTCGCGGCGCTCCATAAACACCACGTAGCTTTTGGTCGCGGCGGGAGATTTACTCCACTCCAGCGCGGGAGAGATATTCTCCTGAAAACATGAATGATCGAGCGGCATTTTGTCACGGATGCGCATAAACGGGACATCAATTTTGATCTGGCCTGCGATGTTCGATAAATCCAGCCTTGGTTTGCCTGTTGTTTTGGGCTGCTGTGCCACAGGTGCCGGCGGCGCGTCTGGTGTTTCGATGGGTTCAAAAATATCCTGCGGCGACTCTTCTATAACTTCAAGCTCTGGTTCAGGCTCTGCGACCTCCACAATTGGTGCGGGCGGCACCAAAATGGGCTGTTCATTCAGGGCTTGCTGACGCTTCACATAGAAAACAGCGCCGCCGATAATGGCGAGCGCGGCGACAGCCGTAAATATCCAAATGAGAAGTTCGTTTGCTTTCATAGCCTGAAGATACGTTTTTAATCCGTAACTTACAGATTACCACAAAAAGATCAGTCTTGTCGGGATTGTTTTTGTAAATGATCGATCAGCGCAGCCGTCGACTTTTCCACCAGATCAAGGACTTGCTCGAAACCTTTGAGATCGCCGTAATACGGATCAGGCACATCAATACCCTTATCATGATCATCCAGAAAATCGGTGAACATACATATTGTAGCATGGTCGCGGCCAGCATTCATGCGCTGCATCTGTCGCAAATGTCCTGCATCCATTGCCAGTACATAATCAAACTCTTCGAAGTCATTCGATACCAGCTGGCGCGCCCGCAGATCAGAAAAACTGTAACCGCGCTTGGCACCAATCTGGATGGCACGCAGATCAGGGCGTTCACCCACATGGTAGCCATGTGTACCCGCAGAATCACCAACATACAGATCGGCCAAGTTAGCTTGCTGCACCATGTGCCTGAACACACCGTCAGCCGTGGGCGAACGGCAGATATTACCTGTACATACAAATAGAAGTTTCTGTTTCATAAGGTTTTTGTAGGATGCCCCAGTGTTCTTGTCTATGAAATTGTATAAAAGCTTGACGGACGAAAGGTTTTGCTTAGGATGCAAAAATACGTTAGACAAGCAATCGGTGCGAGAAACGCGCATTTTTTACGCGTAAGAGACTAGGAATTTATGGGCATTTCCCAAATCAATATCGAGACTGTCGAAGTTAAACTGGCGGAGAGCGAAGAAGAGATTCGAGCAGCTCAACGCTTGCGTTACCGCGTCTTCTACGAAGAATACAAAGCCCAGCCCACAGAAGAAATGGCGCGCGAACGTCGCGACATGGATGAATATGACAGCGTTGCTGATCACCTGATCGTTGTGGACCGCTCTATCAAAGATCCCCAAGACCGTATTGTTGGTACGTACCGCCTGCTCCGCCGCGAAGAAGCGGATAAGCACGGCCAGTTCTACACCAGCAGCGAATATGATATCGGTCAGTTGATGAAAAACGGCAAGAACCTGCTGGAACTTGGCCGTTCATGCGTTTTGGCAGATTACCGCACGCGCCCTATTATGCAGCTGCTGTGGGAAGGTCTGACAGAATATATGCAAGAGCACGATACGGGTATGTTATTCGGCTGTGCCAGCCTATACGGCACAGATATAGATAATCTGGCAGAGCAGTTGTCTTACCTACACCACTACCACCTAGCACCTGAAAAAGTGCGTCCGCGTGCATTGGATAAGCTGTTCACGAATATGAACCTCATCCCTAAATCCGAGATTGACGAGCGCAAGGCGTTTAAAGCTTTGCCGCCGCTGATTAAAGGTTACCTGCGTGTAGGCTGTACAATTGGGGAAGGCGCGGTTGTCGATCATCAGTTCAACACAACAGATGTCTGCATTGTCCTGCCTATGGATCAATTTGCGGAACGTTACCGTAACCACTACGCCCGCAAGATCGACCAGAAATCCAAGAAGCCTATGACCGAAGACGATGCATCGCCCAAAGAAGGCTCTTCTGCTGCGGCCTCTATTCGCTAAGCAGGTTTTCCTATGGCGAACATCAAATCTGCCATTCGCTTGTTCTTTTTTATTGTGCTGACGCTATTGCTGCTGCCTTTGCAGATTTTCATGCATATATGCTTCAGAAACAGTGCGGCAGCGTTTATTGTGCCGCAGCTCTGGCACCGCAGTGTCTGTCGCCTATACGGTATCAAGATCAAGGTGCAAGGCGTACCTTATCAAGATGGCAGTGTGCTGTTTGTTGGTAATCATGTGTCCTATTTAGATATTCCTGTCATCACCAGCATTACGCCCGTGCGGTTCATTGCCAAGAAAGAAGTAAAGAGCTGGCCGCTTTTCGGTTTACTGGCGACCATCCAGCAGACATTCTTTATTGATCGCTCCCGTATGGCAGCGGCGCAGGAGAAAGAAAAGCTAGCCAAGACAATTACGCGTGGTGGCCGTTTTCTACTATTCCCTGAGGGCACATCATCGAACGGTACGCAGGTTCTACCGTTTAAGCCTGCGGCTTTTGCTATGTTATGTGACGATGAGTTAACGCAGAAACCTGCAATACAACCGTTCAGTATCAAAATCGCGGCAGTTAATGGTGCTCCACCAACTTCGCAGGATGAGTATGATATCTATGCATGGCATGGCGATATGGATCTGGCGCCGCATCTTTGGACACTCGGCAAACAGCGCGAAGTTATCATTGAAGTGATCTTCCACGAGAGCTTTACCCTGCCCGCATCACCTGAACGCAAAGCATTGGCGCAGCAATGCGAGGGTGTTGTCGCGGCCCCTTACAATAACAAAAACTTCAAGGTTGCAGCCTAGATCGCTATCCTTTAAAGTCCGAACTCAGCAGATACAACCAGAGTAAAAAAACGGAGAAAGACATGACATTCAGCGCACAGGAAAAAGAAAAACTGCAAAAATACATTCAGGGCAAATTCGGTAATTCCGGCCTGACATTGCGCGAGCGTTCACAGACAGACGATTCTGTCGAAGTCCTTCTGAACGGTGAGTTTTTGGGCGTTATCTACAAAGATGACGAAGACCCAAGTGACGTGTCTTACGATTTCAATATGGCCATCTTGGACATGGATCTTAAGGCAGCTTAATCCCCTTTTGCACAGGCCTAAGCCAGTTTAATTTGCCAAAGGCACTGCAATTGCTGTAAAATTTAATGAGTGGATTTTATGCGTTGTCGCCCGATAAAGGCATGACATTACGGGTAAAAACGCATATTATAATGGCGTGTGTTAGCGGGGAAAATTTAAACCATGTCCCATAAGAATTTCTTTTTATCGCTTGTTTGGCTTGTCGCCTTTGGCTTGGCAGTTGTTGCCTCGTCTGCGTCATACGCCCAGTCTTCTCCTTGTGATCCTGAATATATGGATGCGCTTGAAGCGCGTGCATGGATGGAAGCGCAGCGTGAAATCGCACAGAACCAGAACCTTATTTTCAAACCTGATAGTGTTCTGGAATATACGTGCTTTGACCGTTTCCTGAACCGCGTAGCGTCTAACAGTGGCTACACACAATCAGGACGTATTTTCAGTGAAACAGATCGTTGGGGTTACCCTGTCGGTCTTAGTTCGACAACAACTGACAACGCCTTGCAGGTTGTTGTGCTGAGTTCTTTGAACGCCTATTTAGGTTCTAACTTCCCTGACGGATTTGCGGATACGCGATCTTCTGTTAGCTATACCGCTAACACATCTGTATCGGGCGGCGATTACACTTGTGACATGATGGGTCAGATTTGGCACCAGGTACGCTGTATGGAATTCATGGACGAAAACAACTCTGATAGCTTCCGCGACTTCAGCTGGTACGCGTCTACGGATCCACGCCAATTCCGTCCACCAAGCTTCCAGTGTCCTGTTTCCGGCAACAACTCCATTCAAGGCTTGCAAGCTCAGGCTGCTTTTGGACAGGCTCGTACAGCAGCGTTTAACGGTGACGAAGCAATGTTCGACATCAATAACGGCTCTGTTACAGACGGTACGCCTTACCTTGAAGACGACATGGTATCGCATCTGGATATGATCCTGCCAGGTACAAACTGTGCTGGCTCTGCGATTGTTCCAACAGGTGTAAGCATTCAACGTACAGATGTTAACGGCGGCGCGCCTTACGATGAATTCGTTTGTTCGAAGCCGGGTTGTTCGGCTGATCCGGGCGGCTCTTGTGTACCGTAAGATACGGACAGTATAACACAGAATTAAATAAGCCCCTGCTCTTATAGTCAGGGGCTTTTATTTTACGCGGCTATAAATATCATTGCTGAGATAGATAAGCGTTAAGCTCGCGGTGTAGCGCCTTGTTATCAGGCTGCATTTCCAGAAACTTCATGACAATGCTCAGGTTCTTTTTCTTATCGACGGGAATGCGTTCCAGCTGCATCTTGGTTTCGCTGCGCTGCTGCTCTTGTTCGATGGCATTGGCAATCGCGTTGCGTACATCTTCAATAAGTTCTGGTGCAATCTCTGCACGCGCATCACGCATAGCGCCCATGGCATCCTGCATTATCTTTTGACGTTTGGTCGTCAGTTTGTATACGCGCCTTTTCATGCTAATGTCCTGACAATGTCCTTAATTGAATTAGACGAAGTGTTTACTTTTCAAAGCCAGCTGAGTGGCTTATATCTACTAGCTTATGCTGTGAACCCTAAAATAAGGTTACCAAACGGGATATGATAAGATTTTATTCCTACATAATGGGTAAAAGTGAGTTTTTACTGCGCGGATTACTCAAAAAACGCCTTAAAAAGGGTAAGGAAGATGCCGCGCGTCTGCCTGAACGCATGGGAGAACCGAGCTTAAAACGCCCTGAAGGCACCGTCGTCTGGTTTCATGCGGCGAGTGTTGGCGAAGCACAATCTACGCTTATTCTGGTGAGCCACCTGCTGCAAGAGAATAAAGATTTATCCGTTTTAGTAACTACAGGCACCGTTACATCGGCACAACTTATGGCTGACCGTCTGCCTAAACGCGCAGTTCATCAGTATTACCCTCTGGATCACCCCCAATGGGTTGCCAGCTTTTTAGATCATTGGAAGCCTGATGTTGCGCTCTGGATGGAATCAGAAATCTGGCCGAATATGTTTGCCGCGATTGGGGAGCGCAATATCCCTGCGGCACTGATCAATGCCCGCCTATCTGAGAAGTCGCTTAAGCGCTGGCAAAAGGCGCGTAAAGGTATCGAAGACTTGCTTTCTATCTTCTCTGTTTGTCTTACACAGACCGAAGAAGACGCTGAATCTTTCAGAGCCCTTGGTATGCGCAATGTGCTGGTATCAGGTAACTTGAAATATAGTGCAGACCTTCTGCCTGTTGATGAAATGGAATTCACGCGCTTAAAAGACAGTATCGGCAAGCGCCCTATCTGGCTGATGGCCAGCACACATGATCCTGAAGAAGAGATTGGTTGCCGTCTACACAGACACCTTAAGAAGGAACATCCCGAGCTTTTGACGATTATCGTGCCGCGCCACCCTGAGCGTCGTGATCGCATTATGACGGCTTGCGAGAAATACGGCTTGAAGATAAAGCAGCGCAGTACATCCAGACACCTGCCTGAGCCTGATACAGATATTTATATCGCCGATACTATCGGAGAACTTGGCTTGTTTTATAAGCTGGCGCCAATTGCCTATATCGGCCGTTCAATGAGCAGCGATGGTGGCGGCGGGCATAATCCGATTGAAGCGGCGCAATATTACTGTGCGGTTTTGCACGGCCAGCATGTCCAAAATTTGCAAGCGATCTTCGATGCATTTGACGAAGCTGGCGCGGCGATTAAATTAAAAGATGAGACCGATTTCCAAAAACGCCTCGGCAAATTGATGGCGGACGATGACGGACTTGATGCCCTGCAACACAAAGCAGGCCATTTTGTGAAGAACAAGGCAACGGTATTGCCATTTATCTTAGAGGAGATCGAAGCTTTATTGCCTAAAGCCGATCAAATAAAGGAATGCGCGTAAAAACGCCCGAATTCTGGTACACCAATAACGACGATACTTTGAACATCGCCGCTCAGGCTCTGCGCCCTTTATCCTTCATCTATGGCTTGAGCCATAAAATATGCTGCAAAGCCAAGAAGCCTTACAAGGCCTCTATCCCCGTTATTTGTATCGGTAATATTACGGCTGGCGGCACTGGCAAGACTCCGACTGCGCTGGCACTTTACGACCTGATCAAAGACTTATACGGCGATATCCGCCCGTGTTTTTTAACGCGTGGATATGGCGGTACTGAGCGCGGCCCTATACTTGTAGATCTAGAACGTCATAAATCTCCGCAAATTGGTGATGAAGCCTTACTACTGGCTGAAAAAGGCCCTGTTATCGTCTCCGCCAATCGTGCAGAAGGTGCCAAGCTTGCCGAGAATGATGGCTATGATTTGATCATCATGGATGACGGCATGCAGAATACTCGCCTGCATAAAGATGCGCATATTCTTGTTGTTGATAGCCGCAAGGGCTTTGGCAATGGTTTGATGTTACCTGCCGGCCCGCTGCGAGAGCCATTGCAAGCCGGTTTGAAGCGCGCGGATATCGTGCAAATTGTCGGGTCAGGCAAGGCTGTGATGCTGGCAGAGAGTACTCTGCATATCAGAGCTCACGTTAAGCCGCGCGGAGACTGGGAGCCTGATAGCAGCAAGCCTTATATTGCGTTTGCAGGATTAGGCCACCCAGAGAAATTTATTGCGACGCTGGAAGAATGCGGGCTGAGCATTGTCGGCTGGCACCCCTACCCCGACCATTACCGTTATGAAGATAAAGACATCAAGTATCTGCAAAATCTAGCCGCACAACATGAAGCCGTTCTGATCACGACTGAAAAGGACGCGAAGCGCCTGCCCGAAGATATGGATGTTGAAGTCCTGCCCATTAGGCTGGATTGGGAAAATAAAGAGCCGATGATTGCCTTATTACGGGATGTAATCGAATCATGAAGCAAATCCGCTATTTCCTAGAAGCCGTATTGTTATATGTGCTGACCTTTATCTTTCGTATCATGCCCGTTGATCTGGCATCGGATATTGGAGGGTATCTGGGGCGCAAAATCGGGTCTCGTTTAGCGGCATCACGCAAAGCCATAAGACAGGTCGAAGAGCATTTGCCCGAACTGGACGGCGTGCGCGTCGTAAACGATATGTGGGAAAATCTTGGGCGCATTATCGGTGAATACCCACACTTAAAAACAATTGCCCGCCACCGTGTCAAAATCGAAAATCTGGAAATCATTCAGGGTTATATGAATGTCGGACAGCCCTGCATCTTCTTTTCGGGCCATATGGCGAACTGGGAAATCCCGCCGCCGACGCTGCTGATCCAGCAAGGCAAAGCCGTTGACATTACTTATCGTGCCCCCAATAACCCCTGGGTTGATAAGGCGCTGTTAAGGATGCGGAATATGGGCGGGCGTATTAACGCCTATGCAAAGTCACGCACAGGGGCGCAGCAGATGCTTAAGGCGCTGCGCCAAGGGCATATGATGTGCTTTCTGATCGATCAGAAATATAACGAGGGCGTCGCCGTTCCGTTCTTTAAAAAGCCCGCGATGACCAACCCTGCCTTTGTCATTATGGCGCGCAAATACAACTATCCGCTGGTACCCATCCAGATCATCCGTGAGGAAGGCGCTAATTTCCGCATCGTTATTCACGAGCCACTGAAGATTACGGGCGATATGAGCAATGAAGATGTCATTGCAGAGGCGCATGGCTTGCTGGAAGATTGGATTGCCAAGCGCCCCGAGCAATGGCTATGGTTACACAGACGTTGGGACAACTTGAAATCAAAAGAAAAAGACTAAATCATAGATCATGAGTAAAAGAGATTACGAATATTTTGTTATTGGTGCCGGTTCAGGCGGGGTTCGTTCAGCGCGTATCGCCGCGTCCCATGGCGCCAAAGTCGGTATTGCAGAAGGCTGGGATTTTGGCGGAACGTGTGTGAATCGCGGATGCGTTCCTAAAAAGCTGCTGGTCTACGGGTCAAAATTCAGCAAGGAGTTCAAGGACGCCAGCGGTTATGGCTGGAAGTTTCTGGGCTTTCGCTGGTTCAAATGGCGAGATCTGATCCGTAACAAGGATAAAGAAATCAACCGGCTGACCGGGATCTATAATAGCCTGCTGGAAGACAGCGGCGTTGAGGTTCACAAAGGATACGCACGGTTCATTGATAACCACACTGTCGAGATTAACGGCAAGCAGATTACAGCTGACCGTTTTCTGATCGCTACTGGTGGCCGTCCGCGCGTGCCTGATATCCCCGGCAAAGAGCATTTAAAAACATCCGATGATGTATTCCATCTGCCCAGCCAACCCAAGAACGTTACGATTATTGGCGGTGGCTATATCGCAGTTGAATTCGCCTGTATTCTGGCGGGTCTTGGCAGCAATGTCACACTCATCAACCGTAGTGAAACGATTTTGCGGGGCTTTGACTCTGATTTGCAGGAGCACTTGCTAAACGAAATGAAAGCCAAGGGCATTGAGTTCAAGCTGGGATGTACACCTGATAAAGTCACAAAGCGTGGCAAGAAGACTATCCTGCATACCAACCAAGGGCAAACCATCGAGACGGATCTTGCGATTGTCGCGATTGGCCGTGACCCTATGACCGATGATCTGGGGCTTGAAAACACAGATGTGCAGCTGGATCAAGGTGGCAAAGTTCCGACCAACCAGAACAATGAAACCAGCGTGCCTCATATTTATGCGATTGGCGATATTGCCAATGATTACAATCTGACCCCTGTCGCCATTGAAGAAGGTCACTGCCTTGCGGATCGCCTATTCGGCAATATGCCGCAGCGTTACATCAGCTACGACTTTATTCCCACGGCAGTCTTTTCTGATCCGCCGATTGGTACGTGTGGTATGACTGAAGAAGATTTGATCGCGGCGGGCAAGGAATACAAAGTCTATAAGACGTCATTCCGCCCGATGAAGCACACGCTGAGCGGTCGTCAGGAGCGTACCTTTATGAAACTGCTGGTTTGCGGCGATTCAGAAAAGGTTCTCGGTGTTCATATGATTGGTGATGATGCGCCTGAAATTATTCAGATGGCAGGTATCGTTCTGAAGATGGGTGGCACAAAAGCTGATTTTGACGCAACAATAGGCGTTCACCCTACGGCAGCAGAAGAATTCGTCACTATGAGAACAGCAGAGCCTTAAGGCTTTGATTAATCTTCGTAGAAGGTTTCGCGGCCGCGCTCGATATCGGCCTCGGCGTGTTTGATCACTTCCATCATCACACGGCCATATAGACGTTTGCTGGCTTCGGAGAACATTGTCTCGCCCAGCTGTTCGCGCAAGAATGCCAGAACAGTTTTAGGACCTGCGATTTTCAGGCCGCGCTCTTCCATAATGGCGATTGTTTCCTTGATTGTCTGTTCGTAGCTCAGCCCTGCGGATGTAGCCACATCGGCCTCGTGCAGGATCATCGCCATAAGGGACAATCGCGGATTATCTTCGAAACGGCGCAGTTTACCCATCATCATCATGGAGACATCTTCGCGATCATCATCCCAGAAGTAATGGCGGTAAATCTTTTTCATGCGCACGCACGGGCTGTTATCACCCGCAAAGAACGTAATATCGGTACAGAATACGATTGTTTCCAGCTCGCCGAAGTTATCACTATCAACGCCCAGCTCTTCAAAGTACGGGCGCGACAAGTTCATGGCGAATTGTTCCATCTGCCCCGGCGTATACATACCGTCGCGCAGATTGTCGCCGCCTTCGTGCCCCAGATCATGGACACAGGCACCGATCAACAAGATCGCAATGTGCGAATTAGTCAGTTTGCGGTTTGTGCCGTCAAACATACCGTTATGAACAGAAATCAAACGCAGCACATGAAACAGCACTTTGCGATAATGTTCATTGCCGTGATATTGCAGTTCGTTCGGATATTCCGCCATAATTGATGCCAGCATCGCAGCCTTCACCAATGGCTTGTCCATATCGAGATTAAATTCTTGAATAGCCGTTGCGACCATAGCGGGTAATATGGGCCCGCCCCCCGCATCTTCCCATTCAGAGAAAAGTGCATTAGATACCGATTCGACCGCGTTGATGCGCGAGGCGAAATTGCTTTCCAAAGACGAACTGATCCGCCTCCCGACGGAAGCCGAGTGGGAATACTGTTGCCGTGCGGGAACGACGACGGTGTACAGTTTCGGTGATGATGAGTCACAGTTGGGTGAATACGCATGGTACAGCGAGAACACCTATAAAGTCGGTGCCGAGCCCTATGCCCGCATTGTCGGCCAGAAGAAACCCAACCCATGGGGTCTGCACGACATGCACGGAAATGTGGACGAGTGGTGTCAGGATTGGCACGGGCTGACGACTCATCAGGCAGGGCGACGCCGGCATAGTCTCGCCGAAACACCGGGCCGGC
>DUBU01000034.1 GCA_012960155.1 Micavibrio sp. | reverse complement strand
TGGGGGGGTGAGCTTGCCCTTGTGGATGAAGTGTGCAGGATCCGAGGGTTTCAAGAGGAGCTTGCAGTTCAAAGGCCGGAGGATCCACGACGCATCTTTGCGCTCGCCCTCGACGCATTGCGAGAGGTGGCCGACCGCATGACGGGAGCACCGCTCTGTCTGGGACTGACCGGACAGATGCACAGCACGCTGCTGCTGGATGCCGACATGATGGAAGGGCCCATCGTGAATTACCATCCGATGGAAAATCACATGACGGTGGGATTAACGCCTGCCGAATTGCTTCGATTCTTTGACTCTATCGACCGCGAAGCCCATATAGTGGATTTGAAGCCCGCAGCCCCTGATGCATAAGGCCGCGGCGTAAATAAAACATAGCAATAGGAAGTATAATAAATGGAAGACGTCTTGTTTACAGATGCCACAGCCAAAACCGATGTAGAAGGCACAGTCGCGATTTTCGATGTCGGAACAGAAGACTTCGAAGAAAAGGTGATGCACGCCTCTATGCGCACGCCTGTCATTGTTGACTTCTGGGCGCCATGGTGCGGACCGTGTAAGCAGATGATGCCAACCCTTGAAAAGGTCATTAATGAAACAGCGGGCAAGGTTAAGCTCGCCAAGGTTAACATTGATGAGCATCCAGAATTGGCACAGGCTCTGCGCGTGCAATCAGTGCCGACAGTCTTTGCCTTCTTCCAGGGTCAGCCTGTAACAGCCTTTGCGGGCGCCAAGCCTGAAAGCGAGATTAAACACTTCATCGGGGAAATCCTGAAAATGGCGCGCCAAGCGCAGCCCGATGCCCTTGATATTCCTGCTGTTATGGCAGAGGCAGATCAGGCGCTGAATGATGGTGAAATCGGTCTGGCACAAGGCCTGTATATGCAGGTTCTGCAAGAAGATGAAAGCAACGCAAATGCGTTCGCTGGTCTGGTGCGTACATTCATCGCCGCCGAACAATACGAGCAAGCGCAGGCGATGCTGGATGACGCCCCTGAAGAAATGGTGAACGCAGACGCTTTAAAAGCTGCCAGAACAGCGCTTGAACTGGCGCAAGCCAGCGGTGATGCCGATACATCCGAATGGGATGCGCGCCTTGCTAAAAACGACAACGACCACGAAGCCCGTTTTGAACGCGCTGTGGCATTGTTCGGGGCAGGTCAGCGTGAAGAAGCGATTGACGAGCTGATCACAATTGTGAGCCGTGATCGCAGCTGGGAAGAAGATAAAGCGCGTCAGCAGCTGCTGAAGTTTTTTGAAGCGCTGGGCATGACAGATCCGCTAACTGTTGCTGGACGCAGAAAATTATCGTCCGTCCTGTTTTCTTAACGCGTAACTGACCTATATAACTTTTTATGACTGACACAGCGACTTCAGATATACGGGACCCATTACCC
Source organism: Micavibrio sp. (assembly GCA_012960155.1). Lineage (GTDB taxonomy): Bacteria > Pseudomonadota > Alphaproteobacteria > Micavibrionales > Micavibrionaceae > UM-FILTER-47-13. Next base: position 58,828 of record DUBU01000034.1, on the reverse strand, counting down.
GCTGTTTTACCGCTATTCCCGCTCAAGGGCGTATTGCTCTTGCCGGGTGGTCAGCTGCCCCTGCATATTTTCGAAGACCGCTACAAATCTATGATCAATGATGCGCTGCAAGGCGACCGTATGATCGGCATGATCCAGTATCGTGACGATAATGGTGGTCTGTACGATATTGGTTGCGCTGGCAAAATTCAGGCCTTTGAAGAAACCGATGATGGCCGTTTTTATGTAACACTGGGCGGCGTCAGTCGTTTTCGCGTGTCCGAAGAGCTGCCGCTGGAAAAAGGGTACCGCCGCGCCAAAGCGGATTGGGCGTCTTACATGCGTGATACCAATCTGGCCAATTGTCTGGATCTGGACCGCAATCGTTTGAATGCCCTTCTGGGTGATTACTTTTCCCAGCAGGAAATGAGCTGTGATTGGAATGCGGTCACGCAGGCTTCTGACCAGAAGCTGATTACGTGCCTGTCCATGATCTGCCCGTTCGATGCAGGCGAAAAACAAGCGCTCCTGGAGGCTGATAGCTGCCATACACGTGCAGAAATCTTCATGACCATGCTGGAAATGGCTGTTAAAAACTGCCACGGATCAGCCTGCCACTAATTTTTTTCTCTAAAAATTTATGCGCAAGGGAACAACTTTGCTCCTGCATTGTTTGAGTGATGACCCTCAACATCAAAAAGGAGCATTTCATGCGTATTGAAGGTACAATTACGGCCCAGCACTTGTTCATCAATGGTACTGATAAAATGGTGCCACCGAGCCAGCCTGTTCAACAAGCCGAACAAAGCCCGTCTCAGGATAATGCGTCTACGCATTGATCGGGTATTGACATAGCACATCTCTCTGGCTAGTAGTTCACTGTAATTATGAATAAGGGAGATACATAATGTCTGAAGAACCAAAAGTGGGCCTTGCCCCTAAATTGACAGGTGCTTTTTTAGGAGCTGTGCTCTGCACTGCCCCTGTATACGTTGTTGGTAGCGAAGTTGTAAGTCGTATGGCAACCAAATGCTTTACAGATTTCAATGTGAACGCTTTTAACTGTATTCAGAACGCTAATACTGTGGGTAGTGTTTTTGAGCTCGGTATGTTGTTTACCGCTGTTGGCGGGGGCGTTTTGGGCTGGCGCAAAGGCAAGAAAATGGCAACGCCAAAGCCGCCGCAGCCATAAAGTTAGCTGCATTTCTAAGAGTTCAAGGGCGCTTGCATGCGCCCTTTTTCGTGTATATATTAGGCCGCATGACAAATACTGCTGATGCCAAATTGCTGGAAATTCTTGTGTGTCCTCTGACGCACGTGCCGCTGCGTTACGATGAAAAAGCGCAGGAGCTTATTTCCGATCAGGCAGGGCTGGCTTTTCCGATCCGTGACGGCATTCCCGTGATGCTGGTGGATGAGGCCCGTGCCCTTGAAGGCTCAGAAATTAAAAAATAAACCGTCAACGCAATACAGGCAGGGAGTCCGCTATGGCCGCCGATAACCGCATTATCATTTTCGACACGACATTACGTGACGGGGAACAATCCCCTGGTTGCTCCATGCATCTTGATGAAAAGCTGCAAATGGCAGAGCGCCTCGATCGCATGGGGGTTGATGTGATTGAAGCAGGCTTTCCTATTGCTTCCCAAGGTGATTTTGAGTCCGTGAGCCAAGTTGCTAAATTAGTGAAAAATGCCGCCGTTGCAGGTCTGTGCCGCGCGAAACGCGCTGATATTGAAGCCTCTGCCGAAGCACTGGCACCGGCAAAACGCCGCCGCATTCACACTTTTATTTCTACGTCACCGCTGCACATGAAGCATAAGCTGCAAATGCCGCCCGAGGCCGTACTGGATGCGATTGCAGAGAGCGTCAGCACAGCGCGAAACTTCACAGATGATGTGGAATGGTCCGCCGAGGACGCCACGCGCACAGAACATGACTTCTTGTGTAAGGCCGTGGAAACAGCGATCGCCAACGGCGCCACGACAATCAACGTGCCCGATACCGTGGGTTACACTGTGCCCGAAGAATACGCCGCGATCTTTGAAATGCTGATTAACCGTGTGCCGAACATCGATAAAGCGATCTTGTCCGTACACTGTCACAACGATCTGGGGCTGGCGGTATCAAACTCTTTGGCAGGCATCCGTGCGGGCGCACGTCAGGTGGAATGTACAATTAACGGTATTGGCGAGCGCGCAGGGAACGCCGCGATGGAAGAAGTCGTCATGGCGATGCGCACACGTCCCGATGTCTACCCTTACGAGACAGGCATTGATACAACGCAAATCACCAAAGCCTCCCGCACGCTGTCACGCATTACAGGCTTTAGCGTTCAGCCAAACAAAGCGATTGTCGGTGCAAATGCCTTTGCCCATGAAAGTGGTATCCACCAAGACGGTATGCTGAAAAACGCGCAGACTTACGAAATTATGACGCCTGAATCTGTTGGCTTGTTTAAATCCGAGATTGTTCTGGGTAAACACTCAGGCCGTCACGCGCTGAAGAAAAAGGTCGAAGAACTGGGCTACGAGTTGGGCGATAACGCCTTCCAAGACTTGTTCAAACGCTTCAAGGATCTGGCCGATAAGAAAAAGACTGTCTTTGACGAAGACATTATCGCCTTGGTCGGCGATGACCGCGAACTGAACGAACGTATCAAGTTTGTATCACTGATGGTCAAGGCGGGCTCCGACGGCCAATCAGCATTGCTGAAACTGGAAATTGACGGCGAAGAAAAAGAAACCGAAAGCGCTGGTAACGGCCCTGTTGATGCGATCTTCAACGCGATCGGTGAGTTGTTTCCGCATGAAGCCGATTTGCCGCTTTATCAGGTGCACGCCGTAACAGGTGGCACAGACGCCCAAGCCGAAGTAACAGTAAAGCTGGAAGAAAACGGCAACACAGGCCTCGGCCAAAGTGCTGACGTCGACACCATGGTCGCCTCCGCCCGTGCCTATGTTTACGCCTTGAATAAGCTGCTCCGTAAGCGTGAGAAGACAGCGAAGGTCGTCGGCCCTTAAGGTTATCTTCGTAAATTTGACATAACAAATAAAAATCAAGTAAGATCAGGAAAATCTTGTCCAAAGCTTATCCGGAATAATGCGGAATTATTCTTGATAAATATTGGATAGAGACTTCGTATAGCGTGCGTTTTGCGCGCCAGACAGTCGGCGTTTATGCCTTCAGGCTCTTGCCAATATGGTGATCAACATTACAGCTAAGGAGATGCCATGCCGACACCTTTCAATGAAAAAGCCCAGTCCTGGAAAGAAAAGATCATCGATGGTGATAAGATCTGGCAACAGGTGAAGCATATTCTGCAAACGCGTAATCTCGAGCTACCCGAGACGGCCCGCCGCCCTGATGTGCGCCTGATCCTCGATAATGTATCCGGCACGGATAAAATGTTCCGTAACCCGGGCGACCATTCAAATAAAGCCGAGATGATCCCTGGCACAGGTGACAAAACGGCCGCCATGGTAATGGTGAAAGGCGATACGCTGACAGAGCAGTTTAATAACGCCAAAGAGCTTGATGCCCGCTACGGCCTATCAGAGAACGGATTATCCGATACCTTTGTGCAAGCCTTAATGTCAGGCGAAGCCTTGGATTTAGTTGACGAAGCCTATGGTCCTGCGCCTTTTGACGGGCAAGCATCCAAACTGGTGGATGTCGCGTGGGAAGATGCGGATGGTAATGTCACGGATATCAATCCTGTTCATGGCGAAGCGTGCGCCTATGGGGCAAGAGCGCCAGCGAATGAAAAGGCCTTTAGAACCGAATTTGTGATCTATGTTCAAGGCACGAAGACAACGCCTGAGAAAATTGAGAATGAAGGCATGGTCATTGCCGTGTCCGAAGACTGGCAAACAGGCGCAGAAAGCACGCGTCCGATCGTCCCGTCAGTGGCCGAAGGTTTCTATGGCCAAGGTTATGATGATATGCCAGTTGTCGAAGTGCACCCTGACGGCTATGTCACAAGCATTGATCTCGGTAATGGCACTGTCATTGATCTGAACGCGCCCGAAGGCTTCAAAGGTGATAAGTTCGGCTTAGGCTCGTAGGCGTTCAATCTCATCGAAAACATCATGGAACATGGCTTCGGTTAAGCGCCCTGTCTGGGTATTATAACGGGAACAGTGGTATGAATCCACGAGCCACAGACCGTTACCCAGATCATGGGTCGCTTGATGCCCAAATTTAAATGCAGAGAGCTTATGCCCGAACATCCGCAGCACCGTATCATGTGATATTTTGCCGAGCGATAATATGATTTTCAGCTGCTTCATATCCGCAAGCTCGCTATCAATAAATTTCTGGCATGTTTTGGTCTCTTCGCCAGTAGGTTTGTTTTCTGGCGGTACGCATTTGACCGCATTTGATATGCGGCAATTCACAAGCGCCAGCCCGTCATCGGGACGCGCCTTAAACTCACCTGTTGCAAAGCCGTATTGTATCAGTGTCGAGTAGAGCAGATCACCGGCGTAATCCCCAGTAAACGGACGGCCGCTAAAATTGGCACCTTTAAGACCAGGGGCAAGGCCGACAATCAAAAGCTGCGCATCCATGGGTCCCCATCCGGGCACGGGAGCGTTGAATTTATCAGGAAATTTAGCGCGATTATCGTCCCGAAAAGCCTTTAGGCGGGGGCATAGCGCGCAATCTTTGTCAGGTATAATCATAGCAAGGCATGATAAGTGCCTTGCCGTAATTTGCAATATGGTTTTGGGAAGTTATTAGGCGTCGATATATTCGGGCTGCTCGATAAAGTCAGCTTCGCCTGACGCGCCTTCATCATCATGGGAAAGACCGGCGCGGCCAATCTCTTCAGCCAGATAACGCAGGTCGTAGAAATGATCGGCCTGACGACGCAATTCATCAGCCACCATCGGCGGGCTTGATTTTACTGTGCTCACAACTGTGACGCGCACGCCTTTGCGCTGTACGGCTTCAACAAGTTTGCGGAAATCACCATCACCCGAAAAAAGCATGATGTGATCAACGCGATCCGCCAGTTCCATCATATCAACGGCAAGCTCGATATCCATGTTGCCTTTGATTTTACGGCGACCTTGGGCATCGACGAACTCTTTGGTCGGTTTGGTCACCATTGTGTAACCGTTGTAATCCAGCCAATCAACAAGCGGGCGGATAGGTGAGTATTCCTGATCTTCGATAAGGGCAGTGTAATAGAACGCACGAACAAGGCGACCACGATCAGCCGCCCATTTCAGCAGTAACTTGTAGTCAATATCGAAATCCAGTGCTTTGGCGGCGGCGTAAAGATTGGAACCGTTTATAAATAGCGCCAGCTTCTCTTCTTCATAGAAAGGGATATTAACTTTATTCTTACTCACATTAAGCTCCTGCTTATTTTAAAACTCTCTGTAATCAAACGCCTTGCAGGGCAGTTTGGTTTCATATCTTTGTACGAATACGTTATGCCAACGGATGATTAAGGATGACTAATATTAGTAAAGATTCATATATGCAAGGCATTTATTTTTTTATTGCCTGAAAGTGTCGTTTCTCTTGCTTTTCATGCGTGAAGACCTTATACAAAGGCTAATCACAGAATTTAAAGAGGACTGATATGGCACGTGTAACCGTTGAAGATTGCGTAGACAAAGTTGAAAATCGTTTCGAGCTAGTGATGTTGGCATCACAGCGCGCTCGCAAAATCGGTGCTGGTGCAGCACTTTTGCTGGATCGCGATAACGATAAAAACCCTGTTGTAGCACTGCGCGAAATTGCCGAAATCAAAGTTGAAACATCAGACCTTAAAGAAGAGCTGATCAGAAATCACCAACGCGTAATCGAAATGGATGACGGCGAAGACGTGATTGACTCTATGAAGGGTGAAGAAGAGTGGAGCCAGATTGCAGCACAAAGCGCAGGCCCTGCCTACGAAGACATCGATGATGCAGATGACGAGCCTTCACTGTCTGATCTTGCTGGTGGCGACGACTTCTAAGCCGTAAAGCGAAAAAGAATTTCAAAAGGCCGTTCATGCGGCCTTTTTTTATACCTTTTTGTCTGGGGAGCGGCTTTTTTAATAGGTTATTAGGTGCTATTTCACTATTATAACAATTCGAAACTTTACAACGCGCACCGATGATCGAACAAAAAGACCTAATCGACCAGATCAAAGCTTACAATCCTGCCCTTGAGGAGGATTTTATCGCGCGTGCCTATGACTACGCTAAAGAAAAGCACGAAGGCCAGACACGTTCATCAGGTGAGCCATATTATACGCACCCTGTCGAAGTCGCCTCAATTCTGGCGGATATGCGTCTTGACCCTGCCACGATTGCTACAGCCATTCTTCATGATACTGTTGAGGATACTGACGCAACGCTCGATGATTTGACCAAGCATTTTGGTCCTGAGGTTTCCAACCTTGTTAACGGCGTGAGTAAGCTAACCCGTATTGAGAGCCAGACCGTAGAAGGCAAGCAGGCCGAAAACTTCCGCAAGCTTGTGTTGGCGATGTCAGAAGATATCCGTGTGCTGCTGGTGAAACTGGCGGACCGCTTGCACAATATGCGTACGCTGCACCATATCGAGAAGCCTGAAAAGCGCCGACGCATCGCGCGCGAAACCATCGAGATTTATGCGCCACTTGCCGAGCGTATTGGCCTTCATAAAATCAAGGAAGAGCTGGAAGATCTATCTTTTGGTCACCTAAACCCTGAAGCGCGCGAGAGTATTACAAACCGCTTATCTTACTTGCGCAAAGAAGGTAACGAGATCGTTCAGACGATTATCAAGACACTCTCTGAGCTACTAGGCGCGCAAGGCATTAACGCCGAAGTCACAGGCCGCGAGAAAACGCGCTACTCTATTTGGCGTAAAATGCAGCGCAAGAATATCTCTTTCGAACAGCTGTCAGACATTATGGCCTTCCGCGTCATGGTCAATGACATTGGCGAATGCTATCACGCGCTGGGTATTATTCACGGTGAATATCCGACGGTTCCCGGGCGCTTCAAAGATTATATCTCCACGCCGAAACCTAATGGTTACCGCTCTGTGCACACTACGGTCATCGGGCCTGAAAACCAGCGCATCGAGATCCAAATCCGTACCCATGATATGAACGCCGAAGCCGATTTGGGTGTGGCTGCGCACTGGGCTTATAAATCCAAGGGTAATAGCCAGCAAAGCAGTATAAAAGATATCAAGCAATATCGCTGGATGCGTGAGCTGCTGGATATCATTGAACAGGAAAGTAAGCCCGAAGAGTTCTTGGAGAACACAAAGCTGGAGCTGTTCGCTGATCAGGTTTACGTGTTCTCACCCAAAGGTGACTTGATTGAACTGCCGAACGGCGCGACACCTGTCGACTTCGCCTACGCTATTCACTCCGCTGTCGGTGATAAGTGTGTGGGCGCAAAGATCAATGGCCGTATCGCACCGCTGAACTCAAGCCTGTCTAATGGCGATCAGGTTGATATTATCACCGCCAAAAACCAGACACCAAGCCCGACTTGGGAACGTTTTGTGGTCACTGGTAAGGCGCGCTCTCACATTCGCCGCTTCATCCGTCAGCAGCAGCGCACGCAATACTCACAGCTCGGTAAAGCCATGCTGGAAAAAGTCTTCACCGCCGAAGGTTACCAGTTCACTGAAAAAGCCGTGGCAGGCATCGTCAACCAGTTCCGCGTCGACGAAGTCGAAGATGTCTACGCTGGTATTGGGTCTGGCAACATCGTTGCGCGCGAAGTGTTCAAAGCGATCTTCCCCGGTCATAAATCGGAAATCGCCAAAAAGCCGACTGACTCTGAGGTTGAAGAGCAGCCGATCGTTACATCTAAAAAGCATGATAGTGGTAAGCCGCTGCCGATTAAGGGCTTGATCCCCGGTATGGCGATGCATTTTGCGCGCTGCTGTCACCCGCTACCAGGTGACCGTATTGTCGGGATTGTGACAACAGGTAAGGGCGTGACCATTCACACAATTGACTGTGATACGCTGGAAAACTTCGCGGATACGCCTGAGCGCTGGCTGGACGTGTCATGGGATGAGGGGCCAGATGCCCCTGAGTCCCATATCGGTCGTCTGGAAATTGTGATCGCCAACGAGCCGGGTGCGCTGGGTACGCTCTCGACTGTAATCGGTACCAATGGCGGTAATATCACAAACTTGAAAATTACCAGCCGTAGCCTTGATTTCTGGGACATGATGATCGATGTATACGTTAAGGATACAAAACATCTTAACAATATTATTGCCGCGTTGCGAGCCACCCCGCAGATTGCCACGGTGGATCGCGCCCGAGGACGATAAACGGGCTGTAAAGCTTTTGCAGGAGTAAACTGACAGCATGGCTATTCTGAAACGTAAAAAGCCCCGCAGTATGGGCAGACAATTCAGAGAAGCCGTGTGGCCCACACAAGGCTGGAGCCGCACATATCATTATTACCGCCACCGCGTTTTCCGTACCGGAGACTCCACTTATAAAATCACCGCAGGTCTTGCCACAGGCGCGGCCATATCATGGACGCCGTTTTTCGGCACACACTTTATTCAGGCGATGTTCTTTTCATGGTGCATTCGCGCCAGTATGCTGGCGGGCTTCATCGGCACGGCGTGGGGGAACCCATGGACATTCTCGTTCATGTTCTGGATCGGCTATAAGCTGGGCGTAACAATTTGCGGCTGGTTCGGTCTCAGTGATTTTATCGCATTGCCTGATAGTTTTGATCTGGACTACTTCATGGATTATCCGGGCGAGTTTTTCGCATATCTGTTTTCTCACCCTCAAAAGCTGTTGCTACCGATTACGTTAGGCGGTTATCTGTGTGGGCTTTTATTCTGGCCTGTAGCTTACGCTTTGCTGTATTATCCGGTCAGAGCGGCGCGTAGGGCCTATCGTGTGCAGCGTTTTGCTCGCTTTAAAAAGAAAATGGACAAACAGAAAGCGCAGCAAGCGCAAAAAGACAAATGATCCTAGGTATTGGCAGTGATTTACTGAATATCGAGCGCTTTGAAAAAGTCATGGCGCAGCATGAAGAGCGTTTTATCAATCGCTGCTTTACAGCGGGCGAGATTGAGCTTGCCGAAAAACGCAGAGAAGGCGGTACCCATATCGCCACATATGCCAAACGCTATGCCGCCAAAGAAGCGGTTTCAAAAGCGCTGGGAACGGGCATAGGCGCGGATGTTTACTTTACGGATATTGATATCATCAAGGACGAGCGGGGTAAGCCGCATATTGAACTAAGCGGTAAAGCACTGGAACGCTTACAGGCTTTAACGCCTGAAGGGCAGACAGCAAGGCTTCATTTGGCACTCAGTGACGAGCCGCCAATGGTTAGCGCGTTTGTAATTATTGAATCTGTTTAGATGATAATCGGGTCAGGGCCAATCGTCAGGCCTTTGCCATCAGCGGATACGCCATTACCAAAACCTTCGCGCGCAGGGCCGTCACGGTAACCTTCCATTGCTGGATTGTCTCTGGCGCCTTCGTCGGCTGCGATAAATTCTTTTGATAAAGTCATGTCATCCCCGTTCATTTAAGTTTATTCTCTTATAAGCCTAACATAGCACTGGCATTCTGAATTGTCATGGGCTAAAACGGGCAGATGGATACAGGTACAAAAAGCGTTGATATGAAAGATCAGACAGAAAATTCCGCGCCTGAAAAAGAGCACGAGGCACCTTTGACCGCCCGTGAAGAATGGGCCGAGTTTCTGAAGACGGCTGTCGTAGCCATTATCTTGGCACTGATTATCCGTACATTCTTTTTAGAGCCGTTTAATATTCCTAGCAGTTCCATGAAGCCTACATTGTTGGTTGGTGATTATCTGTTTGTTAGCAAACCGGCATATGGCTATTCCAAACACTCATTCCCGTTCAGCTTTGCGCCTATTGAGGGCCGCATTTGGGCTGGCGGCCGCGAACCAAAGCGTGGTGACGTTATTGTCTTTAAACTGCCAAGCAACCCGAGCATTGATTATATCAAGCGCGTAGTTGCGATGCCTGGTGAAACCGTTCAGGTCATTGATGGTGAGCTATATATCAACCGCCGCAAAGTGCCGCGCGAGCCTGTGAAGCTTCGTGAAATAAATGAAGACGGCCATATGGTCAGCGTCATGGAATATCTGGAAACTCTGCCTGGCGGTGTAGTGCATAGCATCTATGAAGAGTCCGACTCTGAAATGCTGGACAATACGGATGAGTTCGTAGTTCCTGAAGGTCACTATTTTGCGATGGGCGATAATCGCGATAATTCCCAAGACAGCCGCGTGCAAAAGCTTGTGGGCTATATTCCTGCTGAAAACATAGTGGGCCGTGCGAGCTTTATTTTCTTCTCGACCAATGGATACGCCAATATGGGTCAAGTCTGGCGCTGGCCAAAATCTATTCGCTATGATCGCCTGTTCAAATCGCTGTCGCCTGTGCGCCCTGAATAGTCGTAATATCGATTTTCTTGACAAAATCTTTAGATTTCAGGCATATAACGGTAATAGACGTTATATCCGTCCCCGTTTCGTGTAAACGGCCCAAGCGGGGACAGGCATAACGTCCTTTTAAACCAATAATAAAAGGACAATACAAATGGGCATGGATCCGTTGCAGGACTTGCAAGACAGTCTTGATTACCAATTTCAAAACACAGAATTATTGATGCGCGCCTTAACGCATTCCAGTACAGGGGCAGCGAAGAACTACGAACGTCTGGAGTTTCTGGGCGATCGCGTTGTCGGTCTTGTGATTGCGCATATGCTTTGGGAAACCTATCCCGATGAAGCCGAAGGTGATCTGGCAAAACGTCATGCGGCGCTGGTGCAGGGCCGTATGCTGGCTAAAATCGCCAAGCTTATGAATTTAGGGGCTGCCATGCAGTTCTCCGAAGCCGAGCGTGCTGCGGGCGGTGCCAGCAATGAAAATATTCTGGCTGATGGTGTAGAGGGCGTGATTGGCGCGCTTTATGTGGATGGCGGCATGGAGGCCTGCGAAAAGGCGATTAAACGTCTTTGGGGTAAATCGATTTTGATTATGCGCGCCCCGCCGCAAGATCCTAAAACCGCATTGCAGGAATGGGCACAAGGACGTGGCTTGCCGCTACCTAAATACGAGCTGGTCGGCCGCGATGGGCCTGATCATGCCCCGACATTTGAAATTCGCGTAACAGTCGAGAGCTTTCCGCCTTGGACATCAAGGGGCGCCTCACGCCGTAAGGCCGAAAAGGACGCAGCCGCCATGTTACTCGCTCACTTAAAAGAAATGGAGTCTTGATGCAAGAGCCTAGCCGTTGTGGCTTTGTTGCCGTACTGGGTGCCCCGAATGCGGGTAAGTCCACATTATTGAACGCCTTGGTCGGCACGAAGGTCAGCATCGTTTCCCCGAAAGTACAGACAACCCGCGCCAATGTGCGTGGTATTGCGCTGTATGAACACGCACAGATTATCCTGATTGATACGCCCGGTATCTTTAACCCGTCTAAAAGCCTTGAGCGCGCTATGGTGTCCGCAGCATGGCAAGGTGGTGCCGAGGCCGATATGGTAATGTTCGTTGTGGATGCCAGCAAATCAGTGAGCGATCCTAAAACAACCAAGCTGATTAAAAGGCTTGGTGAAGAAGCTAACGGCAGGCCGGCCATTCTGGTTCTGAACAAAGTCGATAAGATCGCGAAAGAGAAACTGCTGCAAATGAGTATTGCGCTGAATGATCTGTATGACTTTGATGCGACCTTTATGATTTCCGCACTCAAGGAAAAAGGCACGGACGATATTCTACGCTGGCTGTCCACGCGTCTACCTGAAAGTCCGTGGCATTACCCTGAAGATCAGGTCAGCGATATGCCGATGCGCCTGATGGCAGCAGAAATTACCCGCGAAAAACTCTTCAACAAACTTTATCAGGAATTGCCCTATGGTTTGATGGTGGAAACCGAAGAATGGGAAGATTTTGATAATGGAAGTATCAAAATCAGCCAGTTGATCACAATTGCCCGCGATCAACATAAAGGTATTGTGCTCGGTAAAGGTGGGCACGCAAGGAACTGGAAGAAATTCTGGAGACACGCGTACACCTGAAACTCTTTGTCAGAGTGCAAGAGAACTGGGCCGATGACCCCGAAAAATACGAAATAATCGGGTTGGACTATCAAGGCTAATCGTGCTTTAATCCGCTCCATAAGAAAAAGAAAAAAGAACAGGGAAAAAGAAAACCTTCCGCAAAAATGTGGATAATGGGCGTTAAAATTATTTTTGCTATGGGCACTTATAACGCCTCCTGTTAGAGTAATCCAAATCTTGAACAGACGAATTTTCTTTTATTATCAGGCTGTTAGCCTGTGTGTGTTTTATGTGTGGAGAGAACGGAGATATCTAAATGAGTTGGACCGATGAACGTGTTGCCCTCTTGAGGAAGATGTGGGGAGAAGGCAAAACAGCGGCTGAAATCGCCAAGGAACTTGGCGGCGTTACAAGAAATGCTGTGATTGGCAAAGCCCACAGACTGAAGCTTTCAAACCGCCTGTCACCTATTCAGCAGAATACTAAAAAGGTTGTTCCTAAGCCTGCCGCAAACGAGGAGCGCAAACCGGCGCCGCGCCGCGTAGCCAATGACTCCAAAGAGTTTGATAAGACTGTCAAAGGTGTATCAATGGCTGAACTTGGCGGACGTTCATGTCGCTGGCCGATCGGTGACCCTAAAGACGATGATTTTCGTTTTTGCGGCCACGAGATTGTAGCCGGATTGCCATACTGCCCGGAGCACGCAAAAGTCGCTTACCAGGCAGCAACACGCAGCCGCGTTCTTAAAGCCGAGGACTTCGAAGAAAAGGCATCAGCAAAGAGCAGCGATGATGAAGAGCAAAGAGAAGCCATGGGCTCTTGATCTCTTGATTTAGAATTGATTTATAAAAAGCCGTCCGTTGTGACGGCTTTTTATTTTTTTAACTTGGGGGAGTCCGCAATCTGTACCTATGTGTTATATTGGAGCGGCTTTATATATAGAGCCGTGATTTAAAGAGTGCATATGCAAGGACGTTTCATGAAAAAATCCACCCTTATTGCCATCGTTATCGCTGTTGTTGCCGTAGCCTGGATCGCTTCGGGCATGCTAGGCGAAAAAGAGCATGCGACAACGCAATCAGTAAACGAACGTAAGGTCGAAAACGGGGGCGCCGAGGAAAAGCTGACGAGCGTACGCGTCAAGACTATTCAGGCAGAACCGTTTGTTAATGACGTGGTTCTGACAGGGATTACCGAGGCTTCGCGCACCGTAACACTGCGTTCCGAAATTGAGGGTATGGTCACAGAAATGCCTGCTGAAAAGGGCGAGGCTGTAGCTGAAGGTGATGCGCTGATGGTACTGGACGTTCGCGAGCGCGCCGAGCGCTTGAAGGAAGCTAAGGAGCGTGTCAAGCAGCGCGACATCGAATACAACGCCGCCGCGAATTTGGCGCAAAAAGGGTTTAATTCAAAGGTACGCGTGGCGCAATCCAAAGCTGATTTGGAAGAAGCGCGCGCGCTTTTAAAACAAGCAGAGCTGGATTTGGATAACACCAGTATCAAGGCACCTTTTGATAGTGTTGTTTTTGATACCGATGTCGAGATAGGCGATTTTTTACGCGTCGGTGACGAGGTTGTCAGGCTTGTGGATCTTGATCCGATCACGGTCAGTGGTTTTGTCACAGAGCACAGCATGAAAGGCATCAAAAAAGGTAATACTGCGCGTATCGTATTTACCGATGGTAGCGAGGCACAGGGTGCAGTTTCTTATGTTGCACCCGCCGCTAATCCTGAAACCCGTACCTTTGCCATCGAAGTCACGATTGATAATCCCGAGAACACGATCGTCGAAGGCATGACCGTTGAAATATTCCTGCCTATGCCCGAGCAGCAGCTACACAAAATTTCACCGTCAATTTTATCACTCAACGACGAAGGTCAGATCGGCGTCAAAACAGTAGATGATCAGAATGTTGTCTCGTTTGTACCTGTAAAGATTGTCGCCGATAAGGCAGATTATATGTTGATTGATGGCCTCCCTGAAACAGCACGTGTCATAACCGTCGGGCAGGACTTTGTAGTCGGCGGCCAAACTGTCGAGCCAACTGAAAGCGATGCGGGCGGTTTGCTATGATGGTGCCCTTGATTGACGCGGCTCTGGATAGACGACGTACGGTCGTCAGTATTCTGATATTATTGTTGATTTCAGGTATCTACGCCTATCTCAGCATTCCTAAAGAGTCAGAGCCTGATATCGATATTCCGCAAATTTACGTGTCCATGGCGCTTGAGGGTGTTTCCCCTGAAGATGCCGAGCGACTTCTTTTAAGGCCAGTAGAGCAGGAATTATCGACCATTGAGGGCGTAAAGGAAATGAAATCCTCCGCATATCAAGGTGGTGGCTTCGTCTTGTTGGAGTTTCAGGCAGGCTTTGACAAAGATAAAGCCATGGACGACGTCCAGAAGGGGGTTGATCAGGTCAGGCCCGAATTACCTGACACACTGGAAAGTGAGCCAAAAGTCACCGAGGTGAATTTCAGTCTGTTTCCTGTTTTGGTCGTGACCCTCTCAGGGCAAGTGCCCGAACGCACGCTGCTAAAAATCGCACGTGATCTGCAAGATGAGGTAGAGGGAATTTCTTCTGTACTGGAAGCGGGTATTGCCGGTGATCGCGAAGAACAGGTGGAAGTTCTAATCTCTCCTGCTTTGATCGATAGCTATGACATCGATGGTATCGAACTGATCCAGTTTTTTGACCGCTCGAACCGCTTGGTGGCGGCTGGTAGCCTTGATACAGGCGCAGGCGCTTTTGCCATCGAAGTACCGGGATTGTTCGAAGATATTACAGATATTCTGGAGATGCCTGTGCGCACGAACGGGGACTCCGTTGTAAAGCTGCGTGACGTGGCAGAAATACGCCGTAACTTCAAAGACCCGCAAAACTTCGCCCGTTTGAATGGCGAGCGCGCTATTGCCCTCGAAATCGTAAAACGCAGCGGCGAGAATATTATTGATACGATCGATCAGGTGCGCGAAATCGTTGAGCACGAGCGCCAGTTCTGGCCTGAAGCGGTTAAGGTAACATATACGCAGGACCGTTCTGATCAAATCAAAACGATGCTGTCCGATCTGCAGAATAACGTCATTAGCGCCATCCTATTGGTTATGATTGTGATTGTGGCGGCTCTTGGTGTCAGGGCGGCGGGTCTTGTCGGTGTGGCTATTCCCGGTGCGTTCCTGACAGGTGTGCTGGTGCTCTTTATGATGGGGCTGTCTGTCAACATTGTGGTGCTGTTTGCGCTGATCTTGTCTGTCGGTATGCTGGTGGATGGCGCCATCGTGGTTACAGAATATGCTGACCGTAAAATGGCAGAAGGCTTTGATAAGGTCGAAGCCTACGGTATCGCAGCAAAACGCATGGCTTGGCCGATTATTGCCTCTACCGCGACGACCTTGGCGGCATTTGCCCCGCTGATGTTCTGGCCGGGCATGGTGGGCGAATTTATGAAATATCTGCCGCTAACGCTGATCTGCGTACTGACATCATCACTGCTGATGGCATTGATTTTTGTGCCGACATTGGGCTCTATTTTCGGGAAATCTGGATTGTCTCCTGAAGACCCCGAGATTAAAAATCTGGCTTTGGCGGAGTCCGGCAACCTTGATGAGATTGAAGGCTTTACTGGCACGTATATCAAGATTTTGAACGCGGCATTACGACGCCCCGGACTTATTCTGCTGATCGCTTTTGCTATGCTGATTGGTGTGCAATTCGCTTACGCGAAGTTCGGAAACGGTGTCGAGTTTTTCCCGGAAACCGAGCCAGAGGTTGCTAGTGTGCTCGTACACGCGCGCGGAAACCTGTCTGTCTACGAAAAAGACGCGCTGGTACGCGAAGTTGAAAATGTAGTCTTGGATGTCGAAGGTCTGGATAGTGTCTATACACGGTCAGGAAAATCGGCGCAGCAAGGCTCTGATCTGGCTGAGGATGTTATAGGGCAAATCCAGATTGAGCTAGGCGAGTGGGATGAACGCGCGCCGGCTGATGACATTTTGAACCTGATCCGTGAACGTACCGCGGACATCGCAGGTATTCATGTGGAAACCCGTAAACAAGAAGGCGGACCTTCAACAGGTAAAGACATTCAAATTCAGATCGGCTCCCGTTTCCCCGAGCTTCTGCCATCGGCCGTTGACTTCATTCGCAAGGAAATGGAAGCGCGCGGTCATTTTCTGGATATAGAAGACAGTCGTCCGCTACCCGGTATTCAGTGGCAGCTGCAGGTTGACAGAGCGCAAGCCTCAAAATTCAATATGGATATCAGTGTGATCGGCCAATACGTCCGTATGGTTACGAACGGTCTGCAGGTAGCGGAATATCGTCCTGATGATAGTGATGAAGAGATTGATATTTTGGTACGCCATCCGACCGAAGAGCGCACATTGGACCAGCTGGATCGCGTGCGTATCGATTCAAACGGCCAATCCATCCCTGTGCAGAACTTTATCCGCCGCGAAGCCAAGCCTGCGATTGGTACGATTAATCGCTCCGAACAGAAGCGTATTATGACGATCAAGGCAGATGTACCGCCGGGCGACAACATCAATGCCCATGTTGAGGAAATGAAAGCGTGGATCGAAGAAAATCGTGACCGTTTCGATTCAAATATCGAGATTACATTCCGCGGTGAAGATGAAGACCAGCGCGAGGCGCAAGCCTTCCTGATGAAAGCCTTTATCGTGGCGCTCTTTATCATGGCGATTATTCTTGTGACCCAGTTCAATAGCTTTTACAGCGCATTATTGATCCTGTCAGCTGTGATCATGTCTACGATTGGCGTGTTTATTGGTCTGATGATTATTCAGCAGCCCTTTGGCATCGTCATGAGCGGTATTGGCGTCATCGCGCTGGCGGGCATTATCGTGAACAATAATATCGTGCTGATTGATACTTTCGATTACATGAGAAAAGAATTCGGTAATCGTATGGATACGCGTGAGCTGATCTTGCGTACAGGCGCGCAGCGTCTGCGGCCGGTATTGCTGACAACGGTAACGACTGTATTAGGGTTGATGCCGATGGTACTGCAAATGAACGTTGATTTTGTGGGGCGTGAGGTTTCAATTGGCGCACCGTCTACACAATGGTGGGTTCAGCTGGCGACAGCGGTCGCGTGCGGTCTGACATTCTCGACTATTCTGACGCTTGTAGTAACGCCCGCAGCTTTGATGGAGCGTGAAAAAATGGGGCAGCGCTGGACAGCTTGCAAAAGCTTTGTCGGTAAAACTGTTAGGAAAATCAGAAGACGATAAGCTGTAACGTAAGGCTTAGTTTTTATCGTTCACAAACTCGAAGTTAACGACTTCACGGCCTTTGGGGACGTTACGGAATGACATTTTCACGCGCTGTCCGGGAACGATCTCGTCAATCCCGTTACGATCAAGACAGCTTTTGTGGATGAACACGTCTTTCATTCCGTCATCAGGAATGACAAAGCCAAAACCTTGATCAGGCTTATACCATTTAACGGTACCGTTCATTGAGCTGATCTCGCCGACTTTATGGTCTTCGGACATCTCGCAGCTCTCGATACCGTCTGGCAGAATACCTTCTTCGATAATCTCGAGAACTTGCTCAACATGAGCACCTTTATCGCCGTAGCTGATGTGACATAGAATGACGGCCTGTTCGCCTAGCGCTTGCACGCCAATGCGCTGTAGGGCTGTAATATGCAGAAACGCGTCCACGTCCGGTCTATCTTCCGGATTTACAAACCCAAAGCCTTTGGGCGCATTAAACCACTTCAGATGTGCTTTGACGGGCACATCAGATTGGGTTGCTGCCTTCCCAGTAGACGGTATGGTGCTAAGTCGATCTACCATTACCAATCCTGTCAACTAA
Organism: Micavibrio sp.; assembly: GCA_012960155.1. GTDB lineage: Bacteria > Pseudomonadota > Alphaproteobacteria > Micavibrionales > Micavibrionaceae > UM-FILTER-47-13. The sequence continues at coordinate 40,978 of DUBU01000034.1, read as the reverse complement.
ACTCCTATAGGCTTTAAACGCCCCTCTATTATTCTTAACGAAAACATTTACATGAACAAAATGCATAAATCCAGTCTTTTTAGCGCATTTTTCTTATGGGTTTAAGGCCTGCTTCTATTATAAACCCTAACTTGCCAAACAATTATTAATGCCGATTGCTATAGAAAAATTAGTATTCCTGATTTAGAATCAACATATTGGTCTAGATATATAGCGTACTCTGTCCAAATTACAATACGGGGAATAATAATGACAAAAGACAACCATGAGTGGCCTTGGCTAAAAAAATATCCTGAAAAAGTGGATTGGTATGCGGAAATAAAACCCAGACCCGTTTATGAGATGCTGGAAACAACCGCGAAAGAATTCGGCGATCGTCCTGCTTTTAATTTTTTAGGCAAAAAATGGAATTGGTCTGAAATTGAAAATCTCGTCAATAAAATGGCAAAAGGCCTGCAGGAACAAGGCGTTAAGAAGGGTGTTCATGTCGGTGTTTTCCTGCCGAACTCCCCGTATTTCGTCATTGCATACTATGCTGTGCTAAAAGCAGGCGGTACGGTCGTAAACTACAACCCGCTATATGTAGAGCGTGAACTGGAATACCAGATCGAAGACAGCGAGACGGATATTATGATCACCGCTGATCTAAAACTGCTATACGATAAGGCCCACAAACTGCTGCATAGTTCGCGCCTTAAGAAGCTGGTAGTTTGTTCGTTCACAGATATCTTGCCGTTTCCTAAAAATATCCTGTTTAAGCTGGTTAAGGGCAAGGAGCTCGCTGAATTAGAGCATCCGGATGATTATGTGCTCTTTAGCGATATAATTAAAAATGATGGAAAACCGGCCGATCCCGGCATCGATCCTGAAAATGATCTGGCAGTATTACAATATACGGGCGGGACAACAGGCGTGCCCAAAGGTGCGATGCTAACGCATTATAACGTCGTTTCGAACGTCGATCAGGCTGTACTCTGGTGCTACAAAACCGAGTTTGGTATCGAGAAAATGGTCGGCGTTCTGCCGTTTTTCCATGTGTTCGCGATGACGGCGGTTATGAACCTGTCTGTCAGAGCAGGTTTGGAAATCATAGCCTTGCCACGCTTTGATCTCGATCAGACCTTAAAGCTCGTCGATAAATATAAACCGCACTTCCTGCCGGCTGTTCCGGCTATTTACAGCGCGATCAACAACCATAAAGACTTAGCAAGCTTTGACCTTAAATCGCTGCGTTACTGTATTTCAGGCGGCGCGCCTTTGCCCGTGGAGGTTAAAAAGAAATTTGAAGCCAATACAGGCTGCGTGGTCTCCGAAGGCTATGGCTTGACGGAAACGGCCCCGATTGTCTGTGTTAACCCTATTGAAGGCGAGAATAAAGCGGGGTCTATCGGCCTGCCAATGCCGCAAACCATTGTAGAGTTGATTGATGCCGAGACAGGTGAAATCGTAACCAAGCCCGGCGAACGGGGCGAGCTTTGTGTACGTGGGCCGCAGGTTATGAAAGGTTACTGGAATAAGCCTGAAGATAGTGCAAGCTCTATCAAGGATGGCCGTTTGCATACGGGCGACGTGGCGACCATGGATGAAGACGGCTATGTGTTCATCGTTGACCGCATCAAGGATATGATCATCACTAACGGCTATAACGTATATCCGCGTTATGTTGAGGAAGCCATTTATCTGCATCCGAATGTAGAGGAATGTATTGTCGCAGGCGTTCCTGATGCCTCTCGCGGAGAGATCGTAAAGGCCTGGATTAAGCCCAAAGAAGGTCGAGAGCTGAGCGTTGAAGATATGAAAGACTTTCTGGCCGACAAGCTCTCTAAAATTCAAATCCCCAGACAGTTTGAAATCCGTAACGAAGCATTGCCGAAAACCATGATCGGCAAACTTTCACGTAAAGATATCTTGAAAGAAGAAGCTGATAAGGCCGCTTAAGGCCTTATACATCCAGATTGCGAGACTCTTCGGCACGCTTGAACGCACCCTGTGCAAAGGCGCCGGCAGCACCCGCATAGCGTCCCTCGTGCCCTAAAGCTTGTGAGAGTAAGATCTGGATGTCTTTATTGACATCATCAAGGCTAGCGCGCTGGATCGCCTTGTAAAGGGTAGGGGCGACCTCCTCCATAGTAGAGGCTTCCGCAGTTTCCATGATGGCCTGCGCTATATGTTGTTTGATCGCTTCTTTTTCCAGCAACATGAAGATATCCGTGGTTACCCAACGTGGTGTGCGATCCAAGGCTTCCAGCCTTAGAACGCGGTCAATATCGCGGCAGCGGCGCATCTGGAAGTTTTCCATCTCAAGCCACGCCCACATCATTTCCTGGAAATTGGTTAGGTTCAGTCTTTGCGCTGCTGACTTACCGCCCGAAACGTAGCTCTCTAGCTGCTTACCGCCTTCATGGTCTGTGCGTGAACCAAACCCAATCAAAAGACTGGCTTTAACCGCGCCGCCATTGGCCGTCAGAAAACCGTTATGCTTTTCAGTAAAGCGGTCGGTGTGCTTACCTAATACTTTGTCTTCAAAGCTGAATTCCCGCTTATTGCGCGCAAGCGCGTTCATAAAACGGATGTAAATCTGGACAAGCTCTTTGCGGTCAATATGACCTAGCATGGGGTGGTGCAGGCTGCCCGACGTTTCTTTACGGCTGCGATCAACTTCCAGCGTATTGGGCAGTGTGCCGTCAAAGGCCTGCAAAAGCGCAGCGTTAATGATGTTGTTATTATGTCGTTCATACAGCGCGTCATCCAGCAGCAGCTCCATATTGATCTGGTAGAGCGGTGTTGAATCAATCAGCTCTGCTAAGTCAGAAACGCTGTCTTCACTAGTCATGTCCAGTAATTTGGGCGCGCTGTTCAGAATGAACGCATCTTCTTTGTGACCGTTGCAGGGCGGCTGCTTCTTATAAACATTGATAAGTTTTTCCAGAGCTTCTGATTGATCAGCTTCATTCTCAACAACATCGAGAAGCTCTGTAATATCAAAATAAATATCCATGTCTATAAAACCGTATCCTAACTACGCAGCTGACCGCCTGTTTTAGAAATAATATTCTCTACTATTTTCTTCGACAAGCCTTCAATGTCCTGATCTGTCAGAGTTTTTTCTTGAGGCTGGATAGTTACAGTAAGTGCCACAGATTTTTTGCCCGCTTCTAGCTTGTCACCTTCATAAACATCGAAAATTTCGGCATAGCTAACCAGATTCTTATCCGCACCAATAGCGGCGCGTGTCATATCTGCGGCTTTTGTGCTGGCGTCAACCAAGAACGCAAAATCACGGGAAACAGGCTGTAAGGATGACAGCTCCAGCAATTTACGTGCTGTGGCTTTTTGCTTCGATGCAGGGATTTTGTCTAAGAATACCTCAAAGCCGCAGACAGTTTCACGAATGCCCATGTCATCCAGTACCGCAGGGTGGATCTCACCGAAATAAGCAAAGATATTTGGGCCCAAGCGCAGCGAACCGGAACGACCGGGATGGTACCATTCAGGCGCATCCGCGCTCATCTGCATATTACCGGCTGGCGCACCGCACGCCTCTAGAACAGCCAGCGCATCAGCTTTGGCATCATAGGCATCAACCTTGCGCGGCTTATCTTCGCTCCAATGTCTTGGGGCTTGGTTACCCGCACGGATGCCTGTGGCCACAATGCTCTGGCCATCGGCTTTACTGCTTTGGAATGTCGGACCGACTTCAAAAAGCGCGTTATCAGGATAGCCTTTATCGCGGTTACGACCTGCTGCCTCAATCAAGTTCGGCAGGATAGATGGGCGCATTTGATCCAGTTCGGCATTGATCGGGTTCAAAAGTGTCAGAGCTTTGATGGTATCTTCATCATTAGCACCGAACAGTTCAGCATTTTTTGCGGCCATGAAGGACCATGTTACGCACTCATTCAAGCCACGCTCTGCCAGTGTGTTACGGGCACGACGCGCTTTGGATAGTGTCGGTGTTTCCGCGCTATGGGCGACGGCCTGATCATTGCGCACACTGATTGCAGGGATATTGTCAAAGCCGTGAATACGAATGATTTCTTCAACCAGATCAGCACGGCCTTCGACATCACCGCGCCATGACGGAGGTGTTGCAGTGTGGCTTTCAAGCTCAAACCCAAGAACGGACAGAATGTGGCGCTGTTCTTTTTCAGGGACGTGAAGACCGATCAGGTTATCAACGTCTTCTGGGTTGTATTCGATAGAGCGTTTCCACTCAGGCTCTACGCCCGTGCTGACAACGTTACTGGCCTCGCCGCCACAAAGATCAAGGATCATCTGTGTGGCAATTTCTGTGGCTTCAGGCAGGAAGGCAGGGTCAACGCCGCGCTCGAAACGGTAACGCGCATCACTGACGATTTGCAGGGCACGGCCTGATTTTGCCGTGCGGGCAGGGTCGAAATAGGCAACTTCCAGGAACACATTAGCGGTTTCATCTGTACAGCCGCTATCTATACCGCCCATAATACCACCAAGCGCCAGGGGCGCTTTGTCGTCGGCGATCACTGTTGTGAAATCAGGGATTTCATATGTCTTTTCGTCCAGCGCATCCAGCGTCTCACCTTTTTTGCCAAGTCGCACGGTCAGGTTACCGCTGACCTTATCAGCATCAAAAACGTGCAACGGGCGACACAGATCATAAGAGACGTAGTTCGTGATATCGACCAGCGCTGAAATAGGGCGCAGCCCAATGGCTGTCAGACGGTTTTGCAACCATTCAGGGGAGGGGCCGTTTTTTACATTTTTAACGTAACGACCCAAGAACAGGGGACACGCATCCGCATCATCTTTAGAGAACGCAAACTCAACACCGATAGGTGAGTCAAAGCTGCCTTTAACCGCTTTGGTTTTTAAGGGTTTCAATGTGCCCATGCCCGCCGCCGCCAGATCACGCGCAATGCCGCGTACACCGGCACAATCGGCGCGGTTAGGTGTTAGACCAATTTCGATTACAGGGTCGTCCATGCCAAATAGCTTGGCAAAAGGTGTGCCAATATCAGGGTCGCCTTCTAGCTCGATAATGCCGTCATGTTCGTCCGACAAGCCCATCTCGCGTTCGGACACCATCATACCGTTGGATTCCTGACCGCGGATATTGCCTTTCTTAAGCTCGACATCAATACCGGGAACGTAGCTGCCGACAGGCGCGAAAATACCTTTCATACCGGCTTTGGCATTGGGCGCACCACACACAACCTGCAACGTTTCCTTGCCCGTATTAACCATCAATACACGCAGGCGATCCGCATCTGGATGCTGTTCTGCGCTTTCAACATAAGCAACCTTAAATGGCGCAAATTTTTCCGAGGGGTCTTCTACACCGTCAACTTCCAAACCGATCGAAGTCAGTTTGGCAACGATTTCGTCCAGAGTTGCGTCGGTTTCCAGATGGTCTTTCAGCCAGCTCAGCGTGAATTTCATGATGCGTTACGTCCGTTGGTTATCAAAGAGTTTCCAACGGTTTTTATGGCACAGAACAGCCGTAAAGGTAAAGGCTATATTGCAATGTTAAGGGGCGGGTGGGTCATTCCCTGCTATGGCAGGTGAATCATATTGAGGGTTTTGTGGTGCAGGCGTTTCGGGTGAGGGAATATCCTCTATCGCGGGCAAGAACTCGCTAAACTCTGCTTGCGTGTTTGTATAGCCGCCTGTTTCTAGAATATCGGGGTCATGATTTTCAAAAAAGTCACGCACGCGATCGACATAGGCTTCCGAGCCTTCCCCCAAATACCCTTTTTCTTGCAAGCCTTCTAAAGCCGCAAGGGATGCGCCTGGGTTTAATTGCGCATAGTTTACCCCATTCAAGGCGGCAAATTGAGGATTCTCGGAAAGCTGGGCAATATTGGCCTCAACCAGCGCTTGCTGTTCTTCGGTAAGAGTATTCATGTCATCTGTGCCAAGGGCAAGCGCTGTTTGCGTGGCTACGTTGTAAAGCCCGAGCATGTAATTTACTTGAAACGTTGCCGAAGCTTCCATTTCCGCTAGCGGGGAGTCCTTAGGCAAAATGGGTAAACCATTGTCCCAATCAACCAGATTGGCAGTGTTATGTGAGGTAGGCCTAATAAAATGGCCTTGTTCTGCCAGTACCGTTGACAGGCTTTGGCCTGCAATCAGACCGTAGTTGCCAAGCCCGCCAGCATAGCGTGCGGCTTCGAATGCTTCCAACGCAGCGGGGTCTAAGTCATAACCGTCGGCAACGGCATCATTGAAGGCTCTTACCATAGACGCATCGGCATCGGCCTCAAAGATTAAGGGGTTTTGAACGTAGTTCTGGTAAGTGCCATTGTTCAGCATATAGTCCTGCTGCGCTGAATGTGCACTTTCATGAAACATAGCGATGGCCAAGTAATCATGCGTATCGCCGGGAATGTTTTCTAGCATATAGGCTGGCGTTTGTGCTAGTCCACCCAGCAGTTCTTCAGGCGTAGTGTATAGATTGGGGGTAACGATAAACGATACATCTCGCAAACCATCAGTATCCAAGTCAAGTGAATAGGCCATGGCTATATTGTACTGTGACGCATTTAAAAGCGTGTGGACATGACTATCCATTATGGCTTCCATATTCGGATTGCTTTGGATATCGGGATTTGCAGCGTCCAGATAGCGTTGTTTAATATCAGGGGCGATATTAGCGCCATCAATCACTTCGGAAATAACGGATCGCATGCGGTCTTCGGGCGTGATTCTCACTGTAGGGGGATCGAATATGTCCGTCAGGCTATGTATATCGGCTTGGGATATAATGGCAGTATCAATAGGAATGATCTCGCCCATCTTGGTTGTGATCCAGCCGAGTTTAGCCTGCGTATCCGCGCTCGCATAGATTGCGGCGCCGCTCTGCGGGTTCTGCACCACTACATCAATAATATCCTCCATCACAACACCCCTTTTTTAGGTACTATAATGATAAAATATAAGTTTTAGGATTTTGTTAAAATCGGCTGTTACAAAGGCATGACGTGTAATGTGAAGTCTAGTTTAATGCCGACATTTTTGTAAAGGCTCTGGGCTGCCGTATTGTCTTGTTCGGCGAGCCAGTAAATGCGCGCCCAGTCTTGTTCCTGACCAATCGCGGCCAGATATTCGACAAGTTTACGGGCAATGCCTTTGCGGCGATGATCTGGATCAACATAAACATCCTGCATATAGCAGACAGGGTCGATATGGCCTGTGACAGGGTGTAAAACGTAATGGAGCAAGGCAACCAGCTTACCATCTTCAAACGCGCCCAAGCCATGGACGGGGAAGATAGGGCTGATGATACGGTTCCACGTCTCTTCGGTTACAGCTTCGTTCTTATGCCCTTGGTTGTTGCCATCCCACAGGGGCAGCCACTGAGCATAGTCATCCTCATGGAAATCACGAACTGTAATGGTCATAGATTATTTGCCTGTTGCGCGGTTAGGGCGGTCAAGAGGATCAAAACCGTAATGTTCCAGCCATCTTACATCACTATCAAAGAATGTACGCAAATCAGGAATGCCGTATTTCAGCATCGTAATACGCTCGATACCACAGCCAAAGGCAAAACCTTGATATTCGTCGGGATCAATGCCGCAATTTCTAAGAACATTCGGGTGCACCATGCCGCTGCCCAGAATTTCCATCCATTGCTGGTTTTCAGGCTTTGAGGCCTTACCCAGCTTCAAGCCGCCATCTTCACGGGAACAGCCGATATCCACTTCGGCGCTAGGCTCTGTAAATGGGAAGAAGCTAGGACGGAAACGCACAGGCATATCATCGACTTCGAAATATGTGCGCACGAAATCCATCAAACAGCCCTTCAAATGACCCATATTAACCTTCTTATCGACATACAAACATTCCATTTGGTGGAACATCGGCGTGTGCGTCATATCGTAATCAGAACGGTATGTGCGGCCAAAACAGATAATCTTGAATGGTGGCTTGGTGTTCAGCATATGGCGGATCTGCACAGGTGATGTGTGCGTGCGCAGAACCTTTTTCTGCTTTTCTTCGTCTTCTGTCGGGTCATCCGGCAAGAAGAATGTATCCTGCATCTCGCGCGCAGGGTGACCCGGCGGGAAGTTCAGCGCTGTAAAGTTATGCCAGTCATCCTCGATCTCCGGCCCTTCGGCAACTGTAAAGCCCATATCGGCAAAGATTGTTACCAGTTCATCAATCGTTTGACTGATAGGATGAATGTGACCTTTGCGCTCAGGGCGCGGAGACTGCGTGATATCAATTGTTTCTGTCGCAAGGCGCAAATCCAATGCCTGACGCTTCAGCGCGGCTTCCTGCTTATTGATAAGATCTGCAATCTCGTCTTTCAGGACATTCAGTGCCTGACCTGTGGTCTTGCGCTCTTCCGGGTCCATTTTACCCAGATTTTTCATCAAGTCCGTAATGCGTCCTTTTTTGCCAAGAGCGGTAACTTTGGCTTGCTCTAAGCTTTGCAGGTCATTAGCAGCCTCAATCAAGGAGGTCAGCTCTGTCTTTAGCTGGGAAATATTCTGGCTCATATCACTCATGGTATTCGTTAGGGTTTAGGTGATGGCGTGCGTTTGATCTGGCGATCTTCGGCATTAAGGCCTTTATCATACTGGTTTAGCAGCGTGATACCAGCCCCAAATGCAAGCGCGCCAACAACAGCGGCGGCAATGCCGAGCGGTGAAGTCTGCGTTGCAAAGGCTTCGCGCAAACTATCAAACTGCTCAAGATGAACACGGTAAAGCGCATCCGCCACAAACGGTGTGGTGATAACAGTGGCAGCAGCACCGCTCCATGCGGCAACACTTTTAAACTCGCTTCGTAAAAAAGATGGCAGCTTCATTTTAAGATCCGTTCATTCAATCTATATAAGACATAGTCGTAATCTATAGCAGCATATATGGCAAGAATTTCTACAGAACTTGCAATATTTACATAATTTTAGTATCTTCTGCGTAGATTAGACGGAACACACAATAAAGCGAGGCAAAAAATGAAGTCATTTGATAACGCATCGGCAAACGTAGCAGATATTCGCAAAGCCATGGGTGGCCGTATCGGCGAGATTATTTCAGCGGTCGTCGGCGATGACACATTGCAAAAGATTTTTGAGCAACCTGAACATAACGCAGCCTATATCAAGGCCAATCAGGAAGGCACACCAAGTGCTTTTATTGCGCTGGATCTGAAAATTATCGACACGGATACAAAAAACGCCTTGTTGGTGGCGCAGGCTGCCGAACGTATGGCGCTAAACGCTGAGCGCGCACAGGCTGTCAAAAGCGGTACGCCGGCTGGAGAAGGCTGGAACCTAAACCATATGGATGAAGTCTTCAAATATGTCGGCTCCGAGCGTGACCCAAAAGACTTGCAGGAAGCACAGGCAAGCTGGCAACTGTCACAAATCTGGCTCAATGAGACGATTCAGGACGCCAAACCTGCAGAAGAAAAAAAGGGTCTGGGTGATAATTCTTATTTGTATGAAGGCCCGAATGATGATTTTTCAGGCGGTCTATTGAAAGCCGCATCTAAATATTATGCAGCGGCGGCTGATACGCTGGAAACAAAAGGTTTTGAAGATGCCGCGAAACGTCTGCGCGCCGTGGCTGAGGATATTCAGCCTGAAAACGCCGCAGAGATTACATCAACACCGAACGACATTGCCCGTGCTTTCCTGTCAGGCGAGCAGAGTTACCGTCAGGATATGTATATTGCGCTTAGCAGTGATCATTACACAGGCGGCGAAGGCGATAATGATAATGAGAAGCTTGGTAAGAAGCTTATCGATTTGACCGAAGGTCAGCGTAATGATGATCGCGGTAGTGATCTGAAACTCGGCGGTGCTGCCCCTAAATAAGGCACAATAAAAAACAGCCCGCTAAGAGCAGGCTGTTTAAAATTCTTTAGAGTAAGTCGCTTAAGTAATTAAGCGGCTTTTTTCTCGGCTTTTTTCAGCGCATCAGCAGCTTGCTTGGCAATGGCTGCGAAATCCTTTTCGTTGTGGATCGCGATGTCTGACAAAACTTTACGGTCCAGCTCGATACCTGCCAGCTTCACGCCGTGCATGAATTGGCTGTATGTCATATCGTGCAAACGTGCTGCCGCGTTGATACGCTGAATCCACAATTTGCGGAAATCGCGTTTCTTATTGCGACGGTCACGGTACGCGTACTGACCGGCTTTTTCAACAGCCTGTACTGCAGCGCGGAAAGTATTCTTTCTGCGGCCCCAGTAACCCTTGGCGTTCTTAATGACCTTACGGTGTCTAGCGTGGGCGCGTGGGCCCCCTTTAGTTCTAGCCATTATTTGCCTCCTTCAGCAGGCGCTGGGCTGTTTTACGAGCATAAGGCAACCAGTTGCGCAGAACGATGCGTGCATCGGCTTCTGACAAAACGCCTGTACGGCGGGCTTTACGCTTCATTTGTTTTGATTTGTTCATTTGCATGTGGCGCATGAATGCGTTGCCGCTCTTCACTTTGCCTTTTGCAGTGACCTTGAATCTCTTCTTGGCACTACTTTTGGTTTTCATCTTCGGCATTTTCTTCTCCTTAAAAAGGGTTTCAATCAAAAACGACGAGGCATGCCGTATGTATAAAGCCAGCCGTTTTGTAGTAAGGACGCTGTTTTACGGTTTCTCGCCGTAAAATGCAACAAAAATTTTAGCGCTGTAGCAGAGGCCTTAAGCCGTTTTATTCGCTTCAGCCAGCGGTGTTGCGTATTTGGCCTCCAGATCCCAAGGGAAGTGGATCCATGTATCCTGTGATACTTCCGTAATAAATGTGTCGGTTGTGCCAACACCGGCAGGTTTTGCGTAAATACAGGCATAATGCGCATTTGGCAGAATCTCACGCGCCACTTTGAATGTGTTGCCTGTATCCACCAGATCGTCAACGATCAACCAGCCTGTGCCGTCACCCGCATCTTCAGGAACTTTAAGCACCTTGGCTTTACGCTGGTTCTGGTGATCATAGCTGGAGATACATAATGTCTCGACCAGTTTAATATCCAGTTCGCGCGCCATAATGCACGCAGGAACAAGACCACCACGCGTCACGCCGATAATACCTTTCCAGCCGCCGTTTTTCTTGCTTTCGTCAAGCAGGCGCCAAGCCAGCGCTTTGGCATTGCGGTGCATTTCATCCCATGACACAGGAAAATCTTTAGACATTGTCTTATTCGTCCTTAAGTAGTTGGCTTACAAAATTTTCTTAGGTATAAAAAATTTCTTACAGTAATGCGAGGAAAAACTAATGGTCAGACCCGTCAATCTAGCAAATAAAAGCTTCACAGGCCTGCGCGGCAAAGTCGCAAGCCTTGTCGAGCGTAATGCTTTTGTAAACGGGATCGCGGCCGTGATCTTGCTGAACGCTGTTACGCTGGGCCTGGAAACGGATGATCACATTCGCGCTGAATATGGCGCGGCCTTGCACGTTGTCGATTTGGTGATCCTCGGTATTTTTGTGATCGAGATTTTGCTCAAGCTCTTCGCCTATCGTCTATCGTTTTTCCGCGCAGGCTGGAATGTCTTTGATTTCGGGATTGTCGCGATTGCCTTGATCCCTGCGGCGGGCGCATTTTCGATCTTACGGGCAATGCGTATCTTCAGGATGCTACGCCTGTTATCGATTGTGCCGTCGATGCGGCGCGTGATTACGGCGCTGCTTAACGCCGTACCGGGGATGCTGTCTATTCTCGGCATTATGATGATTATCTTTTATATTGCCGCCGTCATGGCCACAAAAGTATTCGGTGGCAGTAGCGATCCGCTTATGCAGGAAATGTTCGGCTCGATGGGCGACTCGATGTTTACCCTGTTTCAGGTCATGACCCTGGAAGACTGGCCAGATGTGGCAGGGCCGACAATGGTGCTTTTCCCGTGGGCATGGGTATTTTTTGTGACCTTTATTGTTGTCACAAGCTTCGCGGTACTGAATTTGTTCGTTGGTATTATCGTGGACGCCATGGATATCATCCATGACTTCGAAGAAGAAGGCAAAGGCGTAAAAGACTTCGTTCACAAAGAGAACGAGGATATACGAAACGAACTGGATAGCTTGCGCGGCGATATGGCAGAGATCAAATCCCTGCTGGTAGCAGCATCAAAAAAGTAAGCGGTGTAAGGCGCGGTTAGATCGGGCTGGAATCCTGTTCTAGAACAGCGAAGGAATCGATTTTCCAGTGCCCGTCTTCGGATTTCACAAGGCGGTAAATCGCCGTAAACTCATCCTTGGTATAGCTATCGACAAACGACACTTTCTGTACCAGTGACTCACCGCTTGTATGACTATCCAGAAACTCGAAACTCTCGTAATTATAAATCGGGCGATACTCGAAGCGCATCTCGCTTAAATATTCTTTCGCCGTATCATAATTCTCATGCATATGGTCGCTTAAATACGAAAAGGCGAGATCGGCATTACGCGCTTTAATCGCGGTCAGCTGGTCTTTGATCATGCTTTGCCCGGGATGCTGCTGTTCAGCGGCGGGCTGCGGAATAGAGGCATTGATAATCTCGGGTTGGCGTTGCGGGTCTGCCTGCGCGTCACTTGCTTTTACCGCTACAACTGTCAGCAACAAACAAAATGCCGCAGTCGACAATATCAGGCATGTCGGCCTGTCTAAACTAACCTTGTCAAAACCCATAAGAACCCTGTAAATTTGATGTTAAACCGCAGTAAACACGCTAACCCTAAGTATAGTTCGCAGATGATTAATGTTCGCTTAACCTTCCTAATGTTTTTGGGCCTTTTTATGGTCCCTATGTGGTCATTTGCGCAAGATGAAGGCCCGAATGTGGCCGCGCAACCGGTCGAGGCCGTATCTGATGAGTCGCTGGTCACTCTGGCAGAAGCCCCTGTAATTGTGGAGCTTTTCTCTTCTCAAGCCTGCGTGTTCTGCCCGCGTGCCGATACGCTGTTCAATGATTTGATAGAAGATGACTCGGTCATCGGCCTGTCATGCCATGTCGATTATTTTGATGTCAGAAACGGCGCACTTTCGCATAAATTCTGCACAGACCAGCAAACCAAATACGCCCAGCAACTGGCCTCGGGCCCGAATTACACCCCGCAAATCGTGATTAACGGCGTGCAGGATGTGGTCGGCTACAAATTCGACAAAGTGCTCGCCGCCGTGACAGGTGCCCGTATGTCCACTGTGCAAACCCTGAAACTGACCAAGGGGCAGGGCGGGAACTACACAATTAAACTGCCCGCCGATATCACCGCCGAAACCAACGAATTCCGTTTGATGATCTACGATAAGGTAAAGGATGTAACCATCGCCGACGGCCGCAACAAGGGCAAGAAAATGACTTATAAAAACATCGTCAGCACGATGAAACCGCTTGTGGCGCAGAACGGCACCCTAACCTTCAAACCCGAAATCAAACCCGCAAATGCCGGCTTCGTCGTCATCGCCCAAGATAGCGAAACAGGTGCAATCACGGGTGTGGTGCAGGGGAGGCTCTAGTTATTCTTCTATAACTTCGAAATTGTCTAGGAAATCTATAGCGGCTGCGCGCTGTTTTCGCCAATTGGGTAATTCAGAAATATGCCAGCTTATTTTGTATAATAGTTTATTGTTACGGAATCTATGTTCACAGGCTGGGATACGATCAGTATTGGGAGGGCTGCATAGTAGAAAGTTTATAACATCCCCATTTTGATCTCTTTCAACAAACATGTCGTCAGGCTTAGTGGCATATTTTCCTTCTGATTTTTCTGCTGTGAATTTCTCTAGACCGTAAACATCTGCGCTAACTAATTGATAGCTCTTTGAATCTACAAAATTTTTAACCATGACATTGAATGTCGGTCTTATTGAGGACTCTTCGAGTAGCATGCCCCGCATCCTTCCCTGTAATATCAATTCTTTACGTTTGGCACGTTCTTGCGGGTGAGGTGGCTGAGGCTCGTAATCTGGCAGTACATATTCTAAAATCACTGAGTCTTGAATAGATTTTTGATTTTTCGGGTAATCGATATAAATGCGGGGAATATTGAATGACCTGTCAGAGATTTGTAAAAGAACATGGCTGCCAAGTTCTTTTCTGGCTTCAGGTTTGCAGGCCGAAACGGTCAGTATAGCCAAAAACAAACAAAGACATCTTTTCATCAATGCGCTTCATCCCAGCTTTTGCCGCTGCCTGCTTCGGCGTCTAGAGGTACGCCGATGTCGGCGACGTTTTCCATCACTTCTTTGACAAGTGCACTGGTTTTTTCCAGCTCGGCCTCTGGCACTTCGAAGATCAGTTCATCATGCACCTGTAGCAGCATTTTGGCGGACAGGCCTGCATCTTTGAGCGCCTTGGGCATGCGTGCCATGGCTTTTTTCATGATGTCGGCGGCTGTGCCTTGCAGCGGGGCGTTAATCGCCTGACGCTCTGCACCCTGCTTGATGGCGGGGATTTTGTTATTGATGTTCTTGATCGTACATTTACGGCCATAGAGCGTCTTAACGTAGCCGTGCTCCCGCGCTTCTTCCTTCTTATCTTCCATGAAGGTTTGAATTTCGTTGAACTTGGCCAGATACTTCTTGATGAAGTCATTGGCTTCATACGGCTCAACGCCTAACTGCTGCGCAAGACCCCAACCAGAAATGCCGTAGATAATACCAAAGTTCACCGCCTTAGCCTGACGGCGCAATTCAGGCGACACCTGATCGACAGGCGTATCAAAAACCTGTGAAGCCGTCAGTGTGTGAATGTCCACGCCATCCTTGAACGCTTGTTTCAGCGCCTCTACACCCGCCAGCGCCGCCGCCAGACGCAATTCCACTTGCGAATAGTCAACCGACAGCAGCAAGCAGTCCTCATCGGCAATAAAGGCGGTACGGATTTTACGTCCTTCTTCGGTACGGATCGGAATGTTCTGCAAATTCGGGTCAGACGATGCAAGACGCCCTGTCGAAGTGCCCGTCATATGGAAGCTGGTATGAATGCGGCCTGTGGCAGGATTGATCTGCTCCTGCAACGCATCGGTATAGGTCGATTTCAGCTTCGATAACTGACGCCATTCCAGAATTTTTTCAACAATGCCATATCCTTGCGTTGCCAGTTTTTCCAGGATATCGGCGCTGGTCGACCAGTCTCCTGTCTTGGTTTTCTTGCCACCTTCAATACCCATCTCGTTAAACAGCACTTCACCGATTTGCTTGGGTGACGCTACGTTGAACGGATGACCTGCCTCTTCGTGGATTTCTTTTTCAAGATCAACGATCTTCTTGGCAAATTCGTTGCTCATGTTTTTCAGGATGGCAGGGTCAACCTTGATGCCTTCCATTTCCATCTTGGCGATCACAGGGATCAGCGGGCGTTCAATTTGCTCGTACACCGTCACCATTTTTTCGCGCGCAAGGCGGGGTTTAAGGATGGTGTGAAGGCGCAGGGTAATCTCCGCATCTTCTGCCGCGTAATCCAGTGCTTTATCAAGGGAGACATAATCAAACGTCACCTGATTTTTGCCTTTGCCTGCGACTTCCTCGTATTTGATTGGCTTGTGACCGCAGAACAGTTCGGACAGCTCGTCCATGCCGTGGCCATGTTCGGTGCCATCCAGCACGTAAGACAGCAGCATCGTGTCATCACACGGTGTCATTTCAACGCCGTGCTTGGCGATCATTTGCCAGTCATATTTCATGTTATGACCGATCTTCATAATGCTCTCATCGGTCAGCACGGGTTTCATAAGCTCCATGACGCGGGCTAATGGCAACTGCTCGGGCGCATCACCGCCGCTGCCGAGTAAATCGGCTTGCTCTGCCTTGTGGTTCAGCGGAATATACGCACCTTTGCCAAGCTCTGGCGAAATGCAAATCCCGACCAGTTCCGCTTTGGCAGGGGTCAGGCCTGTCGTTTCGGTATCCACCGCTAGAAACCCTGTTTCCTCGGCACGCGCCAGCCACTCTTTTAACGTCTTCTCATCATTGATCAGCGTGTATTTATTATCCTTCACAGGCGGCAGCGCCTCAGGACTATCGGCTTCCACGTTATCATTGTTGCCTGTTTCAACTGTGCCGCCCAAACGGCTGATAATTGACTTAAAGCCTTGTGCCTGCAAAAACGCCATCAGATCAGGCTTGTCAGGGTCATGGGTTTTCAGCTCTTCCAGTGGCACAGGAACGGGGGCCGTTTCATCCAGCTTCACAAGCTTTTGAGAAATACGCGCCATCTCGGCATTCTCGATCAGCGCTTCGCGGCGCTTGGGCTGTTTAATCTCTTCCGCGCGGGTCAGCAGCTCTTCCAGACTGCCATATTCATTGATCAGCTGCGCGGCGGTCTTGATACCGATACCCGGCACGCCCGGCACGTTATCCGTACTGTCCCCTGCAAGGGATTGCACATCAACAACCTTATCGGGGGTGACACCGAATTTCTCCATAACTTCATCAGGCCCGATAAACTTGCCCTTCATCGGGTCAAGCATGCGTACATCTTCATCGACAAGCTGCATCAAATCTTTATCGGATGACACAATCACAACCTTCTTGCCCTGTGCCTTGGCAAGCTTCGCGTACGCCGCGATCAAATCATCGGCTTCGTAGCCTTCCAGCTCAATCGCAGGAATATCAAACGCCTCTGTCGCCGCACGTACCAGCGGGAATTGCGGGATCAGATCCTCGGGCGTTTCATCGCGGTTGGCCTTGTATTCAGGGTAAATCTCGTTGCGGAAATTCGCGCGCGCGGCATCAAAGATAACCGCCATATATGGCGCGTTATAATCATTCAGCATCTTCAGCAGCATATTCACAAAACCGAATACCGCTGATACAGGCACGCCGTCTGGGTTTGTCATGGTCGGGCCGCTGCGCCCATAGGCCATCGCAAAATATGCCCTGAAAATAAAACCCGAACCGTCGACGAGGTATAGCTCATCCTCGCTAGCGCTGTTTTTGTCTGCCATAGCCTGATCTACTTTTACTGCTGCGTTTGTCATACAGCCAAGATTGCACCCCCGCGCCCAAGAGTCCAGAGGCCATAGGGTCTTCGTCTACAGGATTAAGGGGTAAGTTTACCAGCCGCAATAATCGCGCCTGTTTCTGCGTCGTGGACGGTGACGGCATAGCCTGCGGCGCCTTCGGGAACGGCGTAGCGAATGATCTCGGTGCCGCCGAATGTTTCTGTGTTACCGAGCATGGTGACAGGGTTGGCGTAGGTGATTTTTTTGCCTTTATTCTCGCCGCTATCAATCTGCTGATCTTCTACCGACCCGTAACCGAAAATGGAAATCGCGAGGTGGTCGCGGTCTGCGAGCGTGCGGGCATCAATGACAATCTCCTCGCCCTCGCGGGTAACGGGCAGGGCAGGCAGGGTTGTGGCCGTATCAATGGCCTCCTGCACGGTCGCAGGGCGCGTGCCGACCATGGCATCTGTGCCGTTAATCACAATTTGCGGGGTGTAAATGCCTGTATCCAGCACGGCGTTATAAACACGCTGGCGATTGGTGCAGAACGCTTGGGAATAGGTGTCTTTCCACTGCAAATGATCCCAGTAATCCACGTGACAGCCAAGGGCAATAACATCATCGCGCGTGGCAAGGTCGCTCAGCAGTTTATCGGCAGGCGGGCAGGACGCGCAGCCCTGACTGGTAAATAGCTCGACAACTTTTAAACCGTCTTCTGCTTTCGCCTGTGAAAAAGGCAAACAAAAAACCGATAGAAAAAGCGTAGCACTGGCTAATAAGGCTCTCATATCGGTTTATTCGCTTTTGGTTCGTGTGGCGTTACACGCGCGGGGCAGGTGCCTCCATTGTGGCGTCTGCTTCGTGCGCTTTTTCTGCAACCACTATATCACGGATCGTGCGGGCATTCTCAAGAATTCTGTTCAGCGCCGTTGTCTGACCCTTAACGGCTTCAACGCTGCCGATCTGGCCGCGCCATGAATTAACTTTGATTTGTACGCCGCTGGCTTCGATTGTGTAATCACGGCGAAGACCACCACGCTCTACTGTCACACGGCCTGCGCCACGCAGATCGTACACAGCTTTTGCTGAATTGCTTGTACCTTCGAGGGTGTGACCATGCAAACAAATAAGGTCACAAACTTCACGGGCTTTTTCTGCTTCTGTAGCGGTAAACATACTCAAAAATCCTCTATTCAGGTTGATGATTAGGGGGCTGGAGTATCATAAAAAAGTGAAGGCCTGCAAGCTTTTAATGCGCTGCAAGAATTCCATAATGAATGCGTTAGTTGTTCAAAGCATAAAGCGCAATAGCCGCTGCGTTTGAAACATTCAGGCTTTCAATCGGGCCAACGGTCGGCAGGCTGACAACCAGATCACAATGTTCTTTGACTTTCGGGCGCATGCCTGTGCCTTCTGCGCCCAGTACAAAGGCAATCTTGCCGCCTTTTTGAACGTCCGCGATTGTTTCCGCGTGCTCATCAAGACCGATCACGGTAAAGCCGTGACCTTTAAGCGTGTCTATCGTATCGGATAGATTGATTTCGTAAGCAACAGGGACGTGTTCAACGGCACCTGTGGCTGTCTTGGCCAGAACGCCTGTCAGCTCGGGGGAGTTCTTGCGTTGCATAACCATGCCATCAACACCGAACGCACAAGCAGAACGCAGGATAGCGCCGACATTATGCGGGTCGGTGACCTGATCAAGTATCAGGATCGTGGACTTTTTGTGGGCGGCTGTGCGCGCGACCAGATCCATTACAAATGTTTCAGGCAGCGGCGCCACATCAACGGCAATCCCTTGGTGAACAGCACCGGGCAGCATGCGATCCATCTCTTTTTTATCGATGATCTGCGGCTCAGGACGTTGCAGCCCGGCCGCTTCTTTCATGACCGAACGGAAGCTCTCTAGCATCGCATCTGTAATATACAGCGCCTTAACCTCGCGGTCAGGGTTCAGCCATGCCGCTGTCACAGCGTGTGTTCCCCATAAATCTGCCTTGTGACGCAGGCGGGGCTTTTGTTTCTTGAAATCTTTTTTGCCTTTAAAAGGGCGCTTTGAAGGTGCGTTGTTCATGCTTTTTCCATTTTTTTACAAAAGAACATAAATCATATCTTGACATTATAAGCAAAAACCTTTTTCTTCTGTGCTCTGCAATTGTGATTTTTATAAATTGAAATTGCAAAATCGGAGGGGTGGCAGAGCGGTCAAATGCATCGGATTGTAACTCCGACGTCTTCGGACTACGTAGGTTCAAATCCTACCCCCTCCACCATTTAAATAGCCCGCATTTCGCGGGCTTTTTTATTAATGAAGTAAAATTTTTACCAAAAATTTCTTGCGTTGCAGCAATGGTGGGCGTATAGGACAGCCAAGTTCAACAACTAGGTTGGGAAAACTATGATACTGAGTATAACTTCCGCTCTGTCTTTATTTCTGTTAATCGCTCTATCGACAGGCATCTACTTCGCAGCTAAAAAAATCAAGATACCTTATACAGTGGCGCTGGTCGCAGTCGGATGTATCTTGGCATTGTTAGTTGATTTGCCTTTCATAAATCCCATTTTGGGCTTTTTGAAAGACATGGTGCTAACGCCTGAATGGCTGTTCTATATCTTCTTGCCTGTTCTTATTTTTGAAACGGCATATAATTTCAACATCAGACGTATGGTTGAAAACGCGTGGAGTATCTCGCTTCTGGCGTTTGTATCGTGTTTCTTGTCAACGATGATGATCGGTTTCGGTCTGTATTATATCCTGCCACTGGTGGGGCTAAACGTGCCGCTGATTATCACGTTATTGTTCGGGGCTTTGATCTCTCCAACCGATCCGGTTGCGGTGATTGCCTTATTCAAGGAATATAACGCACCGAAACGACTATCCATGATTTTTGAAGGTGAGAGCCTGATTAATGACGGTGCGGCTGTCGCGATCTTTATGATTATCCTGAGTATAGCATTGCATGGCTATCATGGCGTGGAAACAATCGCAGAAGGTGTCTTTGACTTCATCATGATGGTGGGGCTAGGCGTTGTGCTGGGCTTGGCGATTGCGGCCTTGTTCTCCAAGGTTGTACGCTATACCCGCAAACATGAAATCGTTTCGATCACGTTGCTGCTGGTATCGGCGCATATCACATTCATCTTCACAGAGCTCATCAATGAGAGCGGTATTGTTCATATCTCTCCGCTGATCTCTACGACGATCGCAGCGCTGTTTCTGGGGAACTACACACGTAACATCATGCCGCCTTCTAGCGAGCATTATATGCACAACGTGCTGGAGCATACGGCTTTTATCGTAAACTCGCTTGTATTTATGATGGCCGGTTTGCTGTTTGCCAGCTCTGATATCCACTTGAATATGCTGTGGCTTCCGATTCTGATTGCTGTGGGTGTCGTGGCAACAGTGCGTGCGATTTCCGTTTACGCGGTTACAACGCCGATTAGAATTTTCAAAATCGGCGGCGGTATTGAGCCTGCTTGGGAACGACTATTGGCGTGGGCAAGCTTGCGTGGTGCGATCTCTATCATCGTGATTTTCCTAATCCCGAAAGATTTGACGGTGCCGGGCTGGTCATTTGACTTTACGCCACACGAATTTCTGACGGCGCTGACTGTGGGCTGTATCCTGACAACATTGTTCATTAAGGCGCCGACCATCGGTTACTTGATGAATAAATGGAACGTGAAGGATGAGTCCCCACTCAAGCTGGCGCATGAAGTAGATCTGGCGGTGTATTACCTGCTGAATGAAAAACGACGTCTGAATGAATATCTTGAAAAGGGGTATATAGACGAAGGTCAATTCGAAGAAATGCTGGCAAAAGTCAATGATAGCTTGCAGCAAGCCTTCGAAAGCCGTGATGCTCTGGTCAAAGCCAATGGTATGGGTGTTTTTGAGCAATCCTTGCACCTATCCATGATCCATTCGGAAATGCATGAGCTAAAGCGCCTGTACAATAAGGAAGAGGTTAGCGAAAGCACATACCGTCGTCTGATCAGTAAACTGCAATTACAGCAGGAAAAGGTCGAGCAAGGTGAGCACAATACTATTGACCCGCGTGTCTATATCGACCCGAAAGACGTGTTCGAGCACATGGCGAACTTCTGTCGCGGTTTGTTTAATCGTGATGCCAATGAGCTGACGATTCCGCAACGGTACGAATATTATCGTGCGCAGACGATTATGGCGCGTAAGTCATTGAATGCGATCAAGCATATCCAGACTTGTAATAACCAGCCACTTTATCTGGACGAGATTTTCGAACGTGTGCGCAAGCGCTACAAAACGTATCAAACAAACTCGACCCGTAAGGCTGAGGTACTGCTGGAAGAAAATAGAGAACTTCTGATGCCGCATATCAAATATCTGGCAGATCGTTCTTTGGCATCTTCAGGTGAACGTGCGATGCATTATCTCAGCAGCCATGGTCTGGTAAACAGGCACACGGTGCATGATATGCTGACGCGCTATTGCGGCAGTCAGGATACAACGATTACGGATATGCACTAATCAATAAAAAGCCCGCATCGCGCGGGCTTTTTTGTATTGTTATAAATACGGAAGCGTAGGGCACTTGTTATGGTTCTTATGCGTTAAATCAGCTATGAATAAACGTGTAATCAAGATGATCAGGAACATGATATGCAGGACGTTAAAGGAAAATATATCTGGATTTTAGGTGCGAGCAGCGGTATCGGTGCGGCGCTGGCCAAGGAGCTGGCAAGCAGCGGTGCTATCATTGCCTTATCAGCCCGCCGTGCAGATAAGCTTAATGAGCTGCGCGCAACGCTTGCGGGAGAAGGGCATATCGTTGCCCCGTTGGATGTGGCTGATCACGCCAGCATTCAGAACGCACAGTCAGAAATTCTGAAGTCCTTTCCGCAAATCGACAGTGCGCTGTTTATGGCCGCTATGTATAGCCCACATGATGGTAAGACCAAGAAGATCGAGCGTATCCATGAAATGCTGCACGTAAATTTAGGCGGCGCGTTTAATATGGTCGATGTTGTGAAACCACAATTTGAATCGCAAGGCCATGGTCAAATTGTCATCTGCGCCTCCGTGGCGGGCTATCGTGGACTGCCGACGGGCCAGCCCTATTGTGCCGCCAAGGCAGCGCTGCTGAATTTGTCTGAAAGCTTGAAAGTTGAGCTTGAGCCAAAAAATATCGATGTCAAAGTCATCTGCCCAGGCTTTGTGAAAACGCCGCTCACTGATAAGAACGATTTCCCCATGCCAATGATTATCGAGGCCGAAGATTCCGCCATAGCTATCAAAAAGGGACTATGCAGCAGAGCCTTTGAAATCCATTTTCCCAAGCGCTTTACCTACATCATGAAGCTTCTGCATATCCTGCCGCATTGGCTGTACTTTGTGGTCGCCAGAAAGATGCGCGGCTAGATACCGGCGACGAAATTATCAATTAGGGTGCTGGTCATCGCTTCGCCGGAACTGCTGCCTATCACAATCGGCATTTTTCCTGTTTGTTCGACAAAGCAGATGCCGTGCACTGATGCCCAGAGTGTGCGGGCAGCCAGTTTACAGGCTTTGGCATCATTCTTATAAAGTGGGGTTAGAATACGTTCCAAGGGTGCAAACAGCGCGGCCACTTTTTCTTGGAACCACACTGGGACATCTTCGCCTTCGGGCAGCTTATAGGCAAATAACATCATCCACCGCTCTTTATTCTGCGCGGCGAAATCCAGATATTGCCGCGCCATGGCTTTCATATTGTCAGCAGGGCTGGCACCGACTTTATTGCAGGCAGGATCGTTCAGCGTTTCATTCAGAGCATCAATCGTCATACCGTTAATGATCAGGCAAAGCGCGTCCATCGATGGAAACAGATTATAAATAGTGCCGGGGGAGTAGCCGATAATACCCGCGATTTTGCGTGCGGTTAGCGCCTGAAATCCGTCGGTCTGAATAATATCGATAGATGTATTGATAACAAGTCCGCGTAATTCATCGCGTGTGTGATCGCTGCGCCGTGCCATATAAATCTCCTTATAGTCTCTATCATAGCGCCTTGGTGAACGGTGTTCAATATTTTTATTGAACTATGTTCAGAATCATGCAATACTAATAATTGAACAGCGTTCAATTTATTGTTGGAGGTAAATATGAATACGGCAATGATGAAAATAGATCCTATGGAAGCACTAACCAAACCGCTGCCTGTGTGGTCGCCTAGGGCGTGGTATTACGGCGCGGCGCGCAGCTTTATGAATTCGGCGGGGCGCCTGTCTGATGGTATCGCGCTGGGTTATCGTTACGGCTTTGATTCAGGCGTGATGCTGGAATATGTGTATCAGAATAAGGCTAATGGAAAGCTCGGCATCGGAAAGCTTATAGATCGTATGTACTTGAATGCGCCGGGCTGGCGCGGGATCCGCAATCGCGGTCGTTTACTGTCTAATACGCTGGCGAACACCATCGAAGAAAAAGCCGCTGATCTTGACCGTCCCTTGCGTATTGTTGATCTGGCCTGTGGCGGTGGCCGTTATGTGCTTGAGGCCTTAAAGGCGACAGAGACTTGGGACGTTCAAGCTATTCTGCGCGATTATCGTCAGGAGAATGTCGACAGTGCTACGGCACTTGCTCAAGATTTGGGGCTGAATGTTACAACACAGCGCGCCGATGCCTTTAGCGATTTTGATCTGGAGGATATCGCCGCCTGGCAGCCTGATATCGTGATCGTTTCAGGTCTGCATGAAATTTTCGAAGATGACGAGCTGATAGAAGTTCATTTCCGTCAGGTCAGCGCGTTACTACAGACAGGCGGCACACTGTTGCAAACGATACAGCCAACGCACCCGCAGCTGGAGTTTATTGCCCGCGTGCTGCCGGCCCATACAGGAAAGCTCTGGGCCATGCGTTTGCGCCCGTGGGAGGTTACGCGCGAGTGGGCGCGCAAAGCAGGGCTTCAAATCCGCACGAAAATCATGGAGAATGAAAACATCTTCGGCGTCGTCCGTCTCGAAAAGGAATAGTCCCATGGTCAGTGTTTATGATTTGAAACCGCGCTTTCAAGCTCTCTTGCGCCCGATAACTGCCGCCTTGGCAAAGGCGGGCGTGACAGCCAACCATGTGACAGCATTTGCGATGATATTGTCTGTGGCTTATGGCGCAGCGATGTATGTGACAGGCGCGGCTTCATGGACACTGATTGGGTTACCATTCTTCTTGTTTATACGCATGGCGCTCAATGCGATTGACGGTATGCTGGCACGGGAATTCGGACATAAATCCGATGCCGGGTTTTATCTGAACGAGCTTAGTGATGTTATATCTGACGCTGCCTTGTATCTGCCGTTTGTCGTGATCGCGGGTCTGTCGCCTGTTTTAGTGGTGTTGGCAGTTATGATTGCGGCTCTGACCGAAATGGCAGGTGTGCTGGCGCTGGGTGTAGGCAGTGCGCGCCGCTATGACGGCCCGTTTGGTAAAAGTGATCGCGCGGCAGCGTATGGCACACTTGCCTTTATTATGGGTTTCTATGCATTCAGCCCGCTAGTTCTGAATATCATTTTCTCTTTGTTCATTGTTCTTGGTTTCGTCACGGTGATAAACCGCGCAAAGAAAGGCTTAGCTCATGCTTGATGCATATTTAAAGAGCCCTGTCTGGATTGGCATAGGCGGTGTTTACGCCATATTGGCAATCGCGGCCTTGGTAATTCTGGGGCTTAAAATGAAATCCCCTGACAAAGATCACACGGAGCTTGTCCTGCGCACGCGCACATGGTTTTGGATTATCGCCTCAATAACCATTGTGGCTGCACTGGGCCAAGGCTGGGCAATAGTCTTTATCGGCTTTATAAGTTTTCTCGCTTTTAAAGAATATCTATCGATGATACCCACCCGCCGCGCTGACCGCAGTGTATTGTTTTGGGCGTATCTGTGTATCCCTGCGCAGTACTGGCTTGTATATGATGCGTGGTACGGACTGTTTACTATCTTTATTCCTGTTTATGCCTTCGTGCTATTAGCGTTCCGCCTGATCTTGTCGGGCGAGACAAAGGGTTTCATTAAAGCGGCAGGTACACTGCAATGGGGCTTGATGCTAACGGTTTATAATTTGAGCCATTTGGCTTTCTTGCTGGTACTGCCCATTCAGACACCTGCGGCGGCAGGCGGTGCAGGCTTGCTGTTTTATGTGGTCTTTCTTACGCAGTTTAACGATGTTGCACAGTTCTTCTGGGGTAAGCTGCTGGGTAAACACAAAATCATTCCTAAGGTCAGCCCTGGCAAAACATGGGAGGGCTTTATCGGCGGCATGATAACAACCGCCGCACTATCGGCATTGATATGCAGCTACTTCACGCCCTTTAGTCTGGAGGCTGGCATTGCAGCAGGCGCGATCATCGCCACGCTTGGCTTTGTGGGTGATGTTACGGTGTCATCAGTCAAACGTGATCTGGATATGAAAGATAGCGGTAACTTCCTTCCTGGACATGGCGGTATACTTGATCGCCTCGATAGTCTGACCTTGGTTGCGCCCGTCTTCCTGCACTTCACGAGGTACTTCTATGGCTAAGCTATCGCGTATATTGCAGATCCTGTTCTTTGTCGTGATCGTAAGGCCGATCCTGCTGATCATTCTGGGTATCAGGGTGGTCGGGCAAGAAAACTTGCCTGAAAAGGGTCCTGCTGTTGTGATTGCCAATCATAACAGTCATCTTGATACGTTGGTGCTAATGCTCCTGTTCCCCTTAAAGCAGTTGCATTTAGTGCGTCCTGTCGCTGCAGCTGATTACTTTTTAAAAACGCCGCTGCGCAGCTGGTTTTCGCGCAATATCATTCATATTATCCCGATCCACCGTATCAATAATAAAGGCAGCAATCCGCTAGACCCGATATATGAGGCGATTGAAAATAACGAGATTATTATCTTCTTCCCCGAAGGCAGCCGCGGCGAACCCGAGCAAATCACCACCTTCAAAAAAGGGATTGCCCGTATTGCTATGAAATACCCTAAGGTGCCGATTGTACCTGTCTTTACGCATGGCCTTGGGAAGTCTCTGCCCAAAGGCGACCCTCTATTTGTGCCGTTTTTCTGCGACATCATTATCGGCGCGCAAAAGACATTCAAAGGTCATGACGAAGAAGAAATTTTGCCACTGATCGAAAAAGAAGTCAGATCCCTTGCTGATGGCCGCTATTTCGCGGCATGGGAATAGGGATTGGAAAGGACATCATATGTATGCTTTCTATAAAAAAATAATGACAGTCTTGCTGGTGGCGATTTGTCTACCCGCAAGCGCTGTGGCCAGTATGGGGCTAGCTAAAGAAGATGTGCAAACCACCAACGAAACCGTAGTGATCTTGCACGGTATCGGCCATTCCAAATGGAATATGTTTGTGACAGAGCAAGCATTAAAGCATCAAGGCTATAAGACCTTGGCGATTTCGTATCCGTCTCTTGATCATGATATCGGTACGCTTGCAGGCTTGGTACATGAAAAGCTAACGCTCTCGCAAATCTGGCAGCAATCTACCAAGGTTCATTTTGTAACGCATTCTATGGGCGGTCTTGTCACACGCCGTTATCTGGAAGATTACAAAGATAAAATCCCGCAGGATAAACTTGGCCGCGCGGTAATGATGGCACCGCCCCATGGTGGCAGCGAAGTCGCTGACTTACTGGAAAATCTCGCGCCTTATAAATGGGTTTTCGGCCCTGCAGGTCAGGAACTGACGACCGAGACACAGTCTAAAAATACGATTAAGCCTTATTATGATGTCGGTATTATCGCCGGTAGCAAAGGCTGGCCCTATTTTGTCGCCGATATTGTCTTGCCCGATGCCCATGACGGCCGCGTTGCGGTGGAGAAAACGAAATGGGACGGCATGACAGATCACATCACCATGAATGCGACACATAGTTTTATTTCATGGAAACCCAATGTTCATAAACAGATTGTAAATTTCCTTCAGGAAGGGAGCTTCATCAATGAAAAACAATAGCCAGTTCAGCCTGTTAAAGGATCGCCGCTTCGCGCCGCTATTCATTACGCAATTCTTGGGTGCGTTCCACGATAACCTTTTCAAAAATGCACTGGTTGTGTTGATGTTATTCGGCGCGGCAGAACACGCGGGTGATGACGCCAAACTAATGGTGACATTGGCGGCAGGCCTTTTCATTTTGCCTTTTGTGATATTCTCGGCAATCGGTGGACAGCTCGCCGATAAATACCCGCGCCATAAAGTGATCCGCGCAGTAAAACTGGCGGAGGTGCTGATCGCCATTATGGGCGCGGCGTCTCTGATGTCAGGTTCAATTGGTTTATCTATGCTCACGCTTTTTGCGCTGGGAACGCAGTCGGCCTTCTTTGGCCCGAGTAAATACGCGATCCTGCCGCAGCATTTAGGCGAAAAAGAACTGATCGGTGGTAACGCACTTTTGAATACGGGCACATTTTTAGCCATTCTGGTCGGCACAATTATGGGCTCTGTCATGATTACGACGGGGGCAGGACAGCTGCTTGTGTCAGCGCTATTGGTACTGTGTGCAATATGTGGATACGCATCGTCTCGTTTTATCCCTGTGGCGGCGGCAACAGACCCTGCAATCAAGGTAAATCTAAACCCCGTCACAGAAACTGTTGATATCCTGCGCGGTATGTTTAAACAGCCTGCAGGCGTTGTTCAATCTATCTTCGGCGTGGCGTGGTTCTACTTTTTAGGCGGCGTTTTCATGGCGCAAATGCCGAATTACACCAATGAGACACTCGGGGCGAACGAGCACGTTCTGGCATTCTTTCTTGTGATTTTCTCACTCGGTATAGCTGTTGGCGGATTGCTGAATAACAAGCTTCTGCGTGGCCGTGTTGAGGCGGTGTACGTGCCGCTCGCCTCTTTGGGTATTACCATTTTTGGCATTGATCTGTACTTTGCCAGCGGCGCAAATCAGGTAAATCCGTTTGGTGAATTAATCGGTTTAGGCGCATTCCTGTCGGATATCTCGAACTGGCGTATTCTGTTTGATATTGGCATGATCGCACTTTGTGGCGGTTTGTTTGTCGTGCCATTGAATGCGATTATCCAGCACTACACCGATGCCAAAATCAAAGCCCGCGTGCTGGCAGGCAGCGCAATTTTTAATTCACTGTTTATCGTGGCCTCTTCGGCGCTGTCAGCCATGTTGATCGTTGCCGGTTGGGAAGTGCGCGAGATGTTTCTGGCGCTGGCGCTGGTAAACGCGTTGGGCGCGCTCTATGCCTGTATGCTGCTGCCTGATTATCTGTTTAAGACGATCATGCAGGGCATATTCAAAACCCTATACAAAGTCGAAGTGGTCGGTCTTGAGAATGTCGAAAAGGCAGGGCCGCGTGCAGTGATTGTCGGTAACCATGTTTCTTTGCTGGATCCGCCATTACTGGCGGCGTTCTTGCCAGGGCGTCCGATGTTTGCCGTGAACAGCTTCGTGGCTAATTGGAAATGGGTAAAGCCGTTCCTAAAACTCGTGGACGCATTCCCGCTTGATCCGACAAACCCGTTCTCGATGAAAGGCCTGATCCGCAAAGTCGAAGAAGACCGCCATGTCGTGATCTTCCCCGAAGGACGTCTGACGGAAACGGGCGGCCTTATGAAAGTCTATGACGGTCCCGGGATGGTTGCCGATAAGGCTGATGCGATGATTTTGCCTGTCCGTCTGGATGGGGTGCAGCATACGCCGTTTGCGCGCTTGAAAGGCAAAGTGCCGCTGAAAAGCTTCCCGAAGATCACAATTACAATTCTGGAGCCACGCAAATTCAAGATCGATGAAGATCTGAAAGGCCGTAAACGCCGCGCCGCAGCGGGCCGTCAGCTTTATGATCTGATGGAAGATATGATGTTCATTACGGGTGACCGTGAACAGACCCTATACGAAGCCATGCTAAAAGCACGCTACGTCAATGGGGATGATGCAATCATCGCCGAGGATATCGAGCGCAAACCGCTGAAATTCAAAAAGCTGATTTTAGGCTCTGTTGTACTGGGCAAGCAGTTCGAAAATCGTACAGAAAAAGGCGAAAATGTTGGCGTTTTGCTGCCAAATTCTGTCGGTGCGGTCGTGACATTTTTCGCACTGCAAGCTTACGGGCGCGTGCCCGCTATGCTGAATTTCTCGGCAGGGGCGCAAGCTTTGGCATCTGCGTGTAAAACAGCACAGCTTAAAACCGTGCTGACATCCCGCCGTTTCGTTGAGCTGGGGCGCTTGGAAGAGATCATTGACGAGATCGCCAAGCATGCCGAAATTGTGTATCTGGAAGATATTAAGGCACAAATAGGCTTCATGGATAAGTTTGACGGTCTGCTCGCTAATCCCGCAAAAATGCATCGAAAGCTTGATATAAAGCCAAGTGATCCTGCGATTATCCTGTTTACTTCGGGCTCTGAAGGTATGCCGAAGGGCGTGGTACTTAGCCATGAAAACATCATGAGCAATATTGTGCAGCTGTCTTCGCGTGTGGACTTTAACCGTCAGGATATTGTCTTTAACTGCCTGCCGATGTTCCATTCATTCGGCTTAACGGGCGGCACGTTGCTGCCGATCCTGTCAGGCGTGAAGACGTTCTTGTATCCAAGTCCGCTGCATTACCGCATCGTGCCGGAGCTTGTTTATTCTTCGAACGCGACAATCATGTTCGGTACGGATACCTTCCTATCGGGCTATGCGCGTATGGCAAACCCTTATGACTTTTACCGCATGCGCTACATCTTTGCGGGCGCAGAAAAGGTCAAAGACGAAACGCGTCAGATCTATATGGATCGTTTTGGTGTGCGCGTACTCGAAGGCTACGGCGCAACAGAAACAGCCCCTGCATTGGCGCTAAACTCGCCAATGCACCTAAAGGCAGGCTCCGTAGGGCGCTTGCTGGCAGGCATAGATTATAAGCTGGAAGACGTGCCAGGTGTTGATGTTGGCGGCCGCCTATTCGTCAAAGGTCCGAACATCATGCTGGGATATTATAAGGCCGATAAACCCGGCGTTCTGCAGCCGCCTGAAGATGGCTGGTATGATACGGGCGATATTGTGGATATTGATGATCAAGGCTTTGTTACGATCTTGGGGCGCGCCAAACGCTTTGCCAAAATCGCAGGTGAAATGGTGTCTCTCACCAGCGTAGAGTCCATGGTGACCAAGGTTTATCCAGATACAGAACACGCGGTTGTGACTATTCCTGATGCGCGCAAAGGTGAGCAGTTGGTGCTGGTGACCACCAATGACAAAGCCAGCAAAGACGATCTGTCTAAATATGCATCAAGTAATGGCATCACAGAGCTTGCCGTGCCGAAAACGATTTTGATCATTGATAAGCTTCCTGTCTTGGGGAGCGGTAAAACCGATTATACGGGTGTGCAGGATTTCGTGAACGGACAACTTAAAAAGGCGGCGTAAGAGAGGTAATCAGCAGATTTCGTTGCACATTTCCCTCAATCCAGTACCATCTGTAATGACGCAACGGAAAGAGGGTTGTATGGCAGACGCTGTAATCACCGTAAAAGATCTGAACTATTATTACCCGGGTACAAAGGCGCTTGAAGATGTCACCTTCACCATCAATAAAGGTGACATTACCGCGCTTGTCGGCCCAAACGGTTCAGGCAAGACAACCATGCTGCGCACCTTGGCAGGGCTGGACACACCATTTTCAGGAAAGATTGAGGTCGCCAATACCAATGTTCTGACTGACCCGCGTCAGGCACATACAAAGATCGGCTATCTGTCCGATGACTTTGGCCTTTATAAGGATCTGGTCGTTAAAGATGTTCTTGAATTCATAGGCGGCTGCCATGGTCTTAAAGATCAGGCGTTAAATGATCGTATCAAATGGGTAACAGATCTTCTGCGTCTTGAGGGTGTCTTTGATAAGAAATGCGGAGCACTGTCCAGAGGCTGGCGTCAACGTGTTGGCATCGCAATGTCTATCGTGCATAAGCCTGAGATTTTGCTGCTTGATGAACCGGCATCGGGGTTAGACCCCGAAGCACGTGCGGAGCTGTCTGCCGTCATGCTTGCGCTGCAGGCAGAAGGCATCACAAGTCTGGTATCATCACACATTTTGGCCGAGCTTGAGGAGTACTGCACATCCATGCTCGTCCTGCGAAACGGCAAAATTCAAAAACACGTTCTGCTCCAAGAGCATAGAAAAACGCAGAAAGCTTCACTGCAAATTACGGTGCTCGGCGCGCTGACAGAGGCGCAAAATAAAACGGTTAATGACGTCGCTGGCCAGGAGGCCGTAGAAGTGTCAAAAGATGACCAGACTACAACAATCAGCATTGTTGTTGATTATGATCATGATGCCAATCACGCCTTACTGAAAAAACTGATTTCGAAAAAAATCCCCGTATGTGGTTTCACATTGAAGGAGGTCACTTTGCAAAGGCTCTATCTGGAAACCTCAGACATAGAAGAGGGGAACAAGCCATGATCTTTAATAATCCTGAATTCATCAAGAATGTGAAACTGGAATTCAGTGTCTTACGTTTTTTAACGCCTATGCTTTTGCTGGGCCTGTTTTTCTGGATTGGCTGGGATATCGAGGAATATAAGAGACATTGGCAAAGCGTGTATTCGATTGAGCAGCTCCACGCTAAATCGCTCTTCTCATGGCTGTGTGGCTTCGGCTTTTTCTTTACGATTGTTTGGGGCACCTATCTGACCTCGAATAACATGATGGAAGAGATCAAGGCGAAGACGTGGGATTTCGTAAGGATGTCTTCGCTATCGCCGTTTAAAATCCTGACGGGCAAAATGCTTGGTGTGAACTGTGTCGTCTGGCTGGTAAGTTTATTGTGCGTTCTGCCGAGCATCATTTACGCCCTTCGCGTCATGATCCCCGAAGACGGTATCATTAGACCAGAGAGTATTACGATCGCGGTATTTATAGGTTGCCTGATATGCTGGGCCATACTCTCATATTCACTGGTTTTTCTATCCGTATTATCACCGAATGCCTTAAATGGCAGGGCAGGTGCGTTTGGGGCAACCTTAGCCGTGTTAATAACGGGCACGGTGATAGGTGCTTATCTTCTCGGCGGATTAGAAAACTTCTATGAAATTTCAAATGTAAGAACGGGCAGCAACGGCTTGCCTATGCCGCTACAATCAAACATGGTGTCTTTGGTGGACGGTGTATCATATATGACGCTTCCGAGGACGACCGTTTGGTATGCTTGGGAGATTTATCAGCTTGATTACACTTTAATGCTATTAGGGTTTGCCGCTTTCTGGTGCTTTGTCGGTGCGTGGCGCTGTTTACGCAAATCTTTACAATACTTTGATGCGCCATGGGTGTGGTTGGCCTTTATAATTTCAACCTGCGTATTTCTAAACGGTTTCGTCGATTATGAAATGCAGGATCTGGTCAGAACTTCGCTCGTTTGGCCACTGGTCGTTACATTACTTTTGACCATGCTAACCTGCGTATATGAGGCGAGCGATCAACTAAACTATAAGGCTCTGAAGCAGAAATTATCGCAAGGGCAATATTATGAAGCCTTCCGCATCATGCCTCTCTGGATATTGTCATTCAGCATCTTTATTGCCTGCGTATTGATAAATCTGTTCCTATATGGTGCTTCGGATAGGTTAGGGATCGTGTTGCTAAGTCTAACGATTTTCATGCTGCGTGATTTGATGGCCGTGCACATTATTTCATGGAAGAAAAATATCCGCAGACCGTTGGTTGGCATCATTATATACGGCTTGGTATTCTACAGTTTCTTGCCGGCAATCGCGCAGAATGCAGGCGCATACTATTTCTTCCCGCAATTTGGGTTAAATGAAGCACCGGATTTCTACTGGCTCATGATTTCTATCCAACTGGCGATCGCCACCGTCTGGGTATCGCTGTCATGGCGCAGGGTGACACGAGAGCTGTAGCATAAGGGATAGGGTGATCCCTAAGTTACGCTCAACCTATCCCTAAGATATATTCAATATGCCTAATAATTTACCACTTATTTACCATGAGGAAGGACAATGAGATTATGGATGATCCTGATGGGTTTAAAATGAGAATGTCTCTCCCCTAGTATTGGTGACTTCATCTGGTAAAGAAAATGGCCGATACGGTCGCAAATAATGACTTCTTTAGTCTCCTTTATGGCTTCTCAAACAGTTTGGACTTGTTCGATGATAACGGATTCGGTTTTGATTCCAGTTTCTCGGGCAGTTTTTCGATTGTAGAAAGCGGCGTGCTATCCAGCAGTGGTGACTATATCTCGCTTTACAGCGCAGGTCTTGCGGCGGCTAAATCCTTCCAGAACCTAATTGGCACAACCAGCTTTAATTATACAATCCGCGATACTGTCAGCGGTCAGACGTCGACGGCTACGGTAACAGTTACGATTACCGCACCTTCAGGGGCGGTAATCGGTACGGGCGGAAAAGATATTATCAAAGCCTCACCAAACACAGTTGAAGATGTCACCTTGATCGGCCTTGACGGTAAGGATGTCCTGCGCGGCGGTGCCGGTAACGACAAGCTGTATGGCGGCGGCGATATGGATAAACTCTATGGCGGCGCAGGCAATGACCTTCTAAGCGGCGGCGCGCAGTCCGACTATATTTATGGTGGTGAAGGTATCGATAGCGCAGTCTGGGAAACAGACAGTACAGGCTTCATCATCTTCCGTGATCATGCGGATTATATCAATGTGCTGGACACTAATGATGTCAGCGCAAACGGCTACGGTATGGATCGTGTCTATAACGATGTCGAATTCATTGTCTTTAACGACGTGACAATTGATCTGTCTGTAACAACATTCATTCTGGGCGGTGCAGCTTGGGGCGGTGCGAACACTATTACGGCACCTGCGTCAGGGCTTTATAATTTTAACGGTACTGCGGGCATGGATATCATGCACGGTAACGATGACCGTAACATTATGTACGCCCGCCAAGGCAATGATGTCATGTACGGATATGGCGGCAATGACGGTATGTATGGTGAAGACGGTGATGACTATCTGGATGGTGGTGCCGGCACCGACAAACTTTATGGTGGTGAAGGTAATGATACGCTGCTGGGCGGCGCAGGCGCTGACCAGATTTGGGGCGGTAACGGTATTGATAGTGCTCAATGGGATACGCTGAACGCGGGGTTCATTATCTATCGTGACCATGCCGATTATATCACTGTTATGGACACGAATGATAAGACGCTAACAGGTTACGGCGCGGATAAAATCTATAACGATGTCGAGTTTTTGGTGTTTGACGATGTCACGATCGACCTGTCCGTAACTACATTTGCGCTGGGCGGTGTAGGCTGGGGGAATGCACTCACCGTTACAGTTGCCGCAACAGGTAACAAAAGCCTGACAGGGACTGTGGCAAACGACACGCTATATGGGAACGCTTTTAATAACACGCTGAACGGCGGTTTAGGTAACGATACGCTTTATGGCTTAGCGGGTACGGATATCCTGATCGGCGGCGAAGGTAATGATTACATGGATGGCGGCGACGGTGTGGATGCCGTTGATTACAGCACGGCAGCCTCAGCTGTGACAGTGAACCTGAATATCACTGCCGCGCAAAACACAGGCGGGGCAGGCACGGATACCATCCTGAATGTAGAGAATATTACAGGCTCTGCCTTTAATGATGTGCTGACGGGCAATGACCAAAATAACACCATCGACGGCGGCGCAGGTAACGATATTATGGTTGGCGGCCTAGGTAATGATACCGTCAGCTACGCCTCTGCAAGCGCTGCTGTAAACGTTAATCTGGCAACCACAACTGTACAAAACACAAGCGGCGCTGGTACGGATACGATTTCGGGTTTTGAAAATCTAACAGGGTCGGCCTTTGATGACACGCTCACAGGTGATAATAGCGCGAACGTTATTTTTGGCGGTAAAGGCAATGACACACTCTATGGCGGGCAGGGCAATGATATCCTGTCGGGCGATGCAGGGAATGATATCATCTATATGGGCCCTAATGATGCTTTCGTCGGTACGCAGGATGCGTCCGCAACCGTCTTCACGCTTAATATTACAGGCGTTAATTATAATAATAACAGACCGGCAACCTTGACGCTGAGCATGTCTTTTGATGGTGGGGATACTTATAACAACTATGTCTTCTCATTCAATGAAGGCAATAATGGTAACAACACGCGTAATCGTATGATTACCGCGATTAATAATGATGCAGATGATCGGTTCAGTGCTGTGACAGGCCCTGCCGCGAGGACGCTTATGATTACGGTTGATCCCGATACAGGCGCACACGGCCCGTTAATTCAAAGCGCGATATATAACAGTGCCAATGACTTTAATAGAAATGTATTTAGCGCCCTTAATACACAAGGCGTTGATGCAATGTCAGGTGATTACGGCGGCGATAACTTTGCCTATGGCGGGATTGGGAATGATGAAATTTACGCAGGAAACGGCACAGACTTCCTTGATGGGGGCTGGGGCAACGATATTCTCTTCGGCGGACTGGGCGAAGATACATTTAACTTCGGCCAAACAGGCGCGAATAACGTCGATATCGTCCATAATTTCAGCCTATCAAATGACCATTTGGATATCAGCGATTTGCTGAGCGCTTATGACCCGCTATCTGGCTTGTTGTCACAATTCGTCCAGATCACGACAAGCGGTGCAGATTCAATCCTGCGCGTCGATGTGGCTGGCTTGGGGAACTACGCCGATGTTGCAACAATCACAGGGGTGACAGGCATGGGTGATGTAGTCGCCCTCGAAGCCTCGGGCGTACTCATCACATCCTAATATCTAGCTTAAGCTTTCTTTTGGTTCAGCTGGGGGATCAGGCTACCCAGCAGCATGCCGACAATCGCCATGAACAGGCCGGCCAGCTGCGGCGGAACAGTCATCGCTTCGCCCATGCCATCCATGCGGATGTTTAAGGCCTCCAGCACTGCCCAGGTCGTAACGCCAAGCGCAATCGAGACCAGCGCGCCGGCATTGGTGGCTTTGGACCAGTAAACACCAAAGGCCAGCGGAACAAAAGCACCACAGAGTGTTACAAGGTACGCATTCTCGACCATTTCAAAGATGCTCAGGCCGGCAGACGTACTTAAATACGCATAGCCCAGCACCACAAGACCAAAGCCAAAAACGCATAGACGCAAAGTGCGCAGCAGCTGCTTTTCATTCAGCTTGAACGCTTCTTTGAAGATGTTCTCGGCCAGAATGGCAGACGGGGCGAGCAATGTGCCTGATGCCGTCGACATAATCGCAGACAGCAGCGCACCAAAGAACAGCACCTGCACCACCATCGGTACGTCATTCAGGATAAATTCCGGCAGAATGCGCTGCGGATCACCGCCTTCACCCATATGGGTGTCAATCAGCGACGGGTCGATTAGTGTCGCGCCATAGGCAATGAATATCGGTACAAAGCAGAACAGGATATAAAAGCTGCCGCCGATCACAGTACCGCGCACGGCGGTCTTTTCATCTTTGGCAGACATCACGCGCTGGAATACGTCTTGCTGCGGGATAGAGCCGAGTGCAAGAGTTACAAATGCGCCGATAAACCCAAGGATCGCCGCGGCGTTCAAATCAGGCCAGAAATCAAATTTATTATTGGCCGCGGCATGGTCGATAACAGCCATCGCGCCGCCATCTAGCTTGCCCGCAATGATAAAGGCAACCACCAGCAGACCCGCGAGAATAGCCATCATCTGGATGAAGTCCATGATCGCAACGGACCACATACCGCCATAAATGGTGTAAAGCATGACCACCGATAATCCCAAAACCATGCCGAGCTCGAAACTGATCGCGGCATCTGAAATCAGGTGAATGGTCAGGCCAAGCGCCACAATCTGCGCGGAAACCCAGCCTAGATAGGAAATACAAATAGCAATGGAGACTAGTGTTTCCACGGTGCGGCTATAGCGCTGGCGATAAAAGTCGCCAATGGTCAGAAGCTTCATCCTGTAAAGGCGTGCGGCAAAGAAGACACCGACAAACACAAGACACAGACCCGCCCCGAACGGGTCGGCGACAATACCGCCCAGCCCTTCTTCCATAAAAGTGGCAGGCATCCCCAGAACGGCTTCGGACCCGAACCAGGTCGCAAAAACCGTGGCAATCGTCACATAGATAGGAAGCGAGCGCCCCGCGAGGACGTAATCTGTTGAACTTTTAACCCGCAGGGCAGCGTATAGACCGACGCCCACGGAAATGACCATATACAGAATAACGAAAACGCTAAGTGCGCTCATATAATACCTTCCCCTGATGAAGTTTGTTCTAGATTACAGCTGTGCCAGTTGCAGATTGTCCTCTTGCTGACGATGCGCTCTGACAATAATCTTCTGTACGGCACCGAAGCCGTTGAAATCTGTACGGGATACTTCGCCATAGGCGCCCAGCTGCTCCAAGCGGATCCAGTCGCCAACCTGAATGTCTTCGGGCAGCATGAACGGGCCGTTCATCATATCAACGGAATCACAAGTCGGCCCTGCAAAGCGGAATGCTTTCAGCGCAACCTGCTGACCGTCTTCATGACGGCGGATCAAATGCGCAGGATAAGGAAGTCCAACAGAACCGCCGCCCTCAAAGATACCGCCATATGTGCCATCATTAAGGTATAGCAGGTCATCTTTGCGCCCTTCAACGCGCACAACCAGTGACCCAGCGCAGGCGACAAGGCCGCGTCCGACTTCACACAGTAATTCCAGATCTTGCAGGTTGTAATCATTGATCGCTTTGGCAATCGCGTTTGTAAACTCCTGAATAGGCGGTATCGGGCTTGCTTCGTTCAGTTCGGCAGGGAAGCCGCCGCCAACGTCAAGCGCTTCGACATTCACGCCGCTGGCACCAATGGCATAGGCTGCCCATGAGACAGCTTTTGAGTAGATATCAGGTGATGAACACTGTGTGCCAACGTGGAAACTTAAGCCCAGTTTCGCACAATAAGGGCGGCACATCTCCAGCAATTCTTTGACAAGATCGGGCTTCGCGCCGAATTTACGGGCAAAATCTGTGGCAACGCCGCCATCTTCTGTGTCTTTTGGCACGCCCATACGTACATAAAGCTCCAGATCAGGCGCGGCATTGGTTTCGTGCAGGATTTTGTCTAGCTCACCCGCGTAATCCAGAACAAAAGCGCGCACGCCATGATTGACATAGGCTTCGCGAATGGCTTCGGGCGCTTTGATCGGGTGCATGAAATAAATTTGGGCATCCGGAAACAGGCCGCGGATCAGGCGTATTTCAGCAATAGAGGCTGCATCAAAACGGCGCACGCCCCCTTCGTAAATCGCGCGCAGCATGATTTTATCGGGGTTACATTTCACCGCATACATCACGTTACCTGTAAACGCTTCCACGAATTCTTCGGTGCGTTTTACCAGTCTGTGCGGGTGCAGGATCGGGACAGGCAAAGCAGGGTTCAGGTCACGGATGTAATCATCTGTGATCTCGCCATCAACATAAGACGGCGCAGCACTCTGCAATGCAATCTGATCATCGGAAAGAGAAAAGCTATATACGGAAGGCTCTTGCGCCCCCGTTAAAAGGTCGTCGGTCATACAATGTAAACCCTATGCTACAGGGGCAAGCCCCAAGTTAACGTTAAAATTTACGTCGTAGCATAACCAACCAGGGGCCATAGGCACGTGCGTATTTTTATTATTATACTAACTGTAGAAATGTACAATAAAATTTTTCAATAGTATCAGCATCGTATACTGAGTAGGCCTTTTAGAGTAGTAGTTCGAAAGGCACAGTATTCTAAAACTGGACAATAATTTACATATTATGATAGTCTGCGCCGTTATTTATAGTCTATAAGCAAGGGCGCTAGGATCTATGACGGATCAAGAACAAGAACACATAGTAAATGCGGACAATCAGCAGGGCGATGAAAGCGGCCAGTCTGCTGAGACCCAGACTGATGTAGTGACGGCAAATGATGAAAGCGCCGAAGAAGCGTCTGATAAAGTCGAACGTAGTATGAAGCGCGGAAAGACGATAGGCGTATCATACAGCGCCAGCCGCGATAGCGATGAATATAGACGCCATATGAGTGCCGCCCTGGAAGATGGCGAGATACCTAAAATTATCATAGAAGCCTACAATCTCATTCCATATGGCGAAGATGAAAATGCGGATAAGGTGCTGGGATATGTGCAGGGGATATTGGATAAACTGGCAATGGCCAGCATTAATAAACCGTGCCCGCCGCTGCAACTATTTTTATCCGATACAAATGATGTAAATGCCTTTGTGCTGACAGAGGCAACACCCCCAGTGCTGGTGGTCTCGTTAGGTTTATGGGATATGCTGATCGAAAACGGTTATGGCGAAGATCACTTGGCCGCGATTTTGGGGCATGAGCGTTTCCACTTGCGTCGCCATGAAAAATGGCAAGACATGGGCAACAGTCGCGGTGAAGAAACGGTCGGTGATGTTTATGGTATCAAAGAGGCAGGCAAGGCGGGATACAACCCTGCGGCATTAGGCAGTTTCTTTAAGCTTCTTCGCGATCAGGAAAAAAGCCGCTGGGATATGCGTCGTTCTGTCGTTGATATGCTCGATGTGCATCCGTCCTACGGTAATCGTATCCGCAATGCCGAGCTGGCGCTAGCAGATTTGCAGCTTACAAAGCGCATGACAGATGAATGGACGTCTGTACCTGAGGATATTCAGGCTGCCGCTGACGCAGTGCAATTTAAAAGTACCTTCGATCGTTTCAAGCAGGAGCATGACTTTGAACAGGCTGACGCTGCGCGCAAAGTGTCTCTGATTGGAAAGTATTTTGGTCAAGAGCTGTCCAAGAAAGAGCTTCGAGAGCGTGACTACAACTACCGCACAGTCAAAGGCGAGCAAGAAAGAGAGCAAGTAAACTACATCAAGTTCTCGATCGAAGATCGCCTGATGGCCTTGCGCCTTTTTACAGCCATGGATGAATTACGCGGCTTGAAGAATGAGCCGGGGGTAAAGGAAGAAGCGGCAAAGCAGCTAAGGTCCTTTATGAGACGCAAAGAAGAGGGGCACAGATGGCGCCGTCATGATAACGGAGTGCATTACGAATGGGTCTTAAAACAGTTCATCCATATAATGAACCCGATCACTGATGAAGAGCAGGAAGATATCAAAAAATATGGTGGTATGTGGTCCGACTTCGATCACAGTATCAGCATGGGTCGGGATAATGGTGAAGGCGGTGCTTCGCAAAGATTGAAAGAGGCGATACCGCCTGTCTTTATGAGATTGCAAACAGATGCCGAAGCCTTTTGGGCAGCGCAAACACGCGAAGAAGCCATAACATTTGCAAGACGTTATGAGCAAGCAGAGCAGGTTTTAAAACCTTATGAGAACGGTATTTCAGCGCTAAAACTTTACAGCGGTCGCTTTGAGTGGCCTAGACGCATGAGCATAAGAAATGAGCTTGAGGATAAAGGTAAGCTGCGCCTTCCTTGGGAAAATCAGGTGCAGTGGGCGCTAGATGGTAAAGATGACAGCGACGTAATTAAGCGCGTGGCGTTAAAGCTGCAATGCGATGATCCGCGTTTAACTGGGAATGCCATCCCTGAATGGCGTGTGCGCTCTTACGGTGATGGTGGCGATCTGGAATTTGATCACCTTGAATTTGATGATCAAGGCAATATCACAGGCCTGATCGTTACAGAAGAAGAACGCCGACTGATATACAAGAAACGCTTCGAAAAACCTGAAACAGCAGCGCATTTATATGCAAGTGAATACACACTACAAAAACAGCGCGAAGCTCAAGAACGCGACGCACTGCAAACCGTTGACTGGAAAATGATGGAGAGAGATTTCTGGGGCTTCATCGAAGAACATGAACAGCTGCTAGAGCCGGTGCACAGCGTCGTGAACGGCAACTTCCCCTTTGCAGAAGAGTTTATGAAGCGCTTGGAAACGCTCGCTACTCAAAAGCCGAAAAAATGGGGCAAGGTTAAGCTGAGCTTTTTGACAGGCTGGGATTTTGAAGACGAGAAAAAACGCGATGAAGAATACGCTGAAGCAAAGCAGAGAAGCGATTACGCAACCCCCAGGAGTGTCGGTATCAAACCGTTTTCCTTGCCTGATTTGCTAATGCGCTCGGAAACCAAGTATTTTGGCTACGCGACCCATTTCGAT
The DNA here is from genome assembly GCA_012960155.1 of Micavibrio sp. Classification (GTDB taxonomy): domain Bacteria; phylum Pseudomonadota; class Alphaproteobacteria; order Micavibrionales; family Micavibrionaceae; genus UM-FILTER-47-13. Next base: position 25 of record DUBU01000034.1, on the reverse strand, counting down.
AACTTTGACCGCAGTTTCCATGGTG
>DUBU01000033.1:463-62430 GCA_012960155.1 Micavibrio sp. | reverse complement strand
TATCTAAGGGGAAATGGTGGACCCGATCGGGATCGAACCGACGACCTCTACAATGCCATTGTAGCGCTCTCCCAACTGAGCTACGGGCCCTCACAGTATTGTGACCTGCGAAGAGACAAGACCATACTATCGCCGTATCAAAGAATCAACAATTTTTGACAAGCGTGGCTATTTAGCTGAATCCGAGGCATCCCATGAGGCTTTTTTCCGATAGATAGTCGATGGCGAGACTTCTAAAGCCGCCGCAGCCTGAGGAATATTCCCATCACAAGCCCGTATCGCGGACTCGATAATTTCTCGCTCAGCTTGTGCCAGCGGCTTGATTTCAAAAGATGTCGTCTTGCTCGGGATAAGGGGTATCGTTGAATTCTTTCCGTGCAGTAATCCGCCCGGTAACATATGCACACTGACGATATCGCCTTCATGCATGACAACGACATTGCGGATAACATTTTGCAGTTGTCTAATATTGCCCGGCCAGTCATAGGAACGCAGTCTACGCTCTGCCTCTTCATCAAAGCTGACAAAGTTCTTTTGTTCTTCGCGCGTAAAACGCTGCAAGAAAGCCATCGCAATATCAATTACGTCATCACCGCGATCTTTTAACGGCGGCATATAGACTGGCAGAACGTGCAGGCGGTAAAATAGATCCTCGCGAAACTGGCCGCTATCAATCTCGTCCAGCGGGTTTTTATTGGTGGCACAGATAATGCGTATATCTGTGGTTTCAATTTTACTGCCGCCGACTTTCTGGAAAGAAAGGCTTTGCAAAAATCGCAGCAGCTTGCTCTGCATATCGCGGTTCATCTCGGCAATTTCGTCCAGAAATAATGTGCCGCCATTGGCCATATGCGCCGCGCCGTGCCGATCGGTTATCGCACCCGTAAACGCGCCTTTAACATGTCCGAACAGCTCTGATTCCATCAAATCGCGGGGGATGGCGGCACAGTTAATCGGAATAAACGGCTTCAGTGCCCGTTTGCTGTGCTTATGAATGGCTTCGGCGCAGATTTCTTTACCTGTGCCTGACTCGCCCGTGATAAAGACCGTGGCATCGCTGCGGGCGGCATTTTCGATCTGACTGAACACGGAGCGCATGACAGCAGACCCGCCGATAAAATCACCGAAGGATTGGCGCTGCGCGGGTTTGTGTTCGGCATGGCCTGTTAGTCCCGCAATGGCACGGGGGACGGTTTCATCCCTGTCTTTGGCAAGGGTGCCGGCCACGGCGCTTAACAGCCGCTCTGTACTAAAGGGTTTTACCAGAAAATCATCGGCACCGCGTCGCATGGCATCAACAGCCGTATTAACCGACCCGTGACCTGTAATCACGATGACAGGCAAACAGGGGTGATGCCGCGCTAGATAATCCATCACCGTCAAGCCATCCATATCAGGAAGCTTTATATCCAGTAAGGCCATATGCGGTGCGGCATCCTGTAAAGCAGCTAGCGCATCCGCCCCGCTGGCGCATAGCGTAACGTGATAGCCGTCTTTTTCCAGCGCTCCGATATAAAGCGCGGCAATGCTGCGGTCATCTTCGATAAGCAATATGCGTGTCATACGGTGATTTTACGGGCAGATGTCTTAATATCTGACAAGTTTTGCAATTTGCATACGGGCGTAAGTCATTGCTTACAAAAGAAAAAGCCCGACATGTGCCGGGCTTTCACAAAATTCTGTACGACATCCTGTCTTAGCGGTTTTGACCAACAAAGTGCAGGATGTGCATGAACAGTGCGATAAAGCTGATATACAGCGTCAACGCCGCTGACCAGCCCATACGGCTATTGGCTTCGTCGCCTGATGCCGGGTGGTACATTTGCTTCATCGCTTGTGTTTGCCATGCTGTAATACCCGCAAAAGAAATGATGCCGACCGCTGATACGATATCAAACAGGGCTTCACTCTTGAAAATGAAGGCATTCAGAAGACCCATGATCAGAACGCCCCAGACGCCCATGATGCAGAATGTCATCAAGCCATCCAGATTTTTCTTGGTTGAATAGCCGAAGATGCTAAGGCCTGCGAACATACCCGAAGCGATAAAGAACGCTTTGGCAATGCTTTCGCCTGTATAGGCCAGCAAGATCACGGAAAAGCTGATACCGTAAAGGGCGCTGATGGCAAAGAACGTTGCTTTCAGACGGCCTTGAGACATTGTCATCGGGTTAAAGCCGAACCATACCAAAGCCAGCGGCGCAAACATCACGATGTACATTTGCGGACCGCCCAAGAACAGTTGCAGCAAAGCAGGGCTGCTGGATACGACAAAGGCCGTAATAGCAGTCACCAGCACGCCCAATGTCATGCGGTTGTAAATACGTTGCATGTGAGCCTGAAGGCCCGCATCAAACCCTACGGTAGCGCGAGACTGTGTCTGACTCGAAAAGTTATCAGGTTGCATATGTTGTTTTCTCCTTAAAAACAGATTGAACCCCTTAAAAAACGCGCTCAAACATAAACTTGCAAAGCGCGCTATACCATACTTATATAGTCCATTTTACACCGCTTTCAAAGCGATTCCCAACAGATTTACAATAGTTTCGTAAGCCAATGCGCACAGGTTACACACTTCCCATATAAACAAAAGTGGCCTTTATAGTCGTGCTGTGCTAATCAGGAAGTAATCAAAAAACATAAATAGGGAGTATCACAATGACGGACCAGTCTAAGCCAAGTTTTAATGCCAATGCCGCGCGCAAAGCCGATGTGCTGCCGCGCTGGAATTTTGACGCTTTTTACCCTGATATCAAATCAGACGAACTCGAAGCTGATAAAGCCAAAGCGGCCGCTATGGTCAAAGAATTTGCCACGGATTACGAAGGCAAAATCGCGCAGCTAACGGGTCAGGAACTGGCCAATGCGATTAATAAAAGCAAGCAGATCGGCGATTTGTTCGGCAAGATGGGAACATATATCCAGCTGCGCACAGTACAGGACAATACGCTAGGCGGGGAACTTGTGAAATTCGGCACATGGGCAACCGAAGTCACAACCGCAACGAATTTCTTCGGCAACGAAATCAAGAAGCTGGATGAACAAAGCCTGAAAGCCATGATCGCGCAAACACCTGATCTACAGGCGCTAGAGCCATGGATTGACTCTGTCCGCCGCGGCATTCCGCATACGGCGCATGAAGAAGTACAGAAATACTCCGCACAGTTAAGCCCTGAAGATGGCTGGAACAAGCTGTTCGACGATTTGCACACCTCACTGGTTTACGAATTTGACGGCGAAGAGCTGGGTCTGGAAGAAATTCTGGATATCGTGGCAGGCGATCCTGATCCTGCGCGCCGCGAAGCTGCTCACGAGGTGTTCGTTGAGGTCATGAACAAAAACAGCCTGATCTGGGCGCAGGTGCATAACGAGTTGATGCGCCTTAAAACGGTAGATGATCGCTGGACGAATTTTGAAAATCCTTGGGATGCGCGCCATTTCTCCAATAATATCAAGCCTGAAGTCGTTGATGCGCTGGAAACAGCTGTGAAGGAGTCATATGAGTCCATTCCGCATCGTTTTTATAAGCTAAAGGCTGCTCTGATGGGCCAAGACACACTTAAGCCATCAGATCGTAACGTCAACGTCTTCGAAGACAAGCAGAAGCGTTATATCCCGTTTAGCGAAGCGCGCGATATCGTGCTGGATGCCTATGCTGAGTTCTCGCCGGAAATGGCCGCGAAAGCCAAAGAATTCTTTGATAAAGGCTGGATTGATGCGCCTGTTGAAAAGAAAAAACAGGGCGGCGCGTTTGCGCATCCCGGTGGTGCGGCGCTCGCGCATGCCATGGTCATGCTGAATTACCAAGGTACGCCGCGCGATGTCGCGACTATGGCGCATGAGCTAGGCCACGGTGTTCATCAGGAACTGGCCAAGCATAAAGGCGATGCGGTTGTCAGCACACCACTGACATTGGCCGAAACAGCGAGTGTCTTTGGTGAAATGCTGACCTTTAAATCCTTGCTGCGTAATGCGGCCGATGATGATGAACGTCGCAAGCTGCTATTTGAAAAAGTAAACGATATGATCAACACGGTATATCGTCAGATGTCGTTCTATGACTTCGAAAAGAAAATCCACGGCCATTACAAAGCCAATGGCCCGCTGACCGAAGAGGAATTCGCAGGATACTGGCTGGAAGCCTTGGGCGACAGCTATGGCGATGCTATTCCCTTGGATAAGGATTACGGCGCGGTGTATGGCTATATTCCGCATCTGGTGCATACGCCGTTCTATGTTTACGCCTATACATTCGGTGATACGCTGGTAAATGCGCTCTACACTGTCTACGAAGAAGGCAGCGTGCCTGATTTCGAAGAAAAATATATCAAGATGCTGGAAATGGGCGGCACACTGAAACCCGAAGACTTAAAAGAGATGTTCGGTCTTGATATCGAAGATCCGTCCTTCTGGAATAAAGGCTTGAAAGTCATCGAAGATCTGCTGGATGAACTGGAAGAGCTCTGTGAGCCGCTTCTGGAGGCAAATCAAAACGCTACGCCTAAGCCCAAAGCGCCTTAATTAATCTTCTGAACGATTATTGATCCATGGATTACGGTTACCACGTGTTGCCGTAAGCCATGGATTTTTGCGCTCCTCAGGATGTTTGAAACGCTCCTCGGCGCGGTGACCGGGTTTTAGCTCGGGAATAGGAGTGCCTGTGACATCCGAAATGGCTTTGATACGCTGTTCCAGCGGCGGGTGCGTCATAAACAGCCCCATAAACTTGCTGCTGTTCTCGATACACATCAGCGCAATATCGCCCGTCGCCTCGGGGATCTTATCTTTACCTGACAGGCGCAGTAAGGCGCGCATCATGGCCTCAGGGTTTTTGGTCATTTCAACCGCACCCGCATCGGCCATATATTCGCGGCGACGTGATAGCGCAAAACGTGTAAACAGCGTGGCCAGATAGCCAACCCATAAAACCGCCACTACAGCGAGAAGAACCAGAATAATCCGCATATCTGTTTTATTACGGCGGCTGCTGCCCAAAAACATGTTATAGCGAATAGAACTCCACGCCATTTGGGCAAAGAAACCGATCATGCCCGTAAAGATAATGGAAACGATCAAAAGACGTACATCGCGGTTTTCAATGTGGGTTAGTTCATGAGCCAATACGGCTTCAACCTCATCCTGCTGCAAAGACTGCAGTAAGCCGCGCGTAACAGTTACAGTATAGGTGGAATCGGTAATGCCGCTGGCAAAGGCGTTGCGGGCATGGGTTTCAATGATTTGCAGTTTGGGTGTTGTCATGCCGCGCGAGATGCAAAGATTTTCAAGAAGGTTATAAAGCTCGGGCTCTTCGGCGCGGGTCACGCTGTGGGCGTGCGAAAGCTTCTGGATCATCTTGCCTTGAAGGAAATAGGCGATCACAAACCATGCGGCAACGATGGTCATGACAAGCGGCCAATAGTGCAGGGTATAGGCATTGCCAAGGCGCACACCACTATTGACGGCGTCTTGCCAGCTATAATCATTGCCTTGCATATAGCCGCCTGACATCCAGCCGACCATAAAAGATATGGTCCAAAAAATAGCAATGATCAAAAGAGGATAAAAAGCCAGCAGGGCAACAGATTTAATATTGTTGTTCCAGATCTGGCTTTTGAGACCGATAGCGGCCATAGCAGGCTATCCTTAGTCGAATTTAACGTCAGGAGCCTTGTTAACGGCATCCTTGATGTTTTCTTCAATCTCGAAGAATGGCTCTTCAGAGAAGCCGAACATACCGGCAAAGATGTTGGCAGGGAACTGCTGAACAGCTGTGTTGAACTCGTTCGTGGCGCTGTTAAAGAAGCGGCGCGCAGCAGCCAGTTTGTTCTCGATATCTGAAAGCTCGGACATCAGGCGCTGGAAGTTCTGGTCAGCTTTAAGGTCAGGGTAGTTCTCGGCAACTGCAAACAGGTTCATCATGGCTGCGCCCAGAGCATTCTCGGCTTTAATACGACCTGCATCAGGGCCTGAACCTTGTGATGTTTTATCAATACCGGCACGTGCTGCTGTTACGTTCTCAAAAGTCTCTTTTTCGTGCTTGGCGTAGCCTTTAACTGTATCGACCAGCTGCGGCACGAGGTTATAACGCTGCTTTAGCTGAACATCGATATCCGAAAACGCGTTCTTGCGTGTCTGGCGCAGAGCCACAAGACGGTTATACAAAAAGATTGAGTATGCGGCGAAGACCGCGACTAAAACTAAAATGGTTTCCATGAAAATTCCCTCGGAGAGATAATTGCGGGTAGAGTTAATCCGACAAAGATTTTAGCAGAATTACTGGAAAACTCACGCTCTTTTCTTACTGTCGCTGTCTTCTTTTTCGATTGTGATATCCCCGCCAAAAAAGCCGAGTGCCTTGTGCAGTGTTTCCATGTATTCTGACGCGGGGTCAGATGCTGCTGTAATCCCGCCGCCGACATTAAGAGATACGGTGTTGCCATTATAAACCAGCGTACGAATAATGATGTTCGTATCCATAGTGCCGTCAAAGCCGATATAGCCCATAGATCCGCAATACGGGCCACGGCGGGTATCTTCCAGCTCCTCAATAATTTCCATCGCGCGCACTTTCGGTGCCCCTGTGATGGAGCCGCCGGGGAAGCAGGCTTCTAAAAGGCTTACTGCGGATTTATCGGCGCGTATCACGCCTTCGACCGTAGACACCAGATGGTGTACATGGGCAAAGCTCTCCAGATGATTAAGGCGCGTAACGCGAACACTGTGATCCTCGCAGACTTTCGAAAGGTCGTTACGAAGCAGGTCAACGATCATAACGTTTTCCGCACGGTCCTTATCGCTGCTGGCAAGCATATCCTTTTGGTCTTGGTCATGTTCGGGGTCGGCGTAGCGCTTGATCGTTCCCTTAATCGGGCGCGTTTCAGCGATACGGCCATAATGATTGATAAAGCGTTCGGGCGAAGCCGAAGCTAGTTTGATAGAGCCAAAATTCATAAAAGCACCAAATGGCGCGGGGTTCGCTTCGCGCAGAGACAGGTAATGCCCATAAGCGGAAAAGCCCGGTTCTATTTCGGTATGGAAGCGCTGGGATAAATTGGCTTGGAAAATATCGCCTGCGTAAACGTAATCGATAATGCGCTGGACTCGTGCTTCGTACTCTGCGCGGCTGACGCTGTTCTGCCAGCCTGATAATGTGCTCGCTGGTACGTTCTGCACCTCTGATTTTGATAAAAACATATCGTATCGTTTTTGTGCGTGATCAGGGCTATCAGCATAAGTTAGATACCATGCTTTATTTTGTTCGTGGTCAAAGGCGCAAAGCTGGTCATAAATGCCAACCGCCATGTCAGGAACGCCTTCATCTTTGGTAAAAGCAGGTAAAGATTCAAGGTCGCGCGCCAGATCGTAGCCGAAATAACCGGCGGCTCCGCCTTGAAATGGCGGGAAAGCTTCGTTAATGCGTTTATTCATGCCGTAATGGTCTATACGGTCATGCAGAATTTCGAACGGGTTGCCTTCTTCTTTGTGCTGACCATCACGGTTTGTAATCGTCGTGTAACCGTTTTTGGCTTCGATCGTTTCGATCGGCAAAAAGCATAGAAAGCTGTATCTGCCAAGCTCGTGCTCGCGGTCCGCACTGTCAAAAAACAGGCTGTAAGGCGCGGACTCCCAAGCGGAAAATGTTGTTTCCGGTTGAAAGTTTTTAGGGTCGAGGGCAAAAGAGAATAACTTCATAACGCTTCATTCATAAGGCTTTACGCTCTCTGAATGCAACTTAAAAATCACGGTTTTTTGCGGTTGTAACATTTTGTGATTGGTAATGATTCTCAATTAGGCGTTATAACGCGCCTTTACAACGTTGTGTTGTAAATCACTGAGTCAGGTAATGGAGGAATAACATGACTAAGTATATCATCCACGATCCCGTAACAGGTCGTGAAGCATTTGAAGGTACAGCTGAAATGCAAGCTGAGTTTGAAGCTGTAATGGGCGGTTCTGCTTATTCAGACAATGATTGGCAAGAAGAGCCACAACAGGAACCAGCTGCAGAAACAGCGCCAACTCTCAAGCTTGTAAAGGGCTGATCCACTAGCCTTTTACAGGACTGAGGCGTAATGCCTTAATTGCAAAATTCTTTTGTAATTTCTACAGCTTCGGCCAGGCCCACGCGTTCCACGGGCACTTCTTCAGGGAACGCACCGCAAAGACGCGTGGGCAGGCCACTATCCAGCATCACAAACACTCCTTTATCAGAAGCGCTTCTGATCAAGCGGCCATAAGCCTGACGCAGCTTCAAACGTGTAATCAGCTCATCATAACGACGCTTGCCGAAGGCTTCGCGGCGTGCCTTGTGCAGAATATCAGGACGCGGCCACGGCACACGATCATAGACCAGCAGACGTAATGAATCCCCGGGGACATCGACCCCGTCACGCACGGCATCTGTACCAAACAGGCAGGCATGGGTATCTTCACGAAACATATCAACCAGCGTCCCCGTATCAATATCATCGACATGCTGCGCATAGAGCGGCAGCCCTTCATGCTCCAGATCATGGGAAATGCGATCATAAACCCCTTTGAGACGCTGAATCGCAGTAAACAGACCAAGCGCGCCGCCGCCCGAAGCCTTGAACAGTGCGCGGTAGGCCGAGGCAAGCTGTCCTAGATCATTCTTGTTGATGTCATTGACAACAATGATGCGCGTCTTCTCGGTGTAATTAAACGGCGACTTCACTGCAAACTCATAGGGTTCAGGCGATAGGAAATTAACGCCTGTGCGTTCGCGTGCCACGCGCCAGTTTTCGCCATCGTCCTCGGTGGCATCACGCAATGTGGCGGATGTAATGCCTATCCCTTGGGCGTAAGGCTGGACAGATTTGGCAAAGGGCACCATCGGATCAATCCAGTGGCGATATAGGCCGATATCAACGGACTTGCCATCAACACGCTCAATCGCCATCCAGTCGACAAAACCGGATTGCGGGTCTGTATCATCATCCTGCAATGTCTCAAGCATTTTGATCCAGCCTGACAGGTTGTGCTCACTGCGGCGTTCAAGGCTGGCAGCCACAGATTCAAGGCGCTTGCGGGTATCGCTATCCAGCGTTTCCGCCTGCTCATGCAGCTTTTTACGAAGGCGCGCACACAGGCTGCGCATAGGGTTCTGTATATCCCGTAATTTGCCACATAGTGCCGCTGCTGCTGCCGGTAGCTCTTCAATAAGCGGATGGGTCTGCGTTTCGAGAGAGTAAGGGGAGTTTTTGCCATCGGCGCGGGCAAAAACCTGCTGATAGACCAAGATCAGGAATTTCTCTGTCACACCCTGTGGGGATTTGTCTTTCATGCGGCGTGACCATCCGAAAGCCGGCAGGTTCATAGACTCGTGCAGAATCGCATCAAGATCGGCGAGCGCCTCATTGTCGCCTTCGATTAAATCTTCGGCACGGCGCTTTAAGCCTCGTGCACGGGATTGTTTGCCGCCTTCCGCGCCGCGGATCCAGCGCCGCAAATCATGCGCCTCGCGGGCGGTCAAGTGACCCGCAAATGCACTGTCGGCCGCATCAAATAAATGGTGACCCTCATCAAACACAAGGCGCGGCGGCAACGGGTCATCATCGCTGGCGATCGCAGCTTTGATCATCACAAGCGCATGGTTGGCCACGACAATGTCAGAATGCTGCGCCTTACGAATGGTCTTCTCGACAAAACATCGATGGTAATGATCGCACGCCGAATAAATGCATTCCCCGCGCGTATCCGATAGACCGCGTGTGTACTGCCAACCTAGTAGGCCGGGAAGCCAGCCCGGGAAATCACCGCCTTGCAAATCACCGTCTTTGGTAGCTTCAGCCCAACGCACCATAATACCCGCCGCAATCACTTGATTGATATGTTTGGCAAGTGCCGCGCCCGCAACAACGTCTTCCAGATTTAACAGGCACAAATAATTCTCGCGTCCTTTGCGTACGGTGACTTTAGCCTTTTTGACCTCGGGGTGCGGGTAAAGGCGATCAAGCTCCCCGTCAATCTGGCGCTGCAGGTTCTTGGTGTAGGTGGAAATCCAGACCGTGCCGTCATTTTTCTCTGCCCAGACTGTAGCAGGCGACAGATAGCCTAGCGTCTTACCGACACCTGTGCCGGCCTCGGCCAGCACAACATGCGGGCGGCCTTCTTCTTCCATAGGCGCAAAAGCTTTGGCCATTTGGCCTGTGTATTCGCGCTGCTGCTCGCGCAGTTCAGCTTTCTTATCACCAACGCCCAGCATCTGCTCCAGCCGCTCCTGCGCTTCCTTGGCAGAGACAGGATCATGCGCTGGCGGCGGTTCGGGCGCACGGTCCGCCCATTCAGGCAAATGTTTCCAGATATTCATGGCAGGCTTGGCCATGATGGGCATTTGGGCATCATAGTCATGGCCGAGCGCACGGCAGGCAAATGGCGCCCAAGGCCATCCCTTGCCGTTCAGACCCATAGTGTGGGCGATCTCCAGTACATCGGCTTTCTTTATGCCGTTACTCTCTGTGGGTCTGATTTCTTTACTCAAATCGGATAGCAGCGCCTGCGCCGCTTCCATCAGGGTAAAGGGATAATCTTCGAAATCAGAGGGTGCGGAGAGGCCGAGCGCCTTGGCTAGGCCGACAGGGGTCGGCACGGCAAATTGCGCAGGATGCACAAAGGCAAACAGCTCCAGCAAATCAAAGGCAAATAGATCATCTGCGCCCAGACGATGTCTTGTGTAAGGCGCATGACACACCATCACTGGCTTTTTGTGAACCAGCAGCCGCGCCTGTTCATGGGGCAGGGTCTGCAATTCACCGTCAGAGGTCAGAATAACAGCCTGTGCCGTGTTCACCGCCAATATAGGAATATCGGGCAGGGTGATCGCTTGTGTGCTTTCAGATGTTGCAGGGCTGAGTGACATATCACCAGCCTAAATCATGCCGAACGAAAAGAGAACAGGTAAGTTATGTTATACCACCATTCCGTGGTTATGCCCTGCAATAGATTTAGAAATCCAGTGGGCGTGGCTCATCTTTCATTTTTTGCCACTCTTTCACGGCTTCAATTTTTTCATCAGTGATAGTTCTGACACCGAGATATTTTAAATGATTATGGCGGGGCAGCAGTGAACGAATAGTATCCAGATATTGTGGCCATTTAACCTGTTTGATGCGTGATCCGCGCGGCCAGCCTGTTTCGATAATATCAACGGTATTATCATCGTTCACACCAATAATTTGAAAAGCGTCTACATGCAGCACACCAAAGCAATCCCAAGTCATACCGATCTCGGGCTTCTTCGTACCATCATTGAAAATAGCCTTTAATTTCCGTGATAGAATTTCAAACATGTTTAACCAATAGAAGTTAAACAGGCAGCTGTCAAATTTTGACAGCTTAGCCCTGCTAAATGCTACCTTATTGCAGGTATAAAGTGGCTAATGACGAATTAGGTGTCTGAACTTAACTAAGTTTCAGGGCGCTTTCGAGTACATCTTCAGGCGGACGGCCGTCTTTGCCGTAGCCCAGACGATCGAAATCCTCATCGGTTGCCAGACGCCATGTGATCCTGTTGCCTTCAACAGGGTCAAAACGCTCGCCATTACTGATTTGCTTGGCAAACGCTTTGGCAGCATGACCGCCGCGCAGGGCAATCTCGACAAACTGGCGGGATTCACCATCACCGTAATCCAGAATTGTACTGCCCGGTGCCAATGAGAAATGGTGCAGCGGCACGTTGAACATACCCTTGGCAATATGGGCGATGATCTCTTTGCCTTCACATTCGACAACCGCGAATTTATTGAAGTCGTTGACGAGCTCGTCAGGATGAATGGATGTTTTCACGTTTTTGTAGCCGTCACGGAACACAAGTGTGTTATCAGGGATGTCAGGAATCGCATCCAGCGGGATTTCATCACCGATCAGTGTTTCAAACTGTGGGCTAATGCTTTCGTTAGAGCCGCTGAGCGCAATTGCTGTAATAATCGGGTACACATAACCTGAACGGAACTGACCCGCGCCGATATTGCCTTCACGCTGCAAAGCATCCAGCAGCATCGGGATATCGTTAACGTCATCAGGAACGTTCATTTTATGAACTGTATCAATCGCCTCTTTAACAAAAGACAGCGTGTAGCCGCTGTTTACAGCAAAGACCTTCTTGCCGTTTTTCAGTGTTGCCATCACAAAGCCTTCGCCTTGGTTCGTGCCGCGTTTCGCGGTGTCATCCATGCGTGGTGCCGTGTTCACGAAAAACACCTGACGGCTGGAAGGGGAGAGCGGGTTTAGCGCGCGGCGTGCCAGCATATATCCTGTATGCACTGTGTTAAAGGCGCGCACATCAACGCGGTCATATTCTAAAATGTCCAGATCATGGTCATCGAACCAGTAGTAAAGGTTATCGTGCACAATACCGTGCGCGTCATCATCATTATAATCGGCGATAACGACCAGATAGAATTTTGAATGGTTCTTTTTTGCATGATTAGTCATGACTTACTCCACGTTTACAGTCTTAAAAAAGTGAAACCAGTATCTACCATATGTTCTATCAAATGAATAGAAACATCTATGATCTCTGCCTGATCATGGAACAGCGCGACACTCACGCTGCCCTCTTTTTGCAGATAGGCATCTTCATCGATTTTGAATTTCAGATCCTCGATGGTCTTATATTGCCACTGCCCTTTGTGGCGCTCTGTCATCATCCAGTCGCAGGATGAAAAGGTAAATAGGCTGTCGATATAATCCTTGGCAATAGCGTGTTGGTAAAGCGGGTGCGTAACATTACGATAAGGCTGCGTAAACCCGTTATCACGCAAATACTTTTGAATCCGTTCTGTTTTGTTATTGCCGCCGAGCGCTAGATTTTCTCCGCGTTCAACAGCGTTGGCGATATCTGTGAAGCGGCGCTCTAATCTGTCGCCATCTCCGCGGTCGATGTAAGGAAACCTGAAATACTTACCGTTGCGATTCACCCCCGCGCGCTCATATGTATCGTCCAGAAGGCTCTCGGTATGCATGATCTCTGCCACAGCTTGCTCGTAGCTTAGTTCCCCTGCAGGCGTGTGTGAATAGTTGTGGTTTGCCAAAATCTGACCCTTTTGCACCGCACGGATCGCAGCATCCGGGAATCTTTCCAGGCCATCACCACGGCAGAAAATCGTGGCTTGAATATCGTGATCTGCCAGAAAGTCGATCATCATATCGCTGTTGGCTGATGGGGTATCATCGATTGTGATGTAGACAGATTTACTCATGAACCACCATTTTGCTAAGACCGTGCAGGGCTACATTCTCGGTATTGACCAGATAAACAGGAATATTGCGCAGCATCGCACTGACCGTTTTATTATCACAGAGATGGAGCGCACCTAGCACTGTTTCAAGATCAAAAAGGCCTGTCTCGTAAAGCTTCTGGATGACGCCGCCATCAAGATAAATACCGCCTGTGGCATGGGCGCTAATGCTTACGCCTTGCAGGAAATACCCCAGAAATTCATGGAACAAGCGTAAGGTCTGCGCGCCTGTGACTGTTTTCGATAGGGCGATTAGATCAGGCTCGGCAGGCCAGTCGATATCCAGCCCATGGGTCATGGCCACAGCCTTATATAGGATTGGCAGGCCGCGTCCGCTGACCATATCTTCGTAACAAACGGCTTCACCCGTATCTTGCAGGCGGCGTACCAGATTGACAACGGTCATCTGCTCTTGGGTATGGGTAACGGCAAGATTAAACCCGCCGTGACTTCGTAGGATTTTAAAACTGCTGTCACCTGTCGGTGTGGCTATCGCAAGGCCAAGGCCGGTGCCAGCACCCGCTATAACGCGCTGGTGATCATGGTCAACATCGCCTTCGTAGAGCGTAATCAGCTGGTCTTGTGGTAACGCGAGCGCCCCTTGCGCCAGCGCAACAAAGTCGTGAATGAAATGGGTATGATCAATGCCAAGGCCGCGCAGGGCGTTCGGGTCGATTTCCCAATCATTATGATTGCCGATGCGCCATACACCGTCTTTATCAAGGCGCCCTGCGGCCGCAATCATCACGCGATCAGATTGACCTTCATAGGCCTTGAACAAAGCTGCGGCGTCCGTGAAGTCTTTTAAGGAATGCTTTGTTGCCGCGCCAATATGATTGTCTTTGAAAAGCGCGATGCGTGCGTGTGTGCCGCCTATATCAGCCAGCAGCACCGACATTAATCATGTACTCCGTCAACGCGGTGGCGGCTATCTGTCGTATCATTATGCGGATCAACATGGATTAGAATGTCCGCACTCGGGAATTCTTTCAGAATGCTTTCTTCCACTTCGCGGCAGATGTCATGCGCTGCGTTCAGGGAGAGGTCAGCATCGACCTCGATATCAAAAGACACGCAGATTTTCATGCCGCTGCGATGCGTGCGCAAATCATGCATCCCCATGACACCCTTATGTGTCAGGGTAATACGCGTAATACGCTCGCGGATTTCGCCGGGAAGCTCACGATCCAGCAACATGTCAAGGCCTTCGCGGGCAATGCCGCGCGCCGTAGAGATCATGTAGAAGGCAATGGCAATAGCGCAGAACGGGTCAATCCAGCTCGGCAAACCGTAATACATACCGACCAGAACGCCGATAATACCTATATTTACAACGATATCGGTGGAGTAATTGGCCTTGTTGGATTCAACCGCGAGAGACGGCGCGTATTTTAAGCTTAAACGCTGTACCAGTACCAGGAACAGAGAGCATATAATTGATACGCCCATAATGATGATGGCGATCATATGATCAAAAACCTGCGTTTCGCCGCGGGCAAAGCGAGATAAGGATTCAAAAATCACGAACACAGCCGCACCGGCAATAAATGAAGATTCAAAAAGTGCGAATAAACCCTCGATCTTGCCGTGACCGTGACGGTGATCATCATCGGCAGGCTTCAGTGAATAACGGATCGCCAGCAAGCTACAGATAGAAATTGAAAAGTCGGATACGGAATCAACAAGAGTCGCCATCACACTGGCAGAGCCGCTTTGGTAATACGCGTAGGCCTTCAGGCAAATCAGGAAAATAACAACGGTTGTGGTAATCGCTGCTGAAATCAGGGCGTAGCGCGGCCTTATATCTGTCTTGCGTAAAGAGGCTGCACTGCGTTGGCTCACGGTTTTACTCCTGATAAAAAAATGCGGCATATAGCCTATGCCGTAAATAATGCGGAGCGCCGAATACCAGCGCACCGCACATAAAATAAGACTTATTTGTCGTCGTCGTCGTCAAGGTCAACGTCGATATCATCGTCATCCAGGTCATCGCCCAGATCCATATCGTCGTCGTCATCACCCAGATCCAGATCATCATCGTCCAGATCCAGATCGCCTAGATCGTCGTCATCATCGTTGTCGTCGTCTTCATCGACATCATCAAGGCTTACAACCATATCATCGTCATCATCCTCGAGATCTTCATCATCACCTTCATCCGTATTGGCATTGGCAGCAGTTTTCTTGCTGACTTGACCTTCGGTGTCCGCTTTCGCTTTGCCGCGCTTGGATTTAGGTTTTACTTCGCCTGTAAACTCTGCACTGCAATTCGGGCAGACAATAGGACGATTATTCATGTCATAAAAACGGGTACCGCAACTGGTGCAAATTCTTTTCATACCCCGTGGGTCTGCTGCTGCTTCGGCCACTCTAGTTCTCCATTATTGTGGTGTTGTTAAATTACTTGGTTAGTGTGTGTTTCTAGCTGCCTGAATTTTACGTTGTTGTCAAAGAAAAATAAAGCGCGCATCTGCTGTTTTTAAGCCGTGGATTTTGTGGCCTCTTCGCGGTAAGCTAACCACTCAAATTCTATCGTATTTCACACGAAAGGCCTTATCATGGAAAAATCAGTTGTCATTTGCGGTTACAAACGTTCTCCGTTTCACTTTGCCAATAAAGGTGCGTTATCCGCAACACGTCCTGATGACATGGCAGCAGCCGTTGTCCGCGATCTGATCAAAGACACAGGCGTGAAAGCAGATGATATCGAAGATTTAATTTTGGGCTGTGCCTTCCCTGAAGCCGAGCAAGGCTTTAACCTTGGCCGTATTGTGGTGCAGCTAGCTGATCTGCCTGTATTGATCGCGGGTGTAACATTAAACCGTTTTTGCGCATCATCCATGACATCAATACAAATGGCGGCAGGCTATATCCAAATGGGGGCGGGCGATGTGTTCTTGTGTGGCGGTGTTGAATCCATGACACGTATACCTATGGGCGGATTTAACCCGATGCCAAACCCGCGCTTGGTGGAGCATTACCCGCAGGCTTACATCTCCATGGGCGTTACGGCAGAAAATCTGGCCAATAAATACCAGATCAGTCGTGAACAGCAGGATGAATTTGCTGCAGCGTCTCATAAAAAAGCGGCTACTGCTGCCGCTAACGGTAATTTTAAGGACGAAATCGTGGCCGTTTCAGGTATTGAGGTGGATGGCTGTATCCGCCCTGATACCTCTGCCGAAGCGCTGGCAGGTCTTAAACCCGCATTCGACAAGGATGGCTCTGTCACTGCAGGGACGTCATCGCCGCTAACAGATGGCTGTGCCTTCACATTGATTGCCTCCGAAGAATATGCCAAAGCGAATAATCTGCCGATTCTGGCAAGAATTAAAAGTGTTGCCGTATCAGGCTGTGCCGCAGAAATCATGGGTATCGGCCCTGTCCCTGCCACACAAAAAGCATTGAAGCGCGCAGGCATATCTATGGGCGATATCGGCATGGCCGAGCTGAACGAAGCCTTTGCCGCGCAAGCCTTGAGCGTTGTGCAAGAGCTCGGCATTAATCAGGATACGCTAAACATTGATGGCGGCGCGATTGCGCTGGGCCACCCGCTCGGTGCTTCAGGCGCACGTATTACAGGCAAGCTGGCGTCTCTTATGCAGCGCGAAGATGTGAAATACGGTCTGGCCACGATGTGTGTCGGGGGCGGGCAAGGCGCTGCCGTGATCCTTGAAAAAGTAGAATAGATCAATATCTTACCACGAAATAAAATTACCTGCTTTGGTAGGATATTGTTTACCTGATCGGCGTAGAATGGTTCAGGGTAAAAAGGGTTACTAGATGAGTTCTGAGACTTTTGTGCAAGATATGGGGTTGCCCGTGAATGCGGACATTTCCCATGTGGAAATGGCTTTCATGGCACGCATGAAAGAACGGCTGCAGCATATTGCCGATAATTACGACGAAGTCGAGGTCAAGGCTGAAGAAGCATGGCTGCGCGCGCAGTTTAAGGATTTTTTCGAGTATGCCCGCGACTGGATTCGTCGTGAAACAGCGCGTTTTGCGGGCCAAAAAGAGTATCAGGGCGCTGATCGGGTCAAAAGGGATGCTGAACAAGTTCTAGATGAGCTTGAGTCGTATATCACCGAGTTCTCATCCTGTTATATGCACTTAAACCGTTTTATGACGCTGCTTCGTGACGAAATTCGTGCCGAAGAAGTCAAACTCTCTACTGGCAGTTACCGCAATATTAAATGGACGGCTGACAGCGGGATTATGATTGCCCGCTATCGCAAGGAAAAGCAGCTTTTGGTTGCCCGTACGGACCGCATGAGCGAAGCCCGCAAAATGCTGGAAAAAATCGAAGATTACTTTACCAACATTAAAAAGGCGCTGGTTAATCTATACGGCAAGGAAAAAGCAGAACCGTTGATGCGTAAAATCAATTCTGCGCTGCGTACCATGGATGAACGTAAATTGCGTAAGGCATTGCGAGAGATTAGCGATTCCAAATCCCGTTTCGGCGTAGATCAAAAGACAACGCAAAGTAATTTGCAGTACGTTGAAACTACAACAAACGCATTATTTAAGTTGATCATGGAAAATGTTGAGTTGCTGACAGGTGAAGAAGGGCGCGTCTTCCTGCGCCCGATCGAAACCGATATGGCCTATAACAGCGACATCAAGGATTTGCAGAAGATCAAAGGCTTCCTTGCCAAATATCACCTGCCATATATGCAATATAAGCTCGATTCACTCTCTCATTTAAAAGAGAAGCTTCTGGTGATCAACTCTTTGGAAAGCTTGATGACACTCTATAAGCGTCTGATCATGGGTATTGCTGTGCCTTTAAAGGACATCAAGGTAATCCGCATGTATGAAAATGATGTGCTGAACCATGTGAAATATCTTCTGAGTGGCCATTTTCAGGAGCTTCCCAAGATACTGCAGCGCGCTGAAGAAACCGTGCAGGAATTCCGCATAACCGTTGATGAGATTGAAGAAATCACGGGCATGGAGTTTGTAGAAAAAGAAGTTGATCGAGCCCAGCTCGATAACACTTAAAACTTAGCGCGCCAAAATCACCTTATAATAGAAATTAAAGCCTTCATCATCATGTAAGCAGCGCTCGCGTCCGAAATCACCGATCTTGTTGGCACCAGCGGTATAGTCGCCGGCAAATTTATTATTGGCCAGAGAATCGTGCACACCGGATGACACCGAAGGTATGACAGGATCATAATTCAGCATCTCGTTAATAGCCTTGCAGACATTATCCTTTACGGGCGCTGTGACCATCAAAAGATCTGTATTATCATCCTGACTGGTGCCTGCTCCGCCATCCGTGCCGACATTTTCAACTTCCAGACGGCCTGAAAACACCCAGAGGTTTTCATCATTAATAGATGCAGATGTCGAAGCATTACCAAACCAGTCATCGACAGTCTCTGAAAAACTGATTGAACCCCCGCGCGGATCAAACACTACATTGGTCGGATCGTCACAAGCAGGGGAGTATTCATAGTCATTATGATCCCATTGATCAGTATGAAAACAGATACTCGTATCATTGACGCCTTCGATTTTCATGACGCGCAAGCCGCGTTGCACAGCGTTGGCATACTGCATGATATCTGTCGCGCGCAGGCGATCGGCTTCTGTCATATCACCGGGCTGTCCTACGCGGTTGATATTCATAAACGCCATGTTCAGGGCAGCAAACATCGCCACGCCTAAAAAGAGCCAGAAGATAACGCCGCCTTTTTCACCCGTGCGACCATGTAGGGTATGCAAATCAGTCATGGCGCTTATTTTATCACGGGATGGTATTTGAAAAACCAAAAAAGAAGAGCCCGAAGGCTCTTAAGTTTCGCGCTTTGGCGGATTAACGGCGCGGGAGGACGCCAACAAGGTTATCCGCCTTATAACTTTTTATGTCTGAGTAATGCTTGGGGAAATACTATGCCGATCGGGACGAGGGCGCGCCGATGAGTATTCCGCAAAATGTCATAGGAATGGAGGCCCATTGTAGGCTTTAGACATATCATTACTCCCTGTTCAACTTCGACGATCAATTATGTTTAATTGGATGTCTTTTTTATTTTTTTATTACAAAATCCTAAAATAAAATTCGGACCGTTGCAAGTCCGGATTAACGACAAAAACAGAGTTGTCCGCGCATGAATATGTGTGTTTCTAAGAGAACGTTTTGACATTTGTCACAATCTTCTATAATCAAGACCATTGAATTAATATTCGAGTACTATGGTTTAACAACGAGAAGCTTGTTTAGATGAAGATTGATGAAGGCGCGATCCGCAAATTAGCAGAACTCCTGGACGAAACAGGACTAAGCGAAATCGAAGTAGCGGAAGGCGAACAGATGATCCGCGTAAATAAAGGCGGCATGGTTGTATCAGGCGGTACAGCAATTGCAGGTCCTGCTAGCGCGATGTCCATGGAATCAGATCCAACAACACCACAACCAGCCAATACACAGGCGCCATCTGCCACAGTGCAGGATCACCCCGGTGCTGTATCTTCACCAATGGTTGGTACGGTTTATCTGCAGTCAGAGCCAGGCACACCTCCATTCGTGTCCAAAGGCAAGACAGTCAATGAAGGTGACACATTGGTGATTATTGAGGCGATGAAGGTGATGAACCCGATCAAAGCCCATAAATCAGGCACTGTGACACAGATTCTGGTTGAAAATGCCGAGCCTGTCGAGTTCGGTGATGTTTTGATGGTAATCGAGTAAGACACCATGTTTAAGAAGATTCTGATAGCCAACAGGGGCGAAATCGCACTGCGTATTATCCGTGCCTGCCGTGAGATGGGGATCCAGTCCGTCGTTGTTCACTCAACAGCTGATGCCACGTCCATGGCGGTGCGTCTTGCTGATGAAAGTGTCTGTATCGGGCCGGCATCCAGCAAAGACAGCTATTTGAATATTCCATCTATTTTGTCTGCTGCCGCATTGACCAATGCTGATGCAATTCATCCCGGTTACGGTTTCTTATCTGAAAACGCACAATTTGCGCGCATGATCGAAGAGCACGGTTTCGTGTTTATCGGTCCTAAGCCTGAACACATCGAAACGATGGGTGATAAGGTAACAGCCAAGCAAACTGTGAAGGCGCTAGGCCTTCCTGTTGTTCCCGGCTCTGACGGCGCGATCGAGAGTGTTGCAGAAGGTCAGAAATTCGCTGAAGAAGTTGGTTATCCAGTCCTGATCAAAGCAGCCTCAGGCGGCGGTGGTAAGGGCATGAAGGTTGTTAAAAAGCCTGAAGAGTTTGAAGAAGCCTTCAAAACAGCGCGTACAGAAGCCAAAGCAAACTTTGGTGATGATACGGTTTACATGGAGAAATACCTGACAAAGCCGCGTCACATCGAAATCCAGATTTTCGGCGATGAGCATGGTAACGCTATCCATTTAGGTGAGCGTGACTGTTCTATCCAGCGTCGTCACCAGAAACTGGTGGAAGAAGCACCGTCTCCTGCGCTCAGCGAAGAAGAGCGTGATGCTATCGGTTCTTTGGCGGCCGATGTGATCCGCAAAATGGGTTACCGCGGCGCAGGTACAATCGAATTCTTGTACGAAGACGGCAAGTTCTATTTCATGGAAATGAACACCCGTATTCAGGTGGAACACCCTGTAACGGAAATGATCACAGGCATTGACTTGATCGCCGAGCAAATCCGCGTAGCAGCGGGTGAGGAGCTGAGCGTGAACAAGGACCGCATTCGCCTGCGTGGTCATGCGATCGAAGTCCGCATTAACGCTGAGGACCCTGACACATTCATGCCGTCACCAGGTAAAATCACACAGTTCCACTCTCCGGGTGGTCTGGGTGTGCGCTTTGATTCGGCCATTTATGGTGGCTACGCAATTCCGCCTTACTACGACTCTATGGTAGGCAAGCTGATCGTTCATGGCCGTAACCGTGAAGAAGCGATCCGCCGTCTGCGTCGTGCTATCGTGGAAACAGTTGTTGATGGCGTGAAAACCACACTGCCGCTGCATTACTGGATCTCCGAGCAAGAAGCTTTCACATCAGGGGATTACAATATTCACTGGCTGGAAAAGGTTCTCGAAGAAAAAGCCGAAGCTGCCAAGGCCGCTTAACAGCATTCCCTTAACACGGTTTAAAAACTCTGCCACACTAACCGCATGAGTGAAGAGATCACCATTGCTGATGTGCTAAACGGTTATGCCTGCGGACTATTTCCGATGGCAGATAGCCGCACATCACCTGAGTTTCACTGGTATGACCCTCCGATGCGTGGGCAGCTCTCTATCTCCGCGCTCCATATTCCTAAAAAGCTGCTGAAAACAGTACGCCAAGCGCCCTATGACATTCGTATTGATACAGCCTTCGAAGACGTTATTGATGGCTGTGCCGAAACCGCTGCTGATCGTCCTGAGACATGGATTAACCAAGGTATTCGTGATTTGTTTGTCGCTTTGCATAGGGCGGGTTTTGCGCGTTCTGTGGAGGCTTGGGACGGCGATAAACTGGTTGGCGGACTCTACGGTTTAGCCATCGGCGGTGCCTTTATGGGGGAGAGCATGTTCTCCCGCGCCGATGATGCTAGTAAAGTGGCGCTGGTACATCTATGTGCACGGCTATGGAAGGGAGGATATAGCATTCTGGACACTCAATTTACCAATCCGCATCTGGAGCAGTTTGGTATTTACGAGGTCAGCCGCAATGAGTATCGCGCAATTTTGGCGCAATGCTTGTACGATCAACCAGATTTTCAGCTCGAAAATATCTCAGAATCGGCGCTTGTAAACGATTATTTGCAGAACAGAACGTCAAAATAGACGATGTGATTTGATAATTTTCTTTCATAAAATCAGTTATTTGAGCACTTAATTAACAAAAAGTTGACATTACGTTAATTAATTGTTAAAGTGGTAATACTCCAAAAGTAAGAAATTATTAACGAATTGAGTACGGCTATGGCTATTTTTGCGGCTACAGAACTGGACAGATTTGCAAGCGACATCCTAACATCTCGCGGCGTGACCAGTGTGTTCGCTGAACAGAGCGCAGGAACAACCCACGAACCTGCTGAGACAGCCGCCACAGCCGTAAATGCAATTGCGGATGCTATCGCCAAACCGGCAGTAGCCTAATTTATTTTTCTACTGACTAGAGTTTTGAATGGTTGAACGACAGACTAACAGGGCGCAGCAGCGCTCTTTTTTTGTGCGTTTAATAAAAGAGTTAGTCCGTAGCCGCTTCAGCTTCTTCGCTTGGTGATTCTTTAGGTGCCGTGGCCGCTGCCGCATCATCGCTGATTTCGCCATCATCCTGATGTTCTGCAGGCGTTTCTTCTTCGGTTTTAGCTGGTGTGTCGTTATCAGCTGTGCCTGTCTTCTCTTCCAGGCAATCTAATACCCAGACGTCATAGATAGGATGATCCATTGGCGAAAGCGCAGGGGATGACGCAAACATCCAGCCACTGAATACCCATTTGGATTCATCCTTGGGTGTGACTTCCCAGATTTGCAGGAATGCCGCAGACTCAGGTGTTTCAATTGGCGGTGCCTTACGGCAGGAGCGGATCTTGATATAAAGCGGGCCGAATTTGACCGTACTGCCCACGCGTGCTTCAAACGTCATGGTACGTGCAGTGATTTTATCAAGGGACTGTAATTTGATGATCGGATAATCCGTCATCTCCGCACGGGCTGCGGATGGCAACATAACCATGCAGGCGGTCAGGCCAAGAACGAATTTGCGGATATTAAATCTCGCTGCCATCATCACTATTTTGCATGTTAAAGATGAACTGACCGAGCAACTGCTCCAGATTTTGCGGTGCCTGTGTATAAGGAACGCGGCCACCTTTGCCCAGCATCTCTGTTGACGCACCAGGCTCTAGTGCCAGATACTTTCCACCTAGCAGGCTTTCGCTGCTGATCAGTGCGGCTGTGTCTTCAGGGATTTCAATATCAGGATCAATGCTCATATGAACGCGTGCTAGGTAGCTTTCGGCATCAAGCTTAACAGCTGTCACAGAACCAACCTTAACACCGCTGATCTGTACTTCATCACCAACGGCCAAACCGCCAATGCCTGAAAAATCAGCAACGATCTCGTAACCGCTAACACTGCGCACATTGGCTGTTTTGTAGCTATAGAACAGGAAAACCGCTGCCACCAGCAGTACCACAGCGCCCAAAACAGTTTCGATTACACTTCTTTTCATTTAATCCAAGACCCCTGAAGTAATAAGACTTTCTTTATAGGACATCATTCAGATGGTGTCCATGCCTCATAATCGCCTGTAGCCTTATCGCGCTTGCCACTTTCCAGCACGTGACCGGGTGGTCTGTAGGCACCATCAGTACCGGTCAGGTTAGGCTTATGCGGCTGTTGCCATTTGCGGCGGAATGATGTGGATGATTCGCCGGGAACTTCGTTCGTCTGGTGGTGCAGCCAGCCATGCCATTCAGGTGGTACTTTTGTCGCTTCAGGCGTGCCGTTATACATGACCCAACGACGTGGGCGCTTGTAGCCTTTGCGCGGTGCGGCTTCGTAGTATTTGTTACCGGAACCGTCAACGCCAATGCGCTTGCCACCGCTAAACAGTGTGACCAGATTAATATGGGCAGGGGATAAAACCCCTAAAAAGCTGAATATAGACATGGATTCTACGCTGGTTATTTTTTACGTTCATATATAGAAATGAACGAAACTGTCCGACTTATCAAGTATTAAGGCACATAATATGCACCATTGGTTAAGAACAGCATTGCTTCTCAGCATTATGACGTTTCCATCCGCGGCAAAAGCGCAGGAACTGGCAATGGGAAGCTGCGAAGTTGTAGCTCGTATTCATGATAGAGTAGTCTGCCGCGCCGAAGTGGAAATTAGCGATGAAGCTCAAGATGATGTTGCACAGGAGTATAAAGCCAATGGCATTGATCCTGCCGTGGCGCTGCAGCAGCGCCGTCTGGATCGTCTGGGCACAATCATTTGGGATACTGCGTTAAGCCATGAATTCGGTGATGCGATTAGCTCGACAGCGCAGGAGGTAACTGATTACAACAGTGCCTTTAAATCAAAGCTGGATAGCAATTTTGCAAAGGATCAGCGCACGTTGGCCGAAGTGAATAAGCATCTGGAAAATCCCGATCTGACAGCCCCGCAAAAGCAAAGCCTGCTGGAACTGAAAACAGCGCTGGAAACCAGCATCACCTTCTACGCACAGCGCGCCAAGCAGCGCGAGTCATTGCCCCCTGAGTTCTTTAAGATGATGGCTGATACAGAGCAGGAAATGGCCGAAGGTTTCTTGCGCCAGTGGAATATCGCGCAGCACCTGTACCATAAATATGGTGGCCGCGTTGTGGCTGTATCAGGACGCTACGAACCTGTTGAAGCCTATTTGAAATTCTTGGCTGATATCGAAGCTCAGCCGAGTCTTGAAATATACAGCGCAGATTATGAAGATGCGCTGAGATTGCTGACAGCGAATTGGCAAATCGTTGGGGAGACAGGCCAAGACGTTACAAAGGCAGAGGCGGACGAATACTTCGCATCGCCCCTTAACCAGTTTAGCGCACAGTAACACTTAGTAATCTTTACGCCAGCTTTTGAAAACTTCGGCAGCCTTTTCTTTGGATAGCTGTGTATGCACAACTTCGCGCATATCAATCGGCTTTGCCATTTCGGTCATGATACTGTCATCTTGGGCGCGGATTGTACCGGCCTCGGCATGGCTCAGCCCGTAATACACTTGCTTGATACCTGTGCCGATAATCAGGGCCTCGGAGAGCATTGTGGGCTCACTGCTGCAATAGATGATGCAGCCATCAAGACGGATGTCATCGATTTTGTCTGTGGCGCGGCGAATTGCCAGCACTTCCGCGTGGGCTGTCGGGTCGCTGCGGGTTTTAACACTGTTTACGCCTTCGCCCAGAATTCGTCCGTCTTTGTCGGCAACAACGGCAGCAAACGGCCCGCCGAGTTCCCCTTTGACGTTCTGTACAGCTAGAGCAAGAGCACGTTCCATCAGCTCTTCATGGGTGTAAGTTTTTTCCATGCCACTGACCATGGCATCGCTGCTAATGCCGCGGGCACGCAGAATGCGTTTGACGGACTCCATCAGGCGATCAGGCTCGACAGGTTTATGCATGACCTGACCGATATTATTCTCGCCAGCCTTGATCAGGACATCGGTTGTCGGGTTATCGGCAAGCATGATCATGCCTGTCTTACGGTTCTTGACCAGCGCATGCTTGGCAACTTCAAAACCGTTCGTGGGTTTCAGATGGTATGAGATAATAGCAACATCGACATTCCAGTCTTCCAGGACCTTCATAGCCGAACCGACATCAACGGCTTGAATAATCTCAAACCCGCGGCTTTCCAGAACGCCAGCCACATATTTGCGGGCTGTATCGTCCTCGTCAGCGACCAGTACCATTATTCCTCTGCTCATATAAATAAACCTCTGATAATAGCGTTAAGCGGCAAGAGCCTTGATAGCGGCAATATAACTGTCTTTGCCCAGTCCTTTGAATATATGCTGTGCTACAGGTTCTATAAAGGATTTATGGCGAAATTCTTCACGCGTATGCGGATCGGATAGATGAACTTCGACAATCGGGCAGGATAAAAGCTTTAAAGCATCGTGAATGGCCACAGATGTGTGCGTATAGGCCGCAGCATTTATGATGATACCATCAACTGTGCCGAGTGCTTCTTGAATCCAGTCAACAAGAACGCCCTCATGGTTGGATTGTCTGAAATCGATCGTTGCGCCGTATTTTTCGGCCTCCTGCTCGCACAGGATTTTGATATCTGCCAGAGTGTCATGGCCATAGATCTCGGGTTCGCGCTGTCCCAGCATATTCAGATTAGGTCCGTTAAGGATCAAGAGCCTCATAAAACGCTGCCTTTAAGAGCCGTAAACTTCTTCAAGGATTTCCTCGAACATTTCAGGCGTCGCATCTGCGGAGTAGGGCTGAAAGATGACGTCATCAATAATGAAAATTGGTGTCGAGTAGATGCCGATAGCTTGCATGGCATCCAGATTAAATACTAGATACTGGCCAATTTCAGGCCCTCTACGATCATTTTGAAATTTCTCGACATCAAGACCGAGGCGCTGCACAACACCAAGCACTTCTTCTTCTGTGATAGGCTCTTCGCCGCGGCTCATCAAGTAATCATGAGCTTCGGAGAACTTGCCTTGCAGACCAGCGGTAAGCGCAATCTGCGCTTCACGCAAAGATGTATCTTTGAAAATAGGGTAGTGACGGTAAACAACCTTCACATCAGGGTTGCGGCGCAGAACCTCTTTTACAACCGGATGTATCGCGCGGCAATGGCTGCAACGATAATCAACGAACTCGACCATGATCTTGTCCGTATCCTGCGCCCCCTGACTTTGGTTCAAAGGCGTGTTTTTAAGCTCCATCATATATTTGTGGACGGTGTAGGCGTGGAAAATCATATACACGCCTACAAGGAGTACAGCACCGTAAATTAAGGCAAGCCAAAATGGTGGTCTGCGTTTCAGCATTGTCTATGTCCCCTCACAAATACTCGATAGCTATCTATGCTTGATTAGCTTTTGTTCTTTCTGGCTTCGGCAATCACACCCTTCATTTGGGCGTATGGCAGGTAACCAGGTGACAATGTGTCATCAACGATGAACGCTGGCGTACCGCGGATGCCTAGATCACGAGACAGCTCGAGGCTTGTCTTGATTTCATTTCTGATCTCTTCGCTATCCGCATCTTTTTTCATCTGCTCGACATCAAGACCCAGATCAGCTGCAATTTTTTCCAGAGATTCAGCATTTTTTGTGCCGCGGAAGTTCATCAGCTCTGTGTGGTATTCGAAATACTTGCCTTGCTTGTGAGCCGCCAACGCATAACGCGCCGCATCCAGAGAGCTCTCGCTCAGGATTGGCATTTCTTTAAAGATGATTTTGACGTCTTTTTCTTTTTCGATGATTGTCTGGATATCGCCAATGGCGCGTTTGCAGTAGCCGCAATTGTAATCAAAGAATTCGACAATCACGATTTCACCGTCAGGGTTGCCTGCAAATGGTGCGCTTGGGTCATGAAGGACATCAAGCTTTTCAGACAAAGTCTGCTCGAATTTTTTTGCTTCGATCTCTTGCTGGTTTGCTTGGTATTCGTCCATCGCTTCAACGATGACTTGTGGGTTTTCAAGCAGGTAAGCGCGCACAGCTTCGCCAAAGGCGGGGTCGCTATAAGCTTTTTCTTGTGCGTTGACGCTGTTAAAGCCACCGGCAATCGCTGTTGTCAGAAGCAGTGCACCGGCACCGGCCAAGAATGTTTTTTTCATTACGCTCACTATGTATCTCCTGTAAGTCTACTTGCTAAAATTGTTTAAAAAACCAAGCTATATATTCATTCGTATCGTATGACAGCTTAGTTACTTTCGTTTGATTGTTCAACGTAGTTCAGAATATCTTGCGCTCTTATCCAAGGGCGAGAATTCTCTGGTAAGCCTTTGACCGCTCTTTGGGCAAGGGCCTTGGCATCTCTGTTGCGATTTTGCAAAAGGGCTTCCTCGGCCAGGTAAAGCTGGGCTTCTGCCTCATGCCCCAAACGGCCATGCGCAGTCGCTAAAAGGCGCTGGATACGAGGGGAGCGGCGCTCATCGATCTTGGCGCGTTCCAGATTTTCAATCGCTTCTTTAAGGCGCGCCTCATTATTCTGTGCGGTTTCGATCAGCGCATGGGCATAGGCCGTGCGGATCAGCGAAGAGCTAGGCAGCAGATCGAGCGACTTTTTATAGTAAGGCAAGGCTTGCTCAACGCGGCCGTAATCAACCAGCATCTGCCCTTTTAGCTCCTGAAAGTAGGGGTTCTGCGGTTCCTCTGCGATAAGGCTTTCCATTAATGACAAGGATTCATCAATACGGTTCTGACGATACGCCGCAATGGCACGGGCATATTGCGCGGGAATACCTTTATCGCGGCTTTCATATTTCCACGCTACTTGCTCGGGCGTGATAAAACCGATCAGCTTGGCCAGCATACGGTCATGATCATCTTTCCAGGCATCAGGTGCTGCTTTGTCTTTGAAATCGGAGCGCGAGCGGCCTGCTTCCAGAGCGCTGACACGATCACGGGTAATAGGGTGGGTACGCATATACTCGCTTTGCTGTGAAGCCGGCAGCAATTCCTGATCTTCCAGTTTCTGCATGAAGGTTACAAGACCTTGCGGGTTCATTTTGGCTTTTTCCATGTAGTCGAGTGCAGCCTGATCCGCGCTGGATTCCTGCACGCGGCTAAAGGCCAGAAACTTGTTTGCGGCCGTCGAGGATACACCGGCTGAAATCGCCGCCCCTAAGCCGCCTTCGCCTGTAATTACGGCGGCGCCAATACCTAGAATTGTGCCCAGCAAGCTCTCGTAAGAGGCACTTTCAAGCGCGCCGCGGGTGCGGATCAGGTGTCCGCCGCGAATGTGACCTAATTCGTGGGCAATAACGCCGACAATCTCGGACGCATTTTCTGAGCGCGTAATCAGGCCTGTGTAAATAAAGACATTCTGCCCGCCCGCAACGAACGCATTGATATTCGGGTCTTGCACCAGAATGATATTCACAGCCCTTGGGTCTAGTCCTGAAGCAAGAATGACAGGCTTCGCCCAAGTCTTGAGCATGGTTTCGATCTCTGTATCGCGTATGATAACAGGATTACCGGCAGCCCAGGCAGGTTTTGCGGTGGCAATCAGTGATAGCATCACGCTGCATGCCAGCAAGAAAACCAAAAAGCCTCTGTTCAGATGGTGCGGAAAACGGGTATGATTCATCAATTGAATGTCTTTCGGTAACGTTTTGCGCAAAATCAGCGCCTTATTAATGTAATATGGGTTCACTCATCTATCAATGGATTGATCTGCTTTGGCTCCCTTTGGGATTTTTCGCTGTTGCCCCGAAGTTCCGCTGGTTAACGCTGGGCTTTATTGCCGCGTGCCTGCTGATGATGCGTATGCAGATCGAACTTATGGTTTATACGGGGTATGAAACCGGAATCCTTCCTTTTATGACTTCGCATATTCAAACCCGCGGGTTACTGACATACGGCGTTTTCATGGCTTTGTTCCTGATTTTGGCAAATTTTTCCAACAGAACGCAGAAAGTCGTGTTTTTAGCGGCCTCTATCACCATATTTATTGCAGCTTTTCTGGTATCAACCGTACTTATGATGTTATAAGCTAGACCCATGACCGATAAGAAGAAACCGAGAAGAACCGCCCGTCAGGCTACGCAGCGCGTGAAAACCGCGAAAAGACGTAAAACATCGTCGACGCGCTGGCTGCAACGGCAGTTAAATGACCATTACGTATCTGAAGCACAGCGCTTGGGGTATCGTTCGCGTGCGGCATTCAAAATTCTCGAAATCGATGAAAAAGTAGGCTTGTTCAAAAAAGGCCAGACTGTAATCGATTTAGGCGCTGCCCCGGGGGGCTGGCTGCAGGTGGCCGTTCAAAAGGGCGCGACCAATGTGGTGGGGCTAGATTTGCTGCCAATTGATCCGATGCCGGGCATCACGTTTTTCCAGATGGATTTCATGGCGGATGACGCGCCTGAATGCCTTGTGGCTGCCATTGGCGGCGGTGCGGATGTTGTGCTGTCCGATATGGCGCCCAACACTACTGGCCATAAAGATACGGATCACCTGCGCATTATCGCACTGGTCGAGGCAGCATACTATTTTGCCAAAGATGTTCTGAAGCCTGATGGCGCATTTGTTGCCAAGGTCTTCCAAGGCGGCGCGCAGCATGAATTGCTGAAACAGATGAAGCGCGATTTTAAATCCGTGAAACACGTCAAGCCGCCATCATCCCGCAAGGAAAGCGCCGAGCAGTTCCTTGTCGCAACAGGCTTCAAAGGTATTGATGAAGATACCGAAGACGATTATTACGAAGAATAATTAGACAGGCTTTAGATGCGGCGGCTTTTTAGGGCCTTCGCCGGGTTCGGGATTTTCTGTTCTGAACAAATAACGTTCCAGCATCGCACGTAAATCATGACCTTGACGCACAGGGGCGCTGATCTCGATTGTCGGCGTGCAATCTGTCGGTGATGTCGGGGTTAAATCAGGCTTCCAGCTCATACCTGGAAATTCTTCGCTTAGCTGCTTGGCAACCGCGCGATAAGCATAAGTCTCGCCAATCATGGCATCCATAAATGCATCTTTAACGGCGCGGCGCAGTGTTTCCTGATCGCCGCCCGCACTATGACGCAGGGCTTTATTCTTGATGCGGGCGTATGCCTTCGGGTCATTGTCGCGCAGATCAGCTTCATAGCTGTCGCGACATTCGCCCATAGCGGCTTTATCAAATGTGTGACCTGACAGGCGCAAATGCATATCAAAGACGCCGTGAGCCTTCGGATCATCCTGCTTGGCGATGCGCAGGCGCTCTTCCATGGAAAATAGTACATTGCGCATAACAATCGGCATATTGTGCGGATTGATCGGCGTGGGGGTCATAACCTCCAGAAAGCCTTTATAAGCTGGGGCGGCGTAAATGCGCTCTTGCGCTT
Organism: Micavibrio sp.; assembly: GCA_012960155.1. Taxonomy (GTDB): domain Bacteria; phylum Pseudomonadota; class Alphaproteobacteria; order Micavibrionales; family Micavibrionaceae; genus UM-FILTER-47-13. The sequence goes on along the minus strand of DUBU01000033.1, from coordinate 31,676 downwards.
CGCGCTCGCGGCGCTCTGCTGCTTGTTCGGCTTTTTCCTTGCGGGCCTTAAAGTCGCCCAGACTGACAATCTTCTTACTCATGGCTGTATTATGTATAATATTTTGCGTAGCAGGTCAATGATAAAGTTTGTATTTACATAATTAATTTGCTATTGTGCTTATCAAGTGAAGTGATATAAAAGCGATGTACGCGCAGGAGGTCTAAAAATGACACAGGAAAACGAAACACTCTTTGATTTGATCAAAGCCATGGAAAATGCACCGCAAGCCACACTCGCGCATCCCAGCCGTGAGCAAGAGCTGCGCGAGGCACTGGAAGCCAAAATCAAGCAGGCCGCTTAAAAAAATTACTGCGAAGCAATAAATCGCTGGTAAACCACCATATTTTTATATATCAATAAGCGTCAAATCCTCACTGCTAACAGGAGTTGACGCCCATGCCCAAAATTTCCGCTAAATACGCTAATATCCGTGAAGGTCTTACATTTGACGATGTATTGCTAATTCCCGCCGCATCCGAAATTCACCCGAATGATGCGGATACCAGAACACAGATTACAAAATCCATATCTTTGAACATCCCTGTTATCTCTGCAGCAATGGATACGGTTACAGCCGCCGAAATGGCGATTGCCATGGCACAGGCAGGTGGTCTGGGCATTTTGCACCGTAACATGACAGTCGAAGAACAAGCCGCCGAAGTCCAGAAGGTAAAGCGTTTTGAATCAGGTATGGTGGTTAACCCGATCACAATCAACCCGCACGCTACGCTGGGCGAAGCGCTGGAGCTGATGCGTTACTACAAGATTTCAGGCATTCCTGTGACAGAAGAAAACGGCAAGCTCTGCGGTATCCTGACAAACCGTGACGTGCGTTTTGCCGAAAACATGGAACAGCCCGTGCGCGAGCTGATGACGGCAGAAAATCTGGTCAAGGTTGTTGGCGAAGTCGATAAAGCCGAAGCCCGCCGTCTGCTACATAAACACCGCATTGAAAAACTGCTAGTCGTGGATGAAGCCGATAAATGTATCGGTCTGGTTACCGTGAAAGATATCGAGAAATCAGACCTGTACCCAAACGCCTCCAAAGACGGCCAGGGCCGTTTGCTGGTGGGCGCGGCTGTCGGTACGGGTAACACAGGCTTTGAGCGCGCTGAAGCCATGGCAGATGCAGGTCTGGATATCGTGGTCGTCGATACGGCGCACGGCCATTCCAAAAACGTGATCGAGACCGTGAAGCGCATTCGTGATCATGTTAAATCAGACAAGCTGCAAGTCATTGCCGGTAACATTGCCACGGGTGATGCGGCCAAAGCCTTGATCGATGTCGGCGCAGACGCTGTAAAGGTTGGTATCGGCCCTGGCTCGATCTGTACGACACGCGTTGTGGCAGGCGTGGGCGTGCCGCAGCTGACCGCTGTTATGGATGTGGCCGATGCTTGCGCGAAAAAGCAAATCCCTGTGATTGCGGATGGCGGCATTAAATTCTCGGGCGATATGGCCAAAGCCGTTGCGGCGGGTGCTGACTGTATCATGATGGGCAGCATGTTTGCCGGTACGGACGAAGCGCCGGGCGAAGTGATCTTGTACCAAGGTCGTTCATATAAAACATATCGCGGCATGGGTTCTGTCGGCGCAATGATGCGCGGCTCGGCTGACCGTTACTTCCAAGGCGGCGTGACAGAAAGCCAGAAGCTCGTTCCCGAAGGCATTGAAGGCCGCGTGCCTTATAAAGGTTCAGTCGGCGCGGTGCTGCACCAAATGGTGGGCGGTCTGCGTGCCTCTATGGGGTATACGGGCAACCGCACAATCGCCGAAATGAAACAAAACGCGCAGTTCATGCAGATGACAGGCGCAGGCTTCCGCGAAAGCCACGTCCATGATGTGACGGTTACGCAGGAAGCCCCGAACTACCGCGTCGGCGACTAATTACGGAGATTAAAGACAATGACTAAAAAAGGCAGCGCATCACCTGTCGGGCTGTATATCAAGCTCGGCCCCGATTACGCGATGGATATCCTGACCAAGGATCTGAAACAGATCGCGCTTGTGATCAATCATGACAAGCATAAGCGCAACATGCATGCCATCGAGCTGGCTGTAAACGAAGACGACCCCGAGTTTAAAGACAAGGCGCTGGCGCTGACAGGCTTTGCCAAACATAACGGCATTGCGGTCGTGCTGCGGGGGCACCCTGAACTGGCGCAAGAGATCGAGGCCGAAGGCGTACTGCTCGAAGACTGGGATTTGCTGGACGCTGCGCGCGAGATTTTCGGCCATGATAAGGGGCTGATCGGCCTGTATTGTGAAAACGATCCTGATAAATCGGCGGCGGCCTTTGATGCGGATGTCGATTTTGTCTCCTTCGGTATGAAAAAGGGCGGGCTGCCTGCGGTCGAGGCGCTAAAATTCTGGCATATGCTAACGCCTAAGCCTGCCGTGGTTGAAGGCCCTGTGACCAATGATCACGCCGCATATTATATCGAGAACGGCGCAGGCTTCCTGTCTGCAGCGGAATATATCTGGTCACACCCCAAAGGCGTAATGCAAGGCACGGTCAATATGCTGCACGCAATCGAGCTTGCGCTGGACGAAAAGAACGCCGATAATGCCGCATCCAAAAACTAAACGGGGGGAAACTAAAATGTCTTATCTGATGATGGAAATTACAAACTGGGATCGCGGTTTGATTTGTTCAGAGCCAAGCACAAGCGAAGTTTGCAAACAGTTTAATCTGGCGGCTGAAGATCTGGACGAAGACTTCGGCGTGATCCGTATGGGCGCGGAAACCAAATCCTACGTTGTGATGGCTTCTGTCGAAGCGGCGAAGAAAATGCTGGCCGCGCACGTTGATAACACGGTTGAAGGTAAAGGCCCGTTTGTAAAGGGCCCATACAGCAACAGCGAAGTGCAGCGTTTCACAGGCAAGAATTACGACCCGTATTAATTCATGAATATTACCAAAGCGACAGCCGCGGACATAAACGATATTGCGCATATCCATGTGGATGGGTGGCGCAGCTCGTACGGCGGTATTATCGATCAGGATTATATCGATAGTAAAACAATCGAGGACCGCTCCGCGCTCTGGACTGATATCTTTGAAAAAGACGAAACAACCACGCTGCTTGCCCGCGACGAAAACGGCACGGCAGCAGGGTTTGTGTCTTTTGGTAAAATCCGCACCGCGCCGCCCGGCATGTCACCGATCCGTCCGCTCTATACGGCAGAAATCTATGCCATCTATATTTTGCAGGATTACTGGCGCAAAGGGTTGGGGAAACAGCTCATGAAGGCGGCATCCGATTCCCTGCAAGGCGATAAGCACCAATCTGTCTGCCTATGGGTGCTGGAGAAAAACAAAAACGCCAATGCCTTCTATAAAGCCATTGGCGGTGAACGATGCGGTAAAATAGATGTCGAGTTCGGCCCTACTAAAGCGCGCGAAGTTTGCTACGGCTGGCGCAAACTCAAAACAATCGATGAAGCCTGATTTATAGCGGCGTTGCTGCCGGCGGCGCGATGACAATCGGATCAGGCGTTGTTTGTGCTGCTGTCGTTGTATCGCAAGCAGGTAGCAAGGCCAGCGAGCCTAAAAAGATTGTCGCACCTGTTAGCAGCGATGAAGGGTTAAAAAGGAATTTCAAACCTTCACGATATGTCGCTTTGTTTTCGTTTGATAGTGTTGTTGCGCTCATAAGAACCTCCCGTAATTAATTTATGCCGCTAGTAAACTAGCATTGCCTGAGCCTGTCAAGACAGCCGCATCCGCGTTTTTTATTGCGCTTACAAGGGGTAACGCGTTATAAGCAGGCCAAACAAAGGACTGCCATGACACCTGATGCCCGTATAAAAGCGAATCTAGAAATAATGGAAAAATGTGCTGCCAGCAGCCGCATCCCGATGGATGGCGTGGTTGGCGATTATATGCGCCACCGCCGCTACATCGGCTCCAAAGACCGTGCCGAAATTGCCGAGAGCGCTTACGAAATTGTACGTCATCACGCACGCTTAAGCTGGTGGCTTGAACAGCTCAAAATCAAAGACACTCCGCGTAATCGCATGATTGTCTGGTTGAAACTGGGCGAGAACGCGGATGTCGACAGAATATTCAGCGGTTCTAAATATGGGGCAGAGCAGCTCTCTAAAGACGAGCACAAAATATTGAAAGCGCTGGAAGGTCAGGTTCTCGCGCATGATGATATGCCTGAAACCGTAAAGGTCGAATGCCCGCAGCAATACGAAGAGAAGCTGCGCGGTTACTTTGGCGATGACTTCGCCATTGAAATGGCGGCCATGATCCCATCCGCAACACTGGATTTGCGCGTAAACACATGGTCCAGCGACGTTGAAAAGGCACAGGAGAGCCTGCATAAGTCAGGCATCAGAACGGATAAATGTGAGTACGCGGTTAATGGTCTGCGCGTGAGGGGCAAAGCCTATCTTGCCAAGACTAAAGCCTTCTTGAAGGGCTGGGTCGAAATTCAGGATGAAGGCTCGCAGCTGATTGGTCAGGCGTGTGATGCGCAGCCGGGAATGCAGGTTTTGGATTACTGTGCGGGCGCTGGCGGTAAAACGCTGTGTCTGGCGTCTGCCATGCAGAATAAAGGCCGTATCGTGGCTATGGATCTTGACGAAGCACGTCTGTCAAAGGCGAAGCCGCGCCTCAAGAAGGCAGGGGTTCACGATATCGTTGAACTGCGCGCACTATCCGAAGACCGCGGTAAGAAATGGCTCAAGCGCCAAAAAGGCACATTTGATATTGTCTTAACGGACGTGCCGTGCACGGGCACAGGCACATGGCGCCGTAACCCCGATATGCGCTGGCGCAATTATGGACCGTCCTTGGAAGAGCTGGTCGTTGTGCAGGCTGATATTCTGGATCGTGTAACCAAGGCTGTAAAGCCTGGTGGCAAGCTTGTTTATGCTACATGTTCTTTACTGCCTGATGAAAATGAGAAACAGATCGAAGCGTTCTTGGCGCGTAATGATGAGTTTGAGCAAATTCCTGTACCGGAAGGCATCCCTTCTGAAAATGGTTTCATGCGTTTAGCCCCGCATCGTCATAATACGGATGGCTTCTTCGCGGCAGTGTTGCGTAAAAAAGAGGCTTAAAGGTCGAAATCAAGACCGTTATTCTGGCGGCGGCGTGGCTGCGGCTCACTGGCAATGGCAGGGGACTGCGTCCAAATATCACCATGTATTGTCGCCGTTGCATCAGGGTTTTGATTATGCCATTCAACGGCGTAATCAATCAGGCGGTTGATCGTATTTTCAAAATAGATATCGGCATAGACATGCTCGAGCGAGGCTGCCGCCATCTCGAAACCCGGCGGGGCTTCAATGTGCCAAGTGCCATCAATATTTTCGCCTAAAAAGGATGAAACCGAAAATCCGGCTGTAATCTCTTGATTGGTTGTGTTCAGGTTTGAATAACGTAGCGGTAAATCATATTGCGTGCCTGACGGGCTGTAGATCGCAATGCTATCGGGAAAGGCATCAGGACCACGTGACGCATCGAAGTCGCTATCCAATATAAAAGTAAACTCGCCTATGGTTCTGATGGCGGTGCCATTCTCTTCAAAATCAACCGCTAACGTAGTCGATGGTACTTCTGGTTCAGCAAACCCCGTAATGCGGAAATATTCGCTCGGCACAATGCTCTCATCATTCTGAAATTCGCGCAGCTGAGACAGGAAGTGGAAGAAGACATTGGGCATAAAAGCGCCGTGCCCTGCCGCTGTCTCGTTAAATCCAAGTCCGCGGCTATTGGGGTAGAAATCCGTCGGTGACATACCTGTAATGTTATGAGAGGTCGCAAGATATGAGGCGACAATGATTTCCATCTCGTGCAAATCAGGATATTGCTGCACAGCATGGGTCATAAAGCCGCCGATATCGGGCGAGACAAAGGACGTGCCTTGCATTATGCAAGACGGTATACCTGCCATAGCATGCTCTAGATCAGCAGTATCAGAGTTATATATATCACTACGATTAAACAGCTCTGCCATATCTTGAATTTCTGTATTTGTGCCATAGTATGGGAAGCAGAAGCCTTGATCATATGCAGTATACCAAACAAAATCGGGGCCTAGATTGGTTGAGTAGCTTGCTATGCTGTTATCATCTTCCAATGCGCCTACTGTGATAAGACTATCTGCACGATCCATATAGGTCATACGCACTGTTTTCGCATCGTACTCTTTGTTGCCCTGATTAGTTGCGGGCAAGACGACAATGGCGTGGGATACGGAATCCCAAAATTCGGAATCAATTGTGTAAGGGCCAGCATATTCCAAGCGACGCATCAGCAGGTCGTCGTGGCGTGCTTCTGCAGCCAAGCTACGTTCTGCTCGCTCTTCTTCTATTAAACGTTGTACTAATTCGTCTATTTCGCTCAGAGGCGCTTCTTCTTGAATTGGCGGTGCCATTTGCGGCCCGCGATCGTCAGGATTAGGATCCGGTGCAGGCTGTTCAAACCTTAAGGGCGGCAACTGGGGTCTTTGTGGCGGTGGTCTTGTGGCTGACGGTAATTGCCATGACAAATAAGACGATACAGTCACAACATCATTTTCAGTCAGCCCGTAAAATATAGGCATACCTTGGGAATAGGGGTTTATATCAAGCAAAGAAACACTAATGCAGTCATCTGTATCAAGGTTACTGCGCTCGTTTAGGATTTGTGCTGCTGAAAAGGCGTGTCGGGTAAACCCCTCATCCGCATCTAAAAATTTTCTGGCACCGTCTTCGATGTGGGCCGCGCGCACAAAACTGTTGGAACAAGTAAGATAGCCTTCGTAAGTGAGGCCATAAGCATTAGTAAAGCTGGGAGTGGAATCCGCAGGCATAGTTTCTGCTTCCAGACCACCTGAAATCGGGGTCAACGCAATTGCGCCAGCCACACTGATTCCTGTAAGCGGCAACACCCGCATCATGGTTCTGCGAATAATACGTGTACTCATAAGACCCTAGCTATTACCAATTCAGCACACGCCATTATAGCCTTATAATATTAATTATGTCAATTATTTGGGCGCTGTAGAGCTAGTACAAGCGATCCAGAAATTCTTCGACATTGATGCTGACATCATCTTCGCCGATTTGGTCGAACGGGTTCTCCAGATGATCCTGAATGTTGTCCAGACTAACCAGAATAAAGCTGAACAGGATAGGCATAATATATTCCAAACCTCCTGCAACTTCTTCCAGCGCCAAAAACGCGAAATAAGGCCCGTAAAGGACCGGCAAAACCGTGATAAAGAAATCGCTAAACGCGCGCAGAGTGCGGGGTGTGCGGTATTGATATACGTGCTTGATGTCCTCGAACGACACAAACATTTTGCTCAAATATTGATTGCAGCGGGATACTTCACCCGATGCTAAACCCTTCTGACGCAGCTCTTCTCTGATGAAAATAGATAAATCGGAAAAGCCTTTATACACGGCATCTTCGTTCTCGCGCATCTTTGAAACAGGTTCTGAGAATAAAATGCGGCATGACTCAAACAAATTACCCAGTAATTCTTTAGCGCGCGCCAAAGACTTCTCATCGGGCTTTTCCATCCAGTCACGTGTTGCAAAATATATAGCGCGGCCGTGCGCTTTCATATTGCCGTAATCGTCTAGTGCAGACTCGCGACGTTTATAGGCATTACCGATCGAAAAAACGATCGGAAACACAATCGCCGTGGCAATCAGGGTAAGCGGAAAGTCAGCAGTAAAGCCACTTTTGATACAGAAATAGGTCGACACCACTGATAGAAAGGCGATCAACATCGTCTTCCAGTTCAGGATCAAAAATATACGCTTAAATCTTTTCATTACGCTTCTCTCCTTAAATATTAAGCCGCAGCACTCTGGCGTTTTTGACGCATTTGCTTGGCAGCCGTCACCATGTTTTTCAGTGCTGGTTCAACCTCTGACCAGCCGCGTGTTTTAAGGCCGCAATCAGGGTTTACCCAAAGCTGGTCAGCAGGAATAACTTTCTCCGCCTTATCCAGCAGCGCAACCATCTCGTCTGTGGTCGGAATACGCGGGGAGTGAATGTCATAAACGCCCGGTCCGATTTCGTTCGGGTATTTATAGGCGACAAACGCATCCAGCAATTCCATCTGCGAACGGCTTGTTTCAATCGAAATCACATCCGCATCCATCGCGCCGATAGAGTCAATGACGTCATTGAACTCGGAGTAGCACATATGCGTGTGGATCTGTGTTTCGTTATCAACACAGCAAGATGACAGGCGGAAGTTTTCAACCGCATTATCAAGATAGGCTTGCCAGTCGGCTTTACGCAGGGGCAGACCTTCACGGAATGCCGCTTCGTCGATCTGGATCATCTTGATGCCTGCTTTTTCAAGGTCAGACACCTCATCACGAATAGCCAGCGCGATTTGTGTGGCTGTCACGCTGCGCGGCTGATCATCACGGACAAATGACCACTGCAGGATGGTAATCGGCCCTGTCAGCATGCCTTTCATGATTTTATCAGTCAGGCTTTGTGCGTATTTAGACCACTCAACTGTCATCGGTGTCGGGCGTGATACGTCACCGAAAATGATCGGCGGCTTCACGCAGCGTGAACCATAGGACTGTACCCAGCCGAATTTCGTGAAGGTAAAGCCTTCCAGCTGCTCGCCGAAATACTCGACCATGTCGTTACGCTCTGGCTCGCCGTGAACCAGAACGTCGATATCAACGTCATGCTGGTAATCAACAACAGTCTGGATTTCTTTCTGCATCGCAGCTTTGTAATCCGCTTCGTTCAACTCGCCTTTTTTAAAGGCCGCACGCGCCTTGCGAATGTCCTGTGTTTGCGGGAAAGACCCGATGGATGTCGTGGGGTATAGCGGCAGGTTAAGCGCAGCACGCTGTACTTCGCGGCGTTCGGCAAAAGGTGATTTACGTTTTTTCATGTCAGGCGTGATAGAGGCCAGACGATCCTGCACGTCTTTGTTATGAATGCGCTTGCTGCTTTTGCGGTCCTCGGCCACGCTATCGCTGGCTGTTAGCTCGTCGGCAATCGCATCGCGGCCTTCATTGGCACCTTTGGCAAGCACGGCAATTTCGCTAACCTTCTGTGTCGCAAAGGCAAGCCAGCTTTTGATTTTTTCATCCAGCGCGGTTTCGCTATCCAGATCAACAGGCGTGTGCAGCAGAGAACAGCTCGGCGCCACAAAGACGTTATCGCTGCCCAGCTTTGATACGGCACGCTCGATTTTATCCAGTGAAGCAGATAAATCGTTTTTCCAGATGTTACGGCCATCAATCACGCCAAGTGACAATACCTTATCGCCGATTTTGTTCAGCGCTTCATCCAGCAAAACGTCGGCATCATTGGCCGCTGTGTTGGCCTGACCCGCGCCGCGGCACAGATCGATGTGCAAACCGTCTACAGGCAAGCTGTAGAACGCATCGGCGTTATCACGTAGTGAATCAAAATATGTCGTAACAAGCAGTTTTACGCCTGTAACCTGTGATAGCTGTTCGTAAATCTCCTTGGCAGCATCGCGGAAGCTTTGGTCAACATCGACAGCAAAGCATGGCTCGTCAATCTGAACCCATTCCGCGCCCATATCGGCAAGCTTTGTCAGGATGTCCTTGTAAACGGCAATGACGGCACGGCCAAAGGCTGCAGCATCAAAACCGTCATATTGCGGTTTACCCAGATTGATATATGTTAGCGGCCCCACCATCACAGGGCGTGTCTGGATGCCCAGATCTTTGGCTTCTTGGTATTGGTCAAAAATCTTCGTTGATGACAGGGCAGGGGTCATACCCTCTTCAAATTCAGGCACCAGAAAGTGGTAATTCGTATCAAACCACTTGGTCATTTCCATGGCTGTTACATCCAGACCGTCTTTCTGGGCGCCGCGCGCCATCGCGAAATATGTGTCCAGATCAACATTGCCGCCCTCCCATTTGTAACGGGAAGGCACAAGGCCGAGCGTGCAGCTCATGTCCAGAATTTGGTCGTAGAATGAAAAGTCATTTGATGGGATGTGGTCTAGCCCGGCATTTTTTTGCAGTTCCCAGTGACGGGCGCGCAAATCCTTGCCCATTTGCATGAGGTCCTCGCGTGAAGAGTTACCCTTCCAGTAGGCTTCAACAGCCATTTTCAGTTCGCGCTTAGCGCCGATACGCGGGAATCCAAGATTAGTAGCAAGAACCATATATATCTCCATGGGTTGTGCATTGAACAAACTATTAAAACCCAAGCGGCAAAGGCATTCAAGAGTCCAAATTCACAATATATTTGACATAATTATTATTTTGAGGATATGATCATGGTGTTCGATACATCTGTTTATTTGTTTGCAGTTCCTAATCACATAAGGAACGGGAGATAAGTAAAACGGAGGTTATAATGAGCACGTCACAACACCCATCTGATACCCCTGAAAAGGGCTGGTTATCCAATGTCGCCGGCAAGGCATTTTCTATCGCATCAGTAGCAGCGCTATGTTTGCCGCTTGTAGGTCTGGGGCAGGCCGTTGGCATCGTGCCCGGTAGCTACCATGCGGATAGCTATCGCGATATTGGGGCATCTATTGTTCAAATGATCGAAGACTACAAGGCACCGCAAGAAGCGCTCGCAGAACATGGCGCCGTGCTAATTAGTCCCGACAGTTTTCAGGAATCTTACTTCGGCTATGACGACACGCCCGCATTTAAAGTCGATGATACGCATATCACTGGCCTTGAGGGCGTAGCCGCATTGGGGGCCGGCGCGCTATTTGGCACAGCAGGAATTGTTGCCGCAGGAGTTAGCCGCGGTGGCGTAGGCGAGGATGGCGAGTTCGAGCCGATTAAACATACTTTCAACGCGCTGGGCGAGAGCATGGCACCGCTCGGTAAGATTGTATTGCCACTAGCCGCTATCGATATTATCGGCGGTGATAGCCCTTCAGGGGATGCGGCTAGCGCAGCACTAGCAGGTATGGCTCTGGCTGTGGCAGGTACATTCGCGGCAGCGGCCACAGGCGGCAGCTATTATCTCGGTGGACGCTCTTTCTATGAAAACTTTATCCGCGATGACAAAGCAGCGCCATCAGATCACGATAAAGCAGTAAAATCAGCAAGCGAACCTGCACCGACAATTGCTTAGCCCAGCTTACATTTCTTGCAGGCTTTTTCGGTAATGCCTGCCTTATTCAGTGTATAGAAATGAATATGCTGCACACCATTGGCCGCCAGATCATCAACCTGTGCCGCCAGAATATCGGTGGCCAGCTTGGCTTTATCTTCATCACTGCCTGCAAACTTCTCGAATTTCTCGCGCAGCCAATGGGGAACAGTGGCCTGACAGGTCTCAGCAAAGCTCAGCATCTTCTCGTAATCGGCAATCGGCAGAAGACCCGGTACGATAGGTTTGTTCAAGCCATGCTTGGCGGCATCATCCAGAAACTCGTAATACACGTCATTATCAAAGAAAAACTGCGTAATGCCGCGATCAGCGCCCGCCTCGAACTTTTTCTTAAGTGCCAGAATATCAGCGCTTAGATCAGGGGAGTCAGGGTGTTTTTCAGGGTACGCACCGACGGAAATCTCGAACGGATGACGCTCGCGAATACCTTCTACAAAGTCACTGGTGAACTGGTAGTAATCGGCATCAGGATCCAAAGGCCATGACAGATCGGCAGGCATATCCCCGCGTAATGCCACGATGTGACGAATGCCTGCATCCCACAAATCATCAGTGATACGGTCGAGCTCTTCTTTTGTCGTATTCAAATAGGTCAGGTGTGAGCCCGTCGGCACTTTATGAGCGTTCCAGATCTCTTTCACCGTCTTGATCGTGCCTTCGCGCGTTGAGCCGCCCGCACCATAAGTCACAGTCATAAAGCGCGGACGCAGCTTCACAAGCTCCCCAACCTCGGTCAGCAGATTGGATAGACCCTTTTCACTCTTAGGTGGAAAATACTCAAAACTAATCGTTGGTTTTGCGGCGCACACGTTTTTTAACCCTATTCAAATTGTTGTGAGGCATCATTACAGCATCATTTTGCGCGCTGCACAACTAATATAATAGAGCGTAAAAAGGGGCTTAGTTGCCGCAAGTTAGATCGTCCGCAGGAAGCGTCGGCGCATTTGACCAGAAGGACTGGTTATCGCCTGCCGCAGCAGCTTTTTTCATCGCTTCGACTTGATCGGCAAACGTATCAAGGGATGTCAGCGTTGAATACGGCCCGTAATATTGAAACGGCACGATGTTCACGTTTTCAATCTCGTAAGTCTCGGTTTCTGGAAAATTATGACTTTTGATACCTTCCAGCGTCATGCGGCGGTCTTCTTCCTCGACAATACCTGTTTGATCCAGCTGGTCTAAAAACTTATCTGCCTGCGGGTATTGCGCGGCAAAGCTCTGGTCAATGTAATCAATCCACTGCGCGGCTTGTGCGATATGGCTGGTCAGCTCGTTAAACTGTGTCTCGGCCTTACTGATATATAGCGCATCTGTATGCGTGCGCACGGCATTCTGTAAACCGATATGCAGCGCAATCGCGTAATCAGCGACGTTCGGCGTGCCGTAACACCCTTCCAGCACATCACTAAGCGGGCGGGCGATTTGTTCAATAGAATTCTGCTGCGCCGATGTGCTTTGCTGGTTCTGCACGACGGGCAATTCTGTGGCCATATAGGTGATCAAACCTCTGATATCATCAACGGCATCAGGGTTTAATTGCGACTCCGTAGCACTCGACATGCCTGTCGTAAACATGGCGGCCAGTAACCCTGCTGCGAATTGCCAACGAACTTTGGTCATAAATGCTTTAACTCCTGCGCTCATACTACCTCACAAGCATTAATTTTTGGTTTCGCTTTGCGTGGCAGTAGTTTAAAACACATATAGCAGCAAATCCACAAAATCAGGATGTTACACGCCATGAATTCTAATGTGACCAATACCGCCGAAGACCTCCACACAGATCTGATCGAACATCATGACCGTATCCTTATTCTGGACTTCGGCTCTCAGGTCACGCAGCTTATTGCCCGCCGCGTTCGCGAAAGTGGAACATACTGCGAAATCTGGCCTTTTAACAACGCCGATATCACAGCCATCAAATCATACGCACCCAAAGGCATAATCCTTTCAGGCGGCCCGTGCAGCGTCACGGACGAAGGCTCCCCCCGCGCCCCCGAAGGTATCTTTGACATGGGCTTGCCGATCTTCGGCATTTGCTACGGCCAGCAAACCATGGTGGAGCAGCTTGGCGGTAAAGTCGAGGCAGGCCATGACCGCGAATTCGGCCGCGCCTATGTCGATGTCAAAGAACATAATAGCCTGCTCGACGGTGTCTGGGACGCAGGCGCGCATGAACAAGTCTGGATGTCCCACGGTGATCGCGTCACGGCGCTGCCCGAAGGCTTCAAGGTTGTTGGCGCGTCCGAAGGTGCGCCATACGCCATGATCGCCGATGATGATCGCAAATTCTACGCCGTACAGTTCCACCCCGAAGTGGTGCATACACCGCATGGCGCGGCGCTTCTGAAAAACTTCACGCATAATGTCTGTGGCTGTAACGGTGACTGGACCATGGCGGCCTTCCGCGCCGAAGCGATCGAGAAAATTCGCGCCCAAGTCGGCAACAAAAAAGTCATTTGCGGCCTCTCAGGCGGCGTTGACTCCTCGGTGACAGCCGTATTGCTGCACGAAGCCATCGGTGACCAGCTGCACTGTATTTACGTGGATACGGGCATGATGCGCGCAGGCGAAAGCGAGCAGGTCGTTGACCTGTTCCGCAACCACTACAACATCCCGCTGATCCACGAAGACGCAAGCGAACTGTTCTTGGGGCAACTAGACGGCGTATCCGACCCCGAAGAAAAGCGTAAAACCATTGGCCGCCTGTTTATCGAGGTGTTCGAAGACTGCGCCAATAACAAAATCGGCGGCGCGGACTTCCTCGCCCAAGGCACGCTATACCCCGATGTGATCGAATCCGTATCCTTCACTGGCGGGCCGAGCGTCACCATCAAATCACACCATAATGTCGGCGGCTTGCCCGAACGCATGAATATGCAGCTCGTTGAGCCGCTGCGTGAACTGTTCAAAGACGAAGTCCGCGAACTGGGCGTGGAACTGGGCATGCATCCTGACTTTGTAAAACGCCACCCGTTTCCCGGCCCTGGCCTAGCCATCCGCCTGCCGGGTGAAATCACCGCAGACAAACTGGAAATCCTGCGCAAAGCCGACACAATTTACCTTGAGGAAATCCGCAACGCAGGTCTGTACGATGCTATCTGGCAAGCCTTCGCCGTCCTGCTCCCCGTCAAAACAGTGGGCGTCATGGGCGATTCCCGCTCCTACGACTATGTCTGCGCTCTGCGCGCCGTCACTTCAACCGACGGCATGACGGCAGACTACTACCACTTCGACCACGAATTCCTGTCCCGCGTCAGCACAAGAATCATCAACGAAGTCCGCGGCATCAACCGCGTGGTGTATGATATCACCAGCAAACCCCCGGGGACGATTGAATGGGAGTAGTGCTTTATTTTAAACAGGCATCAACTTTTTTTAATAGGGCTATGCTATACATTAGGTGAGCGTAGAGATCGTCGATCGTGATTGTTGAAGATCCACCATGTGCAAATGAATTTCTAACGTCAGATAGAGAATTTAAAGCAGAGATTATTTGGTTTTTATGAGGACTACCATCTAAGTCATTTTTCAGCCTTTTTTGCCAATCTGCATCAAACGATCTTAAGGTATAGCATATTCTTGAGTATTCAATACTTTGAGCTTGAGTTTGAAATTTTTTATCTAAAAAATTTTTGATTTGTTTGTTAGTACGTTTATGCGTAATTCTTTCGATTATAAGATTTTTAAAATTATATTCAATGCAGCCACAAATGCGCATGAGCGCATATTTTGTTAAATATGCTGAGGATTTGGCAGTTTTGTTTTTATAAATTATTGCCTTAATCTCTCTAATTTCCAAATAGCAATTAGTAAGATTAGTTGCTACGTCTTTATTTTTCATAATTTATATCATAGAGGTAATTACAGGCAAGGTTAATTCTACCAAATATGTGATCACATCGCATTGTTCCTTCAGAAACATATTTTCTATATTCTGAGTTTTGTAAAAGCGCTAATCTACGATCTTCTAAATCCTGGGTGATGATTTTGTCACCTAATTTTGAAAGAGCGAAATTCGTAGAAATGCACACAGAGTCAAAAACGGTAGGATAAAATCTTTTCCTAATTCTGAACGTTGTGTCATCAGCAATTGATATATTATAAAATGCGTTATCGCCGATATGCTCGGTGATAAAATTTATTGTATTTTGAAAGTTACCTTCAAATCTTTTAATTGCAGCTTGGGAATTATTTTTTGAGCATTCCATGAAAGTGTTTAGATGTTTTTTAAGTGATATCTTGCCTTTTAGATCATCTGGAAACTGCATATTGTTTAGAGCAAGAAACCTTAAAATAAATTCCATATCTTTCATTCTAGGTTCGGGGGATTTTAAACCATATAGGTCTCTCCATTCCGAATTATCATTAAGTTTGAAAAGTAATTTGTTAAGTTCACCTTGATAGACGCAATTTCTAATTTCTTGTGCCGTTAAAATCCGTCCTCCAGTATTAATTCTCTCAAAGATTTGGAATAAGCTTGTGTCGTCTTCACTAGGATGCGTCTGCTCAAAAACAATTGCGTGAATAGTAGTACTTCTAATTTTTTTCTGCTCTTTCTCAGTAAGCTCTTTAAATGCTAGTCCTCTCCAGCGTTCGTTTATTTTGTCGCTATTTGATAGCTTGAAAACCCTATTATCCTTAGACCATATACCATTTACATAGTCATAGATTGTCATTATGCGCTGATATCCATCAATAATTAATTTATCGCCTTGAGGCGTATTTGCTAAGAAGATACTAGGAACAGGAAGACCTAACAAAATTGAGTCAATAAACCTACTAGCTTCAACTTTGTCCCATACATAATGGCGTTGCAGCTCTGGTTTTAATAATTCATCCTCATCATACATTGTAATTAGTTCTCGGAAAGATAAGTCCGCTCCCCAGGAACTAATATTATATAGATCGTCGTTTGAATAAGTGTCTTCTGAATCTGTTTCTTCAGGTATATCTTCATATGATTTATCTTCAGACATTTTATTAATTACCTTTATGATTTTTGTTTCCGAAGTAAATCATTTTAATAAGATATCTATCAAGCTATTATTGAGTTAATAGGCATAGTAATTTTAAGGAACAAACCAAATGACCAAAAACATGGACTTCATTAAAAAGATGCTGAAAGGCTCGACGACGATGCCGATGGGTACGGGGATGGGCGCGGGTTCACCGATGAGCGGGCACGGCCACCATCATCACCATGACGGGTGCTGTGGTCACGATCATTCCCACGATCATGCTTCTCATGATCATAAACACGACCACAAAGACGACGGCTCTTGTTGCGGCCACGATCATAAATAACGCGCTTGGATAGGAATTTACCGCGTCGCTTGGCGTGCCTTATAAAACCTCATATAATCCCTCCTTAGCAAAGGAGTTTCATGCGCATTATTCTAGCTTCCATTTTTCCGACACTACTCGTTATTTTACCTAGTTGTCTGATGATTGCACTGATATCGCAGCTTAACTTCTCGTTGGCGATGGCTTTAATAGGTTTAGGTAGTGAAGGACGATTGAATTCCGCTGCAAGTGGACTTTTTGTTACGTTACTTGCTTCGCCATTCGTTGTATATGTGGCCTTTAAATACTCTTTTCTGCCTAATTTGCTCGGTCTATTTATTTTGAATATGCTGTTGACAGAAAACATTAGGATTTTCAACGCTTGGAGCGCAGTGAGACGCCGTTTATGGGGCAGTCTTTATGGCATCTTGATATGCATTGGGTCTTTTGCGATTTGGTTGCGTGATGTTGTATCTAACATTGAAGATTTTTTGTATCTTGCGGGTCTGATGTTAATTATGTTCCCCGCTGCGTGTCTATCGGGAGTGGTTAGTTTAGGTTTGGTTGCTAAGCTACATAATTATAAAAATACTACAGCAACATTAAATGATCGAGATGAAGGCTAAGTCAGGGTTTCATGCGCATTATTTCAATTCTGATTATTCTGATGGTGGCGGGTGTTTTTGCGTATAAGCAAGTCTCCCTCACGCAGGTGGATTGTGATAACCCGCCGAAGCCCATCGTGACGGCTGTGTTGGATATCCCTGAACCGCTGCTGGATAAGGATAAGACGGTCAAGCAGATCACTGCCATGTATAAAGGCCATCATGGCCACGCCGCCTTGCCTAGCAATAATTTCGCGCCCGCTATCACACGCTCCGAAGTCAAAGCCAGCGCCTCTTACATCAGTCCCAAACAGCGCGCCAGCTTAACGGGGAAATACTGCTTCGTCCCCGGCGAAGTGAACGTTAATGTCACCCTCAATCAGATTGTCTATATCGCCCGCAGCGCCTATGGCGATGATTGCCGCTTCGATGCTGCGATGGAACATGAAATGAAGCACATCTTCGTCGGCTCTGAAATTATGAAGAAGAATATTGAGCGCTTCGAAAAGAACATCGAAGGTGCCTACGCCTATTTTATGAGCGAAGTTGGCGGCGGCCCGTTTGATGCCCAAACTGCCGCTGGTTTGGAAGAAGAGTTAGGTGAATACACCCAGACAGCAGTCGATATCTCCATCGAAGAAATCATGGCCGAAATCGGCAAATACCAAAAAGTCGTCGACACTCCCGAAGAATACCGCCGCATCGGCAGCCTGTGTAACTGGCGATAGGTATTCTATCGCGGGAAATATCACTTTTTACTATGGCTGTCATGGGCGCTTTGCCCTATAAAGAGTGTCGGTTTAAGCAAAACATGGCGCAGTAACAATGGCTCATAGCATTACAGATGTTGAAAAATTCTGGAACGAAAACCCGCTTTTTACAGGTGAGGAAGAGTTCAGCAAGGAACGCTCACAACAGTTTTTCGAGAAGCATGATGCGGCCTACTACGATGATGTCTTTGCGGGCGTGAATTACCGCGAGCAGTTCTATTTGCCGCAAAGCGATGACAAAGCGCTCGATCTGGGCTGCGGCATCGGCTTCTGGAGCAGTATGTTCGCCACGCAGTGTCAGGTGAAAGATTTAACATCGGGTGATCTGTCCACGAACTCGCTGGAAATCTGTAAGCTGCGCGTACCATCGACCAATGCCGTGAAGGTCAATGCCGAGAAAATCGATTTCCCCGACGAGACATTTGATTTTGTAAACTGTCAGGGTGTTATTCACCACACCCCCGATACGCAAAGCTGCGCGAACGAGATTTACCGCGTTCTGAAAACAGGCGGGCGAGCGTCTGTCAGTGTGTATTACGATAACGTGCTTCTGAAAATGGCGTCACTCGCGCTGCCTGTCGTTAATTTTGCATCGGGTCTGTTCCTGAAAGATAAAGGCCGCGGCCGCGCCTTCCATAAGGCGACATCCAAAGAAGACATTGTGCGCCTTTATGATGGCGCGGATAACCCGATCGGTAAAAGCTACACGCGTAAAGAATTTGAAGAGATGCTGAAAACGGCAGGTTTCCAGGAAATCGAGATCGGCTACTTCTTCTTTCCGTTCCGCTTCTTGCGCATCAAAATTCCGAACGTGCTGCGCACGGTTCTGGTTAAAATGTTCCCGTTTATGATCGTTGCCAATTTGAAAAAGTAGCAGGGCATAGGCGCGGTTTGGATATGGGATTATTAAAACAGCCATGAAATATCGTGCCGAAATAGACGGGCTTCGCGCCTTGGCAGTTTTGCCTGTCATTCTATTCCATGCAGGGTTTGATCTGTTCAGCGGCGGCTATGTCGGCGTTGATGTATTCTTTGTCATCAGCGGCTATCTGATTACCACCATCATCGTTAATGAACTGGAAGATAGACGTTTTAGCCTGCTTGGTTTTTATGAACGGCGCGCGCGGCGTATTCTGCCCGCCTTATGCCTTGTCGTACTCGTCACCATACCGTTTGCGTGGATGTGGCTTACGCCCAAGGATATGAAGGATTTCGCCCAGAGTGTGCTAGCCGTCGGCACATTCTCGTCCAACATTTTGTTCTGGCGCGAAAGCGGCTATTTCGAGAGCGCGGCGGAGCTTAAACCGCTGCTGCATACTTGGTCGCTCGCGGTGGAGGAGCAGTATTACATTCTCTTTCCACTCTTTTTGATGCTGTGTTGGAAACTAGGTGCCGCGCTGCGCCATAGGGTGCTGATCGGGCTGCTGGTGCTGATCTTCATCGGCAGTCTGGCGATCGGGCATTGGGGCGCTATTCACAAACCTGCAGCGGCGTTCTTCCTGTTGCCGACCCGCGGCTGGGAATTACTGCTCGGCGCTTTTTGTGCGCTCTATCTGCGGAATCGCGAAATACAAACCGGCGCGCTAACCAATCAAGTGCTCAGCACCGTCGGTGTATTCATGATCGTGCTGGCGTGCTGCGCCTTTGATGAATATACGCCGACACCGAGCCTGATAACACTCATCCCGACATTGGGTGCGGTGCTGGTGATCCTGTTTGCCCGTGAAGGTGCGCTGACGCACAGGATTTTGTCTTTTGCCCCTGTCGTCGGTATCGGCCTGATTTCATATAGTGCTTATCTCTGGCATCAGCCGCTTTTCGCGCTGCTGAAATATCACTTTGTTGATGATCTGCACAATCTAACGGGCATAGCCGCTATACTGGGCAGTGCAGCACTGGCCTATCTATCCTGGAAATATGTCGAGGCGCCATTCCGTAACAGCAGTTTTATGACCCGCAAAGCCATTCTTACAACATCCGCTGCCGCATTATTGGCGTTAGCGTTGTTCGGCGGGCTGGTCAGCATGAATACGGCCAACGCCCTCGAAGCCTTCCGCAAGAATTACTACAATGTTACGCAGATTGAATCGGTCACATCCGCCGACCAGTTCTATAACGGCCAAGAAGACGTCGTTATTCTTTGGGGTGACAGCTACGCCGATGCCATTAGCTATCCGCTGGGGGAAGTGTTGAATGAGGCGGGCATAGGGCTAAAGGCACTGATTAAACATTCATGCCCGTCAATATTGGGAACGCTGCGTAACGAACCCAAAAGACTAGGAGTGCATTTTGCGGGCGATTGCAAAGCTCATAACGAAGCGCAGTTGAGTGATATTGAGGCACTCGCACATGAGGGGAGAGCTCGATACGTTGTGATGCTGTCTGCCTATCTCTGGTATCTCGACGGCCGGAATACGGACGGCGCGCCGATCCTGATTGACGAAGACGAGCCCGATCTGACAGCGGCGCAGCTCATACCACAAAACTTGCGGGCAACAGCAGAGCAGCTGCAGGTGCTGGGGCTAACGCCGATCATTATCATGCCGTATCCGATCTATGGTGATCTTGAAAAAGATCTGCGCCGCGGTGAAGCTGATATTACGATCCCTACGCAGGCAGCAGACGCCGCATCAACTCTACTGATGCAAGGCATGCAGGATAATGATTTCCTGGCGATCGATGCCCGCGGCGTTTTATGCGGCTCAAATACTGACGAATGTGCCGTTTTCCTGAATGACGGCACGCAGCCTTATCTGTGGTATGATGGCTCGCATTTATCACGCTTCGGTGCAGAGGAAATTGCGGAGCAGGTGAAGGCGATTGTCAACGCTACAGGGCTGAAGTGAGAGAACAAGCACATGAAAGATTACATCGATATCTATTGTGAGCGGGTTGATGGGGCGTTTTGGAGTGAGCCTGTAAACGCGGTCAGTAATGCGTTCTTTCTGGTGGCAGCCTTTATGGCGTGGCGGTTGATGCGCAAAGAAGGCGTTTCGGATATCCGTGCGCTGGCGCTGGTGCTGATCTTAACGGCAATCGGGGTCGGAAGTTTTCTGTTTCATACGCTGGCCACGGGCTGGGCGCAGATGGCCGATGTGCTGCCGATTTTGATCTTCCAGATTGTATTTATTTACAGCTACGGCACGGGGGTGATGCGGGTATCCCGCGCCAAGGCGGCGGGCTTGCTCGGCATTTTCGTTGTGCTGGTTGCAGGGTTCGCGCAGTTGCCCGCAAGCTGGCTCAACGGTTCGCTATCTTACGCGCCGGCCCTAATTATGCTTGGTGGACTGGGTATTTATCATGCTCGTACGAAGAAAGCTGCACCTTACTTGCTGCTGACTGCGGCGGGCACGTTCATAGTGTCGCTCACATTTCGCAGCATTGATCTGGCGGTCTGCGATATATTGCCGATTGGCGTACATTATTTCTGGCATACACTGAATGCGTTACTGCTCTATATGGTTTTGCGCGCATTGATTGTAAATATCAGAAATAATTGAGTTTTTTCTGGCTATTGTCGACCAAACCATATACAAACCGACCTAATCAAGAACAATCTATTAGGGCGTAAGCTTACCGTAAGGGCGGTACGTTAGGGTTATAACATGCATTTAATAACATACATAAGCACAGCTACATTTCCTGCCGAACAGGCTTACGAGATGCTGGCCAATATTGAAAAAGTTGCCAAGGTTGAAAACGGTAAACGCAATGTGACAGGCGTTCTGTTCTTCGTAAACGGCAAATTCCTGCAAGTGATCGAGGGTGAAGAGTCTGCTTTGCGCGAGCTGATGCACAACATCGAGGCCGATGACCGCCATAGCGACATTTCATATCTGATTGATACATCCGTTGAAAAACGCGGGTTTAATGATTGGAACATGGACAGCTTCCATTTGAGCAATTGCACGGTCTTTACGCTGGAAAATCTCCAGAACTTAACGGATAGCTTCAAAAAGAATCTGCTGCCGCGTTCTGATGCGTTGATCGACTATTACAAGATCCTGTTAACGCAGAAAACCGCCCAAGCACTTTCCTGATTTTACATCCTTTTCAAGCGAAGGGTTAGCCCTTAGACTTGCGTATGATACGCGAGTGCGTTGATCTATATTTAATATTTCGGGGATGTGAATATGCGAAATTTCGTGTTGGTAGCTTTTTTAATGGTAACGTGGACTGTGGCGGCACATGCGGCTTCTATCTGGCTCAGTGATTATCACGGTACGATCGGAGAAGGCGAGGATACGCAAGTCATTAGCCTGTCTATGTCTAAAGATGATGGCGGCTACGAGCAAGATTGTGATTTCAGCAATATCAGCAAAGCCAATCTGTATTACAAAGAAACGGCAGAGCTTGTGCCGATGACGGTAACAGAACGCGACGGCCGCAAAGCGGTGTTCGCAACTGTTCTGCAAGACGGCGCTCTTAGTGGAAGACTCGAAGTTGAGTTCGTAGAAAAAGATCCGAAAAACTCCTACAAAACCGATGAGCCGCTTTGTGAAGACGTGATGGTCGGCACATGGCATGGGTCACCCGGTAAAGGTGGTGTCAGCCCGTCGCAGCCGGTTTATTTGCGTGTTGCCCATTCCCTGACAGTCCAAGAAGATGGCGGCAGATGCCATATGAGCGGTGAAGAATATGCCAAGGTCGAGCAGCGTATCATAGATTTCCAGAAAGCGATGGCTGCAGGCGATGCGGAAACACTACAAAAAGATTTCGGTTATGCGAAAGAGCTAAGCGATGAATACCGCCAGCTTGTGATTAACGACATTCCGCACAGTCTGTTCTGTAACAATGACGGCGTTATGTTAGGAAGCGGTGTCGTATGGTTCGACACCGAGGGTAATGTCATTAATCCTTAATAGGCAATTGCCCGCGCCTTAACGGCGGGGGCCGTTCTTGCCGAATAGATCACCAAAGATATCATCAAAGGCTTTACCGAAATCACCGGAAGGTTTAGTGCCTGCGCGCATCGTATCAAATTCGCGCTTCAGGCCTTCTTGGCTTTGCTTATAGCGTGCCAGAACAGTCGGCTTTGGCTCGTAGGTAAGGCCTTTTGCTTTAGCTTTTTCTATGGCTTCTTCTGCTGTACGCGCATCCGCAATTTTGGCAATATTAAAGCTGCCTGCCACAATTGGCTCTGCCCAGCGGCGGCCTGATTTCTCTTCATTATTTTCGTATTTGGCAATCGCGTCATGGATTGTGGCGTTGCCCATACGCTTGTGGACTTTAACCGCCATATAACGGTCAGCAGAGTAAGGGTAAACAACATAAATTTGATCTTGTGCAGGCATGGGAGTTCCTTTTTCATAAAATAAAAACGCATCCTATCGCTAGGATGCGCGTTATGTCAAGATTTGGTGGATGTAAAAGCTTACTTCACGCGCGGAATAGTGCACATGGGGTAGTCTTCCGGCGGCACGCGTGTCCATGTTTGGGACTTGCCAAGTAACGCAATACCCATATAGCCGCGCACATGAAGTGTACCGTCTTGATTGAGCTCGACATCGGCATCATACATATCGCCGTCATCAGCCTTATAAATTTTACCGTCTTCCCAGTCACCGCGGCCGTCATTTGTGAAACCCCATAAAATAGGCAGGCCGCACATAGGCTCGTCGCGCTTGGCTTTGTCAGGATTTTTTGTGTCGTACAGCATGCCCCCATCAATAATCCAGTAGATATAGCCGCACAGCCCTTGTTCGCATTGCTTTAATTCAATGACCGAACGCTTGTTTTCGGTCAGCCATAAGCCTTCGGCAGGGTCTGCGCTCTTTGCCTGAGCAAGACTGGCTGTAAATAATGTTGAGAGAAGAACCAGAGAGAGGATTTTATATATTTTTTTCATGGTTTTAAGATACCTTTCGCAAATGCTTCGGTAAAGCCTATTCTTTTATTTTAGCAGCTTTCTTGGTCTTACGTTCGATTTTGGCTTTATCCTTCTCGGTAATTGTAGCAAGGAATGGGAAAACGCCAAGGGCAATGATTACGGCTAAACACGCGCCATAAACAATTTCCAGACCAAAACGCTGTGAAGGCGGGAAATCGGACAACGCAAAAACAGAAAATCCGATCATGATGGTGAGTGTGGATACGATGGCGGGCCAGCTCTGTGTGTTCAAGGCATCCACCCAGGCTTGCCAGTCGCGCAGGCCTTTCTTGGTTTTATCTTTTAAATGGCGTTTGGCCGTTACGGTTAAGTGGATCATGTCATCGACAATCAAACCCAGACAGATATTCATGGACGGTGAGGAAATGATATCGACCGGAATGCGGGCAAGCCCCAATGTGCCAATCACAAGGGCGCTGATACAAGAGGCGCAAATCATTACAGCAACGGTCACAAAAACTGTCCCTGAAATGATAAAGGCAATGACCCCGAACAGGATAATCAGCGTGATGATGCCTGTGGTCATGCTGGCGGCCACGGCGGCGGCAAGCTCGCCTTGCAGGTAATAGGTGCCGCCGACAGCGCTGAGCGTAAAGCCGTGCTGGGCAGGGATTTTTTCGATCTCGTCAATGATTTCTAAGCGGTCACGTTCCCGTCCGCTTTCCTTCATACGCAACATAAATAGCGCTTTAGTGCGGTCCTCATTTACGAAGCTTTTGGCTACTGACCCGAATTGCGGTTTGGATAGAATATCCAGCAAGATATTCCACGGCAGCAATTGCCCGAGCCAATGCTCATCACCTTCCGCCATAATCACAGGCAAGGAAATGACAGAGCCGACCTCTCCATGGGCCGCCAGCCTTTGCTGTAGTTCCCACATACGTTCGTAGGAGCGGCTGTTGTCCAGCGTATCACCGTCTTCACGCTTGATAACAAGCAGCAGGGGATTACTGCCGCCGTTTTCATCAATATGGTACAGCCCGTCATATAGCTTGGAGTCTTCTTTGAAATAGGAGAGCAGGCTAGGGTCTGTTTCCAGCTTAGCCATACCTGTCAGGCCGACGCCGAGTGCAATCCAGATTGTCAAAATCGTCAACGTGACGGCAATCTTGCGTGGCAGCGGAAAGTTTTTGGCTAGCGCGTAGGTGAACTCCAGCGGGTTTATTTTGGCTAGGCGCAAGAATGACGGAAACACCGTATAGGCACAGAAAAGCGCTGCCGCCGTACCAATCGCACCACCAATGCCAAGCTGGTTCAGCGGCTTGGCCTCGACAAAGATCAGCGAGCTAAAGCCCAGCAAGGTTGTCATTCCCGCCCAGAACGAGGCCGGCAGGGTGTGCTTTAAGGTCTCGCGCAGCTTCGCGTCTTTATTGGCGCGTGCGGCATTTACCCAGTTGGCAACCAAAAAGATCACGTGAGACTGGGTAAGCACAAAGACGATCGTCCCCAGATTGGCGGTCAGAATGCCAATCGGTATGCCCATAAAACTCTGGATGATAAGCGTTAGCATCGCGGCCGTGATTGAAGATATCAGTGCGCCGATCACAACGGGTACAGACCTGAAGACGGCAAACAGCACAATGGCACTCAGGACAATGGCGCCAAGCGTGAAGGTCTTCATATCCTGTGTCAGGTTGCGCCGTATTTGCTCGACGATATAGGGCAGCCCTGAAATGCGGACATCAAACCATTTATTGTCTTCCTGCTCTGCAATATGCTCGATCTTTTTAACCAGCGGCTCGAAATCGTCAGTATTTACAAAAGCGACAACAAAGCTGGATTCTTCATTATTACCGATCAGCATACGTCGCCAGAGCGGGTTTTCACGCGCCGCTTCCAGGTCATCGGGGCCGCGGGTGATGCTGTTCACATCGCTAACGCCCTGAACGCTTAAAATGCGCTGGGTCAGTGTGTCGATTTTTTCGTGATAATTAGGGTCGGCAATACTGCCTGCTGTGGTTACATTCAGTAATATTTGCTGCTGGAACGGAAATTCATCGGCAATACGTTTGTCTTGCTTGTAAATCTCGCTATCGGTTGAAAAGAAGAAATCAGGGGTAATTTGCGGGCGCAGATCAACCTGCCATAAGAAAACCCCCAGCACCGCTAATACGAAGAGCGGGCTGATGATCATGGCAAGGCGGCTACTGAGGCCTTTTGTAACAAAATCAACCATTTAAAAATCCAACACAATATGCTTCCAACGTTTCAAACGATTATACGGCGAAATAATTCCCTTCAAAAATTCTTTTGGGATTGTCCTGAGTCTTTTCTGAATTTTTAAGATTCTCCTGTTACTGTGGTTAAATAGCATAATTGTATGCCACAGAAGGATTCTGATGGTTGCCAATGTAGGAAACATACTCTCAGGGGTACAGCTGCGACAGCTGTCTGCCCTAAAAGCGACTGCCCGTGAGGCAGACGGCGCCCAGCTACGCTTGGCGACGGGGCTTAAGGTGAATAATGCTATAGACGATCCGGACAACTTCTTTGCCGCCCGCACCCTCAATCATCGTGCTTCTGATTTGCAACGCTTACTCGATGGAATCGATAATAGCCTGCAAAAGATAAAAACCGCCCAGCACGGCGTAGAAGCCATTATCGATGTCTTGAATACCTCCGAATCCTTCCTTAATGAATATGAGCAGCTCTTGCTCGCAGGCGAAGTCGATGTTGAAGAAGTCGTTGATACCAGTTTTTTCCAGATCTATGACGATCCGTCAGCCTTTACTGCTTATGGCGGCGCAGGCCAGGATAGTGGCTTGCCCGTGCAGCTGCAGGCGGATAATTTCGGGTTTACGCTGGATGACAATATGTGGAAACGCATTGCCTTCGGGGAAACCATTACCGCCGATACGATTTTGGAATTCGATTTCCGCTCAACCAATATCCCTGAAATTGCGGGCATAGGGTTTGATAACGATACGAATTTTGGCAATAGCAACGACCAGTTCTTCTTATATGGCACACAGCTAGGCGGTGTGCCATATTCTGCGCCAACGCCAACATATGAATACGATGGTTCAGGCGACTGGGTGCATGTAACGATACCGATCGGAACCTTCTTTACAGGCAATTATTCGCATATGACATTCTTTGCCGATGATGATGGCGGCGGAGATGACGGGGATGCCAGCTTCCGCAACGTTGTCGTTCATACGGGCGAATATGTCTATGGCGGCACAAACCTGACGGTGGCAGACACCTATGAGGAGCGTTACAGGGCGCTGCTCAGCCAGATTGACCAGCTGGCGCTTGATACCAATTATCGCGGCACGAATCTGCTGGATGGTGATGATCTGACCACATTCTTTAATGAGTTCCGTAGCTCCAGCCTTGAAACCGAAGGCATCTATGCCAGCAGCGCAGGGTTGGGGCTTGAATATGAAGATTTCACAACCGTCGAAGCCGTGCGCGCAAAAATTGAACAGGTGAAGCAGGCGCGTGAAGATTTGCGCGCTTATACCTCATCGCTCTCTCAAGACTTCAATATCCTCAAAAGCCGCAATGACTTTACCCAGACCATGATCAATGTGCTGCTGCAAGGCAAGGACGAGCTGACCCTGACAGACCAAAACGAAGACGGCGCGGAACTGCTAGCCCTGCAAACCCGCCAGATTATCCAGACCAGCGTATTGGCGCTCAGGACGCCTTCTATTGCAGACTTTTTGGCCTAGACCATCTTATGATCATCCAGATGGCCATTCCTACCATCATTAGGTTTTCAGTTAATGATATGAAACCAAGCGGTACGTTGCTATTGCCGCCGACACAGGCACATTTCAGCTCCAACTGATCAATGATTTAACGCGGCAGAAATTCCCGATATGGTTGAAAATCTGATATATTCTGATACGGCAGGAGACATTTATGAGTTCACAGATAAAAGACAGGATTCTGGCGCTGGCCAAGGACTATGTGATTATTTTTATTATCGGTTGTGTAGGCTTGTTACTGGCGACGCCTGCCGTCCTGATTGCGGCGATGGGCGTTCCCGGTAAATGCGAGATCGGCGAAGGGTATTGTGCGCTTTGGATTTCTATATTGGCTGCGGCGGCTGCGCCGTTATATATCGGCATTCTAGCAGCCATATTGACCACATTTAAGAAGGGGCAGAAGGCTCGTAAACTGCTTTACGCGTTGATGTTGGTGCCCCCATTACTTGCGTCCGTATATACCGTTGTCTTTATCATGAGCGGTTAATTATACAATTTCGTGCAAGCCACGGATCAAGCGAATTTCCGAGATCATTTTGGTTAGCGTCCCCATGGTGATCGGCCTGAATAAAGACCCTAGTGCAAACAGGTCAGAGCCGCAGGTGAGTGTAATCAGCATTTCGTTATTATGAACCTGTGCCACCAGATCAAAGGCGTTCACATTGCCGATCAGCTTAAGAAAATTTTCCTGTAATAGCGGGTCCATAACGCTGTAGGCAAGCACGCTGTCTTCGCCGTAGATGTAAAATATGTCACCGAATTGGAAAGTGTTATTGGGTATTTCAGGATATCCGATATCACGGCGGCGCCTGGTTGTCAGAAACAGGGGTGTGTCGAAATTCTTCTTAAGCTCAATAGAAATCAGCAGCACTGTTTTCGGTATTTTAAGCTCCCAGATTTTACATTGTCGGCCACCTTCCAGATCTAGGTTGAGGGTGGTTTCATAATACATCTGCTCCATCTGGCGTTCATTGAAATGAAAATCCAGCTGTTCAGGGTGTATGACAGACGGGCGATCGGTGTGCTCGTTCATATATTTGTCGCGCTGGCGCAATATCGCCGCGGTTAGCGTGGATTTTTCACGGTGCTGAAGGCTCTGTGTTTCTGTTAGCTGCGGGAAAATATTGCGCTCTGCTTCTTGTTTTAACGCCATATTCAAATGGGCGACGCCAATAAGGGCAAAAAAGAAAAGCAAGAAGTAGATTATCATGTCCATGCCGGTAAAGGCGAGCAAGCAAGTGCCAGCAATCATCACGATCACCAAGGCCGATAGGTAATAACGGCGCTTGCGATTAAAGGCGATAATGAAATCTTCGATCTTGTTATAGTCAGTTTCGTTGATCAGGATGTCGTCCTCGTCTGTAGCGCTCAGCTCTTCAGGTAGTCCGAAAAAGACATATTGGCGAAACAAGTAATTCAGGATGATCAGGCTCACCAAAAAGATGCCGAGAATTTCGTTCGGCGGCGCGCCTTGCGAGAGCACCGCGAAAATTATGGTCGCGATAATCGAGAGGATAAAAGACAAAAAGAATAGAATGATACCGCGTACAGACTGCGTGTATTTATAGGTTTTGAAAAACTGGTAATACGCCTTGATGCGTTCGTTTTCGTTATAGCTATCGCGGCGTTTGCGGATAAAGAAATGTTCGTAGAGCGGATAGAGCGTAATGCCGCCGACAAATATAAGGTTCAAATATCCCTGAAATGAACCGCCAAGGCCGCTGCCCAAAAAAATATGCAGAACAACGTTAAACGGTACGGACGCAATCAGCGCCAAAAAGAAAAAGCCGATGGTTTTAAAGATAAGCATGGGGTTTTCCTGAGATGATAGGGGACGGAAGCGTTTAGATTGTTACTCTAACATAGAGAATGACTCACGAGTAGCTGTCAACGGCGGTACAGAATCAATAAGGTAAACGGAATAACAAGACACAGTATGGTAAGCCCAACCCAGCCATATACGATTATCTCGAAATTCAGTCCTTGGAAGCGGCTTGCGATTTTGTCGAAGTCGCCAAAGCCGTGCATACCTTTCTGATTGTAATACATATAACGGTGGACTTCGTTACGCAGTAATCCAGCGGCATCCAGAAAAATACGGAAGATCATGCCAAAGCCAACGATGGCATTCATTGCACGCTCGACGTTGCCGCGTGGGGCAAGATCGAAAATAGCGCGATATAAAAAGAAGCCTGCGATTATAGGCTCAAGCCCCGGCCCCATAAAATCAATCACGCTTAATCGTAAATCGGGACTGTAAAATGTCGCTAAGTTAAATAGTAAAAGGGCCGCTAGCCCGCCCGCTAAAACCTTGTGGTCTTTCAGTGTAAATACGCCATACCCAAGGGCAGCCCATATGCAAACAGAGATCGCTAACTGCGCATCACCAAAACTATAAGCAAACCCGCCGCCATGCTGGAAATCAAACATGGGGATAGTGGGATATCCGTAAAACCAGGCAAAAACTGTGTGACCTATTTCATGAAAGAAGACGGCCATATAGCTCATACCTGCGGCCATCCACCCGAATGGCAGAACATCAAAGTTATAATGAAATATCCACTTGTAGGTCGGGATACAAGCTAGTAAGGCAATGACCAGACCAATCAGTAAGGTACGCTGAATGCTCATGATCTAGTCATTCATATAAATGGATGCGGGAAACTCGATTTTTTTGACGAAAGCCGACGTCTTGCCGCCATTCGGTGCGCCTTTGGTGTCATACTCGATAATGAAACCGTAAAGCGGCGGCGCATCAAACCCGTAATAATCTTTAAAGGCCTGTTTCAGATTGAATTTGGTGGTAACCGTCTCGCCGGGCTTGGGGCGCGCCACACAAACAAAGCGGCCGCCCTTGTGGTAAAAACGACCCGTTTCGGGTTTATTGATTTCATCATTTTCACAAAGATGTAGTGCGATGAAATAGGGGGCGTCGGGCACGACAAAGCTGCCGCTGGAGACGTGCTCCTGCCCGAAAAAGACCTGCAGCATAATGGCTTCGTTACGTTTGCCCTTGGCATAAGACGCGCCTTTGGGGAACTCGTTAACGCCCCACGTGATCTCGACAGTCTCGTAATTGGTGACATGCCCTTTACGCAGGGCAATCAGGCCTTGCCCTGATGTTAACGGCTCCACGACCAAACCTTTATCAGCATCCAGCGTCAGACGCACATCATCAGGATCACGCGCCCCGCGCTCAAAGACAATATTGAACTGCGACAGCCACGCCCGCGCATCCTTTCCGGCCCCCGCCCGAAAATCCAGCACGGCATCCTGCGCCGCGTGTGCGGGAGCGGTAAATATGATCAGTGCGAAAGATGTAATCAGGGTGTGGATCAGGCAGGTCAATTTCATGTATTTGATTCCCCTTATAATTTGAATGGTAAGGGTAGCACGGAAGCGCGAAAACAAAAAAGCCTTCCCGAAGGAAGGCTTTTTGGATGTTTTACCCTAATGGAGCGAGTGAAGAGATTCGAACTCTCGACCCTAACCTTGGCAAGGTTATGCTCTACCCCTGAGCTACACTCGCGTTCCAGAAGAGGTAAACAGATCTCGCACTATATGAATTTTTTTTATAAATGCAACACTTTTCTTGCACCATTTTAAAAAGATTGATTTTTGGGGCAATATAGCTAGTTTAGTTACATAACAATATAACGGTAAAAAGCTTCTTACATGACTGAATCCAACGTGACGGCCCCGAAGGGAAACGACGATCCGCTGCCGACAAGCGCGTCCGACCTGTTCAAACATTTGGACGGGCTGCGCATTTTATATCGTCTGTATCAGCACCCGCC
>DUBU01000033.1:0-410 GCA_012960155.1 Micavibrio sp. | reverse complement strand
CGCCTGTCTTTACCGTGGCAGAAAGCGAACAAATCGAACATGACATCCCCGGTGTTCATTGCCGCAATTTATTTCTGCGCGATAAAAAGAAGAATATGTATCTGCTGGTGGTGGCCAACGATACCGAGATCGATCTGAAAAAATTGCAGGATGTCATCGGTTCCGATCGTCTGTCTTTTGGCTCCGCAGACCGCCTGTGGGAGTTTTTGGGTGTGCGTCCCGGCTCCGTCTGCCCGTTCTGCATCATGAATGATAAGAAAAATGAAGTGAAGCTGCTGCTGGATGCCGACCAGCTGTCGATGATGCAGAATATGGTGAGTGGGATGTTTCTGATTTAAGCGGTCCAAATACGATGAGGATTGATAATGCAGGTAATTATGTGTACAGTCCATCAAATGGGGATCAGTTTG
>DUBU01000032.1 GCA_012960155.1 Micavibrio sp. | reverse complement strand
GAAGAGGGCTGATCTCACCCGCATCAACTAGCCATTGAGGAAAAATGTCGCGGATGATCATATAGGAGGGCGCTTGCCACAGCGATTTAAGTTTCTGAACCAGTTCGCCGAAGAAGATGGTTGGAGCATAGTAAACAATCAAGTCGGACTTGTTATCTTTAAAGTAATCTTCTGCGCTCTGCCACATAAAGGAAGACAGCCGTCCTTCAATAAAGCCGCGCTTAATATTAGCGAGTTTGCGGGCAATCGGATTTGAGGAAGATCTTTTAATGTTTTTAAAGTCAGGCGTTTTAACACGCACAACTTTGATGCCCTCGATGTTATCGGTTGTCCAAGGCGTGCTTATGGATGCTGTGGGTGTGATGACGGTTACATCATGTCCACGGCTTTGTATTTCTTTTGCAAGGTCGTGCATCATGATTGCAGCGGCTTGCGCTACAGGGATATAGACGTCTACGAGTAATGCAATTTTCAATAGAGCCTCCGGCCTTACGCCTCGATGCTGTAGTCGCGCCATACGACACGATTAACATATCCTGTATAGCTTGTTATCAGGCGCACAACCTTGGTTGAAACATTCAGGGGCTGGTAGTCGTCAACGCGCGTAAGCTGGGGCGCGGTTCTGCTATTTAGTTGTTCGACGACAATATTTACTGCTTTTGAGAGGTTCTCTGGATCTGCCATAACTACTGAGGCCTCGTCCATGCCTTCCGGGCGTTCATGAGACTGTCGCAGCATCACGGCAGGAAAGTCCAAAATCGAAGACTCTTCAGTCAATGTACCGCTGTCAGAAATTACGCAGAAGGATTTTTGCTGCATATAATTGTAATCAAAGAAACCAAGAGGTTTAATGAATATGATGCGGTCGTTTTTTTCATTCCACTCAGGAAGCGCTTCTAAGCGCTTGCGCGTACGAGGGTGTACAGAAAAGACAACTTTTTTGTCGTAGGTCTCGGCAACGCTCTCTAGTGCCGCTAGCAATGTCTTTAGTCGCTCTGGCGTGTCGACATTTTCTTCACGGTGTAAGCTTGCTAAAAAATAGCCGCGGTTCTTTATGTTCAGGTCTGTGAGAACTTCGCAGGTAATCATATTCTTTTTGTAGAATTCGAAGATCTCGCCCATAGGAGACCCTGTCTTGATAATTCGCGTAGGGTCCATACCTTCGCGAAGCAAGTAGTTACGCGCATGATCTGTGTAGACAAGGTTTATATCACTCAGGTGGTCGATGATGCGGCGGTTGATTTCTTCAGGAACACGTTCATCAAAACAGCGATTGCCTGCTTCCATGTGGAAAATTGGAATTTTACGGCGCTTGGCAGCATAAGCACCCATACAGCTATTTGTGTCGCCGAGAACCAGCATAGCGTCGGGCTTGTCTATGGTTGCCAGAAGCTTATCCATCTTCGCCATTACATTGGCCACAGTTTGCGTGGCTGTGTCACCAGCTGCCTCAAGGAAGTGGTCTGGTTTACGGATGCCCAGATCATCAAAGAAAATCTGGTTTAGCTCGTAATCGTAATTCTGACCAGTATGCACAATGGTGTGATCAGTGAACTCATCGAGTGCAGCCATGACACGGCTTAGTTTAATGATTTCGGGGCGTGTGCCAACAACCGTTACGACTTTGATTTTATCTGACATAAGTATCTCTCCTGCGTTTAGCGTAGCAGTTCGGATGCCTGATTAAAATCAACGTCGTCTTCGATCATCAATTTGTGTCTTTGCAATAGCGTGATCGTATCCTCAAGACCCATTACGTTGTTTTCTGAACTGAATTCACTTTGTAGAGGGCGGTTCTCGTTATCGCTTGGTGTCTCGTAGAGTTCGGGCAGCATGGCTTGTACGCCATAGAAGTTTCCGACTTTACGTGTGCGTGCACTTTCTTCCGTGGAAATCATAATCTCATGCATCTTCTCACCCGGACGGATGCCGACAACCTCAATTGGATTCCCTCGATCACCAATTAATGCTTTTGCTAATGTATTCACTGTGGTTGATGGTGCGTTAAGTACAAAAATTTCACCGGCTTTGGCGTGTTCGAAAGCGTTGAAGACTGTGTCTACGCCTTCCTGCAAGCTGATGAAGAAGCGTGTCATATTCGGGTCAGTCAATGTCACGGCTTTACCGGACTTGATCTGTTTGTGGAATAGCGGGATCACTGACCCGCGCGAAGCCAAAACGTTACCATATCTGACACATACGAATCTTGTGTTGGGCGCAGTCAAGTTGCCGGCAATAAAGATACGTTCCTGTATAGATTTGCTCATGCCCATAACGTTTACAGGCTGCACGGCTTTATCTGTACTGACACCGATAACGGTTTCAACATTCATGTTGGGTTCTGCCGCTGCTCGCACTACGTGTTCGGCGCCGATACAGTTTGTTAGAACCGCTTGATGCGGGAAGTATTCGCATGTTGGGACTTGTTTCATTGCGGCTGCGTTAATGACAGTATCGCAGCCTCGCATTGCTGAGAGCACGTCTTCGTATGAACGAACGTCACCAATGCGGAATTCCAATGTACGTTTAAAATTATCGTAGATTGCTTCGTCTGTGCTGCCTTGCAGGTGCATGAAATCAAGGCGCATATCATGTTGTTTGGCTTCGTCACGCGATAGAACGGTGATTTTTTCAGGTACGCCATCTTCGCCAGCAAGTAAACGTTTTACCAGTGTTTTGCCCATAGAGCCTGTACCGCCGGTTACCAGTACTTTTTTGCCTTCGAAGATTTTCTTTGCCATCTGTATATTCCGCGCTTCGTATTTTTTTGATTTTCTGAAGGTACAACACCCACAGCTATGAGTCTGCCGTTTTTTTTAATGCACAGTTTGGGATTAATCAAGAAAACCCTTCCCCCTGAATAAGATAAGTTATAAAAAAGTCTTTGATTTCAACTATTCGGAATTCGTTTCATTATGAAGGTATTAGTGACAGGCGCGGCCGGCTTTATTGGATTCCACACTGCGAAGGCATTGTTGGAGCGCGGCGACCAAGTGGTCGGAATCGATTTAATGACAGATTACTACGATGTTGATCTAAAAAAGGCACGCCTTAGTGTCCTTGAAGAGTTTGTAGGTTTTTCGTTTTATAAAACCGATATCAGTAAACAGGATGATGTGTTCTCTGTAATATTAGAGCATCAGGATATCGAGTATATTATCCACTTGGCGGCTCAGCCCGGGGTCCGCTATTCGCTAGAAAACCCATATGCTTATATAGAAACAAACGTTATGGGGCATTTGGTGATGTTAGAAGCTGCTTTAAAGTGTCCAGATTTACAACATTTTGTATATGCTAGCTCGTCCTCTGTTTACGGTGAAAATGATAGGCTGCCGTTTAATCCTGATGATTGCGTTATAAGGCCTGTCTCCCTTTATGCCGCGACAAAAGCTTCTGATGAATTGATTACGCGCACTTACAGCCATCTGCATAAACTGCCGGCAACCGGTTTGCGCTTCTTTACTGTTTATGGTCCTTGGGGGCGTCCTGATATGGCGGCTTATTCTTTTGTTCGTGATGTCATGAACGACACACCGATAAAGGTCTTTAATCATGGAGATATGCGCCGTGATTTTACTTATATCGATGATATTGTTGATGGAATTTTATCTGTATTGGCTTTGCCGGCTGCAGTCGGGGAGGTAAGTAAGGATGAGCTGACAGTGAATAATGATCACGTGCCGCATCGTGTTTATAATCTGGGAAATAATAAAACCGAGTGCCTAAAGGATTTCATTGAGATCATAGAGGCTGCGACAGGCAAGAAAGCCCAGCAGGTAATGGAGCCCATGCAGAAGGGCGATGTTAAGGAAACTTATGCGGATATAACGTTAAGCCGTAAAGTTTTTGGTTTTGAACCTAAGGTGTCTTTGAAAGAAGGTATGACACGTTTTGTGGCGTGGTATCGTGATTTTTATAATTGTTAGTGAGCTGTAAAGTATGATGCATACAAGTACAAAATTTTCAACGTGGTTCTATGGCCTGTTTTTTGGTTTAATTGCCGCGCTAATTATTGTGGCAGCTCTGGCTCCTCGTTTGCTGGCATTTGCTCCGTCGGCGATTGGTTTGATTTTCTTTGGAGCATATTCTTTTGTTTTCAAAGCAAAGCCTCTGTCTCCTCGTAAGTCAGCCTTTATCTGGGCACTGTTGATCTCAGGCATGGCGATCGTCAGTGCGCTATGGGCTATAGAAGCTAACACAGCTATTGAACGTGGTACGAAGCTGGCAACCGTTTTATTGCCAGGCATTTTTCTAGTCGCTCTCGCGCTGCAGATGCCTAAGCATATATGTCGTAAATATGCTGCTTGGTTTCCTGCCGCTGTTTGTATTTTAGGCGCATTTATTAGCTTCGAGCTGCTATTTGATTTGCCTGTATTCAGAGCGATTAAAGGATATGGCGCTGATGTAAAGCTTATGGACTATCTGTTGAATCGCGGTACCGCTGTGTATTGCCTGCTAGCGCTGCCGTCTTTGTTGCTGATGTCTAGTCTCACTAATAAGAAGCTTAAAATTGTGCTCTATCTTGTCATGGCTTTGACAATCGGTGTTATTATGACGCTTACATTCAGTCAGAGTTCTCAGCTGGCTGTCATCGGAGCTATATTGTTTTTCGGCCTGGTATATTTTCTGCCACCGGAACGTAAATATGCATGGTGGTGCTTGAGCGGTGTAATTTCTGTTTTAATTTTGTCTGCTCCATTCGTCGTCATGGGCGTTTACGACTTTATGTTAGGTGTTGCTGAAACCTCTACATGGCTTTCCAAAGGTGCAGGGTCAGAGCGTTTGGAAATTTGGGATTTTGTGTCGCGCAAGATCATGGAAAACCCGTTATATGGTTTCGGTGCTGAGGCTACGCGTTCTATAACGTTTGATACCCAACAGCTGCATTACCCAAGTGACACAGTTCTGCACCCTCATAACTTCGCGTTACAGCTATGGATTGAATATGGTGTTATTGGCGCTGCTATGGGGGCGGCGTTTTGTGCGTATATGATTGAAACAATTCGCAGGAGCTTTACTGCAAAACAAGCACGTTTTGTTCTTCCTGTTTTTGTGGCAGCTTTATCACTGGCGGCCACAGGTTATGGCCTTTGGCAAGGCTGGTTGCTGGGACTGTTCATGCTGGCAATGGCTGTTACGGTGATTGCTGTGCGCGCGACTAGCGACGACGCCGCAACTTCCTAGATTTCTTCTTTGCGCTGTTCGCCGACGAAGAAATGGCCGATCACACCACCAATAATCAGAATTGTCGCAATTCCGAGGAATGCGAGCAATGCTAGACCATACATTCCGAAGCCAAGGCATAGACCTAAACCGCCAGAGGCCCATATGCTTGCACCTGTGGCTGTACCGACAACTTTATCTTTTTCTACTTTAATGATGGCGCCAGCACCTAGAAAACCAATGCCTGTCATAGTGCCTTCAATGATTTTCCCCAAATCCATGGTGGCGATAGTATTCTGAGCGTTATTGTAGTCACCATATAGTTCCTGACCTAATATCGCGATGATGCATGTGGTTAATGCTACAATCATATATGCGCGGAAGTCGATGGGCTTTTTTTTGCTGTCGCGCTCATATCCAATCATCATGCCGAATGCTAAAGCGAGTGCGCAGCGAATAATACATTCCTGAAACGGTACAATGGTCGTATTGAATATGTCGAACATCTTACATTTCCTCTTTGACTTGCGCATAAGCCATAAGAGCAAAGAGGCCTGTGCCACCAATAATATTACCCAGACCGGCCATCAGAAGGTAGCCAAGGCCATGAGATATAGACGTGGCGCCATTAATCATTAAAAGAAATGCTTCGGTAGACCCCGCAACAATATGCGCAAAGTCACCGATCGCGATAATGTAGGTCATCAGCATGATGACCCAGAATTTAGTGCTGGATGAGCTTGGTAGCATCCATACCAATGCAGCAATCAAAAAGCCTGCTGGAATGGCCTGTACGAAGATATCACCGAGCGGTTTATTTACAGCGTGATCAGAGATATTCATAAAGATGTCAAATTGTTCCGCAGAGAAGAACGGGAAGAATGAAATTAGCAGGGCAACAATAAATGTGCCTACGAAATTGAAGCTGAGAACGATGCCCCATAATTTCATCGTGCGGGTAAAGGTTCTGGCCCTGAAATGCTCTAGTAAGGGCAGGATGACAGTGATGGTATTTTCGGTGAAAAGTTGGAATCGCCCAAGGATCACAATCAGAAAGCCGACGGTGTATCCTAGATTTTCTAGAAGGAAATAGTCGCCGTTTTCAGGGACATGTTTCAGTAACAAGCCTTCACAAATCACTGAGAAGCTAATGCAGATACCAGCAACAATGGCTGACCAGATCAATGATGATTCTGGTCTATTAAGTTCTTCGCGGCCTTCTCGTGATATAATTTCGTATATTGTGGGTGCGGAAAGGCGGAGCTTGTCTTCTACATCTTCGTGCTGTTGTGCAAGTTTATTCATTTTTCTCATATTTGTATGTCTTCTAAAATCAATTACCTAGAAGAGTTTAAAAGTATCCTGGCTTAATGACTATCGCTAATGACGTTACATACGCTAAACTGTGGGTATGAGTTCCTGGGTTTTATATATTTTAGAATGTGCGGACGGTACCTATTACACAGGTATTACGAATGATCTTGCAAAAAGGCTGGCCGCGCATGAGGCCGGGCAGGGCGCTAAGTATACGCGCGGCCGCGGCCCTTTGAAGGTTGTTTACAGCGAAGAATGTGATGATCGTAGTCACGCTTCGCAGCGAGAGTTACATATCAAAAAACTTAGCCGTGAGGATAAGGTGGCCCTTATACAGGACCACGTGGTTTGCGCGGTATCTTAGGGAAGTCGCCGTTGCGCCAGGGTTTCTCGCCTTCATCGCGGAATTCATCGCCGTTATCATTTGCGGCTTCTTGCTGGCCTTCGGGATCATCATCGTCCTTTATTTCATGATCTGAAAGATCGACAAGACGCTCTTCAAGTTCTTCAACGCTAGGCATATCAGGCTCTGCGTCTTCGATGATGTCTTCGATGGGCTCTGGTTCTGGCATAGGCGGCAGTTCGCCGTGCTCTAGGATGTAGTGAACCTCTTCACCAGATAGCTCTTCACGTTCATTCAGATAATCAGAAACTTTACGCAAGTCATCTGCGTGATCTTCCAAAATTTGGCGTGCTGATGCTTCGGCTTCGTCGATGATCTTTTTCACTTCGGCTTCGATCGTTTTTCGTGTTTCTTCTGAGAATGTGCTCTCGCCAAAACCACCTCCGCCGCCGAATGGATTGCTTTGTTCGCTAACGTAACGCAGGCGACCAACTTCATCAGAAAACCCCCAACGCATAACCATTGCACGTGCCAGATTGGATGCTTGCTGGATGTCGTTTTCTGCGCCTGTCGTAATGTTTTCTTTGCCGTATAGTAGTTCTTCTGCCATGCGGCCACCGAACATCATGGCAATACGTGACTTCAGCTTGGACATCGCGATACTGACTTCATCCTTTTCAGGGATGTTGATCGTTACACCGAGTGAGCGTCCACGCGGGATAGCAGTAATCTTGTAAAGCGGATCGCAAGGTGGGTCAGCAAAAATACCAACAAGTGCGTGACCGACTTCGTGTTCTGATGTTTTCAGCTTTTCTTCGGGGCTCATGATCTGATAGCTGCTCTTGGCACCCATCATGACCTTGTCTTTCGCTTCTTCGAAGTGGCGCATATAGACAGCGTTTTCATTGTCTTCGGCAGCCATAATAGCGGCTTCGTTAACAAGGTTTGCCAGCATCGCACCAGAGAATCCAGGTGTGCCGATCGCGATCTTGCGGAAATTTACATCCTGCGCTAGCGGTACTTTTTTGCCGTGAATTTTCAGAATTTGTTCACGGCCTTCAAGTACGGGATTGCCTACAGTAACTTGACGGTCAAATCTACCCGGGCGCAGTAGGGCATCATCCAGCATTTCAGGGCGGTTTGTCGCGGCCATGATTACGATACCTTCGTCGGTTTCAAAGCCATCCATTTCAACCAGCAATTGGTTCAATGTCTGTTCGCGTTCATCATTACCACCTGATGTCGGACCGCCGCCACGTTTCTTACCCACGGCATCAATCTCGTCAATGAAGATAATACATGGGGCGTTTTTACGCGCTTCCTTGAACATCTCGCGCACGCGGCTCGCGCCGACGCCGACAAACATTTGTACGAAGTCTGAACCTGAAATGGAGTAGAACGGAACGCCTGCCTCACCGGCAACCGCACGTGCCATCAATGTTTTACCTGTACCTGGCGGGCCTACGAGTAGGGCACCTGTTGGCATTTTTGCGCCGAGGCGGCTGTATTTCATTGGGTTGCGCAGAAACTCTACAACTTGTTGAAGTTCTTTTTTCGCGTCTTCTACACCTGCCACATCTGAAAATGTTACTTTCTTTGTGTTTTGAGTGAGGAGTTTGGCTTTGTTGCCGCCGACTGCCCCCATTGGGCCGCCACCACCCATGCCGCCACCTTTGCGCATGTTAATAATGTTCCAGACGATAAAGCCCATAAATGCCAAAGACAGAATGCCCATCAAGCCAAAGCCGCCACCTGAATCATTGCTATTGTTCGCTTGAGCGGGCGGTGCTGTTAGTTCCTCAATGTAGGAAATGTTATTGTCTTCTAAGGAAGCGTATAATCTGTCTTCATCCTGCGTTGTGAAGATAAAATTCTTTTGTTCGCGATTGTGATAGCCGGTTACAACAAAACCACGACCAGTATCTGTGACTGTAACATTGCTGATCTGACTGCGGTCAGCGTCATCCCAAAAGCGGCTGTCGAGTCGGATTGTCTCGTTTGATCTTGGAGCGCGCGGGTTACTGTTCGCGTCGGGTGATGAATATTGATTATAAGCTTCGCTGTATCCACCTTGTGGATCTGACGGCGCAGTCTCTGTCTCACTGCCTATGCCTGATACCATAGAATACATGGCTACGCCGATAAGACCCATAGCTGCATAATTGAAATATTTCCGAAAATTGGAATTGTTCGGGTCACGGCCTCCGCCGTTATTACCTGACATTATTCGTGCTCTCCCTGATTAAGGACTTTTTGCCCTATTATTTTTTTTAGAATTTTAGGATTAAATGGACAGCCGCATTCTGTCAAGTTACAAAGGGCAACGAAATGAGAAAAACAACAGTTATCCTGATAATATTATTACTCTTTTTTAGCTTTCCTGCTGTCGCTGCGGAAGATGCATGGGATGTTCGTTGTCAGGATTTGCAGGGTAAGCAAGAATGCGAGATGTATCAGCGATTAAGCTTTTCGGATACGGGGCAACGTGTTGCTGAGGTCGCATTCGGATATCCGTCTCATATGCCTAAAGGGCGCGGTGTCATTGTTTTGCCGCTTGGGGTTTTACTTACAGAAGGCGCCAAATTACGGATTGATGATGGGAAGCCTTATAAGTTTAATATGCGCTACTGCACAGGCGAGGGGTGTTTTGCCTTTATAGGTCTGAATGAAAAGCTGGTGAATCAGATGAAGAAGGGCGGCGAGGCCCACATCGTTTTCAAAATGATGGATGGCCAAGAGGCAGAGGTATCCCTGTCTCTTATCGGATTTACAAAATCATATGAGCAGATTAAGCCGTAACTCTAGTTGGCTTCGCAGTTCAGCGGAGCTTTCAGTAGTTCAGGCCAGCGGCTGACCCAACCTTTATCATGTGTTGTTTCTTTTACAATGCTTGCTTTTACACAAGTTGAGTTGCCGGATGCGGCTTTGTAAGAATCATATACATGAGGTTGAACGAAATCATCCCACTCACCAATGAAGTGCTGCTGAGGGATATCCGAGATTTTTGTGGCTACAGTGATCGCATCAAAGTGATCAATATCTTCATCCTTCATCAGCTCCGTTTCACTGTAGTTGAGCTTACCGGCTACTGTGCGGATTGTTTTAACATCGTCACGCTCGGCAGCAAGGAGCGATACCATTGTGGCGCCGCCGTCATAGCCAACGAAGTTGAATTCTGAAATGTTGTAGCGACGTTTGATGTTATCAAGCGCGCTGTTCATTGCTCCAACCGTTTCAGGCGAGAAGCGGCTTTGTGTCCACCCTTCAACAGAGCACATTGTACCATCTGCAAGGCCTGTGTAATGACAAGGGCGTGCCAGCATAATTACGTTTTTCGACAAGTCACGTGTTGCTAAGTGCAAAGCTACAGGATTTGTCGGTGTCGGATCGTGGCTGTCTGTTTCTGTGCCCGACCATGTCAGGCCATCACCATCAACATAAACAGTCGCTGCGCCGCCACGGTTATGAATGCGTTCCCAGGCGGTCAGCATAAACGGTTCTGCTTCTATGTGGCGTTCTAGCATGAAAGAAGGCATGGCAAGGCGCTTTGCTGTTTCATGTCTAAGATGGGGAATCGTATGTGTGACACAAGCAGTCATACCGATCAAAGTCGTGCCGAGTAAGGACAAGAGAACTGTTTTACGTTTGGAAATTTGCATTGTTACCTCTGAAGCGAGAAAGATATTTATATATTTGTATCACGGCTTATCCGTTAAATCACTATGGAATGAAAAGTTATTAAGGGGACCATCCAAATAACCACTTCCGCATGGGCACAATTTCGGGTCGTGCACCGTTGTCGTGGAACCAGCTATCTACGGCATATTTGTTTCCTGTTTCGATTTCTTTGATGACGGCGGTTTGGTGTGGGCCTAGTCTGCCACTTGTGAAAATGGTTCTAGCAGAGGGGATACCTATTTCGTGGTATTGCAGCAGGCCAAGATCTTTCATTAGTGATAGATATATTGTGGTGTTGACGCTTTCGTCGACGCAGTCATGCTGATCATCGCCTAGCTGGCGGTAGGTGCCTTCTATATCAGTATCTGTTCCTAGGCGCTGTCCTACGGTTTGTTCCAGGTAGGCCACTGAGTAGGCAATAGATGTTCTTTCACTGGCCGCGTCTTTGCGGTCTTTAAAGAGGTCTTTGAGCATTTGGCGGTCTTCTGCTGTCAAGCTATCTTGATTGATTAGGCGGCAGCCGTAGCCGT
Source organism: Micavibrio sp. (assembly GCA_012960155.1). GTDB lineage: Bacteria > Pseudomonadota > Alphaproteobacteria > Micavibrionales > Micavibrionaceae > UM-FILTER-47-13. The sequence goes on along the minus strand of DUBU01000032.1, from coordinate 676 downwards.
GGCAGTGTTCGAAGACATCAGGTGAGAGGGCGGTGATTCCTTTGCTGGTCACATAGTCCTTATAAGTGTAATCTACCGCACAGCCAGAGAACGCTAAAAATGCCAGCGCCGCTGTAAATATATGCGTGGGTTTAGTCATGGATTTCTAGGATGATGGGGGTGTGGTCTGACGCTTTTTCTTTGTCACGCGGGGCACGATCAATTGTACAGCTTTTCATGCGATCGGCGATTTCCGGAGAGAGCAGGAAATGATCAATACGGATGCCGTGGTCTTTTTGCCAAGCGCCACCCTGGTAGTCCCAGAACGTGAATTGTGCTGCTCGATTGTTATGAATACGGAACGCATCGGAATATCCGATATTGAGCATGCTGCGCCACAGATTAATGCTTTCGGGGCGGAATAGTGCGTCGCCTTCCCAAGCTTTTGGGTTGTAGCAATCTTTGTCTTCGGGAATGATGTTAAAGTCGCCCCCGATGAGTGTCGGGATTTCTTTGTCTTTCAAATCTTTAATGTGATTTTTTAAATGCTCTAGCCAGTTCAGTTTGTACGGAAATTTTTCAGTATCAACGGGATTTCCATTAGGTACATATATATTTACAATGCTCGGATTGTTTACATTTGGTTACAACCTGATCCTTGCATCTGGCTTTTTGTTGTTTTTTTATGAATTATTTA
>DUBU01000031.1 GCA_012960155.1 Micavibrio sp. | reverse complement strand
TTAACCAATCTGATGGCGTGAGCGATGGTTGGTTTGTGCCAGGTACAACGCGTGGCTTTTACTTACAGCCAAATGAAATTGTAAGTTACAAGTTCAAAGGCGGTGCCAGTAACAGCATCAGTGTATCTACCAATTCAAGCTTTGCCAGACGAATAAGAATTTACAGAGCAGATGGTGATTTCTGGAAAAGTGGTACAAGCTCCTTATCGGGTACGCTTCCTGCCACGGAAATTTACACATTGGCGTATTACGCCAGCTCCAACTCCAACGAAGGAGATATGGATATTACCCTTACAACGCCCTATGTTGCAGTAACGGCATCTGACATAGAAAAAGTAGGGATTGACCAAAATAATGAGTGCGCAAATCAAGCCACTGCAGATGATCCACAAATTACTAGGGTTATAGGCACGCCTGAAGATAGAGAGGCGGGAAATCCTATCAACTTCGATGTTGGCTTTAAGAAGCAAAAAGAAACGGACTATAATGCCGGTGGCTTGATGTTTTCGCGTATTTACCGTTCAGACTCTACGTGGACAGATAATACGGTTGGCGAACGCTGGCGTCACAACTTCGCTCGTACACTTGATGTAACAGGCTCTACTGCAGAGCTGATTGACGGTACTGGCGCAGTGACCAACTTCACATCCAGCAGCGGTGTCTGGGCACCTGATGACTCCGATATATTCTCGACTTTTGCGTATTCGTCATCTTCGGGTGAATACATCTATACGCTGCCCGATAACACAGTTGAACGCTATAGTAGTGCAGAGCTTTTAACGCGTATTGAGTATCTCGGCGGCGGTGCTCTTAACCTTAGCTATAACAGCGCAAACCAGCTCACCACCGTTGAAAATGAGAATGGTCGTGAATTGACTATGACCTACAATGGCAGCGGTGATCTATCTACGCTCGTGACGCCTGATGGTACATTTACCTACGCTTATACAAGTGCAGGCAACCTCTACACAGTTACCGACCCGTCTTCGCTCGTTCGTGAATACCACTACGAGAATGGCTCTTACCCTTATGCTTTGACGGGCATAACAGATGAAGAAGGTGTGCGTTTTGCTACATTTACTTACACATCCGCGGGTAAAGCTGATCTGACTAAGCATATTGGTGACGTCGACGATTTCACCATCACATACAATGCTGACTCTAGCTCTACGGTTACAAACCCATTGGGTAAAGATACGACTTATCATTACGCCAATATTCAGGGTATTCGTAAGGTCGTTCAGGTTGAAGGTGAAGCATCAACAAACTGTATAGCTTCAAATCAATATTATAACTACGACTCTCAAGGCCGCATCATTGGCAAGACTGACTGGGAAAACAACATGACGCGGTATCAGTATGATGATCGCGGCAACATCACCCAGATCAAACGTGCTGCTAATACAGCAGAAGAATACGTGACCGATATCACTTACGAGTCTACGCATAACCTGCCTGATGTCGTAAGCGAACCAAATAAGACAACCGATTATGATTACGATGCCTATGGACGTCTGACCAAAATCACGATTACCGATACCGACACTTCGGAAACACGCATCACGAATTACACTTATTATTCCAACACTACGGATGGCAGTGGTAATACCATCCTTGGCCGCTTGCAGGAAATTGATGGCCCGCGCACGGATGTGACGGACACCACCACTTTTGCCTATGACTCAAATCTTGATCTGACTACAATCACTAATGCCCTGTCACAAGTGACAGAAATCACCGCCCGCGATGCCGCAGGCCGCGTGACAGCGTTCGATGACATCAATGATGTTGAAACCGCACTTGCCTATAACTCCAGCGGCTGGTTGGTCAGCTCCACACGTGCAGTCGGCACGGCGCTGGAGGCAGAAACCACCTATACCTATGATGATAACGGCAATATGACGGACGTGCTGCTGCCCAATAATGTCAGTATGGAACTCTACTATGATAGCGCACAGCGTCTTGTCGGTATGGGTGATGCCCTAGGCAACACCATTACCTATACGCTGGATGCGGCGGGCAACATCACCACCGAAGACATCCGCGATAGCGGCGCGACCTTAAAATACACCCACGATCAGGTATTCGACGAACTCGCCCGTATAATTGAGAGCGTCGGCGCAGCCACGCAAACCGCCGAATACGAATACGACAAAAACAGCAATCTGGTTGGCTTCACCGACCCGAACACGAACGAGACGACATATGCGTTCGATGCGCTGCAACGACTGGTCAGCACGATTGACCCGCTGAACAGCGTGACGGAGCTGTCGTATAATGAGATGAACTACCTCTCTGATGTGGAAGACCCGCGCGATAACGTCACCAGCTACACCTATAACGCCTTCGGTGATATCGTCGGCGAAGACAGCCCTGAACGCGGCAGCGTCAGTTACACCGTGGATAAGGCGGGTAACGTTACATCGATGACCGATGCGCGGGGCGTGGTCACGAACTACGACTATGACGCCATTAATCGCCTGACGGACGTGGAATATCCATCCGATGCAACACTGGACGTGGCTCTTACCTATGATCTGACCTCGGGTTGTGGCACAGGCAAGGGACAGCTGTGCTTTGTTTCTGACTCGGGCGGCACAACCACCTATAAATACGATGTTCTTGGCCGCTTGACCGATGTTTCCGAAGCACGCGGCGCTCTAACTTTTGATACAGCCTATAGCTATGATATTGGCGGCTTCTTATCAGGCATCACCCTGCCATCAGGGCGCGAGATCACCTATACGTCAAACAGTAACGGACAGGTGAGCGGTATAAGCGCGGAAGTGAACAGCACACCGACTACGATCGCGAGCAGCATCACTTACCTGCCCTATGGCCCGCTCAGCGGCCTGACATACGGCAACAGCCTGACCTTAACGGCGGCGTATGACCAAGATTATTACCCGACCAGCCGCAGCGTATCAGGCAGTATCTTTACCCATACATACGATACCGATGCGAACGGTAATATTACCCAGATCGGCAGCTGGACATATGATTATGATGCGCTGAACCGTCTGGATGAACAATATGACGGATCAACAACGACAACGATCACGTATGACTCATCCAGCAACCGTCTGACCACCAATGACGGTTCATCGGTCAACTACACCTACCCATCAACCAGCAACCGCCTGATCGATATCGCCAGCACGAGCTTAACTTATGACTCCGCAGGCAATCTCACCAGCTACGGCACAAGCGACTATACATGGAACGCCGCTGGTCAGCTGGAAGAGGTTGAAATCAGCAGTTCCACCGTCGGTGAATACACCTATGACTCACAAAACCGCCGCGTCAAGAAAGTGGCCGGCGCAAACACGACCTACTATGTCTACGGCATGGGCGGGTTGCTCTACGGTGAATACGATGCCAGCGGTGACCTGATCCGCGAATACGTGTACCTGAACGGCGAACCGATTGCACAAATCGACGACACAGGCAGTGAGGTTCTCACATACCTGCACACCGACCATCTCGGCACACCGCGCTTCGGCACAAACACAGGCGGCACACAGGTCTGGAGCTACGATTACGACGCCTTCGGCAACGCCACGCCGAGCGGGTCTGTCACGGTCAACCTGCGTATGGCAGGGCAGTACTACGACTCCGAAAGCGGCCTGTTCTATAACTGGAACCGATATTACGATCCAGAAACAGGCAGATACATATCGTCTGACCCGATAGGCCTAGAAGGCGGCATGAATACGTATAACTATGCCATCGTCAGCCCGATCATGTATACAGACCCGGAAGGATTAAAGGATGAACCATTTAATCCTGAAACCGATATGTCAATTCCTTCGGAAGAAATTTATCAGCAATCGGTTGTAGAAGGAATTAAAGACAAATCTTACAATTGCGTTGCTCAAGCTCTATGTGACCGTAAGGCTTGGATTAATGACCCTGATCAAATTCTTAGAGCTTGTTATGTACCTTTAGGCGAAAATCAATCAAATATGGTTGGAGATGTTATCACTTACGGTATTGGTGACGATATTCATGTAGCAACGGTTGAAGGCGTTGATGAAGAAGGTAATGCTACTATAATCAGGTCTAAGCTTGGTCAGGTCAGGGGAGAATTCCTTCATCACCCGCGTGACCCAGAAATTGAGTCAGGTGCATCGTATGATGTAAATAATAGAAAATATTATCGTAAGAAAGAGGGAGAGTGTTGTACATTAGTGTTCCCTAAATATGGATTCCCTACTAGATGCTGTACAAAATAATTAAAAATCCTTCCATACGCATTAAGCTTTTTAGTGTGCTAGTGCTTACAATCCTATTAGGATTATTGTACGCAATTCGCAATGGTCCTGTTCTTGAAGGAGAAACTGCGCGTATTTATAGCTATGAACTTAGGGAAATGAGTTCAGTAGAGTTTATAGAGACTCTTAAACGACATCGTATAGTTTATGTACTAGAAGATAAGTGGGGATCCCGTTACATAGAAAACTGGCCTGATATATCTGAAATCGCCTCTTTGCTAGATATGATCAGTAGTGAGGAAAAGTGTGGAGTTTTGGGTAATATATACTCTTCTTATTGGCCTACTAGGAAAGAGGTAGTTAAGCCCTGTAGTATAATTGCATCGCATTTACTGAAGGCCGTAAAGGAAGGTCGTTTTAATTACTATCCTCCTAAAAATAAGCTGTCTGCATCAGAGATAAGTCACCTAAAAAAGTGGGCCGAAGGGGAAATACAACGCCAAACTTTATAAAGCTTTAATGAAAAAAACGGACAGTTTATTGATTTTGTTATGATGAATTTAAATAAAAACGATCGTTTATACTATCAAAAGAAAGCGGGAATTTACTTTTTTCTACTTTGTATAATCAGTGTATCGAGTTTTAAAATACTTTTTGGTTTTGACTCACTGTATTTAGGTTTTTTTGTAGATTTTTTAGTTTGCCTAATTAGTGGGCCTATTTCATTTGCTTTTATCGGTTACAGGGAGCCTACTTTTTATGTGCCTCTAATATTAATACCACTCGGCTTTTTGTTATTTATAAGGACGCCAACTCAATTTAAAATTTTTAAAATATTGTTTTCTATTTATTGGCTGGCATGGGGCACTGCTTGCTTTATAGCTTATGTCTATTTCTAATAGATTGTATACCATAGCAATACAACACTAGTTAGAAAAGATATTATCCATGAACAAGCAAGAAATCATCGCAAGGCTCAGAACCATTTTTTCTGACATAGTTATGTCAGTTGAGGATTGTGAGTACGATGCGCCTGAGGATAGAACAGGTGAAACTATGGACTTCTTAAAGTATAGAGGTAGTGGTGATGATACGCTGCTACATACAGCGGCTATTAGGGGGGAGCTTGAAGGGGCCAAACTGCTTTTGAAACTGGGAGTTCCTATAGACTATGTAGGTGATATGGGGAATACAGCACTCCATTATGCCGCTGATTTTGGCAATTTAGATGTTTATAAATACTTGGTTTCTCAGGGGGCTTCGCAGGATATTGTGAATGAGTTTGGATGCACTCCTAAGCAGTATCTAGAACAAAGGCAGAAGAAAAACACATGATGTAGAGTTTGATGTATCTAAACCCCGAACACAGCCTAAACGCGGTTTATGGCTTCTCTCCGCAGAAGACGAGTCATGTGGTAGTGACCGCGTGCGCTTTATGAATTCGGCTTACTATAAACAATTTCCATCATAGCAAACTCTTTGCCAGATGCGTCTTTGGTGTAGATTGTGCGTTTGTGAGAATCAGAGTCCGTGAACTGGATTTCTTCTCTGAATTTCACTTTTTGTTTTGCCAGCGGCGGAGTGAATAGCCCCTCGATAACGATAGTGTTGGACTTTTCATCAAATGTACCTTCGCCCGTCATTAAATCTGTGCCGAGCGTATCAGCCCATACAGATGTATATTTGCCTTCGATATTGTTATACCCGATTAGACCTTCGCCTTCATAAGGCATCTGGTGACCACCGACATTCATAACACCGCTTGCTTTGCTAGACAGAAAGCGTTCACCCAGAACAATCTCGTTTGTGATTTTACCTGTTGAAGTTTGCGGCTCTGCATCGGCAGCAGTTTTATAGGTAACGGTGTAATCCCAAGTGCCCAGCATAGAGAATATCTTCATATGCATATCGGATGGTGCGGCATCCTTGGTCATCTTTTTAACCGCTTCCACTGTTAACGGCTTTTTCAGATCGACTTTTAGATTGTCAGCAGTAAAAGCAGGAGAATTCATACCGGCTGTAAGAGCCGCTGTAACAAGCATTGTCGCAATAAACCGTTTCATAAAATTCTCCTTAATAATGACGTAAAATACCAACTGATAGTAGCATTACAAAGGGAGCACGACAACGTCACATCATCACATAATTTAGGGGCAGGGGAGTGTTTTAATAACCTAGATTATGAACATACTTCATATTTTTCAGGCAGGTTCTTCGGCCTATAGTTTGTATCGTCCTCCATTTTTGCAAGCACGCTTTCATGTATCTTAGAATTCTCAGGAATTATTCGTGCCCGTGGCCGAGGAATCCTCTGGCCTTCTTCAAACACGCACTTTAGCGTAATCAGGCTGTGCAACCACCAATGTGGAGCCATTTTATCATGCAGTTTCCCCATATGATCCGGTCCAACGTATTCTCTCCTGCTTCCTTCCCGCTTCTTACCTAATACATAACGGTTAAATTTAGAGGTATCGACTTTTAAGCCGGCATCCTTGGCCTCTTTTGCCATCCATTCTAAAGAAATTTTAGAGAGCCCGCTTTCCTGCTCGGGATGGCCGCCACCAACATCACCGTGGTGGCCACTAAACCATATTTGTTTGATATCTTGGTCTTTATCATCCTTAGGATTGAAGAAATTAAGATCATAGGTCTGAGGCTCCTGCCACAAGTCGCAATTAAACAACTGGCGTCTTTCGTCTATAGCGAGAGCATGCCTGAATATTTCAACACTTCTGTTACTAGAGGTGTATGGAAGGCGCTCAAGTTTAATACCAACCGGCAGAAACTCTCGCTTTCTTGAAGAAATAAATTGGAATTTCGGGACAATCACTGAGCTAACTGTATCCCAGACTCCTATAAATTTAATCGGTATATTCTCCCGAGTAGATAATACGCTTCTAAAAAGCCATGCCTGATTAAAATCTCCGTCCGCAGCTCTTCTATATGCACCATAGGCATAATCACACAGGTTTTCATGTTCAGGCTTTAATAAACCAAGCATGTGTATGAAGCCTGCCAAAACCCGCACAGTGTAAGCACCGCGGCTATAACCAAACATATATATCTGATCGCCATCTTCATAATTATGAAGCAAAAATCTATATGCTTTTAAAACGCTCTCATCTACGCCAAAGCCCAATACGCCTATTAGAGCTCTTTGTAACCATTTTTTCAGCCACAAATAAGGAGTGGGGTTCCCGAGTACCGCCATACCAGGATCATAATAAAGAAGCTGCTTCTCATCTTTTTGAAGAATGCGATACATTAGTATGACATTAGACAAGGCATCTGGTTGAATTGTGCCCGCAGTGCCATCACAGCAAATAACAATATTTTTTGGCATAGTGCCTCCCTCGGGCTTTAACTCAATTAACGAGTATGTGAACTATTAATTTGCTCGAACCATTTCTCCCAAGTCAGCCATGTATCTTCATACTCATCAATTTCAGCCTCTTTGAAAAAATCTAATCCTGTGAGGTTCTCGATCGTGTTCACTGACGTCAAAAAATCTTGAATACGGCCATGTTTAGCCTGTTGATGCGGAAACAAAAATGCCAAAACCCGTTGGGGTTTGTTACCTTTTGGCTTAAAACTTACTATTTTGTAAAACATAGAAGGCACGGAAATATCATAATCAGGCCCTACAACTTCAAATTCTCCCGGCCCAATTATTGAGCCAGCGATAACATAGGCTTCTTCGCCTTCATCCAGAACCATATCATCTTGTATCCAGCGTTCTAAATGCCACCATAGTCCGGGTGAGCCGTTAAAACCCCGATGGTGCTGAGGCGCGATATTGCTCATATAATTACCTTCAAACACCGTAATTTCGTCATCTTCGTCGCTAGCTGAGCCCAAATTTGCATATATGCCATCGCCATCACGATCCCCGCCCAAAACACCATAAGGCGTAAAATGACCTCGAACGTAACCAAGCGTGTTATATAAACCCATATATTCTTCGTCCTGAGCCTCGTTACTAATATCCGGATCAGGACGGAATCTGCTAAATTTACCCTCTCGCTTGGGAGTGTTTCTGTAATCAGCTTTTACATAGTACATAGTCCACGCAGGTATGCGATGTTCTGCGTCAAAACACAATAAGTACGCTTTTCGTATATGAAAGCTATCTTGATCACATTCTGGAACACCAAAGGGAGCATGCACCTCAATTAAGGTTTCTTGGGCGTTGGCTTGGGTACAAACTATCATAGATGATAGAAATAACGTGCCGGCAACCACCAATAGAGCATTGATAAAAGCTATATGAAGGCTCATTTCTTCTTATTTCTATTCACGTTATCTTTTTTCGAGTTATCCGGATTGTCGCGAACGTATTCACGGTTATTAACTTTAACAACGTGCGCTCCCGGATGCTTACCTTCTTTAACTTCTTTGACAGCTTGCGTTCTAGGCACTTCCTTGCGGCTGCCAATTTTATAGCTCTCGTTACGGCCATTAGGGCCATCATTGTTACCAATTATTTTTGCCATGCTTACCTACCTGTTCATGTTATGTACTCATATTATTACGATTCTTATCTAACTTCAAATTAGTAAGCTTTTATCTGTAATGAGTACTATTGAATGCGCAATTTGCACTTCTAGATAGTCAGCAAGCATAGGCAGGTAGCAGGTTAGCAAATAGGCTCGGCAGAATAGCGATTAAGGCTTCCAAATACCTAGCTGCTTTTCTTTAGCGTTCGTTTGCTCATATTGGTAATAGCCGCCGCTATATTTTCTGTAGTCCTTTGCCATACCTACTTGCACCATCATCGAGCCAAGATCGGCTGTCCCTAGATAGCAATGCATAACATCACGTTCATAAGGGTCTTCATTAATGAACTTGCAGGTTAAATCATCGCTGCCTTGGATCAGGCCCTGCAACAGCAGCTGACTAGCTAAATAGCCAGGCTCATCCTTTTCAGGTGCATTAATGCCCCATAATCTAATTTTCTTGCCATTACCGACAAAGGTATCGCCATCGATAACGCGCTCGACATTCATCTTCACAAAGATTTCGACTTGTTTGAGCTCTTCAGCCATTCGGCATTCAGCAGTATCACATTTCATATCTGTGCCGGTGGCCGCATAGGCTGTACCGAGCAGCATAAATAGGGCAATCAACGGGATAATTAGTCTCAAAGGAGCGTTTCCTTAGCTTAGTTCATCAGATAACAAGTCTACGTAATCATCTTCTTCTCGATCTGGCATATCGTCAACCACACTGTCTAGATATTCTCTAGTATCTGTAAACATATTGGTCTGATTTGGGTCGGGAAGTTTAGACTCATCTTCGTTCAATTTGCTTATATCAAACTCCGGTATAGCCTCGTCTTTTACGATCAGGCTCGGCACGGCGGGAGCAGGGCGACTACGATCATTAAAATTACTGTCATTATAATAGGTTATCTTATCTGCCTTAATCGGTTTAGAAGCTTCAACAAGGATGATTTCTTTAGTTTCGGAGAAATCGCGCAGCTCATGCCTTGCAATTAACGCTTTGCCTCGTTTCGAAATATTATTTGTAGGCGCCTCATATTTCATGGATTTGCGCTGCGATTTAGAAATAACCTCTACAGTCTGCTGTCCGCAAGCATCACTAATATAGGACGCTGTTTCAAGGTCATTGCCCGAAAAGAATATTTGATGAGCGCAGCAAGAGAGTATGCCGTTTCGTTTATCGCGGCCATACGTTACATCCAGCCAGTTTAAGGATTGGACGACTGCCATAACGCGGCAATTATATCCTGCCAAAAGTGTAAAGGCGGTTGTCATACTGTCAATCTTGCCAAGCATATGAAACTCATCGAGCATCAACAAGACATGATGTGGCTCATCAGCCCTTGGCTCATTCATGCTAAGCTTCGTGATGACCTGTTCAAAAAAGATGCGCAGCAAGGGTGTCAGTGTTTCTATCTGACCTGTCAAGACACCCACATAGATTGACAGTTTTTTGCGTCGCAGGTCTGAAAGTGTAAAGTCGGAAGCATTGGTCGCAGCATCTATAAGAGGATTGTCCCATAGGTTGATAGCCTGGTTCAGCGAAGACTTTACACCACTTCTCTCTTTAGCGGCCTTGTTGGCAAAGTTCAGAAGTGACTTCTTTACACTTCCTGCAATTTCAGAGTGCTGCTTTACAATGTAGCGACAGACATCCCCTAGATCAGCTTCTGTGCCCAGAAGCCTATTAATGGCGCCGATAGTTGACGGCATTTCATCACTATCCAGTACATATAAGGCAAGTCCTACAAAAAGAGCTCTGGCTTCAGAAGCCCAGATCGGATCGCTCTTGGGGGGATCTTGAATGAGAATTTTGGCAATGACCTGAAGATCACTTACTTTTTGAAACGGATCACTGCTGACCATATCAAGAGGATTATAGCGATGAGAGCGTCCATGCTCATCCATGGGCGACCACATAAAAACCTCTTGCCCGTGCTGCTTACGAAACCCTGCTGTCTTTTTGTAGTTCTCGTGCTTTACATCAAGGCAGATTAAAGAGCCTTGCCATGAGAGAAGGTTAGGGATGACAAGTCCCACACCTTTACCGGAACGGGTAGGGGCCACAACCATCGTATGCGTTGGCGTATCGCTGACCAGATAGCGCGACTTGAACTTCCCTAGGATAAGACCGCGCTCTTTATATAGTCCTGCCTTGATAACATCGCGGCGGGTTGCCCATCTGGCATTCCCGAAACCATCTTTATCTTGTAAGTTGCTTGAGATAAACCCGATCAGGAGCAGAATGAATAAGACGGGTAAGCCAAAGGAAACGAAAAGCTGTGACTGCGTTTGCGGTGTGATAGGATTAGATAGGACACTTAATAACGGCGCCGTATCTTTTGAGACAAAACTGTAAAGTGCTGCAACACTGTAAAGATAGGTGCAAACTCCGGTTATAGCGGCAATCAGATAGAGCCAGGGCAGGGCACGCTGCATGGCTCACGGGTACCATATATCTGTAACTAAGCGCTTCCCGCCGACACGTTTTAACTGAATGATGATATCAATAATAGAGCTTGCATATGTGCTAATCTGCTCATAGGTCAGGTTATTGCCTGACTGCATCACCATCAAACAAAGCTGTGATAAGGCGCCTTTAGGGGTATCAGCGTGGATCGTGGTGATCGAGCCTGGGTGGCCTGTATTCACTGCACGTAAATACGCATAGGCTTCAGCTCCCCTTAACTCACCTAAAAGAATGCGGTCCGGCCGCAGACGCAGCGAAGCCTCCAGCAAATCCTGAACGGTTACAGAAGCTTGCCCTTGATCACCTTTGGACGCTAAGAGTGAAACGTGATTTGCGTGAGGTGGGCATACTTCCGGCGTATCCTCGATCGTGATAATGCGTTCGTGAGATTCAATTTCACGCAGCATGGCATTTAGCAGTGTTGTTTTACCGCTGGACGTGCCGCCTGAGATTAGGATGTTTTTCTTTTGTTTTACGGCGTCTCTTATGAAGGCGCGATGCTTTTTGCTTTTGAGCAAAGCCCGTAATGAGGTTTCATCATCGTTTGCCTGCGTATCATCTGATATGCAAACTTGTTCAAATGCGCCTGCCTTCTCATAGTCTTCAAGGCTGACAGCTTTAATGACATGCTTTCTGATGGAGAGCGCCACTCCGAATTTAGCAGCAGGGGGCTGTATAATTTGCACGCGCTCACCTGTAGGAAGCGATGCAGAGAGTAGGGGCTTATTGACAGAAATTGCTTGATTGGTAGATCCTGCTATTAACCTTGCAAGCCGCAATAGAGCCTCAGTTGTAATGTGCCCGTTCATTTTACATTCCATGAACGGCTTTCCTAGGCGTTCAATCCAAAGCTCACCCGTATTATTAACGCAAATTTCGGTAACATCGGGATCTTCAAGATATTCATTAAAGATGCCCAGATACTGCTGTAAAAACACGCTGCCATCGCCATTATCTTGCTTTGATACTGAATGCATCGCTACCTTGCCTGCTGATGATCTTGGATGGCGCTAAAATCTATATCTTGTCCTACAAAGACCTTGATACGGCTGCCTTGATCAATATGAATGGTCGGCGGGATATCAATGCTGTTTTCTAGTGCTATCTCGGCTGCGCGCGAAAAATCATTGCCCGTCTTTAGCGCTACTGTTGCCGTATTGGTATTATCAAGGCTGCTAACACCTGCTGCCAGCCCCGCATCCAATAAAGACAGCATCATAGAGCCGCTAAAGCGCTCCAGAAAATGCGTATCCACTGTGCCGCCAAGCCCTGAACGGCCTAAGTCATCTGTACCGTATGAGCTTATATTTACGCTCACGCCGTCATTGCGCAGAATGCGATTCCAGATAATGAAGACACGACTTTGGCCGCGCACCGTTCCTGACTTATATTGTCCTATCAGGCGCGCGCCTTTAGGGATAAGCAGCTGCGCGCTATCAAAGGAATAGACATCTTCACTTACTACGGCGCGCACCATGCCGGGAAGGTCGCTTTGTATAGCTGTTTCTAATATACCGTCTATCATCGTGCCTTGCGCAATTAGGCTATATAGATTTTTAATCTGCACGGCTGCAGTTGCTTCAGTGTTAACCTGCATGGCATTGCCCATAGAATTAAATCCGGACGCTCCTTGAATACTCGTTCCCGCAGCAGGGGCTAACCTGCTTAAAGCTTGGGCTGACTTTGGCGTTTGATCATATATGAGCTGCTTTGAGCGCAAACGCTCTTCATAGCGCTGCTCTTGTTCTTTTGCCATTCTGAGCGCTTCTTGTTGCATCTGCATCTCGCGCTGCATGGCAAGCGCATCGTGCGCCTTATCGGGCTTTTGTTCTTTACTGTGCTCAATCTCTTCAGTCTGAATATAGGGCTTGGTGGCAGAAGGGATATTAAACTCGACCGCTTCAGATTGCGTTAGCGGCGCAGCTTTAGGCTTATTCAGACCATCAGCGGCAACGGCGATAATGGCAAGCGTGCCTACACCGATAAACGCGGCAATCCCAAGCTTTGTATAATCGCGCTGTGAAGCGACTAAAGGAATATCGCGCACATCTTCACATGGCTGGTCTTCTGCCATCTCTCCGTCCGGTTCGTTTTCAGGTGATGTATTCATTAGATAATCCCTTTCTATTCATTCAGCTCTAAAGGCTCATCAGAGACCACAAACACAGATGCCAGACGTGAGAGCAGGGCAGGCTGATTGCGGGCTGCCATAAGAGCTTCATAATCAGGCTTGCGAGCAGGAAGCGGGAATGCGTGCGGCACAGTAAGTGCCAAATCTTTCTCATCGAGAGCAGCTACGGGGATCGGCTTAGTGATGATTTGATCATCGCGTGCTTTTGCGTCATTAAATATACAAGTTGCCGTATCGCCATCACGTAAGGTGAACTGTGCATTTGTGCCTGTAATCACCAGCATATCCTTATAGACGTTAAAGTTTACAAGGCGCTCATTGCCATCCTCATCCACGGCAAATACGGCAGGCAGGCTATCCGCATCTGTAAACTTCAAGTAAGTGAACTGCCCGTCATCAAAGGCCTGCGAAGGGCGTAAGCGTTTTGCGCCTGCATAGCTATATTCAAAATTAAGAGCACTTGCCGGCGTATCTGCCAGAGGATCAAAGGGCAAACTTCCTGTCTGATTATAATCCAAAGCCAAGAGCTGCTCCTGCGGGTAAGAAAAGCGCAGCCTATAGGTGAGAGCATCTGACTCATATGAGCCTGCAGTATCTGCGTTTAGCGTAAAACTATAGACACGCTTTGAGGTTATGACCGTAAGATTGGTTGCAGCCGCATCGATCAGAGGCTTGATAAAAAGCATATTGGGTCTGCTGGGCTTTATGACCTGCCAAGTAGCAGAGTCGCCAATTGAGATGGTTTCAATCTCTTCGTGATCAGCAAACTCGATCGCTGTTGAATAGCCGTAATGTGCCTTTACGGCATAGACCTCACCATCCACATACCGAACGGATTTTACGCGGGCATCTTGCGCGCCAGGCTTGGGGGCCGTCCCCGCAAGAGCAGGAGGGCTTATGAGCAAGCTGAGCAGGGCAGTGCTTAAGAGTGCATTTTTAATCATTGAGAAATCTCCACTGTTTCTGGGTTAACGCGATAGCTTGTAACTTTAAAACCGAGGGGGTTTTGAAAGCGCTGTGCCATACGCATGGGCTTTTGTGAGTAGCGGAACTGGATTATGGCGTTCCAATGTGACACGGCTTTACGGTCATGTTCATAGTGCTGTTTGATAAAGCGTAATGAAGCCGTGTTCTCGTTTAACAGCGCGACAGATTTAATCTGCACGTCTATGGCTGCCTTTTTACCGAGTACAATGCTCGGGTTCTCAGGGTTCTGTGCTGACCATAAAGATTGGTAATCCTTAAGAGCACGATCATCAGACATCAGCATAACGCGTTCATAGTTTTGCTCTAATACGGCAGGATTATATTGTTCGCGTAGCGTGAGGTACTGTACCAAATTAGCCTGCGTTACAGCCTCATCTTCACTTAATATAGTGCTTTCAAGACCGCTACTAACCTCAAGGAATCCCGTGCTTTTTTCCACTGTCACCACAAAGGGCGCAAAGCTTTTTAACGGCAGTAGCGCCAGAAGACTGAGCTGTGAGATTAATGCCAGACCCATTGCACTACCTGCTAAAATCCAAGCACGCTTACGTGAGCGCAGCGCGCCCGCCATAATGTCCTGATCCCAAGTGGATGCCTTACCGTAGTAATCTGAATGATCGATGTTTTTACTCATTTTAGTTAACCCCTGATGTTCTTAATAGAATGCCCCAAACGCGCAGCAGAGCTTGTCATACCTAGAGCCGGACGCCTTATCGCAGTTCTGCTTTTAAGAGCCAGCGCTTTCATGCCTTCCGGCGCGCTTCTAATGAGCTGCATAGATCCTCGTGAGGTAAAGGCGGCGGCGCCCATAGTGGAAAGAGAGAGGCCGCCGGTCACAGACGCCGCGATGTTCATAATCTGCGCCAGCAGGAGAACCGCAACAATCGCCGTGAATATAAACGGGCCGATTGCTGTTAGGAGTGCATCATCAGGGCCTGTATTGGCTTCCATATAATTTAACGGCGCCTGCGCGATACTTAGTAAAAGTGCCAAAAGGCCGTAGACAAATACAGGTATCAGAGCAAAGTTTAGAAGTGTGCGCAGCCAACCTTCAAACAGATTTTTCGTGCTATTAAATATCAGCAAAAGAATGAATATAGGCGCAATAGATAATAATAACGCTACGGCTAGTTTAGATAAAATAATGAGCATAGCCGCGTAGCCTGTGAAGGCAAGAGCGCCAAACCAGACCAAAAATGCATAAAAGTAAATTCCAAAATCAGACCATCCGGCTTCTTGTAGAAGTTTAGAAGCAACGTCCAAGGATCTATCATAATATTGGGATAGGGCAGAGTTCGCACTTGCCTGATCCGTGACGGCAGGTGTTACCCCTTGCATAATGGCACCGGCCAGATCAGACGGCATATCGGTGACCATCGCATAGATAAACAGGAAGAACATATCCCATTCCGTAGCAAGGGCTAGAAGTACAACAATCTTCAAACAGCTGACAATGAGATCAGAGCCGCTGAACTTACCGCTGATAATCACCTTGTAGCCGTATAGAGCAATGAAGACGATAAACATAAGACGCCATAGAATCTCGATGGCAGGAATCAAGCTACCAAACGCGCCTTGCACAAAGGCAAGCACGAGTGCGTCTACGTTATCTATCAGCACTTCAATCATATTTAACCTGCACTCACATCACTAGAAGCCACTAAGGCAACATTTACAGGTAAAGGATTGCAAGGATGTGCTGACAGGCTTGCAACCTTAGAGCAGGGGGCTTTCTTTTCTTGATGATGCGTGCAAGCGGACAGAGCTACGAGCAGCATCATACAGCTAAAGACTTTTAATATGTTCATGATCAATATCTCCTTATTCATTCCGTGTATCCATAGCAGCGCGCGCCTTATCGGCATCATAGCCATGGGCATAGAAAGAACGGCGCTGATTAGTCATTTGTGAAGCGGCACTGGACGCATCATGCTGTATCGCTATGGTTTGCAAGCGCATAATCTCAGCCATCAGCATGCCGTTCTCTGCCGTTATGCGCGCCTGCAGATCAGCGCTTTCTTTAAGGTCTTGCGTGGTATTGAGACGCTCTAATAGCTGTCTATATGTTTCAAGCCGTGCTTCAAGGCTGTTATAAGCTTGCTCACTAGCGGCCAAGGCAGCAAGCGTTGTAGCGTTCCCGCGTTCTAGCGCACGGGCACTAGGATATCCTGATGTATCCGGCATTACTGTTGCCGCATATAACGGATCATAATCATCATTCAGATCAGCATAGAGGCTTTGTGTACCCAAAGCACTGCCCTGTAAATTTCCTGCTTCTATCATATTCATCGTATCTTCCCAGCTTAGCGGAAGATAATTGCGCAGCTGCTGCTCTAGCGGGCTATTTGCAAGATCTCCCAGACCACGCGGGCCTGTAAGCGCTTCTGTTTGCTTCATGGCCTCATTGAGCTGCTCAAGCTGCTTTTGATAGTCCTGACTCATTTGCTCAAGCTGGGTAATCATCTGCGTAAATCCGGCCGCATCATAGACAGGAATGCCCTGAGCCTGAGCGCCTGTACTAAAAACTGTAGCCATAAGCAAGGCTGATAAAGCCGCTTGTTTCATTCGTCTCATGAGACTGTCCTTTCTATAAAACGCCGCAACCAAAGGGCAGGCTCTTCGCCGTATTCCTGCATGAGTTCTTCCATAACTTTTATGTTCTCGGTGCGCCCAGAAAGAACAGGCATAAACTGCGCTAGAGCGGATAAGTCGAGTCTGGCTATTACGGAGTCGTTACCGTGCTTAACAAGAAAGCAGCGCGAGGCAGGATTTAGTTCTTTGATGACGGCTAGCTCCTTGGGCGTAAGGCCAAAACCATGACAATATTCCTGCACGGCCGCTTTGGGGTTAGGCAAGAATATCTGGGTCGGAGATTGCTCTATGATCGTATCCCCGATTTTAGCGTTTAGGGCATCACTTGCTGACTGTGTAGCAAAACCGATAATGCCATTTTGCTTTCTGATAGTTTTAAGCCAGTCCTTTAGTTTGACTGAGAAGACCGGATCATCTAAAAGCTTCCAGCCTTCATCGAGCATAATGATGGTCTTCTCGCCATCTAAGCTTTGGGAGATACGATGGAATATATACATCAGCCAAGGCGTTCTGCTCTCAGGATCATCAAGCACTGAGGTCAAATCAAAGCCTATGGTTGGGTTATCAAGATTTAGAGTGTCGTGAGCATTATCAAACAGCCAAGCCTTAGCACCATTGCCATGCCACTTGGCAATACGGTCTTCAAGCCTTACGCTACTGCCCGTACTGTATCCCGCCAAAAGCGTTGCCAGATGTGATAATTTGCGGTTTGGCTGAGACGTTTCGAAATTGGCATTTATCGCATCATTGATGATCTCTTCTTCTTGCGGACTAAGAGGGAAAGCAGCATCACTTGTAAGAAGCACCTTAACCCACTGCTTTAAGAAGCTTCGATTTGCCGGCGTATCTGCTATTGCCAATGGATTTAGATTTGTCGGCCTTCCGGACTTTAAAATCGTATATGTACCGCCAATAGCACGAATGAATATTTCTGCGCCGCGATCCTTATCAAAGTAAATGGCGCGCGGCGAAAGACGCTGCGCCTGAGCGAGCAGGAACGTCAGGAGCACGGTTTTTCCGGTTCCTGTGGGTCCTATCACTGTGAAGTTACCTACATCGCGTTCATGAAAGTTAAACCAGTAAGGAGTCCCCGAGGTGGTCTCCAGCCTTGTTATAGCTTGCCCCCAATGGTTATCTATCTCTTTGCCGCATGGGAATGTGTGCAGGCTGGCAAAACCGGCAAAATTCTGATTAGAGATTAGCGCGCGCCTTGCAATGAAATGAAGGTTTCCGGGGTGAGAGGCCCAGTAAGCGGCCTCCATATTCATATCCTCACGCACACTGATAATGCCAAGATTAATCAAAGCACCTGTGCAGGCGCTTACGGCATGATTTAAGCCATGAATGTCAGATGCAATCGGCGTAATGGTAATGTGGTGTTCACCAAAGCTAGAGCGTCCTGATGCCAAATCATCACGGGCAATATCCAGCTCTTCAATAAGACTGGCAGCTCCTTGCTCGGAAGCAGCAATTTTACGCTGCGTTTCATTGAGTGCTCCCATAGCGCTTTGACGATCTGTAAAAGCAAAGCTCTGAGAAATGATAAACTCGTGAGGCAGGCGGAGGAGGGCATCCATCATGCCTGGCGCTGTGTGATCGGCATATTCTTTAATTGATAATACGGCTCCAAATTTCAAGTCATCACTTTGTGCACCGCGTATCTCAAAACTCTCATGCCCAAAGCTGATACGTTTGCGCGGTAAATACGCAGCAAGACTCATCTCAGGCAGCCTTACAGGGCTATCTTCAAAGTTTGTAAGATGAGAAAAGAAAGCCAGTGGCTCTGAAACAGTGATGCCGTCTTTTCTAGATAAGCCTAGAAGCCTTGGCTGGTAATCTGCGAGCGCGCGAATAAGATGCCTGCTTGCATCATGCAACGTACGTAAATTATCAGTCTCTTGAAAAGCTGCTGCCTTATCATCGAGCTTAGAATGACAAACATTTGCTAGCGCCGCGATCATACCTATCTTGTGGCGCGCAGGACGGCGAATAATCGTGATATATTGCTCATTCACAAATAAGTGGCTTTGCTCAAGACTGTCTTGATAAGCATTATCAAGAGCCTGACACCATGAATTTTCAAAGTGACCCTCCTGCCGGCCTGTAACGCGCCGCCTTATGATGTGGTGATATATAGCAAGGCGTGCATCTGCCATGCCGCGTAGTAAAATTGCCCTAATATTTTTACGAACGCTAAGAGTTTCATTGCTCTCTGTTTCAAAAGACAGGCCTTCAATTTTAATGACCTGCATAAAATAGCCATCTTTAGTTTTTACTGTCGTATCATTCACCATATGGCTATAGGGCAAGAAAGCGGAAATGCCAGCTTCCTGAGCAGCAATCTTACCTAAATGCGTATCTTGTTTTCCGGCAGCATTAATCATGGGGGTCTCGCTTAAGGGCTATAGCTGTTAGATTTCCAAAAACTGCGATTACGAATAGGTCCGCAGCTTGAGAGCTTTGTCAGCAGAATACTCATCCAATGAGCCTCTCGCTCAGTAGCCAGATAAGCCATAGCGTGTAACGGCGCGCAGACAGCGACTACGAAAATCAGTTTTCCCGTTAACGAATAAATGGCGATCATCCCTATGCCAAAGAGGATGAAGTTAATGCCAAAGAATTCCATAGGCACTCCCATCACAATCTGAGGCTTGGTCATACCGCTAAATATTGGGTCTAGTTCTAGAAGATTATCTGTCTGCATCGCTCTGGGCCTTACAACGAACCTGCAAGGCTATCAACGATAGCAGGCGCACCAAAAACAAGGATCATGCCGCCAATGACGGAGACAGCCGCATACCAAGCAAGGCGGCCTGTCATCCACATTACGCCCAAGCAAACAACTGCAATAATTGCAAGGATGCGTGCCCAGGTATTTGTAAGAAGATCCATTAGCGCGTTTAAAAAATTAGTACCTGAGTCAAATAACGCCTGCGCGTAAGCATCTTCAGGATAGATAGCAATCATGGTGGCCAGTGCTATCGCCATCGCAGGCTTTTTCAGCGTAAAATTCATAAGCTATTTACTCCCATAAGTGTT
The DNA here is from genome assembly GCA_012960155.1 of Micavibrio sp. Lineage (GTDB taxonomy): Bacteria > Pseudomonadota > Alphaproteobacteria > Micavibrionales > Micavibrionaceae > UM-FILTER-47-13. The sequence goes on along the minus strand of DUBU01000031.1, from coordinate 45,007 downwards.
CAGTCTGTTTTTCAGAAGAACATGGGCATAACCATGATGGAGGATAGCGTGCAAGATATTGAGCGATCAGGGAGTGATTATAAAACCACTCCTATTTAAAAATCGCTTAGAACATTACCTATTGGTTGTATGCTCGCTATCACGTTGTAATGTATCCATGAGCTCGATCACCAGATATTTCTGACGTTTACACCGTATGCGCCCCCAGAGCTGGGCTGCCGCTTTATCAATATTATGAACTGACCAGCGCTGCATAGGATTTGTAAGCTGATTTTGCTTTAACTCGTAGTCAAGAATATCACTTGCGGTCACATCAAGCGCTTGCGCAATCTGCGTAAGCCTGCCAACAGACAGGCGGCTTTTCCCAAGCTCATATTTTTGAATTTGCTGATAGGACACGCCGCATATAGCGCCAACGTCTTCCTGACTCAGCTTTTTATTTTGCCGTATCTGGCGAATACGGAAACCAATTTCCTCATCCGTCTTGGTTACGACCCTTTTATTAGGCTGTAGTTTTGTCATGTTAATACCCCACACATACTTACTAACCCCAACTCCTTATTAGGGGCGCATAGATTTATTGAATTTCATGAAATTTGTTTGTCCTTAAACGGGTCAGCATAAGCCTAACGCGCAAGAACACTTCATATTAGATTGCTCTGATAAGTCGCCTAGGTAGTTAGGCGCAACATGACTATGTTCATTGTTATTCTCCACACACATTAATTTAATTTACGTAACGTTGTATATCGTAATGCACGGGCGCAAGTCAATAAAAATATTCTATGTAAAATGAATTACACGCCTACGAGTTGTGTTTTAGCGCCTAAATGGAACACGTAAGTTTCAAAATACAGCTTTTTACAACCTTCATATACCGCAAGAACGCAATCTCCCTTAGGCTTCTACAAATTTACTTTATGAGTATAGAGAATAATGACCATTAGACTAATCAGCGCTGCCGTTTGTATTTGGCTTTGTGGAGCCTCCATACCAGCGGCATATGCAGCCTCGCAAAATGACTGTGCAATATGGCTTTGCTTACCGGCCGGATTTCCTAACGGCTGTTCCGGCGCTCACAGCGCCTTTAAAACAAGACTTAAGCACGGAAGACCACCCTTACCTAATCTGCTTTCCTGCACATCAGGACCTAACGGCGAGAGAGTGTCAGGGCGCTATGAAACAGGCAGGGAAGAATACGAACCTTGCACTGAGAACTATGTTTTAAAGCGCAAAAGTTGGACGTATCAAAGTGAAGCGATTTGCGTTGTCCGTGACTGTTTTTCCCAAAGCTATGATGCGGCAAAAGACTACTGTGAAGGATATGAAGCCGTAATCCGACCAAAACCTAATTACATCAAACTTTGGGTAGGTGGGGATTACCTTGGCCAATTTTTTTATCAGTAATTATATTGGCTTTCTGCGCGCACCGATAGGAAAGCAGTAAAATCATCGGCATGAGGACTTTACGGACTTAGGCAAGATGGCAACTATGAGCCGAATAGCAGCCTTAATCGGCTCAATATTGCCTTTATTATTGAGCCAAAAAGTACATTGCTATCACCGCAACAGCTACCAGAGACCTGCAAGATATGGCAGAGAAGGGGGCTTTAGTGACATCTGGCGGCGGACGAAGTACAAGATACGAAGTGAGTCTTTGATAACATCGATTGTGGAAAATGCTTTAATACCTTTTTATTGACATTAAACTGCATTATCATTCAATTCTGACAAATATTAGAAGGAAAACGATGAATGCAGCAACTGAATCGCTCAGGAATAAGGCGATCAGGCGACGATTATCAAGATCTCTTTGCTCTCGATATTATTATAGATTGGCTTGAACACCCAGACCGCTATCAGTGGATAAGGCTGGAAGCGGGTGATTTTGCCGGATCACTGGATGATGTGACAGCTCTCAGGTCAGACAGCGCTTTCATTGCCAGACAGATCAAATGGACATCCGATACAGATAGTCACCAAGTTTCGTGGGACTGGATATTAAACAAAGATCCTGATAAGCCTCGGCAAAAGAGCCTGTTAGAAAAATGGTCTGAATCGTTTTTTGCCCTCTGTCAGAGCCATGAGTGCCACGAGGCTGCACTTTACACAAATCGACAGTTGGAAGAGAGTTTCATGCGATTGCTGGATGGTAATGGCTTGATGGATTTCGACAGTCTAAACAGCGACATAAAATCAAATATCATTGGCCAGATTGGCTCAGAAGATAATCTCAAAAAGTTTCTGGCGGCATTTCATTTTTATGCAGACAATCCAGATCACAATATTAAAAGAGAAGGTTTATTCAGGCGTTTTCAGAATTTAGGCGGGGATCAGCAAGGATTTAGTAATCTTTTAGACAATGTCCGAGAATGGGCGAAGCTTAAAGATATTCACATCACACTGGAAAATATCAGGCACGCTGCGCAATGGAGTGTTCTAGAAGATATCCATCAGGGTTTTCACATTCCTGAATCATATGTTCGGCCTGATGCTGATTTTCATCAAACTTTCAGGCAAAGGCTTCTCTCTGATAAAGAACCGTTGACTGTTTTAAATGGTGCGCCCGGGGTCGGGAAAAGCACCTATCTAAGTTATCTAAAAAAGGAGCTGGAAGACGAAAAAATTCCGGTTATTCGTCATCATTATTATTTGTCACAGGATGATACGGGTGACCGCTATTCATGGTCTGTTGTATCTCAATCTTTGATGAGCCAGATACAGCAGAACCATGAAGCAGTTTTGGGAAGACTCGGGAATCAAAATCCTAGCCCCAAAAATATAAGGGCATGGCTGGAACAGTGCGGAGGAGAATATAAGAATGATAATAAACCTTTCATCGTCATTATAGACGGATTGGATCATGTCTACAGGGATCGGAGAACAGCAGATCCCCTCCTGGGAATTGTCGACAATCTGTTGCCTGTACCGGATAATGTTGTTTTGATCCTCGGAACACGCGAGGTTGACGATATACACTTTCCGCGCAGGTTATTGGAGATAGCCCCGAAGAATCAGTGGATTGATCTTCCATTTATGAATGAAAATGCTGTTAGGCAATGGGTGGATTTCCATGCCATACAAATTGGCGTGCCTGAAGATGCGCAGCAAAGAGATTATCGTCTCAATACCGTATCGGATGCACTATTTCAAAAATCCAATGGCTATCCTCTACATCTGACTTATACGCTACAGGCGCTCCTAGAGTCTGGAAAAGCAATTAATGACGCCAATATATCCGCTCTTCCAGCTTGCCCCGATAATGATATTAAACAATATTACGATACACTTATGGACACGCTGGATGAAAGCGGGAGAGTAATGCTGCATATTCTATGCGCTTGTGGCTTCAAATGGCCGGATGGTGCTTTGTCCGAATGTTTAAGTGGAGATAAATACGGGACTGTTTCCAGCATCCGTGAAACGGAAGATAAAGTACACCACCTTTTACGGCTCGACCGCATGGGGTTGTCTGTCTATCATGTCAGTCTTGAAGAGTATGTTTGTTCTTTGTCAGACCATGATGTAATCGTAAAGCAGGCTTACCCCCTTGTTATTACTTGGCTCGAAAATAAAGCACCAGAATTGTGGCGCTGGTCCTATCTCTGGATCATTAAATATAAAAACGGCGAAACAGAACCTCTTATTAATGGCCCAACAGAAGAATGGCTGGCGGATGCGTTTCTGAAAGGATATCCGCTTTATCAGATCCAGGATATTCTGGAGCGTGCCGCTTGGGCGGCGTTGGATAGGGATAATATAGTCAGAACATTACATCTTGGATTGATGGACGATTACGCACGATCTGCCGATGATTATCAAACACAGGGGCTGCAAAGATTACTGTTCTGCCAGCTTCAAGAAAGCTGGTCTGATCCGGATTTAAAGACACGTCTTCTGTCAGAACCTTATGTGCTAAGCGATGAAGAGCTGGCGTTATGCGCCGAAACTTTCAGCCAGTTGGATCAGATTGAAAATGTTCGTGTGTTTAAAGATTTTTTTGAAAGTGAGTTTTTTGCTCCGAGGCCGGCTGGGCCGCTTGGACGTGAACAGGATCGTTGGGATGATATTAACTATCTTGATATTATAGCCTCATTAAAACTGGATGATGCCAGCAAGCTCTTAGATTGGGTACGTCAATATGATGAAAACCTGAGGGATTATACAAATTATCTCCAACGGCTTGTTTCTTTAAATGCTGCTGGAACCCTTCAGAACCTTGCTAAATCTGATCTTAAACCTGAAGAAGCCTTGATTACGGCGCGTTCCCTAAACAATTTCGCTGGCCGCCAAGCTATACAAATCAGTAATTGGGATTTATGTGATGAAATTAAGAAAGCCCCATTAATACAAGTTCGATCCTTCGTTGAAGGGGTGAGGAATGGGTGTCCATTCTTTACCAAATTAGATACTGAGATCTTTGACCAAAGTCACTATAAACTCTATGGCCCCCAACCCAAAATGACGGGCTTTTATCATGCTGTTTTCTTTTCTTCTCTTGCGCTTCATTTACACGCGGAAGGGGAGTTCGAGGACGTGTGGTTAAGGAATTTGAACGTCCATAACTGGGTATGTGTTGCGTGTGAGCAACTCGCAGATGCTGCCAAAGATGCTGCTAAAAAAATAAAGAAAGGGGATATCCCGGATGCAGCATGGCTTTATGCTCAGCTTGAGAAAATTGAGGTGCCCCGAGATATCCATCATTCGATAGAAGGAAAATATTGCACTTATTTCCAATGGGCTTTGATTGACATTTCATACGATCTTGAGATGCTTTCAGGCAAAGCATCCATGCAAGCTGACGATGTACAATCTATTATTCATTCCAAGCATTTCCGGAAGGAATTATGGTTGGACAACCTTATCGATTTGAGGGCTGGAGGCTTTTTCCACGAGGACGCTCTAAAATGGTTCTGTGAGCAGGAAGAGCTGGAGCTATTCCAGACCATCAAACAATTTAATGAACGCTATGAAGATTTTATGCGGCTTGCACAGATTTGTACCTTGCATGGGCAAAGCGATCTTTCAAAAAAATATGCAATCCTTGCCGTTCAAGATGCACTGGCTGTTAATTTTCACAAAGATACTTTCTTGTTCGGATTATCTGACATTATCCTAGATTGTGCAAAATCTGGTGTTGCGGAGACAAAAGGCTGGCTGATAAAGCTGGGAGATTTCATTGATCAGGTCACAGAATGCACAGATGGTGATGAAACAGACCATGTGCAGCTCGATTTTGGTGAAGCGCTTCTGCACATACAACCGGAGAAGTTCCCCGCTTTTTATAGGCGTTATCTGGATGAACATGAATGGTATCGAAGCGATAATCTTTTATCCCGCTTTAAATCAGAGGTTAACCTAGAAGACCCTCTCAATACTGCCATTATAAAAACGTTTTTCAAAAGAAATGACAGAGAATACTCCTCCTATGACAACTACAATAAAATAGAAACAGAACCACTGGATTTCTCAGCGTATCCTCCGGAACGACTGGAAGATTTTTTAAATGAACTGGATCGGCAAAACCGTATTTTCAACAGAGATTTTTTCCAAGGCTGGTTTGATCACTGGTCGGCTCAGGCGGGACAAAAACCAAAAATGCTTCAGGCCATGCAAGAAATTGCAGAAAAAGATACATCTTTGCCGTTTCGAACCGGTATTTTTAACAATCTCATGCTGAGGATAGCTCTGGATGTTTCTGGAAAAACCGCCGCGTACAAGATTTTGCCGCATGCTCATATGGAAGACTTCGGATGGTCAATGCATGGAACGCAGGAGGAAGCAGAGGCGCGTTTTCAGTTGATTGCCAAGCACTGGCCTGAAAAGTGGTTGGATTTTATTAAAGATACAGCGTTATCGCGCAAAGCTTATTCAAGAGACGGCCATCCTCCGGTAATAGGTCTTTCCAGATTGGTTCAATATCTTTTGATTATGGGCAAGAAAGATGCTGTCATTGAAATTGGAAATATGCTGGTTGATTTCACATTAGAGCGTTCAAAAAATATGAACTTTCCCGCTTCGCCTTGGGTCGCAGCTGCTGAAAATCGATACGGTTTTATACCACTGCTTTTTGATCGTCTGGATTGGCCAGACGTAAATGCAAGAGAGGAAGCATGCCAGCAAATTATAAAGTTGTTCCAAAACAGCCAGTATCACAGTCAAGTCAAAGAGTATTATTGGCAGTGGCTTTCTACACGCGTTTTTGAATCACAATGTATAACAGCTATTGTGCTTTTCTGTAAATGTTATCAGGAACAGGAAAATGTTTTTAGTGACGAAGATTTGGACAGACTGATTAAGTTTATTCCAGTACCGTCGATTTTATCGTGGATGCTGCTGAGCGAATTAAAGAAACAGCCGCTAAAGCCAGAGCCTGAATATTCTCGTCTGCATTCAGATGACACCCCGCGCGATTACAGAATTCCAGATTATTTTTTAAATTATAAAACAGCTTTATTACCACCTGTATATGACATGCGCATCGATGTTTTACAACGGAAAGGAACTTTGGGGATACGGCGTCAGTGGGCTTACGAGATTACCTGTCTATATGAACGGGAAGGCATCTTGGCTCGATATCCTTCAGCTCATTATTTTATTGATCGTGGCACACAAAAGCGCGTTTCTATTTTTGACCTTCCACAATCTGAAATATTTAGATCTGGCTATTTAAGGGCTTTAGCCTGGGCCTTTGATAAAGGGCATATCGATAAAGCAGATATGATGCTCAATGCTATGGCGTTTTGTCCGGTTGAATTCTGCAGCTGGCAGGCAAAGCCTTCAGAAAAACCTGCTTTTTGGCCAAAAACCGAGGGTGCGAGTGATAGTATTGACCAAACCCCGAATCGTGTTTTTCAGTCGCTCGGTAATATTCTTTCAACTGGCTCAGATGTTCAACAACTTGTTGGGTTTGCTTCCGGGCCAGTTTCAGTTCATTTTGACAAACATGGAGACATCGAAAGTTTTTATGATCTGGAAATTTATGGATTGTTTCAAAAGAATATAGAACGGGATGGAGAGATAAATCCGGAAGAGATTTTTGAGCAGCTTGAGGAAATTAAAAGCATGCATGCTAATCGATTAACATCGAATCTTGAGGGGCCATTACCTTCTATTGATGTTAACGAAAAACTGGCAGTGTCAGGTGGCACAAGCTTCGCTCCTTCTGTATTAGCACTTCGTGCTGATCCAATAGCCCGCTGGCAAAATGAACAGATGTACAGAGGCGTCAATATAGCCGCTCCTTATCTTGCCGAGGAGCAGCCATTTTTAAGCGTTAACAATGGAAAATTACAGTCAAAATATGGAGAATATGTTTTATCAGAAACGGGATATTGGGATTTTGATCAACTGGACTACTGGCCACAAAACTGTCCAGCACCGTTAGGTGTTTATACAATGGTTTCCAAAGAAAGAATTCAAAGTTTTTGTGAGATGCAGCGCGTATCGTTTTGCTGGTTAGCGCGGCTTAATTGTTCTCGTAAACGGGAGCGGGGTGATGATTATGATGAATATAGTTTTTATAAATTCTTTGAGTTGAGCAATGTTATTTTGCCCCAAACCTTACAGAGAAGATAAAGTATCGATTTAACTAATAATAAATAGGTTTCAAAAGAGCTTTTGATGTTCTGAAAAGAATTAAAATAGTAATAGTGATTTAAGTAATTTATTATTAAACATAGAATATCAAAGGGAAAGTCGATGTTCACATATGGTCGCCAAGCAAGCTTAGGCAAATTCTTAATTAATAAAAGGGACATGACGATTGCGGCTCTTAGAAATGGTCAAAATTATTACCAATCAGCTCAATGTTTAAACCTAAATGATGAACAACTTGAATTTCACAAAATAGCTTATTTAGGTGCTAGTTATAGCCTTTTTGAATCCTATTTACTGGATATTTCAGAGGAAATGCTAAAATGCTTTCCTGATAAATCTAAAAATACAGAGATTAAATTTCATGACGCCCTTAAAGGGACAGGCCTCTTAATCTCCGATATGGCCGATAAACAAGCCAACCAGCTTGGCTATAAAAGCTTTGTTGATATCGTAAGCATAGTTGCTAGTTATTTTCATTGTGAATTTAATGACCCATCACTTGAAATTGTTCAAGAATTTAAAGCTACAAGGGATATATATCTTCATAATGCGGGGCGTTGGAATGTTATTTACCAGAGAAAAGCAGGGCCTAAAGCCAGAAAAGAACCATCAAATTGCAAACCTCTACCATTAAATAATCAGTATATTGAGGATGGTGTTTCTGCTCTTATTGATTTCATTGAAACATTCCATAAACAAGGCCCTCAGCAGATGGAACGTTATAATAGAACCAAAGCTTTTGCTGAAATGTGGAAAAAATCCGCACTAGAGCCTCTAATATCTTTTGATGATGCTTGGGACGTTGAGCCTAATGATATGATAAGACCAAAAGATATCTTGTATACCTATGGATGGTCGGGCTCGGAAAAATATCTGGTAGATTTCTTTTTAATTATATTTGGCGGAAAAAACCATAAATCAGTTGAAAGTGATGTTCACGAAGCTCTTAGAAGATGGCCATCAGAAACAGCTTCAGGACAAATTGTTTTAAGCTGGCTAGAGTATCCTTTCACATTTTAATAAAAACACCTATTCATAAGAAATACAATTATTTCCCATAAGATACATTATCAAATTCCTGTGTTGATAGAGGTTGAGCATTAATCCCTATTCCCTAACCCACCCCAAATTATGTGAATATTTTTTCCTTTAGCCACATAATGGAGCTATCTATATCAAAATATTTTTGACCGTATCCTTCAATCAATAGAGATTCCGGCAAAAAGTCATCGTATTTTTCAATGCTTTTTTCAGACACATACATTGCGAGTTCAGTATTCGTAAGGTTGTTTTCCTCGCAAAACGCTTTAAGGCAATCCATTACCTTTTGCATAGTTGTTTTTTCCACCTCAATCACCCCAGCAAAAGCAGAAGCCGTATATCCTGATTTAACAAGCATCGTGGTAATGGTGTTTACTATTTTATCCCCCATCCAAGGCACAATGTAAACGTAGCCATTATTCTCAAAAATTCTGTGATCTTTTAATAATGCTATTTTAAAAAATTCTAAGCCTTCATAAAAAAGCTCTTTGGCTGTCGCATCTAAGTAATCCACCTGACCATTATCAGAAGGGATTTTATAATCCCCACTCTCGTATATACGAAGCATCTCTTGCCTAACCAAGTCGTGAACCAACATACCTTGGCCATTGAATTGGGGCGGCTCGCCTCCCTTGGAAGGCGACACATGAATCGTCTTCTTATCCGTTTCTATGCTTTCAACTTTCCATCGCCGCCCTGTAAAAATAATATGCTGCCCCTCTAAAATCAGAGAGTCCACGGGCAATGTCCCCAAAGTTTTATCGCCAGCTATAACTCTAAATTCCTCTGGTGTTTTAAAAACTGCGTAGAAGGTATAGTTGTTTGTTAAAAATTCACCCTGCAAACCTAAAACCAACTCGCCACTAGATAGCTGCGTTATCAGGTTTTCTTTTCCCATGTGGGATAGCAGGCTTTTAAATTGCTCTAAAGTTACGTTATTAAAACAACCATTTTTACAGAGCAATCTGTAAACTTGATCTGCGCGAATACCGCCCCATTGTGCAGTTAACGCAAGAATTTGGTGCAACAAAGTTGAGAAATGAAAATTTCCCATGTCAGCAGGTTCATACCACTTATGCATGATAAGAAGCCTTGTCATAGCCAAAGACTGAAGTAATTCCATTCTTAGCTTATCTATAACATTAGAGTCGGCATGAATTTCTTTTTCAGCAATCAGCATTCTGAGAATTGCGGGTGAACCTCTGCGCCCAGAGCGCCCAAGCCTCTGCCTTAGACTTGCCACGGAATGGGGAGCTGTCACTTGTATGACGGAATCCACCTTGCCAATATCAATACCCAGCTCAAGCGTCATGGTGCAGATTGCCGTAGTCGGAAGGTTATCCTTTTGAAGTCTGGCTTCCAGCTCTTCCCGAAGGTTCTTATCCAAAGAACCATGATGCGGAAAGAATTCATTGGGAACGACATCTTGCTCACACATATCGCTTAATTGAGCGCTTATACTCTCGGTTCTCTTACGACTATTAGCAAAAACCAAGTGTGAACCACCCCTGCAAAACTTATATAAATCATCGCATATTTTGTAATGTGCTGGAACATTACCATTCTCTTTAATCGGGTCAACGTACCCCTGCACCCTAAACTTCAGTTCCGATTGTGCCGCATCACTTTTTATAATTTTGCAGGGGATCTCCGCATTCTGACGTAATGCTTTCGGAATTTCGTCTAGGTTTCCCAATGTGGCGCTTAACGCTATTCGCGGAACTGGCTTCTCTATTTCTTGCAATAGTGAATCCAGCCTATTTAACAATGATAATAAATGCTGCCCTCTCTCCGTGCCTATAAAAGCATGAAATTCATCAATTACTATATATTTTAAAGAGGAAAAAGCTCTTTGCAGCCAACCCGACTCTCTAATCAACAAAGATTCCAAGGATTCCGGTGTAATCAATACAATGCCTGAAGGGTTTCTCTTCGATTTTGATTTTACACTTTGAGATACATCACCATGCCAAGGCGTGACATAAATTTCAGTCATAAGGCTTAAGCTGTCCAAACGCCTATACTGATCGTTAATCAGTGCTTTTAAGGGGCTGATATACAGTATCGAATAACCATCTTTTTCATCAATGGTAGCAGAGCAAGCCGGCAAGAAAAAAGCTTCTGTTTTTCCTGCCGCAGTGGACGCGCTAATAATAACATCCTGATTGCCAGATAAGATTGGCTCAATAGCCTCATTTTGAATATCCCTTAGACTTTCCCAGCCCTGTTTGAATATCCATTTTTGAATACGCTTATCCAGCTTATCGAAGGAAGAACTCATAACTTGAATGAAGCCAATTCATCATCGTCATCTGAAGCTTCCTCATTGTTATCATTCATATCACTTGGTGCTTCTACTGCGATTGTCGTATCTTCTATTAAACTCTGCCAATCCAACGAAGGATTTTGCTCTAGTACACTTAATAAATCTATAAACGCCTTAATCGTATTTCGGGGTGTTGTGAAGTAAGCATTGCCAATCGTTTTATTGCAATGGTCTAAGAATGATTTAAGCGCGTTATCATCGACAAGATACTGGCTACTATCTCCACCCGCAAAAACATTTCTAAGGTTCTTAAGCAAAATAAACAATTCTTCAGGTGTGAGGCTGGCCAAGTGCAGCGCAGGAGAAGAATAGTCAATAACGCCAGCTCTTTGAGCAAAACTGTTTTCTGCCAACCTAGTCTGAAGAGCATCATAGCTATAAAGCCCTTTTCTAGGGTCTAGCAAAAACTCTGGGGTTCCACCCAATAGAAACCCAAGATTCTCAGCCGTACCTTGCAAACAATCATTCAATATACGTAGTATTTGCTCATAGTTCGCCGTTCTAGCCTGTGTACTGTGCAATTTGTAAAGGTTTACCATTTCATCAAGATTAACGAGCAATCCCTTATAACCCGCTTGCTGCACAAACAAGCTCATAAGCTTTAGGGCATCGTAGAAATGATCGTCAGAAATGATTGTCCTTACGCCTAGATCATTTCTTGCATCTGTCTTCGTTGTATATTCAGCACGCAACCACCTAATAGCATTAGATTTAAGATGCTCATCATGGCTTTCATGCCCTTGCCAATAGGCCTCGATGACTTTTGCAAAATCATACCCACCCACCAACTCTGTAAGCTTATGCAACCTTGATTGTATAGCCTCAGTAACATCTATGCCCTTTTGATCTGCTTCCTGACGAGCCAAAGTTATAAATTTTTCTACTATACTAGTCAGGGCGTTTCCGTCAGGTTTTGTTCTCGTCGAAATATTTCGCATCAATTCAGAGTATAAATTTCTAGCTTGCCCCGCTGATGCATGAATCCTTCTGTCTGGAGATAAATCCGCATTGACCGTTACAAGCATTTTTTCCAAAGCTATTGATCTGACAACGCTTAAAAAGAAAGTTTTCCCAGAACCGTAATCACCAATAACCAGACGAAAAGCCGACCCGCCGTCACAAATACGTTCAATATCCTTATACAAAGCTTGAAGTTCGTTACTTCTTCCCACCTGAATATGCTGAATACCAATCTTAGGTGTAACACCTGATTTCAAAGATTGAATGATTGCATCCTTTTCCTTGGCTCTAATTCTTTGTCCACTCATTATATATCCCCTAACTCTTTCAATTCGTCTGCAATCTCACGATCAATAATTATATCCGTATCGTCTTCGATAACTGGCGCGGCAACTTTATCAAAAGCCCATTCATTTATGCTGTCGATTGCTGCATCAACAAAGAAACCATGTTCTGAGCAAATTTTCTCAAATTCTGGTCTTTCTATTCTCTCTTTATCTGAAATTATTTTGTATATAGCCAAAGCTTTATTCTCAAGCGAAGCCTCTGGTTTTATATCCAAGCTTTCTTCACTATCCGCTTCATCTTCATCCTTGAATATGCTTTTCAGAATATTCTGGGCAGCTTTTGTTTCTGTTTCGTGAACATCCAAAACACTTTCATCAAGTGCAAATGATTGTTTCCTCTCAGGTGTTGTCAATACGCTGCCAACCTTATTAACGGTTCCTTTTCTGCTTGATGACAAGGCGTGTATATCTGCGGGAACAGTCGATTTATCCAACCCTAGCGTGGTGTATAGCTTCTCTATTTCTTTAACTTCACTAGGGTCAATTTTACCGTCAGAAAGCGCTACATTTATTAGCATTTTTCGCACAACCTCTTTGTCATCATCCCTTAATCTGCTCAAAGAAGCCTTAAGACCATTAAAGTTAGAGGATGAGTTCAAAAGCCATTTCAAATAAGCCTCTAACGATAATTTTTCGTGAGTGGTTAGATTATCATTTGAATGAATAATATTTTGCAAGAAGGAAACTTCATTGCTGTGAATTTTAAGATCAGCATTTGCGATTATAGCGCCTAAGCGCAATTTAATAGCTACATCATCAAATACAGCAGAGTTTTCTAATTGAACTGAAGACTCTTGCTTATAGATTACAATCGGATCAGTGGAATTGAATTTACTTCCGTGCAATGTTGGGTGAGGCGCTAGAGAATAACCTGATTTTTCAACAAGATTACAAACAAGCTCTTGCTCTTTCTTATTTATCTTCACAGGTAACGGTTGTTTGGTTTGTGACCATAGTTCTTTAAATTCACATATACCCTCTTTATCTTCAGCGATACTTCTAGCCCATGCTTGAAAGTTTTTAATCAGTGAAATTTCAAATTCATCAATTAAAGGGCTGGGCAATAGAGCAATGGCATCAATGTCTTCTTTAGAAGAGTTTTGCTTACCTAAATATCTACTATAAGCATCTAGCTCATCAGTACATTGCATGGCTATATCCGCGAGCTTTTTGACTGGCGCTGATAAAACGGTTGGGTCACACAATCCGCTAGGACCAAACTCAAAATAGCTTATGCTTCTACTTGCAGGACGGTAATCAAGCCTCAGCCTGGTTTTATTGGGTTTAATGACCATGCCTTCTTGGTAAGCCTCTTTATATTTACGAATAAAGAGAGCCTTAAACTCTTCAGGACAGCGCCGCGCCGGAGTTCTCAAATTATAATCGGGATGGCTTCTAATCCACGTATAAGCCAGTTCAGGGCTTAACGGCTCACCATTTTGTGCAACATATGCCAGCTTAACCTTAAAAATATCAGAATAAATTGAGTCCTCAATTTCATCATCCGGCAGGCAAAAAATACTGGGGTGTGTTATCGACACGTAATCCAGTAAACGAGAAGAATAGCCGTTGAAAGAATAGTTATCTTTAAAAATAGATTTCAGGCGTAAAATTTCTTTGCAAATTTCAGTGCATTCTTCGCCTGCGACCAATCCCTCTTTGTAGTCCTTAATTAAGCGCCTTTCCAATCCATAGAAATATATAAATAAATAGCCAATAGGCACATTTGGCATATCCCTATCACTTGCAAGCCAATCTATATATGCACCTCGACACATTGGCGACAAGCCTTGAAAACTTGGCCAATATCCCAAACTGTTGTCTGTAAAAGTATATGGAGCGTCTTTAATTGATAAACCATCGTCAACCAGAGAACTTTCTGTTTCTCCATAATTCTCACCTTTTAGAACGCCCCCAAAATAAAACAAACCATTGGTGATTGTCTTTTTGCCTATAGTGATTTCTTGCTTTGGGCTAATCCATTGCCCTTTTGATTCATTCTTTGATTTTTCCGGCTCGGCATACGTCCGTAAAGGGGTGTAATCTGTGTGAAAAGTTATTTCTATGCTCTCTGAGGGAGTATATTTTTTCTCGTTACTATTTACATCGCGTTTTTGAACAAGAACTTTTGAAGGCTTTAAAAACAAATAATGTCCTAAAATATATATAAAAAGGGCTAACATTAACCCACCCCAAACTGATTGCTCAGGGTTTTCGGAAAAGATTGACACCAAACCACCAATAATAGCAGTAAACAAAAAAAGCCCGTAAAAAGCGCGCAAAGAATATATGCACGAATTTAAAATAAGAATTTTCATAAACTATCCCACTAAAACCATTATAAAAGAATCATGTATAAGCCTGCACTCTTGATAAACTTTCTGAGCCATTAATAACTAATGCACACGGTAAACCTTATTAAGCTTAAGGAAAATCCTTTATTTTTCAGCTTTACCAGCAGCTTAAGACCTCTGTTTCTTTGTCAAACTTACTATAGTGCCAAAGGATGATAGACTATTTCATAGAACTTTTTCCATCGCAGGCTGGATAATTAACACAACCAAGAAATTTTCCGTAGCGGCTCTGGCGCTCTACCAACCAACCATCTGAACACTCAGGGCACTCCGCAAATTCAGCTCCGCAAGTACAGTGCATTCTTCCATTACTCCTCGGATCCTTATAAGGAATACTACTTTCACATACACTGCAAGGCATCTGCCTATGTCCGCATAACCTTTTGTGTTCGCAAGTATAGTAAGTCGATCCCTTTTGGGACTTTTGGGCAAGCATCCGTCCGCCACATTCAGGACAGTCGGGCACTTTCACCCAAGCTTCACCGGTTAGAATTGTGTCATACTCTGGGTCATCCAGTAGCTCTTGTACAAATACAGATGGACTCTCACGATCAGCTAGGATCGTTACAGATTTTTTGGCCCGTGTAAGAGCTACATAAAACAACCTGCGCTCTTCTGCGTGAGGGAAGTTTTCAGGGACAGGTAGCACCAAATCTAAAACTGGGTCATCCACAATATCCGATGGAAAGCCCATTTTTTCAGTAGCCATTTTAAGCACTACGACATGATCTGCCTCTAATCCCTTAGATGCGTGCACTGTCATAAAACGTATATTTAAGTTTGGATAAGCTCTAGACAGTTCAGTGAAGTTTTTTGGCTTTATGAAGTGATAGCGCCCCAACATCAGAACATTTGCCCCTTTCTGGTTTGCAGAATTGATCGCTTCAAGTGCGTTTTTAATAACCGCACTTTCATGAGCCGGTGTGTAATAAGCAACCTTAATTGCAGGATGGCTTGCTAAATGAAGTGTTTCGACTTTCTTAGATATCTGGGACGGATTTTTTAAAACAAACGCTCTGGCTGGCAATGCGATCTTATCAACGCTTCGAAAGGTACGTCCTAAATCAACAACGCTGTGCACGTCATCAGAATCCGCAAAACTACCACCAAACTCTTTTCCAAAATTTCGCATAAGGTGGATGTCGGAGCCGGCAAATCTATAAATAGCCTGCCAATCATCACCGACAGAAAATATCCTAGCATCAGTATGCTGGTCTTTAAGGGCACATAGTAAGTCAGCACGCCCCTGGGAAATATCCTGAAATTCATCTACCAAGAGATGCTTATATGGGCTTTGATATCGCCCTGCTCTAACATGATCAGTGGCGCGCGCAATCATATCTTCAAAGTCAATCTTCTTCCCTAACGAGCCTTGATAGACTTTATAAACTGCCTCAAAGACTTTCAGAAAGGCATTTGCGCGGTGAATATCACCTATACCGTCCACCTTACTATAACAAGCCTCAAGCGTTGTACCTGAGCTTTTAAAGTGTTTTAAAAATGTGCCCAGTGTCTGCGTAAAAGAATCCACCTGACCACTTTCAGCAAGCGTCTTTAAAATATCCTCCTGAGAGATTGGCGCTGGCTTTACGTAAGGCGCGAGTTTTTCTTCTAAGCTCTCAAGCAGCCTACCTTCAACACGCTCATAACTATATGTTTCAATCAGAACTGTTTCATTGGCTTCATGCACGTCCCTCTTCCAGGTCATATCTGCCAAATAACGCTCACAGTCTATATGCGGAGCCGTTGTTAATTTACCCGTGCCTTTAGCCTTCCTCACCCCAAAATGCTCAATGTAAACACCACAATCTACTAATTTAAAATCTGGGGTATATGCTCTGCGCTTGTTCTCCGCCTGCTCATGCTCATATAGCGGCTCGTATTCATAGGCAATTCCATTTTGGAAGAGCCAGTTCGCTATGAGTAGCTCTTCAAAACTTTTTACTAACTCTCCTTTGAAAGTTCGCAGCTCATTGGATTCTACATAACGATAATAATCACTCTGCGTATCAAAATCCCATTCGCTTTTATACGGCCAGTAAAATTCTAAAAACCACTTCACCAAAAGCTTTTCGAGAGCAGGTATACTTGCCACGTCATTTAATAGTATAGACTTTAACAAAATACGCAGCTGTGCATCATCGCTTGCATGAGCCGCTAAGGCAGGCGCCGTTCCTTCAACGTCTTTTAAAATGCCATACCCCAGAGCGTGAAACGTTAGCGCCTCAACCGAAGCGCCGGTGCGCTCCTTTATCCTCTCTGCCATCTCATCCGCAGCGTCTTTACCAAAGGCCATAAGCAAAATTTCTTCTGGCTTTCTGATGCCTCGACTAATCAAGTAGGCAGCCTTAGCCACAATAACACTAGTTTTGCCAGAACCAGCACCGGCAAGAGTAAGGGTAGCATCTTCATCAGTGACTAAAGACAGCCTCTGCTCAGGCGTTAACGGATTGGATTCAATGCTGTCAAAAAATGCCTTATAAGCTTCAAGCTCAGCAGTAATAAATTTTTGAATTGCCTTTTCACGAGCACAAACAGGATCATCATGAAACGTCTTTATTTTTAAAAGTAAGTTCTCTTGTTCACTGCTTAGGAGACCATCTGGGAAAGAAGCTGGAAACTCTCGCATCAAATCCTTTGAATCTTTTAAAAATGGAGCTAGCAAGCATGCAGAGGGATAACGATTAGGTTCCTGCAAACGATCTACAACTTTAGAAAGTGCCTGCATCTCATCAGCATGAGTTTCAAAGTAATCTGAAACATATTGCTTTAAGGCATCATTAGCGCTGCTGATAAACTCATTTGCCTGCTCAGACCTCAGTCCCCAAACAATGATTGAACTATCATCTTTGACAGGTATGCGTATACCAGAAACCCCATATTTGCGCGGCTGGGTTAATAAGCCATCTAAATCTGAAAAAGCTATAGCTTTGGACTTACCGCCCTTAAGAGAAATACCACTATTATTTAAGACTAAGCCCGAGTACTTTAAACCAAGCAATCTCATAATAAAGCCAAATGAAGGGCTTCTGATTATAGCTTTTTGTTCTTTAAGTTGCATTTCTTTAAAAGTAGCTCTTATTGCTCATCGCAGCACATGAGACTATACGTCGTACACTATCGCATTCATATTTGATTCGTAAGTAAGAAGTCATATGCGGAGTTTAATGTCAGTGCTTATATACATCGCGAAAATCAATTTTCATTTCTTGATTGTCTAGAATAATCCAGTCGGTTTCAAAGTAATGGCGCACGACGTAAATGTCTTCAGTCGTCATAGAAAAACATTGCTTCAGGTGTTTTTCATTTTCTATATCGGAATAACTGTCATTAGCGCACATAACCCATAGATTTATGGCCGAGTCATATTCTGCGACGTTCATCATTCCGTCATAGTTTAAATTGTCCTGAAGCATTAAATCTGCTTCTTCGCGCTCGTCTTTCCAGGATGGTTTTCCTTTGTTTTCGAGGTCAGCTAAACTGCAAAGCTCATCTATTGCGAAATGGGCTTGTTTGATTTTGCCGTGTTCGCAGCCTATAAAGAACTCGAAACGAAAATGTTCAAGCTGCGGCAGTTTGTTTTCTGATTTACTCGCAACGACGACAGCGCCCCTGGCACCGAATACACCTGCTTTGCAAGGGTAGAACTTAATAAAAGGCGGTGGCGGCGTGTATAAAAAACGTTTCATAACAGCCTGCTTATAAGGCTAATAGCCGCGTATTTGCAATTTTTATTTTATGGGAGATGTTGATAATGACGGAGACAGGCCGCATAACTTTAGATCTTGATATGTGCTTTCAGGACTTACAGCGCAGCATTAGCCGGGTGAATCTATTTAGTTGTATTGGTCAAAACTTAGAACTGAATAGCCTGCCACAAACTTGGCTCATACGTAATGAGGGTGGTGTGGATATGGGGATGAATGACCCTAAACCCGAAGAGATGCCTCATATTTTAGAAGGGTTTCAGCATTTTTTGCAGCTATATTTAGTGCGCGATGTGATAGAGACATTTGCTTTAGCGCTGGATGAAATGTTTGCGCTGCTTTTGCTTCAAGGAAAGACAGGAGCGCAAGGCGGAAGTTACTTGCATGAATTATTCTCGGCAGAGGACCACGCTGAGATTGCTAAGTTCAAACAAGAAGGTTTGGTTAAAGATAAAAATGGTAAGGTCAACAGGCTTGCTGAGCGACATGGTTTAGAATTATCTGAAGGTAGTCAGCAAATACTAAAAAGCTTTCGTGATATCCGCAATTGTTTTGCGCATACAAATGGTGTCGTCCGTGCCACTGATGGTGAAGAATGCGATGATGCTAGCAAGCGAGAGTTCTGCTGGAAGGTGGTTCATATCTGGTCGGAGAATGAAGATACGGGTGAGCAGTTCCCAGTAGAGAGCAATAAGATTGTGCCAGCTGGTTTGGCAGTAAAAATGCAGATTAAAGAGCACCGCAAACAGTTTTTTATAGGCGAGCGTCTTAGCTTTAGCCCTATAGAAAGTTATAAGATAGCGATGTCATTGCGCTGGATTGCTGACGAGTATTTGCAAAAGTTTAGAGAGCGCCAAGCTGCATAGTTTTAATAAGGTCCTAATAAGGTGCTGTGTTTTGGGTATTGTTTATTATGAGGGGGTTAGGGCGTTAGGCCGTTTAATTATACCGGGCTGCTTTAGGCGCTAAATAATCAAACTACCCTGATCATACATTTCCTGGGCATCGAGATTGCGGTTGTTGTTAATGATAGCAACAACTTCCATTTCATGGTCTGTGCCTGCGCCGTCTGCATCAACTTTAAGGACGCTATCTTTGCCTTGGCGTTCGACTGTCACGTAGTTAGAAAGTAAATCCGCTACAGGGTCGTAATCGTCAATCAGCACATCGCTAATATCGATGGCGTCGCCTTCGCGCTCACTAAAGTCTTTTATTCTATCTACGCCTTCTTCATCGGCACCGAATTTGAAAGTATCAGCGCCCTTGCCGCCTTTGAGGTAATCCGCACCATCTCCGCCGCGCAATACATCATTACCTTTTCCACCATCAAGATAGTCTCTGCCGTCTCCACCATATAAAAAATCATCGCCTTTGTCTGCCAGCAAGCGATCATCTCCTGTACCGCCATACATGGTATCGTTACCTTTACCCCCAAAAAGGTAATCTTTATCCGCGCCGCCAATTAAAGTGTCGTTGCCATTATTACCATGAAGTAAGTCGAGCCCATCGCCTCCTGAAAGCAGGTCATTGCCATCGCGCCCGAATAGAATATCCGTGCCATCCAATCCTGCGAGAACATCATCACCGCGTGAGCCGAACAGTAGATCAAATCCATCATCACCGACTTGATCAGGCTGTTCTATGGTTACTGTCGCTGTAGCCAACGCGCTAGCGCCCTGTTCGTCATATACAGTGTAATCAAAGCTATCTTGTCCGTAATATCCGTCAGCAGGTGTATAAGCAAAACTTCCGTCATCGTTAATAGTTACAAGACCACCGTTAACTGTTACGAATACGTTTGGCTGTACAGTAAGCTCATCGCCATTAGGATCACTGTCAGCACCGTTGCCGTTATCATCCAGCACATTGCCTGTAATGGTTATGTCGAAAATGCCATCAAAGCTGTCATCACGTGCCTCTGGCGGATCATTAAGCGGCTCAAGGTAAATATCAACTGTGGCTGTATCACTGCCGCCCTGATCATCATAGATTGCATATTCAAAGCTATCGTAACCCGAGTAGTTGGTTGGCGGCATATAGGTAAAGTCACCGTTCGCCATGATGATCACAGACCCGCCTTGCGCACTTGCGATGATATCCTGCCCTACGCGAAGCACATCACCATCCAGATCGAAGTCCACGCCGTTACCGTTATCGGCCAGAAGATTGCCTTCTACTTCGGAGTTTTCAGTTCCCGCAAAGCTATCATCTTTAGCTTCAGGCTCATCGTTTACAGCTTCAATATCAAGGAACGCCATGCCCGTCACGGACGCCCCTTGTGCATCGGTTAGCGTATATTCAAAACTATCCGTACCGTTATAATTCTCCGCAGGTGTGTATGTGAAGTCACCATTTGACTGTAATTCAATCTGGCCGCCTGATAATGTTGTGATGGATTGCGGCTGGATCGATAGGGCATCACCATCGATATCCGTATCATTTGCCAGTACGTTTCCTGTTGCAATAACATCTTCTTGAAAGCCAAAAAAATCATCGTTAGCGATTGGTGCATCATTCACCGCAACAACGTTGATGTTCACAAGCGCCGTACTTACGCCGCCTTGACCATCTGTCACACTATACTCAAAGCTATCAGAACCGTTGTAATTGACGGCAGGGCTGTATATGAAATCACCGTTAGAGAGCAACAGAACAGAACCGCCATTCGCTGTAATAATATCGTCCGCGACCACGCTTAGATCATCCCCGTCAACATCGCTGTCATTGGTCAGCACGTTGCCCGAAAGAACGCCATCTTCGTTTACTGCATACGCATCTGCCTGTGCTGTCGGATCATCGTTCACGGCGTTCACGGTCAGTTCAACAGTAGCAACATCTGTAAGTTCGCCGTCAGATAGCGTATAATCAAAGCTGTCTGTGCCGTTATAGTTAAGGGCGGGTGTATAGGTAAAGCTGCCATTAGCCAGCATCTCGACCGTAGCGCCATTGGACGTGATAATTGTGAACGGCTCTATGCTCAATACATCGCCATCAGGATCACTGTCATTACCAAGCACATTGCCTGTAATGATGAAATCTTCATCACCCGTAAACTGTTCACCCACGGCAATCGGTGGCTGGTTTGTCTGCATGATGGGGTTCGGCAGTTCATAGCGGCTGCCATCTGCAAACTCTATCCATTCGACTACCTTTGAAGCGTCGCCGGAATACTGTCCTCTGATCGTAATAATATCGGCACTGCCATCAAAGAATAGATAGAGACTTGTTGCGCTTTGCGCGAACGAAACATCTTCAAGAGAAGCTTCACCCTGAATTAGAAGCGTATCTTCGCCCGATGTTTCCTCAATAGTGTCCGAGCCATCACCGATAGCGTATGCGTAAGTATCATTACCTGACCCGCCATAAAGGTTGTCATTATCCAAGCCACCTTGCAGGAAGTCATCGCCACTTCCGCCATACAGATAATCGTTACCATCACCGCCCTTGATAAGATCATCGCCGCCATTAGCGCTTAGGTAATCACTGCCATCTCCACCATCAACATAGTCGGCATCTTCTGAACCGTAGAAATCGTCATTACCACCAAGTAAATCAATAGGTGTGCCTTGGTTTACCGATACGAAATCGCTGGAATCGCTAACCGTAATTGCGTTGAAATAATTACCATCCAACAAGTCCTGAATCATAAGGGTAGTCGTATTATTGAATACAACCGCCCCAAAATCGGGACTACCTGAAATTACAGCGATTGGGAAATCGGAAAAATCGGTTGCGTATATTTCAATCTGGCCGCCAAACTCAAAGGCAAAAGGCTCATTTGTATCAGGACTAAAATCAACCCCATCCAGATAAATTCGGTTAAGGGATGTGCCGTCTTCAATATAGGCCTCGCCATCTACCGTCAGATAGTAGCTGTCATAGCCTTCGCCGCCATACATGGTGTCATAACCACCATTAGAAATAAGGATATCCTGCCCCTCAAAGCCGCGCATAACATCATCTTCTGATGTGCCGACCAGTATATCATCACCGCTTGTACCTCGGATTGAAGGCGGCTCGATATTGATATAGACATCAGCTGTATCGGTCAGCAGACCATCAGACAGCGTATAGCTAAACTCATCAAATCCTTCAAAGCCATCTGCTGGTGTATACGTAAAGCTACCATCTGCCAGCATTTCAACGGCAGCCCCATTAGAGGTGATGATCAAAAACGGCTCAACACTCAACATGTCACCGTTCGGATCGCTGTCGTTAGTAATGACATTACCTGAAATGGTAAGGCCGCCTTCGCCCACGAAATAGTCTATGACCGCAATAGGGGGCTGGTTACTGTTCATGTAAGGGTTTGGCAGTTCAACAACTGTGCCGTCATCAAAAGACAGCCATTCCACTACAACAGCAGGATCAGCAGAGTACTGTCCTATGATCGTTACGCCGCTTGCGATGTCAATATGAAGGTCATTGCCGATTTGTGAAAAAGTCAGATCATCTAAAGTGATATCGCCTGATATATGAAGCGTGTCTATGCCGCCCGTATCAATGATGCGATCAAAACCATCACCTGCCGCAAATTCATAAACATCATCGCCATCACCACCAAACAGGCTGTCGTTTCCAGCGCCGCCAACCAATGTGTCGTTTCCAGCACCACCATGCAGTTCATCAGAACCAGCGCCGCCCGAAAGATTATCATTGCCGTCATCGCCGAACACCGTGTCTGACAGGTTCGAGCCGATAAAGCTGTCGTTGCCACCTGCCAAAGACAGAGACGCATATGTCGTGCCTGTTGAAATATCAATGACATCGTCTGCATCAGTGGATAAGAAAGGCGTAAAGATGAAGTCGTCTGGCGAAAGTTCATCTGGCGTAACCCCTGCAAGCAACAATATCGTGCCATAATCCCCGAGAATAACCTCGGTAAAGCTGCCCTGATATTCTTCCGCCAAAGCACTAATACCAAAAGAGCCGTCCGTTCCTTTAGGGTCACTGATAAAGCCCGATGAAAAATCCACTTCACGGAACTCAAGATCGGCAAAACTTCTGATTTCATTAAAAGCACTAAGATTGATTTTATCTTCACCCGTTGTGAAGTCTTGAACAATTTCATGATCCCCATTTTTAAAGATCACAAAATCATCACGTTCCGACCCGCCGAAATACATATCAAAGCCGCCGCTGCCTTTCAGGACATCCTGACCAGAACCGCCGTAAATCTCTTCTGCGGCAAAATCACTGCCCTTGATAGTATCACCGCCGTCATTGCCATATAGGTGAATCAGATTTGGCGTATAACCGTCAGAAGAACCGTTCTGTCCGCCATAAATAACATCACCGCCACTGCCACCGAAAACAGGACTGCCGTTACTGTAGATGGTGTCATTACCACTGCCGCCGAGGTAACCAGGCGAAAACACAAGAGCGTCATTTGCATACATAATGTCATCGCCGCTGCCGCCCTTACTCTGATTAAACAATAAGTCATCATATGGCGTAGCTTGGTTGGTATTACCGTCTGGTTCATTAATGATATAGCTATCAATGATTTCACCAGTACTCAAAATCGTCCTGCTGACATTTTCTAATGTGATCGTGCTATGATTAGCAACCGAAAGCGTTACATCGACCGAAAGACGCGTATATCCCGCCCCTGTCTCATAAACTGCGCCCTCGACCACATTCGTAACCGATACATCACCCGCATCCATGCCCGGCCCGAAATTAAGCTGTAATCCGTTCAGCGACAAATCTATGGTATCAGTACCGCCTGTATAATAAATATTGGTGTTGCCGCTTAATGTTGCAACATCATCGCCAGTACCGAACCAGAAATTACCCGTTAAGTTCTGAAATGTATCACCATTATTTGACCCGATAATCGTGGCATTTGTGCGCGTACCAGCACTGCCTGACGAAATAATGTCACTAACCGTGCCGCCTTGTTCGGTTACAATCAGATCGCCGCCGCTTACGAAAGTGAAGTTCAGCTTGTTTGCGTAATCTGCGTAATTTACAGTACGGCTACTTCCGCCATTGGGTGTATATTCATGACCCAATTCCATCACATAAGTATCAGACGCCCCTATGATCTGCTCTACATTTAAGAATGTTTGCCCCTGTGTTGTTGTGATTTTTCCATCCAGCGCATATGCCTCTACCGAAACACGCGCACTATCCGTGCCGTCACCGAAGTCATAAGTCACATTAGAACCAGGCTCGCTTGTAATAAAATCAAAGCGCAAAGCATCATTACCATCGCCCAATATGAAATGTTCGATACTTCTAAAGCCATAACCAAGATCGTTCAGGCTGGTAATGTCATCTGAAATACTGCTCAAATCAACTGTGTCATCATACCCACGGTAACCGTTGATAAGCTGTCCATCTCGGTAATCGGTAATAACAACTGTATCGCTGAACCGAGAAAGATCGAAATTCTGAATATTTACGAAGTTATCTGCGTCACCCGCACCGTCAGTCGCCGTACCAGCCAACACATCCAACTGTACCGCGCCGCCATCATCACGATAACTCAACGTATTCGTGCCGCCACGCCCGTCAAAACTGTCATTCCCCGCGCCGCCCGAGAATGTGTTGTCCGCATCGCTGCCAATGAAAGTATCATCATAAGCAGAACCAGCCGCACTTTCTATAGAGGCCAACTCGTCAATTAAAACCAGAGGCGTACCGTTTTCATCAACAGCAACGGCAGAACCGCCCTCGGGCGCGTATGTCCCCGATAAATCAATTTGCACAGCATAATCTGAATTCGCATATTTCACGGTGTCGTTCGCATCACCACCATCAATTGTCCTGCCAGACGGCGCGTTAAGCGCAAAAACCTGCTCACCAGTATCACCGTTAAATCCATAGAAGTTCTCGAACTCATAACGCTGGCCGTCAAGTTCATAGATATTGGGGCTGATTTCCTTGATAGTGCTAAAGCCATTCAAAGTCACTATGTTGATGGCATCAACATTGCCGATAATCTTCTCGATAGAAAATAGAGTATCCGTTCCTGCACTCTGACCTTCAAAATTGATTTTGATAACCGTTGTGGCGGACTGGTTTGCATAAACATTGACAAGCAATCCTGTATCAAGCGCGGAGTAATTGACCGTGTCCATACCGTCATCCGCATAGGCAATATCTACAACACCATCTTCAATATCGAAATGTCCCGCCGCATTCCATGTGCTATCGATACCATCAATATCCGCCCGAACAAATCCACCATGCAATATGTCGTTACCATAACCACCGTAAAGCGTATCATTATCTTGGCCACCAATTAGAATGTCGTTCCCACTATCATTTTCATCAGGTGCAATATCATCAGTTCCCCACGCAAAAACATTACTTTCTTCATCTTCAAACGTATTTTGCTCATGGAAACCTGCATTACCGTCTACAGGAAAGCCATCCCCTAGGACGGAGTCGTTTCCTCCACCACCATAAATAATATTGTCCCAAGCATTACCTATCAGAACATCCGCGTTATCACTTCCGAATGCGTTTTCTATTATAGTGTAATATGCAATTGCCACGTTATTGGCGACATATATTGGCGATAAAGATGCATCTAGTTCGAACGCTGCATTTAGGCCATCTCTACTACCTAGTGAACTAAACTCACCCTGCCTTAAATCTATACGTGCAGAAAATTCTGCATATCCAGAGGCTTTAATAATATCATTTCCGCCCCCGTCCCATATAGTATATATGAACGGCACACCATCATAAGAACCATCTTCGCCGCCGCCAAGCCCCATATCGAGGCCATACGTAGTCCCAAAAGTATTGCCGTCATCGTCCAAATTTTCATTGCGTGTATTAAAATTCACGCCATAAGTTTTTTGCGTAGCCCATATGTCCAGAATTTGGAGACCTGCTGGCCAGAGATTCTGTATACCCTGATGTATATCACCATCACCATCCCAAGTATTTGTCATTATTGTGTATTGTTGCGTATCTTTTATGCCTTCTATTCCAGCTGTCCCTGAATCCTCCAAACCGACAATCGCATGTGCCAATTCTTGTAAAACTATAAATGCACCTGGTTGCCCCGGATTAAGCGTTGCAGAATTCAGCTGTATACCATCCGCATCATTGTCAAAGATTATATCACCTTGAAAAGTACTTCCCTCAGGACGTTGGGCTAGAGCAACATCCTCATCGGCCTCTAAGTCAGCGTTTAATATAAAAATTTGCCCCTCTTCTTCCACTCCAGACTTTTCAAAGAAGTTTACATTGGAGACGTCAGAGAAGGAGACTCTATAAAAATCTCCAAAATTATCATCTAAAAAATAACTAATTATAATTTCTTGGGCTTGACTAATTTCTGTCTCTGTACCCTCTATCGCAATATCAGTATATTCTGTTACAAAACCATTCTCAAAATTCCCATCAATGTAATAATAGGATGGAATAGGGTCTAGATCGCTTTCGTTATAGAAAGTGTAATATAGATTATTGCTTCCTTCCCTTTCAAAGGTATCAACCCAATTCTTATCGGACGTAAGTAGATTCGCGTCTGTTATACTCATGCAATTACCCTACACTCCCCGCTATTTACCTTCTCTCAGGCAAATTTCGTAAACGATTCCCTTGGTGAGACGGTTAATCCCTTCCGATATTGCTGCTGAAATTGATGACGCCTCATAATCCATAAGCAGAAAACTGGCTGTTTCTGTTGAATAGGGAATGGCGTATTTCTTATACCAGTTTCTTGGTTGTATAGAAGTGGTTAAAATCACCCCGCCTTCACCACCCGCGCTGTTAACTGTGATACCAAAAGACAGAAAAAGAAAATCTTGTTGGCCTTGAACTGCATCGTTAAAATTTTGTAACACAACAGGGTAGCTCGCAAACAAGGCTTCTAATGCACTTTGAACATAAGGCTTAACCTCATTGTCCTTTAAAGCCCCTATATCTTCAGGATCATGAATCCGAAAATTATATACGACAACATTCGTTTCTGGAAAAAACTCGGAGGGAACAATATGAGTTGATACGCTAGCCATCCACTCTCCCTTTTCAAACTCATAATCAGCAAGTCCTGCTTTTTTCAAACAATCTGAATACCCACTTTCAGAGACTCGGCTCTCTAAAGGTTTAATAGAAGGAGCTGAATGTTCGTTAACATCAGCCAACGCAATACCGCAACATACGAATAAAAATGTTAATGAGATGGATAGTAACTTCATATATATCCCCACAATCTGTTAAATAGTTTGCACCACTAACAGATTACATCGTCCCCTCTATAAAAATACATTTATCTAAAATTTTATCTTTTATAGGGTTAATATGGCCTTAACCATAGTGATATAAAACGACACATCATAGATTGTGGAACTCACGATCCCTTACCTAATAACAACGCCCCACGATTCCTTTCTCAAAACGGCAGGCGGCTTATTATTAGGAAGAAGCCGGATATTGAACTCCTTTCTCCGTTGCTTATCGATTTCTTTTATATGCTTCGATCATGGCAAGCGTAACATCACTTGGAAAACAGACTGGAGTGTCTCCGCCAAGTTTACTATACGCACTACGTTTACCACACCGTCTGCCTGCTCGGTCTGTATTATATGGACAGGGGCAGTTACCAGGGTATGACGCCAATGACTGTGCTATGATTGCTTCTTTAATTTTTTCATCCGACTGAGCAGTAGCAGTAATAGGTGCGAAGACTATAAGAAGCGAAATGCTGTAAATAAGAAAGTGCCTGAACATCATTTGCACCCCCGTATTATAAATATGTAAAGAACTTTATATAGGTTACATATGAAGTGCAATTAAGGCGATTTCATACGACTTTTTCTTTTCTGATAAGCACTATAGTAGATTAAAAACAACACCGCGAACACTACTCCGAATATGGGCAGGTTAGAGTTCAAGCGGATGCCAAAATATTTATAAAGACGATCCGTAATGACGTATGGCAAATAACTACGTGTCTCTTTATAAAATTTCACTTCCCGATAAAGAGGCAAAATTCCATCGCCTTTTAACGACTTTTCAATTGCATCATTCAGAGCATCACCATCCTCTTTGGACAAATTCTCAATCTTTATTGTGTACTCAATTGCGCGTATCGCAGCCTTCCATAGGGCACGCCTCTTCTCCAAGTCTGAGGTCTGCCCAGCCATATACTTCAATTTCTTAATGCCTCGGTGGTCCACCCCCTTAATATAAGAAAAGTCATCGGTTCTTATGACGTAGGTGGGATTTCCTGTAAACAGTTCCTTGCCTGCCGATTGAACAATCAAACGGGCGAACATATTATTATAAGAAATCTGGTAGGCTTCTTTGAGATGAATAGCACCGAAGAAAAGCGGGTTAATGGCGTCATTAGCACCGGTCTGGACAAAAGGCTTCCCCGTCAGATGTTCCAAAAACCCCAACTTACGTGCATCCATGTGTGGCCCTCGGCTAGAAGGTTCAAGGTCTTGCACATTTGCCCAGCGATAGAGAATTTCATGGATCTCCTGCTCTAAATCCCTATCCGGATCAAACAATTCATCAAAAGGAACGTCTAGCGCCTTTACCCTTTCCAGCAGACTGTCAGCCCCTTCATTATCCGTCGACATAGCCACATGAAGATCAGGCAAAATGCCGTATCCGCGCAGCGTCGGAAGATACATTGCCCTTGAGTCCAAAGGTGTAACCGTATCGTTAATTGTGTTTAAATTTGTATATGAGGGCTGCACATTTTCAATTGGCCTGGATTTTATCTCAACGCCTTCTAAGCCAGCATACTGAAAGCTATACTGCCCTCTCAGTGTAACC
The DNA here is from genome assembly GCA_012960155.1 of Micavibrio sp. GTDB lineage: Bacteria > Pseudomonadota > Alphaproteobacteria > Micavibrionales > Micavibrionaceae > UM-FILTER-47-13. The sequence goes on along the minus strand of DUBU01000031.1, from coordinate 15,918 downwards.
TTGTTATCCTCCTTAATTTCGCTTACAGGGGCACTAGCCAGATCGATACTGATAAGATGCGAACCTTTAACAGCAAAAAGTTCGTTTGGTTTGCTAGCACCATCCATTTTCTTATCCTGCCATATGAACAACTTCTCCCAAACAGGGTCAGATGAGTCTATTTTGCCATCCTTGTTATCGTCATAAGCCATAAGCTCAGAAAAGCCGTCAAGCTCGGCAGAGCCAAACAATTCTTCGTTATTGTTTATTATGCCATCTTGGTTGCGATCCAGCGCCAAGAGACCGTCATCAGGTGACACCCATGCCGTCGCCTCTGCAAAGCCATCTATGTCGATATCCCAATAAACAGCATTTGCACTCCAAAGGCTTGTCAACTCGACACCATCACCATCAATATCTAGGGCTAGGTAAGAAATATTAGACTCCCTTTGGGTCTTTAGCATTTTTTTCGCTTGCTTTTCTTGCGCTGGAAAACTGTCGGCCGTTGCCATAAAAGGCCACAAAATTACTACCAGTGAAGCAAAAACGACGACCTGCAACGGAAGCATAAAAAGGCGTGAGAAATTCATGGGAACGGTATATCTTTAAACTGTTAACACTTTGTAGCCATAAAGACTTTACAATTTTTAAGAGAATAAGAAAACGGATGAATTGGAATGAAGCCAGTTAAACGTTCGACTGCACTATACGCATTAATCGCGATTTCTGTAATCGCTGCGTTATATGGGTATCACAAACAGCAGAATAATTTGGCACGGGAGGCTCTATACGCACGTTTTGAAAAAACGGCCAGTGAACGCGTTGAGAAAGTGAAAGCATTAAACGAAGCTATTTCAGAAGGCAGAGCTTCTTTCAGTCTGGATAAGTTTTCCAGCGTTCAAAGTCTGCAGCGAGAACTCGACAGAGTTTTCCCCTACGGAACAACAGTTTCAGAGATTGATGCAATTTTTGTAGACAGATTGGGTGCTTTTAGAACCGACAACCTTATAAAGCAATTATACACGGGTCTTTTAGGCGGTGGATCGTCAAGTGCTGATAACTATATTTACTATTACAAACCCAGTGAGCCTGCCGGTGAGCACGGCTGGGAAGACACTTCATCCGGCTGGGTCGTAAGAATCAATCACGGCAGTATCCCCCGTTCAGAAGATAGTAAAGTCGATATGATGTTTGGCGGTGGTGGAAAAGGGTTAAAACAAATTCATGCTTTAGCGACACCACAGGAGCAGGCAGAGGAAGAGTTTGGTGCTAAGCCTGTTTCATTCGTTAAAGAACTTCTCCAATATAAAATAGATACAACACCGGTTGAAACTTTCGATGAAAACGAATGGTCAATTCTTGTAGCTGAACATCAGAACTCTCCTTGCAAGCAAGATTTAACCTATAAATGTCTTACTCAGCAAGCAATCGCACTTCTTGATATATCAACGCTCTCACAAAAAAGCCGTTATATAAGCCCACTGGCCCGATTAGCTATCAATCGAGGGGATAAAGATACAGCCAGCTTTTTGCTAAAAACCTGGCCTACAAACGAAGATATTATCACCCATGAAGAGAGCATTCCCAGGTTAAGAAAAGCACCTCCCTCGGCAATTGAGCGCCGCATTCTGGCATTGCACTCGCAGAAGCTACTGCTGCTCTTTCTGATCGGCGAATATGAAGAAGCAGAAGCTATCCTGTCACAGCTCCAAGACGAACAGAAGACCGGAAACGATTACAAAGTCATTTCGTCTTTGGTAAATTGGGGTGAACTAGATAAAGCCTTAGAGATTTCTAAAATGACTCTTGAGTGGGAGCGTCAAAAACCTGATCCAAACGAAAACTCATCGGCCATAATGCACTGCGAAAACTATCAAGGCACAAGGCCGGAAGCTATGGGGCAGCTCGCACTGGCCTACATCGAAAAAGCAGAACTTGATAAAGCGTATGAAGTCAGCCAGATGGTACGCCGTTACTGGGAGGGTGGCGCGTTCGGCCAGAAAAGCTTTTGTTACACTAACGCTGCGAAACGAGGCTATCTCTCAGCAATGCAAGCGCTTTTAAAAAGCTATTCAGAAAAAGGCGATAAAGAAAAAGCCCGAGAGATTTTTAATGAGATACGTCTGCTGCTCCAAAACCAGACCGAAGAAATTCGCCGTCATACAAAATGGGCTTTTGAACAAACAGCAAGAACGGCAGCTAAAAGTGGTATAATAGAAGATATAGAAGAACTTGCTGCGTTTGTAGAAGGCCGAAGCACTGGAATGGACTACCCCGAGGTTTATAACAGTATCACTAATGACCCAGTGCCCCTCATATACGCTTTGGCAGGAAATTACTGCACTGCGATTGCGCGGATCGAAGGCCAAAGCTATACAAAAAACGACAAACCTGAAGGCCCGTTAGACAAGATATTTGACCTGAAAGAAACACCAGATGACGAAATCCGCCTTACAACTTACCTTAAAATCGCTGACGCACTCGCCGACTTAAAAGACAAAGAAGGCACACTATTGTTTCTAGAAAAAGCCACGCCCTATTTTGGGATACGCAATCCTAAATACGACGTCGCAGTTGATAATCTCAGCGATTACATTACGAAAGCGAATATCCTTTTAAAGATAGAAGAGAAACCCAAAAGCAGAGAAGTGCTTAACGAACTCATCAGCCTTTTCAACGAGACAACGGAAAAAGACTATAGGGGCGGAGCCATTACAAAAAGCTTCTACGGAAAATTTGCATACCTATATGCACACCACAATGATGTTGTGGCGCTACAAGAGTGGTCTGATCGCCTACCTTCATTTTACACAGGCAGTTATTACGCTCGCATCGCTGCCCTGCTTATCAAGGAAGAAAGATGGGGCGAACTAGACATTTATATGCCGGAAATGGCTCGGGTTCTGTCGACCGATGCGCAACCAATACAAAACTGGTATTCATTTTTCCATGCCTTAATAGACGCAGGTGAGTTCGATAGATACCTAAAGTTCCTAAACACGCTTTCTGATGGAACAGATGCTGACCGATTAAGGCAAGACACGAGGCTTCAGCGGATAGGCGAAAAAATTAAACCACAAACGCCTGATACGCGACCACAGGTTCAGATGATGCAATCGCTTATAGTTTCCAAGCTATCCAGTGATAAAGTGCCACAGCAAGTTATTGATGTTTTATGGCCACGATATATCAAGAACTGTCGGATGTGGGATCATAACTTGCCTCGTTCAGAGCATAGAACCAGAATTCTACCCAACGCTAAAGAAACAATGGCAGGGTGCTATATCACTATGATATACAGCGTAGCTGATTTTGAACGGTTTACACGTTAACTAAGGGGCTTGCGCAGAAGATAGCTTAAGCCTTTGGTGATTTTGCTCAAAGAGATCATTAAAAAATCTACAAAATGAGCCAAAGCCCATAAGTTAAGCTTGAGACCAATACTGCAATTAACAAATAAGCTACGATAGCCCTAATATAAGGAGCATAAAGAGCCAACAATCCCCCTGCGCCCGCACCTAAAAAAATCACTCCCACAAAACGCCAAATCTTAGGCAGGCCATCAGAATACATCCCATTTACCAAAAAACCTGCAACCACAGCACCAGCCAAAAACAATACAAAGCGCCAAACCGCTAGATTCTGGGCGTCATATTCTTCTTCACTAAGGATCTGGTTACCAATCTTGTAATACGCCATGTTAAGCCCCCTCTTCTCTTTCTGATAAAGGCTTTAAAGAACTCATCCCTCGAATGATCTCTTCCATAAAGCCATCAACACGCATCGTTGCCTGCGCCTCTTTCATAGGTTTAGCATCATCCGGAATTTCATTATTGTGCTGATAGAATTCGAACATAAAGCGTAGGAGCATTTCTTGCATAAACGCCATATCACGGGCTGTCTTCTTACGATGTGAAGCAAGTGATGCCGAGAACTGGCTATATAGCTTTACCAGATCAGCATCGCGATCATTGCGAAACTCAGGAAACAACGCATAGCGCAGCCCATCATTCACCACCGCAGAGAAATTGGCGTTATGCGACGTCTTCATCTGCTTTTCCATGGCTTCGTAGACTTCAGGATCAAACATCACGGTCTTCTGAATTGGCTTTTTCCTAGCGGCCATCTTTATAGCTCCCTGTCTGTATCATCACGATCGCGGCACTGGTCGGACTGACGCGCCTGTTCCTGACTGCGTGCATCCAAGCGATAACGCCCTTGTTCACCTTTATGCAACAGGCACTCTTGCCCCTTTTCGATCTCGGGCGGATTATCTATTGGGGCAAGATAAAGCGCCTTGCCTTTGCGCGTCACTGCCCATAGCCCGCTTTCAAGAGTGGCGTAACCAAGATAGGACTGCACATCACCATCATCAGGAAGATAGGCGCTAAAGCTATGATCGATCTTTGCCGCCAGATCGTTACCTTTGGTGAGCACTTCTTTATGGCGCAGCTCTTTAAAGGCGCCATCACGGAATGCAAAATCGCCGCTCGACTGCATAAAGCCATAACCCTGCGCAATGAGCCAATCCTGTCGCTTCTCTAATGTTTGCACTAAAGGCGCATCAGTACAGGACAAACCGCTCTTACCTTTACTGCGTTTGAACAGTTCCTTATCAAGCCATGTGACCTTTTCATCTGTTACCTGCGTTTCAGGCGCTACAGCACTTAAAACATCAAGGCGCGGATAGAAACGCTTGCGCTCTCGTTCATTGATCTGCGCATTAAGCGTCTTGCCTTGATCTACAAGATCAGAAGGCACGCTATAACGCCTCTCATCGACACGCGTAATGATGTCGTTCTTCTCCAAGGTTTCCAGGCGCTTGCGATGCGCGTCCAGATAGCCATCTCGCTTCTCTTCAGCAATGTAGCTTTGTTCAGATTCAATATACTGCTCATGACGCGCGATATCATAGACACCATCATTCTTACGGGCGATCAGCGCGATATTGTAATCAGCCTTACCTGTTGCTTCTTGCCCGCTACGCACACGAATAAGCGCGCCCTGCTCTACCTCATCGTAACACTGATACTCACCAACGGGCACATAATGCTTCCCGCCAGCAAGCGCTTCGATTACCAAATACTTGCGATCAGAAAGCTCGTCTACCGCACCCTTCGCAAGCAAGCGTCCCTCGATGTCTTCGGCATCAACTGATCGCGTTGAATAGATTGACAAGTCAGAAAGGTCTTCAAGACCGCTTCTGTGTAAACGGTTCAGAATATCCTTAGCCGTACCTGCTTCATATAGCGCATCCAGATACCCGTCTTTAAGCGTAAAGACACCCGGCGGATGCTGGGAAGCAAGCCCCGTACCCTCAAGAAAACGCAGACGCCCTTTAAGTACCGCTTCATAATGCGCACCGCGCCCGAAATTATTAGCCTTACGAACATCAACACGACCGCCTTCATTAATCTGCTTCTCGATAAAACGATCCAGAGAGGTTACGCGCATCGCGTCCACCTCAGCCTCTATCGAGCGCTGAATATCTTCAATTGAACGCTCCCCTAAGAGCTCAGTTGCAATCTCCTGCGCCCGCGCCCGCAGTCCAAACGCAATGTAATCTCGCCCGATAACCAGATCCTCACCACGATCATCCTTGCCCCTGAAAATCACATGAGCATGGACATCATCAGTGTCGTAATGCACAGCAGAGACCCAATCCAGTTTTGTACCCAAATCCTTCTCGGCGCGCCCCATTACTTTGCGCACATACCCTTCAAAATCTTCGATCTCACCACCACGCTCAGGAGAGATAATCATCCGAAAATGGTGACGATCATTTTTACAACGCGCAAAAAACTCACCACGATCTACACCATCTCCATCACGATCAAACAGCACCGCACGCTCACCATCCTTACCCGCCTTCGCACGAGAAACATACAGGATGTGATGATATAAATTAGCACCGCCGCTACCAGCCCCGACGCCGACACCTTTGGTCTTGTTTTTAACAGGATTGATCTTAACAACAACGCGCTGCGCATACCCTGCCCCGGCAAAAGAATTACCTCTTACCATGCGACCCGTGCGCCTGATTTTACGTCCGCGCCCTGATGGCGCGCCATGACGATTGAGCTTTTTGAAAAACGCTTTTCGCGGAGAATCTTTGGTCACGATCAAAGGAGCTGACGCGTTAACGCCGCCCTCAAAACTTTGATCACTGACACGATCTAAAAACATAAATTTCCTTGTTTAATTCTTCTGCAAATAACTACCCAAAGGCACCATTTTCACCCTTCAAAACTACCACTTTCTTACACTTTAATCAATACAGCCACACTGATAAATATTAATTTAAAATCAATTAGTTATATAAAACAACAGTTTTATCTTTTATCTTGTCTTAAATTATAAATCCTCTACACACGCTCCATTCCAGAGATACGTTCTTAACTAACCAGTCTATCAAGATGGGTGCGGATATGGGTAACGGCTTTGGTTAATAGTGCCATGCGCTGCTCGGGATTTGTACTGTCCAGACCATCCCTGAACATCCGAAATCCGTATTTGCCTGTGGCGTATTGTTCCAGATAATCGAGTGCCTTATAGACCTCGTGGCGGCGCATATCGAACTCGATACAATCCTGCGCCGCACGCTCTAAAACAAGCATTGCATTTTCGCGCAAATGATGTTGCGAAATTGTGTTTTTACTTCCATACCACATGGAAACACTTAAGCAGAAAACATGAGAACATTACAAGAACATTTTCAAAGTCGACCCTGCAGTATGTCGTTCCAATCCTGCCCGTAAATATCAGGCTTATGGATTTTAATTGCGCCTGTGAATGAGGATGCTTTTAGTATCTCGCACAGACGGGTCTCTAATTTTGCGCCGCCTTCATCGTGATCGGGAATGAGAATAATCTGCGCTAGATTTTCACGCTCAGAAACAAAGCCTTTGATGATTTCGCCCTGCTCTGGGGAGAGACCACCGCCCGTTGCTGTATAGATGGCTTGCTGGCAATCATGCAAGGCGTGGTAGCTGAGCGCATCGATGACGGCCTCACCGATAATCAGCGTGGTATCATCAGAAAACGCATTAGAGCGCCATAGAGTCTTTTCACTGCCGCGCACAAAAAGCGCCTTATCATGGTTTTTTAGCTCAAGCCCGCATACGCTGCTATGCTTGTAATGGGGAAATGCGGCGTTCTGATAGCGATCAGTATAAATGCGCCCGGCAAACCGTCCATCCTTCAATAACGCGCGTGTAAGCCCCCTACTCGCCAAATAGCGGCTATATGTAACAGGTTTGCAGCGCTTGAAGATTTTAGCCACGCGCGCGGAGTCATATTCCTGCGGGGTAATCTCGGGCACATAGCTTTGCGGGTCTGGCAAAGTTGCGCCGCCTGTAAGCCAGTTTTGCAGCTCCTGCCCTATCGCATAAAAATCTGCGCCTGTGCGTTTGGTGGCAAAGTCGATGATGGTGCCGTTATCGGTTTCATCTGTGACGGAAAAATACACCCAGAGAGTTCCGCGCTTTGAGATAATGACCTTATCGCTGTCTTTGCGCATAGCGATGCTGCTGCGCGTGCTTTTACGGGCATCGATTTGATAGCCGAGATGTGCGGCGTATTGGGTCAGGTTGATCTCTGACTTAAAGCGGGAAAATTCTGGGTGTGTCATGGGTCTGCCCTTCCTCTAATATTCTGAAGGCAAGAGCAGGACATTATTCACGCAAAAGAACTTGATTTCTTTGAGCGGAAAGTCTGTGTAATCGATTTTTTCAGAATAGAGCGGATTGTAATTACCATCTGTGCAAGACAGTGTGGCACCGTCCCCGTCTTCATCTCTCACCAGCTCCCAAGAGCAAAAATCCTCGCCCTGAAGCTTTGCGTGCATTTCATGGCAGCCAAAGATTTTATCCAGCAGCCAATAGGCGCCGCCATGCTCTGCTACGTATTGAACGCCTTCGGTGTATAGATAGCGTCTGAATAGTGAATGCCTGAACCACTGCTCTGTACCGTAGAAGTTCTTTAAATCTTCCTCGCGGAGCGTGTTACCGTGTTCACCGTTAGTTACTTGATTGGGTTCGTTGCTCATATCCATCTCCTTTTCTTTTGAACTGCGCCTCGAAACATACTTTTTTCGAGGCGACAGGAATCTGTCGCTTAAAGCGGGAGGAGATTGTCAAGATCCGGCCATGCTTGTCATGGCCGCCGCAGGAGAGCGCAGCGAAGGTCTTTACAATCGGGCCGAAGCGGCCTTCTTACTTCTTGCGTTAGGGATCGTAACCCGTATGGGCCGAAACTCGGTTTATCGAGGTTCGGTAAGCTTGCTTTACAGGCGAAGCATTTCGTCTGTAAGGCTTAGCGCGTAGAGCCCGCCTGCTCAGCCTGAGCAGGAACGCCATAGTTTCGAAACGATATCTATCTAAATATATTTATCCATTAAATACAGACACTTAAATACTTATTCTTAGATTTCATATCTTGCTTACATGCAGTAGTTAGTTGCTTGTTAAAGTAATTTATTAAGTGCCGCGCACCTGTTTGCACACTCCTATAGCTCATATTCATTGCTCAGATGATATTAACTAGAGCATTATAAATTTTGTAAATATAAAAGTTTGATTTATAATTTATATAATCTGAATTTATTATTACATGGATATGATTTTCAATGGCTCACATTAACAGACATATTAGAAACAAGCTTCTGAAAGGCTTAAGTGTAAGCCCTGTTGTATTTTTAAACGGACCGCGGCAGGCGGGTAAAAGTACGCTGGTACAAGCCATCGCCAAAGAGGACTACCCTGCCGAATATGTAACATTTGACAGTACAACACAAATGGCTGCTGCAGTTAATGCACCAGAGACCTATCTGAGAGAACGCTCCGGTAACTTGATAATTGATGAAGTTCAGCTCGTGCCTGAGATTTTCAGAGCTTTAAAGGTTGTCGTTGACGAGTTGCGACAACAGGACAGTGCGAAGATCACAGGACGTTTTCTTCTTACAGGATCAGCCAATATCATGGCACTACCCAAATTATCAGATCCATTAGTAGGACGTATGAGCGTCTTAACATTATATCCTCTTGCCGGCGCAGAAGTTTTGGCAGGCAAAGGCGATTTTATAGAGAGATTATTTAATAAAAACTTTGAAGCGGATGCTGGAAAACATAAACTCTCAGACGTTATGCGGGCGGCAACCTACCCTGAGATTTCAGGCGCTGATATGCATGAGCGCACGACCTGGTTTGATGGGTATCTGACAACCATTTTGCAAAGGGATGTGCGCGCACTGGCTGAAATAGAAAAGTTGAGTACGCTTCCTAATTTGCTGCGAATACTGGCGAGCCGCGCCGGCGGTTTGGTTAATGATGCTGATATTGCCAGAGACGCAGGTTTAAATCCCGTAACATCGCGCAACTACAAAACATTGTTAAAGATGCTGTTCCTTACGTTCGAGCTACCACCATGGTATCGCAATATCGGCAAGCGGCTGGTGAAGTCTCCCAAAGGTTATATGAGTGATACGTTACTACTGTGCCATCTCTTACAGTATGAATTAAATGATATAGAGAAAAACAGGCCTGAGCTGTTCGGTCATGTTCTTGAAAACTATGTCGCCACTGAATTACTCAAGCTGATGACGTTCAGAGACGACAAAATGGATCTATTTCACTTTAGAACGAGCGATAACAAAGAAGTTGATTTTGTATTCGAAAAGCCTAACGGGCAATTAGCGGCTATAGAGGTTAAACAGCGTGACAGCGTATCTAAGTCAGACTTTAAAGGATTAGAAGAGCTGCAAAACGTTACAAAGCAAGACTTCACCTGCGGCGTCATACTTTATCGCGGTCGTGATATTGTCCCGTTTGGCGAGAACCTCTGGGCTATTCCAATGAGTAATTTGTGGCTGTAAGCCCCCTGCTCTACCCTTCGGCCACGCGCAGCGTATCTTTTTGCAGAATAAAAGCAAAATCGTGCGGCAAACGCTGTTCGGGATAGCCGTGATCACAATACAACACGTCTCCTGTTTTATGATCGAGGCACGTGATTGTCAGATAGCCATCAGCCATATTTTCAAGCGTCCAGAGCTGGCTGCGCCCTGACAGAACGGCGCTCAGAGGCTGCTGAAGGGCAAATATACGATCAATCACCCAAAAGCAGCCTGTCTCACACAGGGTTTGGCGGACAGTATCGGTGTAGCGATAGCCTGAATGCAGGCGGTGACGATATATCGGCGCGGCAAACCTTGCCAAGACGGCCAGTTCAGGACTTAAAAAACGGGAAATTCCGGAAGATACTCTCATGGCTTACGCCTCCTTTTCGGTTGAATGCGTGTTTGAATTTGCAGCTGCGGTGTCGATCTCGCGTTTGAGCAGGCCGAACACGGATTTGTGAAGGCGAAGATCCCCTGCTCTGGCGCGTGCAATCATGCCGTTAAAATACGCGGCGGGTTTTCTGACAGGGTTCTTTTCGCGCTGTGCGGCTTGATCGACCAACATCAACACAATCGAGGCCCCGTAACGGGTGAGAACCTCACAGGCATCGGACCATGATTTCTGGCTGATATGCAGATCCGTGCGCAGAGCATAGGCGGCTGAAACAATATCCTCGAAATTCAGAGGACGGTTAACCAGCGGCAAGTGAGCACGGAACCTTTCAGAGGAAGCATTCAGCACTTGTTTAGCTGTGATATGCTGTAATCCTGCCTTAACCAGAAGATTTTCTGTATTCTCTGAATCCCCTGTCCTGCTCTTTGCAGACTCAGCACTTCCAAGATTATCAGGCTGTAAACATTTACCCTCTGAATTTTCGTTACGTCCTTCTCGAAGGCAATGGGACGGGTCCCTACGTGTATTTAATTTATTAAATGAGTTCTGTTTTGTATTTTGTTTGTGCACGTCTGAAGAGTCGTTCGTGGACGAACTTATTTGTGTTTTTTGCTCATTATCTGATGTTGCAAAGACCTCCATAACTGACTCATACAGCGCTTTATGCTCGGCAAGCATGGCTCTGAGCACTTCAAGGCTCATACTGGCGCGGTACGGAACAGCTATCTGCTCATAGCGCGATTCAAAAGCCCCCTGCCCTGCAATCTCGCGTTCAGACATTTCAGCGAGTAGTGCTTTAATCTGGCCGCGATGCCATGAGACTTGGCGTTTGGTTTCCATCCAGGCCGCTCTGTAGAGCTCTTGTTCATGGATAATATCTTCCAGCGCGTCCTTCAGATACGCGAGAGGCGTTAAATCCACGCCAAAGGCGTAGAGAATACGGCCTGTATCAGGACAGCGCTGTCCGTAGCGTTTACAGTTACCGCTATCATTCCATGTTAGCGCCCCTACTTCGAAGAGCTGCTTTTCAAGCTTCTGGATTTGGCGATCGGAGACGCCCAAATCCATCGCGGTTTTGTACAGCGACTGATAAACGATCGGCTGGCTACCTTTTTGCCAATCGATCTCGCGCGTAAACATCATGTAATGGTCAAGAAGCTGTATCATTTTGGGGGTAAAGCCGGCCGCCTTCCCTGCTCTTTTGACCAATTTTAGAAGATCGAACGGTTTGACGCTCTGTTCTAGACCGTCAAACTCTTGGGACAGCGTGATAGATTCACGCAAGCGTGAAGAGCTAACGCGCCCTCCCCTGCCCTGTTTGTTATGAATGGTTTCATATGTGCTGTGCTGCATGGTATCGATTTGCAAAATCTTCAAAATGCCTGTGAATAAGCAATAGAAAATCGTTTGCAAAAGCCAATTCGGGCTTGCATTCCGATTCGGAGAGCGATACCATGAGATTACGAAATATCGAGGTATCACCTCATTTAAAAGACCGCCGCTCCAACGGCGGTTTTTGCTTATCTATAGAATTTCAAAAATTCTGCGTCTTTCTCCTGAATAGGTTTGTGTGACTAGTAAGATTTGATTCCCTCAGAACAAAGGAATCGGATAAGAAAACGATAACATCTGTAAAGATGTAAATCAACTGTGCACATCTTTACACTGTGACTTGACGATACTTTACAGGTAATGCGCCACGCTCACCCCGCAATAAATAAGGACTTTTATACAAAACTGTAAAGCTTGCGTGTAAACTTTACGTCAAGCTGTAAACCAAGTTTGTAAACTTGTGGTGTCAATATTGTGCACAATTTGACAGTAAAATTGGACGTTAAGTGTAAAGTATGGCCTATTGGACAAGTTTACAGTTTAGTGTAAAATCACTTTGTACAGCAAGGAGACTTCAAAGATGAGCAACGTATCAGTAACAAAAGCAGCAGAACTTTCAGGCGTTAGCAGACAGACATTATATAATGACATGGACTCAGGGAAACTGAGCTTCACGCCGAAGGGAAAGAATGGCAGAGTAATCAATGTTGCTGAACTTGAAAGAGTTTACGGCTCGCTTTCTTTAGGGGAGAAGGGCGATAAGGATGTGTCAAGAAGTGTAAAGTCTGGACAGAATGAGTTGACACTTCCTGAAAACCAGCTGATTGAGCTTATCAAATTACGCGAAAAGCTCTCAGGTTTGGAATCTCTTACAGACCAGCAGCAAGATGAAATCGAGAATTTGAGAAAGTCATTAGACAAAGCACAAGACAGCCACCAGAGACTTTTGGAAGATAAGCGTGAAGATAAGGAAAAAACCGATAGCTGGAAGAAATCGTTTGATGCGCTTGAGCACCGTATTGCCAATCAAGAGAAGGTAGCCAAGGAGCGTGAAGAACGGGAACAGAAGCTGCTGGACGAAAACCGCCGCATAAGACAAGCTTACAGCAAACAAAAGAAAGCGCTGGAAGATGAAAAAAATAAATCCTTCTGGAAAAAACTATTCGGATAAAAATTTAAGGCTCTCAAATAGAACAGGCCGCTCCAGTTGGAGCGGCCTGTTTTTATATTAGCGGAGTAGGGGGCTTAAGCTGCTTCTGCCAAACATTTATCCTCGGTATATTCTTCTATATTGGCTTGCGGCGCATCAGGGTCGATGGCAGGAAAGGCCATAGCTTCGGGAAGCCATGCTTTTGTTGTTTGATCTGCTTCATCAGGATTTTGTTTGTCATGGGCTGATTTGAACCGTTGCATGATCGCATAAACGAGTTCACCTTTTTTATACGCCATGGCATTGCTAATGGCTTTATTGTTGCCGGATTCTTCAATAATTTTCACAAGCTGCTCCTTATTGCGGCGCTTCAAAAACGGTTCATCTGGGAACCAGAATCCGCGCATATCGATATCAAGATCGCACGCCACCTTATTAAACAAACTATCCGCATTCGTATCAAGGCGATCAACGAACTCCTGCCCGAACTCAACAGCGTGTAAAAACAGCAATACTGACTCAAGCTCACTATCAGTCAGTGACTTTACATGCTCATACGCGACCTCACTTGAAGAGAAGAGGGTATTGAAATCTTCCCAGCTGACAACATCCTCGGTAACAGCAAACAAAGCATATAGGTTTTGTGCAACCTCATTAATGCGGCGCAGGGCAGGGGGGATATACTCCTCACCTCTGAAATACTGTAAATACCCGTGCGCTGTATGCATGAAGCCTGCAAGCTTATTCGCTACTATCAACTCTTTCATGGTGCGCGGGTTGTCCAGCAATGTAGCTTGTAACGCAATGCTCTTATGCATGGCAAAATATCTGACAAGTGGCGTGGAGTAGGTGGCTTGCGGCTTTTTCAGCTGCTCTGCGGTTGTTTGATTTGCATTGGCTTTGATTAGCCCTGTGTGCACTTCAACGGCTCCGCGTGGTGTCAAGGAAACGATTACACCGCTAATTTCGCCTTCAGGGGCTTGTTTATATTCCCATGAATGAAAATACCCTTCCATAAGTTCAGCCCAATCAGCTTTATCCTGATACTCCAGCACAAGTGCTTCTGCTGCCGCCTTCTGTAAGTCATAGAACTGATCGACATCATCAAAATACGTCTCGTCCTCTTCCGCCAGAAGATCATGTGTTAGCCGTCCCGTGTAAAGACCCTTATCGAATATTGCCATTGCCAGAGTAGGGCGGCGGCCTACCAGTCTGTCTTTTAAGCCTTGTGCATCATAAAAAGTGCCTGTTGCGATATGAAGCATATCATCTTGATCTTCATGGCTTGCCATGCTCATAACCTCGGCCTTTGAAAGGCTCAACTCGCCATTTTCAAGAGCTTGCTTGCTGGCATTGCTCAGATTCATAAGTACCAAGCGGCGTTTGACGGTGCTCTCGGACAGCCCTGTTTCGCTTAGAATATCATCGAGAGTTTTGCCATCATGGATAAGCATGGTAATCGCCTCTGCTTCTTCTAACGGGCTAAGGCTCTCACGTTGCATATTCTCCATAGTAGCCATTCGCAAAATTTCGTCATGGCTAAGGCCGTCCTTAATTTCGACAGGAATAGGGTGGTCATTAGGCAAATCCCCATTTTCTATCAAAAAACTAATCGCTCTAAAGCGGCGCTCACCACAGATAATAGTATGCTTCTTCTTTTTACCCTTTGGTTTTGCGACCACTAGGTTTTGCAGTAGTCCTTCCATTTTGATGGATTGCGCCAGACCGTGAATGGACTGGTCATCAAACGCTTTGCGCGGGTTATCTTTAGAGATTTCAATTTGCGATGGTTTCAAAGTGTTGTGTGTCATGGTTTTGCTCCTTTATTGACATTAAATTGAAGTGCGCGTTGCACTTCTTTTCCTAATGTCGCGAAGCGACCCTGAGCGCCGTAGGCCGTCAAGTTTGAAACACTTCGTTAGAAGTGCCCGGGCGAAATTTTATTGCCTTTCTGCGCGCAGCGATAAGAAAGCGTTAAAATCTTCGGCTTTCGGACTTTACGGAATGCGGCAAGACACTTACTTACTCTTTCAGCGTCATTAAAGTGTTTTCAAATTTTAATATTTATATATACTTTTGGTTACAATTTTTAAGGCGATGATTATTTTTAATAATTTCCCTTACTTTTTACATTATGGGGAATATTATGCGTCGTATTCTAAGCCAAATTGTTTTTTTAGTAGTTTTCTTCGTCTCATCTTCAGCATATGCATTAACAAGTGGGTCTGTAACAAACGGTTCTATATCGGCAGGCGGCACATCTTACCAGACGTTCTCAGGTACTGCGGGGCAGGGTGTACACCTTAGCGGATATTCAGACGATTATATTGTACGCATCGATATTGTTGATCCTGATGGAATAGACTGGTCAGGCTCAAATGAGCGTTTTGTTGGAACACTTCCCAAAACAGGTACGTATACCGTAGAAATTACAGCGACTAGTCCGAGTTTGAGTGGTGATTACTCGCTGTACTATGTGCGCGGGGCAGATAGTGTGTCTAACGGTTCACTTACAAGTGGTGAGTCGGAAACAGGTACGCTTCCTGAATTGGGTCTTATTAGCTACGATTTTTATGGTGAAAGTGGTCAAGCCGTAATATTCCATACCGCAGCTGCCTACAATATGCAGATATACGTTTATGACCCTGCCGGTGATTATTGGACAGGTGGTAATAACCGCGTTAACTCAACATTGCCTGATACAGGTACATATACTGTGGTGATGCGCGGTGTATCGACTTCTGATACAGGCGCATTTAATACTTACTTTTTTCTCGGTGGAGAAGGTGTTTCTAATGGTGATGCTTTAAGTGGTACTAACGACAACGGTTCTCTGGCAACGAACGGTATTCTAAGTTTCCAGTTTGACGGCCTGTTTGACGAAGGCTTAATGATACATACAAATGCGTCTTCTCCCCTTACCATACGAGTATACAAAGAAGACGGTAGTTTATGGACAGGTGCTAACAATCGTATTCTCGACCAGCTTCCTGAGGACGGAAGATATACGGTTGCTGTTTATGCAACGTCCAACTCCTTTAGCGGTGATTATGATTTTTATTTCCTGAAAATGAACCAATCTGATGGCGTGAGCGATGGTTGGTTTGTGCCAGGTACAACGCGTGGCTTTTACTTACAGCCAAATGAAATTGTAAGTTACAAGTTCAAAGG
>DUBU01000030.1 GCA_012960155.1 Micavibrio sp. | reverse complement strand
GGCGGGTGGTCGTCTGGTGATCGACCCGGATACAACATCTGCAACAAATATCGCGCCGAGCAATTTGTTGACTGTTGATGTTGAAGGCCAGGTTGGTGCCACACAATATTGTGATGAAGATGGTCTATACTGTTTCTTGGCTGCTGACGTGGCCGGTGGTGCAACACCTGCGCCGGGGGCAGATACAGAAGTTCTGTTCAATAGCGGCGGTATTTTAGGTGCTGACCCAAGTTTCGTATTCTACCGTTCAACAGGTAATCTGGGTCTCGGTGTGACTGATCCGGAAGCGCAAATTCACCTTTCAGAACAATTGCTTCTGGGTAATATTAACGATTGTACTGCAGCGACACAGGGTGCTCTCCGTCTTAGTGTATCAGGCGATGTCATCGAGATGTGTGACTTCGCAGGGGCGGGCGGTTATGTGGCAATTGGTGGTGCCTCTGTGGCAGCGCCTGGTTCTGACCGCGAATTGATCTTTAACAGTGGAGGCCTTCTGGCTGCAGACGCTAATCTAAGCTTCACAAGCTCTGGGGTACTGCAGGTTGTTAGAAATGCAACAACGCAAGCCATAGATATTACGGGCGGTATTCGCATTACCAGCGATATTAGTAATCTGGCTGACTTCCAAATGAACAGCAATGGTTTGCTGGCTGCTGAAAGCAATATGTACTTCAATATTGACAGTGATAATGATGTGACTACGAACGCGTTCATCTTCGGGCACAATGCAGATACATCAGCTGCCACTGAGTTAATGAGATTGCAGGAAAACGGACGACTTGGCTTGGGTGTCACAACACCTCAAACCAGAATGGATGTTGATGGCACATTAAAAATCGCATTCGGTAACGAAGCCTGTGACGCAGCCCGCGAAGGTGCGTTGCACTTTAATAGCAGCGACAATAACTTCTATGTTTGTCAAACAAACGGCAATGGCTGGCAGCGTGTAATTACAGCTGGTGGTGGCGGTGGCGGACTGCCTGCAGCAGGCGCGGACCGTCAGATTCAATTTAATAGCGGTAACGAGTTAGCAGCAGATGCTAACTTCGTATTCACAAGTGCCGGCAATATGGGTATCGGCACCAACAATCCAACATCAAAGCTCTATATCTACGAAAATTTTGCGGCTGATGGCTTTCAGACGTCTATGTCTGTTGATACGGACACAGTCGGTTCGGCTTCGGCGTATCGCGGTGTCGTGGGTATCCAAACAACTGCGATAAACGATGCCACAGGTGCAGGATTTAAAGAAGCCTATGGTATGTACTCCGTTGGTCGTGCTGGCAACGATGCATCTGCTCAAACAGCAATCGGCGTGGCATCTCGTGTCGATGTGCATGCTGGCGATACGGGTATGATTTATTCTGCAACAGATGATGGCTCCTCTACAGGGGGATCACAATATGCGATGTACATCAATCTGGATGATGCAGATGTAAACAGCTACGGTATCTATCAGCAGTCAAATAACCCGAATGCGCTCTTTGGTACGTTGGGTATAGGTACGCAAACACCAAGCTCGCAACTGCACCTGTATCGCAGTGGTGGGAATGCTTCCGCACTTATTGAAGGTGATGAGAGCAGTGCCTCTGATGTAACCTTGCTGACATCAGGTGATGGCGCTTCAACGGTAGGCGATGCAACCGCTACAGGTTGGTCACTGTCGGCACGCGGCAATGCCTTCGCCACAGCGACGGTTCAAAATGATTTGATGTACTATTACTGGAACGGCGCAACGTATCAGCAGCGCTTCCTGTTAGAGAATGACACAGGTAATTTGGTTCTAAGTGATACTGACGTTGTCGGTGATACAAAACTGGATGTCGATGGTACATTAAAAATCGCATACGGCAACGAAGCCTGTGATGCCGCACGTGAAGGTGCGATACATTTCGACAGCAGCGACAATAATTTCTATGTATGTCCGTCCTCGGGCTCATGGCAGCGGGTTATCACAGCAGGCGGCGGCGGTACACCGGCGGGTGGCAATGACCGCGAAATCCAGTTCAACAGCGGCAGCTCGCTCGCAGGCGCCACAAACTTCGTTTACACATCCGCTGGTGACTTCATTGTCGGTTCTTACCAGATAGATGACACAGGCACTGGCAGTGAAGATTCACGAATGTTCTTTGATGTCTCTAACTCTGCCTTCCGTGCAGGTTCTACGAATACATTTGCAGATGCTTTTGATGCAGCTAACTCAGGGCAGTACAGCGTAGCCTTTGGTGACAGCTCACGTGCTACGGGTGATTATAGTTTTGCAGCAGGTTTTATTTCCTTGGCATCCGGCACTGGTGCGGTAGCGCACGGCTTTAGCGTCACCGCTTCGGGTGAGGGGGCGTTCGCGCATGGCTATAACACAAGCGCAATTGGAGACGGTGCAATTGCAATTGGTGACCGAAACGAAGTTTTTGGGGCAGCTAGCGCCGCCATAGGTAGTAACGTGTGGGTCTCTGGTGATAATTCTTGGGCTATTGGTTCTAATACTGCCGGCCCAGAGGCAACTGTTTCAGGTGATAGCAGTTTCGCGGCCTTTTTAGGCAATCAAGGCATGGTCGATGTTACAGTCGACAATGGGTATGGTTTCTTCGGTGGGCGTATGGTCATTGATCCTCGTACGCCGGCAACAACTCTTGCTGCTGACACAGCGCTCGAAATTGCAGGTACACTAAAAATCGCATACGGCAATGAGGCCTGTGACGCATCACGTATCGGTGCAATCCACTTTGATAGCTCTTCTGAGCGTTTCTTTGTCTGTCAAAACGCAGGCGAGGGATGGGTCAATATCGCAACAAATAATGCCACCGCCGCTGATCCACAGCGCGGCATCCAGTTCAAGTCAGGTGATAATCTGGCGGCGTCTAATAACTTTGTATACACAACAGACGGCGATCTGATTGTCGGTTCGTACCAGATTGATGACACAGGAACAGGCAGTGAAGATTCCCGCATGTATTTTGATGTGTCAAATTCTGCATTCCGTGCTGGTTCGGTGGCAGATGCACGCTGGGATTACACAAGTGCAGGCCAGTACAGCTTCGCGACAGGTGATAATACTATTGCCAGCGGTGCATCGAGTTTTGCTGCAGGCGGCTATACACAAGCCACGGGTTATGCTGCTACGGCGTTTGGTTCAGGGGCAAATGCTACTGGTAACTACAGCTTTGCAGCGGGGGATACAAGTATCGCCGGAGGTGATTATTCGACTGCTTTCGGTAGTTCGGACGCAATGGGAATATACAGCTTTGCAGCTAATACAGCGGCAGCAAATGGCGATTACAGTGTAGCGCTCGGACAATCTGCTGAAGCAAATGGCACCGGCAGTATTGCACTGGGTACCTACACAAGTGCCGGCGCAAATTCGATGGCGATAGGGTTGGACAGTACACCTTCTGCCAGCCCATCTAGTGTCAGCGGATCTCAGTCCTTGGGCATATTCATGGGAGACCAGCCCAACATAGATCTTTCCTCTGCCAACACAATGGGTCTATTCGGTGGTCGTATGGTCATCGACCCACGCGTTGCTGCCGCTAAGCTTTCTGCCGACACAGCCTTGGATATCTTCGGTACTCTGAAAATTGCAGATGGTGGCGAGAGCTGTTCCGCTGCAGCCGATGGCGGTATGATCCGTTGGAATGGCGCGTCGATGCAATACTGTGACGGCGCGGCGTGGCAAAACTTTGCTAGCGGTGCCTCTGCCAGCCCGGGCGCACCGGATCGCGGTATCCAGTTCAACAGCGGCGGCGCCTTTACCGCGGCAAATAACTTCATCTACACACCAGAAGGCGACTTCATTGTTGGCTCTTACCAGATTGAAGACACAACAACCGGCTTAGAAGATAATCGCATGTTCTTTGATGTTTCTGCTGGTGCGTTCCGCGCTGGTGCAGCAACAGATGGGCAGTGGAACTTTACAAGCATGGGAATGTATAGTTTTGCCACGGGGTTGAGTACGACGGCTTCGGGAACTGGTTCTACTAGCATGGGTGTTGGGTCGGTTGCGTCTGGTACGACAAGTACGGCCATGGGGTCGAGTACGACTGCCTCAGGTCTGTCAAGCACGGCCATGGGGGCGGGCGCGATTGCCTCAGGTCAAGCAAGTACGGCCATGGGGAGTAATACAACTGCCTCAGGCCAGTACAGTTTAGCTACGGGGACGAATACGACGGCCTCAGGCTCTTACAGTGTGACCACAGGGGCGTACACTACTGCCTCTGGTCAAGCAAGTACAGCCATGGGGCGATATAATTCTGCAGGTGGCATGATGTCTTTAGCTGTTGGCGAGGAAGCATATGCGCTCAGTGATTATAGTGTTGCCTTTGGTCTCGGTGATAATACAGGAGTAAATGAAAACCCAAGCATTGTAACTGGCACAAACTCATTCGGTATCTTTATGGGCGCGCAGGATAATGTAACCTTCGCATCTGCCAGCACAATGGGTCTGTTCGGTGGCCGCATGGTCATCGATCCACGCGTTCCTGCCGCTAAGCTTTCTGCCGACACAGCCTTGGATGTATTTGGCACTCTGAAAATCGCAGATGGCGGCGAGAGCTGTTCCGCCGCAGCCGATGGTGGTATGATCCGCTGGAACGGCGCAACGATGCAATACTGTGACGGCGCAGCGTGGCAGAACTTTGCTAGTGGCGCAGTGGCAAGCCCGGGCGCACCGGATCGCGGTCTTCAGTTTAACTCCGGCGGCAGCTTTGCTGCGAGCAACGAGCTCGTGTTTACTAGCGCAGGGAATTTAGGTTTAGGTACCGCAACGCCAACGAACTTTGGTGTGTCCACATATAGCCGTGTGTTCCATATCAAAGCCGATGGTCCAAATGGTGATGCCGAACTAGTACTGGATGCAGGCGATAACTCGCTTGGTGCCAACCCATTGCTGACTTTTGCACTGGATGGAACGCCTGTCGGATACATACAATCACAGAAATCTCAAACAGGCGTCACTGATGGTGGCATGACTTTCCACACCCACGATGGTTTAGGTATTAGTGAGGCTATGCGCTTAACACCCGACGGCAATCTTGCGGTAGGCCTGACATATTCAAGCGCTAAACTGAATGTTGGTGGTACGATTAAAATAGCAGACGGTGGCGAAACTTGTACGATTGCGGCAGACGGCGGTATGGTCCGCTGGAACGGCGCAACGATGCAATACTGTGACGGCGCAGCGTGGCAGAACTTTGCTAGTGGCGCAGTGGCAAGCCCGGGTGCGCCGAACCGCGGTATTCAATTTAATTCAGGTGGCAGCTTCTCTGCGGATGCAAACTTTGTATACACATCCACTGGTTATCTCGGTCTGGGTGTCGCATCTCCGGCTTCACGCCTGCATTTGGATGTTCCTGCCCCTGGTCTGGGCACAGATATTGCAAACCTGAATGTGGGCACAGCCGGTATTCGTATTACAGAAGGTCCGAACGAGATGCTTCTGGATTCAAATACCTTGATTACACAAGGCAGCAACATGCTGTTCGGTGTGTCAGGCCAACATGACATTATTTTCTACACAAGTGCCAGTTCACAAATGCGACTGACAGATCAGGGGCGCTTGGGTATTGGTACAGATACACCTGCTGTAAATCTTGACCTTGTAAGTACAGCTAACACAGTTCTTAGCCTGACCGGCGACGAAACATCCATACTTGCTGCTGGTTTGGCAATCTCCCCAAGCCGTCCTGTCGGTGATGCTTGGCGTAACTTTAGAAAACCCAAGTGGCGGCAATACGGGCTGGATGTTCTATGGTGTTGGTGAGTCTGCGCCTAGCGCCAATTTGCAGGGTGATTTGGCTCTAAGATATTTTGACGGAGCTTCTAACGCAGGCGAGCCAGTAATGAACATCGATAAGGGCGGCGATGTTCTGATCGGTAACCAGCTGTTAAGGTCAGCCAGAACAAAACTGGAAGTGGATGGCACTCTTAAAATTGCATATGGCAACGAAGCTTGTGATGCTGACCGCGAAGGTGCCATCCGTTTTGATAGCGGTGCAAATACGTTCAGCTTCTGTGCGGACTCTGGCACAGGTTGGGAATCTGTCTCGCTTGGCCTAGGTGGTGCAGGCGCACCTGATCGCGGTATCCAGTTTAATAGCGGTGGCAACTTCGCGGCGGATGCAAACTTCACATATACTTCAGCAGGTGACTTCATCGTTGGTTCATACCAGATTGAAGATACAGGTACGGGCAACGAAGATTATCGTATGTACTTCGATGTTTCGACAGGCGCCTTCCGTGCTGGTCGTGCAATGGAAGCCCAATGGAATTATACAAGTTCTGGCTCATTTAGTGTTGCTATGGGCGATAGAACAATTGCAAGCGGAATGCGCAGTGTGGCAATGGGCGGTAGTTCAGTTGCCAGCGGAGATGCTAGTTTTGCCATGGGTAGTGGTGCTGTGGCCAGCGCAGGAAGCAGTATTGCAATAGGTTCCGGTCCGACAGCCAGTGGTGGTACAAGTGTGGCATTAGGTAACAACACTATTGCGGCGGCACCTGCAAGTACCGTAATGGGTATTCAGACGGTAGCAAGTGGACGATTTAGTACGGCAATCGGTAATGCAGTGACTGCGGGTGACGGAATTCTGGACGCCAATGATGTGGCTGTTGACCACAGCGTGGGTGAAGGCTCAATGGCTGTTGGCCTGATTACATTCGCTAACCGCCCTGCGGTACACCCGACTATTACGGGCGATGAATCTTTGGGTATTTTCATGGGTGATCAGGATGGCGGTGTTGTCTTGGCAGATGCAAATACAATGGGTCTGTTCGGTGGGTCGATGGTAATTGATCCGAAAATTCCAGCGACGAACTTGTCCGCAGATACAGCGCTCGAAATCGATGGCACAATTAAAATCGCATATGGCAACGAAGCTTGTGATGCTGACCGCGAAGGTGCAATCCGTTTTGATAGCGGTGCAAATACGTTCAGCTTCTGTGCGGACTCTGGGACAGGTTGGGAAGCTGTCTCGCTTGGTCTAGGCGGTGCAGGCGCACCGGACCGCGGTATTCAGTTTAATAGCGGTGGCAACTTCGCGGCGGATGCAAACTTCACATATACTTCAGCAGGCGACTTTATCGTCGGCTCAAGCCAGATCAATGATACAGGCTCGGCTAGCAATGACAGCCGTATGTATTTCGACGCCTCAAGCTCTGCATTCCGTGCAGGTTTTGTAGATGGTGCTCAGTGGGATTACACAAGTGCAGGTAGTTTTAGTGCTGCCTTTGGTTACAACAACATGGTGTCTGCAGATTACGGGTTTGCGGCAGGTTCTATTAACAATGTGACGGGCAACTACAGTGCGGCATTTGGCTCATCGCATCTTGTGAGTGGTCAGTACGCAATGGCTATGGGTTCTAGCAACGAAGCAACTGGGGATCAGTCTGTTGCCTTTGGCTTGGATACACTGGCTGAGGGGCTGAGAAGTACAGCCTTTGGTAACTACACATTCGCGCGTGGTGATCAAAGTACGACAATGGGTAACTTCACAACTGCAAGTGGCTTTAACAGTACTGCAATTGGTTATGATGTTACTGCGGGCGACGGCAGCGGTCTGACAAGTACGCCTGCCACATTTGCTGATCGAAATACGCCGGGACTCGGTAACTATTCAATTGCGTTCGGTCTCGGTGATGCCGCGACAGCTAATAATCCGATGGTAAGTGGCAATCGTAGTATGGGTGTTTTCTTCGGTCAGCAAGACAACACAAATGTGTCGGCAGAACAGGTATTGGCGATTGTCGGTGGTAATCTTGTGTTGCGATCAGGTTCTGGCATGAACGTAGCAGCAGCTGCCACACAGCTCGATATGGATGGCACAATTAAAATCGCTTATGGCGGAGAAGCCTGTGATGCTGCGCGCGAAGGTGCAATCCGTTTTGATAGCGGTGCAAATACGTTCAGCTTCTGTGCGGACTCTGGCACAGGTTGGGAATCTGTAGCGCTTGGCCTAGGTGGTGCAGGTGCGCCGGATCGCGGTATCCAGTTTAATAGCGGTGGTAACTTCGCAGCATCATCAAATCTTGTTTACACAAGTGCTGGTCGTCTTGGTGTTGGTAGCAACACGCCTGAAGCTATACTGGATGTGGTTTACAACGGTAACGCAGAAGAGCGCACAATGTGGGTATCTTCTTCACCAACACTATCATCAAGTAACCCATCAATTGCAGGTTATGAAAACGCTGATTTTGATACAACCGTGGCCATTAATAATAGAGCAGTGACAGGTGATGTATCCGGCATTAGTAATTATACCTATGCTGCTGCTCTAGGCGGTTCAGGCAGTGTAGTTAACCTGTATGGTATCAAGAGTACGTTATCATCCACAGAGGTTGCAGGTGGTAGTGTTGCAAATGCGTACGGTTTATATCTTGAAAACACTGTGCAAGCAGCCGACAGTTTCGTGATCTACAGCTCGGGCGGTAAGAATTTCTTTGATGGCTCTGTGGGTATTGGTCAGGCAAGTCCTGCTACAAAAATTGATGTAGACGGCACACTTAAAATCGCATACGGCAATGAGTCTTGTGACGCCGCACGCGAAGGTGCGATCCGCTTTGATAGCGCTACAAACTCATTTAGCTTCTGTGCGGACTCTGGCAATGATTGGGAAATAGTGTCTCTTGGCTCTGGTGTGAATGAGATTGATGATTTGACCGATGGTCGTACAGGTGGCTTTAGTGTGTTCTTGGGTAACAGCGCAGGTCTAAGCGACGATCTCAGCGACAATTACAACGTTGGTATTGGTGAACTTGCCTTGTCATCCAGCACAACAGGCTACCAGAATGTGGCTATCGGTTCCTTCGCTTTGGCTGATAATACGACAGGTTACTCAAACATCGCAATCGGTGCAAATACGTTGCGATATAGCAGCCAAGGTATTTTCAATGTGGCAATCGGTCGCGGAAGTTTGGCGAATTCAACGGGCAGCTACAACACCGGTGTTGGCCAGCAGGCATTGACAGCTTTAACTTCCGGACAAAATAACGTGGCCTTAGGTTCATATGCTGGCAGTCGGTTGACCATAGGTGGCAATAACACAGTGCTAGGTGTTAACGCGCTGAATGAAAACCAAACAGGCTCCTATAACGTGGCAGTCGGCGAATTGGCGGGCCAAGGTAATGGTATCGGCAACGGTGATGCAAACCTTGGCGTGTTCTTGGGTTATGCCGCGGGTCAAAATGTTCGTAATGGTGCCGATAATAACGTCATCATCGGTGCCAATGCAGGTACGGATGTAATGTTTGGTTCCGGAAATATTTTGTTAGGTGCGGGTGTCCAGTTGCCGACAGGTTATGAAGACAGCTACGTTAATATTGGTAATGTCTTCTACGGCTCTACGGTTACGGGCGAACTCTTCATTGGTGGTACAGGTGCGCTGCGTTTGCCTTCTGGTGATAACACTACCCGTCCAGGTACGCTGGCTGGCACAACAGCTATCAACGGTATGATCCGCTACAACAGCACATCAGGTCGTTTCGAAGGTTACCAAGCGGACAGTTGGCAGGATATTCTGACGGGCGCTGCGATCGGTACTCTAAACGACCTGACCGATGTTGATACTACAGGCGTAAGTGATCAAGAGGTGCTGACATATGATAGTGCGTCTGGTACTTGGGTGCCTGCAGCAGTATCAACTGACTTCGTAGGATTAACAGATACACCGGCTACATTTAGTGGCCAGGGCGGACGTTTTGCCCGTGTGAATAGCGGTGAAACAGCTATCGAATTCACAGATCAAATTATTGAGACAGTCACTGGCGAACCTGCGCCGAACACAATCGACCTGAACGATCTGGGCGATGTCAGCGCATCACCAACAGGTGGCCAAGCACTGATCTACGACAGCGCGTCAGGTGTTTGGGTTGCCGGTACGGTTGGTGGTGGCAGCGTAGGTGCAGCAGGCTCTGATCGAGAAATTCAGTTTAACAGCGGCGGCAACATGGCCACCGACAGTGGTTTTGTCTTTACTAGCGCAGGGCTAGGTATTGGCACAGCAGTTCCGTCTGATTTTATTACTATTGCTGGTGATAATCAGGATATGTCTATGTATTCATATTCTACATCAGGTGCATTAAGTGGTGCAGATATTAATTTCTGGAGATCCAGAGGCACAGAAGGAGCACCATTCTCTGCTGTAAACTCAGGGGACAAGATTGGTGGCCTACGATTCTACGGTTCCACTAATAGTAACTGGGTAAATGCAGCGCAGATAAGTGTGATGACATCTGCCACTGCAGGCAGTTGGACATCTGGCACAGACCGTAAGGCTGATATTGTGTTTGAGACAATAAATGGTTTCGGTAATTACGGCGAAAGAATGAGAATTCATTCTGATGGTACCGTCCGTTTTATAAGCACTGGCGCGATTGTCCTGCCTGTTGGTACAGATGCGCAGCGTCCGACTGGAGAAGCGGGTATGCTTCGTTACAGCAGCACGTCAAATACGGTCGAATACTTTAATGGTACAATTTGGGAATCTTTTGCGACATCCGCAGGCTCCGTATCAACAGCGGGTGCAGAAGGAGATCTGCAATTTAATAGTGGCGGTGAGCTTGGTGCGGTCAGTGGCCTTAACTTTAACGTTGCTAGCGGCACGCTGAGCGTAGACAGCATCGTGAATATTGGTGGTACAACAGGCCTTGCAGCCCCTGTCGGTGCTGTGGCTGCGGGTGCAGGTGGCAGTGGTTCAACAGCCTTTACAGGTCTATCAGATACACCTGTAAACTACACAGGCGCGGCAGGTCAGATGGTTGTTGTGAACAGCGGCGCAACAGGCCTTGAATTTGTAGATGTCGCAGATGCAGGCGTTTGGACAGATAGCGGTAGCGGTTACATCGAATATAACTCCGCACTCGGCAGTATGAGAGTTGCTAGTGTAACAGGTGCAGCAGCTCCTGCAGGTGCAGTGGCTGTGTCTAACGCAACATCACTGGTCGCTCTGACCGACACAAGCATTTCGTCCGTATCATCAGGACAGATCCTGACTTACGACGGCTCACAATGGGTGAATGTTGATGCTAATAGTGCGGGCCTATGGTCGAGCGCAGGTGGCGATTCAATCTTCTATAACTCAGGTTCGCCGACAGTTGGTATCGGTACAGCAACGCCTTCAGTTGAGCTGGACGTCGCTGGCGACATCAATCTGACAGGCATGCTGATGATGGGGCAGATTGCAGGCGACGCGCCAACATATATGTCAGCTGGCAGTGCTGTCGGCGCACTGAACGATCTGACTGATGTAGACACAGCAGGTGTCGTGGACGGCGAAGTCTTGATGTACAGCGCAGGCAGTGGTAGCTGGGTAACTGGCGTGGCATCAGGTACAGGCCTGTGGACGGATGCCGGTGGTTATATTGAATACAATTCTTCTTACGGTGGCATGAAAGTCGGCAGCGTAGCATCCGTGTCTGCTCCGACGGGTATGTCTCTGAACGCGCTAAGCGATGTTCTGGCAGGCTCACCAAGCACAAATGACGTATTGTCTTGGAATGGTACAAACTGGGTGCCATCCGCTTCAGCAGGTGGCGGCGGTGGAGACAGCCTGTGGACTGCAGGTTCTGGCGACGCAATCTACTACACGTCCGGCTCCCCAACAGTGGGTATCGGTACAGCCTCACCAGCAGCTGAACTTGATGTTGTCGGTGATATCCGCGTATCCAACTCAATTATTATTCAGCCTGTATCAGGCTTAAGTGCCCCGACATTTATCAGCGCAAGCGGAAGCTCGACAGCATTGGGTGGCTTGGCAGATGTCGATGTATCAGGCGTATCAGATGGTCAGGTACTGATGTATAGCGCGGGTTCAGGTAACTGGGTTGCTGGCTCTGGCGGTGGCGGCGGCGGTGCTGTGAATGACCTAAGTGATGCAACTACAGACTATGCTAATGCAAATATGTTTATTGGCTCCGGATCAGGTGCGGGCACCACAACGGCGCAAAATAATACTGCTGTCGGTTATAACGCGCTAGCAAGTAATGATGTCTCAAATCACGCGACAGCTTTCGGTGCGTACGCCGCAGAGAACTATGATGCGGCCAACCAATGGCAGGCAATTGTCGCGGTGGGTACAGAGGCTGCTAGATATGTAACACAAGGCTCAGGTCTTACAGCAATCGGTAATGAAGCTTTAGAAAACTTCCCTGGCGATCGCAATACCGCCGTTGGTAGCATCGCAATGTTCGCATCAAATGGTGGCGGTGGTAACGACAACGTAGGTGTTGGTGATGGTGCGGGCTCGTATATGGCTGGTTATAACAACGTGGTGGTTGGTCAGGCTGCATTCCAAGGCGGATTTAGCGGAGATTATGATCACGGTGGTGACAATAACGTATTTATCGGTTCGCGTTCTGCCAGAGATGTTCAAGGCTCAACGACAAGCAACAACGTGATGTTAGGTTATCAGACTGGTTTATCGCTGCGAAATGGTTCGTCCAATATTATTATCGGTGCAAATGTCGATGTGTCGGGTGCTAATGCCGCTAATGAAATGAATATTGGTAACGTAATTTACGGTTCTGGCATGTATAACGCAGGAGCGCATATCGGTATTAACAACAGTACACCTAATGCAGCGCTGGATGTGACAGGTGATATTGAATATACAGGTACATTGACTGACGTTTCAGATATGCGTTTGAAGAAAGATATTGCGCCGCTGGATGCGAACGAGATCATCGGCCGCCTGTCACAAATTGATACATACAGCTTCCGCATGATCAATGACGAAAAAGGTCAGTTGGAACTGGGTGTGATGGCGCAGGAAGTAGAAAAAGTATTCCCTGAATTGGTACGCACTGCCAATGATGAAATGGGCACGAAGTCTGTAAACTACGTAGGCTTTATTGCCCCACTGATCGAGGCATCAAAAGAACTGAAGTCTGAAAATGATGCTCTGCGTGCAGAGATCACTGAAATGAAGCTGGCGCAAGCCGAATTCAAAGACGACATCATGCGCGAGGTAAACGGTCTGAAGGCGCATACAGGCTACGGCATTGATAAAGCTCAAATTGGTCTGTGGACAATCGCACTTCTGTTCGGCTTCTCCTCAATATTCTTCATGGTTGGTGGTATTCTGAGGCATCGTCAACACAAGCAGGGTTAGGAGGGGTACGTGAAGGAAACCGTTCTTCCATACAGCCTGATCAAGACTTTGCCGCAGCTTCTGTGCTTTCTCACGATTCTGCTATTAAGCTCTCACGCCCATGCTGTGTGCACGGGACCCGCAGGTAACGCTGGCGAAGTACTCTATAATTCTAACCATTCTGTTCTACAATATTGCGATGATACTGATTGGATCGCGGTAAGTTCTGATGAAAGCAGTACTTCGACAGGTGTCGTAACAGTGCCAAATATGGTTGGGTACTGGCGTATGGATAATTATGCCGCTACTATTCCTGACGATTCCGGCACATCTAACGATGCGACGCCCAGTGCGGTATTGTCCGAGGTAACAGGGTATCTATTCGGCGCACTGGATTTTACCGCGGCAAGTAATAATGAGCTCACTGTCTCTCCAGCCGCTTCTATAAATAATACAGGCGCTAAAACGGCATGCGCTTGGATATACCCGCAGAGCTTCACAAACCCAAGTGCTAAAATTTTTGATAAGACTGCTGTAGACGGCACGTCAGGCTGGAATATGTATTTGCAGTATGTTGATGCTAGCTCGGCGTACATTGCCTTCAGAACAAATGGCGCAGATTGGCGCAGTATTACCAGCCCGACCATACAGTTAAATACATGGCAGCATGTTTGTGCATCGTGGGATGGTGATACTTCAGGGACAACGGGCCTTACGGTGTATTTAAATGGCGCGACTTCAGGCAGTGGCTCGGGCGGGACCACTGGCGGTACATATGATGATACAGCGTATAGTCTGACGATTGGCGGTGAAAGCGGCACTGGTAATGGAAATTTTGACGGCTATATTGACGAAGCCTGTATTTTTGATGCCGAACTCAGTGCATCGCAGATATCCAGCATATACAACTTCGGATGTGATATGTCGGGCGGCAGAATTCATCCCTCTGATCGATGTACAGAGGAGGGTGCGTTAAGCTATTCAAACTCTGCGCAAGCTCCTGTTTATTGTGACGGCTTTAGCTGGCGTGCCATGGCGGATACTGCCGGCGCGGGCGGATCACCGAATTGCGGCGCAGAAACAAACTGTTCTTTAGGGATGTTTGCTCTTTGCACGGGCACAACTTTGGACTCTGCCGCAATCGGAGCTGCAGCCTGTCAGTCACAATGTGAAACATGGGCAGGGACTTACGGTAATCAGTGTTGCGAATATTCGTCGGGTGGAACCTGTAGTTTCAAAGACGGCTCACCAACAGGTGCTGCTTTTGGAAATTATGCGGGTATGTGCGCCGAAAAGGAAGTTACCGCGATTGAAGGCGAAGGCGTGAACTGCCTTTATTTTGATGATGGTCCGGATGATCAGCTGCGATCAATCTGCACCTCTGCCACAAGCAGCGGAGAGCAGTACTGCACAGATAATGCGCTAACGGATGGTACAGTTTGTATTTATGGCAATGGCAGTACGGTCTTCTATGACATCACAGGTCCTGGCGGTAATTCTAGTGGTAGTGGCAGCAACGGTTTCTCCGGAACGGGAACAGGTTTCTGGTTCCAGGTTTACATTGGCAACGGTACGGGTGACGCTGATGGTGCTTGGTGTACAGGTGGTTTTGATTTTACCTGTAGCGGCCCGGTAGGCGACCGTGGCGACATTCTGTACAACGCAGACCATAATGTCTTGCAGTACTGCGATGGAGCTAACTGGCGCGCAATCGGAAAGAGGCAGTAATGAACGTAATAAAACTGACATTACGGACATTGATTACGGCAGGGCTGATGGCTTTTGCGGCGGCGCCTTCCTATGCGCAAAATTGCGGCGTCCCTTCGACAGATGGACTTGTCGGATATTGGATGTTAGATGAAACTAGCGGTACAACAGCAACGGATAGCAGCGGCAACGGCAATAACGGAACTATGTCGGGTGGGCTTGACCCTGCGACTGCCAGCTTGCAGGGGATTGTTCAAAATGCTCTGAGTTTTGCTGGTGGGGTGGGGCAGATAGATGTTGCCAATGAATCGAATTTTGACTTCACAACTTCTTTCTCAGTGGCTCTGTGGATGAGGGTTGATGGTTTTTCCAGTCAGTATGAAACCTTGTTTAGTAAGGGAGGAATGATCTCTCTAGGTCGTGATAACTATACAAGTAATATGGTTTTTCACGTCGTAGGTACTGCAAACTCTACGTGGAGTTTATATCCAATTGATGACGGTGTTTGGCATCATGTTGTTGCCGTATATGATGCAGACGCTACTGACGGAATAATTTACATCGATGGCGTAGAAGAAGCTCGTGAAACTGCTGCAACAGGTACTCCTTCGACAGATAATAACCCTCTGGTCATAGGTAGGCACGCGACCATAGATTTTAGAAATTTTAGTGGCGATTTGGATGAGGTCCGTGTCTATAACCGAGCGCTTTCCGCACAAGAAATCGGGCAGTTATACTCTTATGGTATGGGTAAAGAAGGTGTGCTGACCTTCAGTGAGCAAGATAAAACAATGTATTACTGCGACGGGACGGACTGGGTTGCCATGGGCGGCTCGGGCTATGTGCCGAATGCTGTTCATTTTGGCGGCGGTAGTGACCAGCTATTGGAAAACAGTTTCGGTTTAAGTGAGCCAACGCTTATTACGGGGGCTTTCTGGATAAGACGTGATCCGAATAACTTAGGAACATCCCAGGCTATTATTCATACACGCAGTGGCACAGGTGAATACTTCAGAGTTAGATTTAATACTAGTAATGAACTTGTTCTTGATGGTCAGGAAACGGGAGTGGGCGTATATAATCTGCTAGCACGCAGTGATCCTATCACTGACGGTAGCTGGCATCATGTTCTTTTCAGTATTGATTCAACCAACCGCTCTCTTGATCAGATCTATGTGGATGATTTAGATGTCACTAGCAGCCAGTCGGCAACATATACGGCTTTCGGTGGTGGTGAAATTGTCAGTATCGGTTCCTTTAATACAGGAACAGAAAGGCTTTACGCGGATCTTGCAGATTTGTGGGTCGACTTTGATAACTACATTGATTGGTCAGTTGAGGCCAATCGTCGTAAATTTATAGATGCACGTGGCCTGCCTGTTAATCTGGGAGCGGACGGTAGCAACGTTATTGGTACGCCACCTGACATTTTCTTAAGCGGCGATACGGCAAACTGGCATACTAACAAAGGAGCATCCCCTGGGTTTACCGAGAACGGTGCATTAACACAGGCGAGTTTTGCCAAAACTTCAGAGACAATGCATCTGTACGATCAGTATTATGCCTTTGTTTCTGACACTTTGCCGAATGGTGATTTGCTCTCGGAAGCCCAAGGTCGAGGATATTCTGGGGATGATGGCGTGCTGGCTGGTGATTTTATATGCCAGCAAGAGGCTGCTGCTGCGGGCCTTCCTGGTGTTTACAATGCGTGGCTTTCAGGGCCAGCGGCAGATGGAAATGCGCCGCTAGATAAATTTTATCAAAGTAGTGTGCCATATGTAATGCCCAACGTGCCAACGTTCACGCAGGTCGCGAATAATTGGGGAGATCTCGTAAATGGCAATATTGATAACGAAATACAGTATATGGCTGATGGCACAGTTCATAGTGGAGATAGCAACGTCTGGACGAACGTAAATTCAAATGGCACTGCTGACGGCACGGAACATTGTCTGGACTGGACATCTTCCAGTAGCGGAAATAGTGGGCGGCGCGGTCGTGCAACAAACACAGATGGCAACTGGTCAGATAATGGCAGCACAAATTGTGATGAAGCAAATCTACATATTTATTGCTTTCAGCAGCCGGAAGTTGGGTGTGCCGATCCGGCGGGGCAAGCAGGCCAAATTAATTACAATCAGAATTTAAGCGTTATGCAATATTGCGATGGCTATAACTGGGTTGCGATGGGGCCTATTGGTGGCGCGCCAGTCACAGGTAGCCTGATAGGTCATTGGGCGTTGGACGAAACTTCAGGCGCTTCAGCTCCGGATACATCAGGCAGTGGTTTTACAGGCACACTTGAAAACATGGAAAATGAAGACTGGGTGTATGGTGTCGATAGTAACGCGCTTTTGTTTGATGGTAACAATGAACGTGTTGTCATTGCATCTAATGCGAGTTTCGACATTGCAACGGGCGGTTCGTTTTCGCAATTTAACTGGTTCAAAAAGACAAGCGATTGCGGCGCTAACTCTGGCGGCGATAACGAAGTAATGGTAACGCGTTGGGGTGGTGGCTTTACCGATAGAACTTGGTGGTTCGGCTGTGATGTTGATACAGATGAGCTTGAGATAAACTTCTACGGCTCAGCCACCAGCATTTCAGTCAATGGCCCTGTGATCGATGATGGCCTTTGGCATTATGGCGGCTGGGTCTATGACGGGTCAGTCGGTGAAGTGCGCTTGTATCTTGATGGCGAGCTGGTCAACAGACAGGCGTATACTTTGGATGCCAATATGAATGTGGCTAACCCCGTATGTATCGGCGGCTATGACAGCACTTGTTCTGATTCCAGATTTTTCTTTGATGGCTTGATTGACGATGTGCGGATATATAACCGCGCGTTAAGCACTACTGAAGTCAATCAGCTATATAATTATATGCTATCTGACGGCCTCGGCGACGTGGATAATGGCTGTGCTAATGCGGGCAGTATTACTGGCGCTACAGCAGAAGGCATCATGCTGTACAATACAGACAATAACGTTCTGCAATACTGTAATGGCGAATACTGGGTAGGAGTAGGGAAGTAATATGAACGTGATGAAAATGGCATTACGGACATTATGTGCGGCAGGTTTATCCATGCTGCTGACGACCCACGCCTATGCACAATGTAGCAGTCCTGCGGGCGCGGCTGGCGAAGCTGTATTCAATATCGATCACAAAGTCATGGTTTATTGTGATAATACAAACTGGATTGCCATGACAGGCGGCGAAGCGGCTTTAGCTCAGCCAACTAGCGGTCTTGTGGCGCATTGGACGCTCGATGAAACCTCAGGTTCAACAGCCAATGATAGTGCCGGTAGCTCTGACGGTAATTATTATGGCGGTATGGCACCGGCTACAACAAATGTGCCGGGTAGATTTGATAACGCTCAGGACTTTGATGGAACGTCAACAAACTACGAAATTGAAGTGCCCGATACGGCTGCCATTCAAGATATATTTGATGGCGGCGGCAGTATCTCTATGTGGGTTTATCCGAACTCGGCGAATACTGCAGAACTTATATACAAAACTACGAACTCTGGTACGCTGCCTGAGGGCTATATATTAAGATTTTGGGGCGCTGCAGATAGCCGCCTGTTCTTCAGATCACCATGGGCGACCGGGCGCCATGAATGGCGAACAACTAACTCTGTCCCCTTAGGGCAGTG
The DNA here is from genome assembly GCA_012960155.1 of Micavibrio sp. Classification (GTDB taxonomy): domain Bacteria; phylum Pseudomonadota; class Alphaproteobacteria; order Micavibrionales; family Micavibrionaceae; genus UM-FILTER-47-13. Next base: position 46,896 of record DUBU01000030.1, on the reverse strand, counting down.
GAACCATATAGTTGTGACCTTCGATAATAGCTCTGATACCAATGAACCTACAATCTATGTCAATGGGGTTTCAGAGCCTTTTACCTTGCATTTTGACATCGGCGGCGGCGGTGCGGCGCCAAGTGATGCCGGTGTAACCATGTGGATTGGATGGGATGTTGATGGCTATATGGATGACGTCCGCTATTACGATCGTGAACTGACACCTGCCGAAGTAACGCAAATGTATAACGCGACCTCTGCCGGCGGTGCTTCTACGATGACTGAAGTTGTTCCAAGCGGGTTAGTCGGTCATTGGCGTCTGGATGAAACCAGCGGGACTAACGCTGCTGATACAAGTGGTAACGGTAATAATGGCACAATGAACGGTGGTTTAAATGGTGGGGATAGTGTTAACGGCACTGTCGGGACTGCAATAAGTTTTGATGGTGCAGCGGATTCTATTGCGACGACGCTGAATACTGATTTAGCGCAATACACGATATCTGCATGGGTTTGGTCACCTGATGATCCCGAGGTGTGTGGTGGTGGCTGTGCTGAAAAAATCATTGATAGGGACTCCAACTTTTCTATGAATTGGAATCACAGTTCTACGCCTACAGGATGTGAACATAATGATGGCGCTTGGAGCCACGCGCAGGCAACAGGTCTTCGTGCTCAAACATGGTATTTCATCACGTGCACCTATGACGGTGTTGACCTGAAAATTTATGTGGATGGCGTAGAGGTAGATAGTACGGCTGTCGGTACGCCCCAAGCTACAGCTAGTTCGATGATAATCGGTGATATAACTTCTTCAGGAAGAACGTTTGGGGGAGTTATAGATGATGTGCGCGTGTACAATCGTGCTCTTTCCGCAGCGGAAATTCAGGAATTACATGGCGCACGTGATGGCGTGAAATATAATGAATCTAATAACGTGCCCCAATTCTTCGACGGCAATCGCTGGGTATCTATGATCGGTGAGTGGCCTGATGTGACGAATGGCTTGATCGGTCATTGGAAGCTGGATGAAACAACGGGCACTGTTGCCACTGATGCTACAGGTAACATGGATATAGGTGCCTTCGCTTCCGCTGATTTTACAGCAGATTCCGTCGCTGGCGCTATAGGACGTGCTTATAATGCGCATGGTACGAATAGCTACAAAGCTTTTGAGGATACACCGTATCCGGCCTCTTATACATCTTCCGGTGCTTTTACAATGGCAGGCTGGGTATATTTGAAGGACGTAGCGGGTAACTCGGCAATAATAAGTATTGAAGACTATGCAAGTCTCTGGAAGGCGCATGATCAGGATACCTTGGATTTTCAGGCTGATGGTTGGGCTACTGATGGTTCTGTGAGGCCAGATACCTTAACAATCCCTCTTGGGGAATGGGTGCATGTTGCCGTGACTTATGATTTTAATGATCCGGTGGGAACGCGCCCTGTATTTTATATTAATGGTGTAGGGGAGACACCTAGTACTTGGAATGTTTCTCCATCTGGCGCTTACACTAATCCTACGCCTGGCGAAATAGGTATAGGAAGGCGTTGGGACGCAACTCAATCTAGTCTTAAAGGTTATATTGATGATATTCGCTATTATAACCGTGAGCTTTCGGCAACGGAAATACAGACACTGTATAAAATGGGGGCGCCCGTGGGTCAGAATTCGGCTTCTCCGCAGGGGTGTCCTAATGTGGGCGATGTTTGTGATGACGGCACTATTTATGCGGGTTTGTCACCTGATGGGAATGTGGCAATGTATGCCGCAAAGACTGATGTCTCGTCTGGACTAAGTTGGAATGCAGGAAACGCATCAGGTGCAAGTATGGTGTCGGTTTCTGGGGCGACTTGTTACTTGGGCGGTGAGACCGGCTGTCAGACAGGAGAGCAAAATACGCTAAACGCCGTAATTCTTGATTCTGATTCAGCTACAGGAGGGTCCCAACAGCATCTGGCGGCTAGAGCCTGTGCAGGGTTTGACGCTGCTGGTGCCGGTGACTGGTATCTCCCTGCTCAAGAAGAGCTGGAAATGCTATACGACAATAGAGAGGTTGGTGGTTTTGCCGGAACATTCGCAAATACACAATACTGGTCATCTTCTGAACCTAACGCGACGGCAATTTATTATTATGACTTCGGGGGGGCAGGCGTAAATAACTCTACAAAGGAGCTCGCTTACGCTGTCCGCTGCGTACGCAAAGGGCCTGCGCCGCGCTGTGCTAATCCATATGGTCTGGAAGGCCAAATGGTTTACAATGCGGATAATAATGTCATGCAATATTGCGATGGGGCGCGATGGCTGGCAATTGGTAAGGAAAACTAAATTTGATTTAGGAGAACGACAATAAAACTGTGTGGGAATAAAATCGCGAATATCTTGAAAACCGCAGTATTATCTGCGGCGTTGCTGTGCCTGTTTGACACATCGGCACATGCTGTTTGTTCGTCACCTGCCGGCGAAGTGGGCGAGATTATTTTCAATACTGAGTTCAAGGTTCCCCAATATTGTGATGATACGAACTGGATCGCTATGACAGGTGGTCAGGCGCCTCAAGGTGTTTATGAACTGAATGCTGTGACCTTTGATGGCACAAACGATGGTGTATCTATAGATGGTACATCGATGGGCACATCAACGCGCCTGACATTTAGTTTATGGGCTAAAATGAACGATTTATCGACTTTTTATCGTGTATTTAACGATAATGGAGACCGCACGCAAATCTTTATTAATGACGATGAAACTGTGGCTGTCTTCGTAAGAGATGTCTCAAATTCGGGGGTATTTCAATGCCAAACTGACACAACCACAATAAACGACACTACTGACTGGCACCATTGGATGTTTTCTATGGACGCTGCGACAGGCGATTTCCATTTCTATGTCGATGGTGTGGATGAAAGCCCGGGTTGGTGTAGCTTTTTATCTTCAAATGCCTATTACCCGAATACCAATTTCCGTCTTGGTACAGATAATTATGGCGGGTTTTTAGATGCTGATATAGCCGATGTATGGTTTGATGTCGGCACTTATATTGACTTTTCCAGTGCTACAAATCGAGAGCTATTTTATAACGCGGGCGAAGCCGTTTACCTTGGCGCTGATGGCAGTTTGCCTACTGGATCTGCTCCTGACTTGTTCTTGAGTGGTCCTACTGGCTCTTGGCACGCCAATAAAGGGAGCGCTGGGGCTACGACCGAAATAGGGGCTCTGACGACAGCTCCGAGTGCGCCTATATCATCCTCTACGTTAGAACCTACAGGTACAGAAGTTGTGCCGTCAGGGTTGCTCGGACATTGGCGCCTTGATGAAACGACAGGTACGGATGCACTGGATAGCAGTGGTAACGTTTATAACGGAATCTATTACAATATGGCTTCAGGGGCGGCAACAGGCACATCAGAAGGTGTTGTGGCGACCTCAATGGCATTTGATGGTTCTGATGATTATATGCGTGTATCAACAACGTTTGATCTGGCAGAGTTCACGGTGTGCGGCTGGTTTATGCCTGATGAGGGGGCAGACGACAATGCCCTGATAAGCAAGTTTGAAGATACGTCTAACGGATGGTGGGTCGAGTACGTCGATGGCGAATTGCTGGTTAAAGATGATATCGGCTCTCCTGGTTCTGATGACCCGCTTTACCAAACAGCCATACCACAAACGCAGTGGACGCATTTCTGTGCCGGAATTAACAGCAACCCAAATAACTTCCTTTATATAAACGGGACATTAATCGGTGACAGTGACACGCCTTCCGGTTCTTGGGACAGTATAACGTCCGATCGCATTTATATCGCTCAGCGTGGTAATGGTTCTAAATATGTTGATGGCCGTCTTGATGATATCAGGCTTTATAACCGTGCTCTGACGGCATCGGAAGTTCAACAAGTCTACGCCGCTCGCGACGGTTTCCGATTTAATGAAAAGACCAGAGCCCCTGAGTACTTTGACGGCAATGGCTGGGACAGCATGCGCATGGGTTTTGCCGAGGTGCCTTACGGCCTTGTTGGTCATTGGAGAATGGACGAGACGTCAGGCACAACTGTGACGGATGCCAGCGCCAACAGTAACAACGGCACTATGCAAGGCAGTATGAGTGCCGCAAGTGACTCTGCTGTAGGTGCGGTAAAGACATCGCTATCATTTGATGGCGTGGATGACCGTATTTCTGTCGCTGATAATGCGGCTTTAGAAATGACGGATGATTTCTCTGTGTCATTCTGGGTGAAACAAGATGTCAATACAGGGGTGAAGCAGAAGGTAATGATGAAGCGGCACACCGTTGAGCCTTTTCTGTCATGGGAGTTTTTTATAGGGGCATCTAATGAAGTGGCTTTTCAGTTAGCCAATACCGCATCAAATAGCGGCGTTGGGACTAGCTATTTCTACGTGGGTTCCAACCCGCTTACAGAGGGCAGATGGTATCATGTCGTAGGCGTAAAAGATGGGGGAGAGCTAACGCTTTACCTAAATGGTGCCGAAGAAGAATGGTACGCGAATGAGCCTTATACAGGCACGATAGTTGATACAGACAACGACTTGCTGATGGGCGCGACGACATCTTCTAGTGAATTTTTTATGGGAGCGCTCGACGATGTGCGCATCTATACCAGAGCCCTTACATTCGCCGATGTCCAAGATCTATACGCCATGGGCGCTCCTATCGGCCAAAACACAAGCCTGCCTCAAGGCTGCCCGAATATTGGTGATGCCTGCGATGACGGCACAATATATGCGGGCCTAAGCCCTGACGGTAATGTTCCGATGTTCACTACGCCTCAAGATGGCGTCCAAAATTTAAGCTGGAATGACACCAATAATTCAGGGCAGGTCCTGACCTCTGCTTCTGATTCAGATGCTGGCTTTAGCAATACGACATCAATAGTTGTTACTGACGCAGATAGTTCATCGGGGGGGCACCAGATACATGAAGCGTCACAACATTGTTATGATTCAATTATAGCGGGAGTAGATGACTGGTACTTGCCAGCGATTAACGAGCTAAGTGTTTTGTACGCAAATAGGGAGGCTATTGGAGGCTTCATAACGGATCCAGGAGAGTGGTATCGCAGATATCACTCATCTACCGAATATTCGCAGACCGAAATGTATATTGGTGACTTTAGTAATGGCAATATGCTGGGGTATTCACTAAAAGAGGTAGGTTACTCCACACGCTGCGTCCGCAAAGGTCCGGCACCACGCTGCGCCAACCCATATGGTGTGGAAGGGCAGATGATTTTCAACAGTGATCATGCCGTGATGCAGTATTGTGACGGCGCGCGCTGGCTCGCGATCGGCAAAGCAAATTAATAAAAAGATTAATAATTTAACGCATAATGGAAGGGCAGGAAAGTATATATGAGAAAGGCGTTTAGGATAGGTTTATTCTGTCTGACGGCGGCATTGTTAATGCCGACGATGCCTGTATATGCGCAATGCGTTAACCCTGCCGGCAATGAAGGCGATATGGCCTTCAACGAAACGCACAAAGTGGCACAATACTGCGATAGCGCGGGCTGGGTCGCTATGTTGCCACCCATTACAGAAGCTGATTGTACGGAAGTAGGGGAGGTCTGCTCGGACGGTACCATTTACGCAGGTCTTACGCCTGATGGCAATGTACGCATGTATACGACGGCTTCTGATATCGGAACAGCGCGCTGGGCTACTAGTAATGAAACGACTTCACTAAACTCTAATACTGATGGCGATGGTAATACAATCGGTCTTGTTAATTTTCCAAGTGCCGTAACTTACGACGCGGCACAAGCTTGTTATGACAGTTCCGCAGATGGTTATTATGACTGGTATTTGCCGGCACTTAACGAGCTGTCGGTTCTGTATGCAAACCGCACAGCAATAGGAAACTTTGATACGGGTGGATTTTACTGGTCATCGTCTGAAAACTCTTCGAATAACGCAAGAGAGCTCAGTTTCGTTAACGGCGCAAGCACCAATTATAATAAAGGCAGCGTATTCAACATACGCTGTGTCCGCAGCGATAACTCCAAGCTGACCGAGATTGTTCCTACAGGGCTTATCAGGCACTGGCGCTTAGATGAGACGGCGGGATCTCTGGCGGTTGATAGTAGTGGTAACGGTGGCGATGTTGCTTATCAAGGCATGAACCCAGCTTCAAATACCCGAAAAGGAATGGTAGCAAGCGCACAATATTTTACTGCTTCTAATCATATCATGTCAGATGCTATAGACCTCGGTAATGAATTTACTCTGGCCTCATGGGTCAAGCTTGATAGCCCTACATCTACAGCGCAGGGCATATTTGCTAATTCGCAGGAAGGTAATTTCGACGGATTTAAGCTGTATGTAAATAGCTGGGCAACTACCGACGGGGAGCTTGTTTTTGAAACCTCTAACGGTACTACTCAAAATAACGGCAGCACAACGGGCGCAAATATTGCCCCCAATTCGTGGGCGCATGTAGCAGCAGTGGTTAATAAAACGGGTGGGGCTGTAACTCTCTACGTTAACGGCGTTGATTTGACTTCAGATTCTGCAATTTCTTCTACTTTTAACAGTAACGAAGAGCTATGGGCTGGGCGCTTTAAGGACGCAGGCGGGTTTTTAACGGGTTCGCTTGATGATTTACGGGTCTACAATCGTCTATTAACTGCATCAGAGGTTCAGGAAATATACGAAGCGCGCAACGGCATACGCTATAACGAAACAGCCAACGTGCCCGAGTTCTTTGACGGTGATAAGTTCAAGCAAGTGATGAAGGCTTCCGATGTGCCCGATGGATTGGTAGCGCACTGGAAGCTGGATGAAACGACAGGTACGACAGCGGTGGATAGCAGTGGCAACGGCAATGACGCTAGTATGATCGGTAATCTCTCTGCTGATACGCACAGTGCTCCGGGCGCTGTAGGGCGATCACTAAATTTCACAGGAGCCGAAACTTATATTACGGTAACAGGATCAGGTTTCCCGACGGGATCAGGAACGCCGTTTACAATGTCGGCGTGGGCGCAATCGGATATATTCACAGGGCATTACGGTACCATATTGCTATGGGGACGAGATAATGATTCAAGCTATACCCGCCCTAATATGCGAATGCTTGAACTAACAGGTAATATGTATCTACGTGTAGGTGTCGGGAATAATATTTACAATGATTACGTGTTATCAGGCTACGACGTAAATACATTCGAGCATTACACCGTTACTTATGACGGTACGGACATGGAAGCGTTTAGAAACGGCGTATCAATGGGGGCGTGGACTCCTGCGTCCCCAATTAATGCCCCTGATGATTATGCCGTCATAGGATCAAGAAATAATGGCGGATCCTTTAATCAGCTATTTAGAGGCTCGATCGATGATGTGCGCCTATATGATCGCGTACTATCTAATGATGAAATCATGACATTATATGCTATGGGGGCGCCTTATGGGCAAAATAAAGCAGCGCCACAAGGCTGTCCGAATATAGGGGATGTTTGCGACGATGGTTCTATTTATGCCGGCATATCCCCTGACGGCAGCATCGATATGTACACTACGCCTGAAGATGCGGGATTAATGAACTTTAATAATGGCGTAAATAATTACACGGATGCTTCTACAGGCACTACGGGAACAGCCACAGGCGAGAGTAACACCGCCTATTTGGTGATTACGGATTCAGATAGTGTTGCTGCAGGTGTGCAACTCCACAATGCCGCACAGTATTGCTATGACTTGGTCGCACATGGACGTGATGACTGGTACTTGGGTGCTGAGGATGAGATGACCGTAATCTACAATAACTATGAGGCTATCGGTAATTTTGATGATAGCGGTGAAGAATATTGGACATCCCGAGACCCGACGGGCAGTAATGCTGGCAGAACAATTAGATTTAATGATGGCGTTGTCGACGGGTCAAATAAAGACGTTTTAGAAAGAGTGCGCTGTATTAGCAAAGGCCCCGCGCCGCGCTGTGCCAACCCCTACGGTTTGGAAGGTTCGATGTTCTACAATACGACGCATGATGTGATGCAATACTGTGACGGTGGTCGCTGGGTTGGTATCGGGAAGCAGAATTAATTGGTGACGTGATATGGGCATGATGAAAAGCACATTACGGATTTTGATAGCGGCAGCCATATGTGCTGTGCCGTCTTCCGTTGCTTATGCCCAGTGTACGGCAGCGGTGACTGATGGTTTGATTGGCTATTGGCGCATGGATGACACCAGCGGAAACACAATTGTTGATTCTAGCGGTACGGGCAATACAGGTACATGGTACGACGATACGGACAATGCGATTACAACAGAAAGCGTGTCCGGTCAGGTAGGCACAGCGTTAGATCTTGAGAATGGTGATAACAGCTACATTCTTGTCGATACAGATGCCAGCATCAGTAATACGACCAGATCTGTGTGCCTATGGATCAATCCGGAAAGCTCTCTGTCGAATTATAAAAGCTTGGTTGATAAAGCAGATGCCAGCGATAATGGCTGGAATTTGTATTACAACGGCTCGGGCCAAAGAGTGGGTTGGTATACTAACTATGGCGGTTATATAGAGCTTGCGAATGGCACAATGCCTGTCGGCGTGTGGCAGCATTACTGTGGCACTTGGGACGGTAGCGATGGTGTTAGCGGCATGGCGCTCTATAAGGACGGCCAGCTGGCTACGCCGAACTCTTCGGGCGATGTCGGCGGTTATACGAGTGATGCCGGTAACCAGCTTTATATAGGCGGCAGTATCGCAGATTCAGGTAATGGTTTTGACGGTATCATGGATCAGGTGATGCTGTTTAACCGCGAACTCAGCGCCGCAGAAGTTCAAGCGATCTACGAAGGACAGGTGGCCGCTGTGACTGGCGATGAGGGCGCCATAGTCTTTAATCAAGACCATGCTCTGATGCAATATTGTGACGGCACGGACTGGCGCATGATGGGCGTGGGTTCATATATTCCTAATGGCGTGCAGTTTGATGGTTCTACAATATCTTTAACCCATGCATCGCCTCTCACAGATGTTGTCGACGGTAAGACTTTTACTGGTAGTTTCTGGTATCAAAATGATGAGTTCGGTTCGGAAATTGTTATTCAGTCGGATGGTGCGGCCTTTATGATTAAGGCGCAAGACTGGGGCTCTGGACCTCGGTTAACATTCAGAACTGAAAACGAAGCCGGTACGGTTTTAATGCAATATGAGGTGGACGCGCCCGAAGATGCGGACTGGCACCATGTTCTATTCAGTTTTGACCAGGCCAATCCTGCGAATAACCGTCTATACCTTGATGGCGTGAACGAAACTTTCTATGAATACGGCCCAGGGACACCAATCGACGATATTGTCGATTTTACACGGCCGAGTATTTATTTCGGATTTAACTCGAGTGCAGAGCATTTCGATGGCAAAATTGCGGATTTCTGGCTTGAAAAAAACTTGTTTATGGATCTGGATATCGAGGCTAACCGCCGCAAATTCATAAGCGAGGCAGGCTTGCCGATGTATCTAGGCGAAGATGGTTCAATCCCTACGGGGGTATCACCGGATATTTTCTTGAGTGGTGATACGGCGGATTGGCACACCAATAAAGGTACAGGCGGCGGCTTTACTGAAAATGGCGTGCTTGCGTCTTCATCTTCCCGCCCTGGAATGAATATCAGCGGTAATCCTGTGTCAAATGGCCTTGTTGGCTACTGGAAGCTTGATGAAACAAGTGGTACAACCGCGGCAGACAGCAGTGGTAACGGCAATAACGGAACGTTGAATAATATGGACCCCAATACAGACTGGGTAGATGGTGCAGTGGGGGGCGCTCTTGATTTTGATGGCAATAATGACTGGGTGACGATTGTCGATGATCCCGTGCTTGATTTTGGAACGTCTCAGGATTTTTCATTGTCTTTCTGGTACTACAATGCAGATAATTCAGGTTATTGGGATCTTGTCGATAAATCTAGTGGCGGTTCGAATGGCTATATTTGTAACTACAGTTTTGGAACCTCGGCTACGGAGTGTTATTTGTACGGTACAGGGGGGAGTGTAACTGTCTGGGGCACAGGTATAAATATCCCGTTGGAAAACACATGGTATCATTTCACCCTGACCGCTGACCGTGATGGGGATGCGCAGATTTATATAAATGGCCAGATTGCCGGCCCGGCTGCGGATATTTCAAGTATAGGAAATATTGATTCAATATCTAACATGTATTTTGGGGTTCACGCGGGTCGTTTGGATGAAGTTCGCCTATATAATAGGGTGCTGTCTGCAGACGAAATTAATGCGCTGATGAATATATGTACTGCTGCGACAAAAGGTGTGATGAATTATAGTTCAGAATATAACGTAATGCAGTATTGCAATGGTGCTGAGTGGGTTGCTATGGGGCCGGTCGGCGGCGCGCCTATTACTGACGGTTTAATGGGACATTGGACGTTAGATGAAACTAGCGGCACGTTTGCGGACTCTTCAGGGAACGGCAATACAGGCACCCAAAGTGGCGGCGTTTCGTACGAGGAAGAAGGTGTTCTTGCTAATGCTGTTGGCTTTGACGGTGTTGATGATCATGTGCAGGTGACGCATAGTGCCTCATTGACAACAGCGGATGATTTGTCGCTTTCTTTTTGGATTAAGTTACACGAAGATCCTGATGATCTGCCAAATGCGGTTTGGCGTGTCATGGACAAACATCCGGGATTTGCCGATGGTGATCCGGGTTGGTGGCTCCTCATTAACGGGTATTTAGATGAAGCCCTTTACTTCCGGGTTGGTGACGGCAGTAGTGATTTTAGTGTAGACGCGACTAAGACCGAATGGGACGTCGGTAAATGGTACATGATTACAGTCGTTTATACGCAGAATGGCACAACGCCTATTGTCGATTTCTATATTGATGGCGAATTTTTGAATACAAGAACTGGAAGTACGTTCACGCCTGATTGGGGAACGGATAATTTAAGATTTGGCGGTGGGCATAATGACAGTAGTCTCTCCGCAGATTTGGATGATGTGCGAATGTATAATCGTGCACTTTCCGACACAGAAGTACGACAGTTATATTATTACGGTCTGTCTGGCGGGCTGGGTGATGTTGATAACGGCTGTACGTCGCCTGCGCGTCCTGAAGGTGTGATGCTTTATAACAGTGATAATAACGTCATGCAGTATTGTAACGGCGAAGAATGGATAAGAATTGGCCAGTAATAAAAGGCCGCTTAAAATCTGTGTATTAAACAGGTCTTAGGATAATAAATATTATAATAAAAACAGGGGTGTAGTACGTTTTAACCAGTAGGGGAATAATGACCAAACTGTGTGGGAAAATGACTGTAATACGTCAGGCGGCATTGATCGTAATGCTCGCGCTTTCCTGCGTTGTATTATCTTCTATCTCATACGCCCAAGATTGCGGAACCCCGACAACAAGCGGCCTTGTTGGTTATTGGACGCTGGATGAAACCAGTGGTGGATTTGCAGCTGATTCTAGCGGGAATGGTTTGTTGGGTACCTTGAATGGTGGTATGGATGCTGCCTCTGATACCGTTGCCGGTGTAGTCAATACGGCACTACAATTCGATGGCAATGACACTATCTCATTCACTCGGGTGCTTGAATATGCACTTCCTGTAACAGTATCTGCATGGGTTTACATAGATCCTTCAGCATCGGGCCAGAACTTTCCTATTTTCAGAGCAGGTTATCTTGATAACCAATATGCAGGTTACTGGCTAAACATATCTTCAGGCGGCTTTCCGGAAGTATCATATGGGGATGATACTGGCGGAACGGGGACTAGTACTAGACGGTCTAAAACGGGTGCGGCGGCTTTAGATACAGGAAAGTGGTATCATGTGACAGGCGTAATCAGAGGCGCCACAGATATGGATATTTACGTTAACGGCGTGGATGCAGGCGGTGTATATAGCGGGAGCGGTGGCGCACTGGCATATAATGGTTCGGGAAGTGCCATAATAGGTAAAAATCATAACGGCGGCAGCCTTCCTGTATATCCGACAGGTAATATGGATGACATTCGTGTTTACAACCGTGCCTTATCGGCAGAAGAAATCGCACAGCTCTATGAATACGGCCTTGCCGATGAAGGCGCAATGGTCTTCGATCAGCGTCACGCCGCCATGAAATATTGTAACGGTACAGACTGGGTGCATGCGGGGTTGGGACCTTATGTGCCGAATGCTGTTTATTTCGACGGTACAAACGATTATTTAAGAATATTGACAAATCTGACTGGGAACTCTGACAGTAAATTGGTTTCAGGGTCAGGCTGGTTTAAGAAAGAAGCTTTAGGCTCTCAGATTATTTATACTAATACAAGTGGTGGATTTAGAATAAGGTCTGATGCATCGGATTATTTTATTATCGAGGGTCAGAATATTGGTGCCACCGGGACAGTTCTTGAGATTGCAGCCAGTAACCCTATTGCCGATTATGATTGGCATCATTTTATGTTTAGTGTTGATATGTCGGATACTAATAAAAGGCACCTTTATATTGATGGTGTAGATAGTAGTATAGTTGTCGGCACCTACTTGGATTCAGCCATCAGAACAACAGGAACCGGACATGCATTTGGTTCTGACACAGGTGGCGGGATATCACTGAATGCCGCTCTGGCGGATATTTGGCTGGACTACGGCACATATGTCGATCTGTCTGTTGAAGCAAACCGCCGCAAGTTTATTAGCGCAAGCGGTATGCCTATGTATCTCGGTGAAGATGGGAGCCTGCCCACAGGCGCAGCACCCGATATTTTCCTGACAGGCGACACAGAAAACTGGCACATAAATAAAGGCGCAGGCGGCGGCTTTACTGAAAACGGCGCGCTTACATACTCTTCATCCCGCCCCGGGCAGTCGACCTCACTGTCTGGCTCAGGCTACTTCGTTGAAATGCCATATTTTGTAGATGCTGATTTAGGTGGTATTTCAGGTGCATCACAGACATGTCTTACTGAGTTGAACAATAATGACTGGCTTGGCAAAGACAATGCGATTGCAAATGGTCAGCTTGCATCCACGAATGTACGAGCATGGTTATGCGACTCAAATGGTTGCAACGACTTTGTCCCTGATACCGAGTACTTTTATGCCTCTATGTGGCAGCCAACAGCGGGGGGCACGTCCATGACCTCGACGGCGGAGGGGTACCTGGAAGATGACGGTGTAAGTTTCGAGAGTTCAGGCGTATTTGGTTTTAATGCCCAGATGCATGAGTACTGGACAGGGCGTACGACCACCAATGGTATTCAGCCGGATAACTGCAATAATTGGACAAGTTCGGCCTCAGGCCCTGTCTCGTATGTAGGCACGGCTGACGTGACCTTTTATCCGGAAAAACTATACAAATATTCCAAGGGATGCGAAATAGCCGACGAGGTTACATTTATCTGTATTGTCGACCCTCCAGGGTGCCATGTTCAGGGGGCAATGAAATACAACGCCGACTTTAATGTCATGGAATATTGCAACGGCATCGAATGGGTATCCATGGGCCCGATTGGCGGCACGCCGCCGACGAATGGTCTTGTCGGACATTGGACGCTGGATGAAACGAGTGGCGCGTTTGCAGATTCATCGGGCAACAGTAACACAGGCACGGAAAGTGGCGGAGTGGGCTATGACCAGTTTGGTATTCTTGGTAGAGCGGTCTCTTTTGACGGCGCTGATGATCTGATTGACGTGGGCAGTAATGCTGTTCTAGATGATCTTGGTCCATTGTCGATATGCGCCTGGGTTAAGCCCGATAGCTATGGCGGCGGCGGCTTTGGCCGAATATTTTCCAAGGCAAATAATCTGAATACATCGTTCTATGTAGAGAATGATAGTTCTGCGCCTGACGAAACATTAGCGTTCTATGTCAACGGTGCGTCTAACCTTCGTGTTAAAGGGCAAGATGGTTGGTTGGCATCAGGTTTTATTGGCGAATGGAACCATGTTTGCGTTTCATGGGATGGCGTTCTGGATGATGCGACAGGTGTGAAACTGTATAGAAATGCGACCGAAGCGCCGTCTTATGGTGAACAGCTTAATGGGGCTCTGCCACGTACAAGTGATGCTGCCGAAAACGGATATATCGGCAATAACGGCGTTAATAGCAGAGATTTTGACGGTATGATTGACGAGGTGCGCGTATATAACCGCGTGCTGACAGCAACAGAAATCCAGCAGCTCTATTACTACGGCCTGTCAAACGGTTTGGGCGATGTCGATAATGGCTGTGCATCTCCCGCCGCCAATGAGGGCGAGATGATATACAACGCCGACTTTAACGTGATGCAATACTGTAACGGCGAGCAGTGGATAGGGTTAGGACAATGATAAAGATGCGTAGATATATCGGCGTCTTGATCGCCACAGTGATTTCGCTGACATTGTCTTCTAATGTGGCGAGCGCATATTGCGGGGCCCCAACAGACGGTCTGGTTGCGCACTGGCGTCTGGAAGAGGCCGCGGCACCTTATCACGATGACATTAATAACTTCACCGCGACAGTATCGGGTACTGCGCCGACATCAGCCAACGGCATGATTCAGAATGGCATAAGCAATAGAGCGGCTGCGGGGCATATCGAAACCGCGACCAATACGACCTTATCCGCGATGACAACATATTCTGTATCTTTCTGGGCGCGCCATAGTGATTATGGCGGATATGAAGGCATGCTTGAGATCAGTGACATGATGACTGTCTCTTCAGCATTTGATGATGAAGAGATCCTGGTTAATCTGCCGTCATGGTCGACACAGACGGGCACATACTTCGCAAATAATGCAAAGATGGGTATCGATAAATGGAACCATATTGTTGTTACCTATGATAATACGCAACCTGCCGGAACACATCCGCAAGTGTATTTTAATGGTGTTTTACAATCACTTACGGCAGCTTTCGCAACTACAGGAACGTACAGCGCGCCCGCCAGCTCACTTGTGAAAATCGGTGCCGGACAAATCGGCAGTGAAAGACGCATGGCCGGAGAAATTGATGACGTGCGCATATATGACCTTATACTGGACGCAGATGATGTCGCGGAACTGTTTAAAGCCACAGCACCCGGCCATATGCGCTTTAACACTGAAACATCCGCCGTTGAATATTGTGATGGTGATGATTGGGTAATGGCAGGGACAGGGTCGTATAGTCCTATGGCGGCAGAGTTCGATGGTACGAACGATTACATGATGGGCACTTTAAATAATACTGTAACGGATAGTAATAAGTGGTCCGCCAGCTTCTGGTTCCGTAATGATGATTATACTGAGAATGACTGGCGCTTTATCATGGACTCCCCAAACCCTGGTGACATAAGCATAGATTGGCACGGGCATGCGGGTGATAGGTTGTTATTTTCAGGGCAAAATGAAAGTGCAACCACAGTTATGAGCATGTATTCGGACGCTGTGACCGACGATGAATGGCATCACGTATTATTTAGCGTTGATTTGTCCGATGCAGGTAGGCGTCACATATATATTGATGGTGCGTCGGCAATAGATACAGTCACTACTTATGATACCAGCGGGATATTTGACTTTACGTTGACAGATTATGGTATCGGCACCTACACGGGCGCTCGTATGTGGGATGGTGCATTGGCCGATCTATGGGTTGATTTTGGTACTTACATTGATTTTTCCAGCGCAGCACAACGCGCGAAATTCGTAAGTCCGACAGGCATGCCTATGTATCTGGGGGCAGATGGTTCTCTGCCGACAGGGCAGACACCGGACATATTTTTAAGCGGGGATGTTGAAAGTTGGCACGTTAATAAAGGCGCCGCCGGCGGATTTACAGAGACTGGTAGCATAACGGCATCTGCTACACAGCCGGCCGCTACTTCAGGTGCTACGACGTTACCTTCAGGCTGTTCTACAATTGGCGATGTTTGCGCCGATGGTAGTGTATATGCGGGGCTTTCGCCTGATGGTAGTGTGGCAATGTATACTACGCCTGCGGACGCGGGAACATTCACCTATAATGACGGCTCTGGTAATTGGTTTAATGTCATGGATAATTGTTCTGACAGCCCTTCAGGTACGGCAACGACATGCCAAACAGGTATGGCCAATACCGAAGCTCTTATTGACGCTGAGACTGAAGGGGCTAGTGGTGAAGTACCGTACGCCGCGGCACGTTACTGTTATGATTTAACTGCTCACGGCTACGATGATTGGTATCTGCCTGCACCTGACGAGCTGGATATACTATATACAAACCGCGTAGCGATCGATGGGTTTACAACAGCATTTGATGTTTATGGATCTTACTATTTGTCTTCGGCAGAAAACTGGGATGATTGCGCTCGGCATGTAAGGTTTCATGACGGCGTACATGATTGTGCAGGAAAAAACACAGCTTTAAAAATGCGATGCGTGCGAAAAGGAGGCTCACCTGTTTGCACAGGTCCTGATGGAAGCGCAGGCGATATTATTTACAATACTGATGAAATGGTATTGCAGTACTGCAATAGCGCCGATTGGGTCGCCATGGGGCCTGTTGGCGGTACAGGCGGCGGCGGTTGTTCTTCTCCCGCGGGCAATGCAGGCGATATCATGTTCAACAATGACTTCAACACCATGCAATTCTGTAACGCGCAGGACTGGGTGGCGATCGGCAAACAAACAGCACCGACTGAAGGGTTAATCGCTCATTACCCGCTAAATGAGACGAGCGGTAACAGCATGATTGAGTATGTATCGGCCAATAACGGTACATGGACTGACGGCACCGGCAATGACGTGGCCGAAGAAACACGTAAAGGCAAAATAGGCAACGCGCCTTTATTTGATGGGAACAATGATTTTGTTCTGTTTAGCCTAACGTCTGAAATGCAGAATTTACAAAGTTTCA
Source organism: Micavibrio sp. (assembly GCA_012960155.1). GTDB lineage: Bacteria > Pseudomonadota > Alphaproteobacteria > Micavibrionales > Micavibrionaceae > UM-FILTER-47-13. The sequence continues at coordinate 30,059 of DUBU01000030.1, read as the reverse complement.
CTTTGTCTGCTTGGGTTAATTGGGCAGGCGTAACAGCTGATTATCAAGGGGTTATTGATTTGCGTGATGTCGGTATGTTGACGATGGCGTTTAATAACTCGAACTTGTTATTCAGGGCGCCGGCATGGGACGGCGCAGAAGGTATATGGCAGTTTTCTGGCAACTACAGGGGGCAGTGGAAGCATATGGTTGTTACCTATAACTATACGGATCCTGTCGGAACAGACCCTAAAGTGTATGTTGATGGCATCAGGCTGCCTTCCGTTAGCGAGTCTACAACACCAACAGGCAGTTACTCAGCTTCCGCGCAGACAGCAGGTACGATCGGGCGTTCTTATATCTCCGGGAATGGCAGGTTTTATAACGGCCTGATTGACGATGTGCGTATTTATAATCGCGAGTTAAGCGACACCGAAATTAAACAGCTATACTACGCCACGAAATAGGAACGAATGATGAGTAGGGCACAAACATTGATAATCAGAACATACATGATGGCAGCCGCCGTCATGGTGGCACTGTTGTTTCTGCCTGCTTCTGCCCGTGCCCAAGATATCGATACAGATCTGGTTGCCCACTGGACATTTGATAATGACAGCGGCTCCACAATTACTGACAGCAGCGGCAATAACAACGATGGTACATGGGTCGATGGCGGCGATAACAATATTTCTGGTGAAATAGTTCAGGGTGTTAACGGGCGTGGATTACGCTTTGCTGCAGATACAAACATTCAGGCCTCAATCTTTCCGACGGGCGCGGCCGCACCTTATACAGTATCAATATGGCTGAAACCCTATAATATCAATTCAGCCGGCCAGAGTGCTATATGGCGTGCAGGACCCGACAGCCCGACTTGTCAAAACGGGCCCAAGCTCGGAAAAGTTTTTGAATTGAGTAATTATAATTTTGAGGCTAATAACCAATGTAGCGGATCGCCCCGCACGGCACAGTATGTTTATGATGATACTTGGTACAACACAGTGGTTGTCTATGATGGTACTAATCTATCACTTTATCTGAATGGGGTACTGCAAGAGTCAGTTGCTTCCAACTATAATGGGACGCACCCACAGGCCGCCGCGTTTCGTTTGGGTGACACAACAAGCAATACGATCTTGGCCGACATGGATGACCTGCGCGTGTATAGTCGTGCACTCACCGCCCAAGATGTGGAAGCTATATTCGATTTACAGCCTGCAAATATAAAATATGACGCAGACGCCCGCGTCCCCAAATACTTCAACGGTACCGACTGGGTCGCGATGGGCGAGGTGAAGTATGCTCCGACGGGTGTTTACATGAACGGTGTCGATAGCGCGATATCTGAAACACCCGCCGGTATTTCTATTTCTGATTCCGCGCAAGGTACAATTAGCGCATGGTTTAAAACAACGACAACTGATCCTGTAATCTTTATTAAGGATAATGGCGGAAGCCCAAGCGTAATTGACTTAAGCGTTGATAGTGGTAACCGGATCAGCTTTCTAGCTCGCGATACAGCGCAGAATATTCTGGTGATGCGCTCTAGTAATACATACGACTTTCTTGATGGTAATTGGCATCATGTCGTCTTGTCCTATGATTTAAGCGACCCTACACAAGCACGAAGCCATATGTATGTCGACGGGGTGGCAGACAAGAATATAACGACATGGGTGTCTGGCCAAGTGGTCGATTTGACTGACCCAACGGGCGATTGGGCAATAGCCAAGCAAGGCACGACTTTCTATGAAGTATCTGTCGCTGACTTGTGGTTTGATACGGGAACTTACTTGGATTTATCTATTCCCGCTAATTTGAATAAGTTTATTGACGGAGGCGAACCCGTATTTTTGGGAGCTTCAGGAGGGGTTCCAACAGGGGCACCCCCGGAGTTTTTCTTCTCGGGAGATATATCAACTTGGCATACAAACAAAGGCACGGGCGGAGGTTTTACCGAGAATGGAGAAATTACCACGGTCTCGTCGCCTGCCTATAGGAATTATATATGGCAGCAACTCGGAAATGCTTTTGATCCTGCTGGGACAGGTGAAAGTTCATTGGCTGTTCTAAGTACCAATGAAGTGGCCGCTTACTATGATAACAATGGGACAGGCTCATTATCCAAAGTTGTTTTTGATGGTACGGACTGGTCCCAAGTCGGAAATACTCTATCTGCAGGCGGGAACAATGCCAAGATAGCTGCCTTGGACCATTCCACCGTTGTTATTGGCGGGACCTTAAGGGTCTTCCGGTTTAATGGAACGGATTGGGTGCAGGTTGGTAATGACTTTGCCGCAGGCAGGTCACGGGTAGCCAAATTATCCAATAATATGATAGCAGCTTCTACGGCTAACTCGCTAGCTGCATATTCTTGGGATGGTACTGATTTCAGTTTGGTAGGAAATGCTAGAGGTATTCTTGATTTAGGGCGTGGCACTATAGCAGCTCTTAATGAAAATACTGTTGTAGGTATATCTGAAACGAACGGACTACAGGCATACCAATTTGATGGCACTGATTGGCTGGATTTGGGAAATAATTTAGCAGTGCCATTTGGACGGGTGGGCGGAACGGCGCTTGATGAAACAACAATAGCTGTTAAAGGGGATTCAAGTGATTTAACGGTATACTCGTTTAATGGAACCGATTGGTCATCATTAGGAACGCCTTTAAATACTGCAGGCAGTGAAGTCGGGATGAGCAAATTAGACGGTAATACTATAGTTATGAGTAATACAAATACCACTATGAGAGCATTAGGTTTCGCTTACTGTTCAGCCCCACTTAGGGCGCCAGGCTCCATGATTTATAACGCCGATAGTCAGGTGATGCAGTATTGCGATGGCGCAAATTGGCAAGCTATGGGGCCTGTACCAGGCGACGGGGCAGGTGGCTGTTCTAACCCCACCCGCCCTGAAGGCAGCATGATTTACAATTCTGATCATGCGGTTATGCAGTATTGTGAAGGCGATGAATGGGTTGGTGTCGGAAGCTGGAGTGAACTTACAGGGCCAACAGGCTGTCCAAGTATTGGTGATACCTGTGATGATGGCTCGATATATGCAGGGCTTAGTCCTGATGGTAATGTGCCGATGTACACGACGCCTGCTGATGCGCTTGCTTCCTATAACTGGAATGACGGATCATCGAACTGGTTGGATACAGCGATGGTGAATTGCGCTAATGCGGCCACGCCAGGGCCGCAGGCATCCTGCCAGACGGGTGAAAGCAACACGGTGCTGCTTGTAAGCTTAAACGGCTCAGGTAGCCCGTCGCCTTATCAAGCGGCAGAGCATTGCAACGGATTATCGGCTCATGGCTATGATGATTGGTATCTGCCTGCGTCTGATGAATTGAAGGTGTTGTATGACAACAAAAATATAGGTGACCTCAATGGCACATTTAACGAAGGGCCTTTGAGTGGACGATATTGGTCGTCCACTGAGGCTAATAATCAATCTGCATGGAGTATTCGTTTTAGTGATAAAGGTCAAAACGGCTACCAAAAGAACAGTACATTACGTGTTCGCTGCATCCGTAAAAACTGATTTCTGTTAACCATTTCATAACCTTGGTAAGAGATACTAACAGGGTAGGTAAATACCTCCCTGTTCAACTCGCCGGTCGCAATTTGCGCCGGCGGTTTTTTTATGTGTTACAGAACGCTTGATTATTTTTCTGAAATGGCTATATTACCGCTTCTTCTACATGACCATATCAAAATGCCGGTGTGGTGGAATTGGTAGACGCGCCGGATTCAAAATCCGGTTCCCTCTGGGAGTGTCGGTTCAAGTCCGACCACCGGCACCACTTTTCGTTAATGAGCAAAGCGAACTTAAGAAAAATCAGTGTACCCGAAGGGGGGGACCATTTTCCCCAAATTACTTACTCTAATCCGCAGACATGATCTTGTTCTCGAACGGCAGAACAGGGCCTTTTAATTTGATATTCAGGTGCCAATATATCGAATAGATAATCATCAGAACGGCAAAGAATACCGAAATCGCCACAAAATAGAAGCTGTCAGCATAGAGCAGCGGCACCAGCACAAATAAGAAACCAACACGCGTAATACCTAAAATGATCTCGCGCACCATAAGTGATGAAATTGTACGGCTGCTATACCAGGCGGAGCTCAACCCTGTCGCATAAAGTTGCGCGCCGATTGACCAGATATACATGGCCGGCAAGATTAGCGCATTGGTAAAGAGCAGCGGCGCCCAGCCTAGTGCTGTCAGGCTAGAGCCGAGCAACATTTCACGGCGCTGCCCATGATTGATCAGTGACCCTGCAATTGGTGTAAAGATGATCTTGATTACGATCATGAGCGCATTCCAAACGCCGACCATCGCAGCAGCAATACCGTTAAACGCCATAAACACAATCCATAGATTGCCAGCGCACAGGTTGAAGATACCCTCAAATACTGATCCTAGAGAGCGATAACGGCACCTTAGAAAAGCCTCTTTCATGCTTTCATCAAGCGCGCCATTCTCGCGCAAATAAGTGCGCAGTCGCAGTTTGATCGCATAAAGGATGAGACAGAATGTCGCCGTAGCAATAAACGAAAATCCGATAATCAGGGCAAATTCTTGGTATGCTGAGCCTAAAAACAAACCACCCGCCAGAAAGCCCGCGCTGGTGCCCAGTGTCATGCCTGTTCCCGCTAGCGAGACTTCGTTGCCGATATTACTCTTGGATGTAGAAACAGCAAAAATCACATGAAAGATGCCCCAGAACGGCGACGTGAAAAGTCCGTAAAGCATCCCGATCTCAAGAGGTGTCAGGTTTTCTTGCTTGATATAGGTGTAGATTAGCGCAGCCGCAAGAACAGTCGCAATCGTCGCGTATACCAACTTAGGGTTATAACGGCTGACACAGAAAATCGTGCCCGTTACAATAGTCAGCAGAAAGAAATATTTAGGACATAGATATTGAAGCATGCCTTCCATGGACATTTGCGAGATATCCAGTAGCAAGAACATATCCAGAAACGCAAACCCGAAGGAAAACAGCAGGGATGTAAAATAGATATACGCAAGACGCCCGTCCTTAAACGGCAAAACAAACGCTTCATAAATAAAGCGTTTGAGTTCTTTTAAGCCCCCTAATGAGCGTCTTTTAATCGAGTTGTATGGCATGCGCGCAAACTAACGCGAAAAGTGATCTTTGCAAAGAGTTATGCGCTTTTCTTTTTCTGGTTTAAACCGAGAATAGGGGCGAGATATTCACCCGTGAAGCTTTCATCAACCGCGCAGATATCCTCAGGCGTGCCGCTGGCAACAATGCGTCCGCCTTTATCACCGCCTTCGGGACCAATATCGATAATGTAATCGGCCGTCTTGATCACTTCCAGATTATGCTCGATCACCACAACCGTGTTGCCTTGCTCGACGAGGCGATGCAAAACCTCCAGCAGGTTTTTAACATCTTCGAAATGCAAACCTGTGGTCGGTTCATCCAAAATATATAGTGTCTTGCCCGTAGAGCGTTTGGATAATTCTTTCGCCAGTTTCACGCGCTGCGCTTCACCACCTGACAGGGTTGTAGCCTGCTGCCCGACTTGCAGATAACCAAGACCTACGGATTTCAGTGTTTCCAGTTTGTCGCGAATAGACGGCACAGCCTTGAAGAAATCTGCAGCATCCTCGATCGTCATATCCAGAACATCGGCAATGCTCTTGTCCTTAAACTTAACTTCCAGCGTTTCGCGGTTGTAACGCTTGCCGTCACATTCATCACAAGTCACGTAAACATCGGGCAGGAAGTGCATCTCGATCTTGATAACGCCGTCACCCTGACACGCTTCACAGCGTCCGCCTTTGACGTTAAAGGAAAAACGTCCCGCTTTATAACCGCGCACTTTGGATTCAGGCAGCCCCGCAAACCATTCACGGATAGGCCCGAAAGCCTGCGTATATGTGGCAGGGTTGGAGCGCGGCGTACGGCCAATCGGGGACTGATCGATATCAATCACCTTATCGATAAACTCAAGACCCTTGATATCTTCATGGGGCAGGGGCGTGACTTTGGATTTCATCAAACGCTTGCTGACCGCCTTGAATAGCGTCTCTATCGTAAAGGTGGATTTACCGCTACCCGAAACGCCTGTAACACAGGTAAACGTGCCGAGCGGGATTTTACCGCTGACATTTTGCAGGTTATGCCCTGTCGCGCCGATCACCTCAAGGAACTGTTTCTTCTTACCCTTACGGCGCTCTGACGGGATAGGCACAGCCTTTGTTCCCGATAGATATTGCGCGGTCAGGCTCTTATTCTCTTTAATCACGCTGGCCGGCGTGCCTTGTGCGACAATCGTGCCGCCATGCGTACCGGCGCCCGGGCCCATATCCACCAGATGATCGGCCAGACGAATGGCGTCTTCGTCATGCTCTACCACAATCACGGTATTGCCCAGATCACGCAGGCGTTTCAGTGTTTCCAGCAAGCGGTTATTATCGCGCTGGTGCAAACCGATAGACGGTTCATCCAGAACGTAGAGAACACCTGTAAGGCCGCTACCGATCTGGCTGGCAAGACGAATACGCTGGCTCTCGCCTCCTGATAATGTGCCTGACGACCGTGACAGGTTCAGATATTCCAAACCAACATTCATCAGGAAAGACAGACGCTCATTGATCTCTTTCAGGATTTTTTCGGCAATCTGGTTTTGCTGTTTGGTCAGTGTTTTATGAACTTCACTGAACCATTTATCGGCCTCGGCGATACTGAATTGCGAGATGTCACCGATATGCATCATATCGATTTTAACCGCCAGAGACTCAGGCTTCAGGCGATATCCGTCACACGCATCACACGGGTGGCTATTCTGGTATTTGGACAGATCCTCGCGCACGCTGTTACTGTCTGTTTCCAGCAAGCGGCGCTCCAGATTATTAATCACGCCTTCAAATGGTTTACGGCTGTTCCATTTACTATCGTTCTTGCTCTCATACGTAATCGGCACGATCTCTTTGCCTGAACCATACAGCACGATATCGCGCCATTTCTGATCAAGCTTTTCCCAAGGCGTATTGATATCAAAACCGAAATGCTCCGCCACGGCTGTCAGTGCCTGCATATAAAACGGCGCAAAGTTTTTGGACCACGGCTCGATCGCGCCTTCGGCAATCGTTTTCGACGGATCAGGAACGACAAGCTCTTCATCCATATTCATCTTCATGCCCAGGCCATCACACGTCGGGCAAGCGCCATGCGGGCTGTTGAATGAAAACAGGCGCGGCTCGATTTCAGGGATGGTAAAGCCTGATACGGGACAGGCGAAATGCTCGCTGAACAACGTCTGGCTGCCGTCATCGGCATTCTCGACAATCAGCAAACCATTGGCCAGCTGTAGCGCCGTCTCAACTGAGTCCGCCAAGCGGTTGCCAAGATCATCACGGATCACAAGGCGGTCAACGACAACCTCGATATCATGCTTGATCTGCTTATCAAGGGCAGGGACTTCGTCAATCTCGTACAGCGTGCCGTCAACTTTTACGCGCTGGAAGCCTTTGGCTTGCAGATCGTGAAATTCCTTGCGGTATTCACCCTTGCGTCCACGTACGATCGGCGCGAGTAAATATAGGCGGCTATCTTCGCCCATGGCCATGATGCGATCAACCATCTGGCTGACGGTCTGGCTTTCAATCGGCTTACCTGTGGCAGGAGAGTAGGGAATACCGATGCGTGCCCATAAAAGACGCATATAATCGTGAATTTCTGTCACAGTACCCACGGTGGAGCGCGGGTTCTTGGACGTTGTTTTCTGCTCGATGGAAATCGCAGGCGACAGACCTTCAATACTGTCAACATCAGGCTTCTGCATCAGCTCCAGAAACTGGCGCGCATAGGCCGACAAGCTCTCGACGTAGCGGCGCTGCCCTTCGGCATAGATCGTATCAAACGCCAGCGATGATTTGCCCGACCCTGACAGACCCGTAATCACAATCAGTTGATCACGGGGCAGGTCGACATTGACGTCTTTCAGATTATGTTCCCGCGCGCCGCGGACCGAAATTTCTGTAAGCATAAAATTATCGTTTGTTCACTAAATGTTCTTATTAAAGTATACGCATTTATATAAGCACTGCAATACCAAAAGGCCAGTAAAAAAGCCGACCTCGTGAAAGGTCGGCTTTTAAGAAGCGTAATTGGAGAAGTTTTACTCTAAAGCTTTAAGCGGGAAGGCCCTTGCGCCCATGGGGACAGCTTGCGGGTCTCTTCGTGGCTTGCCGTATCCTGCGGCGTATCATCATTGGCAGGAGGCTGGCCGCCTGAGCGGGCATTAAAGTTATCTGACGCGCCGCCTTGGTTTTTGGCAGTCATCTTGGCAGTGGATAGCGGAGCCGACAGAGCGTGTTCCAGAACATCTTCAATCGTATCGACGATGATGATATTTAGCTTGCTCTTCACACTTTCAGGCACATCATCCAGATCACCTTCATTCGCGCGTGGCACCAGAACCGTATCCGCACCGTCTTGCAACGCGCCGTCCATTTTCTCTGGCAGGCCGCCAATCGGCATCACTTCACCATACTGTGAAATCGCACCTGTCATAGCAACGTTACATTTGATCGGAATATTCGTCATCAGTGACACCAGCGCCAGCGTAATCGCAGCACCCGCAGACGGACCGTCTTTAGGCACAGCACCTTCCAAAGGTGCAACGTGGATCTCGTAACCCTTCAGGCCGTTCGGCATAGTGCCGATCTTGTCCATGATGTGTTCCAAAGCAGATGTCAGCGCGTATTCAGTCGACTCATCCATTGTTTTGCCAAGGTTACCTGTTACTTTCAAAACGAAGTCACGCTTGTCATGGTTGTCTGCACGGGACGGACGCAGCTGCGCACCGATCTGCATGATGCTGCCACCCACTGTAGAGTATGCAAGACCGTTAACAACACCAACGCGATCGCCTTTGGCTTTGACGTCCATGCGTTTGATCTTTGAAGCGCCCAGAATGTCTTCCAGTGTTTTGTCATCGACAACCACTTTACCGACACTGTCGTCTTTCTTGCGCATGATAACGGCCTTACGGCAAACTTTATCAAGGATACGATCAAGACTACGAACGCCTGCTTCACGGGTGTAACCATTGATCAGCTCTCTAATTGCGCTGTCTTTGATTTCGATTTCCGCATCTGTCAGACCATTGGCAGCCATACGCTTTTTCACAAGGTGGCGTTTGGCGATTTCCAGCTTTTCTTCGCGTGTGTAACCGGGGATCTGGATGATATCCATACGGTCACGCAATGGACCGGGGATAGAGTACAGATCGTTGGCTGTCGCGATGAACATCACTTTGGACAGATCGTAATCAATCTCCATGAAGTTATCGTGGAAGCTGTCATTCTGACCGGGGTCAAGAACTTCCAGCATCGCCGCTGTCGGGTCGCCGTTAACTGACTGGCCGCCCATTTTGTCGATCTCGTCCAGAATGATCATCGGGTTATTCGTACCCGCTGTTTTCATGGTTTCGATCACACGACCGGGACGTGAACCAACGTAAGTACGGCTATGACCGCGGATTGTCGCTTCGTCACGGACACCGCCGAGAGCCATACGGGCATAAGAGCGGCCTGTGGCCTTGGCAATAGATTTACCGATAGATGTTTTACCAACACCTGGCGGGCCAACAAGACACAGGATACGACCTGAATTTCCGCCTGTATGAGCTTCAACACCAACGTGCTCCACCACAGCTTCTTTTACGCGCTCCAGACCGTAGTGATCTTCGTCCAGAATACTCTGTGTTTTGTTCAGATCATCTTCTAGCTCGGAGAATTTGCCCCATGGCAGGTCGGCAACCCATTTCAGGTATTGCTTGATCTTACTCGCTTCAGGGCCTTGGCCTTGTGTGCTGTTATAATTGTCGATCTCTTCGGCAACTTTTGTCTTCACTTCTTCGGGCAGGTCCATGCCTTCGAGCTTTTCAACAATCGCTTCGAAGCTGTTGCCTGTTTTGCCGGCACCGCCGCCTTTGCCGCCCATAACGCCTGCGTTTTTCTGGCGCTGGTCGATCACACCCTGAATTTTGGATGCTGCGGCCATTTTCAATTCAACTGAGACACGCTTTGCAGCCAGTGCCGCATCGTCCAGCATCAATAGCTGCATATTCTCGATCACGTTCAGCCAGCTATTGGCGATATTAGCCAGCGCGGGTGGATCAGCTTCATGCATGATCACTTGCAGGAAGGCTGGTAAACGCTCGTTACGGAGTGCGGCAGGCATAGACAATTTGTCGTCAATCGCTTCGCGCAGTGCGTCTTTGGCTTCCTTCGCTGTTACCTTAGGACCGTGACGGTCTTTCATCAGCTTGTGATAAAACTCGTGTGGAATATCTTCGAATTTAACATTGCTGTTCTCGATAGTCGCTGTCATGACGGATACAAAAGCATCCATAGCGTCATCCAATGCAATCTGCAGGAAGTTACGGCCACCGATCACGGCTTGAGGTGCCGTTTCAAATGCGCTCTTGATCGCAGGCGTCGCCATCATCTGGCGTGCGAAGTGCGTAAATTGTGTGATTGCGTGTGAGACGGCCATATGCGTCTGTGCGACATGAAAGTCGTTTCTTAGGCTCATTGATGTACTCCCTGTTCAAGGTGTTTAGTTTTTATGTTTATTTATTTGTTTATTGCAGGAAAGTAGATCAGAGTTTTTCGATTGTTTCAAGATGAGTCATTGAAATTTTTAGATATTTCCCCACGAAACCCTTTGTATGCCATAGCAATACGTGCGCGCCTGCAAAATGAAAGCTGTGTAAAATTGTAACTATCTCTTTATTTGCGACGAAGGATGATTATAGTGGCTCTAATCAAACACATTGTTGGAACACGATTAGAGAGTAAGTGAGGTGCCGTTATGGCTGGTAGTGTTAATAAAGTCATTCTTGTAGGTAATTTGGGTGCTGATCCTGATATCAGAACTATGCAATCCGGCGATAAGGTTGCGAACCTGTCCATCGCGACATCAGAGCGCTGGAAAGACCGTCAGTCAGGCGAACGTAAAGAGAAGACTGAATGGCACCGTGTTGTGGTTTTCGCACAGCCGCTGGTAACGCTGGCCGAAAACTACATGAAAAAAGGTACAAAGGTTTATCTTGAAGGTCAGCTGGAAACACGCAGCTGGGAACAAGACGGCCAAAAGAAATACACGACTGAGATCGTACTACGTCCATATAAGGGTGAAATCACCATGCTCGACGCACGCGGTGAGGGCGGCAGCTCTTTCCAGGATAATGGCGGCTCTTCTTATGATGCAGGCCCTCAATCCTTCGGTGGTGGCAGCGCAGCTCCTGCGGCAGCGCCGGCACCTGTCGATGAAATGGAAGATGAAATCCCGTTCTAGGATTTAAAATTTAATGGAGAAGACGATGAAAACCATTCTGACTTCAATATTTGTATTTATGCTGGCTTGCGCCCCTGTGGCGGCTTTTGCGCAGTCTGAAATCAGCCCTGAAGACGCCCAGCGCGTTGACCTGGCTGTTGAGATGCAAAAAATCAGGCCAATTAGTGCAGAGATTGAAGGCACGATTAAGGCCGTCTCCATGCGTCTTCCCGAGGACCGTCGTGAAATCTTCGTGATGAAAATGATGAATGCTTTTGATCAGGAAACTTTGAACCAATTAGCGATCAAAGCGATGGCCGATACATTCACGAGCGCCGAGCTTGAGAAAATGATCGATTTTTATGGCTCACCAGAAGGCAAGTCTATTGCTGAGAAAATGCCTGTTTACATGGCAATTTTGCGTCCTGAAATCGATAAGCTGGTTGATAAGGCCATGATGGATGTACGCCTTGGCCCTGGCGAGTAAATCAAGCATTTATACTGATATTTGAAAGAGCGGCGCAGGCCGCTTTTTTTATTAAATCAATACGATTCGAATTCCGTTGATAAAGTGGCGCAAACCCTTGCTTTTGTGCGGTGTTCTTGCTAGTTTCAAACGATTTTCGAAAACACTATAGAATCGATTGAAAACTATGACTGATACAAGCATTCCGGAAAGCGGCCATCCAGCTATTACGCTCGAAGAGGAAATGAAAAATTCCTATCTCGATTATGCGATGAGCGTGATCGTCAGCCGTGCGCTTCCTGATATTCGTGACGGCCTGAAGCCTGTGCACCGCCGTATTCTGTTCGGCATGAAAGAAGGCAACTTCACATCCGATAGGCCGTATAACAAATCTGCTCGTATCGTCGGTGACGTCATGGGTAAATATCACCCGCATGGTGACTCCGCGATTTACGATGCCTTGGTTCGTATGGCGCAGGACTTCTCGATGCGTCTGCCTCTGATTGACGGTCAGGGTAACTTCGGTTCTATGGACGGTGACCCTGCAGCGGCGATGCGTTATACCGAATCTCGTATGACAAAGGCAGCCGAAGCGCTGCTGGCTGATATCGACAAAGACACAATCGATTTCCGCCCGAACTACGACGGTAAAGAGCAAGAGCCAGTCGTTCTGCCATCTCGCGTTCCGAACCTACTTGTTAACGGTGCAGGCGGTATTGCTGTTGGTATGGCGACAAACATTCCGCCTCATAACCTTGGCGAAGTGATTGATGGCTGTTTTGCGTACATGGAAAACCCTGATATCACGACTGAAGAACTGATCCAGATCATTCCGGGCCCTGATTTCCCGACTGGTGGTCAGATTTTGGGTCGCAACGGCATTATGTCGGCTTATACAACGGGTAATGGCTCTATGCCTGTCCGTGCAAAAGCCGAGATCGAAATCATGGGCAAACGTGACGCGATTGTCGTCACGGAAATCCCGTATCAGGTCAATAAATCACGTCTGCTGGAACGTATCGGTGAAGTCGCACGTGAAAAGATCGTCGAGGATATCGCTGAAATACGTGACGAATCGGATCGCGACGGTGTTCGTATCGTTGTTGAGTGTAAAGTCGGCGCGAGCGGTGATATCGTTCTGAACCAGCTTTACAAACACACAGCCCTGCAAACAACATTCCCTGCAAACATGGTTGCTCTGCACCGTGGTAAGCCTGAGATGCTTGTGCTGCGTGACTTTATTTCGGCCTTTATCAAGTTCCGTGAAGAAGTTATTACACGCCGCACAATCTACGAACTCGGCAAAGCCCGTGATCGTGCCCATATCTTGGCTGGTCTGGCTGTGGCTGTGGCCAATATCGACGAAGTGATCGCCATGATCCGTAACGCGCCTGACCCGAACGTCGCGCGCGAACAGTTGATGGCCAAAGCATGGAAAGCCAGCGATGTTGCGCCGTTAATCGAATTGATCGATGATCCGGAGCACCCATTGGTCGACGGTACTTATAAGCTATCCGAAGCACAAGCGCGTGCAATTCTGGAACTGCGCCTGCACCGTTTGACAGGTCTTGAGCGTGATAAGATCGGTGACGAACTCAAAGGCATCACGGACCGTATCGCGGAATTCCTGGCAATTCTGGCGAGCCGTGAGCGCTTGATGGAAGTGATGCGCGAAGAACTGCAAGACATCCGTGACCGTTTTGCGACACCGCGCCGTACAGAGCTGCTGCTCAGTGAATTCGAAGAAGATATCGAAGACCTGATCCAGCGCGAAGATATGGTTGTGACCGTTACAAACGCTGGTTACGTGAAGCGTGTACCTCTGGATACATACCGTGCCCAGAAACGCGGCGGTAAAGGCCGCAGCGGTACAGCGCTAAGAGACGAGGATTTTGTATCCGATCTCTTCGTGGCGAGTACCCACACACCGATCCTGTTCTTCACATCTCGTGGCATCGTCCACAAGATGAAAGTATGGCAGCTGCCGCTCGCCAGCCCGCAATCACGCGGTAAGGCGATGGTCAACTTGCTGCCTTTGGAAGCTGACGAGACAGTCTCCGTTTACATGCGTCTGCCTGAAAACGAAGATCTGTGGGATCAGCTGGATATCCTGTTCGCAACTTCACACGGCTCTGTCCGTCGTAACAAGCTGCTGGACTTCAAGAATATCCGTTCCAACGGCCTGATTGCGATGAAATTGGCAGAGGGCGAGAGCCTTGTTTCCGTGAAAATCGCACGCGAAGATGAAGACATCATGCTCGCATCTCGTCTAGGTAAAGCGATCCGCTTCCCCGTGTCAGATATCCGTGTCTTTGCCGGTCGTACATCAACAGGTGTGCGCGGTATCAAACTCGGTAAGGATGACGAGGTAATCTCAATGTCAGTGCTGAAGCACGTAGAAACAACGCCTGATGAGCGTACTGCTTATCTGAAAATGGCGAATAAACTGCGCGGCGCCGACGAAGAGGGCATGGAGACAGAGGGCGCAGCTGATGCAGCACTGTCCGATGAACGCTTTAAGGAGCTGCAGGAAAGAGAACAGTTCCTGCTGACCGTAACGGAAAAAGGCTACGGCAAGCGCACATCGTCTTACGAATACCGTGTATCCGGCCGTGGTGGCATGGGCGTAACCAACATGTCCCTGACCAAGAAAAACGGCGGTGCGTTGGTGGCAACATTCCCTGTAACAGATGATCACCAGATCATGCTGGTGACGGACCTCGGTAAGCTGATCCGCACACCGGTTGATACAGTCCGCTTCACAGGTCGTTCGGCCCAGGGCGTGACACTCTTCAAAGTCTCTGACGATGAAAAAGTGATGTCTGTAGGCTGGCTCATCGAAGATGACGAAGAAGAAGCCGCTGAAGGTGTTGAAGAAGGTGTTGAAGCCCCAGCAGAAGAGGGTGTAGCCGCTGCTCCTGAAAGCGCAGAAGTGCCAGCCGAAGACGCTGCTGACGACGCCGAAGAGTAATCTTCCCCTATAAAATTGCGAAAAGGCCGCCATCTAGGCGGCTTTTTTTATGGTTGGATTAGATGGTGTGCTTCCATGCCTGCTTGAATATCGGATTGGTAAAGCATTTTTAGCATATGAGTATCGAACTCGTTTATTTGATTGGCTTCAAGCTCTATGCTTTTAGCATGTTTATATTTTAGTGGCGTCTGATCGACTTCTTTGTCACTGTTGAGGTACGTGATGTCCCTTGTATTCCATAAGCTCAAGTAAGAGTTTGCTGTTACCATTTGATGATTAGGAAGGCCAAAGCTTCTAAGTAAGCATTCTTGCGTTAGGCGCTCAAGCATATCAGGCTCGGTGCTGTCTAGGATGAAACATACTGAGAATATGATTTCGTTTTTATCATTCGTAACAAAAAATCCGTCCACTTGATCAAGTGGTGCAGAAATTGGCTGGCTCGTTGGTGTGAAGTGAAAAGCGTTTATAAGAAATTTCTCTATATCAGTACGAAAGTCAATAATCGTACCTCTTCCACTGCCAGAGACCAATACCACATCTTTTTTGAATGGTGTCCGCCAATGCTTTGATTTAACAAGAACCACTCTCATATTGGCAGGAGTTTCCTCGGAGAGCGGGGTCTCGGAATAGATAAAGCTAACCTTATGGTTGGTCGCTTCTTCAAGTTGCGGAGTTAATTGCTCTATAGTTTTTGTGACTGTTGCTAAGGAAACTTGTTTATTTGATAAGGCTTCGCCTGCTGACAGACTCACTTTAGTAGCGTTCTCGTGATATTCGGAATTGGCCTGCCTTTGAAAATTATAAGGCATGCTAAGTGCGATTTTAACGGGTGTTCTCCATTTATTAAATACGTGGGATTTTGCGGCTGTTTCTTGCGTATCTAATAATTTTATGAGCCATTGATAATCTTGCTCAAATTCATTGTAGTCAGTTCTAAACGGAATGTTTGGACTGATAAGTCTATCGTAGCTTTGTTCGAAGCTTAGGTAAGGAATATGACCGTAAAAAGTTTGAGTTTTGCCGCTCCTTATTGATACTGAAGACTGTACGAAAGCCTCGGCAATTTCCTCATAAGAATAAGCGATACCGTCTAAAGTTACGTGAAGCTCCTTATTATTTATTTGTTCCAAAGTAAGTGGTTCGGCGACCGCGACTTTGAACCAAAGCGAAGGAAAAACGAAAGCGCATAAAAATAAAAACCGTATCATTTTGATATTTAATCATTTTTTTATGGTTGCGTCGAGGCGTGCAGATCGTTATCCACAAACGGTTTCGGGCGAAAAGGGGGTGGAAGCTTGCAATCCTTTTTTAATGGGCGTATTGTCCCCGCCATGCGGTTAGGTAATAAAATAAAAGTCGTCCTGATGGGCGCGTTTCTGATTATGGGACTGGCAGCAGCGACACAGGCAGGCGCATCGGCGCTTCTGCACAAAGGTGATCGTGAGCGTAGCCTGTCTATGTATAACACTCACACAAACGAATATCTGGATGTGACGTACTGGAAAAACGGACGTTACGATGCGGCTGCCATGAAAGAGATCAGCATCTACTTGCGTGATCACCGTAGTGGGACACATATTGATATGAGCCGCGACGTTATCAACTACCTTCATGAAATCAAATTAGGTTTGCAAGCGCGTTACCCGAACAAGCAGATTCGTTTTGATATCATCTCCGGTTATCGCTCCCCTGAAACAAATGCCATGCTGCGTGCCAGAGGTGGCGGCCAAGCGAAAAAATCGCGTCATATGTATGGTGATGCCATTGATATTCGCGTTCCGGGCGTAGATTCCGCAGTTGTGCGCGATGTCGCGTGGTGTCTGCAACGTGGCGGCGTGGGTTATTATAAATCCAGCAACTTTGTTCATGTTGATACGGGTGATATCCGTCATTGGCACTGGGCGCCGAATGCCAGTACCTGTGGCAACGACAACGCACCTGCATCATAACTTCCTGATTTAGGAATTTGCGCATATAGCCGTTTTTTAGTAATATACCCCTCATAAATTATAAGAATATAAATACAGGGTTATATTACAATGAAACGGCGGGACGCTATAAAAGGCGCGTTAGCATTGGTATTCACGGCTTATGCAGGAACTGCAACAGGCCAGACTGCTGTGCAGGAACGCAGATTAAAACTCCACAATCCAAGATTTAACGAAGACGTTGATGTCGTGTATTGGCGTGATGGTTCGTATCAAAGTGACGGGCTGGATGCCATCAACCGCATCTTGCGCGATCATTACCAGTATTGGCGCGATGAAGCCGCTGGGCGTGACCCGTATGCGCGCAGCGTCACAGATATAGATGTTGAATTAATCGACGTGCTACACAGAATGCAGCAGGAAATCGAACGCCGTTATCCGAATATTGATTCGACATTCAATATCATCTCGGGCTATCGCACAGTTGAAACCAATAACATCTTGCGTCGTAACGGCGGCGGACAAGCCAGCCGTTCTCGTCATACTTATGGCGATGCGGCGGATATCCGTGTCGATGGCCTGCGCACCCGTGATTTACGCGATATTGCCAATGCCACGCGCGGCCGCGGCGGTGTCGGGTATTACCCCAATGACGGCTTTGTTCACGTGGATACATGGCGCCGCCGTAACTGGAGCGGCTGACGCGTTCTGCCACTAAATCACCATAAGAAACTTTTTGCGTCTTGGCGGTTTTCCCGCTAAAACTGCAAGCATGACTGATAAGCAGCGCATTGGCGTATATCCGGGAACCTTCGACCCTGTCACAAAAGGGCATCTGCACTTAATCCGCAGAGCGTCAAAGCTCGTGGACAAACTGGTGGTCGGCGTGGCGGGCAACGCGCGAAAACATCCGTTCTTCACGCAGGAAGAGCGCATTGATATGCTGCGCACCGATATAGCCAATATGACAGGCAAACGCTGCGAGATCGAAGTCGTCGGCTTTGATAATCTGCTGATCCATTTTGCCGCCGATATGAACGCATCCTGCATCTTCCGCGGTCTGCGCGCCGTATCCGACTTTGATTATGAATTCCAGATGACGGGCATGAACGCCAAACTCAACGCGGAAATCGAGACCGTGTTCCTGATGGCCGCTGATAAATGGCAGTTCGTATCCTCTTCATTTGTAAAAGAAATCTGCTCTCTGGATGGTGACGTATCCGAAATCGTCACCCCGAATGTGGAGCAGCGCCTAAAAGCAAAACTGGCGGAAAAAGGGCAGTAGGGGAACATCATGGTTGCACTTGATAACATCCAGCGTCACAAGACACACGCCGTCAAAGTCGGCAACGTCACAATCGGCGGCGGCGCCCCTGTTGTGGTGCAGAGCATGACAAACACCGACACTGCCGATATCGACGCCACATACCGTCAGGTCAAAGAACTGTTTCTCGCGGGTTCTGAAATCGTCCGCATTACCGTGAATAACGATGACGCGGCCAAGGCCGTGCCGTATATCCGTGAAAAGCTGGAAGCCGACGGCCTTGATGTGCCGCTGGCGGGCTGTTTCCACTATAACGGCCACACGCTGCTGGATACATATCCCGCACTGGCCGAAGCGCTTGAGAAATACCGTATCAATCCGGGTAACGTTGGTTTCGGCGCAAAACGTGACAAACAATTCGAACAGATGATTGAAACGGCTGTTAAATATAACAAAGCCGTCCGTATCGGCGTGAACTGGGGCAGTCTGGACCAAGATTTGTCCACCAAACTTATGGACGAAAACGCCGCCCTAGAGCAGCCGCATGATGCGGACTATGTGATGCGCGAGGCGCTCGTGCAATCCGCGCTGATCTCCGCTGAAAAGGCCGAAGCCGTTGGCTTGCCGGCTGATAAAATCATCCTGTCCGCCAAAGTTAGCCGAGTGCAAGACCTGATCGCCGTGTATAAGGCGCTGGCGGCACGCTCGAACTATGCGCTCCACCTCGGCCTGACCGAAGCAGGCATGGGCAGCAAAGGCATCGTGGCCACCGCGCTGGGTGAGGGGATTTTGCTGCAACAAGGCATCGGCGATACCATCCGCGCCTCACTGACCCCGCAAATCGGCGAAGCCCGCACCGTAGAAGTCAAAGTCTGCCAGCAAATCCTGCAAAGCCTTGGCCTGCGCTCTTTCGCCCCGCAAGTCAGCGCCTGCCCGGGATGCGGCCGCACGACCAGCACGTACTTCCAGGAACTCGCAGGCAAAATTCAGGTGTATCTGGATAAACAAATGCCGATCTGGGCAAAGGAATATGCAGGCGTTGAAAAAATGAACGTCGCCGTCATGGGCTGTATCGTTAACGGCCCGGGCGAAAGCAAACACGCCGATATCGGCATCAGCCTGCCAGGCACAGGCGAAAGCCCGGTCGCCCCCGTCTTCATCGACGGCAAAAAAGCCCACACCCTGCGCGGCGACCACATCGCCGAAGAATTCCAAGACCTACTGGAAAACTACGTCACAACCCGCTACGGCAAAAAGGGCCAAAAAACAGCGGCTTGATTACTCATCTGTGATGATAGTAAGGGTGGAAATCCGATCCATTAGCTGCCCTGATGCGTTGCTGTAAGCACAAATTCCGAATGTTTCCTTCGAATGGCTACCGAAGAAATACGATTGTAATGGGGCTTCATAATGTTGTTTGTAATACTCTTTGGAAACTTTGGGGCTGTAAATTGAAACTATATGCCTGCTCGGCTTTTCAAGTGCCATGGTATAAAAGAAGATTGTTCCTTGCGGATGTGTAATTCGTCCGCCTGAAGACTTATCTTTGATATACTTACCAATGATTGGGTAATAAATTCGTCCCTCCGCATCACTCTGGCTCAACGCCTTGCAGGTTGCGCTAAGCTCTTCTGCCGTCATGCGCGAGACCTCCGCGTTTTCTGCTTCTTGGGCATGCGCAGGGCTGCCTCCCGCAGCTAGTGCTGCTAAGCAAGTGATTAAAAGAAGGGGCGCTAATACGCTTTTCTTTAGTGTCATGGTAAGGCCAATCAATCTGTGGTCACTGATCTAATTGTACCACCTAAAATCAACGTCACGAAACAGCCAATTAGATAAACAAAAAGCCCCGAAACGGGGCTTTGGAAAAGGTGGTGACCGCTGAGGGAAAGCTCAATAAATTCAGTAAATGCTTGATAATAAACGGTTTTAATTTTCTAAAAACTAACTTTTCGTAGCACACTTTCGTAGCAAAATTTGAACCTAGGTTCAATATTGAAAGCAAAAAAGCCAACATTTTAGGTGGCTTTTGATAATTGAAATTTACAGCAATTCTTACGAAGCGATGAGATTACCACTAGACACTAGAGCAGCCTCATCAGTGAGGCCTGTGATGCCTTCTAGAGTAGCAATCTGTGTTCCTGCCCCAAAAGTGCCTGTACCTGTTGTATCTACCTTAACAATACTGTTAGAGCCTGATGTAGTGATCTCAACCCAGTCTGTAATTGGATCGGTACCGTGAACATAGGAGGTATTGTCCAGAATGTCTGAGATATCCAGAGCATCGTTCTCTGTTGAGATATCAAAGTCTTTAACAACATCAATGTTATTAAACGCAGTGGCGTTTTCGAAGACAAAGACATCGTCTCCAGCTTCACCCCATAGCGTATCGAGACCATCACCACCATAAAGGATGTCGTTACCGCCATCGCCTTCAAGGTTATCAGCTCCCGATCCGCCAATCAGTGTATCAGCGCCGCCTTTGCCTTCAATATGATCATTTCCAGCGCCACCATTCAGGACATTATCGGAATTGTCGCCAAATAAATCATCGGCATAGTCAGAACCAGTAAGGTTCTCGATGCTGTCATATTCGTTGATATTGACCCACGTACCAGAGGAAAGATCAGCATCGTAGCGCGTTGAGGAGTAGTTGCTAGGGCTTAAAGTAGCCCATACAGCGTAGTCGTAATTAGCGTAACTAACTGTATCCGAGCCATTGCCTCCATTGAATACGTCATAGCCGCCCATCTCGTAATAGAATGTATCATCACCATCAAGGCCACTTAACGTATCAGGGCCAATAGTATCAGTCATAGTATCGTTGCCTGAAGTACCACTCGCTGTTAAGGATATATCCAGCTCGGAGCTATTACTGAACACAATCTTCTCGATTTGAGTAGAGCCTGTTCCGTTATGTCCGATGATGGTCATCTTATCGCCGGATGATCCTGTTATCGTAATTTCAAGATCATTACCGTTATAGGCAAATACCAGATCACTGGAAACAATGCCCGCGCCCAATCTAATCAAATCTGTTCCAGAAATGTCATAGAAAGTATCTTGGCCGTCACCGAGATTGAAGTGGTATTCATCATCATGAGAGCCGCCCTCAAGCTCGTCATTGCCTGTACCGCCAGCTAAAATATCATCGCCCGAGCTACCCTCGATAATATCGTTTCCAGCGCCACCAGTGATTGTGTTGTCGTTACTATCACCGTAAAGCTCATCACTGTAGTCGGTGCCCGTTATATTCTCGATACTAATGTAGTCGGAGATATCTACCCACGTACCACTTGAAAGATCGGTCGTATAACGAGTAGAGGCAAAGTTGTTTGTATTCAGCTTTGCCCAGATGGCGTAATCAAAGTTAGAGTAATCGGCAGTATCAGAGCCGTTACCGCCATTGAACAAGTCATCACCGCCAAGCTGGTAATAGAAAACATCATCGCCGTCACCGCCAATGAAAGTGTCAGAACCTATCGTGCTATAGAAGCTATCATTACCCGATGTACCTGTCTCGTTTGCAGAAATAACAAGCTCGGATGTATCGCTAAAGACTAAAGTCTCAATAGGAGTAGTAGTTTTGTGACTTGTAATGGTGATTTTGTCTCCTGAAGATCCTGTAATAGTGATCTCCAGATTATTACCTGTGTAGCTGAAGTTCAGGTCATTCTGTGTAATGCCAGTACCAAACTGGATATAGTCATCGCCTGAAGCGTCATAGATCGTATCTTCACCATCACCGAGGTTGTAGATAAAGCCATCATCCCCAGCACCACCTTCTAAGGTATCGTTTCCTGTACCGCCATTAATGATATCGTTACCGCCATGGCCCTTAATGATGTCTGATCCAGCGAGGCCGGTGAAAATGTTATTATTAGCATCACCTAATAATTCATCATGATATGCCGTGCCAATAGCACCTTCTACTGAAATAAAGTTGGTAATCTCGGACCAAGTGCCCGTTGTTGTAGATGAGGTGCTTCTTGTATACGCCTCGGAGCTTGTGTAGGTCATATCTACCCATACAGCATAAGCAAAGCCGCTATAATCAGCTATATCGACGCCACTGCCACCATCAAATGTATCATCGCCGGATGTGTAGATATAAGTATCATTACCATCACCACCATTTACCGTGTCATTACCAGCTAGTGGATTGAGAATGTCATCACCTGTCGTGCCACTCAGCGTATCATTACCTGAAGTGCCATCGATAGTTGAAGGGCCTGTTGAGTTCACCGTGATGGCAAAGTTGTCCTGAGACAATGAGGCTGTTCCATCAGATAGCGTGAAGTCAAAACTATCACTGCCTGAATAGGATGAATTAGGCGTGTAAGTAACATTCGCGTTAATGATGTCCTGCACTGTGAATGTATCATTTGCAGTCAACGCTACACCGCTGAGTTTCAGTACACCGTTTGAAGGTGCTGTATTAACCGTGAATACAAGCTGGCTATCTGTATTGTCACCATCCGCGCCATCAAGCATAGCCGTTGTCAACGTTAGAACATTATCCTCATCTACTGAAGCACCGTTGTTGCTTAGAGTAGGGGCTAAGTTACCAGCGTTACCAAAGAAGTTTGTATCAACAAGGTTAGAAGAAGTTATGTTCTCTAGAACAAGCGTCTGGCTTCCACCAAGGTCAATATGCGTATCAGATCCAACCTGCGCCATAGCGGCCTGAAGTTCAGAGAAGCTATCAAAAACGCCGTTAAATTGTGTTAGATCGATAGTTTCACCTGAGACGTTAAAGTCAGTGATAGTATCTGTAGATCCATTATCCAGAGCAATTACAAAACTGTCTGCACCAGCGCCGCCTGTCATGGTGTCACTGCCTGCATTGCCCTCGATTAGATCAGATCCGTCACCTCCGTTAAGTACATCATCACCTGCGGCACCAACAATATAGTCGTTTCCGTCCAGACCATTTATTTCATCGGCATCAGCTGTACCTGTAAGCGTATCATTGCCAGCAGTACCGTTAATGAGATTTGGGCCAACAGCGTTTACAGTTATCGTAAAGCTGTCTTGGGAGAGTGATGCGATACCGTCAGATAACGTAAAGTCAAAGCTATCGCTACCCGTGTACGATGTAGTAGGTGTGTAAGTCACATCACCATTGATTATGTCCTGAACAGTGAACGTATCGTTAGCTGCAAGATCAACACCATCAAGCTTTAATATACCGTTTGAAGGCAAGACATTTACAGTGAAAGTCAGTTCAGTATCTGTATTGTCTACATCGCTACCATCCAGCATAGATGTGGTTAGGGTTAGAACTGTATCCTCGTCTACTGAAGCCCCGATATTTGATAGGGTTGGTATGTCATTCACTGCGTTAACTGCAATATCAAAGCTATCTTGAGCTAGAGTGTAGGTGCCATCTGATAATGTGAAGTCGAAGCTATCGCTGCCATTATATTCTGCGTCGGGTGTATAGGTGACTATGCCGCTCATAATATCCAACACGGTGAATGTGTCGTTCACGGCAAGTGTTACACCATCTAACTTTAATGTCCCTTGGCTTGTGGCGGTATTTATCGTAAACACAAGTTCGTTATCCGCACTGTTACGGTCATATCCATCAAGCATGGATGTCGTCAGAGTTAATATAGTATCTTCATTAATACTGCCGCCGTTATTTACCGCATGAGGAAGTCCGAAATCACCTAGTCCGATAACGTTATTAAGCGTCAGAGTAGAACTCGTAACGTTAAATAGAGTGAGAGTTTGACCACTCCCAAGGCTGACAATTGTGTGTGTCCCTGACTGTGTTAGAGCCGATTGGAAGTCTGCCCAATCGGTAAAGATCCCATTGAAGTTACTTAAGTTCAGGGTGTCTACTGAAGGATCAAAATCATTTATAGTATCGCTCGCATTGGCTTCAGATGTAATCACAAACTCATCAGCTCCATTGCCTCCTGAAAGGCTATCGTCACCAAGCCCATCTGAAATCAGATCGTTGCCATCATCACCTGTGATAATGTCATCGCCATCACCTCCGTACAGAACGTCGTCCCCGCCATAGCCATAGAGGCGGTCTGCTCCTGCGCCGCCCTCTGCATAGTCAGCTGAACTAGAACCATAGAAATAATCGTCACCCCCGAGCAGATCTAGTGTGGATCCGTTCGGGTGTGCAGTGATGTAATCAGCATTCGTGCTAACAACGTGGAGGTATGGATTAGATGAATTTAGAAGATCATCGATCATAACGGTGGTGTTGTTATCAAACACCAAGGCTCCAAAGTCACCGTTGCCATAAATGTATGCGAGAAGATCGTATGTGCTTGGATCGTATATTTCTAAGTAGCTGCCACTGTCGTAAACGTAGTTGCTAGCTTCATTAGGGTCATATGAAATGCCATCAAGGTATAATCGGTTTAAACTCGTGTTGTCTTGAATAATGGAAAAGGGTTGACCTGATGTGAGATAATATTTGTCGTAGCCTTCACCACCATTGAGAATTTCTTCATAATAGAAGCTTCCATTAGAGATAAGCGTATCCTGACCATCAAACCCATAAATAATGTCGTCACTAATCTCTCCGTTAGGATTAGATGTACCAGTTAAAACATCATCACCCTGCGTACCCCAAATGATTGGATCAGTTACAATATCAATTGAGACAGTAGCGCTGTGAACTGTGCCGTCAGCAAATTGAACGCCATAAGATACTAGATCTGTTCCGCTAACGTTTAGTGTTGTTGTGTAAATTAGTGACTTACCGTCTTCACTAACTTCTACAGACCCTAATGCACCTTGCTGAATGAAAGATATACTTTCATATGCCAAAGCATCATTCTCGCCGATATCTAAAGCATATGATGCGCTGGCGTATGAGGAAACTTGATAGCTGTCGTTGCTTAATAGAGCAATAGGGGCGCTACCACCTGTAAAAGCACCGTCAATATACTTGCCATCGTTAAACTGTAATGTTTCAACGCCATCAAAATTATGTATGCCGCCATTACTATCAGTTACTGATACGGTGCCATCTGAATTGTTTGTTAAGGTGTAGGCGGCATAGTTTCCTGAGAAATAAGCCGTATCGTTGCCTTCGCCGCCGAAGAAATCATTCTCTCCTGAAGCGGTATTAAACTCGACAATTTTGAACTCATCATTGCCGAAGTCGCCATACAAGGTATTCCCTATGCCGCTGACTAAAATATAGTCCTGATCGCCACCAGCATAAACCGTATCTCCGCCATTAACGCCGACCAAGTCTTTTCCAGTCTTTGCGTAAAATGTTTCTGTGTCTGATACGTGGCTAATAAGTTTATCTTGTCCCCATGTGCCTTCAATGTAAGAGGCGGTGCTTGCTAACCACGTGATCGTGGGCAGTTGTGAAGGGTTTACATCATACAGTGTAAGTGTCCCATAGTCCCCTGCATCGAGTGTGTAGGTATTACCAACTAGGCTTATGTTGACTTCACTTTGGTCTATTCCTTCCCAGATGAAGATGCTTTGGAGAGCAGAAGCATTCATAATTACATCATGACCGCCCCTATACTCAATTTGTACTCCCGTTAATGGTGAAAGTGTGTCATATGGATCTTCAGGATATTCATCTAAAAAAGTGATAGTGTCATCACCGTTTCCTGTTTCGAAATAAGTAGGAAATGCTAAAACGTTAGTTAGCACCAGACCTTCTCGTACAGTAATCG
Source organism: Micavibrio sp. (assembly GCA_012960155.1). GTDB lineage: Bacteria > Pseudomonadota > Alphaproteobacteria > Micavibrionales > Micavibrionaceae > UM-FILTER-47-13. The sequence continues at coordinate 4,447 of DUBU01000030.1, read as the reverse complement.
TATCGCCAAAGTTTGTGCCAACAATTTCGAAATGAGCATCGGTGTTGAATAATTGGTCGTAGTTACCATATGCATAGGAAGTTGCGGCAAGGCTACCATCGTGAATACTATTGTCAGGCATATCCACAGTGATCGATGTGAGCCTATGCCCTTCATAAAATCCATTGTCATCCGTATAGTTGCCAATTACATCTATTGTAAAGTTAAGACCCGCATTAGCTGAATTTAGCGAAGAGTAATCTGTGGTCGTATTAGTCAAACTGGAAGGGCCAGCGCTTAATATATCATGGGCGCTTGTGTAATCAGGCCTTACTATGCCGCTAATATCATCGAGGTCAATACCATAAAGCGTATCTCTGAAACGCCCCATGCTATCCCATATGTATTGATACTCTGATGTGCTGTTTTCCCAATCAATGACATAGTCTTGAGTGTAGTTAACGGTATCTGTACCTCCGTTGCTTTCAATTGAAAGCCCTGAAGGGGCATTTAAGTTAAAGGTGTCTGAATTTGCGGTGGCTATGATACGTTCAATCGATATTAGCGTATCAGTATCACCAAAGCCGTCTACAACTGTCCCTGAAGTATCGTTCATGTTTACGGTGATACCGGCGTTACCCCCATTGGCAGCATCTTCACTGTAATCAGCAATATCTTCTCCCGCGCCGCCATAAATGGTGTCGTCCCCAGCACCCCCAATGATTTTATCGTCACCGCTATTATTAATATTGGGTGCTACGTTATTTTTAGCTGTTTCGTATTCTCCTGAACTTGTGCCATATCCAGCCTCGGCATTTTTGATTTGGCTCACTAAACTATCAAGGGATACAGTCAAGCCATCGCCAAAAATACGGTCATTGCCATCACCTCCTTTTAGAGTATTGTCCCAAGCGTTACCTATAATTATATCTGAATAAGAAGTGCCGATAGCTCCTTCTATTATCGTGTGATAGGCAATAGCGACGTTATCAGTAGCAGCTCCACCATTAGCGTTATAACCAATTGAGCTGAATTCGCCTTGGCGAAGATCTATTACAGCACCTTGAGAGTTTGTGTACGTGGAAGCGTCAATGGTATCATTGCCACCTCCATCCCAAATAGTGTAAATAAATGCACCGAAGGTATTATTAGATGTAAATGCTGTTGACGCGGAGTAGGTTGTGTTCGTATCACGTGTATTATAATTCCGACCATACTCTGATTGAAGGGCCGCGATGTCATATAATTGTAAGCCACCAGCATAGACAGTATCTTCTAGGGAACTAGTGACATCCATACCCGCCAAATTACTATAAGACATCACGCTATATTTTTGATTATTTAAATTAGACGTACTGTATTTGCCGAAATCATCTAGACCGAGTGAATGGGATATTTCATGAATTATGGTGTTGTAGGCCAGACTTCCTTGATTAATGCTTGATAGTTCCCATACTAAACTACCATCAAGTGATGTGGCTTCCGCTTCTGTATTGATCCAGATATCACCATGCATACCTGATCCGTATGAAGCTGGATAAGCAAAAGCAAGTATTCTTTCTGGATCAATGTCAATTAGATCTTCATCTTTGGCTTCATCTATGATCGAATGACTTTTATTAGTTATCCCAATAATGATATCACCAACGCTCTCCCCGAGATCAAAAGTGGAGTTAAGATTAGTGCTGGTATTAATCAGCGATATATTTAGCACATCTGAAAATAGTACAGAATAATTGTTGCTGGGCGCGCCAGACATTATCTCTTCTATGGCTGTGTTGATGGCCTGTTGATATGTGGAAGAAAATTCGCTAGACGTAGGAAAGTAGGTGAATTCATCACTCAGCGAGCCATAGTATGAAATGCTACCGGACAAATTATCATCTAGGTCATTTCGATCATCAATTATGCTATAAGTAATGATGCTGCCAAAGCTACCAATAGCTGAAGGCTTAATTAAGTCTGTAAATTCACTGTAAGTTGGCATTTACTGTCCTATTCCGTAAATATTCTGAGGTATTTATCTAAGTCTTTTTCAATATCCGCATCATTCTTGATGAGCGGTATATTCAAAGGAGCTGTAATTTCTTCTTTTGTCGGAAAATTCAAGTCAGCTTTATCTTGGATTAAATATAGAGATGCGTTTGCGGCAGAGTGATATCTACTCTCTGGAAGATAAAATGAAATCCGAACTTGCAGAAAGACATTTAAAGTTCCAGCTTCTTTGCTGGGAAGAAAATTATTACTCCAATAATCAGAGTAAGGTCTGATTTCAACACTTTGGTTCTTGCAATGAGGCTGCATAGCTTCTGAGAGTTTTTCACAATATTGAGTTGAAAAGCGTCTAGTGTAAGCGTTTTTGAGTTTGCTCTGAATATTCTCAAACCTTAGAGGTGCAGGTATGTACTTTTCATCCTCTGAAGTAGGGCCAATATAGTGAACATATACAAATACTCGATCAATTTTTTCTAATACTTTCTTGCCAGTATAAATGGGAGTATATGCAAAAACTGCTGAGCTAATTGCAATTAGAGCTAAAACAAAAAACAGTACCAGCTTAGGGCGGGGCAGTTGCATATTTTTGATACTGGTCATAATCTTATTCCCTTATTTTTAATGTAATTATACTACGTGAAAATTTGTAGAGGACAATCCTCAAACTCAACTTTTAGGTGCGAGGTTGGAAGTTGTCCTCATTAAAGTTATTATGCAGGCAGTTCTCATAGTCATTGTGAAGGACGTAGCGTCTTAATCCGTTTGGCATTCTTCCGTACCCCCTAGACCGAACTATTAAACTCTGCCTTTCCATAGCTTCAAATAATAATCTGTCATGGCTATCGGCTTGGACAGTATAGCCTCCGGAGGTCATTAAGACAGATAAGATTTCCGACATTCTATTCAGAGCATCTTTGCTGTTTAATACGCGTGAAAAATTTTCCAGAAACTCAATAGTTTTTTGCAATTGCCCAGCGTTAGGCAAATCAAGATCAGATATTTGCTCTAAAACTCTTGATAATCTTGTGTGTGCATCTTGCTTAGCGCAGCGCAATGTTGCTCTTATAGTTTCTACGCCTCGAAGCTCTGTTTCGGTATCATTTCGGATCAAGTCATTCAGAAGTGTTCTCAGGTTATGTTTGTATCTGACCTCAAACCGCAGTCTATTGATCGTTTTGGCATATATACAAATTTCCACGTCGTTAGTGGAGTTTTCTGCATTCTGTCTATCGCCTCTATGTACAATTTTGATGCAAGGGCAGTTAAAACGCCTGTACTCCTCTATGGAGGCATTATCAAATAGTGGGTATTCTGTATAGCTCACTGTATTAAAGCTTGGCAGCAATGCTTCTCTAAGGCTTCTAATTGTCGCCACGGCGTTCTCATCTGAAAATTCGTAATAAACTTCTCCATACGAAATAACTACCTCAGACCAACGAGGATAAAAGTAAGCGGCACCATGAAGTATCTGATCTTCAGGAAGTTCGGTAAGCTCTTCAAGATTAAATTGATCTAGAGAGATCATATTATTAGCAGCGATCATGAGTTGTTGGCTTATAAACAGTATAACTTTTTCTAAATATAGCCATGTGATCTCTTCAAACTGATGTTTTTGACGGAACAGAAAGGCGTCTAAATAATTGTCAGAGTGATCTAAGGTTTGCCTAACTATTTCTCTATTCTGTCTGCGCATAATTTGCTCTAAGGACATCGAAGAAACGTTATTGGTATCGAACTCAGCATAACCCTCGACATCTCTGGTGGCATGATCGGCAATAAACCTAGAGGGGTTAAGTTTGAGGCGCAGTTGTATATTTTTATGCAAGGGAGAGCGGGGTACGTTCTGCAGTTTTAATGAGCCAGTAAATAATAAAGAACTGTCATCGAAGTCAAAAATATGTCTACGACTTCCAAAGCCACGCGTTAAAAATTCCGAGTTTTCCAGCGTATTTATAAAGCCGTTATATTCTTCATGCGAATTAAATACTACATGAGCGCCTTTGATAGTAATTGATAACTTATCAAAACAAGCTCTATTTATATTTAAAGAAGCTCCATTAGCAAAAGGAGCCATATAACGTTCTCTATATCTTGCTGTCATATCTTTACTTATACCCCCTATCTTTATCTCTATAGAGGGACAGGCACGATGAACCTAGGTTCAATTTTTAAACACCTAATTTTTCTATCCGTTTTAGAAGGTTGTGGGTAGAGGAAATGTGCCAGCCGTTCCCCCGAGTTGTCTTGATACAACGCCTATTTAACTCATTACATATTTGCTGAACCGTATAATGGCCTGTTTGTTTTATGTCGGCGATAGTGGGGGTAATTTTCATAGCAAACTGATCAGCGCTGGCTTTATTTTGTTTGGCTAAGACTTTGCCGTTTAAGCCAAGCTGACCTTGCCCCCTAAAATCGGTCCATTTTTTGAGTTAGGAATTGGTTTATAAAAGTCTTTATGAAAGGAGACAGA
>DUBU01000029.1 GCA_012960155.1 Micavibrio sp. | reverse complement strand
ATGTTCGTCACTCCGGCAATGAGGGGCAACGGCGGGAGGAGATTATTTTAGTCACTCGAGAAGATTTCTACGCGTGGAATGCAAGACCGGGGATCGAGAAAGAGAGCATCGCCAGTGACGAGACAGATGCAGGAGGTTCCCAAGGTGGAGAACAAACGGCAAATATGGGCGGCGGCGGTCAACGAGGCGGCGGTGGCGGAGGTCGCAGTTTTGACCCAGAACAAATTTTTGCCGATCGAGATAAAGATATGGATGGCCTGCTATCCGGTGATGAAATTAGTGAACGCATGCAATCCGGGTTAGAACGAACGGATGAAAATAAAGACGGCGCCATATCTAAAGCTGAATTCCTTAAAGCGATAGCGGCGATGATGGCTTCACGTTCGGCCACTCAGGCGTAACGGCTTTTGGCGGTGCGGGCAACGACACATTTAACTTTACGGGCGGCGCAGGTAGCGGCAACACAGTCGTTGGCGGCGGCGGCGTAAACACTGTTGATTACTCAGGCCATAGCGGCATCACCACAGGATTAACAGTCAATCTCAGTATTGCGGAAGCTGTAACCGTCACACATGATGCAGGAACGGATACGCTCTGGAACATTGCCAATCTGACTGGCTCCGCTGGTGACGACACAATTACGGGCACCGTGGGCACGAACATCCTTAATGGCGGCGGCGGTGATGACACTCTGTCAGGGCTAGCCGGTAACGACATTATAAACGGCGGTGCGGGCGACGATACTATCAATGGCGGTTCTGGTGATGACAACCTGTCTGGTGGCGATGGCGATGACGTATTCCTGATCGGCTCCAACGACGGCAATGACACTATTGATGGCTGAACATCAGGCGAAACAGCAGGCGATCTATATAATGCAGCTGCTGTGACGGACGACATGACTGTCGATGTTCTGGGCGGCACGGTTAGTTTTGGCGCACAAACCGACACCATCAGTAACATCGAACGTTTTAGAACAGGCAGCGGTAATGACAGCTTTGTGGTCGGCGAGATCAACACAGGTCAAAACCGCTACGACGGCGACACAGGTATTGACCAATATGATGCCAGTAGCCGTACAACCAACATCGATGTCGACCTGACATTAGGCACCAATCAGATCACACGCGGCGCGGGCAATGACACAGTTCAAAATATCGAGCGTTTCATAGGTACTATTGCCGCTGATACATTCCGCGGTGATACGAATAACAATATCTTTTTAGGTGGTGCCGGCAACGATACGTTTTATGCCATAAACAACGGCGGCAACGATGATATTGATGGTGGCGCAGGTGCGGACATCTATGATGCCAGTGCGGTAACAAATAACCTCAGCGTTACCATTTCCGCGGGCAATATTACATCTACGCAAGGTGCTCATACTGATACAATTGAAAATGCAGAGAATTACATTGCCGGTAGTGGTAATGACACTATCGGTATTACCGCTGCGGTCATTTCATTAACGAACCTATCAGCAGGCACAGGTAACGATACTTTGGACCTTAGTGCCTTGGGCGGGGGCAGCAATGTTAACGCAGACCTTAACAGCGCAAACCTTACGATTACTGGCGGATCAGTATTAGGGATTACAAATTTTGAAAATGTGATCGGCACTGTCGGTGATGATACAATTACTGGCAATGGCGCAGCCAACACGATCAATGGCGGCGGCGGCAATGACACTATTGAAGGCAGAGGCGGTGCGGACACTCTTGATGGTGGTGCGGGCAACGACACGCTTAGCTACGCGAATTCAACTGCGAACGTTACGGTTGATCTGAGCACAAACTCGGTTAGTGGTGGCGATGCTGCCGGTGATACGATTAGCAATTTTGAAAATGTTACAGGCTCTGCCTACAACGATACCATTGGCGGCGATAACGGCGCTAACGTTCTGGATGGCGGCGCAGGTGATGATGTTTTACGCGGCGGCGCGGGTGCTGACACACTAATTGGCGGAACGGGTACTGACACGGCTGATTACGGCACGTCCACTGTCGGCGTCAACATTGACCTTGGTGCAGGTACTGCCAGCGGTGGTGATGCAACAGGCGATACGCTAACAGATATCGAGAATCTTAATGGTTCCGCTTTTAACGATACATTGCGTGGCGACAACAACAATAACGTTATAGAAGCAGCAGCAGGTGACGATACGTTACGCGGCAGTGGCGGTAACGACGTTCTGGATGGCGGGGCCGGCAATGATACTGTCGATTACTCGACGTTAGGATTTGCCAATGCGATTACCTTAACATTAAATGGGGCTACAGATGCTACGATGGGCAGCGCCAAAGGCTCGGACACGCTGCGTAATATCGAAAACGTTATTGGTTCAGAAGGGCATGACGTTGTAACGGGCGATGCTAATATTAACAGGCTGGAAGGCGGCCTTGGTAATGACACACTGACAGAAGTCGGCGGTAACGACTCCCTTTTTGGTCAAGATGGTGATGATACATTGGTTATGGCCAATGATGGCAGCTTGGTAGATGGCGGCACATCTTCGGGTGGTGACACACTAGAACTTTCAGGCAATAACAGTTTCACGCTTGATGAAATCAACGTTGTGGACATCGAGTGCATTGATGCGCTGGCAGATGCCGGCCAACAAGATATCTACCTATCTATAAACAATGATATCCTCAACAATGATACTGATGATCTATCTATCTACCTTGATGGCAACGACACATTAGATATCAATTTTGAGACCGCAGGATATTATTTATCAAGCGGTGACCTGCTCTCGTCAGGAACGGCCAATTTCACCGATGGCAGTCACAACATCACCATCACATATACAGGCACTGCTGCGGGTAGAATTACCACAACAAATGCAGTGACATCGACCGTCCACCTCGACCTCAACGCGATGAGCGCAGGCGACGGTTTCAGAATTTCTGATGATATCGCCGAAGGCTTTGGCTACGATATGACGGTTCTAGGCGACACAAACCGTGATGGCTATACTGACCTAGCGTTTACCAAAAGAGATAACAGCGTATCTGATGGCCGCGTGTTCTTTGTCAATGGCGGCTCGGCACTCTCCGATGTAGCCGTATCAGGTCTTACACCGGCGACTGGATTATTATCCAATACAACTAGTGTAAACAATCAAATGCACGTTGTTGGCGGTGGCGACTTCAACGGCGATGGCATTATGGACTACATCGTTTCATCTGAACAGGCGGCTACGCAATCAACTGCCGGCTCCGGAACTGCGCAGGTAATCAGTGGTGCGGACAATAGTGTCCTCACAGAACTTTCTGGTCTGGATCTTGGGGATGTTGCCGGACGCGATATTTCATTTATCGGCGACATCAATGGCGACGGATTTGATGATGTGGCTGTAGGTGTGCCTCGTGATGATACTGCGGCCACTGACGCAGGTGGTGTGATTATTATCAATGGCACTACTAACCCTGCTCCAGAGATCAATATCCTCAATACTTTTGGTTTCGAACAACTTGACACAGAGTCAGCTTTGGCTCCCTCTGCGATGGTTTCGAATGGCGAATACAGCTTTGTTTTAACAGGCACTAGCGGCTTCACTGTTTATAACACACTATCCCCTGTTACTATCAGCTCTTTGGGGACAACGAATAACAGTGAGCTAGCGGGCACCAATAAATCTCTGGCTATTAATGAGTCAGGCGAAACAGTCTATGCACTCGTGGATGGTGATCTGGTTATCGTTGACGTCTCGACGCCAGCCTCCCCTACCTTTAACCCTATGCTAAACTTCTATGTCGACACGTCGACAGGTATTGCTGTTCATAATAACTTACTCATCACTATTTCAAGAGACATTGATGGCGGAGCAGCAGGCACTGATGGTGGCTATCAGATATTTGACATCAGTGACCCGAATACTCCTGTTGCGCTTACCTCAAATATTGCCATGAGCAACTTATATGGCGCTGATCAAATTGCAATTAGTGATGATTTTGCGGCGATCGTATCAAACACTGGTGTTATTTTCATTGATATCAGTAACCCTGCGACACCCAGCCAAATATCATCGCATATCATCGCCAATGCGATAGAAGTCGCAATCAGTGAGGATGGCGCCTATACGTATGTGGCCCGCGCCTCTGGCGAAATTGAAATTTTAGACACTTCAGTTCCGAGCAGTCCATCACTCGTTGCTACTATCAACGGACTAGGTAATATCAATGATATTAGTGTCAACGGCGATATCATATACGCAGCAAGCCAAAGCAATGACACGATCTATGCTATCAGCGTTGCCGACCCTGCTAGCCCATTTTTGGTGAGTGCAACAGCCACAATCGATAACCCGCTTGCGATCTCTTACCAGGACGGTGTTATTTTAGCAATTGGCGCTGACGATGGCACCTTTAGGAGCTTTGACGCCGACCCTGCCGGCTCCCTGTTAACAGGCTCTGTCTCTAGCGAAATATTCGGCAACGACCTTGTTGGCATCGGAGATTATAACGATGACGGCTTTGATGATTTCCTGATCAGCATCCCTACCCAGAGTAGTGTTGCTATCGCATATGGCAATGAAAGTGGCCTGATTACAGATAATGACCTTTCATACTTTAGCGGTATTGCCGTTGACGGAGCAACCGACAACATACCTGTTCTCGCGCTAGGTGATATAGATGGCGACGGCATAAGCGATATCGCCATGGCTTCAACAAATGCCGCCGGTGCTATACACGTAATTATGGGGGACGCTGGCGCTTCGGGCGGCGATACCACACGCGGTGTCGGCACTGCTGAGGTCACGATCAATGCCGCCTCAGGATACGAAATTATTGGTGGCGGCGCTGCCGGTGACTTTAACGGTGATGGCTACAACGATCTGGTTGTTGCGATGCGTGATACAAGCGGCTCAGGTGATATCGTTGATATCTATGTCGTATACGGCTCGGATTCAATGAGCACAACCTATGACAACAATGCTGGCGGTGGTAACCAGCTGAATGATGAGACGCTGGCATATCATATGCAGTACCAGATTCAGGGTCATATAACGCCTGCCAACTTCGTGATAAATATCGATAGCGCCGGAGATGTGAACGGCGACGGGTTTGGCGATATTATGATTGGAACGCCACAAGCAGATACCGATTCAGGTAGTGACGAGGACGGCGAGGTCATTGTTATCTATGGCCAAGAAACAGCCGGTTATGATGTTATTACCGATAATGATGGCACAGACCAAGATGTAGTAGCGAACAATTTAGGGGCGAGCACCAATTTCGATTCTCTAGTTGGTAATAATGCAGCCAATATACTCGACTCCAACGGACATGAATATGTGAATATGAGTGCGGGTGCCGGTGATGACGACCTGTATGTTCACAATGCCAATTTCGGCACACTGAATGGCGGTGGCGGTTTTGATACGCTTCACTTTATGGACGCCGGCGGCATTCTGGATTTCTCTGAAATAGGCAATGAGCAGGTCAAGAATATTGAAGCGATCGAATATGGCAACACCCACCAGACTGTTGTACTCGGCATGGAAGACCTATTCGATATGATGCAATCCAGCACAATGATTGATAATGGTGATCAAGTTGCACAAATAACATCAGCGGCTTCTTCAAATATTCTCGTCTTTAGCGTATCTAAAGGATATGAACATACTGGCGTTATGTTTGATAATGATCCGGCAACGAATAATTCCACTGAAGGTGGCTTGAGCGGCTTTAATGTTGCGACAGACGCGACTGTTTCGGCATACCAAAGCTTCCAGTTCGGAAACGGTTACCAACTATGGATTAGTGATACGTTATTAGATAACGGTAATGTCGTTGTTGCTGATTATGCTGTACTTGACGGCTCATTAGAGGATACTTCAGGTGCTGCAAATAACATTGAAGCCTCCGCTGGTAATCAAGACTTGATTGCTAGCCATGTTGCTAATCTACTGAGTGATGGCGGGTTCCAAAATGTCTCAATGTATGGCTTTGATGGCAACGATGTATTTGAAGTTAACAATGAAGACTTTGATCTGATTAATGGTGGAGCAGGTGACGATACTTTGTACATGCAAGTTGATCTTGATTTGCGCAGCTCCTCAGATCACAACATCGCACATATAGAGACATTAGATCTAGGCACAAGCGGCACAACAGATCTTACTCTGTCATTAGCAAATATTTTAAATTTAATGGGTTCAAGCGACAACAATACCCTGACTATATCTTCTGGAGCAGGAGGTAACACGCTATCAATTGACGACAATGGCGGCGTATCCCTAGGTTCAGTTAACAGCGCTTCAATTGCGTCCGCGTTAAGCGCAACAGATAACGGCTTGAGCGGCGGATACTATGAATTTGGAATTGCCGGTGGAACCTTGTTGATTGAGCAAAACCTGATAGATGTTGGAAACACCAATATCCTGTAAATATTCTATAACTTTAAAAAGCGCCCATAGTGGCGCTTTTTATTTGGTGGTTGCAACGAACACACCATCCCATCCTTGTTCAGGCGGATTTGATTTCATCTCGTTAAGGCGCAACTGCATCATATCGTAATAACCTGTCATGCCTTCCTTCGAAATATTCTGGCATTCTTCGGCCAACGCCATTGCATCGTCCCATTTCATTTTACGGTAAGCTTCAAGCATACGGTAATGTTTGATCTGCCAACTTTTGAAATATTCACTGCGGGACATTTCCTCATCGCCCAGCAATACGAAAATCCGTTCAGGCTCGATCTTACCTTTGACGCGTATCAGATCGAGTTCTAGCGCTGCCATATCGGAAGCCTGCCTGCGTGTCTGTTCCCCGATTAAGATGCGTACGCCATATTGTTTAGTCTGGCCTTCCAGACGGCTGGCAAGGTTTACGGTATCGCCGAGTGCTGAATACGCAAAACGTTGACGAGATCCCATGTTCCCCACCGAGGCTTTACCTGTATTAATACCGATACCTGCTTCCAGCAATGCCGGTGCTTTACCTTCTTTTTCGGCGTCGGCGATGATCTTGGCGTTAATCGGCTCCAGCGCTTTGTTCATTTTCAGCGCGGTCATGCAGGCATTGCGGGCATGATTTTCATCATCCAGCGGGGCATTCCAGAATGCCATCATCGCATCACCCATATATTTATCGATCGTGCCGCGGTGTTCCATCACCAGATCAGACATCGGCGTCAAAAAGTCATTCATGAGCTGAATGAGGGCTTCGGGTGTCATGCTTTCCGAGATTGTCGTGAAGCTGCGGATATCGGTAAACATCACAGTCAGGTCTCTTGTTTCACCGCCGAGCTTTAGCTTATCAGGATCTTTGGTCAGTTCCTTCATGAAGTCGGGAGAGATATACAAGCCGAAAGCTTCGCGGACTTGCTTGCGGTCTGCTTCCGTGCGGATATAGGACAAAACACTTGAGAGCATATAGATCACCAGAACTGACAAAACAGGATATACAGGGTCGACCAACACACCGTATTCAGTGAACGATATGAACGAAGCGTAAGCCACGCCGCCTGATAATGCGAAACAGATCAGTGCCAGCCATGATGCACCGATGAAAGGTGCCAAAACGATCAACAGCAGACCAATGGAAAGAATGAAGTTGTTTTCCGCATCCTTTACAATTTGGGGTCTGATCAGGAAGTTTTGATCCAGAATTTGTTCAAGTGCATTAACGTGAATTTCAACACCGGGCTTCAGCCCCAACGGAGTGGATCGCAAATCAAGAAGCCCTTCCGCACTAGATCCGATAAAGACAATCTTATCTTTCACAGCATCACGAATTTCTTCGAACTGTGCATCATCGTACAACTTCCATGCCGGAATATAATCTTGCTTCATATCGCGATAATGCACCCAAATATCGGCTTCCTTTTCGATCGGAATTTCATAGTCGCCGATCAGTATGGAATATTCAGTCGCGATACAGTTTTCACAGAAATCTTTATTAGGGCCTACTTTGATACCTGGCTGGCGCTCATAAGATACGCGCAAAGCTTCTAACGCTAGCGCAGGGTAAAAACGCTTCTCATCACGAAAGACCAAAGATGTTCTACGGATCACACCGTCAATTTCGGCATTAGCCATGAAGCTGCCATTCCCTGCCGCGGCACTCTCCATGTCAGGCAAAAACTGTGCTGTTGTATGAATCCGCGATGCGTGCCTTAACAAAGTTTCGCGGGCGGTTCTGTGTACAGACAATTCCTGCACGACGCGCGGCGGCTCAGGGTTACTGCCGAATGAAAATCCTGCAACGAATATACCTGAGTCCTCAATGGCTTTGACCAGCACCTTATCGTTATCGCGCAAGCTGCCTTCTAGCGGTGCCAAAGCCTGACGTAAATCTTCACTATCAGCATATTGCGGCCATAGTGCCGGCGATGTTCTATCGGGCTCGGCGAGCACTCCATCAAAGGCAATCGATTTGGCACCAGCCTCAGTCAGCTTCTCAACCATCTCAGCGATGTAGGTACGCGGCCAAGGCCACTGTACCATTTTAGACAGAGACTCATCATCGATATCGATGATCTTTACGATATTATCGGGAACGCGTTTGTAGTTCGTCAGATAGTAATCAAAGGTCAGAAACTGGATGCGTTTACGAAACGGGCTGTCAACAGGCACCACAAAAACGCAGACAGACAAAATCATCAGCAGCAAAACAAAGTGCATCCAGCGATTTGCAAAAAACTTCTTCAAACCTTATCGCTCCGTCAGCGCTACTGATCGTGCCCTTAACACTGGTTTCAGCAAGTATTCCATGATTGTGCGTTTACCTGTAATCACTTCGGCCTGTGCCACCATACCCGGTGTGATCGGCAGAGGATTTTCTTCCGAGCCCATATAGTTTTTGTCCGTGCGCACTTCGATTTCGAAGAAGATGTTGCCTTCACGGTCATTGACACTGTTCGCACCAATGCGCACCAAACGACCTTTCAAGCTGCCGTAACGCTGCGGGTCATAAGCTGTAATTTTAACGCTGACTTCCTGCCCCGGCTTTAAAAAGGCGATATCGCTTGGACGCACTTTGGCAATCACTTTTAGCTCGTCATCCAGCGGTACAATCTCGACCAGCTTCTGTGCAGGCTCGATCACCCCGCCGATTGTTTTCAAGGCGATGTTGTTAATAATGCCTGACACGGGGGCGCGCAACTCTGTACGAAAAACACGATCTTCGATTGATTTCAGGCTTTCTTCCAGCTGCTTGATTTCTGTTTCCACTTCGTTCAACTCACCCAAAGCTTGAGAACGGAATTTCGTGTCCTGATCTTCCAGCTCTTTTTTCGCGGCGCTTAATTCTGCTTCCAGACCTTTTAGCTTTTCTTCGTTTGCGGCGAGCTGACCGGTCAGGTCAGAAACTTCGCGCTGTAATCTGATTTCTTCCAACTTTGGCACGGCGCGCTGTTTAACCATTTCGGATGTAATCTTTAATTCCTGATACAGAAGTCCACGACTGTTTTTGATGCGCTTAATATCTTCGTTCGTTTCGGAAATCTGTGCTTCGGCGCGAGAGATTTTATCCGCGTAGATAGACTTTGCGTTTGCCAGCTCTTCCTGCCTTGATGCATGAAGCGCCAATTCGTTTTCAACAATGCGCGGCGCTGTCTCTTTAATATCATCAGGCATAGTAGGCTCTTCACCGGCGGCTTCAGCCTTTAGTCGGGCGCGCTTGGCACCAAGACTGGCAAAACGGGCTTCGACGCCGCGTTCTTCAGATGAAAAAGCCACATCGTTAATGCGCATCAGGATCTGACCTTTTTCAACGATATCACCATCATTGACCAATAACTCTGCCAAGATACCGCCTTCCAAAGACTGTACCACCTGAATTTCTTGTGATGGCACAACCTGCCCTTGGCCGCGGGTCAGTTCTTCGATTTCCGAGAAGCTCGCCCAGATAATAAAGAATACGATCAGCAATGTGATCGCTGACAAAAGAAGTGTAGAACTGTAATTCGGGCGCAGACGGACAGAGGCCTGCAATTCACTCATAAAGGCTGACTCGTTTTTGCTCATGGCTATGCCGCCCCCTGCTCGACCTTAACCTTGCCTTGTGACAGGGCTTCGATCACTTTATCACGCGGACCATCCATTATGATCTTGCCCTGATCGACTAAGATCAAACGATCAACCAATGACAGCAAATGCTGACGATGCGTGATCAGAATGAAGGTTTTATCTTTGCTTTGCTCTCTGATGTGATGGGCAAACGCATTTTCAGCCTGCACATCCATGGCGTTGGTTGGCTCGTCACATACCAGAATATTGGGCTTCATCAACATGGCTCGCGCAAGGGCAATAGCCTGACGCTGCCCACCTGACAAACCTTCACCGCGCTCTCCCACAGGGGCGTCATAGCCCATAGGGTGGCGGGATACGAAATCGTGAACGCCCGCCAGTTTGGCTGCTTCCAGAATTTCTTCTTCCGTTGCTTGCGGCTTACTGATGGCGATGTTTTCGCGGATAGAGCCACGGAACAGAATAATATCCTGCGCGATGTAAGCCATGTTACGGCGCAGATCTGCAGGATCGATCTGGCGGTAATCTGTGTCATCGGCATAGATCGCGCCTCCAACAGGTTCATACAGACCCAAGATCATGCGAGCGATTGTGCTTTTGCCTGAGCCAATACGGCCGATGATACCTACATTTTCACCGGCTTGCAGCGTAAAGGAGATATCTTCGAGCACTTTGCGCTCGGTGTTCGGGTAAGTAAACCCGACCTTTTCAAATGTGATTTTGCCCTTTAGATGCGGGCGGTGCAGGAATTGTTTGGACGCAGGGCGCTCGACAGGCAGCTTCATCACTTCGTTCAAAGTTTTCAATGCTGTGCGTGCCTGATGATAGCGAGCAACCAGATTTGCGACTTGTCCGATTGGTGCGATGGCACGCCCCCCAAGCATCACACAAGCGATCAACCCACCCATACTCATCTGCGCATCCTGAACCAGATACATTCCCATCAGAACTATAATGATGCTGGCACTCATTTGCAGGAATGACGCAAAGTTTACACCAAGGCCGGAGATAAAGCGTGATGACTGGGCCGTGGCTGCGCTTGCGCCGACATGCGTTCCGTATCGTGCGCGCAGACGGCCATCAGCACCAATGGCTTTTACAGTTTCAAGTGCACCGATTGTTTCGACCAGCAGACCATGCTTTGCTTCGGCGCTATGAATGGATTTACGAACCATGGCTTTTAGCGGGATTTGCAAGAGCATACCAAAGCCGATCACAAAAACGATCAGTGAGCCGAGCATAAAGGCTATCGGACCGCCGATCAGGTAAATAATCAGCAAGAAGAATAATGTAAACGGCAGGTCAACAAGACCTGTTACAGTGGCCGAAGTCAGAAATTCACGTACAGATTCAAAATCACGCAACATGTTGGCAAAGACACCGCCTGACGGTGGCTTGCCTGCAAGTTTCATATTAAGCAATTGATCGTAGATACGGCGGCTAGCCACAACATCAATACGACGTCCTGCTACGTCGATAAAATATCCACGCAGCGTGCGCATGATGAAGTCAAAGACATAGGCCGTTAACGCGCCAATAGCCAAAACCCAGCCTGTTTCAATCGCGCTATTCGGAATAACACGATCATAGACATTCATAATAAAGAGTGGACCGACAACACCGAACAGGTTGACCAAGATAGCCGCGATCGCGACACGCGCGTAAAGACCTTTACACTCACCAACGACACTCCAGAACCAGTGACGATCCGCGTCATCGACGTGTGGTGCTTCAGGGTCTGTAAATTCTGCACGGGGGTGAACATAGATTACAAAACCTGCGTAAGACTTCTCCAGATCAGACAGCTTAATGTCTTTTTTCTCTCCGATTTCAGGTAGATAGACCTGCGCCTTATTTCCGCTTATCGCCAAGATAACGCAGCACTGCGCGTTATTCAAAATGGCCACAACGGGCAGTAAAGGCTGTGATAATTTAGAGAGATCTTTACGTCTTGCCGTTTTGGCGCGCAATCCTAAACGATCCGCTGCTTCGCAGAACAAGGCCGCGCCCATAGCATTTTCATCATAGGCTAATCCTGCCAAAATGGCTTCGGCGGATTTAGCGCGCCCGTAATGAGCGGTTAAGAATACAAGGGATTGAAGTAATGGGTCTGCAACGACTTCCGGCTCTTGTTCAGTTTTAGACTTGGCCATGACATCATCATTTCTGTCTTGCGGACGCTTCTACAACATTCATAGATTCCTGCAATCTGCCCATGCTTGCCAGAACGGCAAATTGGGACGCTAGCACGCGGAATTCACCGTTCACCAACGCAAGGCGCGCATTGAACAACGCGTTATCAGACTGCAAAAGCTGCAGTAGATTGATGCGCGCACCTTCAAATT
>DUBU01000028.1:62734-66071 GCA_012960155.1 Micavibrio sp. | reverse complement strand
CCCGCCGCTGTAATCAGGTTCGCCACCAACTTGGCTGAAATCGGCGTACGACCGCCTGTTTTACGATCCTGACGGGCATAACCGAAATACGGGATCACTGCAGTGATACGGCGCGCAGAACCGCGGCGCAACGCATCAATGGTAATCAGCAGCTCCATCAAATTATCGTTCGCAGGGTAAGACGTCGATTGAATGACAAACGTGTCTTCACCACGGACGTTTTCCATGATCTCCGCAAATACTTCCATATCGGAAAATCTGCGGATGCTTGCTTTTGTAAGGGGAACTTGAAGATAGGCCGAAATTGCCTCAGCCAAAGGACGGTTGGAATTACCCGAAATAAGTTTCATAACGCGCGCTGCTCTTTTTAAACAGTGTTTCTGTGTACTTGGATATGCGCACAATATAAAAATATTGCCCCATAAATCAATCAATTATTTTGATTCTATATAAATAACCGAAGTCTGGCGCAGGCCTTTTTCGCCGTTCGTGTGGGTGGCTCTGCGATAGCTGTTATAATCCATTTCATTTGTATAAGTATCCATATGCACATTTCCTATCTCGGAAACGCCGCAATTCATCAAACGGTGAATCACATAGCCCGGCAAATCGAACATGTAATGCCCTTCATTTTTAGAAGATTTGAAGAACAGATGGTTGGCATCGCTCTGTGCAATAAAGCTATCGAAGAACTCTTGGGAAACTTCATATGATTCTTGTGCAATTGTCGGCCCGAGAACAGCCTTGATAGAATCCTCTTTGGCACCGTGCCACACGAGTGACGCGATTGTATTATCAAGAATGCCGCTATACGCCCCGCGCCAGCCAGCATGGGCCGCGCCGATCACGGGCGAACCGTCCCTCTTCTCACCCGTAAAAAGAACAGGCGTACAATCTGCCGTGTAAACACCAAGCGCCATCCCCGGAAGGTCAGTCACGAGAGAATCCCCCTGCAGCACACAATCAAAATGCCCCTCAACAGCATGACAAAGCGGGCTGTGTATCTGTTTTAAGGTATAAAGGGGTATCTTACGCTCTTCCAGATACGCAGCTTCCCTGCCTCTTTTATCAAAGAAGCCGTGAAATACATCATCGCGTTCTAGAACATCACTCTTTAAAAACATCAAAATCCTGCTGGTTTTAAATTTATACTCGCAACAGACAGCACCTTAAACAGCTGCCCCATCTCTTCGTTATCACATAAACGCTTAAGCGCTGAATCAATATCCTTAGCTTGCTCAGGCGTTGCATTCTGCTTCAAGGCCTCTGCGCGCAGACCGATCCCCAAGGCCTTCAAAAACGCCCCTTGCGTCGTTGTATAATGTGCCAGAAACTCACTATGCTTCTGAAGCGCTGCAAAATCAACGTGGCTGGTCAAATCAGCCTCACCCGCTGTAGGGAGCACATGAACATATTCATGGCTCTTCATGGCCTGCAACGTATCACCATAGGCACTCTGAAGGTGACCATAATCGATATACAGTGCCGCCCCCCCGCTTAAAGACAGCTGCTGATCCACAAAATCAACGAAAGCCCTACGGCTCGGTGAAACCTCCAGAATATCACCCTCCTGTGGTTCAGGCAGGCCTTCTGGAATAGATTGAGTGGCAACAGGGTGTGGTTCAGCCAAACCATAGGTTAACTCACCCACGGCGCTTAATCCGACAACACGCTCGCGCCAGCGCCCTTCTTGATATTGCAATTGATGGATCGGCAGTGCGTCCAGAAACTCGTTCGTTATCATGATCATCGGGCTATCACCTTCGATCTGCGGCCAGTCCGAATACCAAGTTATATGCACGCCCTCTAAAGTCTGTAACTGACGCTGACGCAGCGCCTTACTATTCTCAACCAGCACAACAATCATGGCCTCATGAAAACCAGGGACTGACTTGGTGGCACGCAAAATATCCGCCATAAGAGTCCCCTGCCCCGGACCGCATTCAACCAGACGAAACTCTTTAGGGCTACCCATCTGCATCCAGATATCAGCACACCAAGCCCCGATCATCTCGCCGAACATCTGAGAAATCTCAGGCGATGTGACAAAATCACCATCCCGACCAAATACTTGCTGGCTGCTGTAATAATGCAGCACACATTGCTGCATGAAATGATGAATGGTTATCGGCCCGTTATGGTCGATCTCATTTTTCAGTGCTTGCAGAAAGTCCATTGTCTCCGCTCTCCTTGTTAAACCTTAACGCATAGAAGATACAGGTAAGACCACCAAGAACCATAGGAACACATAACAACTGCCCCATAGTAAAATACGTCATCAGATAACCAATTTGCTCATCAGGTTCGCGGAAAAACTCGATCGTAAAACGTGACAGACCATAGCCAATCAGAAATACGCCAGAGATAATGCCGGGCTTATTACGGATTTTATCTTTATGCGCCAAAGCCAGCAGAACCAAGAACAAGACTAAACCTTCCAGTACTGCTTCATATAGCTGGCTTGGGTGACGCGGCAAGTCCCCGCCTCTAGGAAAGACCATGCCAATCGGGGACTCCGTCACACGCCCAAATAGCTCACCATTAATAAAGTTGGCTAGACGTCCGAAGAACAAGCCGATAGGCACAGCACAACAGACCAGATCCGTGAGCCTTAGTAATGGCAGTTTATGGCGCATGGCATAGACAATCATCGCAACGATGACACCAAGCGCCCCGCCGTGGAAAGACATACCACCTTCCCAAACCGCGAAAATATGCGTCGGATTTTCAATATAATATCCAAATTGATAAAACAGGATATAGCCAATACGGCCGCCGAAAATAACGCCGGCAATGGCCCATGGTAAAAAGTCATCAAGCGCCTGCTGCTTTAGCGGAATTTCGTCTTCCCGTCCTTTATACCCAAGCTTGGCCAGATAACAGACATACTTCCACCCCGCCAGAATACCGGCGAGATACGCGAGCGCATACCAACGAACGGCAAAAGGCCCTACGGCAAACGCTACCGGATCAATTTGCGGAAATTCCCAAGCCATCAGAATTACAGATAAGGATCAGCAGAAGTCATGTAGTCCTGCACGTATTCGCGCACACCATCTTCAAGGCTAGTCAGCGGTTTATCATAGCCCGCTTCACGTAACTTGCTGATATCTGCCTCAGTGAAATACTGATAACGCCCCTTAAGCTGCTCAGGCATATCAATGTAATTGATCTTGGTCTCAAGATTCATGGACTGATAAACCGCCGTGGCCAAATCTTTAAAGCTGCGTGCTTCACCGCTACCAACGTTAAACAGGCCGCATACTTTCGGATTATCATAAAGCCAAAGCATCACATCAACACAGCCACGCACATAAACAAAGTCACGCTTCTGACC
>DUBU01000028.1:34968-62699 GCA_012960155.1 Micavibrio sp. | reverse complement strand
GGATTGCTGGATTTAAACAAACGAGCTGCTGCTCCCGCCGCTGCTTGAGGCACAAGCTTACATACAACGCTCATCTGATCCCCTTTATGGTATTCATTAGGCCCATAGACGTTAAAGAACTTCAGACCTGCCCATTGTGGCGGAGTCTTCTCGTCACCCACAGACTTAGGATCATGAACGATACGGCTAATACGACGATCAAATGCATGCTTTGACCAGCCATATGTGTTCAGTGGACGCAGCTTCTCAAGCTCTTCAGGAGCATCATTATCAGAAAAGCCTTGATCGCCGCTGCCATAAGTCGCCGCAGACGAAGCATAAATCAAGCGCACGTTATTCTTAGTGCACCAACGCCAGAGCTTGCGTGACAAATCAATATTGTTCTTCACAATAAGGTCGGCATCGCGCTCGGTAGTAGAAGAGATCGCGCCCATATGGAAGATAGCTTCAATCTCGCCTTCATGCTCTTCCATGTAGCTAAACAGATCATCAGGGTGAACGATATCGCGCAGCTCACGCTTGGCAATATTGCGCCATTTATCATCTTTGCCGAGCACATCGCAAATCACCAGATTGCGTAAGCCCTTTTTCTCAAGACCTGCCACAAGGTTTGAACCGATAAACCCTGCACCACCCGTAATAATAATCATGCTGTCTCCTTGGATATAAAAAAGAAATGTTCTGCTCTATTTCCTAGCATTCTCTATGAAAAAGAACAAGCAAGTGAGAAGCTGTGAGATGTTATCCACATATACACGGTTATCCACACATAGTTTTCTTCAGAGCATTGCCTGCCCCGAATTGTTCTGTTACTCAACAAACTTATTCTTTGTGCGAGGAAATTTCTATGGGTCCAGATCCTAAGATACTTGATGATATCGCCCGCGTAGCAGGTGGTGCAGTTAACATCGCAAGCGGTATGCAACAACAGATACGTGAAGAAATTAAATCACGTATGGACGACATGGCACACCGTATGGACCTTGTACCGCGCGAAGATTTAGACCGTGCCATGGCCATGATCGCCGCACTGGAAAAGCGTGTTGAAGCCCTTGAAAACAGCGGCAAGAACACAGAGAAGAAATCCGCAGCGCCTCAGAAAAAGGACACTGCGACTAAAGCAACCTCAAAGACTAAAAAGAAGTAATGAGCGAGAAATTAGATATCTTTAGCGACGTAAGCAATCCTCTGGACTCCGTAGAAGACGTGATGGCCAGCCATGATTGGACGTTTGACCGCCCTCACCCTGACGAGCTGTTTGTGCACGTTACAGGCAAGCGCGGCCAATACCGCATGACTTTCCTATGGCAGGAAAATTTCAGCGCCATGCAGTTCTTCTGCGAAATGGACCTGACAATTCCTGAATCCCACAAAACAATGGCAGCACGCGCTTTGATGGCGATTAACCAGAATTTATGGCTCGGTCATTTTGATATCCCTGAGGATACAAACACACCGATTTTCCGCCACACGACATTGTTCCGCGGCATGAACCAAACATCAGGTGCCGACCATATCGTAGACCTGATCGAGATTTCACTCGCCGAATGTGAGCGTCATTTCAGCGTCTTCCACATGCTCTCCAGCAAGATCCACATGAACGATGACGTTCTGGTACTTGCTATGGCAGACAGTGAAGGCGAAGCATAAGCCCTAAAGGAGCCGCATGAGCAACATCAAGCCCCTCGACATTGCACTGATCGGATGCGGCAAGATGGGCAGCGCCATGCTGAAAGGCTGGCTCGACAGTAAGATCATCGGCCGCGCCTTTATCATTGATCCCGCAGGCCTTCCGGAAACATTTGCAGAATACGCACCGAACCCAGTCACAGCTTATAAAAGCGTAACAGCCTTCGCTGATGCTGATATCCATGCCGACATCTTCGTCATGGCCACCAAGCCGCAGATTATGGCTGAGGTATGCAAGCAACTAGCACCTGTTTTGCCACGCACGGCATTAATCATGTCTATCGCCGCAGGGCAGACGATCACCAATTTCGAAAAAGCGTTCGGCGAAACACAGCCCATCATTCGCGCTATGCCAAATACACCGTCGGCAATCGGTCAGGGTATTAGCGTCGCCGTCGCAAATCCTCACGCCACCGAAGACCACAAGCAACAAACGACAAAACTGCTGGAAGCTATTGGCATGGTTGAGTGGATGGATGACGAAGACTTGCTCAACGCTGTTACTGCCCTATCAGGCAGTGGTCCCGCCTATGTCTTTCTGCTAATTGAAACAATGGCCAAAGCAGGCGTGCACTGCGGTCTCAGCGAAGAACTAGCCACAAGGCTAGCGCGCCAGACAGTAATAGGCAGCGCTAACCTGGCCAAAGCAGAACCACAAGCAGAAGCCTCAACACTGCGTCAAAACGTCACAAGCCCTGGCGGCACAACAGAGGCTGCCCTAAAAGTCCTCATGGCCGACGACGGGATCCAGAAGCTGTTTGATAAAGCACTAACAGCAGCAAAAGACCGCGGTATAGAGCTAAGCAGTTAGTAAAAATCATATTTGAAGATATTTAGAAACTAGAGGGTTAACGCCCTGTAGTACCAAGGCCGATTTCTTTGGCTAGCGCTGAACGCTTTTTGGCGTAGCTTGGCGCGACCATTGGGTAATCCGCAGGCAAGCCCCAACGCTCACGATATTGCTCAGGCGTCATGTTGTAGGCAGACATCAGGTGACGTTTCAGCATTTTCAGCTTCTTGCCGTCTTCCAGACAAATAATGTAATCATCCGTTACCGATTTCTTGATTGGAACAGCAGGCTGCGGACGTTCAGCGTGCGGAGGCTCTTCGCCTTGAACTGAAGCAAGCGTTCTGTAGACTTTTTGAATAAGCGCCGGAAGCTCTTCTGTAGGAACCTGATTACCAGAGACGTGCGCAGCCACAATATCACTTGTAAAAGCCAACAAATCAGCATGTTCAATTTTTTCCGGCATCGCCTTTTCCGTCTCCTATTTTTATATTTTTTGCCTATCCGAAAGGATATATAAGTTTTTTCTAACGTTATTTAGAGTTTTGTTCAATAACTCGTTGCTCTCTTTTTGACATACTCACATCTGCATCACGTAAGTACAGCGGCTCAGACCCCCGTGCCATCCCTTTTGAGAACTGGCTTACAGCAACTTTCGCCATTACCTCAGGAGAAGGTAAAAAATATTCTTTTTCTTGTCTGAAATCATGCTCGGGCACTTCGGAAGTGAAGCGTTCACAAGCATCTCCGATCATAACGCATGCGAATCCTTTGGACTTAGCCCATAAAACAGCCTCGCCCGCATCCTGTGCGGCCGCTTCCGTGAGCTCCGAACCGTCAGAACCAAAGGCTTGCCAATAAAAATCCTTACGCTTTGTTTCAATGACAACTAAAAGAGCATCATGGCCCTCCAGGCTATTCTGGGACAAGTAATCATGCGCCAGCGCTTCCAGCGTCGTCACACCAACAACAGGCACATCGAGTGCTACCCCAAAACTTCGAGCCGTCGACAAGCCTATACGCAGCCCTGTAAACGCGCCTGGGCCAACAGTAACAGCAATCAAACCTATGTCTTCGAATGCAATACCTGCTTGATTAACGCAATCTTGAACCATTGGCACAAGATGCTCAGCCTGCCCACGCGGCATTTGCTTGCAGATGCTATAAGTTTTATCAGCATTCACGTCGAAAACTGCAGCACTACAGCCAGCCATCGCCGTATCAATGGCAAGAACATAATAAGGAGTTTCAGGCATTACAGAATTTCTGCCGCTTCATCAAAATCAAAACGAGGGCTGCGTGCAAACAAGCTATCGGCATCACCATAACCCAGATTGCATAGGAAATTGATTTCCACATTCTCATCAGGAAAGAACGTGTCCTTCACACCTTTTTTATTAAAACCTGACATAGGACCACAATCGAGACCTAGTGAACGTGCGGCCAGCATCAAATAAGCGCCCTGCAATGTGCCGTTACGCATGGCAGTATCCTTGATCATGCCTTCATTGCCGACAAACCAGCTTTTAGCATCGGTATGCGGAAATAGCTTTGGCAGCTCTTCATAAAATTCCATATGGTTAGCAATGATAACGGTTACAGGCGCCGACATCGTCTTATCAACGTTCCCCTCAGACAAGTGCGGCTTAAGCTTCTGCTTGGCTTCCGGGCTCTTCACGAATTTAAAACGCGCAGGACTACAGTTAGCACTAGTGGGACCCCACTTCATCAAATCATAAACCGCCTGAAGCAATACTTCGGAAACCTCTTTATCTTGCCAGCCGTTATATGTACGGGCATCACGAAACAGAATGTCCATCGCGGCGTCAGAGATAATTTTACTTTTGTCAGTCATGTTTTCCTCGTTTTGTTCTGGCTTTTTTATGCTTATTCCATATAGTCTGCATTATGCGCATTTTAAGTCCTGTTTTATACACTTTTTTAGTGGCGCTGCTCCTGTGCAGCCACATGGCTTATGCTGAGCAATTAGTACCTGAAGACAAAAATGCGGCTGTTATCCTTGCCTACCACCGCGTTGGCGAAGATGCCTACCCTGAAACCAATATCCGTGTAGAGCAATTCAGATCGCACATTACCGAGCTTACTGAAGGTGCCTACAATATTCTACCGCTGCCACGAATTCTGGCCGCGCAGAAAAATGACGAGCCTCTGCCACACCATAGCGTTGCTATTACATTTGATGGCGGCCATAAATCCGTCATTGAAAATGCCGTACCGTTACTAATCGAAGCAGGCATACCCTTTACAATCTTTGTTGCCGCAGACCAGATCTCCAGCGAAACAAACAGGCACATCGACTGGTCCAGCCTACGCAAGTTAGCTAAAAACGAATTAGTCACAATAGGGCTTCATCCTGCAGGTTACACACGCCTGTATAATGAGCCTGAAGAAGAAATCCGCCGCCAGATAAACAATGCGTTGGTTATCAGCCGCAAAGAATTAGGACAAGCGCCCAAGCTTTTTGCATACCCTTTCGGGGAAACAAGTGCGGCCTACATTAATATTGTTAAAGAACTTGGCTTCAACGCAGCCTTCGGCCAGCATTCAGGTGTTAGTGCAGGTACAACAAACCCCTATAACATCCCGCGTTTTTCAATGACTGAGTCATTTGGTGATATGGAACGCTTCCGCATGATTGTAAACGCCCTTCCTATTCATGCCCGCGACATAGAGCCTGCAGACCCGTTGCTATCAAGCCCGCGCCCAGATATCGGCTTCACTTTATCCGAAAGCCTGCAAAACCAAGCTGACAGACTTAGCTGCTTTATCTCTGACAGCGAAAAACCAACAATAGAACATATAGGTTCACGCCGCGTTGAACTACGTTTGCAAGAAAAAATGCAAGCTGAACGCATCCGCGTAAACTGTACAATGTCAGTACCGAAGGAAGAAAAATTCGAAGAAACCAGATGGCGCTGGCTAGGTATGCTACTAGTCCACCCGAAAATCGGACAGCAAGTCACAAATATCAATTATGTAGATACAGGCGCAGAATAAACCTAGTAAGGCTCTAACTCTTCAGGCTCAACGCGTTCCACTTCAGGAATGAAGTGTTTCAAAAGACCTTCGATACTGTGTTTGAGTGTCATAGTAGAGCTCGGACAACCTGCACAAGCGCCTTCCATACGCAGAAAGACTATACCATCATCAAAGCGTGAAAACTCTATATTGCCGCCATCCATGGCAACAGCAGGCTTAACTCGCGTATCCAGAAGCTCACGAATTTGTCGGGCGATTTCGCTATCATCTTCATGCACAGTGGCAGAGGATGCCTCTTCGGAAATCACAGGCAATCCAGCGGATAAATGCTCCATCAGCAGCATCAAGATCATAGGCTTCAGCTGATCCCATGAAATACCTTCGGCGCGTGTCACCGATACAAAATCACGACCAAAGAAAACGCCCTGCACACCATCCAGCGTAAACAAACGCGTTGCCAGCGGTGAAACCGCTGCTTCTTCCAAGGTTTTAAATTCACGCGTACCACTCGCGAGCACCTGCTGCCCCGGCAAGAACTTCAATGTGTTTGGATTAGGTGTTTCTTCAAATTCAATAAACATAGCAGTTATGTAGTCCTATAACGCCAAAGCGTCAATCTTTTGCGGTTCAAGATCACCCGGAACAACCGTAATAGGCACACGCAAACGGCTTAGCCCTTTACCTGTAAAATGGCTAACCAGAGGCCCGGGGCCTTTACCGCCGGCAGATGCCGCCAGAATAAGCATTCTGATATTGTCGTCTTCATTAATGATATCGATAACATTATCAATGCGGCTGCCTTCACGCATGTACAAAACAGGACGATGACCGTTCAAATCGTTCACACGCTTAGCTGCATTCCAGATAGATTTCTCCGCCTGCTCTCGCAATTCACGGCGCATCATCTCCTCGACATTGCCCCAATGTTGAAAATCATCAATGCTTGAAACGTGCAAAATCCCGACATGGGCACGTGCTGTTTCCGCACGGCGGGCTGCATAACGTAGCGCCAAACTAAACTCTTCTGTATCATCTGTAACAACCAGATAAACGCCACCATCACCGCGGCGCGTACCTTGATATCCGTTACTATTCGAAGTTTCTTCTTCTGTCATCTTTCGATGCCTCGCCTAAACCAATCCCTAAATTTATAAATTATTACTCTTTTCTAAAAAACAAGTTCACAAGCCAGCCTGCGAACAGCGCCATCAACACGGCGGCAATACCATACAGCAAAGAGTTATTATGCGCAAAGCGGTATACGCTAGCACTAAAACCGACCTGCCCTATGCGCAAGTCCGTCTTACGCTCCCCCACAGCACGCCCATCCTGAAACAGATAGGTCATAATGGTGTAGCGTCCTGTCGGAACATCTGCGGGTATATCAAAATCCACCCTGAAAAACTCATCACTCAAAAACGTGATTTTTTCAGGCTCCAAAGCAAAATGCCCGTGCATCTGCTTGTTTCGGATCAAAGCTTCACGGAAAGTTCGGATTTCAGCTTCGGTATTACGCCCGAGCGCATCAAAGTTTAACGAGTCAACGCCAATACCATATTCACGGCGCAGAATAGCGGGCGCAATCTCACGCTCCACACCACTCATGGCAAAGTCATAATAAGACGGCACATTACGAAAGCGCATATCATCGACGTTACGCCACATACCAAGGCTTTGCCCCTTACGGCGCACAGTAACGCGTCGCTCAGGCCCGCGTACAACAATGGCAAGATCACCCTGCTCGCGCTTAACCCCAAAGATTGTCAAACGGCTACCGTTAAACCCTGTTGTTATCTGAACGGTATCATCAGCAAGACCAATCGTTAGAAGATCGCTATCAAACGCATAAGCCTTGGGAGCAAGACCGCACATGATAACGAAAGCCAGCAATACAAAGCGAAACACTAGTTCACCTCCGTGCTGTATAGCTCGGTTGGCGCAATAAACAGATCTCCTGCCAATTTAAAGCAGACAATCAGCAACATAGAGGCGAGCAAGAAACGGGCGTAGCTACCTTTTAACTTACGAGAGAAACGCACCCCGAACTGCGCTCCAACCACACCACCGAATATAAGCATAGCCGCCAACACCAGATCCACCGTATGGTTCGTTACAGCCTGCATAATTGTCGCAAAAATTGTGGTGATCATAATCTGGAACAAAGACGTACCAGCGACCAATATCGTAGGCATCCCCAAAATATAGATCATCGCGGGAACCAACAAGAAGCCACCGCCAATCCCCATAATGGAAACAAGCAGCCCACCAACAAAACCAATAGCCCCGGGGACTAGCGCACTAACATAGAGCTTGGAACGAGGAAAACGCATTTTGTATGGTAGCGAGGTAAAGAACTTATGGTGCATCAGCTTGGATGACTCATCACCTTCAACATCCTTCTTTTTCAGCATTGAGCTCAGGCTTTCATAGAACATCATCAAGCCCATGGAGCCGAGCAAAAACACATAAAGCAGCGGAATAACAAACTCAATCTGCCCCATATGTTTCAGAAGCTTAAATAGCGAAACACCAATGACGGAGCCCAGCAAACTACCGACGAGCATAACCCCGCCCAGCTTGAAATCGACATTACCTTTTTTGAAATGCGCTAAAACACCTGAAAGACTAGCTGCCACCAGTTGATTGGATTGAGTACCAACAGCAATACCCGGCGGCAACCCCATAAAAATCAGAAATGGTGTAGTAAGAAAGCCGCCACCAACACCGAATAAACCCGACAAAAAGCCGACAAAAGTCCCCAGCAGCAGAATTGACTCCGCCGGGACCGTCATTTCGGCAATTGGCAAGTATATTTGCATAGGGATCAGTGTGCTTAAAAGTTACTCGAACTCATTATAAGCACATCTATTCGCACAACGGTAGGATTGAATTAGAAAAAACTACTACTAACTTGGAAAGTGATTAGTAAACGATCACATTCTCACCTTCATCACCTTTAAACTCGATACGAGGATCGGCAAGGTAATTACGGTAATGGCCTGTGTATATTTCATGGTCGGCCTTCTCGAAGTTCATAGATGTCGCAATGCTTAGGAAAATTTTCTTCCACATACCGAACGCATCCGCATGAGAAGAGCATTCCAGAATGTATGCACGATCATTGTAAAGTGAAGCGAACATCAATGCACGGCGGTGCATATAAGGCCCCTGCACTGCACCTTCATACTCAGCAAGTGCGTAGCCCGCATAACCGCGACCTAAACCGGCACCAACCTGAATATTGTGAATCTCGTAGTCTGTGTATTCATGCAGATAATTATTCCAGAAATCCATGTTGTAAGCGATCTTCTGAATATCGGCCGAATAGTGAACTGGATAAATGGAGTAACGAGCGTCATCACGTGTACGGATTCGGCACGCCGCGTGCGCACGGCCTGACTCAGGCATCACCGTAATCACATCATCTGCTGATTTATTGCTGACAACTTTCCACGTATCAGGGAATGACAGTGACACCCCTGTATCGACGTCCTGCCATACGAAATAGTCAGCACGCGCTTGGTTACTAGCGCCTACGCCAATCGTAAAAGTAAGAAGAGCAATATTGAAACAACGTGTGATTTTATTAAACATGGTGAACACCGTAGGAAATTAATCTTTGTCTATTTTGCCATCTTGTCAGCAAAAAGCAAACAAGATGTTAAGAAAAATGTTCCTTATGGCCAGTTATACACGCTGACTTGCCTATCGTAGGTTATAATTCACCATGATGGCATGATCTTCAGGCAGCGGCGTAAAAGCTTTATCCCACCCTTTATCAGCAACACGATCGAACACACGCTTCACGTCAAAATCTAGCGCACCATCGCGACCTCGCAAGAAATGCTGGAATTGCTCGACAAAGCCCTCATCCTGCATCGCGCGTTTATGCATGAGAACTTGATCACCGCCCTTAAGCTTAACGCCCTGCTTTGCCGCCTCGGCAAAAACAAGCTTAACGCCGAGATCCACTAATTTGTTTTGATCGTTTCCGCTCCAATTAGGCGTCCGCAGAGAACTCTGGTGATCGACGTTATAGCCCATGGTCGGCCCGTACGGAGATGCATGAATCTTAAACTGTGAAATTGCCCAACGCTGATAACGGAACATGACCATGTCATAAAGCACATCATCTTCAACACCCTCGAACAGAGGATCAGCCTTACAATGCTCGAAGACTTCCTGCGCATTCAAGCGGCGCTCTCCACCAAACGATAAAACCTTGTCATACAGCATGTACTCGGCAACGCGGTTCAGCTGCTCGAAACTACCCTTAAGCGCGTCCTCATCATTCTGTGTCACTTTGCCGCTCGCATCACGCGGCTGTAACTCGGCTGTCGGCTTATTCCTTAAGACAGGCCCTAATGCTTTAACAGGCTCCAGCACGCCCTTCAAACCATGATCATGCAAATAACGCATCAGCTTTAATTGATAGGCTTTCGGCAAATGCGCATTCAAATTAAACACACCGGAATGTAAATCACCGCCGTAGGTTGCGTAAGCATTGCGCGCTTCATCAAGGTTCGGGTTTGCTACAGGGCGCTTATTCTCCATATTTGCACGGCGATTAATTAGCACCTGACGCAACGCTGCCTGTGCATTCTCATAAGCCACAAGCTGCGTTGGATTAGCCGCCGACATAAGCTGCGTGACTTCCGGGTACTCGGCCTTAATCTCTGCTTCACGCTTGGAAAGCTCTTCAGCACTCAAACTACCTGGTTTCAGACGCAAGTGCTCGGCAATAACCTTCTGCAATGCAAGCTTACGGGACATTTCGATCTGCGTGCTATCCGTAACCGCCATCGCCATGGCGCAGAAATCAAGAAAGTCTTGAATATTCTGCTGTTCATAAACGCCGCCGATACCATCAAAGGCTACGCCGTTTTCATCCACCCCGCCCTCGGTCAAAGTGCGAGCAGCATTCTTCGTATCATCAGACGAGTTATCAGTGCCCATATAGACATTGGTCATCATATGACGCATAGCCACTTTGATTGCCTCTACCTCACTCACCTGCCCAGCTGCTAAGATTTCGTCTTTAAACGGCAGGTGCTTCATTTCTTTACAGAAACCTTCAACGCCTAACTCTTTAATAGCAAGAGACACCATCGCATAGACGATAACACTGTTAAACGCCGAGTCAGCACCGCCGCTAAGGGCTTGCGCGACACCAGAACCTTTAGTCTTTTTGAGATAATCAAACAGCCAAAGCGCCGTCATACGGATGACTTCCTCATATTCACGAGAAGTATCATCCAAACGATCCCATGCCGCTGCTTTTATCTCTTCTTTTCTGAGGGACGCGATAGATGGCTTCTTACCCTTTAAAGAGCGCTTAACCTTGGTGTGTGCATGCACCTTCGTTTGAGCCTTTGCCGGTGTAACAAGCACATCATTCGTCGATAGTGCCACGCGCCCCATGGAAACGCGCTGCCCGCTATAGATAATCTTACCCTTCTGCGCGATCAGACGATGACCATGTTGCGCAAATGTAGAACCGCTACTACCTAGACCATCAGTATCAATGACGACATCAGCATACTCAGATGCCAATTTTGCAAGATGTTCATGCTTCTTGATTTTCAAGGCCGTTGGCGGGCTAGCATTAGCGACAACAAGAACTGTCCCCTTGCGCGCTGTCAAATGGCGACGATACGCCGCAACAGGACTATCCCAGTTATAACTCACATCATTATGCGGGTAGCCACCAAAGTCAGTCGCGATCCACTTCTCTTCACAAATGATATGCGCAAGGTTAAATGCACGATCGCCGTCCTTCACATGAATAATCGGGCGACCCAGTAAAGTTTTGCGCTTACCATCGCGATCAAGAGGTACTTCGATTGTGCCGAAAAAACCATCCAGCTTATCCGCGGCTTCCATACTCCATTCAGAGAAGTAACGCTTCTCGTAACCGCGGCCATCATTGTAAAGATGCATTTTGGCTGTCATGCCCAGAATTTCACCATTCATAATGAAACTCTGCACGTTGAACGGTAAATCCATACGATTATACAAAGGGTTTTTAACGCGCTCCTCCTGATACGGAGGTTCAGCCATCATATTTTTATTACCGTATCGCCAAGGGTGACCGATAGAAATAATCAGATTGGGGTCGAGTGATTTCGCATAGGTTGCAATATCATCGAGCATCTCCAGAAGCTCTTCATTATCAACCTTCTGAAAATCATCGTTTGCTTCGTAACCGGTTAACGTCAGCTCTTCAAAGGCCAGAATATCACTCCCACGCGCAACAGCTTCACGAATAGCCTGATAGATATTCGCCATATTGCGCCCGTAATCCAAAGCCGTTTGGTTCAACGACGCTTGGGTTACGCGCAATCGCATTTTTGAATTATTGTCTTTTCCCATATTTATGAGGTAGCAAGTTTTAGAAAACTTGGGAAGAAAAATCTATTTCCAGAAACCCATAATATCCATGGTTTGTTGGAAGATAGGCTTGGCTACACCACGTGCTTTTTCAGCACCCTTATGCAGTATTGCATCAATTTCAGCAGTATCAGACATTAGTTCCGTCATGCGCTTGGTGATAGGCTCCAAATGCGCAACAGCCACATCGGCAAGTGCTGGCTTAAATTCAGAGAAAGTCTTACCCGCAAACTCTTTAATGACCGCGTCACTCGTTTTATCAGCAAGCGCACCATAGAGCGTTACTAGGTTCTTCGCCTCTGGACGATCTTCCAGCGCTTTCATGTTATCAGGCAGTGCGTCAGCATCAGTCTTTGCCTTGCGGATCTTCTTAGCAATAGTATCGGCATCATCGGTAAGGTTAATACGGCTCATATCACTTTCGGCCGACTTACTCATCTTCTGTGTACCGTCACGCAAGCTCATTACGCGTGTTGCCTCACCCATAATATAAGGTTCAGGCTGAACGAAGTGCTCAACACCATAACGCGTATTAAATGTCGACGCGATATCACGCGCTAGCTCCAGGTGCTGTTTTTGATCTTCGCCAACAGGTACGTGCGTAGCGTTGTATATAAGAATATCGGCCGCCATCAGCACTGGGTATGCGAACAAGCCCAGTCCTGCGCGTTCCTTATGCTTGCCTGCCTTATCCTTGAATTGCGTCATACGCTCCAGCTTGCCCATCTGGCTCATAGTCGCCAAAAGCCACATAAGCTGTGAATGCTCTGGCACGGATGACTGTACAAACAAAGCTGACTTCTTCGGATCAACACCGCCCGCAATATAAGCCGCCGCAATCTCACGCGTTGCCTGCTTGAGGGCATCTTGCTCATAAGGCTGCGTAATGGCATGCAGATCAACCACGCCATAGAAACATTCGCCGCCCTCATCCTGCAACTTCACCCAGTTCTTCAACGCACCCAGATAATTACCGAGGTGAAGATGTGATGTAGGTTGCATACAAGATAGAATACGTTTCATTACTTACGAGCCTTTTTCAGTATTTTCTTTAAATAGTTTATTCTGACCGCACCTGTCCCCAGTATGACAGCCGCATATACACTAGCGCCGCCGCCGATCAGAATTACCAGTCCGGTAATTTGCTGTATTAGCGCGGCATCTTCAAGGAAAAACGACGTTGTATACGGCATCGCCATATAAAGTGCCGCAGCCATAGCCAAACTTGCTGCAAATATCTTTAGAGCCGCTGTCTTGAAACGGGCATCCCATCGCGTATCTTCCTGCGCTCGCAAACCGCGCCCTAAAATAACGATCTGCAGCCACCCCGCCAGCGCTGTCGCCAGCGCAATACCTTCAACACCCATAGGTGTCAGCAGCACTAAATAAAGACTAAGCGCAATATTAAATACCGTGGCAATAACAGACGCCCACATCGGTGACGTTGTATCCTGCCGTGCCCAGTACGCTGTCGCATAAACTTTGACAAAAATATATGCAGGCATTCCAACCGCATAGGCCGTTAGCACGCGCGCTGTCATGCGTGCATCCTCGGGGGTAAACTCACCGTGCTGGAATAACGTGCTTATAATCGGCTGCGACAATACAAACAAACCTGTCGCTGCGGGCAATGCCAATAACAGGCACACTTCCATAGCGCGGTTGTAAAGATCACTAGATTCCTTGCTGTCACCCGCGGCAATAGCCTTGGAGAGCATTGGTAACAGCGCTGTACCAACAGCAATCCCAACCATACCAAGCGGCAACTGGTTCAAACGATCAGCATAATAAAGATAAGAAATCGCGCCCGCAGGTAGTAAGGAGGCAATAATCATATCCGCAAACAGATTGATCTGCATAACGCCAGCACTGATCGTGGTTGGCACCATATTCTTGAACAGCTTTTTGATACGCGGTGAATAACGCGGCTTTTGAATTCTGAAGCCGTAGCTATATTTCTTGATAAAGAACAGCAGTAACAGGAACTGCAATATCCCAGCCCCGAACACGCCATAGGCCATTGCATGACCTGCTGACTCAAATACATTAGAACAGAGCAGCGCAACAATAAGGGAGCAGTTAAACAATATTGGGGCCGCCGCAAACGGTGCAAACTTGTCATGCGCATTCAGTATCCCGCCCATAAGCGCGGTCAGCGACATCAGCAGCAGGTAAGGAAATGTAATGCGCGAAAGCTCGATAGACATCGGATAGCGAAGCGGGTCATCGCTAAACCCAGGCGCAATCAAATTGATTATCCAGGGCATGGCCATCATGGCTAGACACGTAAACACCAGTAAAGTCCATAACATAATGGTAAACGCATTACCGGCAAAACGGGATGCCGTGGCCTCCCCCTCTTTTTCAAGCGTTTGGGAGTATAAAGGTACGAAAGCAACGGTAAACGCACCTTCCGCTGTTACGCGCCTGAACAGGTTCGGCAACTTCAAAGCAACAAAAAACGCATCGGCAATCGGGCCTGCGCCTAAAATACCTGCCGTCAGGATATCTCTTCCAAATCCTGCGATACGGCTAAGCCCCGTAAGACCCGCCACTGTTGCCATTGCTTTGATCAATTTCATGTGCGTAGCTTACACCCCTTATCACTGGAATTCATCCGATTTTGTATTAACTATCTGTTATTCCTTAAAGACTATGATCATATTGAGGAAAAGTGAGATCACATGACGGACAGTAACAGCAAAACACTTGATGATGTGCAGTTAATTCAAACGGCAAAAGAGTATCTGCAAACTGAATTCGGCGCCAATACAAAAGATGCCGAAATCACTGTTCATCATGCTTTAGGACAAGGTGCATTCAGACCACAGTCGAAAACGGGCAAGCTCACGGACGACTCTACCCTGATAACTGCCACCTTCAATGGCGAAGGCGGTATTGTGACGGCTAACATTTCACTAAAAGAACTGCGCCATGCCGTTGCACGGCAATACCGCACTGCAGACACACAAGTAATTGCAGTCACAGAACCTGATGCAGACAAACCGTCAAACGAGGCATTCTCGCACTTCGTGGTAAAGCTCTAAACATATAAATTTGACATTCCGTTTCTTCCTGCTTAAGAAAAAAAGAAAAAACTGAGCAGGTCGGCATGATTGATCCCATTGCAGCAGCATCTTTAAGAAAGCTATTCGCCAAACACGCGGGCGATTACCCTTACCTGCTACCCGAAGCTGAAATCATGTTACAAAATGGCAACGGAACAACATTTAACATCAAAGCCAAAACACCTTCAGAGGCCGCCGACATTCTTCAACATATTCTAAACAATGATGGTACTGGCATATTTAACCGTATCGGCACATGGGATCATGAAGAACCTTTATATTTTCGCATGAGAAAAAAGCTGCGCCTTAAAGCTGATAACAAAGAAGCAGATATTCTGGCGTTCAACTTCGTTTATAGAGAACATGACAAGCCATCTCACGTATACCTATCTGATCCTGAAGTAACAGACTATGTATGGCAGGGTGACGAGAAAATTGAAAACCGCCCTCCTATCACTTTCGAAGGCCCTACCCTAAGCGATTTGATTATGATCTTAAGACGCGCAGGCGATTGTTGGCAGGATGTAAACTTCCTAAGACCACATAAACGTCCGCAACTCGAAGTCGTTCCTAAGGCTTAAGGGGCTTATAGTAATTGATTTTGTATTGAGGAGCAGCTAGTGCTCCGGGATCTATAGGACGTCTGAACACTTCCTCATAACCAAGGCGCTCATAAAAACCTTCGCCTTGAAATGTGGTTGTCGAAAGCTCTATACCAAAACAGTCATGTTTTCTGGCGAACGCCTCGGCAGCACCCATAAGTGCCGAACCTACCCCCTTGCCTCGCGCTGTCTCTTGAACCAGAATCAAGGTCACTTCAAATTGCTTCCAATTCATAGAGGCAATCAACTCACCCCAAACCTTACCTTGATCTCCAGCACGAAACAGTACCTTCACAGGGCTATACGCAGCGCCGCCTTTATCAGACGTATATGCCGATAAACCATCACCAAGACGCTTGAAATCAGCTTCACTGGGCTGCTCGACTATTGAAACGTCCATAAACACACTCCGATCATCAATAAAATTCAGCGCATGGTATTAAAATTATGCGTGACCACAAAGTCATAAAGGACTATTTATGGCCTATGAAACAAAATCCTGAAAGCCAATGGTTCGGCGAACGCCCCGTAAGTCCTGAAGACAAGACAAAACTTGTACAGGGTGTATTTGATTCAGTTGCAGAAAACTATGACATCATGAACGATCTGATGTCTGGCGGAGTGCACCGTATCTGGAAAGATCGTCTGATCCGCATGATCAGGCCCAAAAGTCACGAGAGGTTCCTCGATGTTGCAGGCGGCACAGGCGATATTGCCTTCCGCATCCGCAAAGCGGCGGGCAAAGGCACAGATATTACGATCTGCGATCTGGACGAAGCAATGGTTAGCGTAGGCCGTGACCGTGCCATAGACCGTGGCTGGGTGAATGATTTCACATGGACGACGGGCAATGCTGAAACACTGCCTTTCCCCGACAACCATTTTGATGTTTATACAATTTCATTTGGCCTACGTAACGTGACACGTATCGACACAGCCCTGCGTGAAGCACATCGCGTCCTTAAGCCAGGCGGACGCTTTTTCTGTCTGGAGTTCAGCCACGTCAATGAACCGTTTCTGGCAAAAATTTATGATGCATACTCCTACACGGTTATTCCGCGTATTGGTCAGGCCGTTGCCAAAGATCGTGATAGCTACCAATATCTGGTAGAAAGCATCCGTAAGTTCCCGAAGCAAAAAGAATTACAGCGCCGCCTAGGCGAAGCAGGCTTTAGCAACCCACGATACCAGAACCTGTCCTTCGGCATTTCCGCGATCCATAGTGGATGGAAAGTTTAATACCTAACTTTTTTCTTGCATTTACTAGGACTAACACATTAAATTCACACGCTTATTCAAATATGAGAGGAAATACTATGAATAACCTAATGAAGAACATTACACCATCTATCGCAGTGATGGCTGTTGGCCTGGCAGGCGCATTTTTCGTATACAACGTATACTTCAAAAACGACGTAAACAGCACTTTCTCAAGCATCGAACCAGCTGCTGGTGAAGAAGTTGTTGCTGAAGACAGCATGATGGATGACGCTGCCGAAGCAACTGAAGATGCAATGGAAGCAACAGGCGAAATGGCATCTGACGCATACGACGCGACTACAGAAGCTGTTGAAGACGCTGCTGAAGCAACTGAAGAAATGGCTGAAGATGCTGTTGAAGCAGTAGAAGAAGCTGTAGACGGCGAAGACAACATGGTTGAAGAAGCTGCTGAAGAAACAGAAGAAGCTGTAGAAGAAGCTGGCGAAGAAGCTGAAGCTGCTGCTGACGAAATGCACGACGAAGCTAAGCACTAATCTGCATCTCATAAAGTTCAAGAAGCCCTGCGAAAGCGGGGCTTTTTTATTTTGTGCTACGCCAACGAATTCAGTATGATGCGCCCATGCAAAGTTTAAAGAACAAATCAATTCTGCTCGTGATTACAGGTGGCATTGCAGCCTATAAGTCACTGGAGCTTATACGCCTGATCCGCAAGGCAGGCGGCACAGTGCGCTGCGTCCTGACAAAAGGCGGCGAACAATTCGTCACGCCAATGAGCGTATCCGCATTATGCGAGCACCCCTGCTACAATGATTTGTTCTCACTTAAAGACGAAGCAGAAATGGGTCACATACGCCTGTCCCGCGAAGCCGATGTCATTGTCGTGGCACCCGCAAGTGCCGACTTCATTGCAAAAATGGCGCATGGCTATGCCAATGATCTTGCATCAACAACGCTACTTGCAGCGGACAAGCCAGTCCTGTTTGCCCCCGCCATGAACCATATGATGTGGGAAAACCCTGCCACACAAGATAACGTTAAAACGCTCATAAGCCGTGGCATGACGCAGATTGGCCCTGACGAAGGCGATATGGCCTGTGGCGAGTTTGGCTTTGGTCGCATGAGTGAGCCGGAAACTATTCTAAAAGCCTTGAGCAACTTCTTTACCAAAGACAAACCCTTGGCAGGAAAAAGTGCTTTGGTTACAAGCGGCCCGACTTATGAACCGCTTGACCCTGTGCGCTTCATCGGCAACCGTTCATCAGGAAAACAAGGCCACGCAATAGCCGCTGCCCTTGTAGACGCAGGCGCCGCTGTAACATTGGTAACAGGCCCTGTATCCATCCCCGATCCATCTGGGGTTCACACTGTACACGTAGAAACGGCATCACAGATGCTTACAGCCTGCGAAACAGCGTTACCTTGCGATATTGCTATTTGTGCTGCCGCCGTCAGTGATTGGTCTGCAGAAGCTAGCGGTCAGAAGATTAAAAAACGTGACGATGGTACGCCGCCATCACTTAAGCTCACAGAAAACCCGGATATTCTGGCAACCATTTCAAAACACGCCAAACGCCCACAGCTTGTTATCGGTTTTGCAGCGGAAACCAATGACTTACTGAATGCTGCCAAAGCAAAACTGCAGCGAAAAAACTGCGATTTTATTCTGGCAAATGACGTAAGTAGCGATAAAAACGTTTTCGGAAGTGACGAGAATCATGTCTACTTAATCGGTAGCGGACATGAAGAAGACTGGCAGCAATCCTCGAAAAAAGAGGTAGCGTGCAAACTGGTAGACTTTGTAACCCGCCATTTGGCTGATAAGGCTAACCAGCCTATCGCTGCAGAATAAACAATTGAGATAAGTATAATGAGTGACGAAAAAATTAAAGTTGAGCTGACCCCTTTAGAGCATGCCGTAGGCCTTAACCTACCGTCTTACGCGACAGAACAAGCCGCGGGAATGGATCTGACAGCAGCTCTTGAAGAAGCTATCGAGCTTGGCTCTGGTGAACGCGCTCTGGTGCCGACAGGCATTGCCATTGCTCTTCCTGCAGGCTACGAAGCACAAGTTCGCCCGCGCTCGGGCCTGGCAATCAAACACGGCGTAACAGTTCTGAACACCCCCGGCACAGTGGATGCGGATTACCGCGGCGAAATCAAAGTCGTATTGATCAACCATGGTAAAGAAGATTTTGTGATCGAGCGCGGTATGCGTATTGCACAGATGGTTATCGCGAAGCACGCAAATGTAACTTGGGAAGTCGTAAAAGACCTGAATAAGACAGAACGCGGCGAAGGCGGCTTTGGCTCCACCGGTACAGGCTCCTAATTATTTTTGGAAATTTAGTTCACGCAGGCGATATGTAGTTCGTCTTGCAGGACTTTTTTGTATTTTTTACCCATAACATCATCGGGCAGTTCGGAAAATGCTTCTTCCGGCCCCTCTACGTCCCACGCCTCTAGCGTAGATTTAACATCTGGTGTTAACGACGTAATAGTGATTTGTCTGCTCCATTTATCGAACCAGCTATGAAGAAGTTCTTGCTGAAACGGCGAAGCAGACAGTATACATACCGTCCTTTTTGTTAAAATCGTCATATTAGTCATACCCTTACCCAAAACTAGTCTACGTCTTTAGTATACAACTAAAACTATTATGAAAGAATTAATAATCAGTCTTTTCTAATGCGTCCGCATGTCGTATGACTCTCTCTATGGCACAGTCACAGCAACCATTGAAAACAACCGAGGACTATCTCGCCGAGGGTCACACCCCTATGATGGCGCAATATCATATGCTTAAAGAACGACACCCCGGTTGCCTTCTCTTTTACCGTATGGGCGACTTCTACGAGCTGTTCTTTGAGGACGCCATAATAGCAGCGGAAATTCTGGATATTACACTGACAAAACGTGGCAAAAATCAGGAAAACGAGATCCCGATGGCTGGCGTACCATTTCACTCCTACGAGCCATACCTCGCCAAGCTCATTCGCGCAGGCCATAAAGTTGCGATTTGTGAACAGACCGAAACGCCAGACGAAGCCAAAGAGCGCGTAAAAAAGGAAGGTAAGCCAGTCTCTAAAGCCCTTGTAAACCGAGAGGTCGTGCGCATCGTCACACAGGGCACGCTGATGGAAGATCACCTTCTGGAAGCGGACAGTAATAACTATCTGGCTGCTGTCGCCGATGTAGGCGGTCAGTTAGGCCTGTCATGGCTGGATCTATCGACTGGAGCATTTACAGTACAGCCCATTAAGCCTGAAAATCTGGGCTCCGCATTAGAACGTGTATCCGCCAGTGAAATTCTGATCCCCGATACATTTACAACTAAAACAGATTTCTATGATGCTCTGGCTTTAGCTCAGGACAAACTGACATACCAGCCCAACAGCCTGTTCGATAGCGCC
The DNA here is from genome assembly GCA_012960155.1 of Micavibrio sp. Lineage (GTDB taxonomy): Bacteria > Pseudomonadota > Alphaproteobacteria > Micavibrionales > Micavibrionaceae > UM-FILTER-47-13. Next base: position 42,532 of record DUBU01000028.1, on the reverse strand, counting down.
AACGCCCAAAGACGCTTAGAATCTATGTTCGGTGTTGATACGCTAGAGGCCTATGGCGGCTTCTCACGTGCCGAAATCGCGGCAGCAGGCGCTTTGGTCGATTACACAGAACGCACCCAAAAAGGCAAACTGCCTTATCTAGAAGCCCCTAAGCAAATCGCATCAGGCGCCGTACTTGAAATTGACGCAGCCACACGCCGCAGCCTTGAGCTAAGTCGTACAATGAGCGGCGAACGCAAAGGCTCACTTCTTCACTGCATAGACCGCACAGTCACAGCGGCAGGCGCGCGTATGCTTCACGCACGTCTATCTGCCCCCCTGACAGACAGTGCCGCCATTAAACAGCGCCACGCAGAAGTTTCCTGCTTGGTCGAAGATATAAAAATCAGATCACAGCTAACAGAATATCTAAAGCCTCTCCCCGATATGGAACGCGCCTTGGCGCGCCTAACCGCAGATCGTGGTGGCCCCCGTGACATGGGGATGCTACGTGACGGACTAACGCAAGCCGAGCTTATCCGCGCCTATCTCACAACAACAGATGCCGGCAAGGAAGCGCTCAGCGCGATAAACAGTGCCCTACACGCTTCACCGTCATTACAAGCCCTGACAGATCGTCTAAAAAGCGCATTAAAAGACGAACTGCCTATGCTCAGCCGTGACGGGGGCTTCGTGCGCAAAGGCTATCACGCCAAACTTGACGAGCTTCTGGTACTGCGCGACGAAAGCCGAAAATTAATCGCCAAACTGCAAGAAAAATATCGCGACGCGGCAAGTATCGAATCTTTAAAAATAAGCTACAACAATGTGTTAGGTTATTTCATTGAGGTACCCGCAAAGAAAGCCGATCCTTTGATGGTGCGCAAAGGCGAAGAGAACGCGAACGATAATCCGTTCATACATCGCCAAACCATGGCCAACGCCGTGCGTTTTACGACACCTGAACTTGCTGAGCTTGAACGCGACATCGCGCAAGCCGCCGAGCGTTCACTGGCCATTGAACAAGAAATTTTCGCGGAGCTAAACAAAGAGATCAATGCCCTATCCGCCGAAATTGGTGCCGTCGTCGCCCGCGCACTGGCAACACTTGACGTCACCAATTCTCTGGCAGTGCTCGCCAGCGATGAAGACTACATAAAACCGCAAATTACTGACACTCAAGATTTTGATATTAAAGATGGCAGACATCCTGTCGTCGAGCAGGCACTGCGTAAACAAGGCGGCGATGCCTTTGTGCCCAATAACTGCTACCTTGGTGAAAGCCGTAATCTCTGGCTAATCACAGGCCCTAACATGGCGGGTAAATCAACGTTCCTGCGTCAGAACGCCTTGTTCACGATCATGGCGCAAATGGGCAGCTTCGTCCCGGCAAGCGCGGCTACACTAGGTATAGTAGATAAGCTATTCAGCCGTGTAGGCGCTTCGGATGACCTTGCCAGCGGCCGTTCGACCTTCATGGTTGAAATGGTTGAAACAGCCGCCATCCTCAATCAGGCAACCGAGCGCTCACTAGTGATCCTAGATGAAATAGGACGCGGCACGGCCACGTTTGACGGGCTTTCGATTGCATGGGCGTGCGTTGAACACTTGCATGAAGTCAATAAATGCCGCGCGCTGTTTGCTACGCACTACCATGAACTAACCAGCCTGCGCGAAACACTAGACAGCCTGTCATGCCACTCCCTACAAGTTAAAGAATGGGAAGGCGATATTATCTTCATGCACAAAGTAGCAGAAGGCAGCGCAGATCATTCCTACGGCATACACGTCGCCAAACTGGCAGGCTTACCAAAAGCCGTTATTGGCCGTGCTCGTGAAGTTCTGCAAAAACTGGAAAAGAGCGAGCAGTCAGGAACCCTCTCCAAACTGGCAGATGACCTGCCACTTTTCTCCGTACGTGCCCATCAGGAACAAGAGCCAGCAAAACAAAGCTCTGCTCTACAGGACGCCCTAAACGGCATCAACCCGGATGATATGTCGCCACGCGAAGCGCTGGACGCCCTATACCAATTAAAATCTATCAAGGAAAACTAGAGTTCGATCTTTAAGTGTTCGTAGCTAATTTCACTCGGAAATTTTGCACCATTAAAGAAATAGAACAGCACCACCAAAATAAGAACACCAATAACAGCCATGATCATCGATTTGGTAAAATCGATTTCTTCAGGGGGCTTTTTCTTGGGTGGGCGTTTTTGAACCATAACGACTCTATTTTATATCAAAAAGTCCGCTATAGAAAGTCCGGGCTGCGCCAAAACTGACACCTGCACCTGCTGCCTCACCTGTGCCGCCAACATCTTCGCCCCCTCCTCATTCTGATCAGCAACAGTAAGCTTGTCGGAGCCTTCTACAAGAGTATTAATCATATTTAGCGTAAAGTCTTCGCGCGTCTGAATGATCGCCAAATCATTGGCAAGCGATGACCCGAATGAACGAACCCGTTCCAGCGCGCTGCGAAGCTCCGCATATTTCGCCGAAATACCCTCAAGCGTCGTAAAGTCACTCTCCGAGATCCCCAAACCGGCCGCCGAGAAGAAATCCCCTTCTGTTTCCAGGAATGACGTTCGCCGCTCATTAAAGAACGTCGTCATCGTATCGCCATCAAGCAGGTTAGTGCCCCGATACCCTGCATCCAGAACCAGCTCATCCAGCTGATCAAATATAGCTTCGAGCTTTTCTTCTGCTGCACGGGATTCTGCGAGCAATGTCGCTGCAAAACGCTCTTTCATATCATCCGCGGTCAGAGCGTCGTTATAAATAGCCACCTCGGCAATCACGCCTTGGAAAGCAAAGTTGTTACCGTTAACAGGACCGTCATGGTAATAAGAATCTCCGTTCATTGCGCCAATACCGATATTGGCACTATGCGCAGGAAAAGGAGCATTAGGGACTGCGGTTCCGAACAGTTCTCCATCCAGATAACCACCGAAGAAGCCCTCATCAGTATCCATGACAAAAGATACGTGGTAAGTGCGATTGGCCTCAATTTCGGTACGAATCGTAACAGGCCCCCAAGCGCCTGCATCACGGCCATTCACATAGACATAGCCATCCTCGATGTAAATATTCAGTGCATTTACTGTGCCACCCTCCTCATACAAAACCTGCCGCCCATTGGTATGTGCTGCATTAAAAACCAGTTCAACCGTTCTTTGTGTGTGTACCCCCGTATTGATTAATGGACTGTCAGGAATACTAATACGTTCATTAACATTCGTAGCATTAAACGTTGCCCCCACAGAATCTCCGCCCTGCCCCAGAAATAACTCGTCCTCACTGCCTTTTGTAACATTGGCATTGTAGCTACCATTGATAGCAGCGCCGCCAGAACCTAGGTTTTCAGCCACATTGCCAGCCTCTTCATTCAATCGGTAATACGCCACTGGGAAGTCTTCGGTAATGACGTCAGTTAATGGCTTGGAACTTTCACGCAAACGGGTCAATTCCAGCTCTAAATCTGCGGTAAGTGCGTCGGCAGTGTCGAGAAGGTTTTGAACGCCCTTAATAGCGGAATCCGCTGTTTTTATGACCTGAATATTTTGCCCGATACCATCGAGCAAACGTTGCAAATCATTACTGCGGTTATCAAGGGATCGTGCAGCGAAGAAGTTCTGGGGATTATCAAGGGCTGAGTTAACTTTAAGGCCAGTGGCAAGACGCAACTGCGTCTCATCAACGCCACGTTGCGTGCGCTGAATAGCGATCAGTTGGCGTCGCTGAGCAACGCCAAGTATGTTGTCAATCGCACTTACCACACAGAATCCTTCTGTTCATAGTAAAATTTTGACAGTCCTTGTCATTTACCAGTCTAGAAGGAATTAGTTTATAAATCTCTAACGAAATCTTAATTTCGAGTGTTTTTCACAAGCAGAAACAGTTATTTAGAACCTTGTTCTTTATCACATCGCGTAGGACCTGTAGGTTCCAAACCATAAGACGCGCTGCGAGCTGCAATACGCTTATTCTTGGTATGCTCGCGATAGACAATAAACAGGCCACTCGCAATAATCACTGTACTACCAATGTAAATATGCCAATCAGGGAAAGTATTCCAAATTACGATATCCGCGCCAATCGCCAGAACAATCTGCAAATAACTAAACGGCGCAACATATGCCGCCGGCGCGTGCGCATAAGCATACGTCAGCATCACCTGCCCCACACCGCCCATAAAGCCGGTCATCACCAAAAAGAAGAAGGTTTCCTTTTGAAGAGGCTCCCACATGAAAATCATAGCAAGGCCACCAAGCAACATACCGTAAAGCGTGAAGTAAAACACAATAGTCATAGCGTGCTCACTACGCCCAAGTTTACGCACAAAGATCATCGCAAAAGCCGCAAAAAACGCTGCCATAAAAGCCACAACACTACCGACCATGTGCTCGCCGATATCTTGCGGGTTCATCATAAAGAACACAGCCCCCAGGCCAATCACAACCGCACACCAACGAGGCATTCCGACCTTCTCGCCCAGTAAAGGCACAGACAGCAAAGTCAAAATCAGTGGTCCCGCAAAGTGAATAGCCGTTGCATTACTCAGCGGCAGCAAATCAAAGGATATGAAGAAACAGCACATCCCCATAATACCGACAGCACCGCGCCAGAAATGACCCAGATGATTATCGGTTTTCAAAAGGCCGAAACCGCCATTTTTTGAGATCAGATATAAAATCGGAAAGAACGCGAGCGCATTTCTAAAGAAGATAATCTGCGCCGTTGAATAATCCATAGCCGAGATCTTGACGAAGACGTTCATCATCGAAAAGAACACCATAGCACCGGCAGCGAACATAAAGGTCTTCCACGGAGAATCTACAGGTGTTTCCTTAACGATAGTTTTACTCATAGGGATTCAGCTTCTTTACGATAGATTTGACCGACAACTTCAAAGATAAAGGCCGAGGTCCAGCCAAACAGAATAAATCCGTTAGCGCCCTGTATACCGCTAAGCATACGACAGGAATCCTCCAGAATGATATCTCCGAAACCGAGGGTAGAATACACAACAGACGCGAAATATAGCGCATCATGCAAGTTAGACAATGGTGCGCATTCCAAAAACAGATATAAAAGCGCCCAAAGCCAGATAATAACGATATGCGTGATAAAAATTGCCAACACAACTTTACTGATCATTACAGACTTCCATATTCGCCTGAATATCCTGCGATACCTGACAGCCCATTGATCGGCGCGATGAATAATTATATCAAGCGCGATCGAGTGAATAAAAACCGTCACAACGATCATCAAAGCGCCAATAAAAAGTTGTTGAATTAGCAGTTCCATAGAAGCCTCAAGACAAGATGTATACCCACCTATAACATTACATTCCGCATTATCAAAGCGGGTTCACCTTGACAAACAGGACCTTTATTGGTACTGTTTAAATGATTATTACTAAAGCCATTTAGCGGCTAAATAAGAGTACAAATACCACGCCGCAAAAATTTTTTCCTATTGTTACGAGGGTGTCAGACTGAACTACGGTGTTTTAGAGCATCGGGATAGATTCGGCTTACGCTCAACCTGCATATGTAAGCCTGACCTGTCACGTAAAGCTCGGAAAGCAGACCGCGGCAGGCTGACGCAACCGAAGTGTATTTGGCATGCATGCCAGCACGCTTCATGTAACAAAGGAGGAACTAATGTCAGCAAGAATGCAACACGGATCCCTCCGTAAAGCCTTTGCGGCGAAAGATGACTTTTTCTTTCTGGCTGTAATGCTTTGGGCCATGCCAAATGGATGGGGCAATCATTTCCAACCGGTGGAACTGACACCCAACTAGGCATAAGCCTTCTTAAATGACGTCGACGACGCCAGGCAAAAAACGGCCTGGCGTTTGTTTTTGGACATAAACTTGCAAAACAAAACAGCGCTAAATATAGTGTTCTCAAGAATAAACGGGAGAACACAATGAGCGACGCATTACCGGATGACATCACAGAAGACATGAACGTACTGTTCATTAAACCCTACTCTGAAGATGATATGCTGGATTTACAACTGGCAGGCAATACAGACGAATCCCTGCAAAAAATCTTTGCGCGCATTACTGCCCAAGATCCGAATCTGGATCGCTTTCTGGATATCGTCGATGCTGTTAAACAAATTTGCGGCTTAAAAGGCTACATGGTTGCAGATGATCTTGTGTTCCTGTACGGCGAGAAAGAAAACCTCGACCGCGCGAAAAAAGCTATAGACGAGCATTACACCAGTTTCTTTGAAACTGTGGGTTCATTTATGGAACAATCAGCCGAACGCGAAGCTGCAAAACCAGTAGAGCCTAAGCCGCGCCTGAATTAAATCTTCCAGCCTTTTGGCATGGGTGACTTATAACGTCCCGCATCAAAGCCCCAATCGTGATTGCGGACGCATTCAATCGCCTCGCATAGCGCTTCAAAAGTCTTTTGGAAATCACCTTCATGAAGAATACCAATACCACCGGCATCTTCCCATTGTGCAATATTCTGCGGGCTATCATCTATCAAAATACGCTTAGCCCCTGCCAGTAAGCACTTATCCTGCTTAGGGGAAATGATTAGATCCTTGAGCGCCCACTTACCTTCCTTCGGCAAAAACTGGTTCATAATCCAGTCAGCTTTGCCAGCATAGCAATCCGCACTGCGGGTCGGTGCGGTCAAAAATTTCACAGGCGCCAACATTTTCAAAGTAGAAAAAGAGTCCGCTCCTTTAAAAACTGGGATAGTGGCATACCACTCACGGTCAAACGCATCGTAATTCGGTCTGCCGTTTTCCAAACGCTGGTTATGGGCATCAACATGCGTATCAAAATCCGCAATCACACCGTCCATATCCAGAAATATCATGAAATCGCCAAACAGATAACGCTGCCCGGCTTGCCTAAAATCTTTCTTCATGGCTACACCAACGCAGCCATGAAATCAGTCAGCTTCATATCTTCCAGATAATTTTGATCAGACATCATAGACAGGATTTTATCAGCATGACCCGCATCATAGTGATCTTTCAGATACTCTTCGGCCTTCGCTTCGATCAGCGGAAAACCTTCCTCGCGGCGGCGACGGTGGCCGACAGGGTAATCCATTTCGACTTTCTGCGTAGAGCTGCCATCTTTGAAGAACACCTGAATAGCATTACCGATCGCGCGCTTATCAGGGTCGTAATATTCCTTCGTAAAGCGTTCGCCCTCTAGCACTTCCATTTTATTACGCAACGTATCAATAATCGGATTTACCGCATAATCATCTTCATAATGTTCTGCTTTAAGAGTCCCCTCCAAAAGCCCAACTGCAACGATATATTGCAGGCAATGATCGCGGTCAGCAGGGTTGTTCAGCGGACCTGTTTTACTGATGATACGAATGGCAGGTTCTTGCGTATGCAGAACAATCTTTTCGATCTCATCAAAGCGCCCTTTTACCTCGTTATGAAGCTGCGCCGCGCACTCAACCGCTGTTTGCGAATGGAACTCGGCAGGGTATGAGATTTTAAACAGCACCTGCTCCATCACATAGCTGCCATATGGGCGCTGGAACTTGAACTCGTTCCCTTTGAAGATCACATCGTTAAAGCCCCATT
>DUBU01000028.1:0-34958 GCA_012960155.1 Micavibrio sp. | reverse complement strand
AAGATGGATAGCCGATTTCGCCCGCCATTGTCATCATGGCAAGCGTAACTGCACGGCGACAAGCATCACCAGCCGCCCAGCTCTTACGCGGACCCGCATTCGGCGCGTGGCGATAAGTACGCAATGACTGACCATCAACCCAGCACTGTGTCAGCGCATCACAAATCTGCTCATATGTACCGCCCAGCATATGCGTTGCCACAGCCGTAGACGCACACTTCACCAGCACAACATGGTCAATACCAATGCGGTTAAAGGAGTTTTCCAGCGCGAGACAGCCCTGAATTTCGTGTGCCTTGATCATGTATGTCAGGATGTCACGCATTGTGAAGCCCTGCTTGCCTTCGGCCTCGGCCTTCTGGCTCAGATAATCACCAAGCGCCAGAATTGTACCAAGGTTATCGGATGGATGCCCCCATTCCGCTGCCAGCCACGTATCATTGTAATCCAGCCAGCGCACCATCGCGCCAATATCAAACGCGCCTTTCTGCGGATCAACCAGATGCTTCGTACCGGGTACGCGCACAGCATACGGCACGCTCGTTCCTTCAACAACATTGCCCAGCAGCTTTTTACAGGCTGGAAATTTCAGCGCCAAAATCGCACAAGCCAATGAGTCCATCAGGTCATAGCGCGCGGTCTTATATGCCTCTTCGCTTTTAACCTCATAATTCACAACGTAATCAGCGATATCCGTTATGACCTTGTCATATGTCGGACGCTCGTTTAAGTCCACGTTCTGGTGCGCCAATGCAGCTCCTCCCATTTTAGTTCTCCTTATTGTTATTTGTTATGAGGCTATAAGTTCTTTAATACCGTCCGCGACGAATTGCACAGCCATAGCAGCCAGCAAAATACCCATCACGCGCGCTATAATACCGTTCCCTGTCTTACCGAACAAGCGGCTGAGCGAACCTGCCCCCAGCAGACAGAATAATGCAAGTAACTGCACCAAAATAACCGTACCGCCAACGATGGCGTATTCCACAGGCGCGCTCGATTCCGTCATATACATTAGCGCGGCCGTCATAACGCCCGGGCCACCTAGCAGCGGTATCGCCAGCGGGAATACAGCCAGATTGCTCGTATCTTTGTAAACAGAGCCTTGCGAGTCCAGCTGGTCAGGATCATGAAAACCCATAATCATACGAAACGCCGTAACAAACAGCAGCAAGCCACCCGCCACACGGAAGGCCGAGAGCGACACACTCATATAGGTAAGAAGCCAATGGCCGATAATGGCAAACGTAATCACCACAACGCCTGCGATCACAACAGCCTTAATGGCAATCTTCTTCTTTTCCGCCGCATCGGACTTACTCAGCAGTGTCGCAAAAATTGCGGATGTACCAATCGGGTCAACGACAACGAACAAACTGACAAACGCAGACAAAAACAGATCGAACATTATTAATTAACTCCTTGTGGCACAGGTGTTTGTGCGGGCTGAACTTCGACAACCGCCCTAATCTGCTCAATAATATCATCGTTATCGTAGATCATGCGGTCATGGACAATATAAGTAGGCAGTACAAACTTACTGGAGCCAGTGACGGCCAATAAGCTCTGAAAGGTGCGGTGAAACTTAGGATTAGCATTCAAATCGTACATATCAAACACATAGCCCTTTGACTCAAGTTCAAAACGAACCCGTGTCACAGGCCCTCGGAAACATTGCTGTGTACCAAAAACACGCACCTGCTTACCGGAAGTACCGTAGCTCACGGGAATAGTCTTTACATACTCTGACCGCAGCGGGTCTCGCATACTCTCAATTTTAGCCTGCACCTTTACGTCAAGATGCTCGTAAGCAAAATAGCCTAAGACCGCCAAAATACTGATCACAGTCATCAATATTGATGCTGATCTATGCCTGTTTCCTGATGAATTATAAAGAGGTGCCATGACTTACTTCTTCAGCAAGTCAATCTTTTCGCCATCAGCATTTGTATATTCCAGATACGGTTCTTCCGTACCTGCACGTAGACCCATGACAAGGCGGTCATAACCAGTCTTATCTTTCATTACGATCACAGGAGAGTCCGTATCACCATGCAAACGCATCAACGCACGCAGATTTTTACCATTATCATGCATACCGATCAAAGGCTGGCCACGTTCGCCAGGGTTCTCATAAGTTCCCATCTGGATGCGGAACTCGCCGCGATCATCAAACAGCCACATAGTCCCCTGTTGCACGCGTCCAGGCGTAATTAATCCAATGCGAACGCCATCCTGATTATAAACGGCCATCTCGCTAAACACGCCCTTACTACGCTGTGCTTGCAAAGGCGTAGAGCTAAAGAGCATCGCCCCCAGCATCCCGCCGACCATAGACACCATAAAAAACATAAGAAGGCTGGCATTCCTGCGCATTGAAAAAATCTCCTATCTATCTTCAATATTCACAAAAGGTAGACCCTCTGGACCCGTATAGTCCGCAGAAGGCCTGATAAGCTTGTTGTTTTTGCGCTGCTCGAAGATATGAGCCGCCCACCCCGTAATGCGAGACATCACAAAGATCGGTGTAAACATGCCTGTCGGAATCGCCATCATATGATAGACAGAAGCGCTGTAAAAATCGAGGTTTGGGAACAACTTCTTTTCTTCCCACATGATATTTTCGATGGTCTCGGAAACTGCAAACAAATCATCCTTGCCACCTTCATGACAAAGCTTACGTGACCATTCTTTTATTACGCGGTTACGCGGATCGGCTTCGCTGTAAACACGGTGACCAAAGCCCATAATCAGCTGCTTGGTTGCCAGCATTTCATGAATGCCCTTATCTGCTTCTTCCGGTGTTTTAAACCTACGCAGCAATTCCATCGCCGCTTCATTCGCACCGCCGTGCAACGGACCACGCAGCGCGCCAATCGCGCCAGTCACAGCTGAATAGAAATCAGACATCGTCGACGTAATTGTGCGCGCTGTAAAGGTAGACGCATTAAACTCATGCTCGGCATACAGGATCAATGACACGTTCATCGCCTTAATATGCGTTGCACTAGGCTTCTCACGATGCAGCAATGTCAGGAAATGCTCTGCCACTGTATCGGCATCTGTAACGCATTCATGGCGCTTGCCTGTATGGGCAAAATGCCACCAGTAAACGAGAATGGCAGGATACGCCGCAATCAAACGATCCGTAATCGCTTCCTGACAGTTATCATCGCCTTCAGGTTCAACATTACCAAGGAAAGATGTGGCCGTGCGCATGACGTCCATTGGGTGCGCGTCTTTAGGAATGCGTTCCAGAACCTCTTTCAGACTCTGCGGAATATCACGCATCGCCTTTAACTTATTCTTATACCCTTCTAACTCGGCTTTCTTTGGCAGATATCCATACAGCATCAGATACGCAACCTCTTCAAACTCGGCCTTCTCAGCCAAGTCATAAATCGAGTATCCGCGGTATTCGAGGGTATGCGCACCGCCTGCTGCTGAAATCTCTGTTTCGCCAGCGACTATACCGGCAAGGCCGCCAGTTTTCTTCTTAGGTGCGTCTTGTTTCAAGGCTGCTTCTCCCATAATGAATCTCCTCTCTTTTATTTGCATAGAAGATTAAGGGAGCAACGCAGCCTTGGCAATAGTAGCCGTAATGTTACTCAGGGCTTGGTATACGGCATCTAAAATCAGGCTGCTGCCCTAGATTTTGTTCTGAAACATGAAAATACACATATCCCGTGCCTTCAGGCATTTTGAACGGAATATCAACTTTCTGATCACGTGGAGCATAGAACTGTGCATCTGATGCGGCTTTAAAGATCAGATCAAGATGAAGGGTTCCCCCGACATAATGATCATAGACTTCAGATGGCCTTAACATTGCCTCGTACGGAAAAGATGAAATAGTAACACTACCCATCAAGAAGGCCTCGTTGTTTTCCATTAGCATCAAGCTGAAATTATCGTTGAAATCGCATTCACCAAAATAATCCAGCGAGCGCCCAAAGGCAGTCGCAAAGTCGGGATCATCCACGGTGCGAATACTGCCCTCTACACTGTAATCAATGATATTACTATCATCCGCCTGCGCAGTACCGATCATTGACGCGGCCACAAAGGCTGGCATTAAAGAAAATAAGCGTCTGTACATTATGTGTCTCCCTGACTAGGGAAACACCTATAAGCACATTATGGTCTAAAGTCAAAACTGTCATATAAGGCAGTCGGCTGGTGCTTCTCAATATAATCATCATACTTACGATCAAAGTAACGCTGCACATGATCGCCAATACGCTCTACATCAAAACCTATCATATTATTAATGCCCATACCGACAGGTACACCTACAAGCGTTGTAAACACAGCTGACAAACCAAGACCAGGCAACGCGCCTTCACCTGTTGCCAGCGCAATCGGTATACCCATAGCCGCAATCGCCGCACCGCCAACGCCCAAATGGACACCCATTTCCGTAGCGGCAGTAGCAACACGCCCACCTATATCAAGGCTAGCCGTGGCCAAATAATCTTTTACTTGAGAAAGTTTGTCCGCGGCAGCGTTAAAGATACCGAGAACTCCTGAATTTTGATTTTCCATCACATCCTCCTTAAAAACACACATGAAATGAATTCATAAAGAAGATTATGTAAATAAAATACCTGATGGAAAATAAGTTGTCAAATTTTGTTACTTACCAAAAAGCTTGTCCAGTTTTTCTTCATAAGTCGCATTATCAATCGTTTCATAAAGTTCAGCACGGGTTTGCATCATATCAACGACACTCTTCTGTGTGCCATCCCTACGAATAGCGCCATAGACAGTTTCTGCCGCACGTGCCATCGCGCGAAACGCAGACAATGGATACAGCGCCATATCAACGCCATGTGACCCTAGCTCGTTTGTAGTATATAAATCAGTCTTGCCAAACTCGGTAATATTGGCAAGCAGCGGCACTTTCACGGCATCTTTGATTTGCTGGTAATGATCAAGATCTGTCATTGCCTCTGCAAAAATTGCGTCCGCTCCACACTCCACGTAGTAAGAACAGCGCTCAATCACACCGTCCAGCCCTTCGGACGCAAGCGCATCACAACGCGCCATCATCATAAAGCTGTCATCGACTTTGGCATCCATGGCGGCCTTAATACGGTCGCCCATTTCTTCTTTGCTCACCAGCTCCTTATTAGGACGATGACCACAACGTTTCTGAGCAATCTGGTCTTCCATGTGAACCGCGGCAATACCAGCACGCTGCATTTCCTTGATCGTGCGGCCAATATTAAACGCTCCGCCCCAACCAACATCGATATCCACCAAAAGTGGCACATTGACAGTACCCGTAATCTTGCGTGCCTCTTCCAGCACGTCATGCATATCGGTAATACCTAAATCCGGGTAACCGTTAGACGCGTAAGCTACGCCGCCCCCTGACAGATAGAGCGCTTGAAACCCTGCCTTCACAGCTTGCATAGCACTATAAGCGTTTATGGCGCCGACAATCTGCAGTGGCTTCTCGTTCTCTAATGCTTTGTAAATCCCTGACTTATTCATTTTATTTACCATAATCTTTGACATATTATTACTTTCTGCTTATACTCTAGCAACCATGGTTGAAAATCAATGATCAACCATGCTTAATAAACAAAGTAATAAACAAGACTGACTGGGAATTAGGGAATGAATAAAACTGTTGAGCGCCTAAGCGAAGCCAATCAAATCGACATCAAAAGCGATAAATACGTAAAGATGTTCGAAGAAGCACTGCGCCCAACCAACCCCCTATCCGATCACGTAGGCCGCCACTTTACCGGTACATTCGAGGGCTTTGATAAAGGCCTGCTGCATTACGAAGGCGGCACCCAACAAGCATGGGAAGCTGTTTGGAAAATGGTTGGCGTAGAAATACCGCCAATGAAATTGCCGCCCAATTGTCACTTCAATTTCGTCACTTTAGGTCGCAAAGGCTGTGATACGGTTCTTGAGCTCAAAGGCGCGTCTCGCACATTGCGCGACGTAAAGATGGAATGGGATTACGCCTGCGTCCCAGGTAAAAAAGTGGGACAGGAAAAAGCGCAATACCACATGACAATCATTCCTGATACGCGCGTAGAGAACAATCTCAGCCGTCTGACAGTGACAGCGCGCGGTGAAATTGTTAGACCTCAACTAAGCGCATCACTCACTTAACCAGAGTCAGTGCGCCCGTGGGTCCCAGATCATGAAATAGTGTGTTGGCGTATTACTCTTGTAAGCAAAGCCATGCTTTTCGTAAAAGTCCTTAGCACGACTTTCCTTTAAAACATAAAGCGTTACAGGCTTTTCCTTACGCTCTGCCACAGCAATAACATCCTTGATAATCTTACTGCCGATACCCTTATTCTGGTAAGCAGGCAGTAACAGAATTTCCTCAACCTGAATGAATTCCTCATCATCAACGATCTCCATCGCACCAATGTCCTTGCCGCCACTGGTGATAATCGTGAAGTCAGCACCACGCTTAATAGCATGGGTGAAGAACTCATCTAAACGACTGTCTTCCCACTCACCGAATTGCTCTACGATAGAGTCGTAAAGAGCTTCCTTATAAAGCTCTCGCAAGAAGTCCCAATCACCAAGGTGGGAGTCACGAAGGTCAAACTTAATTTTACTAGGCAAGGCGAGAACCACCATCAAGGCGAATAACCTAAATAGCTATTCTCGACAATATGCATCGCAAGCTTTGCAAATTCTTCGGGATCGGCCATACGGGACGGGAATGGAACATTTTCTTCAATCGCCTTGCGAATATCATCGCGCACGCCAGCCATCATCGGGGTTTCAACCGCACCTGGTGCAATCGCCAGAACACGAATGCCATTACGCGCCAAATCACGGGCCGCAGGCAAAGTCATAGCCACAATACCGCCCTTAGACGCGCTGTAGGCTACCTGCCCCATCTGACCCTCGAATGCGGCAATAGACGCTGCGTTAATAATAACACCGCGCTCACCATCATCTGACACAGGGTCGGCTTCCGCCATCTTGCCAGCTACCAGGCGCATCGTGTTGTAAGTCCCGACAAGGTTCACTGACACAGTCTTTTCGAAATGACCAAGATCAGCAACGCCGTCCTTGCCCAAAATCTTCTTACCGAACAGCACACCCGCACAATTAATCAGAATACGCGGCACGCCCAGTTTTTCGATCGTCTTATCAAGCGAGGCCATGACGCTGTCTTCGCGCGTCACATCCGTTTCAATCGCAAGGCCTTTGATCTCTTCAGCAACAGCCTGCGCGCCGTCCAGATTCATATCCCAAAGCGCGACCTTAATTCCTTGCGACGCCAGATAGCGCGCAGTCTCCGCACCAATACCTGATCCGCCGCCTGTAACAATTGCGACTGTCTTTTTATCAACTTGCATAACTTACCTTTCCACTGCCAAGGCAACAGCTTCGCCGCCGCCGATACATAATGTAGCCATACCCTTCTTGGCATCGTTTTGTTCCATGGCGTTCAATAGCGTCACCAGAATTCTGGCACCGCTCGCCCCGATCGGGTGGCCTAGCGCACAAGCGCCGCCATGAATATTTACAATGTCATGTGGCAAAGACAAATCTCTCATCGCTGCCATGGTCACCACAGCGAAAGCCTCGTTAATTTCATACAGATCAACATCCGATGACTTCCAGCCCGTAACTTCGTAAAGTTTCTGCAACGCCCCAACAGGTGCCGTTGTAAACCATTCAGGCGCCTGCGCATGGGTTGTGTGACCTTTAATCGTCGCCAGAATCTTCAGGCCACGCTTATCCGCTTCACTACGACGCATAACAACCAGCGCCGCCGCGCCATCACTAATCGAACTCGCATTCGCTGCCGTTACAGTGCCATCCGCATCAAAGGCAGGGCGCAATGTCGGGATTTTCTCGATATTGGCTTTGAATGGCTGCTCGTCCTTATCGACAACAACCTCACCTTTGCGCCCCGAGATTGTGACAGGAGCAATCTCTTTGGTAAAATCAGCTTTCTGCGCGCGCATCAATGATTCAATGGCAAACGCATCCTGATCTTCGCGCTTAAAACGGTATTTTGTGGCACAGCCTTCAGCAAACACGCCCATCAATTTGCCCTGATCATAGGCATCTTCAAGACCATCCATAAACATATGGTCAATAACCTTGCCATGCCCCATACGCATACCACCGCGCGCTTTGGGCAGAAGATATGGCGCATTGGTCATACTCTCCATACCGCCCGCAACCATGACATTATGGCTGCCCGCCAGAATAGCATCATGCGCCATCATAACCGCTTTCAGACCCGAACCACACATCTTGTTAATCGTGGTACACCCCGTATTATCGCTCAGCCCCGCACCTAATGCCGCTTGGCGTGCCGGCGCTTGCCCCTGCCCTGCAGGCAGAACACAGCCCATGATTACGTCATCAATATCTTCTTCCGCCAGACCTGCACGATCAACTGCTGCATATATCGCAGGTGCACCAAGTTGCGGCGCTGTCAGTGGCGACAAATCACCTTGAAAACCGCCCATAGGCGTTCTGGCCATACCTACAATAACAATTGGGTCTTTAATATCAGTCATGCGTTCCCATTCCTGTGTATTTGATTCTGCTAAACATCATAGTAAGGCCTTTTTGTTAAACGTCCAGTTTTTGACAATTTAAGTCCCCAAAGCGCATAATAAAATATGCAAAAAGATACTGTAATATTCGAAGCTAACCACGACTGGCGATCTACGGTAGAAGACTTTCTTCTTCGGGAATGGTTTGAATCTGCCTATAGCGATGAAGACATCATTAACTTGCAGGAAACCGTATACGCCCCTGCCGTTGTAGCACAAAAAATATGCGATCCTGAGCACCCGTCCAAAGCATGGATAGCTCTACACGAAGGTAAGGCTGCTGGCATGATTTCAACAAATGATGTCAGCGGCGGCGTGATCGTAAAAGAAGAATTCAGAGGCCAAGGCATAGGTGCTGCCCTAACAGAAGAGCGCAACAACTACTTACGCAGTATCGGCGAAAATCAAACTACAGTGCAGGTGGAAGTCAACAATGCTGCTTCTCTGGCGATGCATATGAAATTGGGCTACGAGTTCACACAGGCTTCCAGCGACCTGATCGCACTTAATGCACAGTCAGGCACTGCCATACATGACATCAGGGATATTAGCGGCCATCCCGCCATCATCGAGATGACAAAGCCACTTTAGCGACAGATAAATATCCACGGACTACAAACATCATCATCAAGACCATCAATCAAATTGGATGTTTTCTTGGCGAAATCTTCCATGTAAACGGGCGGTGCGGCCTTCTCAAGCTTGCCCGCCTCACGCATAGCACGCGGCTTCGACAGACTTTCCAACGCAAACTCCCTGCGCTTTTCCTGATAAATAACAGTAAAGCCTGAATTCTCTAAAAGCGCCTGAACATCCCCCGCTGCCAAAACCGCACTATCTTCCGTAGCAGCAGACCAAGGCATAGGAAACTTCATTTGACTTTGATGCCCGCAAATATCGTAAATCGCAAACGTGCCACCTTGTTTAAGGCAGCGCCTGACTTCATTGTAAAACGAAGTCTTATCAGAAACATTCATACCTACATGAATACTGTAGGCCGCATCAAACTGTGCTTCTTCAAAAGGCATATCTGTGACCGAACCACACACAAAATCAGTCTTGTCTTCCATAGTGGTAATCTCTGACAACTGCCGTGCTGTATCAATGAAAGAAGGTGTCAAATCAATACCACTGACATTAACACCGTAACGTGACGCCATATGCCTCGCAGCGCCGCCAGCACCACAGCCCGCATCAAGCACATTCATACCCGCTGTGAGCTCCATCAAAATTCCGAGATATGATGTTGCCTCACCGCGACCTACATGGAACTCATCAAACGCAGATAACTGATCCAAGGTCGGCGTATTGGTACCGCACGCAGCTAGTATTTCTTCCAGCAGCGAAGTTTTCTGATAGTGATTGATAACAACGTCGTCCTTGCTCATAATAGTGCCAACCTTTCAATAACTGACTATGGAACAAATATGATCTGGTTTAAAGACTACACTATCGAAGAATTAAAAGGCTTTATGACCCACGAGAATATCGTCACGGCATTAGGCTTGGAATTTGTTGAAGTCACACCTGATTCACTATCCTTCCGTTTAAAAGTCGACAGCCGATCACACCAAATCCACGGCATATTGCACGGCGGCGCAACCTGCGTGCTAACGGAATCAGTCGGCAGCTTCGCCTCACTCATGGTCATAAACCCAGAAACACACTATGCCGTAGGCTCCCATATCAGTACAAACCACTTGCGCCCTGTCAAAGACGGCTATGTCACAGCCATCGCAAAACCGGTTCACCTCGGTCGCACAAAGCATGTTTGGGACATCCCCGTTTATAATGACGACGGCAAGCTGATCGCAAAAACAGAACTAACCTGCGCGGTAACACCTAAACCTTAGAAAGCATTTATATGGAAGAACACGCCCACGCCCTTTCCAACCTCGCAATTTTACTGGTTTTTGCCTATGTGGGCGGCGCTATCCTCGAAAAACTAAAACAGCCTGCCCTCGTCGGATACATACTGGTCGGCTTGCTGCTTGGTCCGTCCGTTCTCGGTATCGTACACGACAGGGAAACCATCGGCTTTCTTGCAGAAATGGGCATATTGCTTCTGCTCTTTATTGTGGGGATGGAGCTTGATTTAAAAAAATTCAAACCCGTATACCGCGTTGCCATACTGGTTACCACCGCACAAATTGTTGCCTCACTTTCGGCATCCTTTATGCTCGGCGCTCTTTTTGACTGGCCGATACAGCGCTGCATAATCATCGGATTCGCCATCTCGCTCAGCAGTACAGCGGTTGCGATAAAGCTGCTGCATGATATGAAAGAAACGCACACCACACTCGGGCGCACAACGATCGGGATTTTAATCGCACAGGATATTGCTGTTATTCCGATGCTGCTTATCATCGGCCTCTTCGGTTCAGAACACAAAGGTGCCGCAGACTATATCAGTATAGTCCTTGCCTTGGCCTTCATGGCTGCCCTAATCACAGCGCTGAGTAAAAAGCCGCAATGGTTCAACGCACTTGCGGCTAAAATTCCTGAACACAGCCAAATTGCCTTACTGGGGTTGGCCCTTTGCTTTTCCGCCGCAGCGATATCAGATTACGCAGGTCTATCAGCAGGTTACGGCGCTTTCCTAGCGGGGCTGGTTATCGGCAACACCTCTAAAGCGCACAAATACGAAGAACAGATTGCCCCCATCTTCGACGTCTTGATGATGGTCTTTTTTCTATCCATAGGACTGATGATCGATCTGGAGTTCATGGCCGACAAGTTCTGGCGCATATTGGCGCTTCTTGCGACTATCATGGTGCTTAAAACAGTTATCAACATAAGCTTCCTGCGCGCTATGGGGTTATCCAAGCGCAACTCAACTGTTATGGGTGCAGCACTTTCACAAATCGGAGAATTTTCTTTTGTACTGGCTGCCCTCGGTCTTAGTTCGGCCTATATCACTGATATAGGCTACAAATATGTTGTGGCTGCCATCGCTCTATCGCTGGTGATGACACCACTATGGCTTTATACTGTTCGCAAACTGAACCTAATCCGCCACAAAAGAACACTGGCAACAAAACGGGATAGACTGAACCATGACTGAAGAAAACGCGATCATTTACGCTATCAAGATCAATGGCGACGGATCAGGTACGAAGCTCGTCGGCGAAGATATATCCAAACTCATAAGAGCGGAAGACTTGGCTTGGGTTCACTTTGATGCCACGCATCCCGGCACACGCCCTTGGCTTGAACAAGAGCTGCAATATCTTGACCCGATCATTATCGATGCTTTGTTAGCCGATGAAACCCGCCCGCGTATTGTCGAATTCCCTGAAGGCGTTCTGCTGATCCTGCGCGGAGTTAACCTTAACGAAAACGCATCGCCCGAAGACATGGTCTCTATCCGCTTGTGG
This sequence comes from Micavibrio sp., assembly GCA_012960155.1. Classification (GTDB taxonomy): domain Bacteria; phylum Pseudomonadota; class Alphaproteobacteria; order Micavibrionales; family Micavibrionaceae; genus UM-FILTER-47-13. Next base: position 23,014 of record DUBU01000028.1, on the reverse strand, counting down.
ATTGACGAACACCGCATCATCAGTCTGCGCCGCCGTAAACTGAAGGCCGTCGTTGATATCAGAGAACAATTAGAGCAAGGCAAAGGCCCAAAAAACTCAGCCGACTTCCTTGTGTCTCTATCTAGCCGACTGTTCGAGCGTATGGAACCAGTTTTTACCGAACTAGATGAACGCACAGACGATATTGAAGAAAGCATATTGGAAGAACCTGATCTGGAAGAGCGCTCGGAAATCATCAATATCCGCAAACAAGCCATCATGTTCCGCCGTTACATCGTGCCGCAACGCGATGTGTTAATGCACTTGCGCACAACAGAGCTGGCATGGCTTGATACAAGCCACAAGCGCCGCATTCAGGAATCTTACGACCGTGTCACGCGCTATATCGAGGACCTTGATATGATCCGCGAACGCGCGCAGGTGGTTAAAGACGAGCTGCAAAATATGTTGGCTGATCGCCTGAACAAAAATATGTATGTCTTATCAGTCATCGCGGCGATTTTCCTGCCGCTCGGCTTCCTTACAGGCTTGCTCGGCATCAATGTCGGCGGCATCCCCGGCGCTGATAACAGCATGTCGTTTTTGATCTTCTGCGGCATTCTGACCGCCATCGTGGTCTTCCAGATATGGCTGTTTAAAAAGATGAAATGGTTCTAATGAAGCCCGTCAGCAAGCAATTCGACAATATCCCGACCACAGTCTTTGCCGTTTTCTCAGCACTCGCCAATAAACACGGTGCCGTCAATCTGGGGCAAGGTTTCCCCGACACGGATGGCCCTGAATGGATCCGCGAGATCGCCGCAAAAGAACTGATCAGCGGGTCAAACCAATATCCGCCTATGTTCGGCACACCCGATCTACGCGCTGCTGTGGCCGAAGCCAATAAGCGCTTTTACGGTCTGGATGTCGACCCGCACACCGAAGTCCTTGTAACATCAGGCGCAACCGAAGCATTGCTTGATTGCTGTAATGCGCTGATCAATGACGGTGACGAAGTCATTATCTTAGAGCCTTTTTACGATTCATACCCGCAGCAAGTAATCGCCGCTGGCGGCAAACCCGTCTTTGTCCGCCTTAACGCTCCTTACTTTGCGGTTACCGAAGAAGCCCTACGCGCAGCATTCTCTGACAAAACAAAAGCCATCATGCTGAACTCCCCCATGAACCCAGCAGGCAAGGTTTTCAGCCGTGATGAACTGGAAATAATCGCCAAGCTGGTTCTGGAATTTGATGCCTACGCAATTTGTGATGAAGTCTATGAACACCTATTGTTCGACGGAGAGCAGCACATCCCGCTTATGGCTCTGGGCGGTATGCGTGATCGCTGTATTCGTATCGGCTCAGCGGGCAAGACATTCTCCTTAACAGGCTGGAAGATCGGTTATATAACCGCCGCACCTAACCTACTTAAGCCCATAGCCGCCGCCCACCAATTCACAACCTTCACAACACCGCCAAACCTGCAGGCTGCTATTGCCGCAGGTCTGCGCGCAAATGATGACTATTTTGCTGCGCTGGTTAGTGACATGGATAAAGGCCGCCAATACCTTGCAGACGGTCTTGCAAAGCTTGGCTTTGACATTCTGCCCTGCAAAGGCACCTACTTCCTGACCTGTGACTTTACGGCTATCGCAAACAAGGTCGACTTTAAAGGTAGCGATTATGAGTTCTGCGAATGGCTCACCGAATATGCCAAAGTCACAGCCATACCCATGAGTGCGTTTTACAGCACAGATAACGAAACACCTCCGCAAAACCTGATCCGTTTCTGCTTTGCAAAAAAACACGCGGTACTGGCACAAGCGCTGGAAAACCTTGCATCCCTTGACTAACCACCAGATTTTTATTGACATAACAACGACCAATAGCATATAAACAGCCACGTTTGACCAAACACGAGGTAAAAACACTATGTCTATCGCTCTACAAGCTTTCAAAAGACTCCACACGCGCTCCGAACTTCATGATGACCCGAAACAATGCCGCCACTACTTCCGTGACGCTGCTGATCCGGCATCCGAAGAAGTTGCCTTGAACTCGCATGAAGTATTCGAGGAATTAAACCCTGGCCGCCTGAACCACCTGAATGCTATGCACGGCGTCGCAACTACGCTGGTTGAAGAATTCATTCAAAGCCGCGCCAAAGTGCTGGGTGTTGAATTGAAAGCAGAAGACATCAAGTTCGAAGAATGGACAGCCCACACATGGGGCCGCCCAAGCAAGAACGACATCGTCTTTCCGACGCTAGCCAGAGGCTGCTAAGTACAGAATTCAAACGCCGCCCAGATAGAGCGGCGTTTTTTCTGCCCTAATTAATTGTGCTTGTCGTTGTGTTACTTGCATTAATAACTGTCAAAACAACAGCGGCATTCATCATGGCTTGATTTTGCTCACGCGAAATCTCGGCATATAAATCTGCCAGCATATCAGGTGACCAAACAGCATCAGCCTCTACCTCGTTGATATCCGTGCGGCGTTTCAACGACTCTTCATGCCTTTTCATCCCATAATCACGAATGATATCCAGAATTTTCTCGGCCTGCTGAGGCGACATTTGAATTTCCTCTGTATCACGCCCGATATTCATATGCAGAGCTCCATCCTCATAGCTATACTCGACAGCCATTTCAATATTATAGGCACCACCATCCATCTCAACGAACTTCTCATCCTTTAGGACCTTGGCGATTATCTCCTCAGCCGCAAGCTGATCCATGCGCCAACTTTCAGTTTCCGTACCCTGCGCAATGCGAAGTTTCTTACCATCGTAATATATGGATGACAGCGAGTTGATATTCAAAACATCACCCTCAATCTCAACGTAGTTATCCTGCGCGGCAAAACTGTCGACCAGACTTTGGGCATCCTTATAATTTTCAGAAATACTGCCGTAATCGCGCAGAATTTTATAACGAACACGATCACTGGAAAACCAGCCACCCTTAGTAGCATCAGCCGACGACACCATATTACCGTTAAGCAATTCATCGCCAACCTCATGGAAGCCGAACTTTTCATCAAATACATCGTACAAATGACGCCCCGTCTCACTGCCCATATGGATCGTGCAAGATGTACCGGGATATGAGATATGCAGCTTCTTACCGCTAAGCCAGACATTTCCCGCCATGGCAACATTCACAATCTCACCGCCGATTTCCGCAAAATGTGGACGTTTGGCAAACTGATCCATTGCATCTTTGGCTTGCCTTTGGTCGACATAGATTGTCGTACTTGAATCACCGATAAAGTTAAGGCGTAGCTTGTCACTGGACAACCAACCTGCTTCCTCGAACCATGCATTCACGACCTTATTCATATTCACAACCTCATCGGCAATGCGCATGAACTTCTTTTGCTCCAACAGCTTATCAAAGATTTGCTCGGCCTCGTTTGGGGGCATACGGACACTGCCGTCATCCCCTGCCTGCTGGTAATAAAGCTTGCCACTATCATACCAAAGGCTTTGCAGCGTGGACGTGTTAATCAGCTCATCACCTATAGCGACAAAGCTGCCATCATCGACCAGCTTGTTAAACAGAGCTGTAATACGGCCATCATTCATCGGGCGCTTGTAATCCTCGCCACAAAACGAAAAACGCAAACGATCATCACCGCGACCGAACAGTCCCGCTTTATCTCGCCACATACTGGTTACAGAAGAAAGATTGATAACCGCTCCATCATCAACGGTTAAAAATTGGCCTGAAAGTTTTGGCTCTTTTTCTGTTTGCATAACAATACCTCTCTATAGTTAAACCGAAGTAGAAATATGCAAACCACACCTAACAGTATGACAATGCCCCTAATCCTGTCAAGCAATCTCGAATCAATAGATCGGGCAGCGTAAACCGTCCGCCCTACGATCGGCAGAACGCTGTGGAAGTGCTCTTAGCAATGCTTCTCTCTCGGCTGCGGCAATTGGTAAACTAATTATAATCCGTTCATTCACCTGCGCCAGTTCATCAAAAATTGCAGACACAGTCTCACGCCCGCGATAGCCGTCCGTCAAAGCAATATTGCGAATGGCTTCGCAGTCCGCTGCCCGCTCATGAGCATGATGACGGTCTTGAGTTATAAACCCCTTATCATACGCTTCGTATGTATGTCCTAGACAATGGTGGGCATTCTCATGCTCAACAATAAACGCCTGCAACTGCGGGGAAGCGCCCATCAGATGATCAAGGTCAAGAAACGTCCGATAGCCCATGCCTTCTGCATAATCAGCATTGCCGAAACGCACATTAAAACTGCCGTATAGCCCTGCTGCTGACATAGGCATCGCCGCCACGCTGTTACCGTCATGAAGCTGGCACTGCATCGTGGACGCACGATCAAGCAAGGCGCGCGCCGTATTAAAATCAGACGCCGTTTGCGCCGATGCTGATAAACTGCCTGTCACTAAAGTAAAGAGAGCCGTAACCGCCCCCGCGATACGCTTTGTCATGATGTCCGTCCCTGTGTTTTATATTTTGCACAACTCTAGCATATGAAAAATTGCAGACAACCCCAAAAAATTTGACAGAATACAGAAGAATATTTTATGTCTATCGCGCCTACACAAAAACACTCATTTAAGGGAGAGCTAAATGACCCAGCCTATGGTAAACAAAGAACAACTAATTAAAGCTGTAAGAGACTTCGCTGACTATATGGAGGAGCGCTACGGGTATTTTGAAACCCTCACAGCTACTGAGAAAAGAAAAGGAATTGATGCGCGCTTTGATACAATGCCTGTATTCAATGGACAATTAGGTATTATCTGCATCGCAAACGGCTACAAACCTTCACGCGCTGATGCAGAAATCACTGAAGAGGAACAGGAATTGATACTTGCCTTCCAAAAAGACTGGGGTAAAACTGACAGTAATATGTTCGCAGATGTTCTGAAATCAGACTTGTTACAAGGAAATCCTGACGCAAAGCGCATTATAGATACACAACACAAATTTGTAATACTTAACCACGGCGGCCCCGTAGCATCGATAATGCGTCGCGCATTCGGTGAAGTTGCAGGCTTGTTTGGAAACACAGAAGCACGAGATTTTGCACGTACTTTTACCACAAAAAAACACGAAGCCGAAATAGCACTAGGTTTGAAGTAAATATCAAATCGATATAAAGATCATCAAGAAGCTGCCAAAACTAGGCAGCTTCTTTTTTGTTATCTTTCGTGCCGTTAGCTTTAGGGTCTTTAAAGCGTGACAAAAGCTGCTCACGGCGAATAGCCGCTTGTTGCATATTACGCTCTTTCACAGGACCATAACCGCGGATCATGTCGGGCAAGCTCATAAGCTCTGTTGCCAGATCAAGGTTATCAGGCTTCAGATTGGCCAGAATGAATTCCAGATCCTCTTCATACTGCTTGATCAGCGCACGCTCCGCTTTGCGCTCCTTATGATACCCGAAGATATCAAACGGTGTACCGCGCAGGCCTTTGAACTTGGCAAGCACCCCGAAAGCAGGCAGCATCCACGCACCAAACTCGCGCTTTTTCGGACGACCTGTTGCAGGGTCATTCTGCTCCATGATAGGCGGTGCCAAATTGAACTTCAGCTTGTAATCACCGTCAAAGGTTGCTTCCAGCTCCTGCTTGAACGCAGGGTCACTGAACAGACGCGCAACTTCGTACTCATCCTTATACGCCATGACTTTGTGGTAAAAACGCGCCACAGCCTCAACCAGTGCCGTGCTGTTCGCAACGGTCTTCTGCTCCGCCGCCTGAACACGCTCAACCATATGCTTGTAACGCTGGCCGTATGCTTCGTCTTGGTACTTGCCCAAAAACTCGACACGCTTGGCAATGCGCTCTTCCAGAGTTTCGGCGATACCCTCTTCCTCTGTTTCTCCGCGCACAGACTCAGCCATCTTTTCAACGATCTCAGGATCATGTGCGGCCAATCGGCCAAAATTAAACGCTCGCTTATTGGCATCAATCGCCACGCCGTTCAGCTCGATCGCGCGCATAATGGATTCCTTATGCAACGGTACCAAGCCCTTCTGCCATGCATAGCCCAGCATAAAGACGTTTGTTGCAATCTCGTCACCCATAAGTGTTTGCGCATAACCTGTCGCAGGCACTAAATGCTGATGCTCCTTAATTGTCGCTTTCAGGATCGTGTCATTAATCTGCTCACCATGGAAATCGGTGCTGTTATTCAGAACGAAAGCCGCAACGGGCGTGTTATTCGTGTTAAGCACAGCCTTGGTACGCTCAGGATTCAGTGTCTCATGCGCCGTCTTACCGACAGCGGCCACGATATCACAAGCCAGCAGCAAATCAGCGCCGCCCGTATTAATGTGACCCGTGCGCATTTCATCGCGGTTATGCGCCAAACGAACGTGAGACAGAACCTCACCACCCTTTTGTGCCAGACCCGTCTGATCCAGAATGCGGCAATGCTTGTCTTCCAAATGCGCCGCCATACCAAGCAGCGCCCCCACAGTCAGAACGCCCGTACCGCCGATACCCGTCACCATAATGTTATAGGCATCATGCGGTATCTCGCTCACCTCGATGTCAGGCAGATTGGCAAAGGCATCATCGACATTCTCGGCTTTTGTCTTCTTCGGCTTACCGCCCAGAACGGTCACAAATGACGGACAGAAACCCGTCAGACAGGAATAGTCCTTGTTACACATGGACTGGTTAATCTTGCGCTTGCGACCATATTCAGTCTCAACAGGCTGCACAGCCATACAGTTAGACTGCACACTACAATCACCACAGCCCTCACAAACGGCCTTATTAATAAAGATGCGCTTGGCAGGATCAGGATAAGTGCCGCGTTTTCGACGGCGACGTTTTTCAGCGGCACAAGTTTGGTCATAGATAATGATTGTCGTGCCTTCGGTTTCGCGCGCTTCTTTCTGGATGTTATCCATATGCTTGCGATGCAGAACAGGCACTGCGTCAGGCAGACCGAAACGATCTTTGTAAATCTCGGGGCGCTCACTGACGAGCCAGCACTTAGCCACGCCTTCAGCCATACATTGCTGCGCCACGCGGTAAACAGGCATCTCGCCATCCACATGCTGACCGCCTGTCATGGCGACCGCATCATTATACAAAATCTTATAGGTAATATTGATCTTCGCGGCGACCGCCTGACGAATGGCCAGCGTGCCTGAGTGGAAATACGTGCCATCACCTAGATTGGCAAAGATATGCTTCGTATGGCTGAACGGCGCACTGCCGACAAACGGAATGCCCTCGCCGCCCATATGCGTACAAAGCGCAGAGTTACGGTCCATCCACTGCACCATATAGTGACAGCCAATCCCCACCATTGCAAAACTGCCATCAGGCACTTTGGTCGATGTATTATGCGGACAACCTGAACAGTAGTAAGGCTTGCGCAATGATGGCGGCAGATAGCCTTTCTCACGCTTGGCGAAATCTTCGTAATATTTAAGCGCGTTTTCAACCTGTTCATTGTGATAAAAACGGTTGAGGCGCTGCGCGATCACATGAGTAACCTTACCGACAGAATGATCGTTTTCAAGCGGCAACAAATGCTGCTGGTTTTCATCATATTTACCGACAATAACCTTCGGACGCTTATCCCAGTTGTAAACATATTGCTTCAGCTGGTATTCGATAAACTCGCGCTTCTCTTCTACGACCAGAACTTCTTCAAGACCTTCAACAGCAGCCTTCAAGCCCTGAGGCTCGATCGGCCAGATCATGCCGACTTTATAGACACGCAGGCCGATTTCCTTGGCTACCTCTTCGGTAATGCCCAGCTCAATCAGAGCCTGACGCACATCACCATATGACTTACCCGAAGTCACAATGCCGAAACGTGCTTTCGGACTATCCATCACGACGCGGTCAATCTTGTTCTTACGGGCAAAAGCATGGCACGCGAACAGCTTGTAGTTCTGCAAGCGCCAGTCAATATCGCGCGGCGTATCACCCATACGGATATTCAAACCGCCCGTTGGCATTGTGTATTCGTCATCTGTTGGAATCAGGATCTCACGGTTCTCGCGCGACAGATCAATTGTCCCAGATGTCTCCACCGTATCACTGGTCACCTTCATCGCCGTCCAGCAGCCGGAATAACGGCTCATCTCGATACCGAGTAGACCATACTCTACAAACTCAAGAAGACTGGCTGGATAAAGAGTCGGAATCTGCGCTGCATACAGCACATGATCACTCTGACAAGACAGCGTAGAAGACTTCGCGCCGTGATCATCCCCAACAAGCGCAAGCACACCACCCTTGGGCGCTGTACCATTGGCACTCGCATGACGGATAACATCAAGACTGCGGTCAACACCCGGCGCTTTACCATACCAGATACCGAACACACCCTCTTTTTGCGCGCCGGGCAGCAAGCCAACTTGCTGTGTCCCCCAAACGGCTGTCGCCGCCAAATCTTCGTTCACACCAGGCAGGAATTTAACATCCAGATCGCCATAATATTTATTGGCGCGGGCAAGTTCACGATCAAGCGCACCGAGCGGAGAGCCACGGTAACCCGAGATAAAACCGCCTGTATTCAAACCCTTTGCCATATCACGGCGACGCTGCACAATCGGAATACGCGCTAACGCTTGAAGGCCTGACATAAAGGCCTGACCGTCTTCTAGCTCGAACTTGTCATCTAGAGAAACATCTTTGAGTTTTAATGCTGCTTGCGCCATGAGATCCCTGTTTGCTTATGAATTATGGACGGTAAAATAAACTCTCACAGCCCTCTTGGCTAGAGTCTATTTTCGCTGCAGCGCCATATATTTCTAGGAATTTGTGAAAACAATATCAGTTTGCTATATAGAAACGAACAAGGAAAAATATATGACTTACGCTCAAATCCCTTCAAAAGAACTCGAAGCATTACTAAACCATAATTATGCCCGCGACGGTATGATCTCTCCGCTAATTAAAGACTTCAAGCAGGCCGTAACCAAAATGTCTGAAACAGATATTGCTCCCCTGAAAGAGTTTTTAACTACATCATTCCGCGACACTGCCAAACAAGCCAGAGAGCAGATGGCAGCACCTGGCAGCAAAGTGTCCAATCAAGTCCGCAGAAGTCTTGTTAAACACGCAATGGCCAAGAGAGTCATTGATGATAGACTTGAAGCGCTTACCATCTAACCTCCTATCGGATTAGAAATCAACCTGACTTCTAAATAGCAGAGTTTGCAGGTTATCATCAGCTGTCACAGCATTATTGCCGTATCCACATTGATGTAATTAGCCCATAGCATCCGGATTAAAGATATAGTGAACGGCAAGAACCAATGCGACAGACACCGCAAGCCCCACCATCATTTTCAAAAAATCCTTACCAACTAGCGGGAACACATATCCGAAATGATAATCAGCACGGTGTGCCGTCGCGATTGCAAGTTCACGCCCTGTCAGCAAGCCAACAAACACCCATGTTGTAGACATTGGAATGTTGTTCATTTCTTTGAAATAGATCAGCAACGCCGCATAAACGAGATCGATAATTGTGGCCGAACGCATAAAACGCGACCCCGTCTTCTCCAGAACAATCTTTTGAATTTTTCCACCTTGGTTCCAGAAAATGAATGCTAGCCACATACTCAGAACCGTGACGGACATAATCAAAAGCTCAAACGGCACTTGGCGCGGCAAGAACACTGCAATATTCGCCATATCATGCGACAGCCACGAATACCAAAGAAAGCCCGTAGACACCCACTGGAACGTACGCCAGTAAGGGCGATGTTCTTTCTTAACTGTATTGAACTTCTCGTTAATGAAATGCGCCAGCACCATCCAGACGATATACGCTGTCACTGCCGCAAGGCCGTAACCCACGACGCTTTTCACCAGCATCTTTTCAAGAACGACCGTTGACGCAAACACCGACAGTACAAGAAAGGTTGTCGAAACAGGAATACCGATCCGCGTCAATAACACAAGAACAGCAGGCGCCGCCGCGTGATACCACTGAATTTCAACGGGCGGAATTTTGTCCAGCCTGCCCCATGAAATATCACCGTCATTGATATGCCAGCCATAAATCATAGTGAAGGCAAGCACCGCACTCGCGGCAAGCCACAACCAGTACCATTTAAAAACCTTGATGTTAGATGCGATAAACGTGCCGAGTGTCTGGACAGAGTCATTGCCAATGACCGCATAGGCCGCCAGCAAAAAGCCAACTATGGCATAAAAAGTATGGATATCCACGTGGATGTCTCCCGTTACTGATTTTTTAGATATGCGGCCAATAAAACAGAAATAAAATCAAATACAAGTCGTGAATTTTGCGATGCAATAATGTATAGTCCTGAATCTTCCCCATAAAAGAATGAATTATCAAAAAAGCGTTTGACAGAACCCAATCCCATAACTAGTAGTTTCTAATAATAATTATAAAAAAATTTCTTTTAGGGAGTTATCTCAGGTATGTCGCAAGATAAATCGGACGCCAAAAAGGGCGTCGGCTACTTCTTTTCGATTGATTCAGCTATCGATGAAGGCTTTGCCTACGAAAGGCCGTTTCCTCGTAAAAATCCGATCAAGGAAATCGGCAAAATTTTTAATGGACAAGCCAAAGGCTTCGAGAATTCACCGCGTGTAGTTAGACCGCTCTTACAGGCTACGCAAATTTTCGGCCGCCATGATTCGCATGTACTGTCGCCTGAAAAACGCAAAAAGCTTATGGAAGAAAGTGCGCTTGCGACACCGCGCAGTACAACACGCGCCGTATTCTACACCGCATCCAGATACCCTGTTGAAGGCTCATGGAAAGAAAGAGCCATGGCAGGCAGCTTGCTGTTTATGGCCATCTGGATGAACAAAGAATCAGTTGAAATGATGGCGGACTTCCGCGACTGGTTCAGTATGCTGACAAACACAGTCACGCATCTATACAACCACACCAGCGAAATGCGCCCTGACGCAATCAGCGATATTATTCAAAACTACCCCGCGCTTCAGCAGCTATTGGAAAATAATGATCTGCTTGATAAAGCCATGCAGGAATTCCCTGACGTCAGCCAAATCCTGCGCATGCCCGAATTCCAAGACGTGATCAGCGCCAATGACGGACTGCGCGAGGTTCTTGAGCGCAACCCCACCATGGAAGACTTGTTCCGCGAGTTCCCGTCATTCCAGAATGCCATGCAAGATAACCCTGCCCTGATGGAGCAGCTACAAGCGTTCAATAATGAACTTGGCAGCATTCTTGAGGCCGATGAAACAAGCCGCGAAATTCGTGAGCGTATCCATGAATTCACATACCGCGAGTTTCTGGCCAACATGACAAATGTCGGTAAACACGTGTTCAGCCCGAGCTTCCTGACAGACAACTTTAACGCAACAGCGGATTACTTCAGCAATGCCGGCTGGAACGCAATCACTAACCCGAACTACGACCCGAACGATCCGGAAACAGCAAAGCGCCTGTCCTTTATGAACTGGCACAATATGTTCTCGGAGAATACGCGCAACACACTGGGTGGTGCCTGGAACAATCTGGACTTCACAACCATCGTTATGAAATTCATGATTTTTGCAGTTGCCAGCTATAAAGCGACACAGCAAATGGTGCTGCGCTGGCGTGGTTGGCAGACAGGCTACATGGCTTGCAAAACCATGAAAGACAAAGCCTATCTGCGCATGAAAAACCTGTTTAACGGCGCGGTTGATAACCCCGGGCAGCGTTTGCAGGAAGACCCTGACAAATTCTCGACAGCCACGGTTTCACTGCTAACAGGTGCCGCGACTGCCATCAACACTGGCATCGTATTCGGCCCTGACCTCGTGGAAATGGGGTCTTTCATGGGTATGGAATGGGGTTATCTATGGTCAACTGCGGCATTCTCCGCCGTTCTGCTCGGCCTGACAACATTGGCAGGTTACAAATATCCTGAAATCTTCCGTAACAAGCAGCGTGTTGAAGCCAATCTGCGTAAAGCGACAGATAACATTGATAACCAAGCGAACCAGATTGCCCTGACAGGCAGCGAAGAACTGGAGCTGCAAGAAATGCAGAAGCGTATTCGTCCTGCCCTGCGCAACACTGTTCGCGAGATCAGCACAAGCATCAAGGTGCAGGTTGTTGACGCAACATTCGGTAACGCGTCTATTCCGTTCCCGTATCTGATCATCGCCCTTACAACAATGCCTTTGGGCGCATCAACAATGGGTACAATCGCAGCGCTGAACTACACATTTAACCGTGTTCACAGCTCCATGAGCTTCTTCGTTAACCGTTTCGAGCAGATTTCTGCATGGATGGCGACAGGCGTTCGTATGTATCAGCAGGATGTAGCTTCCGACGCAGCGTTCTATCTGGAACAGGAAAAACGACAGCTCAGCAAGCAGCTGCTAGAGAATAAAGATGACGGTAACGGTGGCAATGGCGACCAAGGTGGTAACGGCGGCAACGGCGATAAACCACCGGCACCACAACCGGCATAACAGGGATAGGGTAAGAACATGACTGTACAAAAAGCTAAAGACACAAAAATCAGAACGCCATTAATCCTTGTCGGCGAACACGAAGACGCGGATGCCACAATCATCCTGAGAGATCTCACCGTGAAATTGCCGGGTGTAAATGGTCGCGCGCTGATCAAAAGCGTTAACCTGACACTGGAACGCGGCAAACGCTACGTTCTGACAGGCATGTCAGGATCAGGCAAAACGATTACAACAAATGCCATCCTGGATTTGTGGGACCCGGGTTCAGGCGTGATTACAAAACGTAATGGCCTCAGCATCATGGGCTTGCCACAAAGCCCCTACTTCCCCGACACGGATTTACGCGGCATCATGAATATGACGCCAGAGCGTGACTACGCACATTCAGACGAAGAAATCGTAACGGTTCTGAAAAAAGTCGGTCTGGATCAACTTATCCAGCACCTTCCGGGACAGCAAACCGAGATTATGCTGGAAGAGATCGAAAAGACGCTCAAAAAGAAATCTGCAGAAATGCTGAAAGACGCAACATCTGCCATGCAGTTAAAAGCGTTTAAATACAGCCTGCTGATGGTGGCGACAGCGCATATTCAGGAAAACTTCAGCGGTACGCAGTATATTCCGGCCGAACAAAAGGCTGAGTTTATTGACCGCGCGGCAAACATTCTGGGCAAATATATGCCCGAAGATTACGCGCGACAATTCTACGCTGACTTCCTGCACGAAGTAGATAACGAGCTAGCGTCTAACGTCGTACTGGCCATGTCAGGCACTTTGAAAGACCGCGCCCGCCGCACCAACGGTTTCCTATGGCCACTATCAGAGCGTCAAAAAGAATCTCTGGCGCTGTCATTCAAGCGCAGTCTGAACAGCCGCCTGATCGCCTATATCGAAAATACGGATACGGACGATAAACACCGCGTCCCTGTGATCAACTACGAACAAGCCAAAAGCATCGCAAACGAACTCGCAGAAGGCTACGAAATGCGCCTGAAGCAAGAAAACAGCTTCTGGCTAGGGCGTCAGTTCAACACATTTGTGGCAAAGCCTCTTTCGCTGACATTTAAATATGCCGTCGCGAAACCGTCAGCTGCGCTATATCACAAAGCCATCAAACCAGCTTACGAAAGTAACCTTGAACGCAATGCAGAGCTAAGCGAAAGAAACAAGGTCGCAGGTTTTGCGTACAGCGCCTCTTACAACGTGGCGAAATACACAGCCAAAGCAGGCTGGCTTAGCGCGAAATTCGCCTTCGCCGTTGGCAAAGGGATTGTCAAAACCGGATACGCCCTCGGCAAAGCCGTCACAAAACCTGTCTTTGCACTGGCTGGCGTGGCAGTATCGCCATACACAAAATCCGTTACCCTGCTACGTGCATGGAAACAATCCAAAGAACTGGCGCAATATCTGACCGTCACGATGGAAGGCCAGAAGCTGCGCGGCAGTGACATCACATACGGCACGCGCCTGTCAGGCGGACAAAAGCTTAAACTGGGCATTGCGCAAGCATTGCTGCATAAGCCTGACGTCTTGGTGGCCGATGAGATGACATCTGGTCTGGACGAAGAAACAGGGGAAGATGTCTACGAGACATTGCTGGAAACCCTGCCAAGTAGTACAACTGTCCTAAGTATTGCGCATAACTCTTACGTGCAGAAATACCATACGCACCATTTGCGTTTGGAAAACCAGACAATCACCGAGTCTGAAATCCCCGAAGATAAGCAATATGGCTTTAAAGGGCAGGCTCCCAAACCATAGATAGAAAGTAGCCATGACAGTCAAAATTTACGGCATCAAAAACTGCAACTCGATGAAAAAAGCCTTCGACTGGCTGGATGAGAACGGTGTCGCCTATGACTTTCATGACTATAAAAAACAAGGCGCTGACGTAGAAATTCTACGTCAGGCTATGGGCGAGCATGACTGGGAAACTGTCATCAACCGCAAAGGCATGACATGGCGCAATCTGCCTGATATCGCCAAAGAACATATGGACGAAGAAAACGCCATCAAAGCCGCCTGCGATAACCCTTCCCTGATCAAACGCCCGCTGATCGTCGCCAATAAACAAACCTTCCTTGGCTATGACGAAGACACATTCGCGCAAAACCTCAAAAATTGACATAAACACCCCGAAGCCAGTATAGTGACCGCACAATTTTTAAAGACTTTTAAGGGTGTGAAGTTATGAAAGTTATCCTGCTCGGTAATCGCGGCAGCCGTCCGATCGGCGCCTCAGAAGGCAGCCCCTTCGCCAAATATGGCGGCGACACAACATGTATCGGCGTAACATTTGATGACGGTACAATCGTATCATTAGACGCGGGCTCAGGCTTCTGGAAATGGCCTTATACCCTAAAAACCCTGATGGGGCGCGAAGCACCATTTGATATGCACTTGCTGCTATCCCACTTCCACCTTGATCATACTATGGGTCTGGCGCAGAGCGAGTTTCTATTCGGCAAAGACAACACCATCAGTATCTATGGTCCCGACTTCGCCCCTGGTTTAAAACGCGTCTTTGAAGACAGCGCCAACAAGCCTTTCAACCCGGATCTGGCAAAGCTATACGCCGCAAAAATAAGTTTTAATACACTGGCGGATACAGACACCCATAAATCATTTGAACTGCCGAATGGTGCCAAAGTCTCTTATCTCTTTGTGCCTCATGGCGATGAAGAATCCATCGGATATCGCATCGACCACGAAGGCCAGTCCTTAGTCGTCATTAGCGATACGCACCATATCTTCGATAAAGACGATAAACCTGTTCTTTCCAAAGACATTATCGAGTTTATAGATGGCGCCAATATGATGATCTATGACAGCCATTTCTCGGATAAAGAACTGAACGATAGCCCTTTCCTCCGCACATTCGGCCACTCCACAGGCGAACACGGTGTAAGGCTCTGCGCGGCTGGCGGTGTACCAATGTTCATCAGTCACCACCACAACCCCGCTAATGATGATAGAACACTGGATGCAATGTCCCGTGACTTGCGTTTCTACGGCTACGATAATAATGTCTTTGTTGTTCCTGCTATGCCCAGCCTGACAATTGATCTGGCAAAACACCCGCAGGAAATCCTCAAAGACCTCAGCGAACAAGACTCCCCTGAAAAACGCTGGCAATTCATCGCAGGAAGAAGCCCTAAATAATGTCTGACACAGACCGCATCGAAAATCTGGAAATCACCCTCGCCCATCAGGAACAGCAGATTCAGGATATGAGCGAGATGATCACCGCGCAGTGGAAAGAAATCGACCGCCTAAAACGCCACATCCAGCAGACCGAAGAAAAACTGCAAGAATTCATGGACAGCGAAGACGAAGACAAACCACAATCAGCCACAGAGTTTGCGGCACGGAATAAACCACCGCATTATTAGTCGTCTGGATACTTTTTACCAAACGCGCTTACCTTATATCTTCTTGCAGCTTCAGAAAATCTCGTTCCATCTTTTAGTGGAACCGACCTCAACATTTGATACTTTTCTATCAGGGCCTTATACTCGCCTGCCCCATAAGCTGTAAGACCGTGATAAAATAACAACCTTTGTTCTTGATTGGACAGCTGATCAATCAGCATATCGATATATATTTTTTTCTGTTTTAAGTTTCCTATCTTACTGCGATCAACAAACTTTACCACACCGAGTAAAACTCTAAAATAATGTGCTAGCTCACCCTGATAATCTAAATATAGCTTTTGATACGCATCCAAAGACACATCAAAACTTGCAGGATCTGATCCAGCCTTAATCATCCCGTCTGAAATATCCTTATGAACCCATAAGAGCCGTTTAAACGCAGAGCGCGAAGTCAAGGTAAGCCTACCATTCGATGAAGCCACTGAAATGTTCTCAGTAATTTCGTTAAGCATGCTTAACATTTGAAAAAAAGTATTTTCAAACCTTTGCTGCTTTAAAGTTTTATTCTGTTCAACAAACTCCTCTCGTTGCTCTCTCAAAGCCTCGGTGGTTAGTCGCAACTCTCGTTGTTGTGCCTTTAGCTCTCTAGATTGCAGCAAAATAGCAATTATAACGCCTGCAAAAGCCAACCCTGAAAACATAGCATTAACAGGACCGAACATATCACCATACGTTCCACGCACGTCAGGATCTAAATCTGATAACAATCCTATATTTAAACACCAAAAAGAAAATACAACACATGAAATAAAGAAAAATAGTATCCAACCACTAATTTCCTCTTTATCAGCTTCGTGTTTCTTACTTGGCATATTACTTCGTCTCTTCAAACAACTCACGGCCAATCAGCATTCTACGAATTTCCGACGTCCCTGCCCCAATGGTGTAGAGCTTGGCATCGCGCCATAGGCGGCCTGTCGGGTATTCGTTGATGTAACCGTTACCGCCGAGGGTTTGAATGGCTTCTTCTGCTACATTCACGGCGGCTTCCGCACTCATCAGGATACAGCCTGCCGCATCCTTACGGGCTGTTTCGCCGCGATCACAGGCTTGTGCCACCGCATAAACATAGGCGCGCTGGCTGGATAGCTTCGTGTACATATCGGCAATCTTGCCCTGCATCAGCTCGAATTCACCAATCGCTTGGCCGAACTGCTTGCGCTCATGCACGTAAGGCACAACCACATCCATACAGGCCTGCATGATCCCCAGAGGACCGCCAGATAGAACCACGCGCTCGTAATCAAGACCACTCATCAGAACGTTCACGCCGCGCCCGACTTGGCCCAGTACGTTTTCTTCAGGCACTTCACAGCCGTCAAACACAAGCTCACATGTGTTAGAGCCGCGCATGCCAAGCTTATCCAGCTTCTGCGCTGTGCTGAAACCTTTCATACCCTTTTCAATGATAAAGGCCGTAATACCGCGCGGACCTGCCTCGGGGTCAGTCTTGGCGTAAACAACCAGCGTGCTGGCCTCGGGACCGTTTGTAATCCACATCTTGTTACCGTTCAGCACATAGCCGCCATCAACCTTCTTGGCGCTCAGCTTCATAGACACAACATCAGAACCACTGCCCGGCTCTGACATTGCCAGCGCGCCTGCGTGTTCACCACTAATCAGCTTCGGCAGGTATTTTGCTTTCTGCTCGGCGTTTCCGTTACGGTTGATCTGGTTCACACATAGATTGGAATGCGCGCCGTAGCTAAGGCCGACAGATGCAGACGCGCGGGAGATTTCTTCCATCGCCACAACATGCGCCAGATACCCCATATCCGCACCGCCATATTCTTCGGATGCCGTAATACCCAGCAAGCCCATCTCACCAAACTTCTCCCACAGATCTTGCGGGAATTCGTTCTTATGGTCGATCTCTTCGGCACGCGGCGCAATCTCGGCTTGCGCAAACTGACTGACAGCCTCGCGCAGCATATCAATCTCTTCTGGGTGTCCGAATTTCAGTGTGGGGTAAGATACCATGGGCTGTGCCTGCTTTCTGTTATTGCTGTTGGCAGCATCGTCTTTCATTGCTGTCTGCATTATTTCCTCCCTGCAGTTTGTTATTTTATTTGCAGGAATTCTATAGCCTGAACGCCGCGCGGTAAAGTCACTAACAGTGCAGTGCAATGCAAAACGCCCCCTGAAAAATCCAGAGGGCGTTTAAAAAAACCTTATGTCATCAAGAGCGATTACTCACCAGGTGTCAGGCGTGGCGGCGCAGGCAATACGCGCCCTTCTCTGATGGTGACGTTTGTAACGTTGTGGTCAGTCTTCTGAACACACTCGAATTGGCTCAGACCAATAAACGGTACAAACCAACCTTCACGCTCTGAATCGAACCATTCTGTCGGCCAGTGTGATACATCGTAGTTGATGCTTACCGTATCACCGCTTTCATATGCAGCCCAAGCAGCTTCCTGCTCAGCGGCGCCAAAACGACGAATAGAGAACGGGAATGTCGAGCTGCCATCGCCGCGAATATTCGGCATGGACAGTTCACCTTCCATAGAGTTACAAGGAAACTTACCGCGCATAGACAGTGTCGTAATTGTACCTGTGCGCTCGCCTGATTCATAAGCAGCACCGAACCAGTAACGATCACCGGCCGCAACCAAACCATAAAGTGCGGAGTACTGCGTTGCTGTAAACCAAGCGCCCAGAAGGCCTGTAGCAACGAGCGGCACTGTACCTTGAAGTAGTTTGCTTTCGCGTGTCGCACCCCATTTCGAAGCGTTCCACCACATTTTACTTGGTGTTGCGACACCAATATTCCATGCTTGCTTAGCGGCAAAACCACCAATCTTACGAACAGGATAAGTCACAGCAGAAAGAACGTTGAACGTTGCGCGAATAACGCGGCCGGGGCTGTTGTCAGTTGCTTTGTCAAAAGCTGTTTTCAGGTGACCTTTAATACTGGCCCCAATTGTTGCTGCTTTATCCTTAACAATAGTAGCGGTGCTTTTCGCTTTATCTGCGGCAGCAGCAGCCTTTTCGCCTTTTGTTGGCTTGTGGTCTTCTGTTCCGTCTACTTCGTTTTTGTTTTCTTCTTCACTCACTTCTATTCTCCCTAGAGTAAATAATTCTGTGCCGCAGACTGCGTAGCATAATCAAAACAAACCCGTCAATAAAATATGGAAAACTTGCAAACATAAGAAAACTGCCATATGAATAACCGATCTATACAGGAGAGAGATATGCAGTATTCATACGAACCCATGCTGAAAGCAATATTTGAAGCAGCCCACAAAGGCGAAGGCGTGCGTGTAAAAGACGAACATGCCTGTTTAACACTGTCATTCAAAGGTGAAGATGGCATTCAGGCTCTATATGACGATATTGCAGGCTTTCTAGGTGATCACGCCGACCCTACGGAAGGTTGCCTGCAACTCGTTAGTGGCCGCGTAGATGTCGACGCTCAGACAGCAGACATCAAAGTCCGCAGCGCCTTTGCCCAGCACGCATATGTAGCATCAGACTTCCAGACACAAATTCTTGAAGACAGCTATATCGGCTTAGTCGGAAAGCCCCGCTTCCAACGCGACTGTATCGGTGCAGGTGTTACAGCAGTCACAACCCCGCGCCAGAGCCGCTATAAGTTCAAAGGTTTGACTGCCGAATAAATTATGCGAGTGCGCATGCCGTCTTGGATGATGGTGTGCGCCCCAGCGCGTCTGTGATATAACGCGCCGCATCCAGAATACCGTCCATATCAACGCCCGTCTCAATGCCCAAACGATCCATGAAATACAGCACGTCTTCGGTCGCCACATTACCACTGGCACCCTTGGCATAAGGACAGCCGCCCAGACCTGCAACGGCACTATCAATAACACTCACACCCATCGTCAGCCCCTGATAGATATTCCCCAGCGCAAGACCGTAAGTATCATGGCAGTGCAGTGCCAAAGCGTTCACAGGCACAAGCTCTAACGTGTCATAGATAACCTGACCAATAATCGGCGGCGTGCCGACACCAATCGTATCCCCCAGCGAAATTTCATAGCAGCCCATTTCGTATAGTTCCGCAGCCACTTCCGCCACACGCTCCGAACGAACATCGCCTTGATACGGGCAGCCCGCTACACAAGATACATAACCGCGCACGGCGATATTTGAGTCCTCGGCCATTTTCACAACAGGACGAAAACGCGCGATACTCTCCTCAATGGAGCAATTGATATTCTTTTGGCTAAACATCTCTGATGCTGCCGCAAAAACAGCAATCTCGGTCACGCCCGCAGCAATCGCCGCTTCCATCCCCTTCTCATTCGGGACAAGCACAGGGTAGGATATGCCATCCTGACGCGCGATCTTGGCCATCACATCAGACGCATCCCCCATCTGCGGCACCCATTTAGGGGACACAAACGATGTTGCCTCGATAGCGGTCAGCCCTGTCTTAGATAAGCGATCAATCAGCCCGACCTTAACATCCGTAGGTACGATCTGCTTTTCGTTCTGTAGACCATCACGCGGTCCGACTTCGTATATCTTGATTTTCTTTGGTAATGACATGGGCAGTATTCTACCCGCAAATTTGCAAACTGTGCAGCACTAATTGAACGTCGGCTTTTTGTATAAAGGGCTTTGCTCTATTCCCTCTAACTCCTTTTCAACAATATCGCGCATATAGACATCATCACCCAGAAGGTCCTTCGCCGCATCAAACCACATCTTGGCCTGATATAAATTCTCTTCTGTGCCGATACTCATAAACTTGCACCACGCCACCCACAGCATCCCCTCGGGATGCTTTACTCTGGCCGCCTCATAAAACATCTCATATGACAGCTTAATCGCATCATCCCAGACTTCTGACGGCAAATCACCGAAGACATTCTGACTATCATCGTCATCTTCAAATTCATCTAACAAAAGCTGGTAAATCTGCAATCCGTATTGATAAATCGCATCCGCCTCTCCGCCTTCCGCGGCCTTACGAAATTCATGCAGCATACTCAGTGCCGAGGCTGTCTCGGGATAGACATTCTCGATATAATGTGTCGTCAAAGGACACTGGCGAATACTGAACTTTTCATCACTCATAGAATTACTCATCCCTATCAATTCATATAAGGCTTAGGCACCAGGCCGTCCTTGCGGGCTTTATTCAGCTCATGCTCCATAACACGCACCATGGGCATATCATCATCCAGATACTGGCGCGCCGCATCAAACCATACCTGCGCCTCGCGCACATTCTTGGCCGTACCAAAACCCATAAGCTTGCACCACCCTGTAAACAACATCCCGTCGGGATAACCCTCAAAGGCCGTGCGCTCGAACATCTCGTAGGATTGCTTCAACGTCGCATTAAAAACCTCTGGCGGAACATCCTGAAACATAAAATAGGTATCTGTATCAAACATAAGCTGATGCAATAACAAAGCGTAGCTATAAACACGCTCTACATCTCCGCCCAGCGCTGCCTCACGAAACTCTGTAATCAGATCGGTATCCGCATCAACAATCGGGTTGCTTTTGAAATGTGCCGCCAATGGGCATGGTGGTATTGCCTTAGGCATTGCCCTCTCCTGTTTTATTATTTTCGTAACTCTTGCACCAAATCAATGCGCATTGCAACTTTTCTGATACACGTGCTATAGAATTTATAAAGACAAACAGGGACACATCATGCGCAGCAAAGCCGTTTTAAAACTCATCAATTTCTGGCCGCCATTTCTAGGCGCAGGCATCAAAGTCAAAATCGCCGACGACTTTAAGTCTGTTGAATCCAGCATGAAGCTTAACTTCTTCAACAAGAACTACGTGAATACGCATTTCGGCGGCTCCCTATACGCCATGACAGACCCGTTCTTTATGCTGATCCTGATGGAGAATATCGGACGCGATTATATCGTCTGGGACAAAGCCGCCCGCATAGAATTCAAAAAACCGGGCAAAGGCCGTGTCAAAGCCCATTTCGAAATCGCAGCCGATGAAATCGCCCGTATCAAAAAAGAAGCTGATGAGAACTATAAGGTAGAACCCGAATTCGTAGTCAATGTCGTTGACGAAGACGGCGATGTCGTCGCAGAAGTCCATAAGACCTTATACGTCCGCCGTAAGGACAAAACTAGAGAGCCTAAGCCTTAGGCCACGTCTTCGGAAATAGAGACCAGCAATGCGCCATCGGCAACCTGATCATTGGCGGATACGGGTAATTCATCAATAACACCGTCACAGCCTGCACGAATGGTCATCTCCATCTTCATGGCTTCCATGATCAGAAGCGGCTGGTCTTTTTCAACCTTATCACCAAGCTGCACCATGACATCGATGATCTTGCCTGGCATCGGCGTTGTAATACGCCCTGCTCCGGCCTCCCCAGCGCCTTCACTGTGATCAAAGCGGGACAGTGTCACAACACGCCCGCCGCGGTTAATGGTATAATTCCCCTTATGGGAGGCAAACACAGCCGCATCCAGCAAACTATCATTGATCTTGTAGCTCTTACCTTCAAAGGCCATATCAATGCTACCCAGACCGTAATTCAGCGTAATATCATAACGCTGGCCACGCGCAGAAAAACTCATACGGCGGATAGCATCCCCATGGGCGCGCCAGTTATCTGCGGCATTCCATGGGTCAGGACACATAACCTTACGCCCTGAATCCAGCATCACAGCCACACCCAGATCATCGGCCTGCGGCTGACCGTAATCTTCAGGAATAAGCTCGCTTTCAAAACGCGCGATAAAGCCCGTATCCACATCCCCCTTGGCAAAGTCCTTCTGCACAAAGACATGAGATAGAAACTCCTGATTGGTATTCAAACCACCTATGACAGTACCCGCCAGCGCTACACGCATCTTCTCCAGCGCTTCATCACGGTCTTTGCCATGAACAATCAGCTTGGCAACCATAGGGTCATAGTGAATTGTAACGGCGTCCCCTGCCTCGACAGCCGTATCTAAACGCACATCTTCAGGCGCAGAGAAATGCTCTACCTTACCTGTCTGTGGCAAGAAACCCGTCGCAGGGTCTTCGGCATACAGACGAACTTCAAACGCATGACCGTTACACACGATATCATCTTGGGCTAACGGCAGTTTTTCACCCGCAGCAACACGCAATTGCCACTCCACTAGATCAAGACCTGTGATCATCTCTGTAACAGGATGCTCCACCTGCAGGCGGGGATTCATCTCCAGGAAATAGA
>DUBU01000027.1:1451-12650 GCA_012960155.1 Micavibrio sp. | reverse complement strand
CTGAAGCTTGTCGTCGCATCAAAAGTGAACAAAAAACTGCCCATTGTATCGAACCTTTGCTGACATATTAGGCTAAATGCATATAAAATTATGCAAAAACAATCACTTACCTTATATTTAATTATACGTACAGAGTGTTACCAAAGATCTAATTTTCTTCTTATACTGAGGCATAGGGCGACATAGCCAAAAGGTTATATCGTTACAGAACAATAACTTAGAGACAACGCATATCTGAAAAGGCGCAAACCAAAGGCAGGGACCTACCAGCTATTAAAAGTCGGACAAAAACACAAAACTTTTAAAGCCCGTTTCTTGACTTATACATAAAAGCGTTTTACAAAAATTCTATACATAAATAAAAAAATAGAACGGGGACTAAAATGCCGGAACAACAAGGCGCGGCAGCCAGCACAACGGGTGTATTTTCTATCAAAAGCTTTTTAATCGGCGCATTTACAGCAGCAGCCATCGGCGGCGGCGGCGTGTATGTTGGCGCCGAATACGGTGATGATATTAAATCAGCGCTGAACAACCTCGCAGCAAGCACGTCTGCTCAGCAAGAACATGAACAAATAGCTGAAATTCAAGCGCCGCCTGTGCAAGTGCCCCCCGTACAAATCACAGAGCCAGAACCACCGACACAGGCTGAATTACAAACATTGCTGATTGCAGCGCTGGATGACAATGACCGCGGCGCCGCGCAAGCCTATATAGAACAAGGAGCAAACCCGCATATCATTCTAGCGACTGCCGCTAAAAATGTTATCGATAACCGCAATAACGGTACATCGGCCAGTATGCCGCTGCGCCGCATGAACAACCTGATCCGCATCGGCGTTGATCCGGGTGAAACGCTGGCAACCGTGGCCTTTAATCCCTATTTTGAATCTGCCCTGCAGCAAATCGCGCGTTTGGGTCCTGATAGCGACAATAATGCCAATGTGGCGCTTGAAATCACTGCCGCCAATAATGATCTGGAAGGCTTCACACGCTTGATGGATGCTGATCTGATGGATCGTTATGTCGCCGATATCAGTGCCAATGATTTCGCAGCCTTTAGCGCCGCCGCAGACAATAACAGCACATACATTCTGCAATACGCCTTGGATTGGGATGCTGAAAATAACGGCGGTATGTATGTCTATGAAAACGGCTATGACCTGCTATACGCCGCTATGCGCAGCGACCAGCCCTTGATCGTTGATATGCTGGTATCCGCCAACGCGCATTTAATGATCCCGTCTTATTACATGACATCAACATTTGAGCAAAGCGCCGCAGGCGGACATCTAAGCCTGTTCCGCGCCATGATCAATGATCTGGGCATGGATGTCACAATCGAGGCACGCCTTGATGATGGCACATTCATGCATTCTTACTCTCCGACACTGATCGCAGCTGCTGAAAACGGTTATGTTGAAATCGGTCAAGCCGCAATCGCCGCGGGTGCGCACCCTTCCAGCTGGAAAGGCACACCCGCCATTCGCGCTGCTATCGCAGGTCATTTGGACTTCATTGAAATGCTGCGCTCCGGTAACAGACCTGCTGATTTCCGTCTGCAAAGCGGTGAGGCCTATGTCCAGGCCGTACGCCTTGGCCATGACGACATTGCCCGCTTTATGTTCCGCGAGCAGCCTGAATTACTGGACATTCGCGAAGGTGCCGGCTTTAACCACGCCTACCGTCTTGGAAATCTGGAGCTTTTCACAGATATGTTAGAGGCAGGCGGCACAGCCTATAAAGACGTATTCAATGAAATTGTTGACGACAATAACCTTGAATTCGCCCGTGCCGTGTTCGAACACGTGGCATCTCTGGATGAAGGCGTATTACCGCAAGGCACATGGAACGCCATCACATACCGCATGAGTGATGATATGCGTGCCCTGATGGATCAATACCCTGAAACCATTCGCCCTGTGCTGGACCCGAATGCGGTGTATCAGTACCTCTCAGGTCCCGAGCTTTAAACCCGCTTAAAGCACTTTAATTCCCCCCGCCATGGGCGTATCATACGCGCATGGATGATTTTATACTGACATTGGTGGCCTCTGACACCCCGCTTTCCGCGGCGCATATGGCAATTATCGAACGTTTCATGGGCGAGAGCGCGATTATGATCACGCAGCCCCCACAATGGCTGAAAGAGCATAAAGCCGCAGATTTCATGCTGGATACCAAGCCAACAATCGATCACATCAAATCGCTGCGCCGCTTATTTGCCGAAGACAAAATCGATATTTTTGTAACACCTGCCGCCACACGCGAAAAAAAGCTGCTGGTGGCCGATATGGACTCAACCATCGTTGACGGCGAAACCCTTGACGAACTTGCTGATTTTGCTGGCATCAAAGATAAAATCGCCGCCATCACAGAACGCGCCATGCGCGGTGAGCTGGACTTTCACGATGCCCTGCGCGAACGCGTAGGCCTTTTAAAAGGCTTACCTCAAGACAGCTTGCAAAAAACATTGGAACGTACGGCCTTTAACAAAGGCGCACAAACCTTTATCAAAACCTTGCGCGATAACGGTGTCACTTGCGTACTTGTCTCAGGCGGTTTTACCTTTTTCACGGAATATTTCGCCAGCGCCGCAGGCTTTAACGCCCATCACGGCAACATTTTGCATATCGAAGACGGCAAACTGACAGGAACAGTCGGCGAACCTATTCTGGATAAAGAATCCAAAGTCGCCTATCTGACGAAATACACGCAAGAATTAGGCCTTGATACAACACAAACCATGGCTATCGGCGACGGCGCCAACGACCTGCCCATGCT
This sequence comes from Micavibrio sp., assembly GCA_012960155.1. Taxonomy (GTDB): domain Bacteria; phylum Pseudomonadota; class Alphaproteobacteria; order Micavibrionales; family Micavibrionaceae; genus UM-FILTER-47-13. The sequence continues at coordinate 9,866 of DUBU01000027.1, read as the reverse complement.
GCAAACCGCAGGACAAGGCTTTGGCTATCACGGAAAACCTCTTATTAAAGATCAAATTGAAAACTGCATCATCCACGGCGATCTGACCGCCGTTCTCTATGCTCTGGGCTATTCTGATTTTTAGGCTTCTACTGTTTTGACGAGATAAGAATCGCCAATCGTAGGAATCTGCACTTTTTCCAGGATATCATCGATAATATCATCAGCAGTCACCTTGTGCTCATGTGCACGGTCACCACGAATTATACGGTGGCGCAGCACACTATGCACCACAGCCTGTACGTCTTCGATATCCGCTTCATTCGCGCCGCGCATCCACGCATGGGCACGCGTACAGCGATCCATAGCAAGCGAACCACGAGGGGACGCACCACATTTAATAAAACTTTTCAGCTCATAGCTAAAGCGCTCGGGATAACGCGTCGTGAAAATCAGATCGACGATATATTTCTCAACGTGATCTGGCACAGTAACCTTATCCAGCTCCGCACGCGCGGCAAAAATAGTTTCCTGCGTCGTCAGCTGCTTCTCTTCCAGCTGACCGCCTTTTTCCTTCGCCTTGTGTTCTTGCGAAAACTCGCCGCGAACAAGACGGATAATTTGCGATTCAGCCGCTTCATCAGGATAATGAACACTAACATGCATCAAAAAACGGTCCATCTGGGCTTCGGGCAGCGCGTAAGTACCAGCCTGTTCCACAGGGTTCTGTGTGGCCATAACAAGGAACAGATCAGGCATTTTATGGGCAACAGCCGCAACCGTCACCTGACGTTCTTCCATCGCTTCCAGCAGCGCGTTCTGTGTCTTAGACGGCGCACGGTTAATTTCGTCGGCAAGTACGATGTTATTAAATACAGGTCCGGGTTCAAATACATACTCACCCTTACCGCCCTTATCACTCTCGTAATAAGCTTGCTTACCTGTAATATCTGACTGCACCAGATCAGGTGTAAACTGAATACGGCCATAAGTGGCCTCGATATTACTGGCTAGAGATTTAATCGCACGGGTTTTCGCCATACCGGGAAGACCTTCCACCAGAAGGTTACCATTGGCAAGCAGCCCCATAAGCAGGCGCTCCACAATTTCTTCCTGACCAACAATGTCCTTCATAACATTGTTTTTCAGCCTAATAATTTCCTCGCGCACACTCATAAACGGATTCCCTCAATAATGCGTTCTCATATAGGAATAACATCTGTGTATTAACAAAGGGTTAGGAAGAATATTTCACAGATATCCCTTCACGATCTTTTAACTCTTCCCTGCTTACTATAGACTGGATTTAAATTTCTAGCGCCCGATCTTGGGCAGGGATCACTTCATGGTTAAAAAGTTTACTGTACCTGACGATAATCTGGAAGAACTGATCTTCCAATATTGTCGCGACTTCACCGAACTTGAGCGTCAAGGCCGTTTCGACCCGATTACAGGTCGTGACAAGGAAATTGATGAACTGATTTTGATCTTGCTGCAAAAAGGCCGTAAGAACGCAGCGCTTCTCGCCCCTGCCGGTGTGGGTAAAACCGCCATGATCGCAGGTCTGGCTCAGCGCATCGTCAGCGGTAAAGTACCTGAATATCTGCATAACGCCCGCCTTCTGGAGGTTGATATGCCGTCTATGGCCTCGGGTACTGCCGGTCCCGCAGAATTTCAGGGGCGTTTCGTGCCGCTCTGCCGCGGTATGGCCGAACGTTACCACGACCCCAAATACCCGAAAATGATCATGTTTATCGATGAGATGCACACAATCATGCCGACCTGTGAAGGTTCCGCCTATCGCGGCCTGTCAGAAGTGATGAAACCGTATTTGACCGTGGGTGACTTGCACGTTGTGGGCGCGACAACGCTGGATGAATACCGTATCTTCGTTAAAGAAGACCCGGCGCTAGATCGTCGTTTCCAGCAAGTCCCACTGAAAGTGCCGAACGCCGAAGAAACATTCCACATCCTTCAAAACCTGCGACCTGGTTACGAAAGACACCACGGCATCGCCATTCCTGATGAATGTCTGGAACTGGTGATCAAGCTGACAGATAAATACCTGCAGCGCCGTAACCAGCCCGATAAATCGATCGTGATGATGGATGGTGCCTGTGCGTGGCACGTGATGCATGACGGGAAAGGCGGCGAATTAACGCCTGCCGACGTCAAACGCATGATATCTATCGAAACCAAGCTGGCGCCCGAAGCACTCTAGGCTACTTCGTACAAATTAAGACCTTAAAGCCGCTGCCTTCAGCGGCTTTTTCAACTTTGAAGAACGTGTCCTGCAAATGCGCCTCGTACGGCAAATGTGTATTGGCCACCATGTAAAGCTGCGCGTTTTTACGCATCAAACGATGGGCCGTGCTGATAAACGCTTTACCGATCTCGCTATCAGCAGCTTTACCTTCATGAAAAGGCGGGTTCATAACCACCCAATCCAGCGTCTTTAAACGCGCTGTAAATGCCGTTAAATCAGCCCAGATAAATTCCGTCTTATCTGCATAATCGCTCAAATTCTCTTTCGCACAAGCCAGCGCATTATGATCGGCCTCGATACAATAAAGCGTCTTAATGCTCTCATATCTTGTCAGCACCTGCCTTGCCAGATACCCATACCCGCAGCCAAAATCAGCACCCGTACCTTTAAGTTTCTCGGGCAAGTGCTCTGCCAGTAGCGCCGAGCCTTTATCCAGTTTATCCCAGCCATAAATACCGGGCTGTGACATATACGCCCCGTCTAAAATCGGCTGTACGCTACCATGCGTAATCCAGTCCTGTATCACACCCACATCGGCGGCCTCTTTGCGCGCAAAGACAATACGGCACTTTTCTTTAGCCTCTTCATCATAAGCAACCCCTGCGCTTTTCAGCAGCTTACCAAGGCGCTTGCCACCCGCATCATTCGCGGCCACCGCAATCAGTATGCCGTCATCAGCTAACCGCAATAGGCTTTGCGCCAACTGGTACTGCATCGCCAGCAGGTTTTGCGGCGCCAGCAGCAGCACAACATCATACATCTCGCCATTCGGCCAGTCACACGCCACAGACGCGCCTTGACGCTCCAGCGCCTGCACAAACGGATAAAACCCCTGTAAATACGTTACATCGGCCTCAGAAAGACCTGAGAGCGGCTGCGCGCCGACAAATAAGACCGACTTGCCCGAAAGATCTTCAGGCAGCGCCCACGACAATGCTTTTAACGGTTCATGACTCATGCGCGGCACTATACGCGAAAACCCTGTTACAGCCAAAATTTTTAAAGCTTAAAAAAAGGATCGCAAAGCCGGGTGGGTGTTTGGCTTTGCGATCCGCAGCATAACCGTTTCCCGCAGCAGGAAATCGGTATTCTCTCTACGCTGTAAAACTATATCGTGACTAATTACTCCCTAATTAGATAACAATACTTTGATCTGTAACGATTTGCCCGTTATTGACCAGATCAGAAATGCCCAAACCACCCAAGCCACCGTCAAAGGTAACCAGTGTTACAAAGTCATTACCCTGCCCATCGGCATTGATATGCAATTCATCGCTGCCGCCATTATGCACAATCTGCATGAAGTCATTGATATCATCCAACTGCGCATCGAAACCTTCCAGAACATCTGTTAAATTCAGGATGTCTCCCCCCGGCCCGGTTTCAAAATCCATGATCGTATCGCCGGCATCACTCAAGGCTTGGTATAAGAACGTATCAACACCCTGATCACCGAACAGGATATCCGCACCTTCGCCGCCCATGATGATGTCATCCCCAATACCGCCATTGATGTAATCATCACCTGCACCGCCGTCGATCATGTCGTTATCATCAACCAGTGGCACAATAACAGTCTGGCCGTTTACAGTCAGGTCGAACACAACATCGTTGTAATCCGCATCGCCCAAATTCGGCAGATCCTCAAACCCGATACGCAATGTCGTATCATCATTCTCATCCGCCAGACCTGAAACAACGTGGACTTTATTATCGCCGTTCAAGGTCGTATCGCCGCCGCGTGTGGTTGTGTGATAAATGTGGTTATTACTGCCGACAACAACCTGATCCTTGCTGCCGTCATCAAAGATATAAACCAGCGATATATCATCTTCGCTATCATTGATATTGGCCGCGCGTTCATCGGATTTACCATGATTATAAATGAACTCGTAATGACCGGGTTCATCCATCTTGGCGTAATTGTTATTTTTGTTAGCACCATTAGCGACGATAAAGAACCCGAAGTCGGTATCCGGCGCGCCAGGCAAATTAATCGTCGATGTCGCACCTGTACCCGCAGTTTTTACATTTTCAAACGCTAGTTCGACAGACAGTATCGTGCCGTCCTGCGCAATATTATAAAAACCCAGTGAATTCTTATAGCTAGCACCGGTGCTCAAAAACGTAATCTCTGCCGTCGTCGCGTAAGATACGGACAAATCACCTGCCGCAACACCCAGCGCAGTATCACCGGGTGGTGTTAGATCAGAAATATTGACGCGCTCCGCCAGCGACGGAAAGACAACAGTGCTGTTAAACGTATGTTCTGTTGTGGTCGTTGTAACATAGGCGCTATTCGTGCTGGATACACCGCCGTAAATCACATCATTACCAGCGCCGCCGCGAATAGTATCATTACCAATACTGCCATTAATCGTGTCATTGCCAGTACCGCCATTCAGCGTATCATCACCGCCACCGCCATAGATATCATCATCGCCGGCATCGCCATTGATTGTGTCATTACCATCTGATGACCACAGATAATCATTACCGTCACCGCCATTCATGACAATATCGCCATAGCCCAGCTGGTCATTAGTCAGGTCAACCACATCATCACCGGCACCGGCATCAATCTGCTCGATATCTATAATGCGTAAAGAGCTACCATCATTGTGAAACTCGTGGAAAGGATTATCCAGAAAGAAGGCATCATTGCCGTCGGTCATCACAATCGTGTCATAACCTTCGCCGCCATCAAAAATATCTTTAGAAAGATTAAAGCCGCTGATATTGATCAGGTCACCCGTACCTTCAACAGTCGGCGTACCAATATTATAGGCACGATAAATACTTTCAAATTGGGCATCAGCTGTGAAGACCAGGGTATCATTACCATCCTCACCATGCAGCATATCTGCGCCGTCACCGCCGCTTAACGTGTCATTACCGGATCCGCTCTGGCCATTACCACCGCCACCCCAGAGAATATCATTACCGGGGCCGCCATCCATAATATCATCACCGCCGCGGCCAAATAGCTCATCATCACCGACATTTGACCAAATCAAATCCTCGGCATCGCCTCCATCAACAATAATGTCGCCTAGTTCATAATTGGTGCTGGCAAGATGGACGACATCGCCCCCGTCGCCAGCAATGAAAACCTCAACGCTGTGAACGCGCTGCTGCCCCGTAAAGCGATCCTCTACAAAGATCGCATCGCCTTTATTCGTCATGAATAACGTATCAATACCAGCAAGCCCCTCATAGGAATTCTGGTTTACGTTCTTATCATCATCAATTGTAAATGTTTCACCGGTATACGGGTTCACAATGGTCATCGTCAGATTTTCCAACGCACCATTAAAAAAGAACACATCGTTACCGTTAGTACCCGTTTGATCCGCCATAGATCCTATTCTCCCCCGCACACAGATAGTTACTCAGCTTTAAATATATTAGTTTGGCCTTATTAAACTGGGCCAAGCAGTCCCCAACCTTCACTGTATCATGAGAATAGTTAAAATTTTATGTAAAACAATATTGAATTATTCTTTTCTAATTCATACCTTTAGCTAAACCACTTCCCTGCCTTGCGAATTAAGGCTTTCGCAATACATCATTTAAAACTAAGCTCTTCCCAACTTGGCAATTTCGCAATTGAATTGAGTAAGACCCCACCATGGCTGACGCAGACACCGCACTAAAATTCGCACATAAAGGCAATCTGACCGAAGGGCCGATTAAAAATCACCTACTGCGCCTGACCATCCCGATGATCTGGGGCATCTTTGCGGTAATATCCTTCCAGCTGGTTGATACATTCTACATATCCATGCTGGGGTCTGAGCCGCTGGCGGCCGTAACCTTTACCTTTCCCGTCACCTTTACATTTTTCAGCATCATCATGGGCTTTAGCATCGCCATGTCATCCGTGGTCTCCCGCCAAATCGGCGAAGGCAACCATGACAAAGTGCGCCGCATCACAACCCATGGCCTGATCCTGACCTTTATCGTCGGGCTGGTTATGGCGGGGCTGGGGCTGTTATTCATGCAGCCGCTATTCCGCATGATGGGCGCCACCGAGCTGATGATGCCGATGATTATCGATTATATGATGATCTGGTTTATCGGCAGTATCCTGATCAACCTGCCGATGGTTGGTAACTCCGCCATACGCGCAGGCGGTGATACGCTTGTACCTGCCATGATCATGACCGTGGCCGTCATTGTGAATGTTGTTCTCGACCCGATTATGATTTTCGGCCTGTTCGGCTTTCCACGCATGGAACTGCAAGGCGCGGCACTGGCCACCGTCATCGCCAACAGCGCGGCGATGTTTGCAGGGCTGTACGTGCTGTACTTTAAAAAGAAAATGATCTGCCGTGACGGCTTGCATCTAAACCATTTCAAAGACTCGCTAAAGCGCCTTGGCTTTATTGCACTCCCTGTTGCACTCACAGGCGTGATACAGCCCGTCACAAACGCCGTCATCATTGCCTTGCTGGCAACTTACAGTCACGAGGCCGTCGCTGCCTACGGTGTTGCCACCAGATTAGAAGCCTTCGCCTTTTCAATTATCATGGCCATTGCCGCAGGCATGTCCCCGATCATCGGCCAGAACTTCGGCGCTAAAAACTATCAGCGCGTGAATAACACCCTCAATCTGGCCTTTAAATTTGCTGTGACATGGTCGCTTTTTGTCGGGGCGGTCTTCATCTTCTTCGCTGAGCCTATCGCCAAACTCTTTGCTGAAAGCGACTCGCCTGAATTGGTTGCGGTCATTGTGATTTACTTCCACGTCGTTGCCCTGACATACGCCCCCGGCAACCTTGTGCAAGGCTGGGGGTCAGCCTTTAACGCCATGGGCATGCCCAAACGCTCACTGGTTATGATTGTTGTACGTCTGCTGATCTTGCAAATACCGCTAGCCGTGATCGGCCATCATGCCTTTGGCATCAACGGCATCTTCGCCGCCATCGCCATTACCAACATGGTGACAGGCCTTGGCTTCCATATGTATAACCGCAAACTCTGCCGCCAATACACATAAAGCAGACTGTAATGTTTCGCCCATTAGAAGGAAAATTACTGGAACATACCACGCAGCTTGGCACCCATATTCTCAGTCTCTGTCTGGATCTGTTCCAGAACGCCGCCTGAGATACCCATGGAGCTTTCAATCTCGCGCAACATCTCTTCGTTTACGCCGTTCAAAAAGCCTTGCTTTACGGCCGCGCGCGTCGCTGTCCTGACGATTTGATCCGTCACCTGCGCCATGGCTTCAGACACTAGAACACCTTTGGCATTCGCGCCAATATCCTTCATAGACACGCTAGGCATTGTAAACTCGGTCAGCTTCTCATTGGCCAGAAGACCCGCAGGATGAACAACGGCATCGTCCATGCGCAGATTACGAATAATTACGGACAAACGGCTTTCATCAGGAACATCCTTACCGGCACTGGCACGGGCATTAATACCATTACGGATATCGGATAAATTCATGCCGGTCTCTTTGGCATCGACATAAATATGCGTACCCGTTGTATTAATATTGGTAAAAGTCAGCAATTCCTTATTGAAGCTATCCAGCGCAATCTGGATCGTATCAACAGTCATCGCGTGATCTGTGCTGTACCCGTCAGGGTTATCAATCTCCAGACCTCTGGCAACCACAGTGCGGGTCTTAAGATCAATATCAACCGAAGCCAGACTGACCTTAACACCCAGTGTTTTCGTGCCGACGTCCTCCGCGACATCCTTGGCGATATTGCCCATATTCATGTAAAGGTAACCGCCGCCGATCGCCAGCAACACCACAACAACACCAATTCCAATCGCCTTCTTCATAACCGCCTCTTCAATATTCAGGTTGTAATCTTCGTCCATACGCCTTGTAATAGGCTGTAACAAAATCAGACTATTACACGAATGAACCCCCATAAAGGCCATTTTTCAAAAACAATTTATTAGAAAAAGAATTTTCACGTGACCGATGCCCACAAAGTCAAACAGCTGCGCCGTTTCTTGCCGTTAGCATTACTGCTCGCCTTTATCGCGATCGCCTACAGCACAGGCATATTGGAACAATTTAATCTGGATTACTTGCAAAACCAAAAAGACGCTTTTCAAGATTACACTGCTGAAAACCCTTTATTATCGGCTATGATTTTCGGCCTGATCTACATCGTATGCGTCGCGCTTTCTCTGCCGATAGC
>DUBU01000027.1:0-1441 GCA_012960155.1 Micavibrio sp. | reverse complement strand
ACATTACTTACATTGCTGGGCGGCTTTCTGTTCGGCAAATATCTCGGAACAATTCTGGTTGTCGGCGGCGCCACAATCGGCGCCTGCACCCTCTTCATAATCGCCCGTACGTCTGCTGGACGTACATTACGGGAACGTGCAGGAACCCTATATAAAAAGATCGAAACCAATATGCAGGATAACGCCGTCGGCTATATGCTCTTCATGCGCCTTGTACCAATTTTCCCATTCTTTTTGGTCAATATCGTGCCAGCCTTATTCAATGTTTCAATACGCGCCTTTGCCGTAACAACCTTCTTTGGCATCATGCCCGGTACATTCGTGTACGTAAATTTGGGCGAGCAGCTTGGTGATATCAATAGCCTAAGCGATCTGATCTCGATCCAGACCCTGATTGCCTTTGCGCTTCTCGGTATCTTTGCCCTCATCCCCACGCTTTATAAGCAATACAGAAACCGTTAGAGTGACCGTCATGAACGAATCATCACCACAGCATTTTGATTTATGTGTTATCGGCGCAGGCGCGGCGGGCTTATCTGTTGCCTCTGGCGCAGCCCAACTTGGTCTGCACGTTGCCTTAATCGAGAAAGGCGAAATGGGCGGGGACTGCCTGAACACAGGCTGCGTGCCATCCAAAGCCATGCTGGCCGCCGCCCACAAAGCCCATATTGTCAAAAATTCAGAAAGCTTCGGCGTGACAACCAGCGCCCCTGACATAAACTACGCCGCCGTACATAAACATATCGGTAATGTCATCAAAACGATCGAACCGCACGATTCACAAGAACGCTTCGAAGGCCTTGGCGTGACCGTCATCCGTGAACACGCCCGCTTCACCGCGCGTGACACCATTCAGGCAGGCAGTCATACCATAAGCGCCAAAAACTTCGTCATCGCCGCAGGTACGCGCACCGCACTGCCCCCTATTGACGGTTTAGACCCTGCCAAAGTGCTGACCAATGAAAACCTCTTTGCGCTCAAAACCCGCCCTGAACATCTGATCATTATCGGCGGCGGCCCCATCGGCGTGGAAATGGCGCAAGCCCATAAACGTCTGGGCAGTAAAGTAACCTTAATTGAACGCGCCGAAATCCTGCCCAAAGACGACCCGCACATGGTCGCAATTATCCGCAGAGCATTAACCGATGAAGGCGTAAAGCTTTTTGAAAAATCCGATATCATGGATATCGAACATACAGAAAGCGGCGCGTCCGTGCGCCTGACCAAAGATAACGGTGACCAGCACCGTATCGACGGCACGCATATTCTGATCGCCACAGGGCGTACACCGAATACAGATAGTCTGGATCTTGATAAAGCAGGCGTTACCGTCAATGAAAAAGGCATCGTGACAGATAAACGCCTGCGCACCTCCAACAAGAAAATCTATGCTGCCGGCGATATCGCAGGCGGGCCGCAATTCACCCATATCGCGGGCTAT
>DUBU01000026.1:39857-70288 GCA_012960155.1 Micavibrio sp. | reverse complement strand
GGCGATTGAAACAGGTGTTATGCCGCCAACACGCAATCTGACGAATGTTTCCGAAGATTGTCAGGGCATTGATCTGGTTCCTCGCGAAGCAAAAGAGAAAGAGATCAATGTTGCTCTTTCAAATTCTTTCGGTTTCGGCGGTACAAACGCTTCCTTGGTTATGAAGAAAGTCTAGCGCCGCTTCATATTTTCATCATGGCTGCGTTACTGCGGCGCTTACGTGCCGATAGCACGCTTCGCGCCTTGCGCCTGCCCATGATAAAAATCTGCGCGCGAGAGCGTTTGACTTTCGTTTTCTCTGCTTTCTGAGACTGGCAACTTGCTCTATACTTTGCGATAGAGCAGGAGGATTTCCATGATTACAGGTTTATATGTCGGTGTTCTGGCCATAATGATGGCGTTGCTAGTTGTGAATATTGTGCGCAAGCGTTTTAAAAACCGTGTAGGTTTGGGCGATGGCGGTGTTGATGAATTACAGCAGGCTATTCGTATTCATGGCAATTTTACTGAAATGGTGCCGATGATTTTGATCATTATGGTACTGTTCGAAGTTCTAAAATTTTCGCCATTTTTGATTCATGTCTTCGGTGTTGTGCTGATTTTATCGCGTGTGCTGCACTTCATGGGCGTTAGTAAAACGCCTTACAGCAGTAAGGGGCGTGCAGGCGGCACTATGCTGGCGCTCTTGCTATTGGTGATTGGTGGCTTACTTCTTATTCTGCACTTTATAACAGGTATTATTTTCTAAGATCATGCGCATATTCAGTCTTTTAATCTCATTGGTTATGCTCGGCGTCGTATTAGGCGCCGGTGCTTTTTTATATGGTTATCAGCAGTACAGCGCCAAAGGGCCCTTAACGCAGGAGATGTTCTTTGTTGTTGAAAAAGGGCAGGGCGTCAGCACGATTGCAGATAACCTTGAGAAGCAGAATGTAATTTCTAATGCGATGATTTTTAAGGCGGCGACACGCATTGGTAATAAGCACACAGGCCTTAAAGCCGGGGAATATCAGTTTATGGCTGGTATCAGCATGAAAGACTTGATGGATAAACTTGAGTCGGGTGATATTTACCGACGTCAATTTACAATCCCCGAAGGTCTGACCAGTTGGCAGGTCGTTCAAATTCTGAACGGGATCGAAGATCTGGAGGGCGAGATTAAAGAAATTCCGCCTGAGGGCAGTTTGCTTCCAGAAACGTATCAATACCGTTTAGGGGACACGCGTGCCCAGAAGATTAAGCAGATGCAAGATGCTATGAACGAGGCGGTTGAAGAGGCTTGGGAAAAGCGTCCGGAGGATGCGCCGCTATTAAGTAAGGCGGAAGCGATTATTTTGGCTTCAATTATCGAGAAAGAAACCGGTAAGCCTGAAGAGCGCGGTGAAGTGGCGGGTGTGTTTCATAACAGGCTGGTCAACGGTATGCCGCTACAAACCGATCCAACTGTAATTTATGCGATTACCAAAGGTAAAATCCAGGATAAAGGCATGGGGCCATTAGGGCGCCGTCTGCTGCGTAAAGATCTGAACTTTGAATCACCATATAACACTTATAAATATGCCGGTCTGCCACCAGGACCTATTGCTAATCCTGGTAAAGCGTCAATAGAGGCGGCGATAAACCCTGATCAGCATGATTATCTGTATTTTGTTGCTGACGGTACAGGTGGCCATGTGTTCTCCAAAACACTGGATGAGCACAACAAAAATGCCGCCAAATGGCGGCAGATTCGCAAATCTCAAGGCAATTGAGAATAGTTAAGCTTACAGGCCTTTAGCCGTGCTGCGCAGCATCCAAGCGGCTTTTTCGTGCACTGATACACGCTCGATCAACATATCTGTTGTCGCTTCATCACCTGCATCTTCAGCAGCACGCAGGATTGGGAAGATGTTCTTTACGATTTCACTGTTATCATTGGCCAATTGCTCGACCATAGCAGCGGCGTCAGGCATTTGACCTGTTTCCTGCAATGATGCGTGCTTAGTAATGTCTTGCATGCTCAGAGGCGCATAAGCGTCCAAGGCACGGATACGTTCCGCAATCTCGTCTGTGGTTTCCCAAAGTTCTGTGTATTGCTCTTCAAATAGTTCGTGCAGCGGCTTGAAATGGGCGCCTTCAACGTTCCAGTGAAATGCGTGAGTTTTAAAGTACAAAACAAATGTATCGGCGAGAACTTTCGTCAGGCCTTCTGTAATTTTTTTGTTTCCAATATATTCCTGTTTAGACATCGTATCCTCTTTGAGTTTGAAATAAAAACTAAGCTCGATAAAGATATAGGGGCATAGGCCCCCAAATCAATACTGAGTATCATCGTCGTCTGTCCTACGCGGCGGAGGCTTATAAGTTCCACCTCCCCCTGCGGGACCGCCACCCATTCCGGGTGTAGAGGGCGCAGGGCCTGTGGGCTGGTAGCCGTGTCGGGCTTCTAAAGATTTTTGTCGCTGCAGATGAGGGGCGAAATCCAGGACCGCGCGATTAATACCGCCAATAACAGAGGCAGAGGCGTCGGCGCCCATATCAGCATCCAGATTTTCACGGTGTACGGGTTGTCCAGAGATACAATTCCGCAAGAACGCCTCGAAAGCTGTAACAGAATTTGATGCGGCTTTGGGCATATTCAGGCCGCCGCCGAGTGGGTCGTTTAGCAATAGAAGCGGGACTTGGCGGCTGAGCTGGATTTGGCCGTGTTCAATAACACCGACTTGCAACGATGGAATCATCAGCATGGTTTCTGACAGGTCGTCTTGCACAGGGATATTCAGCTCTAGAACATCCATGTCCGAGTATTCAAAATTAAGCTGGTGGGTTTCGGCATCATACATAATGCCGGCCAGCGGGCTTGTGAACATAAAGTCACAAACCAGCCCTGCGTCACCCTGTTGTGTTACCAATAAGTCGATATTCATATGTTCAACTGTCTTAATGGCTCTTTTATAAGCTTAATACAGCTACTATCGGCCTTACCAGTCCTTTCTTTTTGAGGCAGGAAATAAAAAAGCGGCTGTGAGGCCGCTTTTAAAAGTAAGTACGCTTTGAATTTTTTACGCCACTTTGGGGCTGTAGCCAACGATCGCGTGTTCCAGCACAGTATTGACGTTATCTACCGGAATGATTTCCAGTGCATCTTTTACCTGTTGAGGCACGTCATGCAGGTCTTTTTCGTTATCCTGCGGGATAAGAACCTTTTTAAACCCTGCTGTCGCAGCGCCCGTCAGTTTTTCTTTTACGCCGCCGATGGCTGTTACGTTGCCCATCATATCGATTTCACCGGTCATGGCGACTTCGCGATTTACAGGCTTGCCGGTAACTTGAGAAAAGATGGCGGTTAACATCGCGGCGCCAGCCGAAGGGCCATCTTTTGGTGTGGCTGCTTCCGGGCAGTGAATGTGGATTTCACTGCTGTTCAGTGTTTTGATGTTGTCTTCGGTTAGACCTATTTGCTCTGCGTGGGCGCGCAGATATTTATGCGCGTAGGTAACAGATTCCTGCATCACTTTTGCGACATTGCCTGTGACTTCAATTTTTGCTTTGTCTCCGGGTAGTTTCAAGCTCTGAATAAACAGAGGCCCGCCGCCAGCGGCTGAGTAATACAGGCCGGCAACAACACCGACAGTGTCTTTTTTCAGCGTTGAAGTCTCTCTTACTTTTGCAGGGCCAAGGAGGTCTTCTAACATATCCGGTGTTACTTCGACTTTATCAACACCATCATTTTCCAGTTTCATGACGGCTTCTACGCAAATCTGTCCGACCACACGTTTCAGGTTACGAACGCCTGCTTCTCTTGTGTAGGCAGAAATAACCTTTTTCAATGCTTCATCGGTGATCGAAAATTCGGATGCATCCAGACCTGTGGCTTTCATTTGTTTGCGCACAAGGTGCTGTTTGGCAATTTCCAGTTTTTCGTCAGGCATATAGCTGCCAAGGAATGTAACTTCCATACGGTCCTGCAATGGGCCGGGAATATTGCCGTATTCGTTGGCCGTACAGTAGAACATGATGTTCGATAAATCCATTTCCAGATCAAGATAGTGATCCTCGAAAGAATTATTTTGCTCAGGATCCAGAATTTCCAGCATGGCAGATGCCGGGTCACCGCGTTGCTGATCGGCACCCATTTTGTCAATTTCATCCAGAACGAATAGAGGGTTCATCGTGCCGGCTTTGATCAGGTGAGATACAATCTTACCCGGTTTAGCGCCTACATATGTTCTTCTGTGCCCGCGCAGTTCGGCTTCGTCACGCACACCGCCTAGGGCAATACGTACATATTCGCGGCCTGTGGATTTGGCTAAAGACTGTGCGATGGATGTTTTACCAACGCCGGGCGGGCCAACCATACACATGATTTTAGCTTCGGCGACATCTTCGATGCCTTTTTCTTTCAAACGTTTGGATACGGCAAGGTGCTTAACAACGTTGTCTTTAACCTTTTCAAGGCCGTAATGATCTTCTTCCAGAGCAGCGCGTGCTGATTCAAGGTCGTCATTGACCTCGCTTTTTACACCCCATGGGATATCGCGTAATACGTCCAGATAAGTTCTGATGACGTTGTATTCGGATTGCATAGGGTTCATTTTCTTCAGACGTTTGATTTCCTTTTCAGCCTTTGCACGGACCGCTTCGGGAATGGTTTCGTCTTCAAAGTGTTTTGCAATTTCTTCTAGCTCATCGGCTTCGGCTTCTTCACCTTCGCCAAGTTCTTCCTGAATGGCTTTCATTTGCTCCTTCAGGTAGTACTCGCGCTGGGTTTTTTCCATGCTGCTTTTTACGCGTGTTTTGATCTTCTTTTCCAACAGTGCAACGCTCTGTTTGCTGCTGAAGTGGCTGTATAGTGTTTCCAATACAGATGCCGCGGAATCTGTTTCCAGCAATTTCTGACGATCAGCCACTTTAAGGGCGTCGATGTTGCTCACCATCAGGGCAATGATCTGGTTTAAATCTTCCAGACCGGAGTCTTGAATAGATTGTACAACTTGTTTATCCAAAGAACCTTCTGTTGTCGCCACTTTAATCAGGGCTTCTTTGGCAAGCTTGTAAGTCGCGGCCAGCTCTTGCGGGTTATCTGAGTATTCGCGGATTGTATTTTGTGCGCGAAGGTAACCGCCTTCAAGTGCCAGTGAATCGATCTGTACGCGGTCTTTGGCTTCGACTTTAACCAGCAGTGAACCATCAGGCTGCTCGATGCTGTTGGTAATTGTGACCAATGTGCCTGTGCCTGCCATATCTTCTAGGGCTAGCTCTTCTTTTTCAGGGTCATTCTGGATCAAGAGAATTAGTCTGCCGTTATGTTGCTCTGCTGCGGCTTTCAGTGCGGCTTTGGATTCAGCGCGGCCTACAGGAATTTCAGCAGTCATGCTCGGGAAGATAACACTGTCGCGCATCGCCATGACCGGCAGCTCTGTGTAATCTTTTTCAAATGTTTCTTTTAATGTGTCGTTCATACTCTTGCCCTGTTTTTTAGAGGTTTTTAGATTTCGGGAAGACTTATAGAAACGTATTTTTACATATTTTGTCAAGTTTCTAATATGCAAATTATCCCGCTTTTTTCAGGAGATCCTTAATAGCCTTGGTTAGCAGCATGAATTCTTTCTCGCGTGGATGGCTCTTGCGCCATGCGAAACCGACCTGTCTTTGGGGGGCAGGGGACTTGAACGGGACTATATTAATGCCTTTAGGAATATTGCCCCAATTAACAGCCATTTCTGGCAGTAGTGTTATGCCGTAGCCGTGCTGGACGAATTGTATCAGTGTTGCCAAAGACGTTGCATTAAAAGCATCTTTTTTGGCTTTAGGGCGGAAGCTGCAGGCAGCGAGGGCGTGTTCGCGTAAGCAGTGGCCTTCTTCCAGAAGCAATAATTCCTGACCTTCTAGATCATCGATACTCGCTGTTTTTTTGTGCCAGCGGTCTTGCGGGCAAGCGAGGAAGAATTTCTCGGACAGCATTTCCACTTGTCTTAAATTCGGCATTTCATAGGGGAAAGCCAGCAGTATCATATCAACCGCGCCCTTGGTGCAAAGCTCGACAAGGGCGCCGCTTTGTTCTTCCTGTAGCTGAAGTGACAGGTTCGGGAATTGCTTTTGTAAGTTTGGTAGAAGCTGTGGCAGCAAATAAGGCGCGATGGTTGGAATTATCCCCATCTTAAGTGTGCCTGTTAGCGGCTGGTTTTTGCTGCGCGCCATGGCGGTAATATTGCGCCCGTGCTCAAGCATTTTGCGAGCTTCGGGTATGGCCGTTTCTCCCAGGCTTGTTAAGCGCACTGTGCGGCCTGCACGCTCGAAGAGGTTGTGTCCCAGAAGCGTCTCAAGTGCGGCTATGCCTGCGCTTAGGGTGGATTGCGTCACGTGACATTCTTCGGCCGCTTTACTGAAGGACATGTGTTCGGCAACGCTCAGGAAGTATTCGATCTGCTTTGTGGTAGGTAAATAATCCATCTAAAAAACTTTCTTTATTTGCGTATATATATCGATTTTTTCGATGCAGTGTAAAGAAAATTCTTGTTTGTATTCTGCGTTGTAAAATCGCATATTGTGGCCGTTATCAATTACAAAAATTCAACCGAAACAAATAGGAGTTCAATATGTTAGGTGTTGGTGATCAGTTCCCTGAGTTTGAAATCACAGGCGTTAAGCCAAAATTCATGGCTCATGAAGAAAATGGCGAGTCAGCTTTTGAAACACTCAATCAAGATAGCTTTGAAGGTAAGTGGAAAGTTTACTTTTTCTACCCAAAAGACTTCACATTCATTTGTCCGACTGAAATCGTCGAGTTTTCAAAGCTGAAAGGCGAATTCGAAGACCGTGATACAGTTGTTCTGGGCGGCAGCACAGATAATGAATTCTGTAAGCTGGCATGGCGCCGTGAGCACGCAGATCTGAACAACCTCGATATGTGGATGTTTGCAGATACACAGGGTGATTTGATCGACGGTCTGGGTATCCGTGAAGAGAGCGGTGTTGCTTACCGTGCAACTTACGTTGTTGATCCACACGGTATCATTCAGCACGTTTCTGTTAACGGTCTAAGCGTTGGTCGTAACCCTAAAGAAGTTTTGCGCATTGTTGATGCTCTGCAAACTGACGAGCTTTGCCCATGTAACCGTCCGGTTGGTGGTGACACGATCGACCTGACTTCTGCTGCGAACGATACAAAGAAGGCTGCATAAGTTATGAGCATTGATTTAATCAAAGACGCTCTGCCGGCATATGCCAAGGACATCAAATTGAACCTGTCGACATTGTCTCAGGAAGAAACACTCTCTGAGCAGCAGCTCTGGGGTACGTTTCTGGTGTCCGCGCTAGCTAGCCGTAACGCTTTTGTGATCAAACAAGTCGAAGCTGCTGCACTCGATTATTTGAGTGAAGCAGCCTTCGAAGGTGCCAAAGCTGCTGCCACAATTATGGCGATGAACAATATTTATTATCGCTTCGTTCACTTGTCATCCAACAAGGATTACCAGACCATGCAAGCCAAGTTGCGCATGAATGTTATTGGTAACCCAGGCGTTGACAAGGTTGACTTCGAATTGTGGTCACTGGCTGTATCAGCAATCAACGGCTGTGGCATGTGCATTGATTCACATGAACAGCAATTGCTGGGTCATGGCGTAAGCAAAGAGCAAATCCAGACAGCTGTTCGCATTGCCTCTGTTGTGCATGCGGCTGCAGCGACTTTGGAAGGTGAAGCTGCTCTGGCAGACACAGCTGTGGCTGCTGCGGCATAAGTTTCGCAATATAATGAATTTTTGAAAAAGCGCCTTATTAGGCGCTTTTTTATTGCCCGGATTATTTGAGCGCGAAGAGGGCTTCTACCTCTACGGCGACACCTAAAGGCAGTGATGGAGCTCCCACGGCAAAGCGTGTGTGAACGCCGCGGTCGCCAAGGGCGGCCACCATAAGGTCGGACGCGCCGTTTATGACTTTCGGGTGGTCATTAAAGTCTGGGTGGCAGTTAACAAATCCGCCGAGTTTAATGCAGCGGATAACACGGTCCCAGTCACCTTCTATGACGCGGTTCACGGCCCCTAGAATATTCAGTGCGCAATCGCGGGCGGCCATTTGGCCTTGTTCGATGGTCAGCGCGTCGCCGACCTTACCCATGTAATCTGTCTTGCCACCGATCATGGGGATTTGCCCTGAAATAAATAGCAGCCCGTTATGTTCAATAAATGGTGTGTAATTCGCGGCGGGGGGCGCAACATCAGGAATGCTCAAGCCTAATGCTTTTATATTTTCAACAACGCTCATTTACGATGTTTTCTTTTTCGTGGCAGTTTTCTTTTTGGGTGCCGGCTTTGCAGGCTCATGAATGAACACTTCGCGGTGCGGGAACGGAATGTTGATGTCGTTTTCTTTAAAGACATCCCAGATGGCTAGCATGACGTCGCCGCGCACATTAGTAATCCCTTTTTCAGCATCTTTAATCCAGAAACGGCAGACAAAGTTCAGGCTGCTGTCACCAAATTCTTTTAAGTGACAGACAGGAGTTTGATCATTGCAGACACGCGGAACATCTTTAACGGCCTCGACCACCATCTTTTTAATTTCGTGCGGGTCACTGCTATAGGAGACGCCAAATTTCACCTCTACACGGATTAGTGTGCTGCCGTGTGACCAGTTCACAACTTGCTGTGTAATAAAGTCTTCGTTCGGCACGAGATAGGATTTGTTATCACGTGTGATGATCTCTGTATAGCGTGCGCCCATATGATGCACCCAGCCAAAGGCACTTTCGCCTGATACGCCAGGAAGTTCAATTACATCGCCAGGCTGGATGGATTTATCCATCAGCAAAAGCATACCAGAGAACAGGTTGGATATGCCTTTTTGCAAACCAAAACCAATACCCAAACCGATGGCACCGGAGAAGACGGCGAAGAGGGATAGGTCAATACCTGCAGAGGTAATACCTATTAGAAGGGCCACGACAATGAGAGTTACGCGCACGATCTTGCTGATCAGAACGCGGGATGACATGGTCAGGCTGCTGATATTCTCGATGCGGCGTTCCAGTAGTTTCGAGCAGAAGATCGCGGCATATAGAAGTATAAAGAGGGCAATGATGCCTTTGATAATACTTAGCGCGGATAGGCGGAATTCGCCGATATTCATGCCAATGCCATCAAGGGTCGTTGTTGTTTGATCCAGAACACCCAAAATGCTGAGGGCTGCGATCGTCCAGATCATCAAGGCAAACATATTACGCACGACGCTGTTCTCAATGAACTGCACACAGAGCCTGATGACGACCCATGCTAGGAACAGCCCCATAACGGCGTTGGCAAAATCAATAGAATAGCCGAGGGTCGCAACGATCGGTGTGCCAAGCACGATTACAGTGATTGCCGTGATTTGCATGATCAGACGGCTGATATTTTTTAAGACGCTTTTCGTGCGGTAATGTGCACCCAAGCGATCAATGCTCTGGTTGATACGTGGCATCAGGGCTTTTCTGGCAACAAGGCCGATAGCCAAGGCGATCAGGATCAGCCCGCTTTGGACGGTAGTATCAACGGAAACAACGTGCTCCAGTATCCAAGACTGAACAAGCTGCTGGTATTTTTCTATATTAATTGACTCAAGCATGGTTCAAGACTAGGTCATGTATGTCGTTGAAGGCAATAGAGAATTAGATAAGGAAAGTTATTATGCAGTATTTGCACACTATGGTTCGTATTCGTGACATTGATGAGTCACTGGATTTTTTCTGTAACAAGCTGGGCATGGTTGAAACGCGCCGTATGGAAAATGAAAAAGGGCGCTTCACACTGATCTTTCTAGCTGCCAATGATGATGAGGCGCAAGCGAAGGAGACGAAGGCTCCTTTGCTCGAGCTGACTTACAACTGGCCTGGTGAAGATGGTAAGACTGAAGATTATCAAGGCGGCCGCAACTTCGGACATCTGGCATACCGCGTCGACAATATATATGAGACGTGTCAGAAATTGATGGATAGAGGCGTCACGATCAATCGCCCGCCGCGCGATGGTCATATGGCTTTTGTAAAATCCCCTGACGGTATTTCTCTTGAGTTACTGCAAAAAGGTGAAAGCCTGCCGCCACAAGAGCCTTGGGCCTCGATGGAAAACACAGGTAGCTGGTAATAAAAAAGGGCGCTCAAAAGGCGCCCTTTAACTTTGTTCTATTGAAAGCTTATGCCAACAGGGCGTTAACAGCCTGTGTTGGGTAGTTTTCAGCAAAGTCGTTGTCCATGCCGTGCTCGCCGCTCAGGACGCGCATGAATAGAGGGCCAACCAGAATATCAAGTGCGATTTCGATGTCGATATCTGAGCGGAATTCGCCGTTATTGATGCCTTCTTCAACTTTTTCGTAAAGCGGTGTTACGCGCTCTTTCAAGAATTTTTCGTAGAGCAGGTCCAGAACTTCATTGCTGGACTGGCTTTCTGCGATGATGCCCGCGATGATGCGACCGTTCTGGCCACGCAGCTGGCGGATCAGGCTTTCAAGCTGCTTTTTAATGGCATCTTGTGCTGTTGCTGTTGTCGGGACGATGTTTTGTACGCCTGGCTGTTCCAGAAATGCTTCCATAGCAACAGAGGCTTTATTTGGCCACCAGCGGTAGATTGTTGTTTTGCCTACTTTGGCTTTTTTCGCGATAGCTTCGATAGAAAGTTCGCTCAAAGGCATGTGTGTCAGCAGACGTCTTGTGGCATCCAAAATCGCTTTACGTGATTTTTCACTGCGTGGACGGCCTGGTTGAAAGACGCGTTCGTTTGTTTGTTCTTCTTCTTGTTCTGAAAATTTTTCTGCTGTTAAAGACATTGGTGACCCTCAATTTAAATTTTTAATACGATACGCATGGTATCTTGCAATTATTACTCTTTTTTAGCAAGTGCGATTTTTTACCGCTATTGATTCTGAAAATCAAGCCCTCTTTACGAAAATATTTCTGATACGTTGTGTTGTGCGCTGCGACAGGCTTCCCCTTTGACTCTTCGGCGAATCAGGGGAATAATAGATCCAACTAATATAAAAAGCTGGTCGCATCCGCTTCTATCAAAATATAAAAATTACTTAGGATGCAGGCGAGTTGAACAGGGTAACATTACTGGGAGGTATGATATGTCTGGATGCAATCCGGATACGATCATCCGTAAAGATGGCCACAGACATAGTCTCGTCTGCCGTCACGATGCCTTTCTTACTGCTGATGGACGTGTCGTCTATCTGGAAGGCGAGGACTTTCATGAAAACTGTGAAAGTGGTCATACGCACAAAGCAAAACTTCATCTGACAGAGACATTTAATCGTGTCGTTCGTAGCGAAGAAGAGTCTGCCAAAACCAAAGAAAATCACGTATTTATTCGCGATGACGGGAACGCCGAGCTACGTCAGCCTGCGCCTGTAACTAAGCAGAACAAAACAGGGTTTCAGGTTGTGGGCATGTTAATGCGATTGTGACGACGTATCGTTTTTAAAAAATTCTTTTATGGCGGCCGCTCCTCCCGAAAAAGCAGCGGCCGTCACCATTTAAATTAGAATGCGTATTGCCAGCCTGCGGTTACACCCCAGTCATTTTCCAGCTGTGTACCATTTACATCACGGTGTACAGGCACGTTGGCTTCGATGGCGAAGCGGTGGTTGACTAGCGGATCTTCAGGAATGATGAAGTTTACGCCGATACCCGCGTCGACAAAGTTGCCGCCATAGTTATCAGGGTTGGCTGTTTGCACTGGCGCACCGATTTGCGTGTCGCGTCCGTCAATTTCGTCTTGTGTCCATGCTGTCATGCGCAGTGATGTGCTGACCCACGGCGCCCATTGGTACGCGCCCCAAGCGGTCACTGTGTGCTTGTCGCCCCAGCTATAGCCTTGGGAGTTTTCATCTTCCAGACGGATTTCGGCGCTATATTGTGCGCCCCAGTTCCAATCACCTTGGTAACCTTGATAGGTAATGCCGGGTAGCAAGTCGAATGTGCCTGTGCCGAGCTGCATACCGTAAGGCAGGCGGAGTGTCGGTGTTGTGCCGTTCGGTGCTAAAACCTGATCTGTTTCCTTAATCGAGCCAGTTGGCAAGCTTAGACCTAAATTCAGGTGTACGTTGTGGGTGCTGTCTTTATGAAGACGGACCAGACCGCTGACTTTTGTATCGCCCCAGCCTTTGCTTTCTGTGTTGAAGTGACCACGAACAGTTGACCCCGCCATACCTGCATATGTGATGTGGTTCATGGATTTATCATGGTACATCCCCATGATCATCAAAGTCAGATCATCGAGCGGGGCATACATTGCGCCAACCATGTGCATATCCATTTGCATATCTGTTGGCACAACACGGACTGTTGCCGGCGGTGCGTAAGGGTGCGCCAGTGTTGTTGCGATCGTATTCGGATCAACACTGCTTGTACCGCTACGGTTGCCATGCATATCCATATGCATATAGCGGTAGGACAGCATGAACTCGCCCTTGTTATGCATATGCTCGCCCATTACTCCGATAGGTGCGTGTTTATAAGCCGTGGATGTCAGACCTTCGCCGCTATGGCCATCATCGGCAAGAACAGCGGTTGTATTCAGCCCGATAAAGCAGGCCGTCATGAGTGCGCAGCTGCGCAGGTTACGAATGAAAGTGTTCATTATTCTCTCCTTGAATGAACAAAATTAAAATTGGTTTAGATAGATGTTCAGGAGAGTTGCGGGGGACCGCGCGCGTTGTACAGTGCCTTTGCAATAAGGCTGTGCTTGATCTCTACATATGTCTCTATTCTGTTTTCAAGAACGGCATTTTGTAAAGTTGATAAGGTCGGTGCCTCTGCCAGAATGGCAGCGTAATCGCGCGCATTGGCGATGGGGCAGAATCGTGAAGTCTGGTTTTGGGATGGCGGCGGTGTACTATTCGAGGGATCACCTCCATCGGCAACCATCATGCTGTGCATCGGGCAAAGCATCATACTGCCGGCGGCATCGGCTGTCATTTTGTGCAGCCACAGTCCATGTAGCTGTACAAATAGAATGCCCAGCAATGCCAGGCACGCCGTAAATTTGCGTTGCGATACCATAGGGTTATTTATATGCCCGCAATTATATCTAGACAAGTGAAACAGAAATATTATTGTGAAATTTGCGTTTTGGGGTGTGATCCAGTAAGTTTTGACTGTTTTTACAAAACGTGTATTACTAACTGCTCATATTGAGCTGCTGATGGACGCGACGTTTCGCGGATGTGCAAAGGAAATCATGGAAGTTTGGATTATATATGGCGGTGACATCGAGTCGACGGATGACCTTGCGTTTGAGGTTCGCCGTTTCATGTCTGAAGGCCCGAAGATGGGCGTGGATGTTAAGGTCTACAACCCTGGCCAGTTCGACTTGTTGGTTACAGATGAAGAGCGCGATTCGATTCTGATCGATGGCTCACCTGTGCCATTGCCTGATTTCTGTTTCCCTTATTTGCACCATGGCGACCGCAGCTATTTCTCGCTGTCTATTATTCGCCAGTTGGAGCGCTTGGGCGTAAATATTTTCAACACAGCATCTACAATCGAGATGGTGGCCGATAAGCTGCATACCCATCAGGTTCTGGCAGAGAGCGCTTTGCCTACCCCTGCGACGATGCTTGCCAAATTCCCTGTCGATATTGACTTGATTGAACGCACTATCGGTTTCCCTGTCGTTGTGAAAACGTTGCTGGGGTCGAACGGCAGTGGTGTGTTCCTGATCGAGAATGCTAGCGCGTTTAATGACTTGATGGAGCTGATCGGCGAAACAAACCCGAATATTCAGATCATCTTCCAGAAGTTTGTGGCCAATAGTAAAGGCCGTGATATCCGTGTGTTTGTTGTTGACGGTGAAGTTGTTGCTGCCATGGAACGTCGTGCACGTGATGGAGGTTTTAAAGCCAACTTTAGTACAGGTGGTACTGTTGAACAGTTTGAACTGGATCAGGCAGCTGCTGATTTGGCTGTTAAGACGGCTGAGGTTCTGAATATTCAGGTGGCTGGGATTGATCTGTTGTTTACCGAAGATGGTTACACAATTTGTGAGGCGAATACCTTCCCTGGCTTTAAAGGCTTGGAGCAAGCCTGTGAAGTAAATGTGCCTGCTATGATCTTTAATGCGATGCGTCGCCATCTGGATAAGGAATTCGGTGAAATTCCGAAGACCGTGAAGTTTGAAGACCTACGCAAAAAAGAAGCCTCATCCAACGAATAAGGCTTCTGTCTAAATTCTCATTTTTAAATTCTGATTAGAATTGTTTTTTCTGGAATGTGCGCGGTGCAGGTTCCAAAACCTTGATTGTGCTGTCTTTGAATTCCAGCACAGCAAGGCCGCGTTCAACCAGACCGTCAGGGCGGAAGCGGAAAATGCCGTCAATCCCTGCAAATCCATTCGGGTTCATGAAGTCGCTACGCTCAAAACGAACAGCGCCTTTGCGGTAGTAGCTGTTCTTTGCCAGCACCGCTGTCAGGGCTGTTGCGTCATAGGCTAGTGTGGCTAAACGCTGCGGCGGTATGCCATATAGCTCACGGTAGCGTTTTTCGAAATCAGCGCGCAGGGCTGGCTCCGATGCTGCAAACCAAGCGTCTTTGAGTGCAGGTTCTGCAGCCAAGCCAGGATCATCCCAAAGGCCGGTACCCAGACGCTTTACAGTTTGCGGATCTAGATCATAGTAGCTCAGCATATTGGCAACAGAGCGTGCTTCGTCACCACCGACAGGAAGTAGCACGGCGTCGAAGTCAACGGCATTGCTGCTATCGATGCCTTGCAGTGCTGCGAGTTCATCTCTAACACGCGGGTCTTTAGGGTTGTCTTCCAGCTTGCGCTCCAAGCTTGCACGCATATCATTCATCGTCTGAACGCGGGCGTCATAGTTTGTGAAACTGCGTACAACGGTTGAGCTGTCTGCGCCACCAGGGGCGTATTTGACCGCTTTAGCAGGCTTCATACCATTCTGGTAAGCGGCGGAGTTGAAAGCCGAAATTACAACATTACCGTAGTCTGTGTTGGGCGCCAGAATTGCAATGTTTGGGTAGCCGTGACTTTGGGCGTATTCAGTTACGCGCTGGACTTGTGCGAAGGGTAGGAAGCCCATGATGTAAGTATTATCGCCTGCCAGTGTCCAGTCTGTGGAGAATGCCAGCACATTCACGTTTGCGCGGCGTGCCATTGTTTTCACTGAGCGCACTGATTCGCTGAACAGGGGGCCCATTACAATTTGGGCACCATCATTTATCGCTGACTGCATGGCAGCTGCTGCGCCTTGCGGTGTGCCTTTTGTGTCGCGGGGCATCAGTTCGAAGGCATCGTACCCCATATCAAATAGAGCCATTTGTGCTGCTTGCAGCATGGATTGGCCAAGATCGCCGTGAGGGCCGCTTAGCGGAAGCAGGATCGCCGCTTTCAGTGGCGGCAATTGTGGTACGGCGGTTACTGGCGGTGTGGCCGGCTGCTGCTGTGTGTATTGTGATTGACCGTATGGTACTGCGACAGAAGTATCCGGCGCCGGGCTGTTTTCCATGATGACATCGCCAGCCAGAACGGTATTGCCGTTCTCTGTTACGGGGGCAGGTGCTGTGCCATCTATTGGTTGACCTTGCACGGATGCAGGTACATAAGGCGTGTATGTCGCGTCAGCCGTTAATTTGTTGGGGGCACTCGCAGCTGCCTGCGCATAATTTTGTTTATCCAGAGGGCTTCCCGTGGACACACATCCGGTTACAAAGATTGTAACAGCAAGTATCATAATTCTTTTCAGCATGGCTTGATTCTGTACCACATTACGGTTTATTCAGAAAGCATGAATGCATTAAAACTCGCAGATTTAACAGCCGGACTATATCTGGTCGCCACACCGATAGGGAACCTGCGGGATATCACCTTGCGTGCGCTCGATGTTTTAAAACAGGCCGACTATATTGCCTGTGAAGATAAACGTGTTACGGGTAAATTGCTGCAATCCTACGATATTGAAAATAACGGGCGTTTGCTGGTTTATAATGACCATAGCAAGGCGGGTGACCGTCAGCACATCGCGGCGTTGATCGGGCAGGGTTGTAGTGTTGCGCTGGTGAGTGATGCGGGAATGCCGATGATTTCTGATCCGGGTTACAAGCTGGTGCGCGATTGTATTGATCTGGGGCTTTCCGTTACCAGCGTGCCTGGTGCAAACGCGCCGTTGGCGGCACTACAGCTCTCTGGTTTGCCAAGTGATCGCTTTATGTTTGCAGGCTTTTTGCCTTCAAAGGATCAAGCGCGCTTCGAGATTTTTAATGAGTTAAAGTCAGTGGAAGCAACGCTGGTATTTTATGAGACAGCGCCGCGTTTGCAGGCGAGTCTTGAGGCTATATTAGCGACGCTGGGGGATCGTCCTGTTGCGGTCGTGCGTGAGATTACCAAGATGTTTGAAGAAGCGCGCCGCGATACTGTCTCTCGTTTGATTGCGCATTATAAAGAGAAGGGCGCGCCTAAAGGGGAGATTGTTCTGTTGATCGCTGGCGCCGAGAAAACAGATTACAGTGATGCGCAGATTGAGGCGATGTTGCGGGATGCTTTGGAAACGATGAGTTCCAAAGATGCCAGCGCGTTTGTGGCCGAGCAAACAGGCCTGCCGCGCAAACAGCTTTATAATCTTGTTCTATCTATGAAAGATGCGTGATGGGCGGGCGGGGCGCTAAAACTAAAGCGTATCGTTTAGGACTTTATGCTGAAATTCTAGCGGCGCTGTATTTAATGCTGCGCGGGTACCGAATCATTGCGTGGCGCTACAAGACGAAAATCGGAGAGGATGACCTTATCGCACGGCGCAGGCAGAGCCTTGTTTTTGTCGAGGTGAAGGCGCGTCAGGAATTGTCCACAGCTTTGGAATCTGTGACAGCGCAGATGCGCAAGCGGAT
Organism: Micavibrio sp.; assembly: GCA_012960155.1. Classification (GTDB taxonomy): domain Bacteria; phylum Pseudomonadota; class Alphaproteobacteria; order Micavibrionales; family Micavibrionaceae; genus UM-FILTER-47-13. Next base: position 53,439 of record DUBU01000026.1, on the reverse strand, counting down.
AACGGCGGCGGCTAACAGTTTCCTGATAAAGCATCCGCAATATCAAAATTCTGAAATGCGATTTGATGTGGTCGCCGTTGCTCTGCCTTTTTCAGTACAGCATCTGGACAATGCGTGGTTTAGCACCACATAATGGATGCAAGGAGTCTATTCAGATGGTTCGCATTCTTTCTATCTTTACGGTTTTGGTTGTTCTTTCAGGTTGTTCGCCCGTAGGTATGGTGATGGGCACCGGTGCTGCTGTCGGTATATCCGCAGCGCGTGAGGGTGGCATTAGTGGCACTGTCGAAGATGTGAAGATCAAAGCGCTGATTAGTGATAAATGGTTTCGTTATGACGTGAACACATTTACCAAGCTGAACTTGACCGTGAATCAAGGTCGCGTTTTGATTACAGGCATCGTACAGAACCCCGATGACCGTGTTGAAGCTGTGCGTCTTGCATGGCAGGTTGAGGGTGTTAGTCAGGTTATCAACGAGATCCGCGTTGCCGAGAGCGATGGCTTGCCTGGTTATGTTCGCGACCAGTGGATTACGACACGTCTTAGAACATCACTGACATTTGACCGTGAGGTGCAGTCTATTAATTACTCCATCGATACGGTGGCGGGTACTGTTTACCTGATGGGCGTGGCTCAAGATCAGGCCGAGCTTAACCGCGTGATTGAGACCGCTCGCACAATTCCTCATGTCATGAATGTTATTAGCTACGTTAAGATGGCTGGTGATACTTCCGCGGAGGCTGCCAGTGCAGCAAACCCTGAGTGGAGCTCGCCAACGGCCGCGCCGACATCGCTGCCATCTGATCCTCAGGACGTGCCTGCTGAATCCTATGATTGGGGAGAGTAACAATAGCCAAGAAGGGTAACCTTTAATTTATGTCCTTTTCCATTGATCTGAGATCAACCGTTAAAACACTGGAAAGTGAGCCATTGGCTCTAGGACAGGCTGCTGTTTATTTAGCACATATTACCCGCCCGGGTGTGGGTAACGAGCAATACCTTTCTCACTTGAAAATCGTGTCCGAAGATGTGAAGCAGCGTTTTCGTGCTTTGTTACATGCCGGGGCGGAGGATTCTGCGGAAACGCGCCTTGCCGCTTTAAAACACACTCTTGCTGATAAGAATGGTTACGCGGCTTGTAATGACGGGACGGACCCTGTGCAAAGCTGCGATATCACGCGCGTAATCGATTGCGCCAAGGGCAGTGATGTTATTTTGGCTATACTTTATATAGTGGCGGCGCGTGCTCAAGGCTGGATTATTGAGGGTGTTGATTTTCCCGGACGTTTCTTATGTCGTTTGGAACAAGGCGGGCAGCGTGTGCTCTTTGATCCCTCACAAAGCTGCAAAGTGATGCAGGCGCCAGACTTGCGCAAAATTCTGAAGGCTGCGAGCGGCGAACAGGCCGAATTATCTGCCGGATATTATGAAGGCGTGAGTGATGTCGAGGTTTTGATAGACTTGCAGAACCGTATCAAAAATCGCCAGATTGAATGTGAAGATTATGAAGGCGCTTTAAAAAGCGTTGAAGCCATGCGCGTGATCGATCCGCAAGAATATCGTCTTTTGCTTGAGGCTGGTGTTTTATATATGCGCACGGATCAACATGGAAAAGCGCGTCCTGCGCTCGAGCAATATATTGAAGTCGCGCCGACCCCACGAGACCGTCAGGAAGCTTTGGCGATTATGCAGCATTTGCGTCTTGATGAAGAGTGATTGCCACATTTTGGCTGCAATATAATCATTAAACAGCCGCACCCCATACATATTTAAGCCTGAATAAAACGCTCTATTACCTGTGAATGTAATACGCAGGAGACGGAAGGGTAATGTTATGCGTCTATATATAAGAGTTAGTTTTATTTGTTTGTTTTTATTGTTTGGGGCAGGGCAGGCATCCGCTTATGAGATGGTTGAAGGCGAAGCGTCACTGGTTTTGAAAAGTGATGGCGCTTCGATTGAAGCTCCCGGTATTGCGACCGAGATTAGTACCGTAGTAAACGGCACAATCGCCCGCACCAAAGTTATTCATTACTTTGCCAATCACACCGCTCACTGGCAGGAAGGGATATATATGTATCCTATTCCTGACAGTGCTGTGGTTGATCGTCTTGTGATGGTGGTTGGTGATCGCCGTATTCTGGGGTTTGTTGCTGAAAAACAGAAGGCGCGCGAAATATATGAGCAAGCCAAGCAAGAAGGTAAGGCGACCAGTCTGGTTGAAAAGCATGACGGTAATATCTTTAAGACCAATGTGGCGAATATTCCGCCGCAAAGCATTATTGCGATTGAAACAGAATACCAGCAGGATATTAATATCGAAGGTCAGAAATTTTCCCTGCGTATTCCGATGGCTGTTACGCCGCGCTATGACCACTTTAACCCTGAAGACTTTCTGACTTTGGCTTTTGCTGACCAGACGTGGTCGCCTGATATCGCCAATGCCGCGAAAGATGTCTATGACCGTATTGCGCTGTTTGATTTTGATGATGGCAACAACCCTGTGAATTTGAATGTCAGCATTAACGCAGGATTTGAAACTGAAAAGCCGCAGAGCCCATCTCACAAAATCAAGGTGTCAGAGGCGAGTGAAGGTAAGGCATATAAGATCAAGACAGACAGGCCTGTCATCAAGGGCAAGCGTGATTTTATTCTGGAGTGGACGCCTAAAGACAAGACTGTGCCTTTATCGTTCGTGCATAGTGAAGCCATTGGCCAGTATATTTATAGCCAGATTGTAATTGTAGCGCCTGAAAAAGAAGAGCAGCCCGCGGTGCCTCTGAAACGTCAGGTCACATTTGTAATTGATATTTCCGGTTCAATGGCCGGGCCTTCATTAAAGCAAGCCAAATCAGCATTGATCGAAGCGATCGAGGATTTGAATGAAGGCGATTACTTCAATGTTATCAGTTTTGAAAGCGAGATTGACTGGCTGTTTGACGATACGGTTATGCTGGATAGCAGCAGTCGCAAAAAGGCCATTAAGTGGGTGGCTGCCCTTGAGGATAAGGGCGGTACTGAAATGCTGCCTGCGGCAAAACGGGCGTTAGAAGAAACGCCGCGTGATGGTTATTTGCGTCAGATTGTTTTTATCACCGATGGGGCAATTGGTTATGGCGATCAGCTGGGTGATTTTATTCGTCGCAATGTCGGGAATGCGCGTTTTCATGCCGTCGGTATTGGTGCTGCGCCTAATGAATCACTGATGCGTCTGATTGCGCGTCAGGGCCGCGGTAGTGCGACATTTGTCAGCGATATCAGCGATACGGAAGAGGTTATGGGTGATCTGTTCCGCAAGATGAAAAATCCTGCGCTTACAGATGTTGCTGTGGTTTTGCCCGAGGGTTTACAGGCGGATATTGTGCCTTCCAAACTGCCTGATCTTTTGGCGGGTGACCCGATTGTTGTGGCAATGCGTAGTCGTCAATGGCCAGACACTCTGGAAATTACAGCGCAGCGTTTGGGTAAGGATTGGCGCACGTCACTGGATACATCAAACCATGAAGCCTCAGAGGGGGTTGGCAAAGTTTATGCGGCACGCCGTGTTGATGAGCTTCGTTATCAGGACCCGTATTTTGCAAATAATGTGATAAAGGCGGAAGCGGTTTCATTGGGTATCGAGCATCAATTTGTAACCGAAGTGACAAGTCTGGTTGCCGTGGATGAGCGTATCTTGCGCTCACAGGATAATATGCTGGTCACAAAGCGTTACAGCCCGAATACACCTGAAGGCTGGGAGCTTGCGCATTTCGATGGGCGCCGTGCGGCTGACGCCTATGATATGTATCTGATGCAACAGGCGCAGGACGCAGAATCTTTAAATCAGCAAAATGAGAACATGAATTTGCCACAAACAGCCCTTAATTGGAGTATGCAGGTATTCATCGGGATGTTGATGATGCTGTCGGCATTATTCATGCTCATCGGATCAGGAGGACGAAATGCAATTCGTTTCAAAGCGTAAGATTTTAACTTATGGGGCATGCCTGCTGTTTTTGGCGGGCATGGCTCAGGCCGCACAGGCGCTCAGTATGCCTATGAAGGCCAAGCTGTCAGTGTATTTGATTGATAATGCATGGGAGCAAGCGCTGGAGGGTGATCAGGACGCGCGGCCTTGGCCGTGGATGGATAGTGTGCCTGTGGCGCGTGTGGTTGTTCCCCGGTTAGGTAAGGATATGGTTGTTATGCGCGGGGTGTCGGGCACTGTTCTTGCTTTTGCTCCCGGATGGCATGAAGGATCGGTGCTGCCGGGTGCTGAGGGTATCAGTTTACTGGCTGGTCACAGGGACACTCATTTTTCTTTTATGAAGGATTTGATGATGGGGGATCGTATAGAGCTGCAGACGGCCTCAGGCGAGACTGTAAGTTATGAAGTGAGTGAAATGGAAATGTTGGATAAGCCCGAACTTTCTGTAAGGAACTTGAAAGGTAGTGACAGTATTTTGGTGCTGTCGACTTGTTATCCGTTTCAACAGAGTATAATGGACGGAACCAATCGTGCGGATATGCGTTTTGTAGTTGTTGCCCGCAAGGTGACAGAGACAAAAGACATTGTGTCGTAATAGTTTTTGTTAAGTTGAGGGTATTCTTTTATGTGGACTTGTCAGCAGGTTGAGAGATGATAATACTAGACATTGACAGATTCGTATCTATATCTGCTGAAAATTACTTTTAATCCTATAGGAGCATAGCGAATGTTTTTCCGTACCTTTTTAATGATGGCTGTTGTGATGTCTGTGGCGGCCTGTTCAACTTCTAAAGACTCATCAGATGTCGGAGAGGTAACCGTTGATACGCGTGAAGATATTACGGCAGGCCCTCTGGATGGCATGGAACCATACGACCGTAACGTAGTTGACGGCGTTGCTCCTGGTACTCAGCAGGACCTGGTTGTTAATGTTGGCGACCGTGTATTCTTTGGTTATGACCGTTCAGATTTGACAGCTGAAGCTCAAGGCACACTTGAGATGCAAGCTGAATGGCTGAAGCGTTATCCTGCGGTAAGCATCACAGTTGAAGGCCATGCTGATGAGCGCGGCACACGTGAATACAACCTGGCACTGGGCGAGCGCCGTGCACAGGCTATGAAAAGCTACTTGGTTGCACTGGGTATTGACCCAATGCGTATTACAACAATCAGCTACGGTAAAGAGCGTCCGGCTGTTATGGGTTCAAACCCAGCTGCTTGGTCACAAAACCGCCGTGGCGTGACATTGGTGAACTAATCACCTCTGTCTCCTAACTGCGAGGTATTGATGAAGGGTTATCCTTTGAATACTGTAAAACGTAATATGCATGCCCTGGTTTTCTTAATCGGGGCATGTTTGCCTGTAATTATGTCTGTTCCTGCCCATGCGCAAGATGTTCAGACAAGGATCAATCGTCTGGAAAATGAAATGCAGACGCTGAACCGTGCTGTGTTCAAGGGTGAAATGCCGCCTGAAGGCTCAATGAGCGTAATGAGTGGCAGTTTGAATGCGGATGCTGCTGCACAGGCTAATATCGAGCTGCGTTTGTCTCAGCTGGAAAATGAAATTCGTACGATCACGGGACGTTTGGAAGAAATCGACTTCCAGAACCAGCAGTTCCAGACACGTGTGGAAAAAGAACTGGCTGATATGAAGTTGGCTGTTGAGACATCTGCGCAGAATCAAATGAATGCCAGAATGCCTCAAGCTTCGCCATCTTATAACGGTGGTAGCGTTATGAGCCCGCCACGTTCACGCGTTGACAATTTGCAGATTGAAAATGATCCGCCGCCAATGCCGAATGAGGTGCCTCAATCTAACACCCAGACATCTAATCAGCTGGGTGTTCTCCGCACAACGGTTGATGAAAATGGCAATGTCATTGATCAGGATGTTCCTGATAATGTATGGCCGACAGATCCTGCTGGGCTGTATGAGCGTTCTTTCTCATATTTGCGCGAGCGTGATTATGCTCAGGCAGAGCAGGGATTCTCGAAATTCTTGGCGAGTTACCCTAAACATGATCTCGCAGCAAATTCCAAATATTGGCTAGGCGAAACGTTTTATGTGCGTCAGCAATATGAGCGTGCTGCGCGTGAGTTTGCTGAAAGCTACCAGAATTATCCAGATGGCCCTAAGGGACCGGATAACCTGCTAAAGCTGGCAATGTCGTTGAATGGTTTAGGTAAGAATGATGATGCATGTTTAAGTCTGGAACAGCTGAAGAGCCAGTATCCGGATGCGCCGTCATCAATTACCATTCGTGCTGAAGCCGAAGCGGAAAAGATGGGCTGCCAATAATTGCGGCTTTATATTCCATAAAATTGCACTTTGTTCGTTGATTTGGTATAATCTTTACACGTAATCAATTTACGTTGTGAGTGGTATGTATAAGGCACTGAAGTGCCATAAGAGGTGTGAAAATGTCAGAAGATGGTTTCCTTGATGATTTAGGTGAACATGCCAGTGAGGCATGGGAATTGGGCGGAAGTATTGTTGCGTCTATTCCCGAAGGCTTGACGGCTCTCTATAATTTCGCATCTATGCCGCAATATAACGGTTTTGCTACAGGCCTTGGTGTTATGATGTCGGTTTTGGCGGCGGGAGGTTTAACGCACGGTACGCTAGGGCTTTTAGGTATGGGTAATACCCGCTTGGGAGCTGCCGGTCGTGGCTTGGCTACGCTTGCTGCCGCTGGTATGGCTGGGCTTGTTGCGTGGACAGCGATTGACGGGCTGGATGAGCCAGAACCGCGCCGCGCGGTGCCTGAAGTCGTTGAGCCAGGTGCAGCAGTTCCGCCGGCAGGGGCAGGTGACGATCACATAGCGCCGCCAGTGGCGCCTACGCCAACGCTTGGGTTTGATTAGAAACTATTCATTTCTTTTCACCTGTAATTTTTCTATAAAAGGCCTGTTATGACTGACGGGCCTTTATCATATGAAGAGTTTGAAATTTTGATGGCACCATATATGGATATGGTGGCGCAAGGATGTGCTGTGGCCGTATCCGGCGGGCCTGATAGTATGGCGCTGGTATATTTGCTTTCCAAGTTTGTGCCTGTTAAAGCTGTGACAGTTGATCACGGCTTAAGACCTGAAGCTACTGCGGAGGCCGAACAGGTGGGGCGCTGGCTTTCTAACTTTCCGAACATTGAACATCATATTTTAACCCGCGAGGTAAAGGGGGATGGCGCTAGCCGTATTCAAGAAGACGCGCGCCATGACCGTTATGCTTTAATGGCTGAGTTTTGTCAGTCATACAATGTGGAGGCGCTTTGCGTTGCGCACCATCAGGAGGATCAGGCCGAGACATTCTTGTTCCGTTTAGCCAAGGGTAGCGGTTTGGATGGTCTAGGCTGTATGAGAGATGTACAGGATATGTGTGGCGTTATGCTGCTGCGTCCTTTGCTGGATATATCCAAACAGCGTTTAGTGGCTACTTGCAAGGCTAATAACATTCCTTATGTCACTGATCCTTCTAACCAAAATGGTAAGTTTGCGCGGGTGCGTTTGCGCCAATCGGCAGATATTTTGGCAGCAGAAGGACTTACATCCAAGCGTTTGGGGGTGACTTCGAAGCGTCTGTCTAGGGCTCGTGATGCGCTGGATTTCTATGCAGAGAAAGCGTTTCAGGAGGCGGCGGCAAAAGACTCCGCTGCGCATCGTATTGAATTTGTTGCGACAGAATTTGATCGCTTGCCGGAAGAGATAACGCTGCGTTGCTTGCTTAAAGCGTATCGTGTTTTGTTGGCGCAGGATTACGATTATCGCCCGCGTATGGAAAGGCTGGAAGATTTGCACAATCGTTTACGTGCAGATCAGACATTTAAGGGCGCGACTTTGGGCGGCTGTATCGTCAGACGCGATGCGGGTAAAAAGCTTATTATTGTTGAATTAGAGCAAAAAGACGCTACATTGAATTGAGACAAATTCCTTTAGAAAGGCTCATATTGTGAACGGTTTCGGACGTAATCTTGTTTTCTGGCTAGCCATCGGTTTGATGCTGGCATTTTTGTTTAATGCATTTCAGGCTGGGAACCCTCAAGGTGCGGGTGCCAAAAATGAAATGGCATATAGTGACTTTATGGCTGAGGCCTCTGCGGGACGCATTTCCGATGTTACGATAAGTGGTTCAAAAATCACAGGTCATATGGCGTCAGGCGGCGAAGAGTTCGCAGTACTTGTTCCCCCGAATGAGAACGTTGTTGATCGTCTGAATAATACAGGCGTGCGCATCATGGCGACCCCTGATGATAGCGGTAAGATTAGTGCGCTGGGAATTTTCCTGTCATGGTTCCCGATGTTGCTGCTGATCGGTGTCTGGATTTTCTTTATGCGTCAGATGCAATCCAAAGGCGGCGGCGGTGCTATGGGGTTTGGTAAGTCACGTGCGCGCTTGCTGACGGAGCATCATGGTAAGGTTACTTTTGATGATGTGGCTGGTATCGAAGAAGCCAAGCAGGAATTGGAAGAGGTTGTCGAGTTTTTGAAAGACCCTCAGAAATTCCAGCGTCTTGGCGGCAAAATTCCTAAAGGTGCTTTGCTGGTGGGCCCGCCTGGTACAGGTAAAACTTTGGTTGCGCGTGCGGTTGCGGGTGAAGCCAATGTGCCGTTCTTTACGATTTCAGGTTCTGACTTCGTTGAAATGTTCGTTGGTGTGGGTGCATCCCGTGTCCGAGATATGTTCGAGCAAGGTAAAAAGAACGCACCTTGTATCATCTTTATCGACGAGATTGATGCTGTTGGTCGTCATCGTGGTGCCGGTCTTGGCGGCGGTAACGATGAACGTGAGCAAACACTGAACCAGATGCTGGTTGAGATGGATGGCTTTGAAGGCCAAGAAGGTATTATTATTCTGGCGGCAACAAACCGTCCTGATGTTCTTGATCCCGCGCTTCTACGTCCGGGTCGTTTTGACCGTCAGGTCGTGGTTCCTCTTCCTGACGTTAGCGGTCGTGAGCACATTCTGAAAGTTCATATGAAGAAAGTGCCGTTGTCCAAGAACGTTGAAGCAAGCGTCATTGCCCGCGGTACGCCCGGTTTCTCCGGTGCTGATCTGGCCAATCTTGTGAATGAGGCGGCTTTGCTTGCTGCACGTCGCGGTAAGCGCGTTGTCGGCATGGAAGAGCTGGAAGATGCCAAAGACAAGGTCATGATGGGTAGCGAGCGTAAATCCATGGTCATGAGTGATGATGAGAAGAAGCTGACCGCTTATCATGAAGCAGGGCATGCGATCGTGGCACTGCAGGAGCCTGAGTCTGATCCTATTCACAAAGCGACAATTATTCCACGTGGTCGTGCGCTGGGTCTTGTGATGCGTTTGCCTGAGCGCGACCGTATCTCTATATCTCGCGCTAAGCTAAAAGCCGATCTGGCTGTTGCTATGGGTGGACGTATTGCCGAGGAGATGATTTTTGGTGAAGAGAAGGTTACAACAGGCGCGTCCAGTGACATCAAGATGGCAACCGATATTGCGCGCCGTATGGTGACGGAGTGGGGGATGTCTGACAAGCTGGGGCCGCTGCATTACGGGTCTGATCAGGAAGAAGTGTTCCTTGGTCATTCCGTGGCGCAGTCTAAAAATGTATCAGATGGCACAGCCAAGATCGTGGATGAGGAAATCCGCAAGATCGTTGAGGCCGCTTATGCCCGTGCACAGAAGGTTCTGACAGATAATCTTGATGACCTGCACAAGCTTGCTAAAGGCTTGTTGGAATTTGAAACACTGAATGGTGATGAGATTAAAGCCTTGCTGCGCGGTGAGCCGATCATTCGCTCTCGTCCGCCGGAAGATGATGATCAGGGTAAGCCTAAATCATCTGTGCCTTCAGGTGGCAGTATTGGCGGGGATGAAGTGCCGCAGGGGGCGTAAGCTGCGAAGATGAATAGAGAATAAAGAAAAGGGCGATCATGGATCGCCCTTTTTGTATTGTGTCGTATGTTTTAAGCTGCTTATGGTGCAGGCGCTGCGATTGGCGCTGTAACATCTCTGTTATCATTAGCACCGCGTGTATCCAGGATCAGCTGGTTGCTTTCGCCTTCACCACCGACAACATATGTGTCCGGGTATTCACCGCCCCAACGGTTCGAAAGAACGTTGCGGTTGAATTCAGCGGCGCCTTCACCTGTCATGGCGTCAACCTGAGCACGCAGTGCCTGCGCGTTGGCTTCACCTTCCAGGATGATTGCTTGTGCTGTACCTTCGGCGCGTGTGATTTCAGCGTCACGTTGACCTTGTGCTGTAATGCGTAGCGTCTCAGCCACGATGCGTTCTCTTTCCTGTTCGGCTTGTGCCTGCGTAATTTGGTTTTTCACGCGGGACACTTCGTCGATAGAGTTACGGAACTCTTCGGTAAACTGGAAGTCGTTCAGCTGCAGACCCTGAATGCTTACAAGGCCTTCCAGCATTGTGCCGGCAACGGCTTCACGCATAAACTCAGTTTGACTGCGGTTAATCGTGTCACGCAATTGTGTCAGGCTCGCGCTGTTATCATCAGCGGAGTCAAGTGAGCTGATGTTGATGTCACCCAATACTTCTTTGTGAACCTGTAGCGCCAAGTCATTCAGAATTTGTTTGTATTGACGTGCGTTCGAGTGAATGTCCTCGATGCGATCTTCATTCAGGCTGTAACGCAGTGTCAGGATAACGTCTTCGATCAGCTGGTTATCGCTTGTCGCTGTAGAAATGGCACGGCCATTAATGTCACGTTCGATATCAACTGTCTGCTGGTCAATCTGGTATGCGACCGGTGCATCATGCATATAAGGGACGCGGAAGTTCAGGCCTGGACCTGCAACGTAACCGAAATTGGCAAGCTCGTAACCTGCGATGCTGAAATCACCGAAACCACCGTAGAATGTAACGGCTTGGCGTTCGTTGGCCGGCACACGGAATGTCGCGCCTGTTTGTTCTAGTGCAATTGGTGCTACTGCTACGGCAGCAAATGTAGCAGCAAGACCAATGGCTGCTTTTTTGATAATACCCATATCTGTTCTCCTTTTATAGGCTTAGTTAAACGTAATTAAATAACATAACGTGCCTTGCAGACTTGATATGATGCAGGGGCATCAGAGTCAAGGTGCAGTCTTGTTGTTTTTGGGAAAAAAGGAAGAGAGAGGGTGAGCTCTCTCTTCAAAGTGTGTGCCAAGGGCGGCACGTCATTTGAACCCTTGGCATACAGGGTAAAATGTTAGCCAGGCATTGGGCCTTTTGGCTCTTCAATGACAGGTGCAGGTGGCGGCTGTTTGCGTGGGCCTGTATCCTGTTCTGGGGATGGTGACCCCATTGTGCGGGCTAGCGTTTGCATATTGGCTAGCTGGCGGCTGTTCTCGCTGTCACCAGTAACGATGACCATGTTTTTGCCTTCCGTGCCAACTTCACGCCATGTATCGAATTCCATGACTTTCATCATTACGCGGACGGCTTCTTCGCGAGATACGCCCTTGCTGACCAGGTCTTCCATTTGTTCGCCATACTGATCGAAGATCTTCTGACGGTAACCGGCAGCACCTTCACCGCGCAGGATGTCACGGGCTTTGTCGGCTTCGGCGGATTTAACCTTGCGGATGTACTCTGCTTCGGCCTCGAATGTTGCGGCGTCTTTTTCAAGAGCAGATGAACGCACGCGGTCAAATGTTTGTTTCACTTGTTCTGAAGCGGCAGGCTCATCGATAACGATGTCGTTGATTGTCAGGCCAAAGCCAGCAACCTGTTCTTCTACTTTTTCCAGAACGCCTGCTTTAATTTCCTGGCGCTCGTCATATAGCTCCTGAAAGTCTTTTTTGGACGTGTATTCACGCACGGCGGCGGCTACAACTTTTTTCATCAGCTGAACGCCGTTGCCTTTTTTGAAGTGGAAGGTCGCGGCATCGGACACCTGATAGTGAATGGCGATCGGCAATTTTACGAACAGGTTGTCTGTTGTTTTTGTTTCCAGTTCTTCATCTACCTGATACTCCTGCATCGAAATTTCTTTAACGCTCTCGATGAACGGGATTTTGAATTTCAAACCTGCTTCTTCATTTGTACGAACGTGTTTGCCGAAGCGTGTGACGAGGCCAACGTGCTCCTGTGCAATCGTGTACAAGCTGCCAAGCGCTACAGAGCCAAGTGCTATCAGAGGCAAACCGTATGTCACTGCTGCGTTAAAGATTGATCCTAAGTCCATTTTTTAGTTCTCCATTTGGTTGTTTTTGGATGCAGGCATGTGCCGCCGGAATTCACCTTGAATGCCGCCGTTCTGTAGTGGCCTGTCAATCACTACAAATTCTTTGAAATTTAAGTAAAAGTTTCCCATTTGATGAAATTGATAAATAACATCATTGTGAATACTTTGTTTGTTTTTGGTAATACTTCCTTGTGCGCGCTGACGTGGTCAGGGCGTAGATATGATCATTATATCAAAAGGGAAGTGATGTTCGGCTATGAAGCCCTATCAAGTGTGTGTGCCATTTTTGCCTCCCGCAATTATTCTTTTAAACGTCCCCGAGAATGCAAGCGCAGCTTTCCCGAAGGCATTTCACCTGAAATGCTTGATGCAAAACAATTTATAAGGATGGAGAAATACTTTTACACCTAATGTGTCCGTGTCCGCATGGGCAGGGCATATGGTGTATGTGAAGCTTTCTGCGTATTTCCTTTTTTCTGTTTCACAAATCCCAAAACACATCGTGTTTTTGAACCTGAGAAAATTAGAAGGTTTTCGCTTCACTTAATCTGTACTTTATTTCTATTACAAATTTACTTGGCGCGCAACAAAAAACGGAAAAAATTATGCTTTTTTGGCTGGGCGCTTATTTTCCGTTGGTTTTGGGCGATTGTTAGGGTAAAAAATACGCATGACTCGCAAATATTTTGGTACAGACGGTATTCGTGGCAAGGCAAATCAGTTCCCTATGACGGCTGATATGGCCTTGAAAGTGGCTATGGCGGCAGGTCTCGCCTTACAACAGGACGATTCGCCCGCAGATTCGCGTCGTCGTGCCGTGATCGGTAAGGATACGCGTGTTTCAGGGTATATGCTGGAACAGGCTATGGCCGCAGGCTTTGAGGCGCTGGGGATTGACGTGATTTTCCTTGGGCCTATTCCGACCCCTGCTGTGGCAATGTTAACGCGTTCTTTGCGTGCGGATATCGGGGTTATGATATCTGCGTCCCATAATCCATATGAAGATAACGGTATCAAGCTGTTTGGTGCTGATGGTTTTAAACTGTCAGATGAGGTCGAGACACAGATCGAAACCTATATTGATTCTGATCTATCGTCCGCGTTGCCATCGCCGTCGCGCTTGGGTAAGGCGAGCCGCCTTGATGATGCGACAGGTCGCTATATTGAATTTTTGAAGGCAAGCTTGCCGCGCCGCCAGACTTTGGAAGGTCTGAAGATTGTGCTGGATTGTGCCAATGGTGCTGCGTATAAGGTCGCGCCGCAGGTGCTGTGGGAGCTGGAAGCCGAGGTCATCACTATTAATAACACGCCGAATGGCCGCAATATTAATCATGAGTGCGGTGCGACGCACACAGATGGTTTGCAAAAGCGCGTTATTGAAGAGGGTGCAGATGTCGGTATCGCGCTGGACGGTGATGCGGATCGCCTGATTATGGTTGATGAAAC
>DUBU01000026.1:0-39817 GCA_012960155.1 Micavibrio sp. | reverse complement strand
TATGGCGCTGCTGGCCGTTCATATGGATAGCGAGAACCATTTGATCGAGCGTACGCTGGTGTCCACGGTGATGTCTAATCTGGGGCTGGAGCGTTTTATTACGGGGCAGGGTATGACGCTTTTACGTACGCCTGTCGGTGACCGCTATGTGGTTGAGCAAATGCGTGAAGGCAGTTTTAATCTGGGCGGTGAGCAGTCAGGGCATATCGTTCTGGCCGATTATGGCCGTACGGGTGACGGTTTGCTGGCTGCTTTGCAGATTTTGACTATTTTAAAGCAGAAGGGCGGTAAGGCGAGTGATACGTTGCACCTGTTTGATCCGTTGCCGCAAATTCTGAAGAACGTGCGGGTGTCGGGCGAGGTCAAGCCGCTTGATAAAGCCGAAGTACAGGATGCTTTGGCACGTGCCAATGAAACTTTATCCAATGACGGGCGTTTGTTAGTCAGGGCATCAGGAACCGAGCCTTTGATACGTGTGATGGCTGAAGGTGATGATCTGCAGCTTATCGAGCGTGTTGTTGACGATCTTTGCGCCTTGATCGCCGAGGCAGGGCAATAAGCTCTTCGCGTTCCTGATAATTTGACAGCGCTTTGCGTTTGCCCATATTATTTATGTGACTTTGTCGCATGATTGAACCATGGAGGCTGATATGGCTGAAGGTGTAAATACTAGAGCAATGCATGAAAGATTATGGCGCGCCGCAGAACGTGGAGATGCGCAGACTATTCGCTACTTGTTCATCGAGGGCGTTAATCTGGATGTGCCGAATGATGATGGTTTTACGGCTTTTAATCTTGCCACGCAGAATGGTCATCATGATGTGGCTATGGTCATTCTGGCTGCCCGTGAAATGCAGTTTGCGCAAGGCACCGGGGAGAGCCCAGGTACATTCTTCGGTATTGAAGGCGGCGTTAAAAAGTCCGGCAAAAAAACGAGCCAAAAAACGGCCTGATAATACTGTTATTTTCCTAACAAAATATGCTAACGTGCCGCTGGAGTTAATCTTGTGGTATGAAAGGCTTATGATCTATGGCAAACGTGGCTGTCATCGGTTCCCAATGGGGTGACGAAGGTAAAGGTAAAATTGTTGACTGGCTGTCCAGCAGGGCAGATGTGGTGGTGCGCTTCCAAGGCGGCCATAATGCAGGTCACACACTCGTAATTGACGGTAATGTTTATAAGCTGCACTTGTTGCCATCAGGTATTGTTCGTAAGGGCAAGCTGTCTGTTATTGGCAACGGTGTTGTTATTGACCCATGGGCGTTGATGAAAGAGATTGATACGCTGCGTGGGCAGGGTGTCGAGATTTCCCCTGATAGTTTGATGCTGGCTGAAAACGCCAATTTGATCCTGCCTGTCCATCAGGCGCTGGATCAAGCTCTGGAAGCTGCGCGCGGCAAAGGCCAGATTGGCACTACGGGCCGCGGTATTGGTCCTGCCTATGAAGATAAGGTTTCTCGCCGTGGTATCCGCGTTTGTGATCTTGATGACAAAGATCTTCTGCGCGAGAAGCTCGAGAATTTGATGCTGCATCATAATGCGCTGCTGAAAGGTCTGGGTGCTGATCCGATTAATCCAGGTCAGGTTTATGATGACCTGGTGCAGATCAGCGGGGAAATTCAGCAATATGCAGCGCCTGTATGGCGTGTTCTGGATGAAAAGCGCAAAGCCGGTGCAAAGATTTTGTTCGAAGGTGCGCAGGGTATCATGCTGGATGTTGATCACGGTACATACCCGTTCGTGACATCTTCTAATACTGTTGCGGCATCTGCGGCGTCAGGTGCGGGTGTCGGGCCTCGCGTAGTCGGGCATGTTTTGGGAATCACCAAGGCTTACACTACACGTGTTGGGGCAGGACCTTTTCCGACAGAGTTGCATGACGAAGTTGGTCAGCGTCTTGGTGAGCGTGGCAAAGAGTTTGGCACGACTACAGGCCGTAAGCGCCGTTGTGGCTGGTTTGATGCGGCACTGGTTCGTCAGTCAGTTAAGGTTGCGGGTATTGATGGTATTGCGCTGACAAAGCTTGATGTTCTCGATGGTATGGATGAGATCAAGATTTGTGTCGGTTACAAGCTGGACGGCGAAGTTGTGGATTATTTACCTGCGGGTCAGGCTGCGCAAGCTAAGCTGGAGCCTGTTTATGAGGTGATTGAAGGCTGGCAGGAGAGCACATTCGGCGCGCGCAGCTGGGCGGATCTGCCGGCGGCGGCAATTAAGTATGTACGCCGTGTGGAAGAGCTGATTGAAACACCTGTTACATTGCTTTCAACAAGTCCTGAGCGTGATGACACGATCCTGATGAAGGATCCGTTTCAGGATTCATAATCCATATATATTATATTAGCTGTTTTACATCGCCTTAAAACCGCACTAGAATAGAGTTTCCTACTACGCCGTTCGGCGGGAAGTTCTATTCATGGTTTCTGAAGACACAGTCGAAAATAAGATTGCGGATGAAGATGCTGCTTTGGAAGAAGCAGCGTCTGATGCTGTGCCTGTTGAAGGCGCTGAAGATGAGGACGCCGTTCCTTCGCCTGCGCGTGCGCATAGCAAAGGCAGTAATATCGCTGTTCTTAAAGATAAAATAGAAATTCTGGTCGACAAGCCTTTGTCGCACTTAAATCATGGCGCCGCCAAGGCCTACGCGGCTCGTGGGCTAGAGGATGCTAAAGAGCCTTACTATGCGCTGATTTGTGAAAATCATTTAGTGCCGCGCTCTAATGTTGCTGAAAAGTTTTCTAATATTTTGTCTACGGGCATTGTGCGTCTTGTTTCGTTCGGAGTGACATTCTGGCCGCCCGCCGATGGTGAGCGTTATATATTTGTTTACGAGAACACTATGGGCAAGCCGCTAATGAAATCCTTGAAGGATGGCGGTCTTGACTGGAAGGCTGATCGAGCAATGTCATCGTTTATCAAGCCGATGATATCGACGCTCCTTGATTTGCGCGATGCTGATATGGTGCACGGCTGTATAAACCCTATGAATATTTTTGACGGTAACAGTCCGACGGCAGAGAAGGTGGTTCTAGGCGAGTGCCTTTCTGCGCCACCATCGTATAATCAGCCGTCTGTGTTCGAGCCGATTGAGCGGGCTATGGCTGACCCAATCTCTCGTGGTAAGGGTACTATTGCCGATGATCTTTATTCCTTCGGGGTGTCGTTAACAATGATATTGCGCTCTCGAGATCCTCTTGCAGGGATGAGCGATGAAGACATCATTCGTCAGAAGATTGAACTGGGTAGTTA
This sequence comes from Micavibrio sp., assembly GCA_012960155.1. Taxonomy (GTDB): domain Bacteria; phylum Pseudomonadota; class Alphaproteobacteria; order Micavibrionales; family Micavibrionaceae; genus UM-FILTER-47-13. The sequence goes on along the minus strand of DUBU01000026.1, from coordinate 36,567 downwards.
CGGTGCTCTGACAGGTAAGGACCGCTTTACCGGATCGATTCTGGAATTGCTGCGTGGCCTTTTATATGATGACTGGCGGCAGCGCTGGACACTTGATGAGGTTATGTCGTGGCTGGATGGCCAGAGGTTAAGTCCTAAGCAGAGCTCTAAAAAACAAAAAGCCTCTCGTCCGCTTCATTTCGATGATAAACGTTATTTTCGCCCTGTTCTACTCGCAATGGATCTTAATAAAAGTGATGCTGAAGCAGCGCAGATGATTGATGGCGGTCATCTGGAGCAGTGGGTTGACCGTTCTCTAGAAGATAATCTTACCAAGGGGCGCCTAGAGGAGGCTCTTGACGGTGCGCGAGAGAATGGCCGAGGTCCGGGTTATTGGGACAGGTTGATGTGCCGTGTTTCGATGGCTTTGGATCCTGATGCGCCAATTCGTTTTAAGGGCTTGAGTATGCAGCCTGACGGCGTTCCTTACGCGCTGGCTGAGACAATGGCGTTTAAGCGCGATATCGTTCCTTTTATAGAGCTTATTAACCAGCAGTTGGTTCTTACATGGATTGGTCATCATAATGATCCAAACGTTGATGTTGGCGGTCTGATTAATAAGTATGATTCATGTCGTGCTTTTTTACGGCAGACCACGATGGGGTACGGCATAGAACGTTGTCTGTATTTTGTGTGCCCTGAATGTCCGTGCCAAAGCGAGATATTGCAGGGCTATTACGTTAGGACCCCTGAGGACTTCATGTATGCCATGGAAGGCATAGCATCGCACCCGAAGAAGCCTGACTTGTTTATAGATCGCCATATTGCGGCATTCTTGTCTGTGAAAGATAAGCGTAATATCGATCCTTACTTTATTGAGCTGAATTCTAGTGAGTATCATAAAAAGGTATTGGGGAATGTGAAGGTGCTTGCGACCATTCAGAAGCGTTCTCGTATGGAGAGCTTTCCGATGTTGGCGCAGTGGGCTGCCAGTATTTTGCGCCCTGTTTATGAGCGCCTGCATGATCGTGAGCTGCGTGTGAAAATGAAGGAGAAGATTGATAGGCTGGCTAAGTCAGGTGATCTGATCAAGATTGTCACTGTGCTTGATCATAACGAGACATGGCAAAAAGACTTTATCGCGTTTCGTAAGGCTATGGATGAGTACTCGGATTTGTCGCAGGAAAATCTTGAGCTTGAGCATAAAATGAAAAAGCCTGAAGTGTTTGGTCGCGACACAGGCCGTGAGGTTGCTGCTATCGTTTCAGGTCTGTTGTCGGGCATCGTAATTCTGGCGTTTGCGTTTATGCACTTTACGCAGATTGATATTTTTTAGGGTTTAAGTCGTGGCTAAGAAGAAAAAGAATAAATCAAAAAACGGTATGAGCATGGGCGGGCGCATTCTGGCTGTCGCAGGCCTTGTAACGGCCATTGTGTTTATGCCTACAACAATATTCCTCTGCTTTGCAATGCTGCCGACCGTGGTGGCCGCTTTGATTGACCGTTCAGGGAAGGGGACGCGTGCTATTACGATTGGATCCATGAATATAGCCGGGTGTACGCCGTTTCTTATTGAGCTTTGGACTAAATCCCATACGCCTGATATGGCGCTTACTCTTATTACGGACCCTAGGACCATAATTGTTATTTATTGTGCTGCTGGCGCGGGGTATCTGATTGATTGGGCTATGACGGGTATTATCGGTACATTAATGGTGCAAAGAGGCACGCAAAGATTAAAGGATATCAAAAAGAAACAAAAAGAACTGGTTGAGCGCTGGGGCGAGGAAGTATCTGGACATATTCCCCTGGATGAACACGGTTTTCCTATAGAAAACAAAGAAGTAGAAACTAAGAATAAGCCTAAAAAATAGCCATCATTTTTGTGGTTATAATTGTGTCATAAATTTGCCACATTCTTTTTTAGTTCTAAAGATAAGTATATTTATTATTTTTATTTGCTTTTATTTTATAATTTAAAGTAAATATCTGTTTATATAAAATTTTAGAGAAATTTATTTAACTTTTTCGAGTATTATTTATGAAAATAGTGAATCTGTACTCTATTTTTTAACTGCTTGTTAATAAAAATTCTGATAAGCTTGGTAAATACGGTTAGGCAGTCTTCCAATTCTGGGGCGTCTAAAAAAATATAAAAAGCTGGAAACTAGAACAACAAAGGAGTTCTCAATGTTTATTAAATTATCTGCACTGATTCAGTCTTATAAAGAATGTGAAAAAGGCGCGACAGCCATTGAATATGGTCTGATCGCTGGTGGTATTTCTCTTGCCATTTTGGCCGCGGTATTTGCATTCGGTGAAGATCTGGAAGCTCTGTTCGATTCAATCGGTACAGCAATGGATACAGCTGCATCTGATGTTGATACAAACCTTGCTGAAGGTGAATAATATTTAATTTAGAGCCCATCCCGCCAAGCGGGGTGGGCTTTTTTGTGCCCGAAAACTGCGTATTTAAGAACGGCTATCGTTTTGCTAATTCTCGCTTTCTTTCTTTTCTTTATATTTGTTGCTCTGGGTGCGGGTCTTTACGCCGCGTATTCGGACTTTAAGGGAATGATTATTCCTAATGAACTGTCGCTTATAATATTGGCAGTGTTTTGCGCTTATGCAGCGCTGATTAATTTTTCAGGAAATGAGTTTATCGTATCCGTGCCCAGCCATATTATTGGTGGTGTCGCGATGTTCGTTATTACGTTCTTTGCTTTTATGGCGAAAATGATGGGGGGCGGTGATGCTAAGATTATGTCTGCCTATGCATTTTGGTTTGGCCTTAAGGGCATAGTCGCATTTGTTTTTTACACAGCGCTTTTTGGCGCGGTCGTAGGTTTGGTCGCTTTGTACTTGAAGAAAAACAAACCGGTCCAATCTCCTAAGGATGGAAGCTGGATACAGCGCGTTCAGGCTGGCGAAAGTGCAATCCCTTATGGAATTCCGATATTTATCGGAGCATTGTTATCCTTTTTGAAGCTTGGTTATTTTTCCGCCGAATACTTGAAGAGCCTGCTGTAAGTATTTTTAGGGCTGTCATTGGTGGAAAAACCTGTTAATATGTTTGTGGATAACATCGGCTTTCTGTCGATAAAGATTCTTTAATCTTCACTAATCAACGTCTTCGGCGCCTTTTGTCGAGGGCTCTGCACCATACTTCTTCTCGAGGTTTGTCTTATGAATAGAAATGTATTGATCGTTTTAGCAGGTGGTTTTCTGATCGCAGTGCTTGTGGCATTGCTGGTACAGGCTGCTTTGAAAGGTGGAGACGAGCCTCCACAGCAGGTCGCTGTGAAAGAGGAGCCTAAGGTTGAGATTGTTGTGGCTGCGGCTGATATCAAAATTGGTGACAAGCTGACTTCTGAAAATGTTAAATGGCAGGAATGGCCTGAGAAGGGCGTGTTCCCTGGTGCTATCGTTCGTGAAGAAGAAGAAAAAGTTCTGGATGCTGTTGAAGGTCGCGTATCTCGTGGTATCACTAAGGGTGAGCCGCTGTCCATTAATGCTATGGTGGACGATTCTGGTACGCACCTATCCGGTGTGCTTGAAAAAGGCATGCGTGCCTTTACGGTGGGCGTGAATGCGACAAGCATGGTTGCGGGCTTTGCCGGCCCCGGTGATTACGTGGATGTACTTCTTACATACAAAGAGCGCGTAACATATGAAGGTCCTGACAATCAGTATCTTGAAAGACTGGTTGAATCAAACATCGACTCTCTGGCGACTGAGACGATTCTGCAAAACATTAAAATTCTGGCTGTTGATCAGACAGCGCGCCGTGCTTCTACAAGCAGCAAAGGTGACGATGAAAAGAAATCTAAAGACGAGAGCGGCGCTAAGGTCGGTAAGAATATCACTTTGGAAGTGACGCCGAAGCAGGCTGAGATCCTTGCTATGGCTATGGAGCTAGGTGATTTGAATTTGGCATTGCGTGGCGTGGGCGATGACGTTGTTGAAAAGGACAGAGGTCCTGCAACGACTGATGCTCGTGTTACAAATATCTATGACGAAGTGGTTCAGGCTTTGGATAAGGCTATCGAAGAGTCAGGCCAGAACGGCAAGGTGATTAGGGTCTACCGCGGCGAAAATGTACAAGACATCACAGTCGCACCTTAAAGGACGTTGATTCGGGGCGTATTGGCGATTTAACAAACTGGAAAAGTAATGGTTATGTTTAAGTTAGATATATTCAAAGTGCTGTTGGCGGTAACATTGTTTACTGCTGTTCTGGCTGGATGGGCATTACAAGGTTATGCGTCCAAGACCGATCTGGTTGACATGCGTATAACCAGTCATAAGGATGCGCAAGCAATCGAGTTGACGCAAGGCATGGCTGAAGTGGTTGAGCTTGATGGCGAAGTAGCAGATGTGCTGGTTGCAAACCCGTCTCTGGTTGACGTGTCTGCGCTGAAGTCTAACAAGCTGTATCTAGTTGGTTTGAACCTAGGTACAACAAACATCATTACTCTGGACGCAGAAGGCGATGTGCTTAAGCGCTTTAATGTTCATGTGAAGATTGACGATGAAGCCCTGAACGCGACGCTAAAAGAATTGTTCCCTGATGAAGATGTTCAGGTGAAAACGCTGACGGATCAGGTGATCTTGTCCGGTACAGTTTCATCTGCTGATGTTGCTAACTCTATTGGTAACGTTGCTAATCATTACCTTGGCGAAATTGTTGATGCTAACTTTACAATTGATGAGATGCTGGTGAACCTGTTGAAGGTGCGCGGTAAATCACAGGTAACACTGCGTGTTAAAGTGATGGAAGTATCTCGTAGCCTTCTTCGCGAGACTGGTGTTGATACAGATATTGCCGATATCGGTACAAATATGGGCGGTGATCTGGTGAATAACCCTGATCTTGGCGGCATCTTTGGTGGTGTTCTGCAGACAGGTGTAACGGAAACTCCGTTTGCTACGTTTGGCCTGCTAGAACGTTTTGGTGCCTTTGGTCCCGTTGATATTGCGCTGACACTTCTTGAAGAAGACGGTCTTGTCAAAATCTTGGCTGAACCGAACCTTACTGCAATTTCAGGTGAGTCTGCCGGCTTTCTTGCCGGTGGGGAATTCCCTGTGCCATCTGGTCGTGATAACGAAGGTAATATCATTATTACATTCCGCCAGTTTGGTGTGGCGTTGAACTTTGCCCCTGTTGTGCTTTCGAATGATCGTATTAGTCTGCAGTTGCAAACTGAAGTGTCTTCATTGGCGCAGGACAACTCTGTGACATTGGCTGATATTGAGGTGCCGGGTCTGGATGTACGTCGTGCAACAACAACCGTTGAAATGGGTAGTGGTGCAAGTCTTATGATCGCAGGTTTGTTGCAGTCAGAAGCATTTAAAACAATGTCCGGTTTGCCTGGCATGACACGCACACCGATTTTGGGTGAGCTGTTCCAGTCAGAGAATTTCCAACGTAATGAAACTGAGCTTGTCATTCTGGTGACGCCATATCTGGTCGAGCCGTTTGCTGATAAAAAGCAAGCCAAGAAGGTTCCGCTGCGTACACCTGAAGAGAACTATCTAGAAGAAGCTTTCGCTATGAATGTGCGCCGCATCTACGGTGACAAGAAGGCAGAGGATATTCTTCAGGGTGATGAGCACTATGGTTATATTCTGGATTAAGGTCTGAGTTAGATAAAGGTTGATACTATGAATAATTGGAAACGTACCGCATTAATGGCCTGTAGCTGTAGCGTTCTTCTGGCATCTGCTGCCTGTACGCTAGACCATCCTACATATTATAAGAAAGGTCAGATCGAGGTTCGTGAGCAGCGTTTTGCGCAAGAGTATGTTGCCCGTACATTGGATGACTCAGCAATAGCCTCTATGGCACAGGAATACTACAAGGCGGGTAGCGGGGATCTTAACGTTACAGTAAGTTACGATCCGCAATCTAAAACCCATACAGCACGTAATGCAGCACAGCTTGCTGCCGATATCGCTAGTGCATTCGGTCGTAATGGTGTGTCTTACGTTAAAACGGATATCTTGCCTGTCGTAAATTCAGGTGAGTCTAAGGCTTATATTTCTTTTAATTACCTTGAAGCGCACGCTCCGGAAAATTGCGGCCGTCTGGATGCCGTAGATGATAGTGGCGTAGAAAATTACCGTGAATATGAGCTGGGTTGTACAACGGATACCTTCTTGGCAAAGCAAGTGGCTAATCCTGCAGATCTATTGGGGCGTGCTGTTTCACAAGATTCAATTGGGCGCAGAGATACAAATGTTGTTGATGCGCACAAAGCTGGCGTTCCACGTGCTGCACTGGAAGGCGAGAGTACAACGGGCGACTAAGTCATTTATTGCTAGTGTTTATTTAATAAATTTCTATCATTTATCAATGATTTAGTAAGAATTACAAGGCATTATATCCTTGGGGTATAATGTAACTAGGGTAAGAATTACCATGACCGAGGAGGACAAGTCCCATTTAGCAATTTTGTTGCCGACGGCAACAGTAGCGCTATTCTCGCGGGACCAGGAAACAGTAGAAGCGTTCCAGTCATTAGAAAGTGACTGGAGGTTTGCGCGCGTTGCACTTGAGGTGCATGACGGTGATGTGGAAACGGCGACGGCGAAATATCGTAGCTCGCAAACACCGGAACTGCTGATTGTCCAAACAGAAGATATAGACTCAGGATTTACAGATAAGCTGGAAACACTTGGTGAACATTGTGCCGAGACGACATCGGCAATTGTTATTGGTCCTGATAATGACGTTAATCTTTACCGCAAGCTTGTGGGGATGGGCGTTAGTGATTATTTAGTGCGCCCGATTGCACCGCCTGCATTGGCAGATGATATCGCAGAAACCCTTATCGAGCAGATGGGTGCCAGTGGCAGTCGTTTGATTGCCTTCATGGGCGCAAAGGGCGGCGTAGGCACAACATCGTTGGTTGAAGCTGTTGCGTGGAATTTGTCGACGGACTTAAAGCAGAAGACGTTTTTGTTAGATGCTGCAGGTGGCTGGTCAACACTCAGTGTCGGTATGAACTTTGAGCCTAGTACAACTATTGTTGAGGCTGCGCGTGCTGCGTCTGATGGTGATGAAGATAGTTTGTCACGTATGATCCATAAGGCGCATGAGAAGCTCTATATTTTAAGTAGTGGCGGCGATGTTATGCTGGATGATCCTGTTGATGAGGATCGATACGAGGCGCTTCTAGATTACTTAATGGCGCTTTACCCTGTCGTGCTTGTCGATTTGTCCGCAGCTCCTGCGCAGCTAAAGCGATTGGCGCTAACAAAAGCGCAACGTACCATGCTTGTAACATCACCTTTGCTGCCTGCCGTAAGAGCGACAAGAACGTTGCTGCACGAAATCAAGCAGCTACGCGGTGATACAGAAACATCCGTCGATATTATTTTGAACATGAAGGGCATTGCGCCTAAGCACGAAGTGCCAAAAACACAGATCAAAGCCGCTCTAGAGCAGCCAATATCTGCAACGATTGATTTTGATCCTGCTTTGTTTGTTAGTACTGAAAGCGAAAGCAAGAAGCTGCACCTTCAAAAGGGTGGCGAAGTTGCTATTACAGAACTCATGGGACCGATAATGGATATCCTCGATATTCAAAAGGCGCCTGCCGCAGAAGAGAAAAAGTCTGTCAAAGGTGTTAGCGGTCTGCTTGATAAGTTGAAATCTAAATCCTGAGTGAGACACGATGGCATTTGGAAAGAAGTCAAAATCAGCTCCTGCTAAAAAGCCGGCACCTAAACCGGAAAAAGCAAAAGAGCCTGAAAAAAAGAAGCCGGCACCAGACCCCGCTGCTGCTGATAAAAGCACGCCTGAAGAAGAGGTGCATATTGGCGGTTCAGAGAATGCATCCGGCCCTGATGATGCCCAGCTGGCGCAGTTAGCTGCTCTTGCGCAGGAAAGCGGCAAGAAAGAATTTAAAACAGAAGACGATAAACCGAAATCATCCAAACCTAAGAAAAGCATGGATGATGACTTGCTGCAGGCTGTTGAAGAAGAGACCGAAGAGGTATCTCCGCGAGATAGCATGACATCTTTGCGTTTGCAGCGTGCCCGTAATCGTATCTGGCTTGATTTGCGTGATGGTATTGATCTGAAGGCGCTCGCGCGCATGGATTCGAAGGCGGCACGTGATGAGGTCTCGTCAGCAGTGGAAGAGATCGCACGTTTTCGTAACCTTGATATTACGCCTGCTGAACTGGATCAGATCGCTCGTGAATGTTCCGATGACATGCTTGGCTATGGCCCGCTGGAGACTTTGCTGGAGCAGGACGGTATTGCCGATATTATGATCAACGGTCCTGATGTTACCTATATCGAGATTAACGGTAAGATCAAGAAGACCGACATTAAATTCCGCGATAACCAACACCTGACAACGATTTGTCAGCGTATTGTGGGCGCGATCGGCCGTCGCGTTGATGAAAGCTCGCCGATCTGTGACGCGCGTTTGCCTGATGGCTCTCGTGTGAACGTAATTATTCCGCCGCTGGCTGTTGATGGTTCCTGTATGACCATTCGTAAGTTTACGAAGGAAAAGCTGACGCTAGAAAAATTGGTGGATTTTGGTTCTATGACGCCGAGCTGTGCCAAGCTTGTGATGGCGATTGGCCGTTGCCGTGTAAACGTTCTGGTATCAGGTGGTACGGGCTCGGGTAAAACAACAATGCTTAACTGTCTTACACGATATATTGATACTGATGAGCGTATCATTACGTGTGAGGATGCGTGTGAGCTGCAGCTACAGCAGCCGCATGTCGTGCGTTTGGAAACACGTCCGCCTAATCTTGAGGGTGTTGGTGAGGTAACCATGCGGGACCTTGTTAAAAACTGTCTGCGTATGCGTCCTGAACGTATTATCGTGGGTGAGGTGCGTGGTCCTGAAGCCTTTGACTTATTGCAGGCTATGAACACTGGTCACGATGGCTCTATGGGTACGGTTCACGCCAACAACCCGCGTGAAGCCCTTACACGTATGGAAAACATGATTGCGATGGGCGGTCTTAACTTGCCGCAGGCAGCTGTGCGTGAGCAGATTGCGTCTTCGGTTAACGTTATTATTCAGGTGCAGCGTCTGCGCGATGGTTCACGTAAAACGACACACGTATCCGAAATTACGGGTATGGAAGGTGATATTGTGACGATGCAGGATCTGTTCGTTCTGGATATTGAGGGTGAAGATGATGATGGTAAGTTGATTACGCGTCATAAATCCACGGGTCTACGCCCGAAATTTTTTGATAAAGCTCGTCAATACGGGGTTGATAAGCTGGTTCTGGATGCCATGGAAGAGGCATACGGATAAGGTGGTAGACATAAATGAACGCACTTAGCCTTATACTTATAGCTCTAATTATAATAGTCGCCACTGTTATGGCCGTAGCGATCTGGTTTAGTCAGGAAGCCGCCAAGAAACAGCGCACGATGGCTGTTATTAAGGGGCAGGCTACGGGCGAAAACGATAGTAAGAATGAAAAAGATAGCCGTGATAAAAGGCGTGCGGAGATCGCTCGTAAACTCAAAGAGTCAGGTGAGTTAGAAGCTAAAAAGAAGAAAACAGGCACGCGTGCTTATTTGCAGCAGGCAGGCCTTAAGACTACCGTTAAGCAGTATTGGCTGTTTTCTTTGATATTAGCGATAGCGCTGACGTTTGTGTCCTTGGTGATACTAGGATGGCCTAAACCTGTTGCGCTTTGTATGTTCATCATCGGCTTGTTGGGGCTGCCGCGTCTTATATTAAAACGTATGATTGCGCGCCGTCAGAAGAAGTTCTTGGAAGAGTTTGGTGATGCGCTCGAGTCAATTGTGCGCCTTCTTAAAGCCGGTATGCCTGTTACTGAAGCTATTTCGATGTGTTCTCGTGAATTTGACGGTCCTGTAGGTGAAGAGATGGCAATTATTTATGATGCGCAGAAAATTGGCGTATCTTTGTCAGAGGCCACGCAAGAGGCTGCTGAGCGTATGCCTATTACAGAGATGCAAATGTTCGCCACGGGTATCGCGATCCAGACACAAACAGGTGCAAGTCTTTCAGAAGTTTTGATGAATTTGGCGGGTGTTATTCGCGCACGTTTTAAATTGAAGCGTAAAGTTGTTGCGCTATCCTCGGAAGCTAAAGCCTCCGCGATGATTATTGGTTCTTTGCCAATATTGGTGGGTACGGCTTTGTTCTTTATGAATCGAGAGTTCATTATGCTTCTTTTCACAACTACGCCCGGTAAAGTCATGACCGCTGGCGGAATTATCTGGATGTCTCTGGGCGTACTGGTGATGAAGATGATGATTAACTTTAAGGTGTAGTGCAGATGACGGATACTCTAATCATATTGGTCAGTGCTCTGGCTGCCGCGTTATCATTTATGGCGTTTGCCTTGCCTATGCTGAATAAGACGGAACGCAAGGAGCGCTACCAATCTGTTATCCAAAAGCGTCGCCGTGATTTGTTTGAACAGACCAAGCGCGATCTGGATAAAAAAGGCACTGCCTCTATGACGGCGCAGGAGTCTATGGCTACCTTCTTCAAGGCCGAGCAGATGCTGGGCAAGATGGGTGAAAAGGTTCGTGACCAAATGCTACAGGCCGGTATCAGAAGTCCGTCTGCCCCAATTAAGTTTATTGTCGCCAGTATGGTGTTGCCGATTTTTGCTGTTTTGCTGGCCATGATGTTTATGTCCAAGTCCGAAGATATGTCGGGCGGAATGAAGATGTTTATTATGATGGGTGCGGCTTTTGCCGGTTACAAGCTACCGGCCTTGGTTATCAAGAACCAGATTCAGAAACGTACCGAAGAAGTGAACTTGAGATTTCCTGATGCGCTTGATTTGATGCTGATCTGCGTGCAGGGCGGTATCGGTCTTGAGCAGACGGTAGCCCGTATCGCCGAAGAGATGGCGGAACACTCCGAGGTCTTGGCAGAGGAGCTTGGCATCCTGAGTGCTGAAATGGCGATGCTGAATGACCGCAGGCAGGCGTTGCAAGACTTTGCGCGGCGCGTTGGTAGCGGGGCGGCTAAAAGCTTCGCTACGGCGCTTATTCAGGCTGAGCAGTATGGTACATCCGTTTCGCAGGCCATGCGTGTGATGTCAGATGAATTGCGTGATATGCGTATGCAGGAAGCCGAGCGTAAGGCTGCGGCGTTGCCGCCGAAACTGACAGTTCCTATGATCGCATTCTTCTTGCCTGTGCTGTTTATTGTTATTCTGGGGCCTGCCGTTCTGGAAGCGATGGACTCGGTCAGTAAGGCCCAGTAAATTAATGATCCTCAATCAGTCTAATAAAAAGCCGCTTTCGAGCGGCTTTTGTGTTTCTGATCTTTTGTAGAGCTTATGAATTGTGTGGCTTGCTGCCCGGTACTGGCGGCTTCACGTCATTGGCTGTAGACGGCGCTTGGTACTGCAAGGCAGACACAATGCGCAGGTTGCGCTCAATCTCTGTGCGGTTTGGCGCTGTTGCCATGGCGCGGCGCAAGACTTCGATGGCTTCGTCAATAAAGCCCAGAGCTGCCAAGTTCAGGCCCATGTTATTCAGGATAGGGCTCGGGTCGCCTTCCCAGTTATCTAAACCTTTTTCAAACGCTACTTTAGCTTGCTCGTGATGGCCTTGTGCGTCCAGAGCTACGCCCAACACATGGTAAGCCTGGCCCGATGTAGGGTCCGCCAGTACTGCTTGCTTGGCAGCTGTTTCGGCTGCGATGTAGTTGCCCATTGCAGATTGAATAGAAGCATATTCTGTTAACACGGCGGCATTATCCTGGCCTTCTGCAGCTGCAAATGGTGTCAGGATTAGTGATGCGCGTTTGAAGTAGCCTGCGTGACGAAGGGCTGCGGCATATTTGGTCGCGGCCATTTCATCATTGCTATTACGCTTATAAATGGATTCAAGCATACTTAGGGATTCTTCTGTCTTTCCCTGAGCTTTCGCATCATTGGCTGCCTGTTCCATTGCTGCGTCTATTTTAGACATGCTCTGGCTGCTGCTGTTCGTTGTCTGACATGCAGACAGCGATAGTACGGCCAAGGATGCCATAGACAGTAAGTAAAATTTTCTGTTCTGTTTAATCATTGTTCTCTCTGATTTTGTAATGATTATTTATGGGGTTATTGGAGAAGGCGCTTCGCCTTCAGAGCTACCATTTCCGTTAGTTGGTGTTGGCGCGGTAATTGTGATGCCTAGGTTAGATGGTGAAGACGTCTGTGCTGGCGTGCTACCATCTTGCAAAGCAATTTCATGGCACATGCCAGGGCAGTAGTACACCTGTGTCGGTGCACAATCACCTTCGCTCATTGAACACGTTCTGCGAATGCGGACGTAATTCTTTTGCGGACTGGCTACGATCACGTGGCGCTGCATTACGATTTTGCCATCAGGCCCCATTAACGTGAAATGCGTTGCACCTGGGGCGCGGGGCACTACGATGATGCGGCGGGATGTGTCCAGGAAGACATTCACATGCGTATCATTACCGATGATGACGCGCTCCACTTCGCCATCCAGATCAATAATGTCTGATTTGTCTGGCGTCAGGCGCAGAGGCGGATGTGTTTCCAGCGTACCTTCGAGGCTGTTATCAACTTCAACGGTATTTTCGGTAGGGACGAGGCCTGTTGACTGTGATGAGTCTTGCGCAAAAGCAGGAGATCCCCCGAATGCGATAAGGCATGAGAGCATAGCAGTGGCAAGAACGGATGTTCTGTAATTCATATGTTTTTTCATGATAGATGCGAGAGTGAATTTATAAGAGCAACTTTATTATTATAGCGGTAATCGCAATAAAGATCACCCTCTTTTTGTTCGAATTAAATTCAAATACTTAAGGGTATTAAGACGTCTTCCAGAATGTAATCATTGCGATCGGCCAGCCGCCTACAAACGCCCATGCAAGCCAAGCCAGATACTGGCTGCCTGTGAATATGCGCTGGTGTAGGTCAAGGTAGTAGGGGGCATATAGCATTGCCCAGTAGCTTGCGATAACAACAAATAGTGTCATGAACATGACTGTTTTGGGGATGTCTTCTTTGGTTTTATACATCCAGTAAACGATGCCAAAGCTTAGAATAGAGATAAATAGGGGCTGGATATTGTCGTATTGCTGCACGATCATCAGGCAGTAAACGCCTGTGATAGTAAAGAAGACTGACACTGTCCATTTCATTAATTGGAATAAAATATCTCTCATTTCATAATTATACTACGGGCTTTTTTGTTTGTCATCAAACTAAAGCGTTGATGTTGCAGAATAAACATATCTCTAAATTGATTGTCTCGTTGTGTGCGTCTAATCAGATTAATAAAAATAGGCAGTAGATAAATAGTATTGGGCAGGCGCGAAATACTGCCGCGCACTATAATTAACTTATGGCATTTAATAATTATGTACACAGATCTAAAGCCTTATCCGGTATCGGTCAGACTGAGAAGAAATAGCATGCAGCCTCAAACTTCCAAGGTGTATCAGGCAAGTGCAGCTCATTTCTTTTAGGAATGGCTTCGCGTGATGGATAAATAGAAACGGCCTCTTAAGGCTGGCAACGATTGCAGGTGCCATGAATTTCTGTGTTCCAACGGGTCAGCTGAAATCCTGTGTCATCAATTTTTTTCTTCAGATCTTTGGGCAGATGGCATAGATGGACCTCTTCGACCTTACCGCAATCATCACAAACCATAAATTGAGAGCCTTCATGTGAATGGCCTGCGTGACAAACAACAAAAGCGTTCAGGCTTTCGATTTTATGGATGAACGCATGTTCCAGCAAAAAATCAAGAGCGCGATAAACCGTAGTGGGCTTTGGATTTTCGACCTCCTTACCCATTTCGGCAAGAACATCATAAGCGCCTAAAGGTTTTTTACTGGACGCGATAATTTCAAGTGCCATGCGTCTTTGATCCGTAAAGCGAATACCGTGCTCACGACAATAAACTTCGACTTCTTTGATAACCTTATTCGTACTCATTATTTCAGTATAGCTGCCTTAAGCGTTTAGCACCATATGTGGATCATTTAATAAGCTCCACATCACGTAAGCGATAAAAAACATTATATTCATCATCACGTGGCACTAGCTCTAACACCCCTGTGATATCGATTGCTGATAAATTAAATTCCAGTTTATCTTTTGCGTGCGCTTCAATAACAAGGGCAGGCCCAACATGATAGTGGTATGGGCATGATAATGGGAATGGCCCGAACAGAAAGACGCTCTGGCTGTCTTCCGCATTTAACGGAAACATGTATCCCTGCATTTTGATTGTCTGTCCATCGAAAGCTGACAATGCATCGCTAAATTTAGGCATAACACCGCTAATGTCTTCACCATCTTCTGTTACATAATCGTACGGGACACTTTCGGTCTCTGCGAATAACATCCAGTCCAGTCCACCTTCAGGCACACTTACAAACTCGGGTATAGAGTCAATCATCTCTTCTTCTGATGGCGTAAAATCAAAGTTCATGCTCTTGGTAATCGTAAAGGATGATTGGTATACAAGTGTCTTATCGATCGCATCGCGTCGATCAACCTTCTGAAAAGCATAAATGCCATAAATAACAGCTGCTAAGGATAGCAGCGTGAACGTTATCTTGGCTGTTAATTTAAGCGCTTTCATTAATCCACCTTTGCGGCTTCATGCAAACGATAGAATGTACTGAACTCAGGATCATCATGAACCAGCTCAAGAGTACCTTGAATGGTGACAGGCTCGTAATCAAAATTTACTGGATTATTTTCAGCATTCACCTCGATGACAAGCGGTGGCCCAACATGGTATCGAAACGGGCAACTGGCGGGAAATGGGCCTAATAAAAACTTCTTCTGTGCTTCTTCGCTTTCCAGAGGAAACATATAGCCTTTGATTTTTATCTCTTTGCCGTCCATTTCTACGACCTGCGGCGCGAATTCTGGCTTACTGTAGATATAATCATAGCCTTCAGGGCCGACGGTCTGTGCTTCGATTTCCTTTGTTGTGCCGAAGACTTTCCAGTTCACGCCGCCTTCAGGAACATCAACGAAATCCTCAATATAATCTTCGATTGTTTTAGTAACCTCTTCACCACCTTCTTCCAGCATAAAAGCGTGAACAGGCGATGCTATAAACAAGGCCATCAATAATGTCAGTAATACTAATCTCATGATCTTCCTTTAGCCAGCAAGCCTGCAATATCCGTGCGCGCTGCCGCTAAGGATGGCACGAATGCCGCAAACAGACCAGTACCAACCCCCAACAAAATAAACCAGATATCTGTCACATTCGGCGCGAGCAAGGTCCCTGGCAGAACCAGTCCGCGCAGGCTTTCTATCGAAATAACGGCACTATATGCAATGAGGTGACCTGCTATGACGCCGATGATAGCGCCAGCGCCACTAATCATAGCAGCTTCCGCCATAACTGTTGCAAATAGGCGCGCAGGCGCTGCCCCCAGCACACGCAAAACAGCAAGATCGTAACGGCGCAAAGACAACCCTGAAGCTAGTGATGCCAATAACATCAAAGCGGCAAGGATTACAAAGCCAATGCCTAATACGATGACAAGCTGCTTGCCTATGCCCAGACTTTTAGTAAAGCGCGCCATCTCATAAGACGGAACGGCAGCCATAACATTTGAAGACTCATTGATTTTACGCGGCAAGTTCATAAGGTCTACAGGGCTCCGCACTTTTATAAGTACAGCTGTAACCTGTCCCGCTAAGTCATCATCACTTTCATGGCGATCTTCGTGATCGTGTCCCTCATGTTCGCTTTCGTCATGTGCAGGCTCATCATGCTCATGGGCTTCATGGTCGTGGGTTTCATGATCGTGGCTATCGTGCTGGTGATCCTCATGGTGATCATGAGAGTGTTCATCATCGTGACTATGGTGGTTGTGTTCTTCTGGTTCTTTTTCCTCATCTTCTTCAGCGTGATCATAATGACTATGGCCTGCGTGAAGCTGCTGAACACTTGCAACCTGCGTAACAAGAAGCTTGTCCAGCACCGTTCCTGTCGGTTTCAAAACACCAGTGATCTTATAAAGATGGGCGTCATGTACATCATCACTATTCGCCGCAAAGCCATGTGTAACAGCAATTTCTTGGCCTACGGCAAGCCCTGTATGTGCGCCTGCTACTGTTTCAAATGGCTTTGAGAATACGCCACCATTTTTAAATTCAGCCTTGTACAAATCCAGATAGGCAGGCGTCGCCCCGACCATACGAAAGCCTTTATAACTATCGCCCAGCGCCAAAGGAATAGCCTGCCTGACCTGGCGGCTACGCTTTAATTCCTCATAATCAGCCATTGTGATATTTCCCGCAGGAATATCGGCGTGATAAACAGATGACAGTACCATCTGCAGCGGGCTACCCTTTGTTCCGACAACAATATCAATACCTTGCGCATTACGCGCAAAGCCTGCCGCAACAGATTGCGAGAATAGAAAGACTGCACACAGTAATGCAATACCAGCTGCCACAGCAGCCATGCAGAGTGAAGAGTGAAGCGGTCTCGATTTTATGGATGCAACAGCAAGCGTTAGGGCGTTCATGCGACCTCCTTCGTTTGGTCGGTCAGCGTAATGATATTTTTGAACCTGTTTGTAATACGGTTATCATGCGTTGCGATCAAAAGCGCCGCGCCTGTGTCTTTGGCTTGCGCCTCAAGTAAGTCCATAACCTTCTGCGCGTTTTCATCATCAAGCGCGGATGTCGGCTCATCCGCCATTATAACCTTGGGGCGCAATAGCACAGCCCGCGCAATGGCTGCCCGTTGCTGTTCACCCTGACTAAGCGCATCAGGTTTTCTATGAGCCTTGTCAGTAAGCCCCAGATCTTTAATAAGCTTATCAAGTCGTCCTTCATCCGGCGATGCTTTCGCCATATCGGCAGCAAGGGCGATATTCTGGCGCAACGTCAAAGACGGCAGCAAATGAAGCGTTTGAAAAACAAACCCGAAATTCTGGCCTCTGATCTGATCGCGCTTGGCCGAGGATAGAGCGTAAAAATCATTACCCTCAATTTGCACACTCCCTTCAGAAGGTTTTAGTAAACCTGCAAGCGCAGAGAGCAAAGTCGTTTTGCCAGACCCTGAAGGCCCTAACAGAAGAACGGAGTCACCTGTATCCACCGACAAGTCAGGAAATGAAAGAGATGCTGAACCTTTTCTGTGAACACCAATATTTGTTGATTTCAAAAACATTATGCTGCCTTAGCTTGCTGTTTCATCGCTTTCAGTGCCATCATGCCGCCTTCAACAGAATACGCACGATATTCGCGGCTTTGCAGATATGCGGCATGGCGCGTTGTTTTCTCACCCACGGCACAGGCCAGCAAAACAGGCTTTTCTTTAGGGAATGGCGAATTGCTATCAATTAGCTTTTCAAAACTTTCGATCGGCAAGTTAATCGCGCCGTCAATATGCCCCATGCGATAAGCGATAGATGACCTTATATCTACTATGACAGGGTCATTTTCGGCAATCCAGCCATCAAGGTCAGCAACATTAATCTGCGGTGCTTTTCCCGCAGCCGTTTCATCAAAATTAAACAATGAGTCAGGCTTTTCTTTCTCACCGAACATCTCAGGCATACGATCAGAAATATAGGACATATACCATTCCACACGGTCACATACGATGAACACCGCGCTCTTGCGTTCGGTCAGGCTATCATCAATTGTTTTCAGATATTCCAGCGCACCATGATAATTTGCGCCCGCGCTAGGGCCACATAACAAACCGAGTCTGCGGTTTAATGTCAGCATGGCATCAAGCGCAGCTTTCTCGCCTACCGTCACAACATCAGCATAGTTATCACGTTGATAAAGTCCTGACTCCCACATTTGATCGAGCGAACGAATACCGGGGACAAACTCGCCCTTGGCTGATGTCAGACCGACACAAACACAATCAGGATTATTCTTTTTAAACGCACGCGTCATACCCAGCGTTGAACCCGTCGTCCCCAAGCCACTGATGAAGTAATCAACAGACCCTAGATCTTCCAGCACTTCTTGCGCTGTAGTCTTCTCATGCACTTCGGGGTTCTTTTCGTTGGTAAACTGGGACGTAAAATAAATCTTACCGCCTGCCTCGCGCACAGCCTTTTCGATCAGGTATTGCGGATCATTCGGGTCATTCGGATCAAAGCAATCTGACGCTGCCGCAAATTCTTCAATCTCTGCACCCAGCATGCGCAGCAGGTCTTTAGTCTCTTTGACCTTGGCAATGGCACTGACCAATTTGAAAGGCACGTCATAACTAGCCGCAATCGCGCAAATCGCTTTGGCTGTATTACCGCTGGAATTCTCGAAAATCATCTGATCGTTTGCGGCCATGTCTTCAAGGTCATCTTTGATCATACCCCATGCGATACGGTCCTTTACCGAGCCGTATGGGTTTAGCAATTCAAGCTTACCGTAAAGATCAATGTTCTTTAGCCCCGTAACCTCCGCAGGAATTTTTAAAAGCGGTGTGTTCCCGATCAAATCCGTCATACGTTCAACGATCATGCTGTTTCTCCTTTAAGGTATTTCTGAATAACCGGCTTATATTTCTCATCTGTAAACCAGCGGAAGCGGTCATCTTCTTGTGTAATAGTTACCTTCTGCCCTGTGTTCTGGTGCAGCGTATTCGACTCGATAAAGTCCATGATGTAAGGCGCTGTATTGGCAAAGACCACCAAATCACCAGGCTCGGGCAATAGTGTCGGAAATGTTTTGTTATAGGTGATAATATCGTATGACACGCACAAATTACCGACATAATAAACACCCTCGGGACAGGGGCGGCAGCGCGCCTTGTCCTTATACAAGACCACTGGGTCAGTCAGAAGTTTCTGGTGCGTTGAATGCATGTTAGAACGGTTCATATCCAGCGCGACCAGCGTTTCACCGTTCACAGACGGTTTGCTGAAATTAACGCGTCCGACCGTTACGCCAAGCTGATCCAGCAAAGAACGCCCCGGTTCGATATATAGCTCTAGCAAACTATCGCTGATAATCTGTGCCGCTGACATACCGTCAAATGACGGTAGCGGCAAATTCATCACCTGGTCAAAATCATCGGCACCCGTACGCGGCATGAAATGGTCGACATAGTTCGCAGCCCCTTTAATCAGACCACCTTCATTGCGGAAGCCAAGACCGTTATTGTTCCATGTCAGTTGCTCATCAAACTCTAGCAAAGACTCTTTCACGGTATCAATGTAACGAAGCCATTGGTTACGGTCTGCCGCATATTGAATGTGGAATCCGCCGCCAATATTCAGTCCCTTCGGATTTAGCCCGTGTTCGATCGCAGCGAAGGTAAGCTCCAGCGCATTTTCTAATGCCACAATACGCTGCTCTTCGCTCGCGCTGCTCCAGTAATAAGCAAAACCTTGAAAGTCCAGATCATCTTGATGTGCTTTCAGAAATTCAAAAATCTGTGGTGCGTCTTTAACGTGGATGCCAAATGTTCCGTCCTGCGACGTAAATTTCACACGTGGTGAATTGAAACCGGAAAGCCTTACAAATACGCGCAGCTTTTCTTTCAAGCCCAGACTGCGACGGATATCAACCGCTTGTTTTAATTCGGTGAGATTATCCGCGTTAATCGTAACGCCTTGCTGCACTGCCAGCGACAAATACTCAAGATTTTTAGGGCCTGTGCATTCAATACGAGACGGATTGAAACCGCAGCCCAAAACTGTCTTGAGCGCGCCTTCCGATGACACATCGATATTCACATCATTCATAGACACCTGACGCATAATAGACAGCGATTTGTTTGGCTTACTGGTGAAATATATCTGACCTGCCAGATTGTTCTTCTTATAAACCTCTTTAAACGCCTTGATGTTTTGATCAATCACTTGCGGAAAAATCAGGTTCATAGGCGAACCGAACGCATCAACCAGATCAAAAACAGTCTGCTGCTCCTGATCCAAAAACGCCTGCGTAATCGGGTTGATAATAGGCGGTAAGGATAAAGGCGGCGTATTATCCTGCTCTTCAATTTTCGGTGCAGTCTGGTTCATTGTCATGTCCTCATTAATGTTTACGCGGCATCAGCCAGCGCCGTAATCGCATTAATCGCCGTCACAAAAGACTGTGCGACCTGCTTGATGTCTTCCTCGGTCGTAAAACGCCCAAATGAAAGGCGCACAGACTCATTACTTTCCTGTGCAGACAGCCCCATAGCATCCAGCACATGGGACGGCTTGTTTCCGTGTGCGCTGCAGGCCGATCCCGTTGAAAACGAGACGCCGTCTACAGCTTCCAGCAGCCATTCATTCTCAATCTCAGGAAAGCGGATATTCATGATATTCGGCACGCGCCAGTTGCGGCTGTCATCGCCGTAATCATGCCCATTGATTTTGTATCCTATGCCCGCATGATCCAGCTCTGCACGAAATAGTGTATTCAAATTTTCTAAACGTTGCCTTTCCCCGGACAGGCAATCGGCGGCAATACGGCAGGCTTCACCAAAACCAGCGATCAAAGCCACAGGCAATGTGCCTGGTCTAATCATCCCTTGCTGGCCGCCGCCATGCATCATCGGCATAATATGGCGCTGTATGTCTTTGCGGATATACAGCGCGCCCACACCTTGCGGCCCATAAACCTTATGCGCAGACAGCGTTGCCATATCCACGCCCAGATCAGAAACATTAAACGGGATTTTGCCCATAGCTTGCGCAGCATCGACATGAAAAATCACGCCTGTATCTTTAATACCGTCACGTATCTCATCCAGCGGGTTAATAACGCCTGTCTCATTGTTCACAGCCTGAATGGATATCAAGCCTGTTTGCGGGGTTACCTCATTTAAAACAAGCGCCCCATCCGCCATACCGCAAGACAGCAGATCACTAAATGCAACATCATGCCCATCACGCTGCATTTGCGCCAAAGGCATTAACACGCTGGCATGTTCGGTGCGTGAACTAACAATATGCGTTTTGCCTTGCTGCTTCAGATACTCACTAATGCCCATCAAAGCCAGATTATTGGCTTCGGTCGCCCCAGAGGTAAAAAAGATTTCTTCCGGCAATGCGCCAATGACTTGCGCAACCTGCTCACGTGCTTGATCGACCACCCTCTTGGCCGCTTGTCCGTGTGGATTTTGCATAGAAGACGCATTGCCGGAAAATTGCCCTAACAGGGGCGCCATTACATCTGCCACGCGCGGGTCAAGCTGCGTACTAGCTGCATAATCCATATAAATATGCTGTGGCATCTGTAAAGACATAAGGCTTAAGCCGCTTTCTTCTGGTCTGTCAGCAGACTTTCATAAGAAAACTCAGGATCATACTGCTCCATCAAGTCAGCACCATACATCGCATTCGCCCAGCTTTCAGCGGCCTGCTTGTGAAACTTCAAACCATTTTCCTGATACTTTGCCCAATCGCGCTGAATGCCGCTCGTGCGCTCAAGAATTGTCTCTATGACAGCTGCGTTTTCTGGCTCAAGTTCTGCGATAGGCGCGAATATGCCTTTTTCCAAGTTGCGCACATATTCGGATTTACCAAAGCAAGCGATCAAATCATCACCGATCTTTTCACGAATAAATGCTTCATCAGCTTCGTTTTCGACCTTGTTGCCAACGACAAAGATTTTCGTCCCATATGGCTCTGCGTATTTTTTGCACTGATCATAAACGCCTGTTGATTTCAGGGTTGGTTCAACCACCAGTACAACAGCATCAAAGCGTGTTGCCAAACCTGAAGAGGCGAACGGATCTGCGCCGGCGCACATATCACCGATCAAATACTGCCCATCCTGATCGATAAAGTGGTTCAGAAAAATGCCGAATACGCCTGTAAATTTATGGAAGCATGTCGTGCCGACTTCTGCTTCTTCATGACTGCCGACAGCCATAAAGCGCACGCCGTCTTTTTCAATCTGGTAATGATCGTAAATCGGTGACGGCTGATCAAAATGAATAAAGCCGCTACCGTTACCTGCGGGGGTAGACTCGGTCAGGTAATCAACGGAAGGAATACGCGGATTTGTGCCGCGCACAGTCTCGAATAGCAAACCTGAGTCCATACCCAGTTTAGGCTGCGATTCTATGGCGTCTTCGCCGAAGCCAAGCGCTTCCCCCAAATGCTGGTTAATATTGCCGTCCACAACCAGAATAGGCGCTTGTTTGCTTGCCAACATACGCGCTGTCAGACTCGCCATTGTTGACTTACCACTGCCGCCTTTACCACAAAATGCTATGCGCATGAAAAATCCCCTTGTCTATAAATGAAACAAGAGGAATGTAATGTTATATTGTAACAGTTTCAAGATAAATATAAGGACTAGGCAAGCGCTATAATTTTAAACGTTATTTACCCGTGGCAGCCGCAACCGTGACCGCAACCATTGCCATCAACGTGGCCATTGGCGCAGGACTTGCTGCAATAGGCTTTATTTTCTTTTGAAAACGCGTCATCTGCTTTGCAACCGCAATCAGGACACGCACAAATTTCAGACATAGGAGCCATAATGCTTTTTCCTTTCCTTATACTATCAGTATAGCAGAAACCGCATTATTTTGTAGTTAACAACTTTATCTTTGTGCCGATTGTTCTGATATTACGCTGCAAGATGCACAACTACACCCACAGCCATGTGAATTTGTTTCAAACGGCGTTTTATCTGTGCCTTCAGCCGCCGATGAAGTCGCATGGGCTTTCTGTGCGTCGCCTATTTGGAACATCGCAAAAATGGTCACAATCACAGTGGTAATATTTAGTTTCATAACACTTTCCTTTATTAAGCAGCCTGGCTGTCAGATTTGAACCATACAGGAAAAGGGTCCGGAGCATCCACCCAACGATCAGGCGCAGAGGCGTATCCTTTCACCTGACAATCATCGAGGCGATTGCGAATGGCTTGTTCATCCATTTCACCTTTCAGGCCGATAAAGACCAGTTCCTGACGGCGATCTCCGTATTTTACATCCCAGCTTTCCTTGATCATCTCGTCAAACTCAGCCGTATCCGGCCACCTGCTTTTAGGAACAGAAGCCCACCAACGGCCCATGCCGTTATGACGTACGAACGCACCTGCTTGTGACATTTCACCCACAAAATCAGGACGTGTCGCTAGCCAGAAAAAGCCTTTAGCGCGCACCACGCCCGCCCACGGCTCATTAAAAAACTTATGCAATTTTTCCGCGTGAAAGGGGTGCCTGGATTTATAGACAAAGGTTACGATACCGTATTCCTCTGTCTCGGGAACGTGATCGTTGAAATTATAAAGCTCCTGCGCCCACAATGGATGCTCCTGTGCTTCATCGAAACTAAAAAGCCCGGTATCCATCACTTCATTGATGTCAACTTGTGCCAATGTTGTTTCTATAATCTTGGCACACGCATTCAAACTACGAATAATGGCGTGAACCGTCTTCAGCTCTTCGGCGGCCAGCAGATCGACTTTGTTCAAAATAATAACATTAGCAAATTCGATCTGTTCAACCAGTAGATCAACCAGCGTGCGTTCATCATCTTCGCCCAGACTTTCATCACCATCTTTCAAAAAGTCAGTAGAGCTATAATTTTTCACAAGATTGGCAGCATCAACTACGGTCACCATAGTGTCCAGCTCCGCCATATCAGACAGACTCTTGCCACTTTCATCCCGAAAGTCGAATGTAGCCGCGACCGGAAGAGGCTCGGCAATTCCTGTACTTTCGATCAACAGATAATCATATTTGCCTTCCGATGCCAGATGCTCCACTTGCTCCAGAAGATCTTCGCGAAGCGTACAACAAATACAGCCATTGGTCATTTCAACCAGCTTCTCTTCGGTACGCGATAGATTTGCGCCGCCACGCTCCACCAAATCGGCATCAATATTGACTTCACTCATATCATTAACGATCACCGCGACTTTTTTGCCTTCGCGGTTGTTGAGAATATGATTGAGAAGCGTTGTTTTTCCCGCCCCTAAAAAGCCGGACAAAACTGTAACAGGGAGTTTCTTACTCATCGCAATGCCCTCTTAGTGCTTACAGCCTGGGCCGTGCCTGTGATGGTGGTGATGATGACCGCAGCTGGGGCCGTGTTCATGCTTATCGGCCACGAAGTCAGATTTTTGTTCGCGCACTGACGGATCAATAAGTTTATCCAGATAATCAGCACGTCCCAGACAGAGATCGATCCACTCTTTCTTACGCTCAGGGATACGCTCTGCGGTGCTTAATGTTTCAGCAATTGTTGCAAGTGCAGCAAGGTTATGGGCGTTTAACTGCTCAAGGCGCGGGCCTTGATTAGTCATCTCAATGTTACTCAGGATTTCCTTACCCCCTGCTGCTGCAACGTTAAAACCGCTGCGTACAAGCCCTGCAAGCTCGGCATTCAAGCCACGCTCCAGCGCTTCATCATTCTGCAGCGCCGCGACAAAACTATCACCGCAAAGCTCTTTAAAAATCTTTTTCTGCGCTTCAAAAATATCAGGGTCTGTGCTGAAACGGTTTCCGACGACAACGATGTTAATCGGGTGACCAATATCTTCCTCAACCTGCTTGGCCATTTCCAGATAATCTTTCATAATATCGATAGATTTTTTCTCTGGACGCGCGACAACCAGAATAACATCGCCTTCTGCATAAAGCGGTGTGCCAAAAGCATCACGGCCATGGGCATTATCAACAAATGTCACACGATCTTCACCGTGCAAGCCATCATTCATGTGGTTCAATAGGAATGTCAGTGCGCCAATCTTGTCATGCAAGCAGCCGGCGCCGATATCTTTTGCTTCATATGTGCCAGTACGCATAAAACGCACGCCTTCAAACTCGCGGCTATATTGTTGTAAAATCTGGTCATTATTATCACCTGCCGCCCAACGTGCAGAATGCTCGGTTAACGGAGAGACATCAACGATGTGATCTTTGTGCGGGTAATCAGGATTATCGCCTTCCAGATAATCACGAATATCTTCCCAGTGATTACAAATTTCGGGCATGTCGGCTTCCAGCTCTTCGGGCAAGCCATAGAAACTGGCCAGATTCTGATCAGGGTTCGCATCAATGACTAGCGGCTCTTGCCCCTGTGAAACCAAATATTTTGACACAAGCTCAAGCACGGTTGTCTTACCATCGGCACCAGCGCCACCTACAACAGTTACAGGCATTACATTCTCCTAATTTTTTCTTCTAAATAAAAAGTCAGGACAACATGTAATGTTATAATGTTACACTTTCAAGGTATTTTTTAGAACTGGGCTCAGATTACTAGATTTTTAGGAAAATGGCAGGGGCAGAGAGACTCGAACTCACGACCTGCGGTTTTGGAGACCGCCGCTCTACCAACTGAGCTATACCCCTAAGGCCGTTCTAGACGCGTTATTCTTAATGTTTCCTTCCCGAAATGGCAAGGGCTTTATTGATCAAAACACTTGAAAAACAGGTTGATGAGGGCGGGCGCTCTATTTTTTAGGTCGAAGCCCTCTTGATCATTTAAATATTCGAACAATATTCCCTTCATAAAGCAATACACAGCTTGGGTCAGGACTTCTGGATCTGCGTTTTCTGGAAGTTTTCCCATTTTCTTAGCTTTTTCAAAGTAACGCTGGAAAAGCTTCATGCTTTCATTCTTGGAAGAGCAGTGCATGTCTTTATATTTGGCGAGTTCGCCGGAGTAATCACTTTTTATGACGAATAGGGTGAGCGCCTGTTTTTTCTGTTCGTCTTCGTCCAGTTCCAGCAGTAAAGAGATCCATAGATCACGAAGCTGCTGTAAGGGTTCCGGATGGTCTTTTTCTAGGTCCTGAAGGATCATGCTGACAAAAGGTTGGTGCAGGCGGTCGTGGAGTGCTTCGAAGATTTGGAATTTATTTTCGAAATGCCAATAAATAGCGCCGCGTGTGACATTGGCGGCTTTGGCTATTTCGTCCAAAGTTGCCTGGCTAACGCCTTTTTCGGAGAAAATGCGCACAGATGCGTTGAGGATATCTTCGCGAGTTTGCTCTGAATCTTCTTTTGTGCGGCGCATTATTTTTGCTCCTCTGGGCTTGACAATATACATACATGCGTGTATGTTTGTAGTATAGCGTTAATTAAAAAATTTGTCCAGTTTCTTTAAAACTGAAGTAAGGCCTATTCTAATGAAGAAGTTACCTATTGTTTTGGCTGTTGCCGCCCTGGTTGTTTTGGGCGGCTTTTATTATTTGTCACAAGAGGGGCATGCGGAAGATTCTGCAGCAGCCGCGCAGGGTAGTGCGCCGCCACCACAAGCGGTTTCTGTGATGAGCTTGAAATTGGAAAAGGTGACGTTTACGCAGCAATTACCTGGTCGTGTCTCACCATTTCGTCAGTCTCAAGTGCGTCCACAGGTCGATGGTATTATTACAGAGCGTTTGTTTGATGAAGGTGCTGATGTTGAAAAAGGTCAGCAGCTCTATCAGATTGACGATGCGCGTTATAAAGCAGCATTGAATAGTGCTATTGCGGACCTTAATAGTGCTAAATCCAGTGTTAAAGCGGTTGAAGCTAAAGCGAAACGTTATGAGGACCTGGTCGGTATTAATGCTGTTAGTCAGCAAGAGTATGATGACGTGAAGGCAGAGTATGACCAAGCCAAGGCAGCGATTGCTGTCGCTCAGGCTGCTGTCGATCTGGCGCAGGTAAATCTTGATTATACAAAGGTTTATGCTCCGATTGCAGGGCGCATTAGCCGTTCATTTGTAACGGAAGGCGCACTGGTAACAGCTAATCAATCTCAAAACCTTGCGACCATTACCCAGCTTGACCCTGTTTATATCGATATGCAACAGGCTGGTGCTGAAGCTATGCAGCTACGCACGCGTGTCATGGATAAGGCGTCAGTGCCAGTGAGCGTGATACTAAACGAGAAAACAGGTGAAATGTATGATCATGAAGGTTCTTTGAAGTTTTCTGAAGTGACTGTTGATGAAACAACGGGTTCCATTACTTTGCGTGCCTTGGTTGATAATCCTGATGATGTTCTTTTGCCAGGTTTGTTTGTACGCACAGTCATGAAGCTTGGTGAGGAAGAGGTTCTGCTTGTTCCTCAGCGTGCGACTACGCGTGCTGCGGATGGCAATTTATCGGCTTGGATTGTTGATGCAGACGGTAAGGCACAACCTCGTTCTATCCAGGTACTACGTGCTTTTGAAGATAGCTGGGTTGTAACCAGTGGCTTGGAAGCCGGTGATAAAGTGATTGTTGAGGGTTATCAAAAAGTAGCCGCAGGTGCCGCTGTTTCAGAAACAGAGTGGCAGAAAAATAAAGACGAAAAGTCCGTATCAGGCGGCAAGGAGTAGCATAACATGGCCAGTTTCTTTATCGATCGCCCCGTCTTCGCGTGGGTTATTGCGATTATTATTATGCTGGCAGGGGTGCTCGCTATTCGCTCTCTGCCAATCTCCCAATATCCGCAAGTGGCGCCGCCGACTGTGTCCATTAGTGCCAGTTATCCTGGCGCCTCTGCTGAAACTGTTGAGAATGCAGTTACGCAGGTTATTGAACAGCGCCTGACAGGTATTGATTATCTGCGCTACTTTAACTCTAGTAGCTCTGATGGTTCGATGAGCATCAATTTGACATTCGAGCCTGAGGCCGATCCTGATATTGCGCAAGTGCAGACGCAAAACAAGGTTCAAGGCGCTGTAACACAGCTGCCACAGGAGGTTCAGCAGCAGGGTGTTACTGTTACGAAGTCTAACGACACATTCCTTTTGGTTGTCGGCTTTTATTCTAAAAATGGCGAAACAGATGCTAGCGAGATCAGTGACTATCTGGTGTCTAACTATCAGGAGCCATTGTCACGTATTAACGGTGTCGGTAATGTGCGTGTTTTTGGCGGACAGCATGCCATGCGCATATGGCTCGACCCTGCTAAGCTTTATAGCTACAACATGACGCCGTTGGATGTGCAGTCTGCGGTTCAAATACAGAATACAGATATTTCCGCAGGTCAGCTGGGCGGTATGCCTGCTATTGAAAATCAGCAAATCAATGCTACCGTAAAAGCGCAGTCACGCTTGCAAACAGTTGAGGATTTCGAACGTATCGTATTGCGTGTGAATACGGACGGTTCACAGGTGCGCCTTGGTGATGTGGCAGAGGTTGAGCTGGGCTCGGAAGATTATGAACGTATTGCCCGTTATAAAAGGCAGCCCGCCGCCGGTCTTGCGGTGTCTCTATCTACGGGCGCGAATGCCCTGGAGACAGCCAAAGACGTTAAGGCACGTGTGAAAGAACTTTCAGAATATTTGCCTGATGATATCGAGGTTATCTACCCGTTCGATACGACACCTTTTATTAAGCTATCTATCAAGTCGGTTATTCATACACTGGTCGAAGCGGTTATCCTTGTATTTATCGTTATGTTCCTGTTCTTGCAGAATTTCCGTGCCACCTTGATCCCGACTATTGCTGTGCCTGTTGTACTTTTGGGTACGTTTGCGGTGCTCTTGGCGTTTGGCTTTACGATTAATGTGCTGACCATGTTTGCGATGGTTCTCGCGATTGGTTTGCTCGTGGATGATGCCATTGTAGTGGTTGAGAACGTTGAGCGGGTTATGAGCGAGGAGGGCTTGCCGCCTAAAGAGGCGACTAAGAAATCCATGAAACAGATTACCGGCGCTTTGGTCGGTATTGCTGTGGTTCTATCGACTGTGTTTGTGCCGATGGCGTTTTTTGGCGGTTCTGCCGGCGCGATTTATAAGCAGTTCTCAATTACAATTGTTTCGGCAATGTTCTTGTCTGTCGTTGTGGCAATCGTTCTGTCGCCATCCCTATGTGCTACTTTGTTAAAGCATGAAGAAGGTGCGCAGCGCAGAAAAGAAAAAGGTTTCTTTGGAGTGTTTAACAAATACTTCAATAAGGGGCGTGACGGATACCAGAAGACTGCCAGCTATATGGCTGGCCGTGCGAAGCGCTTCTTTATGGTTTACATCGTTCTTGTCGGCGGTCTTGTAGCTATCTTTATGCAGCTTCCCGGATCATTCTTGCTGGATGAAGATCAAGGCTCAATGTACTTAATGGTGAACGCTCCTCCTGGTGCGACAGCAGGACGTACCCTTGAATCTGTGAAGCAGGTAGAGGATTACTTCCTGAACGAGCAATCAGAAAATGTCGAGCATCTGTTTACGGTGGTTGGTTTCAGCTTTGCCGGTTCCGCGCAGAATGCTGCTTTTGGCTTCGTTGGTTTGAAAGATTGGGATGAGCGTAAACGTGATGATCAAAGCGTGTTTGCGATTGCCGGTGCGGCTGCGCCTGCTTTGGGCAGCATTAAGGATGCGAGTGCTTTTGCATTCTTCCCGCCGCCTATTCGCGAGCTTGGTAATGCGTCAGGTTTTGACTTCCAGTTAGTTGACCGCAGCGGTCATGGGCATGAAGCATTGATGAGTGCGCGTAATCAAATTTTGGGCGCGGCTTCACAGAACCCGAAACTTCAGGGTGTCCGTCCGAACGGCTTGAATGATGTTCCGCAATTCAAGATTGATATTGATAGTGAAAAAGCATCTGCCTTGGGTCTGTCTTTAAGCGAGATTAACCGCACATTGCAAATTGCATGGGGTTCTAGCTACGTTAACGACTTCCTTGATAATGGCCGTATTAAACGCGTGTATCTGCAGAGTGACGCGCAGTACAGAATGATGCCTGAAGATTTGGGGCATTGGTATGTTCGTAATAGCGAAGGCGAGATGGTACCGTTCGATGCGTTTGCCACATCCAGCTGGGTATACGGTTCGCCTAAGCTTGAGCGTTTCAATGGTACGTCATCAGTCAATATCCAGGGCGGTGTCGCCGAGGGTATTAGTACGGGTGAAGGCATGGAGGAAATTGAGAAGATTGTTGAAGGTCTTCCGCAGAACTTCGATGTCGAATGGTATGGTATTTCATACGAGGAGCGTGCTGCAGGCTCACAAGCGCCTATGCTGTATGGTTTGTCAGTTTTGATCGTGTTCCTGTGTCTTGCCGCGCTGTATGAGAGTTGGGCTGTGCCGCTGGCGGTTATGCTGGTTGTGCCGCTGGGTGTCTTTGGTGCTGCGTTGGCTGCGTTCTTCTTTAAATTGCCGAATGATGTTTATCTGCAGGTGGCTCTTTTGACTACAGTTGGTTTGGCATCGAAGAATGCTATTCTGATTGTGGAGTTTGCCAAAGAGCTGAAAGAGGAGGGGCAGAGTCTGATGGAAGCTGTTGCGATTGCCGCCAGACAGCGTTTTCGTCCGATTATCATGACATCTATGGCCTTTATGCTGGGTGTCACGCCGCTTGCTATTTCTAGTGGCGCTGGTGCTGCCAGCCAGAATGCGATTGGTATTACGGTGATGGGTGGTATGGCTGCCGCAACGTTCCTTGCGATTTTCTTTGTGCCGATGTTCTATGTGGCTGTTGAAAAGACGTTCCATGGTAAGGATAAGAAAAAAGAAGATAATAAGAAAGAAACAGAAGATGACGTTTAAGCCTCTTACAGTTCTGTTAGCCGCAACGGTCTTATCCAGTTGTACAATGATCCCTGATTTTGCGCGGCCTGATTTTTCAGCTGCACAAAACTGGAGCAGTATTCCAAGGTATCAGGAGCCTGCGGGCGGCGTTCTGGCTATGCAAATGGATTGGAAACAATTCTTTAGTGCGCCGGAGTTTCACTATGTTATTGGCACGGCGCTGCAGAATAACAAAGACTTGCAAGCGGCTGCTTTGAATATCCGTGAGGCACGCGCATTGTACCGTATTGATCGCGCTGATTTGATGCCGAACATCAATGCAAATGGTGATGCTACGTTAACTGAAAGCAGTGATGAGAGCAGCGTAACGGGGCGCGGACAATCTTCGGAGCTGTATGAAGCTAACCTAGGTGTGGCTGCATATGAGCTGGATCTCTTTGGTAAGATCCGTAGCAATAATGAATCCGCTTTGAATGAGTACCTAGCCACGCAAGAGGCGCAGGCTGTCGTTCGTAATTCTTTGATTGCGGAAACCGCGAATGCGTACTTGCAACTTCTCGCTGATCAGAAGCTTTTAGAACTCACGCAGAAGACATTGGAGGCACAGCAAAATACTTATGATCTGTTGTCCGAGAGTCTTGAGAAAGGCGTTTCGACCGAGCAGGATGTGGCCCGTGCTGCTACAGCGGTAGAGACTGCCCGCGTTAACTTCTACCAATATACGCGTTTCGTAGCTCAGGATCAGAATGCTCTGTTCTTGCTGATGGGTGTGCCGCAAGATAATAGCGTTTTGCCTAAGTCCACACTGGATGAGGTTACGTTCAAGGATGGTCTGGACAGCGGCCTGCCTTCGGAGATCTTGTTAATGCGTCCGGATGTAAAACAGGCCGAGTATGAGCTGCTGGCGCGTAATGCGGATATTGGGGCAGCACGTGCAGCCTTCTTCCCGAGCATCAGCTTGACGGGTACATATGGATTTGCCAGCCAGAGCTTGAGTAATCTTTTCACGGGCGGCGCTGCAGGCGCTTGGGCGTTCTTGCCACAAATTACCTTGCCTATTTTCCAAGGTGGTCGTAATCAGGCCAATCTGGACTTGGCTGAAATTCGCAAGGAAAAAGCTGTTCTGAATTACGAGAAGGCTATTCAAACAGCATTCCGTGAAGTTTCCGATGAACTGGCGGCACGCGAGACGCTTGATGGCCAGTTGCAGGCGCAGCGCCGTTTGGTTGAGGCTGCTGAAACCGTATATTCTGTTTCTGAAGCTCGTTATAAGTCTGGCATCGATAGCTTCTTGAGTGTTTTGGATGCGCAGAGAGAGCTGTATGCTTATCAGCAGAACGAAATTCAGATTGAACTTCAGCGTCAAACTAATCTTGTAAATCTTTACAAGGTTCTAGGTGGCGGCAGTTACTAAGTCACACTGGGGATACAGGTATTATTATTATTATTGTTCGAAATAATGCCTGTTGATCTGTTGGCGCGTTGTTTCTAGATCAAAGCTCTGAGTGATTTTCGAGATCAAATATGATGACTGGTCTTCGTCTTTATCTTTTGAGCTCATTTCGAGGCTTTTGACCAAGGCAGATATATCATCGAGACCCAGCATCTCAGCAAAATGTTTCAGGTTATGCGCAGCTGTTTCAATAGTGTAATGATCGTCGTTCGTTTTTAGGTCGCTGACGAGTCTATCTATCTCTTTTAAACTGTCGTTTATGAAGTCTTTTAGATATTGCGTACCCATAATTTTTTCGATTTTCTTGAGGTTCTCGTAAGCTTGCGGTAGTTGCTTGTTCTTATGGGCAAGGTTTACATCACCGTTGCTTGTGTAGGCTCGGATGATTTTGAATAAATTTGCCGGATCTATGGGTTTTGCCAGGAAGTCGTTCATGCCAGCCTGGAAGCATTTGTCTCTATCTTCTTTTAGAATATTGGCAGAAAGAGCAATAATAGGGGTTTTCTGAGAGTTCTTAAGTTTTCTAATAAGCTTGGTCGCAGATAGGCCATCCATAACCGGCATCTGCATATCCATTAAAATAATATCGAACGGTTCTTGTGATGCCTTTATGGTATCGATCGCTTCCTGCCCGTTATTGGCAATTGTGATGCGGTGCTGGAATTTTTCTAAAAAGGCTACCAGAATTTGCTGGTTGATGTGGTGGTCTTCAACCACAAGGATATTGGCTGGTGCCGTGTTCGTCTCAGCGTTGTCGGTTGTATCGGAGTTATCGGTTACATGGGCTTTGTTTACAGGAATTCTGAACCAGAATGTGCTGCCTTCACCTTTCTGGCTTTCAACGCCTATTGTGCCGCCCATAAGTTCAGCAATGTTTTTGGATATGGCTAGCCCCAAGCCTGTTCCACCGTATTTTCTAGATATGGATGAATCCGCTTGGCTGAATTCTTGGAACAGGTTTTCTATTTCTTGTTCGGTCAGGCCAATACCTGTGTCTTTAACTTCAAATCTTAGAAACATATTGTTGCTGCCACGAACGCGCACCTTTTTAGCGCTAATTTCTATTGATCCTTTGTCTGTAAACTTAATAGCGTTGCCGATAAGGTTGAGGAGAATTTGGCGCAGGCGCGTGGGGTCGCTGTTGAGATAAGTAGGAAGTTCTGGATCGAGTTGATATTTGATCTCCAATCCTTTTTCTTCCGCTCTAGAGCGCATCAGCATGGTTACGCTATGGGTTAGGCGTTCTATGCTGAAATCTACATATTCGAACTGGAACTTTCCTGCTTCGATTTTAGAATAATCTAGAATGTCATTGACTAACATCAATTGTTGGTACAACCAATTCAGAGAGATGGCTTTGCTTCAGTAAAATAGAAATCTAATTTGATTGTTTCTACATAATCTTTCTGCACTTCGGAGAGTTCGGCATCCTTCATGATTTCAACGATGCCTAGAATACCGTTGAGAGGTGTTCTGACTTCGTGGCTCATAGTTGCCAAAAATTTGGATTTTGCTTCGCTGGCAGCGTCGGCCTTTAACTTTGCTTCGGCGAGTTCTTTGTTCAGAAGGAAGCTGTTCACGCGGTAATTGTAAATCAGGTATGAAATTACAATCACAATAATGCCAAAGTACATAATTGTTGAAATTACCCAGACCGAAGAGTTCTCATATAACGATGATGATGTCGCAAACTCATGGGTTAGCCACAGTGATAGCCAGACTGTGGCAAAGGCAATTTTAAAAGACGGTATTAAAGGTATAAAAAATAGTGGTATGAAAAAGGATATCCAGAAATATTCAAACGGTATCTCTAGTGCGTTTTGTAATGCGCCATATAGAAACGTCGTGCTGACAATTGAGAAGCTCGCCAATATATTCGAGTGTTTTTTAATCACCGGCGCAAAGGTTAGTAGCAGCAAGATGACAAAATGCGCTGTGTAGATGTTATAAAAGTTGAATAGACTAAATGCTTCTGCGGTAAGGTATATGTATACGCTCTGTATAAAGCTTTCTAACAAGAATAGGCCAAGACATATTCGCAGGTAAGGTAAAAACCGATCGTGGTTAAACCTTTGAAACTCTTGTTTTTCTTCGTCTTCTAGCGGTGTGGCTATATTGATCAAACAGAACGCCCTCTTTTATACCCATAAATTCTATCATTTATAATGAAAACATAGTGTTAACGATGGCGTTCATTGTTTTTAAATGATTTTTACGTAAAATTGCATTATGGGGATGTTGTGCAAAAAAGCAGCAAGTTTGGTATCTATGTTCAGTGTTGTTGTAACGCTGAATATCGCTTTTATTTGCAGTACCGCATTTGCTACGCCTGCGGGTCCTTCCGGTCCACCAGCAGGACCGCCAACTGCGGGTGGCAACAACTTTGGGGCGATTGCTGCAAATATCGTTAGTTCTATTGAGTTTTTGCCAGGGCTATTGACGGGGCTTGCTTATCTAATGGGCATTTTGATTGGCGTTAAAGCCATTATCATGATGAATAAGCATGTTGAATCGCCTCAGCAAAACCCGCTCAGCGCGGCCGTAATACACCTTGCCGTAGGCGGTGCTTTGTTTGCTTTGCCGATTGTATTTGAAGCCATGTATGAAACGATAGGGGTAAGCGGCGCCTCTGTAGCCGCCGCAACCCTTACTGAAGTAGCATTTAACTTGAACTGATAACCTTCAGGTTACGCCGCATTTTCCAGTTTTGACATATCCATTACAAAGCGATAAGCGACGTCGCCATCTTTCAAATGTGCGAACGCATCATTAACTTCGTCGGGGTTGATCATTTTACATTCTGGATGAATGTTGTGTTCGGCACAGAAATCCAGAACTTCTTGTGTTTCTTTAATGCCGCCGATCAATGAACCCGCCACGCGTCGTCTTCCTGAGATCATAGGCCATGTCATAAAGCCGTCCATAGGACCGACTTGACCAACAATGACGAGTGAACCGTTTACATCCAGAAGCGGTACATAAGCATCCACTGTGTGTTTTACGGGCACGGTGTCTATGATCAGATCAAATGAGGATGCGGCTTTTTCCATGGCGGCCTCATCAGTAGAGGCTAAGATGCCTTTTGCTCCGATCTCTTTTGCTTGATCTTCTTTATTGGTTGAGCGGCTAATGACGGTTACTTCAGCGCCCATAGCTACGGCTAGTTTAACCGCCATATGACCTAAGCCACCAAGACCAATTACACCGACGCGGCTGCCTTTGCCGACATTCCAGTTACGTAACGGGGAGTAGGTGGTGATGCCTGCGCATAGAATTGGCGCCGCTTTGGAGATGTCGAGTTTGTCGGGAACGCTCAATACAAACTCTTCGCGCACTACTATATGCTTGGAATATCCTCCTTGCGTTGTATAACCTGAGATACGGTCGGGTGCGCCGTAAGTCGGCGTCATGCCGTTACGGCAGAATTGTTCTTCATGGTTGTGGCATTGGTCACAATCTTGGCAGCTATCAACCATACAGCCGACAGCGACGTTATCACCGACTTTGTAGTTTTTGACATCTTTGCCGACTTCAATTACGCGGCCGACAATTTCGTGGCCCGGGACTAGAGGATAAGGTTGCGGGCCCCAGTCGCCATTTACGGTGTGGAGATCTGAGTGGCAAATACCGCTGTATAGAATTTCGATAGCGACATCGTTATCGCGCAAATCCCTGCGTTCAAAATGATAAGGCACCATGTTGGCATCTGATGAATGTGCTGCGTATCCGATAGTTTTCATTTTTATCTCCATTTATTTCAAAAAATTAATTATGTGCCTTTTCATGGCGCGTCACGAATATATATAGCTGCTTACTTATTATAGAATGCTGGCCAGTTATATCCTGCCTAATTCTTTAAATCTTGTGCCCAATACTTTTTATAGTTTGTTTGGGTATCTGTTTTTTCGAGTTTAAGCCTGATGTCCGCTTTGTACTGAATAAGTATTTAACTATAACACCTTAGAGGAATATCAATATATGAAACGTAAATTTTTAGGATTGGCTTTGTGCTCAGCCGTTCTTGCCTTTTCCGGTATAGCTTACGCAGAAGAGGCATTGCAAGCCGCTATATCTGGAGAACACCGTGCTGCTGAAAACAAGGCTAGGGATACATCACGTCATCCTCTGGAAACTTTGCAATTTTTTGAAGTTCAGCCTGACCATACTGTAGTGGAAATCAATCCAGGCGGTGGTTGGTATACTGAAATTTTGGGCCCGTATTTAAAGGATGAGGGCACACTTTATCTGGCTGTCTTTGCCGATGATTCCGAGAAGAGCTATGCGCCACGTTTAAATGCTAAAAGCAAAGAGATGACGGCTAATAAAGAACTGTATGGCAATGTTCAATACAGTGTGATGGATACCCCGAATGCGGTCGGCCCTGTGGCGCCGGCGGGTAGCGCGGATCGTGTGCTGACATTCCGTAATGTACATAACTGGATGGCTGATGGTTCGGGTGAAGCTGCGTTTGTAGCCTTTTACGAAGCATTGAAGCCTGGTGGCATTTTGGGTGTCGTCGAACACCGCGCTAAAGCAGATAAGGAGCAAGATCCTAAGGCTGTCAGCGGTTATGTGCGCGAAGATTATGTGATTGGCTTGGCGGAAGCTGCGGGTTTTGAACTTGTTGAAAAATCTGAGATTAATGCAAACCCAAAAGATACCGCGGATCATCCAGAAGGTGTTTGGACTTTGCCACCACGTTTTAGACTAGGTGAGCAGGATCGTGAAAAATACCAAGAGATTGGCGAGTCTGATCGTATGACGCTTAAATTTGTTAAGCCTCT
>DUBU01000025.1:23882-70618 GCA_012960155.1 Micavibrio sp. | reverse complement strand
CCTCGATGTCGGCTCATCTCATCCTGGGGCTGAAGCAGGTCCCAAGGGTATGGCTGTTCGCCATTTAAAGAGGTACGTGAGCTGGGTTCAGAACGTCGTGAGACAGTTCGGTCCCTATCTGCCGTGGGAGTTGGAGTCTTGAGAAGAGCTGCCCTTAGTACGAGAGGACCGGGGTGGACGAACCTCTGGTGTATCTGTTGTTCCGCCAGGAGCACCGCAGAGTAGCTATGTTCGGACAGGATAACCGCTGAAAGCATCTAAGCGGGAAGCCCCCTTCGATACTAGGACTCCCTATCAGAGCCGTGGAAGACCACCACGTTGATAGGCTGGATGTGGAAGTGTGGTAACACATGAAGCTAACCAGTACTAATTGCTCGATCGGCTTGAATTCATCCACTATCAGTTTACTTTGAAGATAAACTGGTGACGCACAGTATTAAGTCCGCTTATAAAAAACGTTTTCGAGAGACGTTTTAGTGGCAAAGACATTGGACAAATTTTCAAAAGCGGGTTTAAACGATCTGGTGATTTTAGCAAGAGTGTAACACTCCATCCCATCTCGAACTGGACAGTGAAAAACCTTAGCGCCGATGGTACTGCATCTTAAGGTGTGGGAGAGTAGGTCGTTGCCAGATCATTTAAGCCCGTTTTTGTTAGCAATAATCTTTTCAAACTTATTCATGTTTAGAATTTCAGCGCCGTACACTTTGTGTGCGGTTTTTTTGTATTTACTTCTTGCTGAGGTGGGGCACTATATCGTGTGTTTCCATGTGATTTGCTTGTAGCTTGGCCTTTTCAGCTGCTCTATAAATAGGTATCCTGTTTAGAATAAAATTTTTATGGAGCATGTCATGAACAAATATCAGCCTATTCTTTCTTTTTTTACATTACTGCTTGTGTTCTGTTTGGCGGGTATTGGCTTGATTGGTATTTGGTCACCTGATGTGATTAACCCAGAAACTTTCCCTAAATTATTTGGAACGTTTGCAGTTTTGGCCTGTGTTGGGGTTGTAGTCATTTTTCTTGGAAGTCTTGGTCAGAAAAAGAACACGGACGACAAATAGCACTTCTATATCTGGTTGAAGGTCTAGAACGAATATAATAAGGTCATGGCGTGCATGACCTTATAATTTTACGGAGCGTTTATGAAGATATTGCATATAGTTGCCGGTGCTGAGCGCGGCGGTGCTGAAACGTTTAGTTTGGATGCTATTAAGGCTTTGCATGAGGCCGGGGTGCAGCAATACGTGGTTTGTCGTCCACATAAGCACGTTGTGAAAGCGCTTGAAGAACGCATTATCCCATATACTGCCATTAGTTTTGGCCGCATTACTAAATTTCTACAGCAGATCAAAATCAAGAAATCTATTAAATCCTTTGCGCCTGATATGGTGCATTGCTGGATGAACCGCGGGGCTATCTTCATGCCTGCCGGTATGGGGCTGCCTGTTCTTGGCTGGTTTGGCGGTTATTATAATTTGAAAAACTATAAGAACTGCCATTATTACATGGGCGTTACGCGCGATATCGTCCGTCACATTGGCGAGAAGTCGGGTACGCCTGAACGTGCGTTTGTTGTTCATACCTTTGGTACACTTGAAGCAGATAAGCCTGTCACAAAGGCTGATCTTGGTGTTCCTGAGGATGGCAAAACTGTTCTGCTCCTCTCACGTATGCACTGGAAGAAGGGCGTGGATACACTTTTAGAAGCCGCAAAAAAATTAGAGGATAATGTTTATCTGCTGCTTGCAGGCAGTGGGCCTGATTTGGAAAAGTACCAGAAAATGGCGGAAGAGTTGGGCGTTGCTGATCGCGCAAAGTTCTTAGGGTGGCGCGATGATCGTGCGGCTCTTCTAGGGGTTGCTGATGTGTGTGTACTACCATCCCGTTACGAGCCCTTCGGTACTGTGATAGCCGAGGCGTGGTATGCCAAGGTGCCGTTGGTCGCGACGAAGGCTGATGGGGCTAAGCAATATGTCACGCATGAATCTGATGGTCTGCTGCTAGAGATTGACGATGTCGACACACTTGCGGCACATATTGATACAGCCCTAAAAGATGACGCTATGCGCGCTAAACTGATTGAGAATGGTCAGAAAACGTACAATTCTTTATTTAGTAAGGAAGTGGTCACGAAGGAGTTGATCGAGGCTTATACGAAGATCATTGATCAAGGTATTCCCGCTTAAGTCAGGCTTATTTCTGGATGCAGTTTTGAACAATGTAGTGCAGAAATGATTTCATACCGTCTCTATTTACACTGTAGATGATAAAACGTCCTGCGCGGCGACGTGTGATGATGTCGGCATATTCCAGTTGATTTAGGTGGAAGGACAGGGTGTTTTGAGGTACGCCCAGGGCTAATGCGATATCGCCTGCTGCCATGCCATCTTTATCGGCGCTTACCAGCAGTTCTAATATTTTCAGTCGCGTTTCTTGAGCAAGCGCGCCGAAAGCCTTTACAACATCGTCCATTTCCATGGTTCTACGATAGACCAAATTTTGATTTTAGCAAGTAGTATTTCACATCTTAAAGTGTGTGTTTAGGCTCAGATAGCGTGACGCTTTTGCTAGTTCTAGTCGATGCGAAGAATTTAGTACGTGTGTCGGTTTTCTCACCGTAGTTCGCTCGCTTATCTTTATCTATTTGATGTCTTACATCGCTTTCTGAAACTCCAGAAAATCTACAGGCCTGTTCCAGTTGATAGGTGATCTCACTTTTTGCAGATCTTAGCTCTGTTTCTCTTGTTTTGTAGATTTCTTTAGTTCTGTCGTCGGTTCTGCGTGGCATCGGGATACTGACCTCTCGCAGTAAATCTGAACAGAGGACTAAGAACCTTACTTTTCTTTGATGTGTCAGTACACTTTCGTGGTCAATGTCGCGCATATATCGATAGACAGTGTCTAGGTTACTTGCCGTCTTTCTATTCTCAGGATTGTTTATGTTACCAGAGTTGATCGTGGTATTGCCTATGGCAAACAGCATCGGGCGCTCATAATAGGATAGTAAGGCACGCAGGAAATTGCCGGGATTAATGGCTTTGTCCATCATGGTAAGGCGGTCTTTATCGGTCATATCCCAGAATTCTTCTGCAGGAAGAACGGCCCCGTATTCTTTACGTTGTTTGGCTCCGCTTAGCTCACCGAGAGAATGCCCGGATCCATTACCGCCTGCTGTCACTGCTTTCACCCAACGGTAGCGGCCTTGCCAATCTTCTTCATCGGATTTGTATGTCTCGGTGCCATGGGGGGCATTAAAGCCGACAGTTAGGTTGCCGTTGTAATGTGCTCCACCGTGTGCGCCGCTGATTGTGGTGCCAATCAATCTGCGGTCTTGTTCTAGTCGCGGGGCTTTGCGCTGCGCGCACCATTGCTGATACTCGTTTGCCGTATCAAGATATATAGCGGTTACCAGAGAAACCTGCTCGTACGTCAGATTGTGATTAATGTCAGAGAGCAGACTGTCGGCTGTTTCTTCTTCAAAAGGCATCTGTAGTCTGTTTGTAGCGTCTAATAGCTTAAGCGCAAAATTTCTACAAACATCGCGATTCTGCCGGCTGCCTTGTGTATACAAAGCTGCTCTGAATTCGATAGAAATAGCGTTATTAAGGTCAAATGATTTTGAAGACATTGTATTATTCTCAGTAATTTTATTTGATTACGGAAAATACAGATATCCTTAGTCTATGTCAATAAATAAGAAAACGCCCCGAAGGGCGTTTTTCACTGAGATTACAAGAACTGTTTTGCTTAGTTGTTGTAGTTGTACTGTTCTAAATGGGCCGGTCTTACATAGGCTGCGTAAGCGCGTTTCCATTCGTAGAGATCAATAACACCATCATCTCTTACATTGACTTGGTTAAACGTCTTTTCAAGAAAATCGAGTGGTGATAGACCGTCTTTTTCTTTATCAAAACGTGCGAGCTTGGATGCTTGCATGAAATCTTGTGTGGAGACGTTCTGTTTTGCCGGTTTGGACGGGTCGTGATATTTCACGGTCTCTGTCTTTGTTTTGGCCATGTCAGAGAAAACGATGATATTCGGTGTTACCATTTCAATGTTATCAATGACTTGATTGCCGTCACGGTCGAACATACGGAATAGTTTTTCACCAACTTCGTCACGTTCAAGAACGCCATCCTTATTCAAGTCGAATTGATCAAAATTAACAATTTGGCGGTTGGATGTCTTTTGAACAGGAGCCACTTCCACGCGCACTGTAACTTCTTCGGCACCTGGTTCAGATTTAAGAATTTGTTCTGCCTCGGCTTCTAGTTGGCTGCCGTCAATTTTGGGCAACTCATCGGCCGCATATGCCGTTGTGGCAAAGCCCATGACGGCAATGGCAGCGATTGTCAGATAGAATTTGTTAAACATGCTAAACCTCCTCTTTGGTAGCGTGTCGGTATTAT
Organism: Micavibrio sp.; assembly: GCA_012960155.1. GTDB lineage: Bacteria > Pseudomonadota > Alphaproteobacteria > Micavibrionales > Micavibrionaceae > UM-FILTER-47-13. The sequence continues at coordinate 66,206 of DUBU01000025.1, read as the reverse complement.
ACCCCAAATACAGGGGAACTCTATTAATTAGTATTACGTTGGTAGAAAACAAGACCCAAACAATTTTACATTAACTCATTGAAAATTAATAATAATGTCCATAAAGCGTTATCAATTCTGTGATATATTTAAATTATGGCATAATTTTATTCGCGTAATTCTGGTTTGGGCTTAAGGCAAGTATAGAAACGGCTTAGGACTGGGTGTAATGCAAGACCTGACAATGATGCAGGATGTTGATGAAGCTGAAAAGCAATCGCTTTCCAGGGTGTATGGTCAGGTTTGTCTGATTGTACTTATTGGACTGATGATGTCAGCCATGTTGTTCGCTGTGGTTTTGCAGCAGAATACCCGCGCGATGGAGGCTGATTTCAGGCATGACGTCTCTGTTCAGGTGCTGTCACTGCGTCATAAAACGCAGGTCCTAAAGCAATTCTGGGATGATGTTCAGTCCTTTTATATTGCATCGGACTATGTGCGCGAGGATGAGTTTCTCGACTTCAGCAAAATGGTTCTAAACCATGAGTCTATAGAGTTCGTCAGCTGGATACCTGCCCATGCTGTTTTGCCTACAGAAAGCGATATTTACCTCATGACTCGCAAAGGTAAAGATGCCTCAAATTTCAAAAAAATGCTGCTGGCTAATGATCGTGTTCATCGCCTGGTTAGTGAGACCAGTAAAAATGTTGGTATGTCGGCGACGATCGTTTCTGTGGCCATAGAAGATGATGACTTGCGTGATCGTATTATGATTGCTGTGCCTACATACGCCAAGAATGATGGTGAGCGCAAGTTGGTCGGCTTTCTACTAACTATGGTTGATATTAACAACTTCTTTGAAAGCGTCTTCCAAGGGGATTTATATGGCAGTGTAGCTGTTTACTTGATTGGCGGCAGCGGCGGTGCACAGCTCTTATTTTATCAGCTGGATGATCCGTCTAAAATGCCGTTAGTTGTTGATACTATCGGCGAAATTGAATCCGAGGTTGAGGCGGTACATACAATTCCGTTTGCCTCACAGTCGTTAGCAATTGTCGCTAAGCCTTCGTTTGGGTATTTACAGGCTGGATGGGCGCCGTGGACCTCGTTTGGTCTCGGTCTGGTTATAACGTCTTTTGTCGCGTTCTGGTTTCATCAGCAGATCAGTCGTAATGAAGAAATTCAACGCACTGTCGAGATCAAGACCAGAGCGCTTGCCTATAGTGAGCAAAGAGTACGTTCGATCGTCGATCATGCGTTGGATGCTATTATCACTTTTGATGAAGATAATAAAATCTTGGAATGGAACCAGCAGGCCGAAAAGATATTTGGCTGGACGGCGCAGGAGGCTATTGGCAAGGATGCAGCTGATATAGCATTGGCGCCTCAATACAGGCATATTCATGCACGCGGGATGCGGTTGTTCCTGAAAACTGGGCAATCGAAGATATTAAACAGGCGCATTGAAACACGTGGTATTCGCCGGGATGGTAGTATTTTTCCAATGGAATCCGCCGTTACCGAGCAAAAGATCGGTGATGCTTATTACTTTACGGCTTTTATCAGGGATATTACTGATCGCCGTGAGGCTGAACGTACGAAGGAACATCTGGCTGCGATTGTTTTGTCATCCGATGATGCGATCATAAGTAAAGATTTGAATGGCATCATTACCTCTTGGAATAAGGGGGCTGAGCAGCTTTATGGGTATACTGAAAAAGAAGCCTTAGGGCGCAGCATAACAATGCTCATACCTGTTGACCGCCTCAAAGAAGAGACGGAAATTCTAGAGGCTATCGCTGAGGGACGAACGATTGATCACTTTGAGACGATACGCGTTCATAAAGATGGCACGCATATGGATATCTCTGCCACAATCTCGCCGTTGCGTGATGCGAGAGGGCAGGTTGTCGGGGCGTCTAAGGTTGCGCGTGACATTACCCTGCGCAAAAAGGTCGAGGAGCGCCTGAAGGAATACACCAGAGATTTAAAGCGTAGTAACAAAGAGCTCGATGATTTCGTATATATCGTATCGCATGATCTTAAGGAGCCACTGCGTGGACTTTATAGTTATGCGCAGTTCTTGCAGGAAGACTATGAGGATAAGCTGGATGAAGAAGGTCAGGAGAAGCTGAATACGATTAAGCGCTTGTCTTCCCGTATGGAGGAACTGATTGATACGTTATTGTACTATTCTCGTATTGGTCGCTCTGATCTGGCATTTAAGCCAACGGATCTGAATAAAACACTGCAGAAGACTGTTGAGCTGGTGGAGCCTTTTGCTAAAGAAAATAAAGCAACCATTCAGGTTCATGAGAAGCTGCCGATTATTACCTGCGATCGTGTGCGCGCTGGCGAGATATTCCGAAACCTTATTGTTAACGCCATCAAGTATAATGATAGCGAAGACAAATACGTTGAGGTCGGCTGTACGACAGATCATAAAGAGTGCCCAGGTTGTAATGTGTTCTATGTCTCTGATAATGGCATTGGCATCCCGGAGAAGCATCAGGAGGCTGTATTCAAAATGTTCAAGAGATTGCACGGGCGAGAGGCTTATGGCGGCGGTACTGGATCAGGGCTTGCGTTTGTTAAGAAGATTTTGGATCGTCACGGCGGCAAAATTTGGATAGACTCAAAAGAAGGGGAGGGTACAACCTTCTATTTCACATTGGAGGAGGTCTAAAGACATGGGGATCCAGCAGACAGCAGAGCGCTATATTTTAATTGTTGAAGACAGCCCGGTTGACTATGAGATTGCAACGCGTGCGCTGCGTAAGGCTGAATATGAGGATGCTATTCACCGCTGTGAAGACGGGGACGAGGCGATAGATTTTTTACGTGGTGAAAATGAAATTGTGCGCGAAAAGGGTAACCCCAGCTTGATCTTACTTGATCTGAACTTACCGGGAACAGATGGCCGCGAAGTGCTGCAGCATATTAAAAATGATAGTGAAATCGCCCATATTCCTGTTGTTGTTCTGACAACATCCAATAATGAATTTGATATTGAGGCCTGTTACGAAAACGGTGCCAATAGCTACGTTAAGAAGCCGACATCACCCGATGATTATGTGGCGATGGCCAAGGTTTTGAAATCATTCTGGTTTGAATGGGCGAGCTTGCCCGAGGAGCATGACAGATGATTGCCGCGGCTATTGAGGCCTCGGTTTTTTTTCAACTGGTCGGGATACTGGTTCTTGCCAGTATTATTGGTCTTATTTCCGTTAAGCTAAAACAGCCTTTGATTGTTGCGTTTATTATGACGGGTCTGCTTGTGGGGCCTGATGCGCTTAATCTTGTCGGTGAGCAAGATAAAGAGACCGTTGAGACATTGGCGCAGTTTGGTATTGCGTTACTGCTGTTTATGGTTGGGCTTAAACTTGATTTAGGCATAATAAAACAAACAGGCGCTGTAGCTTTGCTTGTCGGTATTGTGCAGGTCGCTGTTACGTTTTTGCTGGGCTTTTTGATTTGTATGGCGCTCGGTTTAGCGCCTGTTGAAGCAGGTTTTGTCGGGCTTGCCCTTGCCTTTTCCAGTACGATCATTGCCGTTAAGCTGCTTTCTGACAGGCGATCGATCGACTCTCTCTATGGCCGTATTGCGCTGGGTATTTTGATTGTTCAGGACTTGCTGGTTATTTTGGCAACAATTGTGATTGCTGCCATTACAGGCGCAACGGAAGGGCAGGACTTCCAGAATCTTGACTATATGGCGGTCTTCTTGAAAGCCTTCATGTTGATTGCCGCGACTGTTTTGTTTATTCGCTATGCGGCCAAACCTATTACGCATATGTTGGCACGTAATACAGAGCTTATGGTGATTTTTTGCATTTCTTTCGCGGTTCTGGTTGCAGCAATTAGTGAGTACCTGAATTTCAGTAAGGAGCTTGGTGGTTTGATCGCGGGTATAGCTCTTGCCTCTACGCCGTATAACAATGTTATTGCTGCGCGTCTGACGACATTGCGTGATTTTATGTTGCTGTTCTTCTTTGCTCATTTGGGGGCGCATATCCATCTCGATGGTATATTGGATAACCTGTTCACAGCATTGGTTCTATCTGTGTTTGTTCTTGTTCTAAAGCCTGTGATTATCACTGTTATTATGGCAGCACTTCACTTCCGCAAACGCACAGGGCTGTTGACGGGTATTACGCTATCGCAGATCAGCGAGTTTTCTTTAGTCCTGGCCGCTATGGGGCTTGGTGCGGGTTTGCTTGATGAGGAAATCCTCAAACTTGTGACGCTAGTCGGGCTTATTACTATGGCGCTTTCAACATATGGGATTGTGTATAGTGGCCAGATTTATATCTTTTTGGAAAAGCACTTTACTTATTTCAGGCGCAGCGACAAGAAATATAGGGAAGAGCGTGAGCAGAGTGATCTGCAGCATCAATATGATGTTCTTGTTTTTGGTTTAGGGCGTTATGGGGAGGTCATGGCCCGTTTATTCAGGGAGCAAGGCTATAACGTTCTCGGTGTAGATTTTGATCCTGATGTTATACGTAAGGCGCAGCATGATGGCATTGCGGCGGTCTATGGTGATGCTGCGGATCCTGAATTTGCTGCACATTTACCACTGCAGCATGCCAAGATAGTGGTGTTTTCATTTCATCACTATATGACAGGTCCGCTTATCACGGATTTACGTAGAACGCTGGCGAATGTATTAAGGGAGAATGGTTATAAGGGGCACATAGCTGCGACGACGCACCATCCCGAGCACGACAAAGATTTGCCAAAGCACGGTATCGATGTCGTCCTTGACCCTTTTGAGGGGGCAGCCTTCCACGCTACGGAACAGATGGTGGATATTCTGAAACGCGAAGCGTGAGAGCTACATTTACTTACATACAGGAATAGCCGCCGCCCATCCAATGAATGACGTCATCTTTTTCTGATAGGGCGCGTTGCTTCTGTTTTTCCAGATCACTCATATTATGTTCACGGCACCATGCGAAGTCTATCGCATCGCAAAGTGCTTCAGGATCCTGACCAATGCGTGATTTGCGTACATAGTCGCCTGCACCATTGCCGATCATATCAACCGCTAAATCACGATCATTGACGCTTGTAAGAACAATTGTCGGAATTGCGCGCTTCTTCGCTGATTCCAGCCTTTGGAAAGTGTCCATGCGGTCATTTGTATCTGGCAACCCCAGATCGAGCAGGATCAGGTCAATGTTAGAGACCGTCCGGAGAATGCTTTCTGCCTCGGCCATGGATTTAGCACGCTCTACGCGATAGGCGTGCTTCATATGTTTCTGTAGGGCACGCTTCACAATTTCGGCATCTGTCTCAGTATCCTCAATGTGCAATATGATTTTCTGTTGTTCAGTCATACCGACCTCTTTAATTTTGGGTGAAACTTTTAAACCAGTTTTACTCATCTATCTCTTATTTTAAGGCGCGAGACTTACACCAAACTTGCATATTCATTATTCGCTTTTATCATTACGTGTGTTTCCATTGCCGGCCATCCAGTTAATGACGTTGTCTTTTTCATTTAATAGTGCGTCAGTTTCCTCTTTTAATTCTTCTAGGTTATGGTGTCTGCGCACTGAAAACTCTATGGCGTCGCAGAGCACCTCGGGATCGGCACTAACCGAAGATTTTCTAACAAAGTCTTCTGCGCCGCTTTCAACCATGCCTACGGCGAGATCGTGGTCATGGACACTAGTGAGGATTATTACGGGCACATTTTCGTCTTTGGCGTTATTAATCCGTTCGTATGTATCTTTTCCGCCTGATGTGTCCGGTAAACCTAAATCCAGTAGGATGATATCAACCTGTTTGGTCTTCTGCAGATATTGCTCTGCATCTTTCATCGATTCTACGTGTTGCAGGGTACAAGGGTGATTCATGTATTTGCCCAGTGCCCTTTGAACTGTGTAAGCGTCAGTTTCGCTGTCTTCAACCAGCAAAATATTCAATGCTTTATTTTTATTTTCTTCTGACATCCACTGCTATCCTTAGATTTGTAGGTTAAATCCGCCTGTACGGATATGTTAAGCAGCTGTTTTTATTGCCTTTATTTTCTTGCCGATACCCATACGAATGCATAATCCCACTATAATTTTAGCGTTCCTGGCTTAAAAAACTTATAAAAATCAATATGATGCAGGTTAAAAGCTCATTTAATTTATGTAAAATTTTAGCTGCTGTGTTTGACGTTACTTCGTTAAACCTACGATTAGGGCGCCGAAAAGTTTCGTCGGGCATAAAAAAATCTCCCGCAAAGGGGAGATTTTTAAAACTTATATAAAGCTGAATTATTGGTTCAGATTATCGTAGTCGTCATTTTTCTCGACTGCGAAACCGCTAGGCTTACTGCTGCGGTATTTGTGTTTCTGACCAAGGATGGACTCGATGTAGACTTCGCGAGACTCTTCAGCAACATCGTAAGGTACGTGCGCTACACGCTCCCAGCCTTTGTGCATCATGCAAGTTTCGAAATCATGGTAATCGAGGTGCTCGGCGCGCAGGTAACCATCACGTGTTGGTGATTCCCATTCTGCCAAGCTTCCTGCTGGTGTATCTGGATCTGGAACTTCACCCGTAGACATTGTGTCTGCCGGTGTTACGTAGCGGATAGCGCCCAGACGCTCCAGCTCTCTGATTTCAGTGACACAGCGTGAAATGTCACGGCTGAGCATTTGTTGAGCTTTTGGGCCGCGCTGGTAAGCTGCGTCAGAAATATCTCTGTATTGCCAGTAATGTGAGTCGTGTAAAATTTTGTGTTCATCGGAAAAGTCGGATGTACAGGCGGCCATTAGAGCAACTGTAGATCCGAGAAGAATGGACAAGCGGAAAGATTTTATCATGAGAGGGTCCCAAAAAGGTCACTAGTTTATTACTAGTAGTAAAGATACCAACTCATGACATAAGCCACAATGGCGTTTTGTAATTATACAGAAATTTCTTTGGATTTAGTGCGCTGGAGGCAAGCTAGGCGCAGGTTTGTGTTAGATATGCGTTAATCATATTTGTTTAGTATAGTGCCATGTATAATTTTTATGATCATATGCGTTCCGGTCAGCAAGGTATTCGAGGTTATGACAGCCTCGTTAATGAATACTGGATAAGCTTGTCACCACGTGGCGTGAATGGCGCTGATTATGATGATAATGGCTGGAAGTTTAGAATATCTGTGCCGGCAGAGGATGTGCCGAAAGCATGGAATATTGTCGCTGATATTCTTGTGAACGACCGATATCCGCATTTTGCGAAAGTTGCTTCGCCGCAAATGGCCCAAAAAATGGAAAACCCTGCGTACCATCAAGCAGGTAAGAGCATAACGCTTTATACTTCTAAGCATATTCCTTCAGAGCATTATAAGATGCTACTTGAGCGCATTGAGATGTCATTGGCTCATGCTGGTGTGCATGGTAATGCGAAGCCACGCGGGGATAAGGATGTACTCGGTAGTCATTATATTTCATATCGTAATGATAAATTACGTGACGGCGGATATAATGATGCGCGTTCGAACGCAGGTGTCGCCACGCAGTTCTCATATCATGGCCAGCGCACAGATCCTTATGAAGGGTTTGCGCTAAATGGCGGTTTTGGACCTGAGCGCGACAGCAAATTGACTGTTGTCGCTAGAATACAAAGGGCGCTGGGTGAAAATAATATTTTGAATTATCGCCTTGCTGAAGAGGGCATCGAGCTGCTGGTTCAGGACACCTATAGCCGCCGCAACCTTGAGGCTTTAGGTGTATATGATGCAGGATCTCTGCCGCGCAGGCGCGGGCCACAGGAGGGGACCGCTATCATTTCAATTCCTGCAGCACGATTGCCTGAGGATTTGCATTTTTCTAATGGTCCGACTTCGCCGCGCCGTGATGATTGGGCGCCACATATTTAGTGGTGTTTATTTTTCTTCCCACCAAGTTTCTACGACCATCCCGTATAGTGGTGTTGTTTCGGGTCTGTTGATGCGTGTTTTGTAGGCGACATAGTCTGCGCTGCGGTAGTAAAGCGGAATGATGTAGTTGCCTGCCAGTAAGACACGGTCGAGGGCGTGGGCGTATGTGGTCAGCTCGTCATAGGTTTGTGCGTTTGATATGCCTTGTGCCAGAGCATCGACAGCAGGGCTGCAGATGCCTGCGAAGTTCCACTGCGCGGGCATCTTGCCAGCATCACAGCTCCAATAGCGCATTTGCTCTGTCCCCGGGGAAAGGCTGTTCGTCCAGTGGTATAGCACCATGTCGTAGTCATACTCGTTGAGGCGTCCACGGAAAGCCGCGGAATCCAACACGCGCATATTGGCCTGAATACCCAGACGTTTCAGGTCTCCGATAAATGAGAGGACAAGCTTTTCATCAATCGGGGAGTCCAGAATAATATCAAAGCTTAATAGCTGTGACGGATTATCGGCTTTTACACGTTTGCCATCTTGAATGATCCAGCCGGCTTCTTTTAATAAATCAGCGGCTTTGCGCATATTGGCGCGCTTCTCGCCTTGGTCTTGGGCGCTAGGCGGCTGTTTAATCGCATCAAATACTGTCGCAGGTAACTCGTCTTTGTAGGTTTCTAGTAACGCGCGCTCTTCTGCGCTGGGACTTCCTGTTGCGGCTAGTGGCGCGTTCGGAAAATAGCTGTTCACCCGGCTATAAAGCCCGTGATACAGGTTTTCGTTCAGCCAATTAAAGTCGAGCATATAAGTTAGCGCTTCGCGGACTTTCGGATTATCGAAGGGCGCGCGTCTTGTGTTGAATATAAGGGCGCGCACTTTTTCAGGGCGGCCATGCTTTATCTCGGCTTTGGTGATGTCGCCTGCGGCGATGGCAGGAAAGTTATAAGCGGTGGCCCATTTGCCTGCGTTGCCTTCACGGCGAAAATCCAGATCGCCTGATTTGAAGGCTTCTAGGGCAACCGTATCGTCACGATAGTAATCATAAATTACTTTATCAAAGTTATAATGACCGCGGTTAACGGGTAGGTCTTTGCCCCAGTAATTTGGGTCGCGTTCGTAAACGATGCGGCGTCCCGGCTCTACTTCGGCAATTTTATAAGGGCCGCTGCTATTTGGAATTTCTAATACGCTGGCATCAAATTCGCGGCCTTCCCACCATGCTTTGGACAGTACAGGCATGAGCGTCAAAATCATAACGGTCTCGCGGTCATAGCCTTCACCGAAATGGAAGTAAACAGTGCGATCGTCAATGATTTTCGCTTCATCAACCAGCTTGTAAATACTGCGCATATTCGGACGGCCGTTCTCTCTCAAAGTCTCAAAGGAGAACAGCACGTCTTCCGCTGTTACGGATGTGCCGTCATGGAATTTTGCGTTGGGGTTGACGTGAACCGTTATGGACGAGCGGTCTTCGGGAATCTCAACTGTTTCTGCAATCAGCGGGTACATGGTGAATGGCTCATCCCAGACACGCTGCATTAAGGTGTCATAGAAATAGGACATTCCTTCCGCGGCTTTACCTTTGATCGCGTAAGGGTTCAGGCTGTCAAATGTACCTAGTGCTGCTTGCTTAAGTGTGCCGCCTTTAGGGGCGTCGGGGTTTGCGTAATCCAGATGATTAAAATCTGCGCCGTATTTGGGTTGGCCGTGCATAGCCAGACCTTGGGCTTGTGCATTTGATGTGGGCAACGCAGTGAAACTGATAAGACAAAATAAAGCTGTTTGCAGTATGCTATTTCTCATGGATTCTGAAGCCAGTTTGATTGATCGGATAACCCTTTATAAAGGTGATATAACGCAGCAACAAGATGTTGATGCCATAGTTTGTACGATTCATGCTGACTTGACCCTGCGCGGTTCCTTGAACAAGGCGGTGTTTCAGGCTGCAGGACAGGCTTTGGATGATGACCTGCTGGAGCATATCGTCAAGCCTCGCGCTGGGGATGTTTTTGTTCTGCCTGGCTATGATTTACCCATGCCTCATATCATTTTTACCGTTATGCCCGTGTGGCGCGATGACTTTGACCGTGATGATGCCTATATCGTACGCAGTTATCGCCGTGCCATGGAAACGGCACATCAAATGGGACTTAAGAGAATCGCATTCCCTGTGCTCGGCACTGGGCATATGGGATATCCGTTAGAGCGCGCTGCGCGCATGGCGTATCGCGGAATTTCAGATCGTATTATCGGATTGCTGGATGAAGTGCGGATTGTCTGTAATCGTGATGAAACGTTCCAGATGATGGGGCGGCGGCTGCAGAAAAACGGCTGGAAAGCCGAAGGTCACGTGAAGGTCTAAAGCATGCCTTGGTAATGGCGGCTATTCATTTCTTCAATTTCGTCTTCCGAGAAATCAAAGTTTTGGCCGAGTTCTTCGATCATAACCTGACGGATGATGTCGTTGATGTCATCGCAACTTTCACACCACAAATCTAGAATAGGGCGGCGGAACAACATTAAGACGTCATCGTCATTTGCGATTTTCTTTTTTACACCTGGTGAGATTTCGCTGCCGCTACGGTACAGGGCAAGAAGTTCAAACGGATCTTCTAAATCCAGTTCGTCTTCCAGTGCTTCGTCTGCGAGTTCTTCGATGTGAATTACCAGAGAGTCGCAAAACTCCATCAGCTCTTCTGGCAGATTATCCATTGCGTGCTGTGCAATGACCGTCAGCTCATCCGCACCTGGTGGCACGGTAAAATTCATAATGATTTGCTTCTGGTCCATAGCCATGGCACAAATATTTCCCTAACGGCGATAATTACTAATGATTCTTTTTGAATTTTAAGCTGAAACAAGGGAGAGAACAATGGCTGAAAAGCTTGATGAGAATGCAATCCACCAAGAAATGCAAAAAATTGACGGTTGGGAGATGGTTGACGGCAAGGATGCGATCACAAAGACCTTCAAGTTCAAAAACTTCAGTCAGGCATGGGCGTTTATGTCGCGCGTGTCATTGCTGGCTGAGAAAATGAACCATCACCCTGAATGGTTTAATGTCTATAATCGTGTAGAAGTGACACTTAATACTCATGATGTGGGCGGGTTGTCCGCGCTTGATTTCAAGATGGCCGCGGCGATGGACTTGTACGCGGGTTAGTATCTTCGCGTTCTTCTCCTGCTTTTTTCTCTGCGTAGGCGCGATCATAGAATAGTTTCCAACCACGTTTTTTCGTGAACTTCAAAGGCTCGAGATCAAATGTTTCGCGCACGCGATTGATATGCTTGAAATCAAGAATGCGTTCGTCAAAGGCAGGTTCGAATAAGCGCGTGCCTTGGATCGATGGGCGGACATAGGAATGGTAAACCTCTTCTATGTGACGTCCCGCTTTGAAGTGGCTGTTTGTAAGTTCACCCCAAGCAACACGGCGCTGGGGGTTGGAGGCTTGTCTGATGATGGTCTCCATGTGCGCTTTCAAAGACCGTTCAGCCGCGGCAATACTACGGGCACTGGCATCGATTTTGACGACCAGCGGCAGGTCGGCGATGCTTGTTTTACCAAAGCTTCCCGTCTTTTGAAGGCGTGCTAAAACCTCTTGCTCAATCAGGTGAATGAAGTCGCTGTCTTGTGTGATGAAGACATTAAACCCTTCTCGTTTGGCAAATTCCCAAATTTCCTGGTCTGTTTTTGTTGTCAGATTGTGGAATGAGATATGGGCTAAGCGGGCATTTTGGGTGAGCAGTAGCGGGATCAAGCGGTGCTGTACATTCTCATCCATGAAAATACGGACTTGCGCATTCGGGCCGTTCTGCTGGTATTCCGGGCGATCTTCGAGATAGTGCGCCGCGATTGTCTGGCATAGCGAGATATCGCGTTCTGTAATTTTACCGCCGAATTTAAAGATTGTGCGCGCTTGCCCAACTTCGTCTAAAGAGGTCAGAATTTCCGATACGGTAATGCCCGTGTCGCGTATCGTAAATTCGCCGCCGAGCCTCGCGCTCTCGGTAAAAATACGGCAGAGTTTGCCTCTGGTCGTTCCGGACGGGTTGTCGGAATGCTCGCTCATTCAAGTACTACTCAATCAATAATTTCGGATGCGCCTTTGTAGCGTATACCCTTGTCTGAGTGCAACTATTTCCTACAATTTGGCGTTGGTGGTGATCTGGCGCGGATCCATTTTGATTTCGATGATGGCGATTTCACCGCTGTCTTTTGCGGCGTTGAAAATGTCTGCAAAGTCTTTTGCATCATCAACACGGGCAGCAAAAGCGCCGTAGCTCTGTGCCAGCATGACAAAGTCCGGGTTGTGTAGATCTGTCGCGCTGTGGCGTCCGGGGTATTCACGTTCCTGATGCATACGGATCGTGCCGTATATGCCGTTGTTACACAGCAGGATGATTGGTTTCGCGCCGTGTTTCATGGCGGTAGCGATTTCCTGGCCGTTCATCATGAAGCCGCCGTCGCCGCACATTCCGATGACGGTCTTGTCTGGTTCTGCTAGGGAGGCGCTGATGGCTGCGGGAACGGCGTAGCCCATTGCGCCACTGATTGGCGCGAGTAGTCTACCAGGGCGGCCGTATTGAAGATAACGTTGCGCCCAGCCACTGAAGTTACCTGCATCCGTTGTAATGATCGTGCCGGCAGGCATGGTCTCGCGCAAGGTTTTGAAAATAGCGGTCATATCCGCACCTTGCCATTTTGAGAGATTTTTCTCGTTGATCTCTGTCCAGTTCTCGTAGAGTTTGCGCAAGCTGTCGCGCCATTCCGCCCAGCCGCGGCCATCGGCGTTTGGCAGGGCTGCGACCGTCTCTTTGATACTTGCTGTAACCGCCAGATCAGTTGCGTAAACCTTGCCGAGTTCATTTGCGTCAGGGTGGATATGGATGATCTTGCGTTTGTCGCTGTTAAGAGCGGGCAGCTTGTAGCCCTGTGTCGTGATTTCGTTAAGGCGTGCGCCCACAATAACCCAAAGATCGGCGTGGTGCAGCTTCTCGACGAGCGCTGGGTTAGGGCCTGTGCCAAGTTCGCCTACATAACATTTCTGGCGATGGTCAATGAGATCCTGACGTCTGAAGGATGCTACGACAGGGATATGCGACTTGCTGGCAAAGCGTGCGAGTTCTTCGCAGTCGTGGTTATCCCATCCATGGCCACCTACCAAGATGACTGGGTTTGTTGCTTTGCGCAGGAGCTCTTGCAAGGCGTGTATATCTTCTTTTGCGGGGGCGGCATTGATTGGGGTAACGGGCTGATGGATATGCGCCGTTGCCATTTCTGTCAGCATATCTTCTGGCAGGGAAATTACGACAGGGCCGGGGCGGCCTGATAATGCGACTTTAAATGCACGGTTGATTATCTCGGGAATACGCGCCGGGTCTGTTATTTCTGTCGCCCATTTGGCTAGTCCACCAAAGACTTGCGGAACGTCAATCTCCTGAAAGGCTTCGCGGCCTTTGTCCGCGCGGGCGACTTGCCCCATAAACAGGATCATCGGTGTGGAGTCCTGCATTGCTGTGTGCACACCGATGGATGCATTGCATGCGCCCGGGCCGCGTGTGACAAAGCAAATACCCGGCTTGCCCGAGAGCTTGCCACGTGCTTCGGCCATATAGGCGGCACCGCCTTCTTGGCGACACGTGATGACTTCTATTTCAGGGTGATCGAGTAGGGCATCCAATACGGCAAGGTAGCTTTCGCCTGCTACCGTTGTAACTTGTTTAATACCGTGATCTGCCAGACATTCCACAAGGATTTGTCCGCCTGTGCCCTTGAAATCTCTCATATCCTGTGCCCTTTCCTGTTGCGGCGGCCATTATGCCATGTTTTGGGATTGAGGTTTAGTGCATTTCGTGAGAGTCTTAATGTTGAATTCTTTTGGTGTTTTACAATGACTTATCAATTTAAAAATGCGCGTATTCTGATTGTTGACGATATGGCGCCGATGCTGGCATTGACGGCATCGATCCTGAAGATTTTCGGTTTTGTGAATATTGAAACGGCGACAGATGCCGATGAGGCCTTTACTAAATTTTGTAAGTTCGATCCTGATCTTGTGATTACCGATTGGCAGATGGAACCTTATGATGGGCTTGAATTGGTTCGTAAAATGCGCACGAGTCAGATGTCCCCGAACCGTTTTGTGCCTGTCATTATGATGACGGGATACAGTCACCGCATTCGTGTGGAAGCATCGCGTGATGCCGGCGTGACCGAGTTTTTGGTGAAGCCGTTTAAGGCTAAGGATTTGTACACCCGCATAGAACAGCTGATTGAAAAGCCGCGCCAATTTGTCGAGGCAGATGAGTTTTTCGGCCCTGATCGCCGTCGTCGCAAGGCCGGTGATTATAAAGGGCCGCGTCGCCGTGGTTTGGATAAAAACGATAGCAGTGACCCGAACGCGAAAAAAATTCTGCGCGATTTAAAGCAGCAGACACGTGATACTTCCAAGCAAAAATAAAGAGCGAAAAATGCCACATACTTCTAAGAATGCCAAGTTTCATAATCCGCCTAATAAGCTGCGCGAAAAGGTAGGGTATGGCGGTTTGGAACCGACACGTCTTGAGCGTGCCGAAGCGTTTATTGAAGAGAACGAGCTGGATTTTACGCCTTATGCTGAGAGTCTGATTAAGCGATTGGATGCGATTATTAAGGATCTTAAATCGGGTGACATTTCTCATGAAGAGGGGCGTGGCGCGCTGATCCGTTCCATCATGGAAATCAAAGCCAATGGCGGGATGTTTAAATTTATGCTGCTGTCCGAAATTGCGGATGTGATTTTGAATTTTCTGGAGAATATCGAAGAGATCAATGATGATGCGATGAATATTATCGATGCGCATCAGAACGCTGTGAAGGTTATCGTTGGCAATCAACTCACAGGCTCGGGTGGCCGTGAAGGCAAGGCAATCTCTATGGAATTGTACGCCGCGTGCAACCGCTACTACGAAAAATATAAGGTAAAAACAAAAGGGTAACGCTTATTTAGTAAAAAGCGTGTAGGATGGTACTGTAACGGAAGGATTTTGTTATGGTTAGTTTACCGGCTGGAATAGCCGCACAAGCCGCTCTGACACAGCAAGCGATCGCTATGTCGGTCATCAAACAAAACGCAGAAATGGTAGAGAATCTGGTTGCCGTACTGGATCAAGCCCTCAATGTGCCCGTTTCCAGCACGCGCGGCTCTAATTTTAGCTCGAGCGTCTAACTACTCTTCAATAAAACTAAGATGTTCTTTGATGTCGCCTAGATAGGCGAAGGCATCTTGCGATCCGTATTTGCGGCAGGCAAGGGTGCCTGCAATGGATGCGTATTTCATGGCGGAATGTAGTGTTTCGCCATTATGAATGCAGGCAGCAAATGTACCGCAATAGGCATCGCCTGCGCCGGTAGTGTCGACGACTTTTTCAAGCTGCATGGCTTTGACTTTGTAAATCTGGCCACTCACCGTGGCGGCTGTAGAGCCTTTGTCACCCATTGTCACAATGCAGTTTAGCTCACCTGCTTTGGACAGCGCGCGGGCGAGGGTTTCAGGGGTTTTCTCTACGTCCAAACCTAGAGTGGCAGCCATTTGACGCGCTTCAATCTGATTTACAATCAGGTAGTCGAGCTTTTTAAGTGCTTGATCTGAAATTTTCATAGCCGGCGCGAGGTTTAAGATGACCTTTACGCCTTTTTCGTGGGCGCGGTTGATTAGTTTCTCGTTTTCAGCGAGAGACAGCTCCATCTGCATAAGGACAACATTGCCCGTTCTTAAAATCTCATCAGGTATTTGATCTTGGTGAGCATCGACGTTTGCGCCTAGGGCTACAACTGTGTGTTTTTGCCCTGTGCTGCTGGTGATGATTGAGGCTGTGCCTGTCAGGTGTTTTTCGGACTCCGCGACGCCTGTGACCATAACACCGTCACGCTTCAGGTGGTTCATCATGCGAACACCCGCGCCATCATTGCCTACGCAGCTGATGAGAGCTGTTTTGGTGCCCATTCTGGCGGCTGCTAGGGCTTGGTTCGCGCCTTTGCCGCCTGAGTATACGTCGTAGTCATGGGCAAGCAATGTTTCAGCCGCCTCTGGCAAGGCGTTGGTTTTGAAAATATATTCCTGATTTATGGCGCCAAATACAATAAGCATATGTTTATTTTACACTTTTTTAGGTTAAAGGACATACAATAAAAAGTGATTTAGAGGAGGCAAGCATATGGGTATTTTCAATAGATATAGTCGTGAAGCACCGCCCGGTCATCCTGGTGGGGTGCGATGGAATTATGATGGCCCTATTACTTATAATCCGGATAAAGGCCTCTATGAGGACCGATCTGGTGCAACAAGTTTTCTGGAGTTACGTGAAAGGTTTCAACCTGAAAGTACGCCAAGTGCAGCATCACGCGTATTCAGTGGATTGATGGAGTCTGTCGCGAGTGTGTCGCTAGTGCTGGGGGTGCGAAAAGGCCCTGAGCCTGAAAATGAGAGTGATAATCATCCGCGCTATGATATGTGATTTTATCAACCATAGCTTCATTTTATGCGCCTGTAGTATTTACAGGCGCTTTTTTGTGGTATAGGGAATAAGCAAGAAAAAAGAAGCAAAGCCGGAAGTTTGCTATGGATTATAACTCTATTTTCAGCGCAAGAATTGATGACCTCAAAGTTGAGGGGCGTTACCGGACGTTTGCAAATCTAGAACGCATTGTCGGCCAATTCCCAAAAGCACTATATCACGATCCTGAACGCGGTACGCGTGAGGTTACTGTATGGTGTAGTAATGACTATCTCGGCATGGGGCAGAACCCTGTTGTTCTGAATGCAATGAAGGAAGCGATTGACCGCAGCGGCGCGGGTGCTGGTGGGACGCGTAATATTTCCGGTACGACACGTTATCATGTGGAATTAGAGGAAAGCGTTGCTGATCTGCATAACAAAGAGGCGGCGCTTGTATTCTCTTCAGGCTATGTGGCGAATGAAGGTGCGCTCAGTACGCTGGCCAAGCTTTTGCCAAATTGCATTATCTTTTCCGATGCTTTGAATCATGCGTCTATGATCCATGGTATGCAGAGCAGTCGTCAGGAAAAGCAGATTTACCGTCATAATGATGTCGAGCATTTGGAAGAGCTTTTAAGGGCCGCAGACCCAAATCGTCCCAAAATCATTGCGTTTGAATCTGTGTACTCCATGGAAGGCGACATATGCCCCATGAAGGAAATAGTCGAGCTTGCCGAAAAATATAATGCTCTGACATATCTTGATGAGGTTCATGCCGTGGGCCTTTATGGTGCACGTGGTGCGGGTGTTGCTGAAGAGCGCGGCTTGATGGCTCGTATCGATATTATCGAAGGCACGTTTGGTAAGGGCTTCGGCTTGATGGGCGGTTATATTGCCGGTACGCGTAATGTTGTTGATGCTGTGCGCAGTTACGCACCGGGCTTTATTTTTACGACAGCATTACCGCCAGCTTTGCTAGCGGGGGCGCGTGCAAGTGTTGAGCATTTGAAGGTTTCCGGTATTGAACGTATGCGCCAACGCCGCAATGTGAAGCACCTCAAAGACTTGCTGACGGCTGCGGATATGCCGTTTATGCAGGGCGAAAGCCATATTGTGCCTTTGGTTGTTGGTGAAGCAACCTGCTGCAAAATGGTAACTGATTTACTGCTAGATCAATATGATATCTATGTGCAGCCGATTAATTACCCGACAGTTCCACGTGGTACAGAGCGTTTGCGTTTGACGGCAACTGCCGCGCATTCGTTAGAGCAGGTAGAGCATATGGCCTCTGTTCTTACGCAGCTTTGGCATGAAAACCATGTGTTCCAATACGCTGTCGCTTAATCTATATTTTTTCCTATGACTGATGATGACGAAGACGATATTGCGCCGTTGCCGCCGGGCACGCATAACTACATGACCCCTCATGGTTATGCCGTTCTAGCAGAGGAGCTGCGTTTTCTATTGCGTGAGGAGCGCCCCAAGATTACCGAGATTGTTTCGTGGGCGGCGGGGAATGGTGATCGTTCGGAAAACGGGGATTACATTTACAACAAAAAGAAGCTGCGCGAAATTGATCGTCGTATTCGTTATCTGACCAAGCGCACGGAAAGTGCCGAAGTTGTCGACCCTAAACAGCAGCAAGGTCTGGAACGTGTCTTTTTTGGCGCAACAGTGACTTATGTGCGCGAGGATGATAGCGAAGTAACAGTGAAGCTGGTTGGTGTGGATGAGGCTGATATGCGCCACGGCAAAATCAATTGGCTTAGTCCTGTTGCTCGCGCGCTGATGAAAAAAGAGGTTGGCGATGAGGCGGTTGTCCGCACCGAAGCAGGTTCGGAGTGTCTGGAAATTCTCGATATCAAATATATGATTGAAGATGAGTAATAGGGTTTAGCGCGGGTTAAAGGCCGCAGGTCTTATGACCGTGTTATCGCTGTCTTTGTCTATGTTCTGCATCATCTCTTCGCGCAGGGCTGCTGTCTCTCTTATCAGTGATGCTTTTAGTTTGTCACATAGCGTGTCGGCTTCATCCCGATCTCTGCAATCTAGCGCAATCGCTGTATTGGGCTGCTTGAAGTAAATCAGTACGATGTCGTTATCGGTTGAAATATTTCTTACCCGTGTAGGGTCGACAGCAATAAACGGGGCATTGCTTAGCACGCGAAGGTGCTCGTTGTCTTCTTCTGTTGCGTGTTTACGTGCGATGGAGTCTGCTTTGGTTTGATCCCAGCCGCAATCGATAAACTGCGTGCCTTTATCTGCATCATTGACCATAACGAAAATGTTATCTGATGGAAACGCGCGCCCTAGTCGCTGGGCTAATTCACGCTTTACCGCTACAAAGGCTGATTTGGCTTTGTCAGGTTCGGCTTTTGTGGTGCTGCTATGTACTAGGCTCAGAGACATGTCAGGTTCTCAAGCCTTGTGGTTTAGGGCGGAAATGACAGCTATTGGCTCTTAGGGTTTCTTTGCTGGCAAAGCGTGCACGCAAGCGGCCGAAAGTACCGTTTGTGCCGGAGATGTCATCCAGATATTTCATTTTACGCTCATGTAGCGCAAGAGCGTCTTTAACGTAAGCTTTTTCATCGCCGCGCAGATCATTAAATGACAGCACTTCACCTAGCGTATAAGCAGGTGTTTTGTCTTCCGGTGTTGATAGGCATTCATCTAATGTGATGATGGCGCCGTCTGCCAGATCGATACCGCGACTAATGACGCCAACAAACTCGGCTGTCTCAGTGTTGATAGCTTTGTACACCTGCTCATCGCCGATTGTACGGCTAAGCTGGTTGAAAATAATGGCGATTGGTTTTTCGTTTCTAATCATGGCAAATTTTTATCAAAAATATTGAAATATGTCAAATATTGTGTGGCGTAAGATGTTACAGAGCAAGGCGTCCGGCCCATTCCTCGGCTTGTCCCAAATTCTTATCTAGTGCCGCCATGGTTTTACCCATGTCGGGGCTTTCATCGTCGCACCATACGCGCAGGGTTTTAAGGTATATGCCTGTCAGGCCTATTACTTTTATCGCCCCCTTAATACCTGCGGTTTCTATTCCTGCCGCTTCTAACATCCAGCTCATTGATCGGCCTAGATGGGGCAGGCTGATAACGGCTTGCTTCGGGTCTGTTTTAAAGCTGGAAAGAATGGATGTCAGGCCGCCACGGTAATCGTTTAGCACGTCGAAGCGCTCCATCATGATGTCAAATAGCTTGTCGCGTTCAGGTAAGCCATGATTGTCAGACGCGATGTTCTCCAGTACTTTTCGATCTATCATGCGGCCTAAAGCAGCTAGAACATCAAAGCGATCTTCGAAGTTATCATGCATGACGGCCATGTCGATTTCGGCGTCTCTTGCTATATCTGACAGGCTGACATTTTGCCATCCGCGCGCCTCGGCAAGTTTGAGAGCAGACTCGACAGCTTTCTGTTTTACAGGTATTCCATTTTTCTTTGTCATAAGCGTTTACTTCGTTTGGCGATGAGCGTAGTGTTTAAAGATATAACATAAACAGGGAGAAAAAATCATGACAGAAAAAGAATTTGGTCTAGTCGGTGTCGGTAACGCATTGGTTGATGTTTTATCGCGTGAGGATGAAAGCGTGATTGCCGAGCTGGCAAAGATGGGGCTTGAAAAGGGCGTCATGAATATGGTGACCAAGGCACAAAGCGAAGCGGTCTATGATCTTATGGGCGCGACAACGGAAATGTCAGGAGGTTCTGGCGCGAATTCATTAGCGTGTTTTGCTTCGTTAGGGGGCAAGGGAGCGTTTATCGGCAAAATTGCAGATGACCAATTCGGTGAAATTTTTAAGCACGATATGGAAGCGCAGGGTATTACGCTGAGCGCTGCAATTGACACGGACGGGGATAGCACGGGACACAGTCACATTATCGTCACTCCTGATGGTGAACGTACAATGAATACTTATTTGGGCTGTAGCACAAATTTTGATGAAGGTGATGTGGATGTTGATTTGATTGCCCGTAGTGAAATTACGTTACTTGAAGGATACCTATTTGATAAGCCTAAGGCTAAAGCGGCGTTCCGCGTCGCGGCTCAAGCGGCTAAGGATAGCGGCGGTAAAGTTGCGCTTACGCTGTCTGATAAGGGCTGTGTTGAACGTCACTATGAAGACTTCAAAAAGCTTGCGGACGAGAGCGTTGATATTCTGATCGGAAATGAATCCGAGATTATGGCGCTGACGCTTGCCGAAAACTTTGAAGCAGCAGTGAAGCAGGTTCAGGAAGCTGGCAAAACGGCAATCCTGACCAAGGGTTCACGCGGTGCGGTTATAGTTGATCAAGGTAAGGTATATGATATAGCGTCTGTGAAGCCTGAAAAACTTGAGGATACAACGGGCGCGGGCGATGCGTTCGCAGGTGCAGCGTTGTATGGTTTGTCTAAGGGAATGTCGCCGCAAGATGCCGGTGATCTGGCTGCTAAAGTTGCCAGCTTCACGATTAGTCATGTCGGTGCGCGATCCCCTGATACCAGCTTTGCTGAAATGTTTTTAAAGTAGATTATTAGAGGAAGTGTAAAATATGTCCGAACCTGTTTATGACCTGGTTGCCATTGGTAATGCCATGGTTGATGTGCTGGCGCATACAACTGAAGAGTTCATTGCCGAGCAAGATGAAAAATGCGGTATGAAAAAAGGGTCTATGAACCTGATTGATGAACGCCGCGCCGTTGAGCTGTATGGTGAAATGGATGCCGGTATCGAGGTGTCCGGCGGATCAGCAGGCAACACGATGGCCGGGTTTGCATCATTCGGTGGCAAGGGCGCTTACATTGGTAAGACGGCCAATGACCAGTTGGGGGATGTTTATCGCCATGACATGAAGGCTATGGGCGTTACAATGAATACTGTGCCATTGGCGCTGGGTGCGCCGACAGGTCGCTGTCTTGTGCTGGTGACGCCTGATGGCCAGCGTACAATGAACACGTTCCTGGGTGCGGGTGTCGAGCTTAGCGAAGCTGATATTGATGAAAATCTGATTGCTTCTGCGAAAGTGACATATCTTGAAGGGTATTTGTTTGATCCGGAGCAAGCGAAGGCTGCGTTTAAAAAGGCTGCGCAAATTGCCCATGATGCCGGGCACCGCGTGTCTTTGAGCCTTTCAGATTCATTCTGTGTTGACCGTCACCGTGAAGATTTCCTGAATCTGGTCGAGAACCATGTTGATATTCTCTTTGCCAATGAAGACGAGATTAAGTCGCTGTATCAAGTCGAAACATTTGAAGAGGCGCTCGAGATTGTTAAAGGCAAATGCGAAATTGCTGCACTAACTAGAAGCGAAAAAGGTTCTGTGATTGTGCGTGGTGACGAGGTTGTAGAAGTTGCCGGCGTGAAGGCAGATGTTGTTGATACAACGGGCGCGGGCGATCAATATGCTGCAGGTTTCCTGTATGGTTTTACGCAGGGTATGGATATGGCAACGTGTGGTCGTCTTGGTACGCTTGCTGCGACAGAGGTGATTAGCCATATGGGGCCGCGTCCTGAAGTCAGCTATGCTGATTTTATTGAGCAGGCGAAAGCTGCAGCATAAATTGCTATAGATTTAAATAAAAAGGCGAGCTATTGGCTCGCCTTTTTATTTGTTATGACTTCAATCTAGTTAGGCCGCAAGGCCGCGCACCATGAAGCTGCTCATACGGCGGGCGAAGCCTGACGGGTCTGTGATCGGCTCGCCTTGTATGATGCGTGCTTGGTCCAGTAGTAGCCATGCTGCGTCCGTGAGGTCTTCGCCTTCTGCAGCATTTTCTGCCATATCAGCAAGGCGCAGCACCAATGGGTGCTTAGGATTGATTTCCAGCACGCGCTTGCTGTCGGCCTCGTATTTCTGGTTAACGCGCAATACGCGCTCCATACGCAGGTCCACTTCGTTGTCCCCTGCAACCAGACAGACAGGAGAGTCTGTCATGCGGCCTGAGAAGCGCACGTCACCGATTTCACCTTGCAGTGTTTCCGCAACAATTGCTTTAAGTGCTTCTAAGCTTGGCTCGAGCTTTTCGTCTTTTTTGTCTTCTTTATTGTCATTGCTCTCTTCGCCGTCGAATTTGGACAGGTCGATATTGCCTTTGGTGACAGACTGGAATGGCTTGCCGTCATAATCAAGAACGGTCTGCAGCCAGAAATCGTCGATTGTGTCTGTGAAGAACAGCACCTCGATGCCGCGGGCCTTAAAGCCTTCAAGCTGTGGTGAGTTTTTCAGTGTTTCAAGTTTTTCACCGCTCATGTAGTAAATGCGGTCTTGTTCTTCGGGCATGCGGGAGACGTAATCGGCCAGTGATACTAGCTCACCGTCTTTATGCGTGCTGTAGAAACGCGTGATTTTCAGCAAGGCTTCGCGGTGTTCGAATGCATCGTACAGGCCTTCCTTGATGACAGGGCCGAACTGCCCCCAGAACGCGTTGAATTTCTCAGGTTCGTCCTGCGAGAGCTTGTCCAAGTCGCTCAGCACGCGCTTGGTGACGTTGTTGCGGATTTTTGCGATTAGCGGATTATCCTGCAATGTTTCACGGCTGATGTTCAGCGGCAAATCTTCGCTATCGATCACGCCGCGCATAAAGCGTAGCCAGGGGTAAACAAGGCCGTCGCAATTATCGCTGATAAAGACTCGCTTCACGTAAAGCTTAACTGCGTGGCTACGGTTAGGGTCATATAGGTCCATCGGACGCAGGGTCGGCATATACAGAAGGGCTGTGTATTCGATTTTACCTTCTGCGCGCCAGTGGGATGTCATCAGCGGATCATCAAAGCCAAAGCCGATGTGACGGAAAAACTCGGCATGCTGCTCCGGCGTGATTTCGTTTTTAGGGCGCATCCAAAGGGCTGTTACCTGATTGACTGGCTTTTCGTCGTCTTTAGGCTCTCCAAGATAGATCGGGAAGTCGATGTGGTCGGAGTAGGTTTCGATGACGTGTTTTACTTTTTCGTCGATTAGGTAGTCGCTGGCGTCATCATTGATGTGCAGCATAATCGATGTGCCGCGGCCATCGATCAGTTTTTCGGCTTCTTTCTTTTTGGCTTCGCGCACTGTAAAGCCTGTGCGGCCATCTGACTCCCAGTGCCAGACTGTGTCTTCACCCGCTTTACGGCTGACAACTTCGACTTTGTCCGCGATCATGAAACAGGCATAGAAACCAACACCGAATTGGCCGATCAGGTTCAGCTTGTCTTTCTTGTCTTTGACTTCGCCCATTTGTTCCATCAGGGATGCCGTGCCTGATTTGGCGATGGTACCTAGATTTTCGATCAAGTCGTCGCGGTTCATACCGATACCGTTATCGGCGATCGTCAGGGTGCGGTTATCCGTATCCTTGGCGACGCGCAGTTTAAAGTCTGCTGCGCCTTTTATCAGGTCGGGGTTGCTGATTGCTTCG
This sequence comes from Micavibrio sp., assembly GCA_012960155.1. GTDB lineage: Bacteria > Pseudomonadota > Alphaproteobacteria > Micavibrionales > Micavibrionaceae > UM-FILTER-47-13. The sequence goes on along the minus strand of DUBU01000025.1, from coordinate 42,495 downwards.
TAACGCAAGCGATCACATGCATCTGATGCGTTGGAGATCAGTTCGCGCAAGAAGACGTCGCGGTTGGAATACAGGGCATTTGCCACAATATCCAGCAAACGGGATACATCTGCGCCAAAATTCAATTTTTCCTGTGCCATAACACTTACCTCAATCTACATAACTATTTTGGAAATCTGTATGTAAACTAGAGATAAAAGTGGCGGTTTTCAAGAGCTATGGGGTGATTTTAAGACTTATCCAGTTTGCGCCCGATATAAAGCTGGTAAGGCGCTTTGCCGCCGTTTTTCTGGTAGCCGATAAATTGTCTGGTTTCTACAGGCTCGATCCCGCTGCTACGCATGGCGTGTTCCATGTAAGCCTCGCGGTGACTGCGCCCGCGGTCGATCCAGTTCGCTAAAGCAGTTAGGCTTGGCGTGTATTTTTCTAGCGTATTCGGGCGATCAAACCAGTTATGCGGTGATGTGAAGGCGACTAAGCCGTTTTTGCGCACGACGCGGGACATTTCTGCGATAACATTTGCTGGGCGTGTGATGAGTTCGAATACGCCTGTCGAGGCGGCAAGGTCAAAGCTGGCATCATGGAAGGGCAGGCGGCCAGTTATGCTGCCTTGAACCAATTCATTGGCCACGTTCTTTTTACGAAATTCGCGCAGCATCCCGCTCGATAGATCGATACCTGCAATAAAAGCGTCAGGGTTGGCGCGTCTGAATTCCTCGGATAGAAGGCCTGTACCACATCCGACATCCAACATGCGCAAATTGCTGCGCGCCACATCTGTGCGGGCGGCGACGGCGTTAAATGCTTCGCGCGGGGCAGCGTATTTATTCTGCCGCATGAATTGATCGTCGTAGTGACTGCTCCAGCTGTCATATTGCAGCATAGCCATTAGTGTCTTGCTCATCGCCTGTCCTTATGATTGAGGACGCACAATACAGCAGGATTTTATTTTATGTCAAATTTATCAAGGGTATTTCATGACCTTTGACCATGTGCCGTCTGCGGCGGGGGGGTAAACCACGCGGGTATGCAGGCGGTGTTCGCCGTCGTGCCAGAATTCTATGGTGTCGGGTTTGACGCGGTAGCCTGACCAGTGGGGCGGGCGGGGGATGTCTTCTACATCTTTGAATTTTTCTTCCAGATCTTTAACACGCTGGGCCAGCGTTGTGCGGCTATCCAGCTCTTGTGACTGCAAAGAAGCCCATGCACCTATGCGGCTGCCGCGACCTCTGGTGTTGTAATAGGCATCAGCCTCTTCGTCTGTAACAACCTCAATACTGCCTTGAACGCGCACGGAGCGCCCTAGCGTTTTCCAGTGAAAACATAAGGCGGCTTGCGGATTGGCAGCGAGTGATTGTCCTTTGTAGCTGTTCTGGTTTGTGTAAAAAATAAAGCCGCGTTCATCCAGACCTTTTAACAACACCATACGCACGGCAGGCCTGCCTTTAGCGTCGATTGTAGCTAGTGACATCGCGTTGGGATCATTGGGTTCGCTGACGGTGGCATCGGCCATCCAGATATCAAATAGCTGGTATGGGTTGGCGGGTGCATCTTCCGCTTTTTCTAAGCTCTTAATTATATCCGCAGACATATTTTTCTCTGGCTTTCTCAATGGATTGATATATTTTTGCATTATTAAATGGAACTTTTACGGAGGGTTGTCAATTTGATACCGTAGAATGCCCGTTAGGAAAGAATTTTAAACGTAACTCCAGAATGTGAGGAAACATGAAGAAAACCGTTTTAACATTATTTGTTGCTTCAGCCATTGCGCTGACAGGCTGTAATACTACAGACAGCTGGGGAACAAAACAGACAGTCGGTACAGGCGCAGGCGCTGTAGCGGGTGGCCTGCTAGGTTCTCAAGTCGGTAGCGGTTCAGGCCGTCTATGGGCGACAGGCGCAGGCGTATTGCTGGGTGCATTGGTCGGTAGTGAAGTTGGTTCTTCATTGGATCGTGCGGACCGTGCATATATGCAGCAAGCACAACAGCAAGCTCACACAGCATCAGTAGGTGATACAATTAGCTGGAACAACCCTGAATCAGGTAACAATGGCACCTACACAGTGACGCGTGACGGTACAAGCCGTACGACAGGCCGTTACTGCCGTGAATACCAGCAGACAGTTTATGTTGGTGGTCAGCAGCAATCTGCTTACGGTACAGCATGTCAGCAGCCTGATGGCAGCTGGGAAATTGTCAACTAATTCAAGTTGAGATCAGAATTTGAAAGAGCCGCATTGTGCGGCTCTTTTTTTATTCTGTTTGTTCGTCTTGTGAACTTTGCTGCTGCTCCGTTTTTTGCGGAGGCTGCTGTGGTGGCACAGTCTTCTGTGGTCTTCCACCAAGTGCGGGGCCGGAAGGGGCAACCTCGTAGGCGGCTGCTCTTGGCGCTGCAGCTTTCGGTGCAAGGCCTATTGGCTGCAAGCCTTTGGTGTTTTCTAGTTCCGACGCTGCGGCTAGCTTATGCTGGTAACTTGGATCGTTAATCGTTTTGTCTATGGACGCGTGCAGCTTTTCCATTCCTTTTACGCCTTCAGTCAGGTTGCGTATATCGGACAAGGTTACTGTTTTACCGCTGCGCTGTTTCATCATCACATTACGGCCTATATCATCAATGGATTCCCAAGATACTTGCTGTTTTTGACCGATAAATTCCTGACGCGCGGCGGAGTAGGCATCTGTGTTGTTCTTTTTTGCGATATCAAACGCCTTGGCAGCAGCTTGTAGGGCATTGGCGCACCATCCTAGAGTGCGGCCGAACGTAAGCTCTGTATTTTGCTCGTTGGCTTTTTTAAGCATTGGCATGGCGCTGTTTTGACTGACGCCCTGTGCGATGACGTCCTGACAAATAGTCTCAACGATTTTATTGTGTAGTTTCTGATTTACAAGATCATCAGCAAACGGGCTGTAAGTGTCGTGAATTTTTTCGATAGGCGTCGGTTCGATGTCCAGCAACTCTTTAAGTGTAAAACCGATGGCGCGCACATATGTATTGCTGCTCGTGTTCAGGGCGGTACTAATAATGCGCTCTTTACTCATACCACGCCAAGCCATGTCCTGAGCAGGCTCACAAAACGTTGCCCATTGTTTTAAGCTCTCTATGTCATAGGCTAAGCTGATTTGTCTTGCCATACGCAAGGCTTTGTTGACGCGTAACTTTTTAGGCGTCCGGTCAAAAGGTACCTTCTCAAATAAGGCGTCAACCGTGTCTATACACATGGCAAATGGGAAATGTTCGGGGGTTTGTAATGTTCTGCGTTCTAGCGCAGCACCGCCGCGAAGGCGTGCCATAACTTGTGGCGCTTTCGCTTCTTTTTGAAAACGGCACATGCTCGTGGCGAAGATGTCGGCTTGCAGATTCGCGTAACAGGCATCTATGGCGCTGCGCTCTCTGAAAATAACCTCGTTGTCGTGGAAGCTGTCGTCTACGTCTTTACGGTGATAGTCGATAATGTCCAGAACGTGCCATGCCAGATGATAGGCGTGTAAGCGTGCCTCTGACATGGATGCGAAATGATCGATATTCAAGGCGCACAGCGCTAGGAAGTGGTCGCGTGTTGTTAGGCCTAACAAGATATTTTCTCGTGCGACGGCCGTGCCAAGTAGTGTCGACAGTTCTGATCTGCCAGGCTTTTGTAAAAACTGCATCGCTGTCTCAGCGGCAGGGTGACCTAGTATATCTTGTGCTGCCATACTGAGCGCATCGAGGCGCTGGCCGTCATGGTGGATGACAAAGTGGATCGTTAGATTTTTCTGATAGGTTTGCATTTCCTGCGCGATTTCACGGCAGAATTTTTGAACATTATCCAGCTTTAATTCTGTCTGGGCTTCCATCAGACGGATTTCCTCTTTATATCCCTTCTGAACTATAGCAATCGGGGGTTAATAAAACCTCAAAATCGCCGTGACAGGCTGCGCGTGGAAAATTGAGTTGCTATAAATGCTGGACGCGCTGGCGGAAATGTGTAGGATGCATTCTGTTGCGAAGAAACTAAATGTAAAAACAGGAATTTACAGTTATGTCACAGAATAATGGCATTATGGCCGGTAAAAAAGGTCTGATTATGGGTGTTGCTAATGATCGCTCGATCGCTTGGGGTATTTCAAAAGCCCTTTCAGATGCGGGAGCCGAACTTGCATTCACCTATCAAGGGGACGCTTTGGAAAAGCGTGTGCGTCCGTTGGCTGAAGATATCGGGTCTGATATTTTGCTGCCTTGTGATGTGACCAATGACGAAGATATGGACAAGGTCTTCGGACAGATTAAAGAAAAATGGGGCGGGCTGGACTTCGTCGTTCATGCGATCGCATTTTCAGACAAGAACGAGCTTGATGGTCTGTATCTTGACACGAGCCGCGATAACTTCCGTAAGACAATGGATATTTCCATTTATTCTTTTACTGCCGTTGCACAGCGCGCCGCGCCTTTGATGAACGAAGGCGGCAGCATGCTGACACTGACTTATTACGGAGCGGAGCGTGTAATGCCGCATTACAATGTGATGGGCGTTGCCAAAGCAGGCCTTGAGGCATCCGTGCGTTATCTAGCTGCTGATCTTGGCCCGCGTAATATCCGTGTAAATGCAATTTCTGCTGGTCCGATTAAGACGCTGGCGGCTAGCGGTATCGGTGATTTTCGTTACATTCTGAAGTGGAACGAGCTGAACTCTCCGCTGCGTCGTAACGTGACAATCGAAGAAGTCGGCGGTTCAGGTTTGTTCTTGCTGTCCGATCTGGGCGCGGGCGTTACAGGTGAAGTACTGCATGTTGATAGCGGTTACCATACAGTGGGTATGTGCAGCGTTGATACGGCAGCAGAAACAGCGGCTCTGCTGAACTCAATCGCACCGAAATCAAATAAAGAAGAAGCAGCTTGATCGAAGAGAAGTTTAGTCTGCGGGCTGAGGATGCAAAGGATATATACTTTGTATTAAACAAGCTCGACGACAAACCTTGCGATCGCGTGATTGTCATCGGGCATGGCCTGACAGGTCATATCGACGAAGCGCTGCATCATTATGCCAAGACGTTCTTTATAAAAGACGGGAATACGCATGTTGCGCGATTGTCGTTTTATTCCGCTGATGAAAATGCACGTAATTTATCCGAATGCACTGTGGACACACATGCGCGCGACCTTAATCATCTGGTCGCACATTTATCACAAAAATATAGCAAGGTTTTCTATGTCGGGCATAGCTATGGCGGTTTGACTGCTTTGCTGGCGAACCCTGAGGTCGCTGCGACGTGTTTCTGGGACAGCACCTATTTGCCTGCGTTCTGGGATACGGAAGCGCAGTATAGCGAAGCGCTTGATGCGTACATTATAGGCTGGGGCGTTGATAGCATCGCTTCAAAGGCTATGGTGGAGGAGGCCAAGGCGCTTACAGCTGATGTGATGAAGCAGAAGGCAGCAGATTATAAAAGCCCTGCCTGTGTCGTTTTGGCCGGTGCTAATGACGAGAGTATTGAGGGCAGGCAAAAGCTTTTTGATGATCTGCCAAATCCGAAAAAGCAGATCGTGATTGCGGGTGCGGATCATTGCTTCACGAACGGGCTGACTGTTTACGAACTGCTTTCCGAAACTGCGAATTGGTTTGCAGAATTCTAATAAATTGCTGTGCTATTGCAGCGCACTGTGTTTAAATATTTGCCATGAGTGGTAATCGTTTCGGCACATTATTTCAGTATCAAACATGGGGTGAATCCCACGGACCTGCAATCGGGTGCGTGGTTGATGGCGTGCCGCCGCGCATTGCGCTGTCCGAGGCCGATATCCAGCCATATCTTGATTTGCGTAAGCCGGGACAGTCGCGCCATACAACGCAGCGCAGAGAACCTGATGAGGTGCAGATATTATCAGGTGTGTTTGAAGGACAAACTACGGGTACGCCGATTAGCTTGATTATTCACAATCAAGATCAGCGTTCCAAGGATTACGGCGATATCAAGGATAAGTATCGCCCCGGTCATGCTGATTTCACCTATGATGCCAAATACGGTATTCGCGATTATCGCGGCGGCGGACGCAGCTCTGCGCGCGAGACAGCGATGCGTGTGGCAGCGGGGGCTGTCGCGCGCAAGATACTGGAAAGCCAGATTGGCGCGCAGGTGCAAATACGCGGCGCTGTCGTTCAAGTTGGCGCGCTGAAGATTGATTACGATAACTGGGATTGGGATCAGGTTACAAAGAATGACTTCTTCAGCCCTGATGCGGATGCGGCTGCTATGTGGGCGGATTATCTGGATAATTGCCGCAAGAGCGGATCAAGTGCGGGGGCCGTTGTCGAAGTTCGTGCCAGCGGTATTCCCGCAGGTTTAGGTGCGCCAGTATACGATAAGCTGGATTCCGATATTGCCAAGGCATTGATGTCTATCAACGCGACGAAGGGTGTGGAAATCGGTAACGGTTTTGATTCAGTGCATCTAGGCGGCGAAGATAATGCTGATGAAATCCGCATCGGGAAAGATGGGCAGCCTGAATTCCTGAGTAATCATGCCGGCGGTGTGTTGGGCGGTATTTCGAGTGGCCAGGACATTGTCGCGCGCGTTGCTTTTAAGCCTACAAGTTCTATTTTAACGCCTCGCAAAACTATTGATAAAGACGGTAATGAAACCGATATCGTTACGAAAGGACGTCATGATCCTTGCGTTGGTATTCGCGGTATGCCGGTTGCCGAAGCGATGCTGGCCTGTGTGCTGGCAGATCACTGGTTAAGACACAAGGCGCAATGCCTGTAATTTTATAAGGAAGCTCGTATGTCACTTCGCTCTCCCTACGCTCGTAATGGATCTTTGTTTTCTTCGCAAAGAGGCGGCAAGCCTTCGAAGAGAAAGTGGCGCTTTGGGCATATTATAAAGAATGCATTCAAGCGGATGTGCATGCTCGTTGGTTTCTTGGTTATTTTTAGTGCTGTTATGGGCGCATTTACATCCAGCCTGTTTATGGGCGAGACCAAAGTGCCGTCCATTCCGAGCGAAACTATTTTGTTTCTGCCTTTAGAGGGCACGTTTATCGAACATTCGAATACAGTCGGTTATGGGCTTGGCGACAAAGTTCCAACAATTCGTGAAGTTGTGGGCACAATTGACCGTGCTGCCAAGGATGATCGTATTAAGGCTTTGGTGATCTCGGATAGAGGTGGTGCGCTGGGCTTGGTACATTTGCAAGAGCTGAGAAACGCTGTGAAGCGTTTTAGAGAAAGCGGCAAGCAAACATACTTTTATAGCCCTTCCTACGAGAGTTTAGGCGTTTACTATCTGGCGTCTGCGTTTGAAGAGATTTGGCTTCAGCCCATCGGGATTTTGAATATTCCGGGCATTAATGCGGAGATGCCATATGCACGTAACTTGCTAGATAACATTGGTATTGAGCCGCAGATTTTTGCGCGTAAAGAATATAAAAACCTGTTTGAGAATGTGACCGATGACCACATGTCAGAAGCTAGTCGTGAGGCTATGTCTTCTCTGATCGACACTTTGGGGAAAATAATTTCTGCTGATATTGCCGAGGGTAGAGGTCTTGAGCCTGCGGCATTCCGCAAGGCTTTGGATAAAGGTCTATTGCTGGATGAAGAGGCGTTGAGCGCCGGTCTGGTCGATGTGGTCGGTTATGGCGATGAGCTTAATGAGATGCTGATTGAGTCTATTACAGGGGATCCTAATAGTGACGAAACAGTCTTTACGCCTTTGTCGGCATATCAGCGTGCGGTAGAGCATGAAAGCGTTCTCTCTCCGGTTGCTGTAAAAAAGAAACCCAATGTGGCACTAATCTATATCGTTGGTCAGATTGTGCAGCATAACCTTGATGGTGCGAATGAGTTGTCATCCGCGGAGTCGCTTGTGGGTGTTTTGCGTGCGGCTGCCGAACGCAAAGATGTGAAGGCGATTGTAATTCGTGTTGATAGTCCCGGAGGATCTCCTGTGGCGTCTGAAAGTATTCGCCGCGCGATTGTGCATGCACAGGAAAAGGGTAAGCCTGTTATTGTATCGATGGGTGAAGCTGCGGCTTCGGGCGGGTACTGGATTAGTGCGCCTGCCGATCATATTTTTGCTGCCGAGACGACATTCACAGGATCCATAGGGGTTACGGGCGGTAAGTTCTCGCTAAAGGAAATGTGGAGCAAGCTTGATGTGAATTGGGATAGCGTAAGCTGGGGGGAGAACTCCTCACTTTGGTCGTTTAATCAACCTTACACAGCATCAGAACGAGAACGTATGAATGCGCTTATGGACCAGATCTACAACAAATTCGTTGCTGTGGTTGCTGAAGGCCGCAATATGAGTCCAGAGCAGGTTGATGCTGTCGCGGGTGGTCGTGTGTGGCTAGGCGCGCAGGCGAAAGATGTGGGGCTGGTTGATGATTTGGGCGGCCTTGATGATGCGCTGGATTATACTGCAAACCTTTTGGGGCATAATGATAGACAGGATTTGCAGGTTACTGTCTTACCGCGTCCTAAGACTGCAATTGAAAAAATCGTAGAATTTTTGGAAATGCAGGCGAGTATTGGCAAAATGTATGATATAAATGTTAGAATTCTTGAGTGGATTGAGCCGCTTATGGGGTCTATTGCTTCTCAGGAAAACCATGTTTCTGCTCTCGCAGTGACGCCCGAAGGCAAAATATAAACATAGATCCAAGGCTTATAGGGAGCACCCATGTTTAAAATCGCAATGTTATACTTTGGATGTAACAGAGGTGCGACGGCTATTGAGTACACTTTTATAGCTGCGGGTATTGGTCTTTCTATTTTTGCAGCCTTATTTCTGATCGGCGCAGATTTCGGCGATATCTTGGAAGCCATTAACGAAGCCATGTCAAATGCGCTTGAGGAAACAGCGGTAGAAGAGTAAGCTCTGCCAATGTTTTTGGAAGGCTTTTTATATTTCACAGCAGCTTTTGTTTCTGTCCTGATTTTTATCGTAATCGGTAAGAAGCTGGCGGTGCGTTTCGGGTTGGTTGACCACCCAGGTGGCCGCAAGAAACATCACGCCCCTGTCCCTCTTATAGGTGGTTTGACTGTGTTTCCGGCCTTTATGATCTGGGGCGCAGTTTATGGTGTCGAGTGGGGTAGTTATCTATATTTTTATGCGGCGCTAGTGGCGTTAATGACGATTGGGGCACTGGATGATAAATATAATCTGGCGCCGCGTATTCGTTTTGTTACTCAGTTTGTTGTCGCATTTTTGATTGTTGTCTTTGGCGGCGCCAAGCTGGTTAGTATGGGAGACATGTTTGGCTTCGGGCCTTTTGGTCTCGCTTATGCGGCTATTCCTTTTTCTATTATTGCTACGGTTTTGTTGGTGAACGCTATCAATTTGATTGACGGTTTAGACGGATTGTCAGGCGGTAAAGGCGTAGTTTGCTTCTTTTGGCTTGCCGTTGCCAGTGTCTTGGCAGGTAACGCTTATTACCTTGGTATGATGGCGATTATGATTGGGGCTTTGGCAGGTTTTCTGCTCTTTAATATGCGTCATCCATTGCGTGAAAAGGCGTCTGTCTTTATGGGGGATGCTGGCAGCCTGGCGCTGGGGCTCGCTTTGGCATGGTTCTGCATTACTATGGCGCGTATGGATGTGGGGATTGTGCAGCCGATCTCAGTGGCTTGGATTTTGGCTATTCCGATCTGGGATATTTGCGGCCAGTTCGCGCGTCGTGTTTCTGAAGGCCGTCACCCTTTTGACGCTGACCTTAATCATTTCCATCATCACTTCGTAGATGCAGGTATGTCTGTTCGTAAGGCAACGTATCTTATTTTGACAATGTCTTTCCTGACAGGTGCTTTTGGTGTTCTAGGGCTGTATTTGGGCTTGCCTGAGTATGTTCTGACATATCTCTGGATCGGCGGGCTATTTACGCATATGTATCTGTCTATCAAGCCCGCACGATTTAAATCACTGATTGGTAAACTGCACAAATAAGCAGACCACCAGAATTTTATGGCGGCCTGATTACGTAGCGTGTTTTTACGAGCGTGGAGTAGTGTTAAATCATGTCGCCGAACCAGTGCAGTATATCCATGGTGCTGTTACTAATGGCCATACCGACGAAAACTATAAATCCTGCCAGTTCCCACGGTACACGTAAAACATGGGTCGCCATAAAGGCTGTGAATGCATAGGTGTACAGGATAATACAGACCATGATCGGGTAAAGTTCATCCCATGTATGCGTTCCTGCTAAAAGCAAATAGGCGATGGGTATGAATACCACTGTTGATGGAACCGTAAGCCAGTTTGTGGCGGTTATAAATCTGTAGAAGTATTGTTTGCGGTCAATTTCCTTGGTGATCAGGTAAACCGAACCAAAGAAAAACAGCCAGATAAAGGCTAGGCGTAAACTATAAAGGAGGGCAATTGTATTCGCCGAGTTGTCTGCTATGCCCGTCGAAGGGTACATGGTGACCGTGGCTATTGTCAGCGGAAATAGAAGTATCGGGACAGAGAAGGATCTGATGGCTTCGCTGAGCGTATCGCCGAAGCGATCGCGTCCCTCGCGCATAAATAACGCAACCTCAAGGCTGCCTAAAAGGTTGCGTTTTACCTCCGAAATTATAGGTTCCGGCTTGTCATTGTTGTCGCTCATTGAGTCTCCCCGCCGCTGAGCTGAATTTTAGTGTATCCCTTAATTATACACCCTAAGTCGTTAAGATTGGGTTTACTGTGTTTGCTTGATGTGGATAAAGGTTAGTAATAGTAAGGGCTTCCTTGACCCGAATCGAGAGCACCCGATAGCCTTATAGATAAGCGAATCTATTCACCTGAAATCTCAGAGCGGGCTTGCATGAAACTATCTTCTATTATCAGAAACAGTCTTTTGACAGGCGTATGTATTGGCTTGTTGAGCGGTTGTACATGGTTTGAAAACTGGCCTCCTAAAGAGGATAAGACGGCGTCTGCCGCTCCGCCTCCAGGATCTCAGGGGCAGGTTGTCGAGACTTCAGGTGGTACGTGGTTGCAGAATAACCCAAATGTGACACAGGCCGCTCAAGTGCCTTCGCATCAGCAGCCAATGGGGCTGAATATTGATGAGGCGTCGGCGCAGCGTATTGCCCAGCTAGAAGCTGAAGTTGCGAATTTGCGCAATGAGCTCAGAACAATGATGCCAGCCGTAGCCAAGCTTGCGGCTGCTCAAGGTGATTTGAATGAGGCGCTTGCACATATTCAGCCAGCTGCAGGCGCTGCGAGAGCCGCAATGCCACCGATGCAAGCTGCTGCACAACCTGTTTCTTTGGCAACGCCTCCTGTGCCGCAGAGTGCACCAATGCCAGTGCAGGCGGGAGAGTCTTATGAAGATTATGACGCTGAGAGCGACTATGTTGCTGAAGAGCCTGCTGTTGCAGCATCGCCTAAAGCGGCTACCCATGATGTGTCCTGGTATGAGCAGCAAGAGCGCCAAAAACGTGCGGCACAGCAAGTTGCAGCTGTAGAGCCTGCTGCTGCTCCGACGGCTACTGCGCCTGCGACTATTAACGCACCTGCGCCAGAACCAAGTGTATCAGTAACACCTGCAGCTATGCCGACAGCAAATGTGCAGAATGGTGCTTCAGGTGTGTTTGTGCGCAATCTACGTTTTGGTGAGCACGCAGATAAAACACGCCTCGTGTTAGATACGAGCGACCAAGTCACTTTCCGCTACGATATCGACAATAGCGAGAAGCTTCTTGTGATTGAGATGCCACAAACAGGCTGGCGCGGTTCAGAGTCCATGGACATAACGAACTCACCGCTTGTCTCTTCATACAGTGTTGTCTCTGATAATAATGGCGGCCACCAGCTGATTATGCAGCTTAAAGAACCTGCTCAGGTGCTTTGGGCGCAAGCCTTGATGCCAGGTGGTCCGCAAGGGCACCGCATCGTTATTGATTTAGCTCCTATTTAAAGAGTCTTCTAATCTTATTTGGTCTTAAGCCATCTTTGCATGACAGTTGTTGCTGTCAGATCGCCCGTCACGTTGATGGTTGTGCGGCACATATCCAGTATACGGTCTACGCCCAGAATGAGAGCTATACCTGTTGGCGGAACGCCGATGCCGGTCAGGATGGTGGCAAGCACCACGATGCCGACACCCGGCATAGCTGGCGTGCCGATTGAGGCACCTACCGTTGTCAGCAATAGTAGTGTGATCTCTGATGCGTTGAGGTCTACACCAAACACCTGACAGAGGAAGAGAGCTGCGATGGCCTGGTAAAGGGCGGTGCCATCCATGTTAATTGTCGCGCCAAGCGGTACAACAAAGCGGCTGACTTCTTCAGAAATACCGAGTTTTTCTTCAGCTGCTTTTATGCTGAACGGCATTGTGGCGGCCGAGCTGGATGTAGAAAATGCCAGTAGCTGTACTTCGCGTATACCAATCAGGAAATCTTTTATGGATCGCCCTGCAACCAATTTCACGATTAGGCAGTAAACGCAGAACATACAAAACAGGCCTGCCAGCACCGTGCCCATATATACGGCAACGCTGAGCAGGGAGGACATACCAATGCGAATTGTAATGTCACATAAAAGACCGAAAACCGCATAAGGCGCTATGGCCATGGCCCAGCTTACGATTTTCATAGTGATCATTTGGCCTGATAGGCACAAATCTTTGAAGGGCTTGCCGTTCTTTGGCGCTATGGTCAAAAGCGCGAGGCCCACCAAAATAGAGGCTACAACGATCTGCAACATATTGCGTTCAAGGGAAGCTTGCGCAGGGTTGGTCGGGATCATATTTGCCAGTCTGTCGGGAATAGTCAGATCCGATAGGCTGCGCCCTGCTATTAGGCTGTCTGCCGTGCCGGATGCCATGGCCGCTTGTACGTAGCTCTGATCTATGTAACTGCCCGGGTTAATAAACTGCACTAATACAATGCCGATTGTTACTGCTATGGCTGTCGTCGTCAGGAAGTAGGGAACAATGCGTAGACCTAAACGTTTGACTGTTTCAAGATTATTGGTATCGGCGATACCCAATATAGTAGAGCAAACAACCAAAGGAACGATGACCATTTGAATGAGACCGAGGAAGATAACACCGGGGAGTTTTATCCAAGGGGCGAGTGTGTATGCCGTATTAGCATCTACGATGGCAACGCCTTCAGGAGATAACAATATGCCTAAACCTATCCCCAAGCCCATGCCGATAAGAATTTTTAGCCAGAGGTGTTGGTTGATAATAAAGAGCGTAGATTTTGTTAGGCTTTTCCCGCGCGCACTTTGAGGCATTTGATTTTTCCTTGTTTCTTTATGGCCTTAACCACCATAGAATTATTTTTCGAAAGCGTGAAGGGTTGAGTTTGGAACGCCGTATAAGAATTATCATTACAATTGACGCATAAAATGGAGATTAAAAAATGACTACATTCCCTAAACTTATGGCTGCTGCCGGATTGTGCTGTGTTCTCATGGCTGGCCCACAGGCACAAGCCGCTAACAGCTTACTAGATTTTTTGCCAGGTCCTAAACACGAGCGCCCTGTCGTTCAAGTAGAAGATACAGCGCCTGAGTTGCCTGCGATTGATGGCGCGGAAGGTAAAAAGCATGAGCGCGGTGAATTCAAAAAGCGTATGCATGAAAAACGCGAAGAAATGAAGGACATGAGCCCAGAGGAGCGCGAGGCGTTCTGGGAAGAAAAGCGTGCGAAGATGGAAGAGCGTATTAGCCAGCTGCCACCTGAAGAGCAGGAAGCGGCCCGCGCTAAAATGCAGGAACGTCACGAGAAGATGAAAGCTTTGCGTGAAGAAATGAAGGACATGTCTCCTGAAGAGCGCGAAGCAAAAATGAAAGAACTTCGTTCCGAGTGGGAAGATAAGCGTGAAGAACGCCGCGAAGAATTCAAAGAAAAATTTGAAGAGCGCTGGGAAAATTCTTCTGAAGAAGAACGCGCAGAGTTCTGTGAAAAAGCAAAAGGCCATTGTGATGACGGCGCGCAGCCGGCTTGTAAGATGGTCGAAGAAAAATGCTAAACCAACTGCTTCAGTGTCCGCTTGTGCGGGCACTGATCGCCGGATAAACGGCAAACTCTCATAATAAGGGTGTGAGAGACGGGTGTGGAAGGAGCGTTATGCATGACAGATAGTGCAAAAAATGCCAATAAGGTCGATGAGAATGCTGAAGATGATAGTGTTCTTATCGCTAAGGTAGCTAAGGGCGACAGTGTTGCGTTTGAAGCGCTGGCGGCGAAGTATACCAATATGCTTTTTTCTGTTGCATATCGCATGTTTCCACAACAAAGCGATGCCGAAGATATCGTGCAGGAAGCTCTGATCAAGGTCTGGAATAAAGCCGATCTATGGGATGAGACTAAGGGCGCATCTGTAAGTACATGGATGTATCGTCTAACATATAACACCTGTATCGATCACAAGCGTCGTGAGAAAAAAGGACATGTCGAGTTGATCGATAATATTACAGCAGATGATGAGCAAAGCGCTCGTGCCAAGATGGAGCAGGATGAAACCCAGGCCATGTTGCACGATGCCATAAATGACTTGCCCGAGCGTCAGCGCGCGGCGCTTGTGCTGTGCCATTTTGAAGGCCTGAGTAACGCGGAAGCCGCTAAAATCATGGATACCACCGTTAAGGGTGTGGAGGGTTTGCTGGTGCGTGCGCGTAAAGCCTTACAGGATAAATTACAACCTTACAAAGAGGTATTGGTGTCATGAGTAGAACTAATGATAACAAACAGCCGATGACCAAGGCTCTCTTTTTAGAGAAGCTCTCTATCCATGGTGCGGATTTTGCACGCTGGGATGGCTATGATGTTGCAGAGGCGCAAGAGTTTTTGGAGAAAAACGATAGCGTGAAAGATGCTTATGAGCAGGCACAGTCATTGGATACTGTTCTGGCGTCCTATAAGGTGCCCGAAGATCTTGATGTCGATGCGCTGATTAAAAAGACATCTGCGCAGATCGAGAAAAACAAAGTTGTAGGTTTTGCTGATGCCAAAGATAAGGCTGCAAAGCGCAAGATGGGTATGGCCTACTATTGGGGTGGCGGGGCAGCAATTGCGGCGTCGTTAATGCTTATGATGTTGATGCAGCCGCAAACGCAAACTCCGGTGGCAGAAGATGTGCAGCCTGTGGAGCTGGCGATGGCTGCTGAAGATAGTGCAGTTACAGAGGATGTTTCCGCAACGCTTGTTCAAGAAGAGCAGCGCTTATTCTCAACTTGGGAGCAAGCTCTGGCAGAAGACTTAAAGCAGCGCGAGATCATTTCTTTGTGGGAAACAGCGGATGCGCGTTCAACCGCGATGCCTGAGCCCGAGGTTAACAGCAGATCTGTGACAAACGCTGTCGTTGATGGCAGTGCTGACCCTGAAGCTGTTCAGATCGATCGCTTCATCGAAAATAACTACGACGTTATCGAAGACGAAGTTCTGGAGCGTGAAATGGATCTGTGGGAGCTTTACCTGAATAGTGAAGGTTAAAGCTCGTTTTTTCTTAGCCCCACGGCGCTAGCAGAAGGGGAGGCTGACCTTCTTTCCATTGGTCGAATTTGGGCATGACGGCGCTAAAGGCTTTACTGTTTGTATTCTCACCGAGCCATTGATGCAGGCGGGGCATATCTAATCCTTCAAACCAGTATTTATCGACATTGGCGGCTTGTCTGACGAAAGGGAAGATGGCGATGTCAGCTAGTTTAAGATCTTGTCCCATTAGGTAGCGATGCTTTTCAAGTCGGGCATTCAGGTCCGCAAAATAGGCTTCGCATATATCGCGCGCGCCGCTGCAATCTTCGTCAGGGTAACGGTTCGGATATTTATAACGGTCTAGCGCTTTTTTGAATTCATTATCGTTACGAGCGACAAGGTCGTTCGTTTCATCCAGATCGGTCACATAGAATTGCTGCGGGTCTTTTTGAGACAGCGCCCAATGCATGATGTCGTAACTTTCATCAATCACTTTATCTTTGCTCGGGATTAGAACAGGTACTGTGCCTTTGGGCGAGGCCGTCAGCATTGGTTCGGGTTTGTCTTTTAATACGACCTCTCGTAGTTCGACCGTTATGCCCGCATAATACAGGCTTAGCCTTGCGCGCATCGCATACGGGCAGCGGCGGAACGAATACAGGATAGGGTGTTTGTCTGGTGTATTAATCGCGTTATCACTCATAAGAGTGAATATATTATGCGTCGGCCGCTATTTCAATGTGGCCTGCGTCAATTTGTCTCTGGCGCATGCGCAGACGCTCTGCACGGTCTTCGTCCAGAGCGTCAATGCAGTGCGGACATGATACGCCCAGTTCGAACGCGTCAGAGCGCAGATCTTCAGGCTCTAAAGGCTCACGGCAGCCATAGCAAAGCTTGTGTTCGCTTTCCTTCAGACCATGTTCAACGGCAACGCGCTTGTCAAAAACGAAGCAGCTGCCTTTCCATGTGCTTTCATCGGCAGGGATGGTCTCCAGATATTTCAGAATGCCGCCTTTAAGGTGGTAAACTTCCTCGAACCCTTGTGCCAGCATGTAGCTTGAGGCTTTTTCACAGCGGATGCCGCCTGTGCAGTACATAGCCACTTTCTTGTTCTTTTGTGGATCAAGATTTTTGGAAACGTAATCTTTGAACTCGGTAAAGCTGTTTGTGTTCGGATCAACCGCGTTTTCAAACATACCGATTTTTGTTTCATAGATGTTGCGCGTATCGATCATGATCATTTCAGGATCATTGACCAGATTGTTCCAGTCTTTCGGCTCGACATAGGTACCGACGTTTTTGGACGGGTCGGCCTCTGGCGCGCGCAGTGTAACGATTTCTTTTTTCAGGCGCACTTTCATGCGGATGAACGGCTTTTCAGAAGCTTCGGAATATTTCACTTCGCCTTGGTTTACCTGAAATGTGTCATCCAGATATTCCATGATGGCGTCTAGGCCGTCAGGGCGGCCGGCAATAGTGCCGTTAATGCCTTCGGGTGCGAGCAGCAATGTGCCGCAGATGCCGTGTTTTTCGCACATAGCCTTTGTTTCGGCCTGCAAGCGTGGCAGGTCGTCCAGCGATACAAAGTAATATAATGCGGCAACTTTCCAATTCATAAGGCGGTTATAAGGCAATTCAGCATCGCTTTTCAAGATATTTCGTATCGTATATCCGAAAACCTTTTCTTAACTTGCCTGCGTTATGGTAATGACTGAGGGGAGAGGTTTGGACAATAGTTTTCTATTCGCGCAGCTGATTGGTTTTGCCGCATTATGCCTGAGTTTATACGCATGGCAGGTGAAGTCCGCGAAGAATATAATTCTACTTTATGTGCCGACCAATATCCTTTGGGCGTGCCAGTTCTTTTTACTGGGCGCACATGTGGCGGCCTATACCAGCCTATGCAATGCAGGTAAGGATTGTTGTCTCGGGCTTTTCCCTAAACGCTATGTACGGTGTTTGATCGGCTGTTTTATAGCTGTGATTTGGGGCGTGGGTTTAATGCAGTATGCGCAGTGGTATGATGTGCTACCGCTGCTGAGCCTGACAACGGTCAACCTTGCGTATTACATAGATCGTGATAACCGAGAGCTTATGAGTCGAGCCGCTGTCTGGGCGACTGGTTTTGGTCTGACTTATAATTTGATTGTTGGCGCGTATTTCGGCGCGGTTTGCGGTATTTTAGTGGCGGCATCGGCGGTCATCGGTATGCGCCGTGTGGAGTGCTGGACAATGCGCGGATCTATTCTTGAACGCGCTCGGATTGGTCTGCGCGAAGTGTTTTCTGTGGCGCGGCTGCGCACATATCCTTAAATCGTTATACGGCTTGTCCTGCGGCGTGGCCTGATGCCCATGCCCATTGGAAGTTATGGCCGCCGAGATGGCCTGTGACATCGACGACTTCGCCGATAAAGTAGAGGCCTGAGACTTTTCGAGCTTCCATGGTTTGGCTGGATAGCTCTTTGGTGTCAACGCCGCCGATGGTGACTTCGGCTGTGCGGTAGCCTTCGGTGCCGTTCGGAATGATCTTCCAGGCATTTATGTTTTGGGCGAGTGACGTGATGGTTTTATCGGATAGGTCGGCCATATTCTTGCCTGTCACGTTATGCGTATCCGTGATCATATCAGCAAGGCGCTGGGGCAGATATTGTGCGATGATGTTCTGGATTTGCTTTTTCGGGCTGCCATTTTTCGCCTTTTTCAAAACATCCTCAATTTGTTCTGATGGCAGCATGTCAACAGTTACAGCAGTGTTGTCCTGCCAGTATGATGACACCTGCAAGATCGATGGACCCGACAGGCCTTTATGCGTAAATAGCAGTCCTTCAGCAAAACTTCCTTTGCCTGCGTTTACTTTTGCGTCGACGCTGATGCCTGATAACTCTTTGGTTTTACTTAGTAATTCTTCGTCAAATGTTAGCGGGACGAGGGCGGCGCGGGTCGGGATGATGTTCAGGCCGAATTGTTTGGCGATATCGTAGCCAAAGCCTGTGGCACCGATTTTTGGGATCGATAATCCACCGCAAGCGACCACTAAAGATTGTGTCCGATACGTATCGCTTTCCGTAGTAACAAGGAAGGACTCTTCTTGTTTTTCAATGGATTGGATACTGGTTTCGAGCTTGAAGATCGTACCGTTTTTCTCGCATTCGCTGCGGAGCATGTCGATGATCTGCCAGCTTTTTTCATTGTCATTCGAGACACGTTGCTCAAAATCA
>DUBU01000025.1:0-23872 GCA_012960155.1 Micavibrio sp. | reverse complement strand
CGGGTGGACACATTTTTCATGCCATTTGATGTTGTGGCTTTCGACTAATGCCAGAAAATCTTGCGGGGTGAATCGGCTTAGGGCGCTTTTGCAGAAATGCGGATTTTGCGACAGGAAGTTTGCGTGGGTGGAATAAAGGTTTGTGAAGTTACATCTGCCGCCGCCAGAGATACGGATTTTTTCGCCGATCTTTTTGCTGTGGTCGATGATGGTGACGCGGCGACCACGCATGGATGCGACGCGCGCGCACATCATGCCCGCAGCCCCTGCGCCGATTACGATTACGTCTGTCTCTATGATTTCAGAATTCATGGTCAGGGTGTAACAGAGCCTGAATAAAAATACCAGCCTAACCCTATGATGAAGAGCGAGTTGCAGTATAGGCCGTGTTCAATTGTGACCAAAGCCAGTGATTTGGTTTTCAGATAAGTCATGGCAAAGATCAGGCCGCCGAAGAAGCTGAGTGTCGGGGCAACGGGGTTGATATACAAGATGTGCGCGTAAGCAAAGGTTGAGGCGCTGGCCAAAACCATCCATTTACCGTTGCCGAAATATCTCGCGTAGCGGGCGAAAAAGAATGTGCAGAAGATTAGTTCCTGCGGTAGGGCAGAGATCACGGGATACATGGTCATCAAAGTCGGCAGAAATTCAGGTCGCGTTCTGGGCAAGAAAAACAGACGTTCCGGATCATACCACATAAGGAAAATCAGCATGGCTATACTGGCGAGAGCCCACCTGAATAAGATCGGTTTTAGGGCGTCCCATGTAACGGCGTCCCATTTCCAGATTTGTTTGATCGTTTTCTGAGTTGTGTATTTGTGGATACCGAACGCGTAAAGGCTTGCGCCCCACAGGAACAAAAACATAAGTGATGCCCATGTGTTCACAATGATCAGTGTCGGCACAAGCACGCACAGAATTAGAAATTCTATGAGCAGAAAAGCCGGATGTTGGAGAGCTGCACGCGCCATTTTTACTTAGTTAGAACTTTCTTGGGCAGAGTGAATAGCGTTTTTCTGCTTTTCTTGCTGCCAGGCTATAGGGTCATATAAGTCGAGAAGATCTATGACAGAAAGAATTTGTTTGATTTCCCGCATCATGGCACGGAAGCTCTCGGGATCGGTTGCCTTGGTGTATATGCTGGCAGGTTCAAAATGATTGTGTTTGCTGGCTATCATAATCAGCATACTGTTCTCATGATAGGCAACCATCATCTTGTTGCCTTGATATTCCGTGTACAAGGTTTTCAGGTTTTCGATCATGGCGGGGTCAACCAGATATCGCGCTTCGGTCTGGTCGTTTGTATAAGCGTCAAAAATTTTCTCGAATTCCGGGTCAACCAGATTGGCTTTGTCGAGCTTGGTTGTCTTCTCTTTGAACCACTCCATCAATTTGTTGCTGTTACGGAGCATGATGGTGTGACCGAAAAAACTTTTCTTGTCGATTTGCAAAAGGATGGCGAGGCCTTTGAATTTGGTGCGGTAATATTTGCTGCCGTTTTTGCCTCTGTGCTCTGTTTCTAATTTAATTTCCGAGAACTCCAGATCGACACCTTTGTAACGTCCTCTGAAATAGTCTTCGGCCGTGTAGCGGTCGTGCTTGGGCACAATTTTTGTATCGCGCATCGCGTTCATCGCGATCTTTCGGTAGCCGTGATATTCCATCCCCATCATATGGGCTAGGCGGGGCAGGATGTTGCGTTTATAGGCTTTGTTGTACTGCTTTTTAGGGCTTGTAACCCATGCATAAAGTCCGCCCAATACAACGACTGTTAATCCCGCAATAGGATCGTCGCTTCCTGATTGGATCGTGAGTAAAAAGCCGTCTATAGCCGCACAGACGGGACCTAGCACCAAGGCTAGTGGAATGCCGATTTTCTTGCGTGTAATGTAGGTCTTCAGTTTTTCCTGACGGACCTCTTCGAGCTTATTAAGATTGTTTTCAGCACGCTCCATAAAAGCGGCTTCGTCTTCGTTGCGCAGAGTTTCAAGATTTGAATTGCCTGAGTCCATGGATAAGTCTTTATAGCGTTTAACAATCCGGTTAATTGTCGTTTATAATGAAGCCGAACGCAATCAATAGAAAATACGAGAGATAATATGAGTTCAGAGTTAGCTGAAAAACTAAAGGCCGCTATGAAAGATGATAATAAGCAGGCAGAGTTCTATGAGCATTTTTTAAACGAACAGGTTTATGTGCCTGTATGGGATAATGAAGAGTCATCAGTCCAAACAGGAGAAGAGGGGACGCAGACGTTTGCCCCTGTTATTGTAGAAGACGAAGGTGTTCATTGCCTTATGATCTTTGATGAAGAAGAGAAGTTGGCCAATTGGGCCGAAGGTGATATCGCCTGTATTGCGATGAATGGTATTTCAATACTTGAAATTTTTAAGTCACAGTTTCATTGGTGTCTGAATGTTGGTGATGAGTTTGTAAAAGTATTCAAGCCAGAAGAGATCGAGTGGCTGGCGTCGCACGTTAATCCCGCTGGCGAAGCTTAAAGTACTGAAATAAATTATGTTGGCGCAACAAATAGCGGATGCGTGATTCCGAAAAATCGGTTAAGCTTTGTTTATGAAGGTTTTCTCCAAATTCTGGCATCTCCTTAGTTCTGTTTTTAGTCCTGCGATCTGGAAGGAACGCTGGCGTAAAGTTGCGCGCGTGAAAAAGAAGACGGTCCTGATCGAGGATGATGAAGACGGCACTGTGCCGGAGGTTGATACGAAAGTTTCGGCACCGACTGTTGTGCGTCAGTATGAAGAACACCCTTCTGAAGCCTACATGGATTTGAAGTACCGTTTTCGTGATATCGGCCGTATGGGAGCGATTGCGGAAACGATGGGACGTGATTTTCTGACGGCTATGCCTGAAGGCGCATGGAAGGCGCGTTTGGGGCAGATCGCGTTTTTACATCGCCGTATGCATGATGACATTACTAACGAGAATGTCAGACGTCTGATTGATAAGTCCAAGGACCACCTCGAAAACAATAAAGAAGATTGGGATGCATGGGATATTGCCAATCTGCGCGAGATGGAAAAAATGTATGACCGTCACGAGCCTGTTTCCAACGAGATGACGGAAAAGCGTGCGCGCCTTGCTTATGAAGGTCGCCGCCGCCACCGTGATGCTCTGGCCGATGGCGACTGGCCTGCGGCGCGTGAATTTTTGTCCAGTATGGTTGATATGAATAAGCAGGTTGCCGAAGCACGCTGTAAAGCGAGTGGTGCGAATTCGCTGTATCAATCTCTGATGGAAGAATACATGCCCGGCATTTCTGTGATGGATGTCGAGGACTGGTTTGGTACTTTGAATAAGAGCCTTACCAAAATGCTTCCTAAAATTCTTGATAAGCAAGCAAATGAACCTGAGCCCCATCAGATAGAAGATTTTTATCCTGCCAAGGCGCAGATGTGGCTTAACCATGCGTTGCTTGAATCTATCGGGTTTGATTTCAGGCGTGGCGGTTTGTTTGAGACAGGGCATAACCCAGTTGAAGGCGGCACACCTGATGATACGCGTCTTGTGATCAAGAATGTTGATATCAGTAACTTCATGGATTCCATGAAAAGTGCTCTGCATGAAGGCGGGCATGGTATTTATATTCAAGGTTTGCCACGAAAAACATGGCGTTACCAGCCGGTCGGTCAGGATATGGGCGCGGCTGTGCAGGAGTCTCAGGCCTTGATTATCGAGATGATAATTGCGCGCACACGCTCATTTTACGAGTTTTTGTCGCCGCGCGTTGAAGGCCTGTTTCATGGCATTCATAATCCGAAGCTTAGCGCAGGGAATTTACATGCGATTAAAACGCGTGTGAAGCCGTCTACGCTGCGTAAGAAGGCCGACGAGGTGACTTATTTCTTCCATATGCAGCACCGTTTCAATCTGGAGCGTGATCTGATTGATGGCAAGTTAAAGCCTGCTGATCTGCCTGATGCCTGGAATTACGGTATGCGTGATTTGCTGGATGTTCAGCCTGAAGGTGTTCGTGATGGATGCTTGCAGGATGTGCACTGGTTCGTCGGTAAATTTGGCTATTTCCCGTCTTATACTGTCGGACACATGATGGCTGCGCAGCTTTTTGATACGATCGAAGATGACCTTCTTGGCGTTGACCAGTCTATTGCCAAAGGTGATTTCAGAAAGATAACCGACTGGCTGGGCGAGAATATCCATGCCAAAGGGCGTTTGCTGAGTTTTGATGAGCTGGTCAAGTCGGCCACGGGCAAGACATTGTCGCCGAAGCCGCTGTTAAAACATCTGGAAGGACGTTATTTAGCTGCGTGACATCTACGCCGTCTTATGATGCAATGCCGACATGAGTATTACAGCTTCTACAAAATATGTTTCTACGCGCGGTGGCGATCAGGATCGCAGCTTCACTGATGTTTTGATGTCAGGCATGGCACCTGATGGCGGGCTTTATATTCCCGATGTGTGGCCGTCTGTTGATCACGGATTGATGAGCCGTTTGCACGGACTGTCTTACCCTGATCTTGCCATGCAGATCATCAAGCCGTTTATCGGCAATGATATTCCTAATGATGTGCTGTTGCGTATCTTGGAAGAGACGTATAGCGGAGATAATTTTACACATACCGCAATGGCGCCGTTAACGCAGGTTGGGCCGAATGCCTGGATTATGGAGCTGTTTCATGGTCCTACTTTGTCGTTTAAAGATTATGCGCTGCAGTTATTAGGGCGCTTGTTTGATTATGTGCTGGAACAAAAAGGCGAGCGTATTACGATTGTTGGTGCGACATCAGGCGATACGGGGTCTGCCGCGATCGAAGCCTGCCGCAATTGCAAGAATATCGACATATTCATTTTGCACCCGCAGGGACGTACTTCAGAAGTACAGCGCCGTCAGATGACAACAGTGGAAGCACCGAATGTTTTTAACGTGGCGATTAATGGCACTTTTGATGACTGTCAGAATATCGTCAAAGCGATGTTTGCAGATGAGAAGCTTCGCAAAGACATCAAGCTGTCTGCTGTAAACTCGATCAACTGGGCGCGAATTATGGCGCAGATGGTTTATTACTTCTCAGCGGCCTTATCTTTGGGGGCGCCAGATCGCCCTGTCTCTTTCACAGTGCCGACTGGTAACTTTGGTAATGTTTTTGCCGGTTGGTCTGCGCGCCGTATGGGGTTGCCTATTCACAAGCTGGGTATCGCAACGAACCGTAATGATATTTTGACGCGCTTTTTTGAAAGCGGCGAGATGAAAATGGAGGGCGTCATGCCTTCGCTATCCCCGAGTATGGATATTCAAATCTCCAGTAACTTCGAGCGCTATCTTTGTGAGCTTTTGGGGTGTAATCATAAAGCGCTGGGCGGCTATATGGGCGAGTTCAAAGCCTCACAATCTTTCAAGCTGGATGCCGAAAAAATGGCTAAGGCCAATAGTGAATTCGTCGCCAAGCGCTGTAGTGATTTGGAAACCATGGATATGATTAAAACATGCTATGGCGAAACAGGCATTCTGATTGATCCGCATACAGCGGTGGCAATGCACGGGGCAATGGATATTATGGCGCAAGACCCGACAGTGCCGATGGTCGTTCTAGCCTGTGCACATCCTGCAAAATTCCCGCAAGCGATTAAGCAGGCGATCGGTAAAGAGCCTCCTGAAGACCCTCGTTTGGCCGCCATCATGAGCAAGGCGGAGCATTACACGCCTATCGCGAATGATGTTGCCAAGGTTGTTAGCTTTGTAAAGAATTCCCCTAACATATAGCAATTTTGCATAACTCTGTTATTTGCGTGTACAATGTAGGCGTAATAAGAGTGTGTGGAATTATGGTACAGGTGACAATTCAATCAGCTAAAGCGCTATATGACAGTGTATTGACTGTGGTCGATAGTTTGCTGTATTCGCGTGAGCAAAGATTTAACCGTGATCGTAACATCTCGATGCGCGCTTTGTATGAGCAGGGTGAAGCCAATAGTGCGGATATTATTCGCGCGAATTTTGGCGGTGAAATGCCAAATGGTTTAGATTTGCAATATCTACCTGACTTTAAATGTACATTTCATGATTTAGGCGAGGCTGAAGAGGTGCAGTCTATGTCGGCGCGTGAGAAACTCATATATTTCAGCCGCGTTGCAGGTTTGGGCGGTCAGGGTGAACGCATTTATATCCACCCCGGTTATCGCGCGGTGGGTAACCCTATGGGGAAGCACGCACAGAATTTAACGCAAACTATAACTCATGAGCATACGCATCGTCTGCAAGGAGAAGATCGTCTGATTGGCTGGGATAATGCCATGGATGGCATGAATACGGCTTTTCTAACAATGCCGCGCAGTTCAGATAATCTTTGGGACGGTGCAAAAAATCTATGTCGTGTTTTTGCACATGCCGTAATGGATATTGGTCCTACTTATAAATTCGGCAAAGAGATGAATATTAAAAACTATCTGTCGCGAGAATGCGAGATTCAGGCGCGTATGGATGAAGTCATGATGGAAGGCTACGCGTCATGGCAGAAGATGCCGACGACAAGGCTTGAGTTATGGGCGGCTCTGGAAAGTGCGGGCATGGATTTGCCGCGCTCTGTCCGCAGGGAGCTGCGAAGTGAAGAAGGGCGGCAGGCGCGACGAGATTTCTGCATGAGTGGGAGAGCGCAAGAAAACGTGGCAGATGTTGTCAAACAGCTTACGCAAGCGGAAGGGCTAGCGATTTTTGCCGAGGACAAGGACAAATTCTGGCATGAGGCAGTACCCCGTATATACGGTAATTTGATTGAACTTTATGGGGATACGGAAGGCCGTGCGCGTATGGGGCTAGGAACCAACCCGATTGCAGCTAAACAGATACTGCGTACTGTTGCGTATACCGAAGATGAGATTACAGCTGCAGACGCGGCGCGTATGGTTGATGCGTTGCCGCCCGAACATGCCGACCGTTTGCTGAAGTCTTTGGTACGGAGCCGCGCCAGCGGAGTGAATGTGGACGCGAATACGGACCGTGTCGTGGATGCTTTGTTTGAAAATGATGCTACGCGCGCGGCACTATTTGATCACACCGCCTATATTGATGACGCACAGGATTGTGAGTTGCCTGCATGGATTGAGGCACTTCAGAGTGGCAACACAGAGTTGCTGCAGAGATATGTTGATCATGGGTTTGCGTTTGATACGAAAGGACGCATGCAGAATATGGTTTACAATTTCGAGGCGGATATCTGCATGATTATCAAGGGGCAAAGACATAGCATAGAGTTGCTGGCAGATCCTGATAATGCAAAGCTAGCCAAGCCTGCGGTTAAAGCATTCGGACGTGCCACAGTATTGAATAACATTCAGGAAGCGCTTAACAGGCAGCAAGCTGCAACACAGTTCTTGTTGGATAGTGGCATTGATATTGATAAGCCGATGCGTGATGCTGATGGCAATGTCAGCACTATACGTGATGCTGCGGGTGAGGTGGGGGTATATCAGCGGATATCGACTGAAGGATTTGCTGTTAAAACGGGTTCTGATGATACTGCGCATCTGTAACCTATTGCCGTTTTGCGTGGTCTGCGCTATTTACTTCTAATGAGCATAAAACTTACGACACTTGATAATGGTTTGCGCGTGATTACCGATACGGTTCCCGCGGTGGAGAGTATTGCTGTTGGCTTTTGGGCCGATGTGGGGGCGCGTCACGAAGTGGCGGCGGAAAACGGTGTGGCGCATATGGTTGAACATATGATGTTCAAAGGCACGCCGACCCGTGATGCCGCGCAGATTGCCGAGCAGATCGAAAATGTCGGCGGGCAGATGAATGCCTATACCAGCCGCGAGATTACGTCCTACCATGTTCACCTTTTAAAAGAAGATACGGATCTGGCGCTGGATGTGCTGAGCGATATTATCCAGAACCCGACCATGCCTGATGACGAAGTCGAGCGTGAGCGCGGTGTTATCCTGCAAGAAATCGGTATGAGCCTTGATACGCCCGATGATCTGGTGTTCGACCAATATCAGGAAACAGCCTATAAAGGGCAAGCTTTGGGCGCACCAATTTTAGGGACGAGCGATATTATCAGCAATATGAGCCGCGATACGTTGATGGCGCATGTGGAGCGTTTTTACACGCCGCAGCGTTTAGTGTTGGCGGCGTCGGGTAATCTTGATCATGATTATATTGTAAGCAAAGCAGAGGCACTGCTGGGGAATTTGCCTGTTCATGAGGGCAGGGACGCCGCGCAGGCGGAATATTCTGGCGGCGAGATCCGTGTTTCCAAGGATCTGGAGCAGAGCCATATTATTCTCGGTTTTGATGGCCTGTCCCGTCATGATGATGATTTCTATGCCGTGATGGTGATGGGAACGGCGCTGGGCGGCGGTATGTCGTCACGCCTGTTTCAGGAAGTTCGTGAAAAGCGTGGTTTGGTGTATACGGTATTTGCGCATCACTCACCTTATCAGGATGCGGGGCAGATGCTGATTTATGCAGGCACTGGCCCTGAAAAGCTGCCTGAATTGGTCCCTGTATTGTGTGATGAGATTATGGCGATCCAGAATAATATCACGGCGGAAGAGTTTGCACGCGCAAAGGCACAGATCAAAGCCGATATGGTGATGGGGCAGGAATCCATGATGCGCCGTACCAACCAGATGGGTAAACATTTGATCCATTATGGCGAGGTTCCTGATTTGCAGAAAAAACTAGCGAAGCTGGATTCACTTACGATTGAAGACTTACAAAGAGCAGCCAAGCGCGTCTTTAGTACGAAGCCAACATTGGCAGGTTTAGGACCGCTGGGGCAATTGGAAAGCTATGATAAGATTTCAGAAAGGCTTGCTGCCTAGTCAGAGAGCGAGTGAATATCCTGTTCTGAAAGGGTTCAGGATATATCTTCGTCCGCCGCAGCTTAGCGATTATCAGCAATGGTTTAATGTCAGACAACGGAATGCGGATTATCTGCAGCCGTGGGAGCCCACATGGCCAGAAGGCTGTCTGGATCAGGAGTTTTTCAAGCGGCGCTTCAGACGTCAGATGCAGGACTGGCAGTATGATCGCGCGTATTCCTTTCTGATTTTTTCGGCACAAGATGATGTTTTGTTAGGTGGGGTCAACCTCAATCACGTTGTGCGTGGGGTAACACAGCAGGCAACGCTTGGGTACTGGATTGATGAAGATATGCAGGGGCAGGGTTTAATGGCTGAGGCATTGCGCCTTGCTATGCGTTATGGCTTTCAAGACCTCAGCATTCATCGTTTTAATGCTGCGTGTCTACCTGATAATGAGCGCAGTGCGCGCCTTTTGTTAAAGCTTGGGTTTACCGAAGAAGGGCTTGCGCGCAACTATATCCGCATTAACGATGATTGGCATGATCATCGTTTATTCGGGTATTGTGTCGAAGATTGGAACGATTAGGCGCGTCCTGTCATAGAAGATAGCATTCCCGGATCAATGCCGATTTTTTCAATGGCTTTATCCCACATAGTGTCAGGCTTTACGTCAAAAATCAGTGCCTTGTCAGGATCCAGAACCAGCCATGCATTTTGCTGTAATTCTTCGTCTAGCTGGCCTGCGCCCCAGCCTGCGTAGCCGAGAATGAACAAAAGTTCTTCGGGGCCGTCACCTTGGGCTATGGCTTTGAGCGCATCAATGGTTCCTGTAACGCTGAACTCTTCATTGATCTTGATGGTTTCGCCTTGTTCGAAATCGGTACTATGAAGTACGAAGCCACGTGCTGTTTCGACAGGGCCACCGCTAAGAACGGGAATTTGTTCTACGGTTTTATCTTCGGGCTTATCGATTTCCAGCTGCGTCAGCAGATCTTTCATATCAACGCCAGGCAGGCGGTGATTGACAACAAGTCCCATTGCACCATTTTCATCATGGGCGCACATATATATCACTGCTTTGTGGAAGCGTGGATCGCCCATGCTGGGCATTGCCAGTAGGATGCGTCCTGTGAGATATTTGTTATCAGGCTTTTCTGTCATATGCCATTCGCTTTCGTAACAAGAAACGTTATATCATATATAATAGACAATTACACCAGAACGAGTAAGAGATGAGATTTTTAAAACTATTCCTGATTGCCGGTTTTGTTGGTTTTTCAACGCCAGTACATGCTGTTGATAGTGATTGGGCTGTGCAAGACTATGTGCAGGTACGATTGGTTATGGGCGTGGATACTATTGGCGATGCTGATGAAGTTAAGGGCGGCTTGGAACTGCGTTTGGCAGATGGCTGGCACGCTTACTGGCGTATGCCGGGTGATAGCGGTTTACCACCTGTTCTGAATTGGGATCGTTCCGATAATGTGGAAAGTGTAACCGTTGAGTGGCCGACACCAATGCGCTTTGAGACATTGGATATGTTCGGTTTTGGCTATAAAGACCAAGTGCTGATGCCGCTACGTGTGGCAGTTACTGATCCTACTCAGGATACATTATTGGCTTTAGATGCTGATATCATGGTGTGCGAGGAAATTTGCGTGCCGCAAAAAGTATCGACATCCGTTTTAATTCCTGCGGGTGATGCAGCGGTATCTGTGAATAGTGCGCGCATTGATAGAGCGTTTGATAGGCTGGCTGCCAAAGAAAACAATGAAGCGCTTCGTATCGAAAATATTGTAATTGGGCCAGAGGCTGTTGTGGTGAATGCTTATTCCCGCCGCGGTTTTGATAATATCGATGTGTTTGTTGAAAGCGGTGATTTGTATATCACTGCCATCCCCGAGATCACGTTAAATAAGGATGATGATAAGCGCGCCATGATCCGTATCGCAGGGCCCGAGAATATCGAGAACTTGATGGAAGAGCTTAGCGGTGTGGAAGTGCGTGTGACGATCGTTGCAGGGCGCGATGCGCTGGAGCAAGCCGTAACATATTAATTAGTAAAGTCCACCTGTTCCAACGATGGGGCGGTTTGTGTCTATTTCACCGCCGCTCATGCCGCCAGCTGAAGGCATGAGGCTGATGCCGTTACCATCGAGAATGTAAACTTTATCTGTTGGCTCTGTGCCAGGCAGGAATGCTTCCCAGATTACTTTCTCATCACCTGGCTGTGCGCGTGTACCGTCGTTGGCGTCAATCAATACCTGTTTGATGCCTGGCGGAATGCGGAACGGAATAGCTGGTGTGTCTTTTAGTGCTTCTTCCATAAAGGCTTTGAAGATTGGCACAGCAACGGAGGAGCCTGTTTCTTTACGACCTAGTGAGCGTGGCTCATCAAAGCCTGTGTATACGCCAACAACCAAGTCAGGTGAGAAGCCGATAAACCATGCGTCTTTTGAATCGTTCGTTGTGCCTGTCTTGCCTGCCAGCGGACGGTTCAGTTCACGGATGCGCACGCCTGTGCCGCGCTCTACAACACCTTCCAGAATTGATACGATTTGGTAGGTCATGCGCGGGTCGGCAAGCTGCTCTCTGACATCAGGAATTTGCGGGACAGCTTGGTTATTCCACTCAACCAGCTCTCTACCTTCTCCGCCGCAATGTTCACAAGGGCGTTGGTCGTAAGTAAAGATGGTCTGACCGCGACGGTCCTGAATACGGTCGATCATAGTTGGCGTTAGTTTTTTACCGCCGTTCAGCAGCTGTGCATATCCTGTGGTGATGTCCAGTAGTGTTGTTTCACCCGAGCCCAATGAGTTTGCTAATAGGGGCGGTAGATTCTCAATTACACCGAAACGGCGTGATAGCTCGGAGATGGCGTCCATGCCGACATAATCTGCAAGGCGCACTGTCATCAGGTTACGGGATTTTTCGATGCCGACGCGGATCGGTGTCGGCCCGTAATATTCATTGGAGTAGTTTTGCGGACGCCATTTGGCAAGGCCCGGACCTTGATCAATAACAAACGGCGCGTCCAGTACGAGCGTTGCAGGTGTGAAACCTTTTTCCAGAGCTGTTAGATAAACAAACGGCTTGAAGGCAGAGCCTGGTTGACGCTTGGCTTGGGTCACGCGGTTGAATTCGCTTTCGTTGAATGACCAGCCGCCTTGCATTGCTAATACGCGGCCTGTGTGCGGGTCGATTACGACGATCGCGCCGTTGAGCTCCGGAATCTGGCGCAAGCCCCAGACTTTTGAACCGTCCTCTAATGTTACGAGATCGATCATAATTACATCGCCTGTGCGTAATACGTCGCGTACGGATGTAACACCTGATTTTGTCCAGGTTAGGTATTCGCGCTTCAGTGTTTCGCGGCGGCCATCTTGCAAACCGATTGTTGCTTCATCAGCATTTACGTCAAGCACAACGGCCAAGAACCAGTCAGAAAGCATGCTGGCGGGGGCAGGGTATTCTTTGATTTTTTCCTGCCAGTTGTCTGTAGAATCCCAATTTGTTAGCGCGCCGCGGTAACCGTGGCGACGGTCATAATCAACCAGACCTTCACGCAACACGCGCTCGGCAATTCTTTGTAATTTAGGATCAACGCTTGTACGAACCACCAAGCCGCCGCCATAAAGGCTGTCGTCACCGTATCTTTTGATCAGTTCTCTGCGAACTTCTTCGGCGAAGTATGGCGCGTCAATTGCCGCTGCCGCATCCTGAAGGTCACCAATGAGCGGCTTTAGCTTGGCAAGTTCAGCTTGGCTTTCTGTAATGTAGCCTTCTTCTGCCATGCGATCGATAACCCAGTCACGACGTTCGATAGCCGCGGCGGCATGGCGCACAGGGTGGTAGTTATTCGGTGCTTTAGGCAGAGCCGCCAGATAAGCAATCTCTTGAATTTCGAGCTCTTCCAGAGATTTGTTGAAATAGATCAGGCCTGCGGCAGCAACACCGTAAGCGCGCTGACCCATGTAAATCTGGTTCAGATATAGCTCCAGCAAGCGGTCTTTGCTCATCGCACGTTCCATGCGCATGGCGAGGATGGCTTCGCGAATTTTGCGGGTGTATGTACGCTCGTTCGTGAGCAGGAAGTTTTTAGCGACCTGTTGTGTGATGGTCGAAGCACCGCGCAGGCTTTGGCCACGTAAATTGCTGACGGCGGCACCTGCGACAGCGATAAAGTCAACGCCTTCATGTTCATAAAAGTTTTGATCTTCTGCTGATATGAATGCCTGTTTTACAAGGGCAGGCATTTCTTCGATCGGAACGAAGATTCGTTTTTCTTGGGCAAACTCGGCCAGCAAGCGACCATCACCTGCATAGGCGCGGGTCACAACAGGCGGCTTATAATCTTTGAGCTGACTGTAATCGGGTAGGTCTTTACTGTAATAGGAGATCACGAAAATCAGGGCGCAAACGCCTGCGATGCCGGCAAGCATACCGAGCGATATCAGTCCGAGAAATCCATACCAAAGAAAACGCATGAGTTTTATATGGCACAGCGATAGGGCGGCGACAAGGCTATTATGTGGCTAAATGATGGTATTTAGGGGAAAACCTGAGTATGAAAAATCAGGCGGCTTCATGCATCAATTTTGAGTCTTCGGTAATCGGGCCATCAGCGCGGCCGTGGATGAATTGATCCACGTAATCATTGCCTGAATGATCCAATTCTTCTACAGGGCCATGCCACACGATGCGTCCTTGATAGATCATAGCAACGTTATCAGCAATCTTACGGGCGCTGGCCATATCATGCGTGATCGATAGCGTAGTCGCGCCCAAATCTTTCACACAGTCTACGATCAGGTCGTTAATAACGTCAGCCATAATCGGGTCCAGACCTGTGGTCGGTTCATCAAAGAAAATGATTTCAGGGTTAGCCGCAATAGCGCGTGCCAAGCCCACACGTTTTTGCATACCGCCTGAAAGTTCGGCGGGGAACAGATCACCGACCGAAGCACGCAGCCCGACAGCCTGAATTTTTTCGATAGCGATTTTGCGGGCTTCTTCACGGTCCATGCCGCGTCCTTGAATAAGACCGAAAGCAACATTTTCCCATATTTTCAAAGAGTCAAACAGGGCTGCGCCTTGGAAGAGCATGCCGAATTTGCGCATGATTCTATCGCGCTCTTTGCTGTCGACACCAACGCTTTCCTGACCATCGATCAGGATGGATCCTTCGTCAGGCTGTATCAGGCCGAGCACGCATTTCAACATGACGGATTTACCTGTACCAGATCCGCCGATGACGACTAGAGATTTTCCTTTAGGGATTTCAAGGTCAACACCTTGCAGAACCTTGTTGCTGCCGAAAGATTTTTTGACGCCGCATAGACGCAGTTTGATATTTTGTTCTGCTTCACTCATGAAAAGAATACCTGCGTCAGGAGATAATTAGAAATCAAGATCAGGATGGATGATGATACCACCGCATATGTTGTAGCAGCACCAACACCTTGTGCGCCGCGACCGGAATTAAAGCCGTGGTAACAGCCCATGACGGAAACAAGGAAGCCAAACACAGCTGCTTTCACAAGGCCGGATACAACGTCAACACGTTCAATAATGTTCCATGTTTGAGATAAGTAGCTGCCCGGTGAAAAGCCGAGGTTATAAATGCTGACCAAGTAGCCGCCGAATACGCCGACAATGTCACCGATTAAAACAAGTACGGGCAGCATTAATGTGCCTGCAATCACGCGCGGTGCGATCAGGTATTTGAAAGGATTTACAGACAGGGTAGATAACGCATCGATCTGTTCGGTAACGCGCATGGTTCCGATTTCCGCAGCCATAGAGGCGCCGACGCGGCCTGCGACCATCAGGCCTGCCAATACGGGGGCCAGTTCGCGGGTGATTGAGAGAACAACAACGGATGCGACAGCGCTTTCTGCGTTAAAGCGGGCAAAACCTGTGTAGCTTTGCAAGGCCAGTACCATCCCTGTAAAGAGAGCCGTCATGCCGACAACGGGCAGAGAGTAGTAGCCGATATCGACAAACTGGCGCAGTATAAGGCGCGGGTAAAAGGGCGGTAAAAAAACGTGAGTGACTGCATTGAACACAAAAATGCTGATTCCGCCGATGATGCGGAACAAATGCATGATCGTTACGCCGATGGCTTCGCAGCTATCCAGAACGTAATCGATTGCAGACTTGGAATTTTTTACCAAGTTGTCAGTCAGTTCTGTTGTAGTATTATGTGTGTCGTCAGTCATTTGCAGCGCCTCAACAATAAGATTGAAACCTAGGATATTTTTGTGAGTTCGTCCACTGTGAAGAGCATAAAACCCGCAGATTTGATCTGTATGAATCAGTTTATCGATCACGAGCCGATTGAAATTGATCTCGTGTATGCTGATGCTGCGCACCCTGAAAACATCTTCGGGGCGGCGTTGTATCGTGATGGGGCGCAGTTCTGGCTGCATCGGGAACTAGCCGATATTGTACTTAATGTAGCCAGGCTGGCACAGAGCGAACGCGGCGCGAAGCTGGTTTTAAAGGATGGTCTGCGCACAATTGAAGCACAAGTGGCCATGCAGGAAACTGATATAGTTAAGGCCAATCCGCAATGGTGTGAGCCAGGGCCCAATAGGTTGTTATCACCGCCGGGAACTGGTGGTCACCCACGTGGTATGGCAGTTGATGTTAATTTGATTGGAGAAGACGGTCAGGAATGGGATATGGGGACGGCCTTTGATCATCTGACGACTGACCCCGCCGTTAATCCAGCAGCACGAAGTTATCAGGTTTTTCCTGCCAATGTGCTCGCAAATAGGGTTT
Source organism: Micavibrio sp. (assembly GCA_012960155.1). Lineage (GTDB taxonomy): Bacteria > Pseudomonadota > Alphaproteobacteria > Micavibrionales > Micavibrionaceae > UM-FILTER-47-13. The sequence goes on along the minus strand of DUBU01000025.1, from coordinate 8,296 downwards.
ATCTTGAGACGCTGTTTTTAAGAGCGGCTGACATAGCGGGGCAGACTATTCTGCCTTTACCGTCCGAGTGGTGGGATTTTAGATTCCCGCATGATTATTCTTCGCAGTTTGCGGCTATCTCTGATGTGGACCTTCCTGAAGATATGCGAATGACTTAAACATATTCGCGGCTATAACGGCTGCCAAGTGAGGTTAGGATTTCGTATCCGATTGTGCTTGCATCGCGTGCTAAATCGTCTGCGGTTTGTTGATCGCAGATCACATCCAGCGCATCTCCTTGCTTGGGTTTGTTTTCCAAGTGGGTGATATCGACTGTTACCGCATCCATTGAAACACGCCCGACGATCGGGCAGGCTTCTCCTTTGTAGAACATCTGCCCCTTATTGGTGAGGCTGCGTAAAAAGCCATCAGCGTAACCAAGGCCGACAGTTGCGGTGGTTGAATTTTTATCGAAACGGTACGTTGCGCCGTATCCGACAGTCTCATCTTTAAGGGCTTGACGCACTTGTAAAATACGCGCTTTTAGTCCGACAACATTTTGCATCGGATTATCAGTGTGCGGTGTCGGGTTCAGGCCATAAAGTGCCATGCCCGGACGGATGTTATCCATGTAATATGAGCTGTCGCAGAATACGCCTGCCGAGTTGCAAAGTGATTTCGGTGTATCAGGAAAATGCTTTGCGATGCCTTTAAATCGCTTTGCTTGCATGACTGTAATGTCATCCAAATCACCGTTTTCTTTACGGTCATCAGAGCACGCAAAATGTGTCATGATGGCTTTGATTTGCAGGGAGCCGATAATTGATAAGTCTTCCAGTAATTGCGGTGTTTCCACGCTATCTAGCCCAAGACGATTCATAGCGGTATCAAAATGGATGATGGCGGGCAGGGGGATGCTGCGGCCTGCAGCCACTTTTGCCCAATCGGCAATATCAGCGAGCGAGTTTAAAACAGGGGTGATGTTTTCGTGAACGTAATAGTCTTCGGTGCCGCGGTAAAGGCCTCCTAATACGGCGATAGGTTTGCGTGTCATGCCGCGTAGTTTCAGGGCTTCGTCCAGAGTGGCGACGTAGTAAGAGGGACAGTCCTGATTTTCCAGTGTGGCCCAGACTTTTTCGATGCCCAGCCCGTATCCGTTGGCTTTGACTACGCCTGATACACGACATTTGTCGCCGACCTTCTCACGGAATAGGTTGTAATTGGCGGCGAGCGCTTTGAGGTCGATAGTCAGCCATGAAGAGGCCGTACGGTTGTTCATGGCTGTGTCTCTTATTCGTTGTGGTATTGCTCCAGATCGGAGAAGCGTGTGACGCTCGGATCGAAGTATAGCTGCACAGGACCGATCGGACCGTGACGCTGCTTGGCAACAATGACTTCGGCTTTGTTATGGGCGCGCTCCATGCGTTCCTGCCACTGGGCGTGCTTGTCGCCGTCATTAACGTCGGGCTGTGCACGCTCCAGATAGTAGTCTTCACGATAGATGAACATGACCACGTCCGCATCCTGTTCAATCGAACCTGATTCACGCAGGTCAGATAGCATCGGGCGTTTATCTTCACGCTGTTCCACCGCACGGGAGAGCTGTGACAGAGCGATCACAGGAATATGTAATTCCTTGGCAATAGCCTTTAAACCCTGTGTGATTTCGGAGACTTCCTGCACACGGTTTTCTGTGCCTTGTTTGGACCCTGTGCCGCGCAAAAGCTGCAAGTAGTCGACCATGAGCATATCAAGGCCGTGCTGGCGTTTCAGACGGCGCGCGCGGGTGCGGACTGCCGAGATTGATAGGGCAGGCGTGTCATCGATATGCAGCGGCACTTGGGTTAGTTTCTGGCTCGCTTCGATGAAGCGGCGGAATTCGTTTTCCTTGATATTACCTTTACGCAGCGAGTCGCCGGAGATGCCTGACTGTTCGGCAAGAATACGAGTGGCAAGCTGGTCAGATGACATCTCGAGAGAGAAGAAGCCAACGATACCACCTTCTTTACCGCCTGAATCGGCGTAGGCTTTGGCTGCGTTAAAGGCGATGTTCACCGCCAAAGAGGTCTTACCCATTGACGGACGTGCGGCGAGGATCAGCAAGTCAGACGGGTGTAGACCGCCGAGTTTGGCATCCAGATCGCGCAGGCCTGTTGTCACACCTGTTACGTGGCCTTCGGTTTTATAGGCTGTTTCCGCCACTTCGATAGCGGTCAGTATAGATGTTTTAAGCGTCACAAACCCTTTATTTGCATCGCCCGTTTCTGCCAATTTAAATAGCTTGGCTTCAGCGTCTTCTATTGTGTTGGTCGCATCGCGCTCCAAGGAAGAGCTATAGGAATCATTGACGATGTCTTCGCCGAGCGAGATAAGCTCGCGGCGCAAGTGTAACTCGTACAGGCTTTTAGCGTAGTCTTCGGCGTTAACGATACTGATAACACTGGCGGCAAGATCTGCCAGATATTCTGCGCCGCCGATATGGGACAGATCTTCGTCTTTTTCGAAATAGGTTTTTAGGGTAACAGGTGTTGCTGTTTGCCCGCGTTCTACCAGAGTCTGGATGGCTTTGAAAATACGTTGGTGAGCAGGAGCAAAGAAATGTTCGGCATTCAGAAAATCACCGATTTTTTCCATCGCGCGGTTATCAACCAGCAGCGCGCCTAGCAAGCCTTGTTCAGCTTCTAGATTATGGGGCATCATACGATAGGCGGCTTCGCCAACCGTATGCATTTCATTCTGAGAGTCTAATTTTTTATCTGTAACCATGATTAGAAATTATACCGCACCCGACAAGAGTGCTAGTGAAAGATGTCGGCCCCCCTGTGGATAGCGGGAATAACGTGGACAAAACCACATAATAAAAAACCCGCCGTGTTGGCGGGTTTTTCAAATCTGTTTGGAAGGGAAGAGAATTACTTCTCTTCAGCTTCTTCGCTTGCTTCTTCAGCTGTGGCTTCTTCGCCTTCAGCTTCTTCAGCAGCAGCGGCAGCAGCTTTTTCTGCTTCTTTAGCAGCTTTAGCTTCTTTCTTCGCAGCTTCTTTAGCAGCTTCTTCGGCTTCCTCAGCGTCGCGTTGCTTTTCAGCTTCCAGAGCGCCTTCTTCCAGCATCTCTTCTTTAGCAGCTTCAGCAGCTTCTTCAGCAGCAGCAGCTTTTTCTTCAGCAGGCAGGAATGCGTCTGCAATCAGAGCTTTACCTGTTTTACGCTGTGTCGCTGCTTCGTCGTTTGTACGTGCGATGTTTACTGTTACAGCCACGATAACTTCCGGGTGAACAGCAATTTCAACTTCGTACAAGCCGATTGTGCGCAGTGCGTCGTTCAAACGAATTGTTGAACGGGCAACTTTGATGCTTGTAGATTCTGTTACGGCGTCCGCAATGTCGCGTGCTGTAACTGAACCGTAAAGCTGGCCGCTTTCAGAAGCGTGACGGATAACATCGACAGTAACACCCTCGATTTTCTTCGCGTCTTTTTCTGCTTCTTTACGCTTGGCTTCGTTCTGCTTTTCGATCTCTTTCTTCTGAGTTTCGAAGTAAGCAATGTTGTCTTTCGTAGCGCGCAGAGCTTTTTGCTGCGGGATCAGAAAGTTACGTGCGTAACCAGGCTTAACGTTGACGACTTCGCCAAGGTTGCCAAGGTTTTCTACACGTTCTAATAGGATAACTTGCATAGCCATTTCATACGCTCCTTATCTGCCGTCCCATTCCTGACGCACGTAAGGCATCAGGGCCATGTAACGTGCGCGCTTGATAGCTTTCGCCAGTTCACGTTGTTTCTTTTGAGAAACAGCAGTGATACGGCTAGGAACCATTTTGCCACGCTCTGATACGTAACGGCTGAGTGTTTTTGTGTCTTTCCAATCAATTGTAGGCGCGTTAGGGCCTGTGAATGGACATGTTTTGCGGCGTTTGAAAAACGGACGCTTAACTGTTGGAGTATCTGCTGCACCCATTATGCGGCCTCCTTCTCTTCTGTATCACGACTGCCGCCCATCATAATTGAAGGACCGTCTGATAGTTTTTCCAGTTTAATGCTCATGTAACGCAGAACGTCGTCTGACAGACGCATTTGGCGCTCAACTTCCAGCAGAGCTTCTGCAGGAGTCTCGAGTTCAACCAGAACGTAGTGGGCTTTACGGGCTTTGTTGATTTTGTAAGCCAGTGTTTTCAGACCCCAGAATTCAGTCTTGTGGACTTTACCTTTGGCGTCTGTGATGATTTTGCAGAAATCTTCAGTCAGGGTCTTAACCTGCGCATCTGAAAGTTCCTGCCGTGCGATAAACACGGTTTCGTATAAAGGCATATTAATCTCCTCTCGGGTTTGTTCTATACCTAGAAACAAAGCTGACGGACATGCCGCCAGCGAGGTTGCTATTGCTCTACATATTTATAGAGTATGCGCATTTATACGGATAATCCGCGGATATGCAAGAAAAATATCGCAATTTTATAGGATTACGAATCGGCTCCGACCGGAAGTGGTAAATCGTTGCTGTTGGCGCTGCTTCCTGTGTAACCAGTCATGAAAGTGCGCCAGTAAGTACTTTGTGATTTTGCTGATTTTTGGGTCTTCATGTATTTGCGTAGCATCGCGGCAAGTTCTGCGCGGCGCACGTCCGGGCGCTGCAGGGCGCTGCGGCCTAACATCATATGGTCTGTTTCGCCCATCATAAGATTGATTGAGCTGGATCTGCCAGAAAAAGTCAGTTGTACGCGGTCATTCATAATGGAACATGGCATCAAGGTGTTCTCCCGTTCAAGGTTGTCGCCGTACCGCATATACTCGTCCCTTAAAAAGGGCATAATACGGCGCTTTTTTGTTTTCTTTGAGATGCCCTAATATTGCATATTTTCGGCAAAAATACAAATTTTTCATGGTTGTAGGGTGAAGTGTTGTACACAGCGGGTTACAGCTATGCTTTGGTAAGGGTGGCATAGCCCGTTTCAATGGTGTATAGGTATCAGCCAACATATATATGAACATAATAATGTGAGGAGTGGTAATGACACGCGCATTTGTATTTCCGGGCCAAGGGTCCCAGTTTATTGGTATGGGTAAGGATCTAGCTGATGCCTTTACCGATGCCAAAGATGTTTTTGAAATGGTAGATGATGCGTTGTCGCAGAACCTTTCCAAAATTATGTGGGAAGGCCCTGAGAGCGATCTAAACCTGACAGAGAATACGCAGCCTGCGCTGATGGCTGTTTCGATGGCTGTAGTAAATGTCCTTAAAAAGCAGGGCGGCATTAAAATTGAAGATTGTTGTGCTTTTGTAGCGGGACATTCGCTGGGTGAATACTCAGCTTTGACGGCTGCGGGTGCTCTGGAAATTGCAGATACGGCGCGTCTTTTGAAAACGCGTGGTCAAGCGATGCAGGCTGCAGTCCCTGTTGGTGTCGGCGCGATGGCAGCGATTCTTGGTCTCGAGTTTGAAGAAGTGAAAGCGATTGCGGATCAGGCCTCAGGTGACGAAGTATGTCAGGCGGCCAATGATAACTCTGTTGGTCAGGTTGTTGTATCCGGTCACAAAGGTGCGGTTGAAGCTGCCGTGGCTCTGGCGACAGAACGTGGCGCTAAGAAAGCTGTTACGTTGCCTGTGAGCGCGCCGTTTCACTGTTCATTGATGGCGCCTGCCGCCCAGAAGATGGCGACGGCACTTGCGGATACAAATATTCGTCCGCCTTGCGTACCTGTCGTGGCTAACGTGACGGCGCAAGCGGTGACAGAGCCTGCAGATATTCGTAGTCTTTTGATCGACCAGATTACAGGTGCTGTGCGCTGGCGCGAATCAGTGATCTGGATGAAAGAAAACGGTGTTAGCGAAGCTGTGGAGCTTGGCGCTGGTAAAGTTTTGGCTGGCTTGGTGAAGCGTATTGACCGTGATATCGCGACATCATCTGTTGGCACTCCTGAACAAATTGAAGAGTTAATTACTAATCTGAGAGGATAATCATGTTTGATTTAACTGGTAAGACAGCGCTGGTAACGGGCGCAACTGGCGGTATTGGCGGCGAGATTGCCAAAGCCTTGCATGACGCTGGTGCGACTTTAGGTATTTCCGGCCGTAACGAAGATAAGCTAAAGGCTTTGGCGTCAGAGCTAGGCGATCGTGTCCACGTATTGCCTGCTGACTTGTCGACAGCAGAGGGTGCGGATGCGCTGGTGAAGTCTGCAGTAGAGGCGATGGAAAAGGTTGATATCCTCGTGAATAACGCTGGTTTGACGCGTGATAATCTGTCTATGCGTATGAAAGACGAAGACTGGCAGGAAGTTATCGACGTAAATATGACAGCGACATTCCGTCTGGCTCGTGCAGTTCAGCGTGGCATGATGAAGGCGCGTCACGGCCGAATCGTGAATATCGGTTCTGTTGTTGGTACGACAGGTAATCCTGGCCAAGCGAATTACTGTGCCTCTAAAGCCGGTATGATTGGTTGGTCCAAGGCAATGGCGGCGGAAGTTGCCAGCCGCGGCATTACAGTTAACTGTATTGCACCCGGCTTTATTGCCACAGCAATGACCGACGTTCTGACAGATGACCAGAAAGAGCGAATCAATAACAACATTCCTATGGCGCGCATGGGCGCCCCTGATGAAATCGCGTCTGCGGTTGTATATCTGGCAAGTGATGAAGCCGGATATGTCACAGGTCAGACGATTCACGTCAATGGCGGTATGGCCATGATCTAGGCTCATAGCCGCTCATGAGCCAGCACTAATACGCTGTGTATATGTATGTAAAAGTGCTGGTTTGTCAGGGGGATATGGGCTAGAAAACAAAATTGCTTGCTTTTGCACTGCGGGAATGTATAAATTCGCCCTTCGCTTGAGCAGGCTATACAAAATTTAGCTATTCAATGGTTAAGTGATCGACTAAATTGGTGTAACTGAAAACTGAAGAAAAAGGTAAGGAACGAAAATGAGTGACGTTGCCGAAAGAGTTAAAAAGATTGTTGTAGAACATCTTGGTGTAGATGAAGACAAAGTTACTGAAGGTGCTAGCTTCATTGATGATCTGGGTGCAGACTCTCTGGATACAGTTGAGCTTGTTATGGCGTTTGAAGAAGAATTCAACGTTGAAATTCCTGATGATGCAGCTGAGAAAATTCAGACTGTTGGCGATGCCGTCAACTTCATCAAGGAAAACGCAGCCGAGTAATTTCGGCTCTTTTCCGGCTTCGGCCGGAAATACCCTTCCGTACAATCTACGAAAAATTAAGTATCATGAGACGTGTTGTCATCACAGGTATGGGCATGGTGTCACCCCTTGGTGTAGGGGTTGACTATAACTGGCGTCGTTTGACTGCCGGTGAAAGCGGGCTTGATAAAATCACTCGCTTTGATGCCTCAGATATCACATCACAAATCGCGGGTATGATCCCGATGAGTGATAGCGAAACCCCTCCCGAAGGTCATTTCAACGTTAATTTGTTTGTTGAGCCTAAAGAGCAAAAGAAGATGGATACTTTCATCACTTATGCTATTGCGGCCGCACACGAAGCTGTTGAGGATTCAGGGTGGAAGCCTACTGATGAAGAGAGCCTATGCCGTACCGGCGTTTTGATCGGTTCAGGTATTGGTGGTCTTGGCACGATGTATGATACATCTATCACGCTACATGAGCGTGGCCCGCGCCGTATTTCTCCATTTGCGAATCCTGCGATGTTGATCAATCTGGCGTCGGGGCATGTCTCCATTAAATATGGTTTTAAAGGTCCTAACCATTCTGTGGTTACGGCTTGTGCTACGGGCACACATGCTATTGGTGATGCAGCGCGTTTGATTGCGCTTGATGATGCCGATGTGATGGTTGCCGGTGGTGCAGAAGCAGCTGTAAACCGTTTAGGTGTTGCCAGCTTTGCTGCTGTTCGTGCCTTGTCTACAGGTTACAATGATGATCCTCAGGCGGGTTCTCGTCCGTTCGATGAAGGCCGTGATGGCTTTGTAATCGGTGAGGGTTCAGGCATCGTTATTCTGGAAGAATATGAGCACGCGAAAAAACGCGGCGCTAAAATTTACGGTGAGATTATCGGTTACGGCCTGTCAGGTGATGCATATCACATGACATCTCCTGCTGAAAACGGTGACGGTGGTTTCCGTGCTATGCAGGCTGCAGTCAAGCGTGCTGGTGTTTCTGCTGCGGATATTGATTATATCAACGCGCACGGTACATCCACACCTGTTGGTGATGGTATCGAGTGTACGGCTGTTAAACGTTTGTTCGGTTCTGATATCGGCGGCGTATCTATGTCTTCAACAAAATCTGCCATCGGTCACCTGCTGGGTGCTGCTGGCGCGGTTGAAGCGATCTACACAGCC
>DUBU01000024.1 GCA_012960155.1 Micavibrio sp. | reverse complement strand
TTTCTTAACTAATTCAAAAATAGGCCTTTTTCTGCCTTGGTTACAAGAGCTTGTTTATGAGCGGTTTAAAAGTCCCTGATTAGTTGATGGGTATGTGTGGGATAAAATCCCTGAAAGCCTTCTAAGCTCTTGGCTTTCGGTGTCTGTGTGCTATATTCCGATTCCAGCAGAAATTTTTTTTATGTTTATTTGGGGAAAATGCCATGAAATTCACGATCGACCGTGCAGCGTTACTAAGATCACTAAACCACGTACAGAGCGTTGTTGAACGCCGCAATACTATTCCTATTCTATCTAACGTGCTTTTGAAAGCCGAAGACGGCACGCTGACAATGTCGACAACAGACATGGATTTGGAAATTCATGAGTCTGTAGCGGCTGAAGTTTCTTCACCTGGTTCTACGACAGCGCCGGCGCACACATTGCACGACATCGTGCGTAAGTTGCCTGATGGCGAAGCGGTTGAACTGGATCTGGCTGATGGTGGTAACATCATGACTGTTAAAGCAGGCCGTTCTAACTTCCGCCTGAGCTGCTTGCCAGTTGCTGACTTCCCCGAGATCGGCAACCAAGAGTTTTCAATTAACTTCTCTCTGCCAGCGAACGAGCTGCGCTCTCTTATTGATCGCACAAAGTTTGCGATGTCTACAGAGGAAACACGTTACTACCTGAACGGTATTTACATTCACGAAGCAGAAAGCGAAGGCGTACAGGTTCTGCGCGCTGTCGCAACTGATGGTCACCGTCTGGCACGTTTTGAAATGCCATTGCCCGAAGGTGCAACAGGTATGCCCGGTGTGATTGTGCCGCGCAAGACAATCGGCGAGCTGCGCAAGCTGGTTGAAGATGCGGCAGATACAATTCAGATCAGCCTGTCAGAAAGCAAAGTCCGCTTTGCGTTTGATCACATCATTTTGACATCCAAGCTGATTGACGGTACGTTCCCTAATTACGAGCAAGTCATTCCTAAAGGTAATGACAAGGTTGTCGAAGTGAACGCAAAACTTCTGAGCGGCGCTGTTGACCGTGTATCTACAATTTCTGACGGTAAGTCACGTGCGGTTAAAATTGCTTTGGCCGGTAACACAATGACATTGTCCGCAAACTCACCTGAAGCAGGTAGTGCTACAGAAGATCTTGAAATTCACGGCAATGACAACATGGAAATCGGCTTTAACGCCCGTTACCTGCTGGACATTACAAGCCAGATCGAAAGTGATGGTTGTCGCCTGACACTTGCTGACGCGGCGTCTCCGACAATTATTCAGGATCCGAGCGATAGCTCTGCACTTTACGTTTTGATGCCGCTGCGCGTTTAAGCGTTATCCCATAAAGGTTTCAAAAAGGCGTGTCTTTGGGCGCGCCTTTTTACTTTTGTGCTTGTGTAGTTATATCAATGAGTTACAATTTTACCCATTGTTATCAAAATGAGGGAAGCAAAGAGTATGTATAAAGAGTTCAAAGAATTTATCGCCCGCGGCAATGTCATGGATATGGCTGTTGGTATCATTATGGGTGCGGCGTTCACAACGATCGTCCAGTCTATGGTGAAAGATGTTTTGATGCCGTTTATCGGCGTGTTTACAGCGGGCGTTGATTTTGCTGATCTGTATGTCAATTTGTCAGGTGGTGAGTATGAAAGCCTTGCGGCTGCGCAAGAAGCCGGCGCTGCCACAGTCAATTACGGTATCTTCATTAATGCCGTGATCAATTTCCTGATCGTTGCGTTTGTTGTGTTCTTGTTGGTTAAGAACGTGAACAAGCTGAAGAAAAAGGAAGAGGCCAAGCCTGCGGCACCTGCAAAAACACCTGAAGATATTTTGCTGCTTCGTGAAATCCGCGACTCTTTGGCGGCTAAGCCCGTGGCTAAAGCGGCGGCTGCCAAGAAGCCTGCAACGAAAAAGGCCCCAGCGAAAAAAACTGCGGCCAAGAAGACAACTGCTAAAAAGAAGTAAGTCTGCTTAGTTATTTAGAAAGGCACGGGATTATTTCTCGTGCCTTTTTTGTTTGACAAAACAGAACAAAAATATTACTTTATGTAAAATTTTATTGCGTAAATATGGCGAAGTGAGACAGAATATGGCATTATTAAAACCGAAATTTGAAGTTGTTAACCGTTATGATGGTCTGACATTAATTGGGCGTTCAGGGGTAACATATGGTTTTTTGACCAATCAGGATGAAGATGATTTTAAAGTCTTTGATCCATCCAAAGGCTCTTTGGCTCTTGATCCTCGTACAGGTAGAAGCATTACGCCGAAGCTGGATGTTGAATATCCTATGCTAACGGCATGTTTTAATACTTTTCACGGATATAAATGCTATGCCAATGTTATGCTTACCAGAGACATTGACGATGAGTTGCGCGAAAAACGTGGTTTACTGCGTCGTGACCACTATGATGTGTCTGTACTCCTGCGCTTGAAAGATTTAGCCGAGGTTGTGACATCTTTGGAAGGTCGGGCTATGAAAGGTGAGCCGATGGAGCGTGCGCCGCTATCCGAAGGCCATAGTGCGAAAGTCATCACGCCGCTGTTCAGATAAGCCGACGACTATATAATACGCATTCAAAAGCACGGGCCTGTTCCGTGCTTTTTTGTTATGTGCAAGACCTTCGGATTTGCGCGGATTCATATGGCGTAAGGCTTTGAGGCATGCTTATATGGTTTTATGTCTTATTTGAAATCGTTGACATTGACGCATTTTCGCTGTTATGAGCAGGCGCGGCTGGAGGGGTTGGCCTCTGCCCCTGTGGTGCTGCATGGTGTGAATGGCGCGGGTAAGACTAATGTGTTGGAGGCTGTGTCTTTGCTATCGCCCGGGCGCGGGATGCGCAATGCCAAGATTACCGAGATTCAGAATGTCGATATGCCTGATGCGGCATGGTCTGTAGCGGCGAAGGCCGAAACCCCGTATGGTGAGGCACAGATCGGTACGGGGCGTGATCCTGTCAAAGACAAACGCCTTGTCCGCATTAACGGGGAGGCTGCCAAGGGGCAGAATGCGCTTGCGGAATATCTATCCTGTGTCTGGCTGACACCGCAAATGGACGGGCTGTTTCTTGATGGCTCTTCATCGCGCCGCCGTTTTTTTGACCGTTTGGTGTTTACGTTTGATCCTGCGCATAGCGGCCGTATTACGCGGTATGAAAATGCGCTGCGCCAGCGCTCTAAACTATTGCAGGAAGGTCATGCAGACCCTGTGTGGGTGCAGGGGCTGGAGGCCAGTATGGCGGAGACAGGTGTGGCGATTGCCGCTGCCCGTCTTGATTTTGTCCAGCGTCTGCAAGCGGCGTGCGATGTGGCCGCTAAGGATGAACATGAAGCGTTTCCACGCTCGCATCTGGGATTGCACGGCACGCTGGAAGAGTTGCTTTTGAATGCGCCTGCGCTGGAAGTCGAGGATTTGTTCAAATATCAGCTGGAGCAGAGCCGCAGGCTCGATGCTACCACGGGCGGCGCGGCAACGGGACCACATAAGACAGATGTGCTGACCAAATATGCAGCTAAGAATATGCCCGCTGATCAATGCTCCACGGGGGAGCAGAAGGCGCTTTTGATCGGAATTATTCTCGCGCATAGCCGCTTGATAAAGGCAGAGCGCGGCGTGCCGCCGATATTGCTTCTAGATGAAGTCGCGGCGCATCTGGATGATACGCGCAGGCATTTACTGCATGATATTCTGCTTTCGCTCGGCGGGCAGGTATGGCTGACGGGGACAGATAAGGCTTTGTTCGATGACCTGAGGGGAAAAGCGGTGTTTTTTGAGGTGAATGACAGCCGCATCACGGGGCAGCCGGATAATAAAAATGCCGCCAAGGTCGCCTAGGCGCTTTAGCGGCATTATACATTTATATTTAGTTTTTAGCTTAACGTCGGGGTTGGCATATTTCCGTATTTAATAAGCTGATTGCCCCGCTCAATTTCTATAAATGTTCTTAGGTTGTCCTTGAACGTTTCAAGGTTTAGATCAGGTGCTGCACTGACCTGGTTAAATAAACCTGCCAGACTTGACGTGTTTGTGCTGCCGCGTGCTCTGGTAATGGAAAAATTAGGTTCCAGATCGTCCAGCTCAGATCCGCGCGCGTAGGACGAGCTGTAATCTTCCCCGTCTTTTTGCCAGCCTGAAAAATTCATGCAGTCTTCAATTTTTGCGCCTGATTCAAGGGCTGTTAGCAGCTCATGTGCTTCAAAGCCGTTCAGCTGCTTTGTATGGCTTTTTTCAAGCCCCAGTTCACCTGCGCCGTTATTAGCATGAACGGGGTAGTATCCTGTAATATCGATCTCGCCTGTGGCAGAGACGCCTTCGACTTCAAATTTGGGGGTGAAGTTGTTCTGTGTAGTGCTTCCTGCTGTGTTCTCAAGGGCAAACACCTGAATGTTCTGTATGTTGATGCCTGCGACCATATCGCTGGCACCTTGCAGGAGGCGAGATAGAAAATTGGATGTTTGTTCTACCTTTTCCGATAGTTGGCCTGTGCCTGAATCTTCGTATTTCTTTACCATCGCTGCAATCCTTTTCATCTATGAAATTACGATAAAACTATACCATAATAGTTGACATAATGTAAATTTCTGTGCTCAGGCTTTAAAACTTTGCATAACTCTTGGATGGTGTGCTAGCGTCCTGTCATGGATGGAGAGATCAATAGCAATCATATACCCGGCGGGGATTTAAGTCGCCCGATGTGGCGTAGTATCGCACGCTGGCTGGAGAAGCCCTGTTCACAGTTTGAGCATAAATACCAGACCGATGTTCGGACGGCTGTGCCTGTTTTACTGGCAAGTCAGATGGACAATGCCTATGCGCTTTTGATGGATTGCCCGAGTTTTAACGGCATGTTGGTGCAGACCCCCGAGCTGGAGGATATGAAAGTCTTTTTCGGGGATCTTAGCGGTAAGAACTATGATGGTCTGTATAACCACGCCAGCCGTTCCGTATTGATGGATGTGAGCGAAGAGGCTGCGCACTATAAATATGGTTTGCTGCCGCATTTCTTTTCAAACGGCTCACATGAATATCGTCATGCGTTTCAATATGCTGTAAGGCGCGGCACATATGCGACAGCTAATCCGCATATTCTGACATTGCAGACATTCGTATATGAGGCGGATGCCAATGCGTTCCAGTGTACAGTTGCCTATGAAGCCAAAGAGCTTTTAGGGCTGGATATGTTCTGGGAATATTGTGTACTGCGTAAGGGTAATATTGCGCGTGCGTTCGCAGAGGCAACCGATGAGGATATGATTACCCATTTTACTGGTGATGCCCAGCAGGCAGCCTTTATGGCGTTCTTTGAAAATGAGTCCAAGATGAATTTTTACGCTGGTCATACTATGGAGCAGCTGGCCGAAAGAATGAGTATTACGCCATATGAGGCCGCGGAGCGGATGTTCGCGCGTGAACGCACCAAGACGACGATGAGGGACGCGCAGCGCGCGGTGAAGGCATTGCCGCGCCCGGGTCAGCAATTCAAGGCCGTGAATGTGCCGCCGCACGAAGCGATCAAGCAGAGGGCTGACGGGTGCGCCATGGGCTTTGCCGATCTGGGAAAAGATCAGGTTCGTGGGCGTTATGCCTATGGGCAGTTTGATGATATGGACCCTAAGTCCGTTGATTATTATTTGCGCGGTCTTAGTGATTCACGCTATGCCGAGCTTCTGAAAATGAATGAAGAGATTATTGCTTTCGAAACGCAAGTCAGTATAGAGCTGGCCAAGATGCGTGATCGTTACCAGCACCCGTTCAAAACACCTGAATTCTAATATTTTCTGCCATTTTGACTGTGTATAAAAACCGGTAAAAACGGGCGTTTTCGCGTGCGTTATGTATTGCCGTATGCTATATAATTCTATTCCCAAAAGGGCAGAAAACCAACGTTTTTAAACTGAATTAAGAAATATTACGAATCATGGCTGAGATGGCACAAAAAGAAAACGAAAAAGAGACAGGTGGCAACGATTACGGTGCCGATAATATTAAGGTTCTGAAAGGCCTTGAGGCGGTTAAAAAGCGTCCCGGTATGTATATCGGTGATACGGATGACGGTTCGGGCTTGCACCATATGGTGTACGAAGTTGTCGATAACGCGATCGATGAATCTTTGGCCGGACACTGTGACCGTGTTGACGTGATTTTGAACCCTGATGGTTCTGCGACAATCAAAGATAATGGCCGTGGCATTCCTGTTGATATGCATAAGGGCGAAGGTGTTTCCGCTGCTGAAGTGATTATGACGCAGCTGCACGCAGGCGGTAAGTTCGACAGCAACTCTTACAAAGTTTCCGGTGGTCTGCACGGTGTGGGTGTGTCTGTTGTGAACGCACTGTCCGAGAAGCTGGAGCTTCGTATCCGCCGTGATGGCAAAGAATGGTTTATGCGCTTTAAAGACGGTGCGTCTGAAGGTCCGCTGGAAGCTGTGCGCGAGTTGGAACCAGGTGAGCGTAACGGTACGGAGCTGACATTCCTGCCGTCCGATACGACATTCACAATGACAGAATTCAAGTTCAAGACGTTGGAAGATCGTCTGCGTGAACTCGCATTTTTGAATTCAGGCGTGAATATTTATCTGACAGATAAGCGCGAAGATCCTGAGCTGGTATCGCATTTCAATTATGAAGGCGGTATTGAAGAGTTTGTTAAATACCTTGATCGTTCGAAAACATCGCTGTTGTCTGCACCAATCGCTGTTAACGGCGAGGATAATGATATTACGGTTGAATGTGCGCTGGAGTGGAATGACTCATTCCATGAAACCATGCACTGCTTTACGAACAATATTCCACAGCGTGACGGTGGTACGCACTTGGCCGGTTTCCGTGATGCGTTGACACGTACAGTTGGTAAGTACGCTAAAGAAAGTGGCCTGATCAAGAATGACAAAGTGTCACTGACGGGTGAAGATATCCGTGAAGGTATGAGCTGCGTTCTGTCAGTTAAGGTGCCTGATCCGAAATTCTCGTCCCAGACAAAAGACAAACTTGTGTCCTCCGAAGTACAGCCAGTTGTCAGCTCTGTTGTAACAGAAGCGATCAGCACATGGCTTGAAGAAAATCCAAAAGAGGCCAAGAACATCGTAGGCAAGATCGTGCAGGCGGCGCAAGCGCGTGAGGCGGCACGTAAAGCTCGCGAAATGACGCGTAAGAGTGTGATGGATGTTTCATCACTGCCCGGTAAATTGGCGGACTGTCAGACCAAGAAGGCGGAAGAAGCCGAAATCTTCATCGTGGAGGGGGATTCTGCTGGTGGTTCTGCCAAGCAAGGCCGTAACCGTAAATTCCAGGCGATCCTGCCTTTGCGTGGTAAAATTCTGAATGTTGAGAAGGCGCGTGATGACAAGATGCTGGGTAACCAGGAAATTGGCACGATGATTACGGCGCTGGGCACGGGCTACGGTGAAGAGTTCTTCAACATCGAAAAGCTGCGCTACCATAAGATTGTCATCATGACCGATGCGGACGTTGATGGTGCGCACATCCGTACGCTGCTGTTGACATTTTTCTACCGCAAGATGCCATCGATTATCGAAGGCGGCTATCTGTACATCGCACAGCCACCGCTGTTCAAGGTAAAGCGTGGTAACTCCGAGCTGTATTTGAAAGATCAGGCGTCACTGGATCAGTATCTGGTTGATGTGGCGATTGATGACATGGTTTACGTTGATGCGCAGGGTAAAACCCGTGTAGGCGAAGATTTGAAACAGGTTATCTTTACATCACGTCGTGTGAATGCGGCGATCGATGCAGTGACCGAGAAAATTAAAAACCGTTTTGTGGCCGAGCAGGCGGCGATTGCCGGCGCGTTCTCTGAAGAAGTTCTGGAAGATGCGGCGCAGGGTACTAAGAAAGCGGAAGCTTTGGCCAAGCGTTTGAATGATCAGTCTTCTGAATACGAGAAAGGCTGGAAGGTCGAATTTACACCGGTGGGCGGTTACACAGTGACACGTACACTGCGCGGTGTTACCGAACGCGTTCTGATCTTGCCTGATCATATTAAGGTGGCGCTGCGTCAGAAGTTGCACAATCATATTGAATGGTTGCAGGAAAACTTTGAGACAGTTTCTGTATTCAAAGGCAAAGACGGCAAAGAGATCAAGGTCAAGGGCCCGGCCGAGTTGTTTGCTGCCGCTGAAGGCGAAGGCCGTAAAGGTCTGTCCATCAGCCGCTATAAGGGTCTTGGTGAAATGAACCCTGAGCAGCTTTGGGAAACAACGCTTGATCCGGAAGTCCGCACATTGTTGCAGGTTACGATTGAAGATGCGATGGAATCCAACGACCTATTCTCGACCTTGATGGGGGAGAAGGTGGAGCCACGCCGTAAGTTTATCCAAGATAACGCACTTAAGGTTGCTAACTTAGACGTATAAACGGCTTCATAGTTCGTCCATGGGTTCGTCACTGCGGCATTCACATAGCATACTATGCTTCATGCCTTGTTCCTGCCCATGAACAAACTCTGTTCGCCTATTTAAATAAGAGAAGTTAAGTAGAGAACGATGACATCTTTATCCGATAAATTAAGCCATGTCGTAGGGCAGGTTTTTGTTGATAGTGAATTGCCCGCAGAGCTTGGGCAGGTGCGTGTTTCTGATCGTCCTGATTTAGCACAGTTTCAGTGTAATGGCGCGATGGCGGCTGCTAAGCTTGCGAAAAAGAACCCGCGTGATATTGCCAATGACGTTGTCGGCAAGCTGCAAACGCAGGATGTATTCTCAAAGGTTGATATCGCGGGGCCCGGTTTCATCAATATTGATGTGACGGACGATTTTCTGTCTGCGCATTTGGAGATGATCCGTGCAGATGAGCGTTTAGGTGCAGGGAATAGCGGGCAAGATCAGACGATCGTTCTGGATTACGGCGGTCCGAATATCGCGAAGCCGATGCATGTCGGTCACTTGCGCGCGGCGATTATTGGCGACTCTGTGCGCCGTATCATGAAGTTTGCAGGCTTTCATACGCTGGGTGATGTGCATATGGGTGATTGGGGCACGCATATGGGTATGATTATCAGCGAGTTTATCAAGACAGGTGATACCGACCGTATTCTCGGTCTTGATCTGGATGATGAAGCGCAGATTGATGCGCTGATGAAAGAGCTGGGTGAGATGTATCCGCGTGTGGCGGGTGAGTGCAAGGAAAGCGAGACGCGTAAAGAAGAAGCGCGTGAAGCAACTGTTCGCATTCAGAATAAGGAAACGCCGTATTTTGAGCTGTTGCAGGTCATTAAGGCGGCATCCGTCAATGGTATGCGCCGTAACTATGCGACATTGGGCGTTCATTTTGATCTGTGGAAAGGCGAGTCCGATGTACATGATTACATCGCGCCAATGGTTGAGGATATCAAAGCCAACAACCACGCTGTCGAAGATGATGGCGCGCTGATCATTCCTGTAAAGACAGAAGACGATAAAAAAGAAGTGCCACCGCTGATCTTGTATAAGCGTGATGGCGGTGTGATGTATGGCACGACCGATATGGCCACATTGGTCGAGCGTGAGAAACTGTACAATCCTGCGCGCGTTATCTATGTCGTTGATCAGCGCCAGCATTTGCATTTCGAGCAAGTCTTCCGCGCGGCCAAACTGACGGGCATTATTCCCGTAGGTACTGAGCTAACTCATGCCGGTTTCGGTACGATGAACGGGACGGACGGCAAGCCGTTTAAAACGCGGGCAGGCGGCGTGATGAAGCTGGAAGATTTGATCGCTATGGCAGAAGAGACTGCCATGAAGCGTCTGAACGAAGCCGCGCTGGCCGAGGATATGGACGCCGATGAGAAGGCCGACGTTGCGCACAAGGTAGGTATTGCAGCGATTAAATTTGCAGATCTATCAAACCCGCGCGTTACAGATTACGTTTTCGATCTTGAGCGCTTGACGAGCTTTGAAGGTAAGACAGGACCGTATCTGCTCTATCAGGCTGTACGTATTAAATCCCTGTTGAAAAAGGCTGAAGCGCAAGGTTTGGCTATCCCGCAAGCAGATGCGTTTGCAATTGGCGATGCGGATCGTGCGCTGGCGCTGTTGCTGACAGAGTTTCCTGACGCGTTTAACTTTGCGCTGCGTGATTATATGCCGCATCATTTGTGTGAGTATGCTTATCGTGTGGCGAGTGCGTTTTCAAGTTTCTACGGTAACTGCCATATTCTGTCAGAAGAAGATGAAGCTATTCGCAATAGCCGTTTAGCGCTTTGCGCATTTACATACGAGATGCTGATTCAAATTCTGGAATTGCTGGGCATTGAAGTTCCCGAACGTATGTAATTAACGTTCCATCAGGACGTGATAAAAGTAATTGTTCCCGCCTGACTCTTCGAAGCAGGCGGTACGTATTTCTTCAAGACGCGCGTCATCATCACCGATATCATTCGCCGCATTATAGGCAAAAGCACCGTCATATTCGGTTAGGTCAATTCCGTTATCTTGCGGTATAGGCGGGGCAATGCTCAGGCGTTTGTTTAGCGCAGCGCACAGCACAGATGGTACATCATCAAGCACCATAAGTAATTCCGAGCATGATGCGTTATTGCAGTCCGTGCCGATGCCTACGACATAGTTTTCACCAGTGAAATTCCAATTGCTTGATGAGTTCGACCAACTTGAATCCAGTTGTCTATAGGCGACGGCACCACCGTCTTTATGAAAGACCAGACATCTGTTTGATGTGCAGTTCGCGTTTTCATATCCCGAAATATATTCGTTCTGAAAACTGATGGCGTTTTCGGAAAAACCTCTGCCATAGACACGTGATACGCCGCGCTCTACACGCTGGACATATGTCAGGATGTCAGAGGCCATAACGTCGGCCTGTTTGGCAGAGAGATTGTCACCGCCTTGGCGGGCGCCGCGGGAGAAGGTGAACATTAAGGCTGCGAAGAGAGCTACGGCCACCATGACGATAAAGACCACGTTACCGCTCTGTGAGTTGGTCGCGCGCGTGGCGTTACGATCAGGATTTGTCTGAGCCGTTATCACTGCCTTCGCCTTTTTCGTCTTTGTTTTTAATCAGCGCGTCTTTTGCGTCTTTACCTGCCTTATCCAGTGTCTTTTCAACTTCAGGGTCCAGATCTACCGGCGGCCTGTCTGCTGGTTTTTCCGCAGGCGCTTTTGGTGGTTCTTGCGGCGTCGTCGGCGCAGTTGGAGGTGTCGCGGCCTTTGGCGGCTCTACAGGTGCGCTTGGTGCTGCTGGCTTATCGGTGGCATCAGGCTTTTTGGATGCGAACATGCCGAGCGGGTTACCGCTGCCGGCGGCATCGCTACTATCCTGTTTAGGTGGCTCTGCTGGTGTTGCTGGTTTTTCAGCTGCAGCAGGCGGCGGCGTTGCAGGTTTTTGAGCAGGCTGCCCCGGACGTGTTGTTGGCTTCACTGTTTTAACGGCACCGAGATTTGGTTTGATACCGCCTGCAGGTGAAGGCGCAGACGGACTGCTTGCTGCAGGGGCTTTGCTGTCACCAGAAGATGTATCTGTCTTTTGCGGCACTGCTTCGATTTCGTTAACCAAAGCGTACACACCCACAACGCCAATCATGCCTGATTCGACAGGTTCAGATTTCTTTTTCTCGGCGTGATTGATGCTGTCGGCCATGGCCTGAATTTCAGGTGGCGTTTCAACAGCAACATCAGCTTTCATGGCAGTCCAAGTTTTGTGAACCATCAAATCGCGTACTTTTGTAATCGCGCCTGAATGTTTGATCAGGTTCTCATCAGGTGGTGGCAGTGCCATGAAGCGTGTCACACGCATGGCTTTAGCGTGACCGGGGTTAGAGTAGAATACTTGCGATTCCATCACCATTTCACCGAATGTGATGATCGCTTGGCCTTCAGTAAAGCCGCGCAGCCCGTCATAGGAGGCGCGCGGGCGGATCTGCATGGCTGCTTGCTGGTTATCATAGTAAGAGCCGCTTGAGCTGCCGCCGCTAAGCTGGAAGCCTGAAGATTCCATCACGATGGCAGAGCCGACAGTCTTTTCGAAGAATTCTTTTGTCTGTGTCGGGTCTTCAAGCTTACCGAAAATTTTGATGTTACAGTTCGCTGTAATGGAGCGTGCTTCTTCTTTAACGCGCTTTTCCAGAGCCGGCAAATCCTGCGCGGAGTAGATTAGACAGAAACCCAGAGAACGCGCCTGCGCAGCCATAACAGCCATACCGTCGGCGGCGTAGTAACCGACCTCGTCAAAAACCGTCATGAACGGTGTAGAGGATTGTGTCGGCTTGTTTTCAATCACGGTGGCGGCTTCACCTTCCACGGACGCACCAAGCGCGCCACCCATCATACCTTTGATAGAGGCAGCAACGATTTTACCGAGGTTGGCAGTCTCGTCAGAAGATTTTTCCAAAGCAGGGATCAGTGTTACAAGGATGCGGCGGTTCAAAACCACGTCGATCATATCAACGTCCGCGGCCTGCGTATCAAAGATGTAACCGTATTCATCGCCCAAGGATTGTAGGGAACGGGTGAACTGCATCGACAGGTAGCCGTGTTGCTGTGAAGCTGTTGTCGTATCATATTGCGGTGTATCAGGGCCCGGTGGCTTTGGGTTACCTTCATCATCGTAGGCGTCTGCAATAAAGCCCGGCAGTGTATCCAGATAACCATCAATACCGGCACGGATTTCCTGCGGCAGAGCTTGGTCTTTGGAGAGTTTGATTACGGCGTTCAGTGTCAGGTATTCGCGGATCGTACTCACGGACATCGGAATGTCCTGATTGTCACGTTTCCATGTCAGTGCCGGCATGATTGAGCTGACCAATGACACCGCACGTTCTTTCCACATCGCGTTATCACCGCCGGCTTCAGGCATCAGAGATACCAGCATGTTTGTTAGGTATGATGCTGAACCTGATGAGAACGGGTTCATTGTGTTTGATGGCGCTTTGATATCCGAGTTGCCAGTCATGTAGTTTAGCACCAGCAAGTCGTCGTCACGGCCAAAGCGGCGCACCAATGAAGACAACGATGACCACAAGTCAGTATCGGCCTTACCATCGACATACACGAAGCCTGAGCCCCATGTTAAGGCATTGGATACCAATGATTTCAAGCCCTCTGTTTTACCAGCACCTGTTGTACCGAGATACAGGACGTGCGTACGGGCATCAGAGTTGGAGAACCAGATTTCTTCTTTGGTGTCCTTAACATTACCAAGGTACAGAATACCTTCGGCTTTGCCGCCTTTGCCGGGGCCCATATTGTTTTTATCTTTCCATTTTGCGCCCATCGGTAATTTGAAAGCAAGGGAGCGATCTTGGGCGGTTAGCCAGATAAAGAAGCCGATATAGGTGAATAGAATAAGGTCGGCAATTGCCACTGAGTCATCAAAGAAGTAAAGGGAGCCAGACCCCATGACAAATAGAGCAAACGCATTGGATGGCTTGCGCAGCCAATCCGCAATGCGTTGGTACATCGGCCGTATGTCCCTGAGGACGTCGGTGTGTGCCTTCTCATATTTTCTCTGGTCTAATGCCATGCTTTACTTCTTTATGCCTTGTTGAACCTTATTAACGGCCGCGCAGGAAGTCGTCCGCAGATTGCGGTGTGCCTGGTGAACCGGCTGGGGCAGCGCTGCTACTTTGAGCCGATGGGCCGCCATTTGCGATTGTTTCTGTTGTTCTGATGTCCGGTCCCATGCGTGATAGCGCAAACAGCAAAACGACCAATATGACAAGGCCGACTATGGCTGACATCAGCTGCCCTAGGAAATTGCCTTTGGCTTTACCAGAAGAGACGTTGTTATCGTTTGAGCGCACAGCACCTTGTGAGTTTTCCAAGGCGTTGCTTGCAGCCATCAGAGCTTTGAC
>DUBU01000023.1:41315-73003 GCA_012960155.1 Micavibrio sp. | reverse complement strand
TGATCACTCCAACATACAAAGTTGTAGGCGAAATCCCGCTGAGCAGTATTATCCGCTCTCGCCGTTCAGAAAAGCTGGAAAACCTAACTCTGGACGAAACCCACCCTATCAAAGCCACTACCGACCAGGAACAGGTTGCAGAAATTTTCCGTCGTGAAGATTTGCTATCCGCGCCCGTGGTGGATGACGAAGACCGCCTCATCGGTGTGATCACGATCGACGACGTTGTTGACGTTATTGACGAAGAGGCACAAGAAGACATCTTTAAACTTGGTGGTGTTGAAAAAGGTGACTTGTATCGTGCCGTTCTTTCAACAAGCACATCACGATTCCGCTGGCTGTTTGTGAACCTTCTGACTGCTATTCTGGCCTCAATCGTCATTTCATTTTTTGACGCGACCATCGAGCAAATCGTGGCCCTTGCTGTTCTTATGCCTATTGTAGCGTCCATGGGCGGTAACGCAGGCACACAGGCTCTTACGGTTGCTGTGCGCGCCTTATCCACCCGCGAACTATCCAAAACCAACGCCTATCGTATCATCTGGAAAGAAACCTTGGTGGGCGCAATTAACGGCGCGGCCTTTGCTATTATCACGGGTGTTGTTACCGCATTATGGTTCCACAACCCTATGCTGGGCGGCGTTATTGCCGCGGCTATGGTTATCAATCTGTTTGTAGCGGGTTTCTGCGGCGCGGGCGTCCCGATCGCACTGCACAGACTAGGTAGCGACCCCGCCGTATCCTCCACTGTCGTTCTTACAACTGTAACGGATGTGATTGGTTTCTTCGCTTTCCTTGGCCTTGCCGCTATCTTTCTGTTATAAATAGAAAACTTTGAACACAGATAGCTTATAAGCATGACCGCATCCAAACTGATACGCCCTTGCGTAGAATACAAAGCCAGCTTTCTCGAAGCGTTAGCCGAGTATCACAAAGAAGACCGCTACCTTTACAATGATATTCATTCCTTGAATGCCGACTTCGAAGGTTTCATTAAAGAGCTTCGTGCAGAAAAAGGATACCCGCACCAACCTTATCAAGAATGGGTTGACCCTGTTCCTGAAACAGTTACCTGGCTAGTTAAAGACGATAAATACATCGGCACCGTTGATATCCGTCACCGCCTGAACTGGCATCTGGAAAAATGGGGCGGACACATCCATTTTGTAACACGCCCAACAATGCGCGGCATGGGTTTCGGCAAGAAAATGCTTTTAAAAGCTATTCCGATCGCCAACTACCTCGGCATTGAAAAAGCCCTGATTACAGTAGACCCCGATAACATAGGCGCCATCAAAGCAATAGAATCTTGCGGTGCCGAATTTGAATCCGAAACACAAGAGACGGAACAATTCCCAGTACGCAAGCGTTATTGGCTAGATTGTACTTAATAAAGATAGACTGCATTTTAAAAGTGTGCTTATTACCCTCACATGGCTGCCTCAAAGAAAAAAACAACTAAGAAAAAAGCGCCCGCTAAGAAGAAAAGCGCTGCAAAAAAGAAACAACAGAATGTTTCTTTACTAAGACGCCTATTCAAACTGGGTTTTGTAGTCGGCTTATGGTGCTTTATTGTCGTTGCCCTGATTACGGCATGGTACGCAGCAGAACTCCCTGCTCTGGTTGATAATCCTGACTTCGAGCGCCAGAACGCTATCATTGTAATGGATGACAAAGGCGACACCGTGGCGCGCTACGGTGATATCGAAGGAATAAGCATTACAATAAAAGACGTGCCACCACAGCTGGTACAAGCTGTAATTGCCATCGAAGACCGCCGCTTCTACGACCATTTTGGACTGGACGTTTTTGGTGTTGCCCGCGCCATGGTTACAAACATACAAAAAGGCCGACTGGCTCAAGGCGGTTCAACGGTAACACAGCAGCTTGCAAAGAACCTGTTCCTAAGCCCCGAGCGCACATTCAAACGTAAAATTCAGGAAGCCCTGCTCGCCATCTGGCTAGAGCGCAAACTGAGCAAAGACGAAATCATGGCAGCTTACCTGAACCGTGTCTACATGGGGTCCGGTGCCTATGGCATCGATGCGGCTGCACAGGTTTACTTTAAAAAACCTGCCAAAGATCTGACACTATACGAATCCGCGCAAATGGCAGGCCTACTAAAGGCACCATCACGTTACTCGCCCAAAAGCAACCCATCCTTATCAGCCAGCCGCGCCCGCGTTGTGCTAAGCGCGATGGAAGATGCTGGATTCATTACCGAGGAAGAGCGCAAATCCCAAACTCTGATGAGTCAGGTATCACGCCGCAAGCCGTTCTCTGACCCAAATGTCTCAGGTGAGCGTTACTACTCTGACTGGATCACAGGATCACTAGACGAAAAAATTGGTAAGCCGACAAACGATATCGAGATTAAAACAACGCTGCGTACAGACCTGCAAAATGCCGCGGAGCGTATTCTACATGACACGCTGGAAGCCAATAAAGATAAGAACGTCACACAAGGTGCTATTGTCATCATGGATTACACAGGTGCCGTAATCACAATGATTGGCGGCCGCAATTACAGTGCCAGCCAATTCAACCGTGCCTTCCAAGCACTGCGCCCGCCAGGCTCGTCCTTCAAACCGTTTGTATACCTGACTGCTCTGGAACAAGGCTGGAAACCCACAGACGAAATCGAAGATAAGCCGCTGCGCATTGGCAAATACCGCCCGACAAACTACTACAATGAGTATCATGGCTGGGTAACATTGGATTATGCACTGACATTCTCACTGAACACAGTTGCCGTTCGTCTGATGCGTGAGCTGCACCCTGACCCTGTAATCTCTGTTGCGCGCAGCGCTGGTATTCAAGCGCCTCTTGACCGAAACCTGAGTCTGGCTCTTGGCAGTAGCGGCGTACCACTGCTTGAAATGGTCACGGCTTATGCCACAGTTGCCCGTAACGGTATGTATATCCCGCCTTACGGCATCGAGAGCATTAAAGACGAAAACGGCGAGCTGCTTTACACAGATAGCGGCCTGCACCAAGGTGGCATGGTACTATCAGAGCGCGCCACACGTTCGCTACATACAATGATGGAACATGTTGTTGAATTTGGTACAGGCAAAGCAGCCCAGCTGCCAAGACGTGCCGCCGGTAAAACTGGTACATCGCAGGATTTCCGTGATGCCTTGTTCATTGGCTTTACAGATCAATACATCGCAGGTGTTTGGGTTGGCAATGATGACAACAGCTCAATGAAACGCGTGACAGGTGGCACCCTGCCCGCTCAAATCTGGAAACAGGTTATGCTGGAAGCGCACAAGGTACAGCCACGCCGCACAAACTACGCATTCTCCAATGTTCGCAACTACAACTACAGCAATCGCGAAGCACCGGGCTATACCAGCAATAACGCCGACTACGAAGGCCGCACCTATGAGAACACGGTAAATCTGGATCGTGAGTTTGATAACAGAAACTACGGCAGCCGCCGCTCACCTGAATCATTCTGGAGAAAAGAAGATAATAATAACGGCGCACAACCTGCCAACGACAATCAAGAAGCAATCGAATACAACTCTGACTACGAAGACCGCACAGCGGGCTTCCGCGGCATGCTACGCCGCCTGACTGAATAGGGACACCCCTCTAAAATGCCCCTATTACAGTGCTGAAATATTAAGCGTCAGCAAAAATACCTTCGCCATAGACGGGATATCGACCCGCCATCACATGGGCAAATCGGTCTTCGCCGATCTTGTCCCAAAACTCACGAAGCTTGATTACACTAGCCTGTGCTGAACCTGTATCCCAGTTCGTGCGCATCAGGCTCTTATCGGCAAAATCCAGAAACGATGCCGGGAACGCTTTGCGAGGAGCACGCAGCCCCAGATCAGCCAAAGTCTTGGCAATCAGAGCCTCTCCGACATCCATCATATCTGCAGTAAATTGAATGGCCGATAGAACTTTGATTTCCATACGGCTGTTAGGAACATGACGCAGGTGCCTCATAAAACGGGCATACACATCCATTTCGAACTTATACTCCTGCGCATTTTGTGGCGGCAGCGGCAAAACAATGCGCTCCATCCCCGTATATGTCATTGCGCTGACAGGTGGTGTCGTCTCGAATGTATTTTTTGTTGTATCAGTCATACTTTCCTCCTTATAGCCAAGCTATTGTTATCGCATTCCCGGCGGGAAAATCTTTTTGCTTTTTTAAGGCTATGACTCCAACTTCGCCGTGAATGATTAACAGACTATTAATATCTGGAATAATTCCCCAAAACGGCTCCTATCCTTGTGGATAAGCCGTTTATTGACCATAAACTGGAAGTTTTAACGGGGGATTGCAGAGGTCGCGAGCGAATCGGCGCGTTCGTTTTCAGGGTGGCCTGCGTGACCTTTTACCCAATGAAATTTAACACTGTGAGATTGCACCTGTTCATCCAGTGCAATCCATAAATCCTGATTTTTAACAGGTTTCTTGGCAGCAGTTTTCCAGCCTTTGGCTTTCCAGCCTGCCATCCATTCGGTTATGCCCTGCATGACATATTTGCTATCGGTGTAGACCTCAACGACACATTCACGGTTAAGCGCTTTAAGGCCTTCAATAACGGCCGTCAGCTCCATACGGTTATTCGTTGTTTCAGGGACGCCGCCACTCATTTCTTTTTCATGACCGTTCCAGATCATCAAAGCACCCCAGCCACCAGGGCCCGGATTACCGCTACAAGCACCATCGGTGTAAAGCTTTACAGTCTTACTCATGTCTGAAATGCTCCAGACGCTTGATAAAGGCATGAGGGTCATGCGGTGTCATTTCATCGCCTTCCTCATAAGATAGAAACTCTTCAGCGCGCGATAGCACAAAGCGTAAAGCCGCCGCCCGCAACATAAACGGCAGATAATGCCACTCATCCTTATCCAGCTTCTGGATACTCTGATACCCCTCGATAAAAGCATCATACCGCGCCTGTTTGAATACGGCATCATCATCAAAGCACCACGCATTAATGGCAATCGCCACATCATAAATATAGAAATCCGTACAGGCGAAATGAAAATCGATCAGCCCTGAAACCTCGCCATCCTTGAAAAACACGTTATCAGGGAAGAAATCTCCGTGTATCGCGCCGCCCTGCATATTATGCGGCCAGTGATGCTTGATATGCTTCAGTTCGTCTTCGACCAGCGCTTTAAGGCCGCGCTTGATCTCGTTAAGCTTCAAACTACGCCCCCAGTCTTCCCAGCGATCAAGGCTATAGCCATTACCTTTGACGGGCTGGTAATCATCCCCCGCCTTATGCATACGCCCCAGCAATTCCCCCGCCGCACGGCAATGTGCAGGCGTTAAGGCATTGCGCTTAACATCTTCCCCATGCAAAAATTCGGATAGAATTGCAGGACGATTTTCCAGCTCGCGCAAGCGCTTGCCTTCCTTGGTCTTGATAATGGCGGGCGCGGGTAAACCGAATTTGGCCAGATGATCAGCATAGCCTGCGAAGAACGGAACATCACCGACATTCACGCGATGCGGTTCAAACAGTGTCAGAACGTAACGCCCCTTCTCGGTAAACACGTGATAATTCGTATTACTGACCCCTGCCTGAATACCTTCATAGGCCTGCAATGCCCCGATGTCGTAAGCATTAATAAAGTCGTGTAATACGGGTTCTGAAATCTTTGTATAGACAGCCATGATTCTTATGCTGCCAGAACTTTAGGCACTTTGAAAATCACATTTTCTTCGGTGATGCGAACTTCCTCAACTGTAACGTCAAAACTTTCCGCGATGGCATCAATCACTTCTTCGACCAGCACCTCGGGCGCAGACGCACCGGCCGTTAGCCCCAGCGTAGCAACACCGTCAAGCCAAGCCGCGTCAATATCCGCGGCGCGCTGGATCAGCAGCGCCTTGTTACAGCCATAAGCCTCGCCGACCTCTGCCAGACGGTTAGAATTGGAAGAGTTAGGCGCACCGATAACAAGCAAAGCATCCGCAGCCTCGGCAATCGCCTTCACAGCGGCCTGCCTGTTTGTCGTCGCATAACAGATATCCTCTTTATGCGGCCCTTCAATATCAGGGAAACGTGCTTGCAAAGCCTGCACAATGCCTGCCGTATCATCAACAGATAACGTCGTCTGTGAACACCACGCCAGATTGCTTTCATCATCAACAGCCAGACCGCCGACATCGTCCACAGTCTCCACCAAGACGACAGCTCCTTCAGGCAATTGTCCCATCGTCCCGACAACTTCGGGGTGACCTGCATGACCGATCAGAATGATCTGCTTGCCATTCTTATGATGGCGTTCTGCCTCGCGATGCACCTTGCTAACAAGTGGGCAAGTCGCATCAATAAAGAACATCTCGCGTTTCTGCGCTTCTTCAGGCACTCGTTTTGGCACACCATGCGCGGAGAAGATAACAGGACGCCCGTCATCAGGGATTTCATCCAGCTCTTCAACGAAGACAGCGCCTTTATCCTTAAGCCCCTCAACAACATATTTGTTATGCACGATTTCATGACGCACATAGACAGGCGCGCCGAATTTCTCCAGCGCCTTTTCAACAATCTGGATTGCGCGATCAACCCCCGCGCAAAAACCGCGCGGTGCTGCCAATAAAATCTTGAGGGCGGGTTTGTGACTCATACTTGCCAATCAACGTTAACTTTTCTACACTCTGCTCATTCTTATTTACAGGGAGAGATCCAATGCGGCAAGGAATAACCTTACTGATGCTGGCGGCTTTTGCGCTTACGGGCTGCGAAACCATGGACAGCACGATGACCAGCATGAAGTCAGGTATGCAGAATGTAGGTGATCGCATCGCTGCAATTGAAATCTCCATGCCAACCATGCCTAGCTTTGGTAGTGACGATGAAGAAGAGGAAAAGGATGCCGCTATAGCCAGCACTGAAGGCGAAACGATCATTCTTGCCACTGGCGACACAAGCTGCCCGCCTGTAAACATTGTCCCCGAGCTTGGAGAAATACACCAATTTTCAAGTGATTCGGTACAAATTAACGACACACTGATCTCAAACGCTAAAATCAGTCGCATTGCAACAGACTGTACTGTAAACAAAAACAACGTAGCACTAGAGATCAACATGACCTTCACAGGCGCTATCGGCCCAGACGCAAAGCTAAGGCCGACAGACGAGCCAAGCTTTTCCTACCCCTACTTCGTTGCATTAACCACAGCGGACGGCAACATCATCGCCAAAGAAGTCTTCTCTGCGAATATGTCTTATAAGGGTGAACAAGTAGAAGCACTGACAACTGACAGCATGCGCCAGATTATCCCCCTGACTTCTGGCGGCAAAGCGTCGGCGGATGAAATACTGATCGGTTTCCAACTAACAGATGATGAGCTAGCCTATAATCAGGCCAATATCAGCGGCGCCCCGTTTGATATGATTGGCTATAGCGAGACAGACGAGGTCCCTAGCTTCGGGGCACCTGAAGATATTCAGCCAGCCACTGGCGAAACCGACGATCTATCAAAACCCATTAGTGTTTTTGGTGAGTAATTTGCGGAAACGGCGCACGGTCTCTGAAAGACTGCGCCTGACATCGTAAACACCTGACAGCACGCCAAGGCGCATGGACTTAGTCTCGCCGCGCAGTTGCAGCGCTTCCTGCGCCTCGGTAATACCGAAATACACATGATATGGCGTAGTGCCCGGCATATAGTCTGTTTGCGGCTGTAAATCACGGCTCAGCCACTCCGTCCAGAAACCGCGCTCATCCATATAATGTTCATTAAACACAGACACCATATGCGCGATGTAGTCCTTGATACCGTCCTTATCTACACCGCTATCCAGCATCAACGCATTAGCTTTGAGCGCCTCAGAGAATGGCCATAAACGTTTAGTATCGGTAATAATCTGGTTATCAGCCCCAAGCTCATCATAAATACCGCCATATCGCGTATCCCAGCCATAAGCATTGGCCCAGTCCAGAAGCGTTAGACAAATATCATCGTAACAATCCGACTCACCCTTCAAAGCAGCGAATTTCTTCAAAAGCCAGATCCACTCGCAATAGTGGCCAGGCTCTTTAACGATATTACCGTTTTGCTCAACAGGGTTTAATTCTTGATCGAAGTATTCACTGAGAAACGATTGATCTTTATTATAAAAATAATTTCGAAACAGGTCGACCATATATTCGGACATCTCCAAAAATCCGTCTTCCTCGAAAACTTCATAAGCAAATAAGCATGCTTCGAATAAATGCATATGGCTTTCATGGCGACGCGGTAGATCAATCGGATCATAGCGATCATTCAGTGCCTCGGTCAGGCCTTCCTGACCGTCAACCCTGAACGCCTGATTGATAAAAGCCAGAACCTGCATAGCAAGCGTCTTGCCCTGCCCGTCCTTAACAGCACGCTCATAATGCGCCAACGCAAAGATTACGAATGCATGCGCATATAAATCATACATTTCTTGCTGCGTAACCAGGTCATCATCAACGGCAAAAACCCAGCTACCGTCACAGCCGCCCTTGTAGTAAGTAACAATGAAATCAAGGTGCTGCGCCAAGTTTGGCTTGAAATGAGCATTCCCCTCAGCCACAGCATGCGCGTAAACAGCCAGCTGCCGACACTGCGTCAAAAGACGGCGCTGCCCCGTTTTAACAGGCTTAAAACTATGCCCTAAACGTTCGTGAAAGCCACCGTCAGCGTCATGTGTAAAGGCCTCGTACCATTTCGGCACCCAACGGCGCTGAAGTTTCTGTGCGAGCAATGCAATAGTTGTTTGGGGTCCACTAGCCATGCTGTATATTATCCTACTATGAGCGCAAAACAAGACATCACGCTGCATATCTACAAGAACTCCTCAGGTCTGAAGCATGACACCGGCGCAGGGCACCCTGAATGCATAGCGCGGCAGGACGCCGTTTTGTCAATTTTCAAACAAGAACCATACAGCGCATTGAAAGTTATCGAGGCCGAAGAAGCCGAAACAAAATGGGTCGCTTATGCCCATGACCGCAACTACATCATGGACCTGCAAGAAGCTATTCCAGATAGCGGCCATGTAAATCTAGATAGTGACACAGTTGTTAGCCCGCATTCATATATTGCGGCAATCACGGGTGCTGGCGCAGCGTGCCAAGCCGTTCAGGACATCCATGACGGCAATTGCGACCGTGCCTTTTGCGCCACACGCCCACCGGGGCACCACGCAGAACCCGAGCGTGCGATGGGTTTCTGCCTATTTAACAACATCTTTATTGCCGCCCGTTACGCGCAACAGCAATGCGGGTACAAGAAAATCGCAATCATAGACTTCGATGTACACCACGGTAACGGCACAGACGCCATGGCACGCCGTGCTGAAAACATACTTTATATCTCCAGCCACCAAGCGCCTTTCTACCCTGGTACAGGCAACCCCGCCCACGACGTAGCTGGCAAAACACTTAACATAGAGCTCGCCGCAGGTGACGGCTCAGAGACTTTCCGCAAAGTCTATGAAGATACAGTTGTTCCCGCCCTGCACAGCTTCGCCCCAGACTTTGTAATGATATCGGCGGGCTTTGACGCCCATAAAGATGACCCATTAGCCCAGATCAATTTAACGGAAGATGACTTTACATGGGTAACAAACCAGCTTTGCGAAATTGCCAATAAATATTGCGGCGGAAAGGTACTGTCTGTCTTAGAAGGCGGTTACAATCTGGACGCCCTAAAGTCCAGCTGCGCCGCTCACCTTAATGCCTTGCAAAAATAAAAACCGCCCCTAAAGGCGGTTTAAAATCAATAACTTAAACAAAGAATCTTAGTTCAATGTTTCGCGGCGCAAACGCGCACGCTGATTATAAATCTTGCGCACTTCTTTCTCATGCTGAACTCGCTTTACGTTCAAAACACGAAATGCCAGAAAATCAGTATTCAGGGCATTCACAGGTGCGTGAGATTCATTTGCTGCTTTGTAATTTCCCATTGTGACCTCCTATCACTATACGTTACAGGATTTATTCCTTACTTATATTATACAATAAAAAGACATAAATCTGTTAGGCCGCCAACGGGAGTCTGATACGCAATCTCTGCATAGCTGGATTAATGCTTTGTTAACACTTGAGGAAAAGCCCAATCTGCAATAAACTGCTGCGGAATTAACGAGAGAATCATTATGACTGAAGCATCCGCAGCACAAGCAACACCCGTCGAGCAACTCAGCTTCGAAGCAGGTCTTGCCGAACTGGAGAAAATTGTCCGTGACCTGGAATCAGGTAACGCCCCGCTTGAAGATTCCATCTCCGCCTATGAGCGCGGCATGGCATTGAAAAAGCATTGCGAGAAAAAGCTAGGCGAAGCACAGGCCAAAATTGAGAAAATCACCATCAGCGAAGACGGTACAGTGAAGACAGCGCCGTTTGAAACACAGGAGTAAGTCCCTATGCCTTCACCTAGAGAGGCGTCAGCCAGTCTACAAAAGAAAATGGACGAAGTCGTAACAGCGGTGAATAAAAAAATCACCAAGTTGCTACCTGAAACCGATTTGCACGAAGATCGCTTGTTCGAAGCCATGCGTTACAGCGCCCTTAGCGGTGGTAAGCGTCTGCGCCCGTTTCTGGTAGTACATTCTGCAAACCTGTTCAACGTTGACCCGCGCCGCTCTCTGCGTGTTGCCGCCGCCGTTGAATTTGTTCACTGTTACTCACTGATCCATGACGATTTGCCTGCCATGGATGACTCACCAACACGTCGTGGCAAGCCTGCCGCTCACAAAGCCTTTGACGAGGCGACAGCTATTCTGGCTGGTGATGCTCTGCTCGCTCTGGCCTTTGAAATTCTGGCCGATCCTGACACACACGAAGATCCGCGCGTTCGTATCGAACTGGTTAAACAATTGGCACATGCTGCGGGTCCTGACGGCCTATGTGGCGGCCAAATGCTCGACCTGATCGGCGAACACGAAGAATTTGACGTCGGTACAATCAGCCGTATGCAGCGCATGAAAACAGGTAAGCTGATGGCTTTCGCTTGTGAAGCAGGCGCTATCCTCGGTAAATCCGACGAGCCTCATAAAAAAGCCCTATGCAACTTCGCGCATGACCTTGGTCTTGCGTTTCAGGTGACTGACGACGTTCTCGATCTTGATGCTGACCCTGAAGAAACAGGCAAGCCAGCGAACCAGGACGCAGCTGCAGGTAAATCAACATTCGTAACGACTATGGGTAAGGATGCGGCGCAAATGCGTGCTGAAATGTTGGTGGGTCAAGCAAAACGCCACCTGAAAGTCTTCGGCAACCGCGGTGAAACTCTTAGCGAACTGGCAGAATACGTACTGCACCGCCGCGCGTAATCATCTAGCTGATTTTAAATTTATCAACTTTCAAGGCCGCGTTTGCGGCCTTAATCTTTTCTGCGGTTTCGGGATTACCCATGATCGGGGCGCTCGCCTCAATACCGCGCCAGAAATTCGGATCTGCGAATAGATTGTACGTCCAGACATCACCGATCTCCGTAATATGCGCGTCCTCAAAATCCGTGAACTTGATACGCCCTTGCGTAAAACCTTCATGCGCGCGCAAATGCTCCGCATTACCAGCAGGCACAGCCGCTGCCGTCTCGGCATAGACATCCTTCAAAAGCTTCTGGCTTTTATTATTGCGCAGGAAAGCATAATTCAATTGCGCCACAGCTGCCGTTGAGAATTGTGATCGCAATGACGGTGTGTTGGCATTCGACGGTAACGCTAACTGCATAAAGTCTTCGCCGCCCGACATGGAAAATCGTACTTTGCCATTCTCATATAGCGGCGGATAAATTTGCCCCAGACCACTAGACGACGCACGCAGGAAATCCCCGAACATCGGCTCATCATCTATCGCTTGGCAAAATTCATACATCGCAGGAACGACAGAAGCCCAGACCGCAGTCTCCATAGCCACCTGCGCCTCAACCATGGCCTGCGGGGTAAAGATTACAAACTCATCTTCAGGCAACGGCCGGTCATGATACGCGCCCGAATAGAAATGCGCAGATCGCAGCAATGTCGGGCAGTTCATATACTGGCGCGCGTGCATACCTTCGTGGATCAGGATATCAGGTGTTAATTGATCAGGATCATACGCAAGTTCCCCGTTCACAGGATTGATATGCGCAAGACTACCGGGGTTTCTATAAGAACAATCAGCAAAAGGCAGAATATCGACTTCCGAGTCGATAATATCGTCCCAGATTTTTGCCGTTTCATTGAACTCCTTCATCAGCTCAATAATGGCAAAAAGCTTAACATCTCCCTTTATAATTCCCATAGACGACTGCTAGCACAGCCATCCAAGGGACGCAAACTTTTATGCAGGCGCCTATGAAGGCTGGGCAGTATTCCCGCCGCCACCTTCGCGTTTACGATAGGCACTATTCAGCGCCTGACCACCGAACTCGCGCAGACTAATCGGCGAATTATCGTAACGTTTGATCTTGCGGCCATTCACAGTGATTTCAGCATCCACAGCCTTCACCATGCCATCCCCATCAATGTCACCGCCGCGAATTTCTACGGTATCGCTATAGCTCGCAACCTTAACTTTCATAATGGTGTGCGTCGCACCGCTTGTCACAGCCTTGTTGTTTTCAATCGCAACATGGCCGTTACTCTCGATTTCATAGGAAACATGATACATCCCGACATTCACGACGCTCTGCAGCTTGTTATAAGTGCCTTTGATATCGCCGTTAAACCAGCGAGACAGGAAGCTTTTTCCAACAGGGCTACGCTTGGCAACATCGGCAAATTCCTGAGACAACTTTTCGCGGCGATTCTTTTCGGCAAGGTCTTCACCTTCAATGACCAGCTTTTCCGCGTTTATGATTTTCACATCCTTACCGCGATCGCCCTCAATCGTCACTTCACGCGCATCCAGCGCAACTTCGCCATCAACATCGCCCTCAATATAAATACGCTCAGCCTTTAACGTCACACTGCCGCACACATCATATTCAATGCTCAGCGTACCGTTCACAATCATCGTGCCATCGCCTGACAATTCGCCCTCAACACGTGTTGTCTGGTCAACGTTCATTGTTCCTGTCAGAACCATATCGCCTTCAATCATCATGGTGTAGTCTCCCTAATCATTTTGCATTGGCCTTGAAATAGCCATAACCCTATCCCATGCTGCCATAATTTTTACAAGAAACTTTTGCACATTGGGGCAAACGGGGGTATATAGCAAACATGCAAAATACAAATGAAAAACAGGCCGTTCAGGGGCAGCTAACAACGACTTCACTTCTCGATCAGGTCAACCTGCCTGCCGATATGCGCGGCTTTAGTGACGAGCAGCTCAAAGCGCTCGCTGACGAACTGCGCCAAGCCACTATTGCTGCCGTGTCCGAAACAGGCGGCCACTTGGGCGCAGGCCTAGGTGTTGTCGAGTTGACCGTTGCCCTGCACGCTGTTTTCAATACACCTGATGACCGCCTGATTTGGGATGTCGGCCATCAATGCTACCCCCATAAAATCCTGACAGGCCGCAAAGACCGCATTACAACACTGCGCCAAGGCGGCGGGTTATCAGGCTTTACCAAACGCGCCGAGAGCGAATACGATCCGTTCGGCGCCGCCCATAGCTCCACCAGTATTTCCGCCGGCCTCGGCATGGCGGTGGCGCGTGATCTCGCGGACAAAGACAATAACGTGATTGCTGTCATCGGTGACGGCTCCATCACCGCAGGCATGGCGTATGAGGCCATGAACAACGCAGGGGCAATGGACAGCCGCATGCTGGTCATCCTAAACGATAATGATATGTCCATCTCGCCCCCTGTCGGCGCGATGAGCAAATATTTAAGCCGCCTTGTATCATCAAAACCGTATATCAGCACCCGCGAAGCCGCCAAGCGCGCCGTAGATATGCTGCCCCCGCCATTTAAACGCGTGGCAGCCCGCGCCGAAGAAACCGCGCGCCATGCGATGGGCTTCGGGACGTTCTTTGAACAGCTAGGCTTTTACTATATCGGCCCGATCGACGGTCACAATATGGATGCCCTGCTGCCTGTCCTGCGCAATATCCGCGACAATGACAAAGGCCCGATCCTGCTGCACGTTGTCACTAAAAAAGGCAAAGGCTACGCCCCTGCCGAGAGCAGCGCAGACAAAATGCACGGCGTTGCCAAATTCGACGTGGTGACAGGCGACCAGTTCAAACCAAAATCCAACGTGCCAAGCTACACTAAGGTCTTCGCCCAAAGCCTGATTGAACAAGCTCAGCAAGATGATAAAATCGTCGGCATTACCGCCGCGATGGATAGCGGCACAGGCCTTGACCTGTTCGCCCATGAATTCCCCGACCGCATGTTTGACGTGGGCATCGCGGAGCAGCACGCCGTGACATTCGCGGCAGGCATGGCGACCGAAGGCTACAAACCCTTCTGCGCCATATACTCAACCTTCTTACAGCGCGCCTATGACCAGATCGTGCATGATGTCTGCATCCAGAACCTGCCCGTGCGCTTTGCCATGGACCGCGCAGGCCTTGTCGGCGCAGATGGCTGTACCCACGCAGGCGCGTTTGATATCGCTTACCTAAGCTGCCTGCCCAATATGGTTGTCATGGCCGCAAGCGATGAAGCCGAACTAAAACACATGGTCGCCACAGCCGCCACCTATAATGACGGCCCGATAGCGTTCAGATACCCCCGCGGCAACGGTGTCGGCGTGGACATGCCCGAACGCGGCGAAGTCCTGCCCATCGGCAAAGGCCGTATTGTGTATCAAACCGAAGGCATAGCAACAGGCGACAAGATAGCCCTCTTCTGCTTCGGCACGCGCCTGCAGGAATGTAAAAAAGCCGCCGCCATGCTCGAAGACAAAGGCCACAGCGTCACCATAGCAGACGCCCGCTTCGCCAAACCGCTGGATATCACGCTGACAAAACAGCT
Organism: Micavibrio sp.; assembly: GCA_012960155.1. Taxonomy (GTDB): domain Bacteria; phylum Pseudomonadota; class Alphaproteobacteria; order Micavibrionales; family Micavibrionaceae; genus UM-FILTER-47-13. Next base: position 58,131 of record DUBU01000023.1, on the reverse strand, counting down.
CGCCAACGATCACGATATGATGATCACCATCGAAGAAGGCTCCCGCGGCGGCTTCGGCTCCATCGTGCTGGAAACCCTAGCAAACGAAGACCTACTCGGCGCATGCCGCATCAAAACCATGCACCTCCCCGACACCTTCCAAGATCAGGACAACCCTGATAAGCAGTATGGGGAAGCGGGGTTATTGGCAGAGGATATTTACCAACACATCAAATAAACAACCAAAACAGGGACACATAAACATGACAAACTCACAATTCCCCACCCCTGCGCAGCAGGCATCTGTGCGTATTATTGATCTTATCCTGAACCACGACGAAGGTGTTTACGGGGTGAGCGAGGACGAACTGCAGACTTTGCTGGATACGGCGGGGGATGATCTGGCCTCGCATTTTGTGTTTGCGTATTGCGGGCAAGACGAGAGCATGCCGTGCTGGATTATTACGCCTAAGAAATACTGGGACAACGAAGGGTACGTGTATGACCAGCACACCCCGATTGACCATTTACTGCCCGCCGATCTGGGCGAAGCGATGGAAGCCACATGGGCGTCCGTGGAACGTGACGGTGAAAACCCGCTGGTGCTGGCCGCACAATTAATGGCCAAAGGCTTTGTCTGGGATAAGGATTTTCAGGACTTCATTGACAATGAATCCCCCGAAGCCCAGCAGATGATCAGCGCCCTGACCACACCTGCCTGCGACCCGCATTACAAGCCCAAGCAGAAATAATACGACTTATTTCCCCAACGTCACACAAACATGACCGTCAGGGTAATGAGCGGCGACCATAGTGCGTTCCCCGCCGTAATAAGTCACATAGGCATCATCGCCCTTGCCTGTTTCGGTGTGGTAATTTGCACTCTCGAATTCTTCGGACATATCAAGGATTGTCTGCGCCATATCATCTTCGGACCCGCAGCGTGTGACAGGATCACCACCTGCGCCGAAAAAGCTCTGGTAACTGGCATGGGCAACCGCCCCCGCTGCAAACGCCAAAGATAAATTAATGGCCATACTCTTTAGGCTCATACGCACTGTCATGATTGGTTTTCCCTCTTCAACCGACATAATGATTTCCAGTTTTATATTCCTGTTTTTTAAAGAAAGCAAATTTCACGCTGCCCCTTCCCTAAAACCCCCGACTGCCCTATATCACCGCCATCATCGCGCAATAATATTTCTTGCATTATGACAATGTAATCTGTATGGTGTCGCTTTAAAAACGACGACCAAGAAAGGCCGCCTAAAAATGAGAAATCCACGCTTCACTTTTCCAACACAAACAAATATTTATGGTGATACCGAAGCCCTGCGTAACAAGCTATTGAGCCGCAGTTTCCAGCTTGCTGCCGAAGACCGTGACGGCATCCGCCGCGCTGTCAAAAGCAACACACCATACGAACTGCCTCTGACCGCGACACGCCCTGCCGCTGGCTGGAAAAACCGTCTTCAGGACTTTTTCGATGCCGCATGGGATCTTTACCTGCCTGGCATGCCGAATATCACACCCGAAGAAGTTAAAGACAGCAAAGGCTACAAAGCCTTCTACGCCGCTATTTACGACATGGGTTACCAGATCAACGGTGTAGAAACAGAGACGAAGAAATCAAAATCAAAAGGTGCACATACTGTGGCAAGTCTGGACATCAGCCTTCGCGCGATGCCCAAAGCTTTCCCGTCAGCCTAAGTCTTGTGAAAACAACTTTACCGATCTCGACAAGGCCATGAAAACGTGAGTACACTCTGACCCATGGCCTTGCAGAAACCCACAATAGTTCTATTCGATATGGACGGCACCACCGTGCGCCACATCAACCCGTGGCTGCTGCATATACTGGAACGTCTGGATGATGCCGCCCATAAGATTGCCGCACTGGTTTCAAAACTCTTCCACCGTAAAATCGAAAGCCCGCCGCTCGTAGAATTCCGCGACGGCAAACGTAAGAAACTGCTGGTACACCGCGCTATGCACCGTCTACGCCGCAAGGATGTGGAGCAAATCGTTGAGCCCTGCCCTGGCATTTATGACGTTCTGGACTTCCTGCAAGACAACAAAATCCCGATGGCGATTATCAGTAATGGTCTTGGTAAAGGCTACGGCCATGACGTTTTGCGCAAATTCGATCTGGAACGATTCTTCGATATCACAATCTTCCGTGAAGATATTACGCGCGCAAAGCCTTGGCCCGACCCAATCCTGCAAGCGCTGGACGGCATGAAACGCAAACCGAACAAAGACGATATCATCTGGTATATTGGCGATCGCGGCAAAGATGTGAAAGCGGCACTAGCTGCAGAACTATACCTACCATGCGATATCCAGCCCGTGGCCTATAACCTGAATGCGGCGATCGCCGTACTGGAACATAATGTCGGCCCAGACCATATCATCATGGCGTGGCCTGATCTTCTGACAAAATTACAACAGCTTTTTACCAAAGCGGCGTAGGCTTCGGCGGTTTGGGCTTGGGCAAGGCACTATCGGCTTGCTCCAGTGCACGCATAGGGTCTTCGGCATTCGCGAAATCCTCATAACGCATTACATTTTTGGTAAACCATGAATCGCCTTCATCGCGCAGCTGACGCTCGACTGTGCCAAACTCCAGAATATTACCTCTTCTGACGCCTGCTTTTTTCACAATTCTGACATCAGGACTTTTGTGAATGAAGGTAGAACCGTCGCGGCTGCGCCAAAATCCGTTTTCCTGTAATATGCTGTCTATCTTTGCTGATAAGGCGAATGCCTCTTCCCCACGCTGCTGAAAATGACTTTTCATGATATCCCCTGCTGCTGTTCAAACTCTTATAGTCTGCAAGAATCTTGCATTTTTTGTGTGCAGCAATATTATCTATCACATGTTACGCGAACTCAACGAGAGATCAGAATCTATCCTGCGCTATATCGTGGATGCCTATATGGCAACCGGCGAACCGGTCGGCTCGCGCATTATTTCAGAGAAACTAGGGCTTAACCTCTCACCCGCCACCATCCGTAACGTTATGGCAGAGCTAGAAGGTGCAGGCCTGCTATCCTCCCCGCACACATCGGCAGGCCGTCTGCCGACGCAGGCTGGGATGCGCCTTTACGTCGACGGCCTGATGCAAATCGGCGACCTGTCCGAAGAAGAGCGCGCACAGATCAAAGCGCATTGCCAGACCAGCGGCCAGTCTATGACCCAAGTCATGGAAAGCGCTACATCCATGTTATCGGGCTTATCATCGGCGGCAGGCCTTGTGATAGCACCAAAAACCAACAAGCCCGTAAAGCAGATACAGTTTATACAGCTGGACCCTCACCGCATCCTGATTGTTATGGTGATGCAGGACGGCCTGGTTGAAAACCGCGTCATGGAAGTCGCGCAGCCTGTGCCGCCGCACGCGTTAATCATGGCATCGAACTACATCAATGACAGGCTGGCAGGCCGCACTCTAAAGGACGCGCAAGTCACCATCGCCGATGAAATCGCTTCGCGCCGCGCCCAAATAGACGAAATCACCGCCGACTTGGTGCAAAAAGGTATCGCGCTAGACCCCAACGACAAAGTCGATAGTCATATCATTGTGCGCGGCCAATCGCGCCTGCTAGATGATGTGAAAGCAATTGAAGATCTGGAACGCGCCCGCAAGCTGCGCTCGGCACTGGAAGACCAGCAGACCATCTCAAAACTGCTAAATGCTGCTCAAGGGGCTGACGGCGTACAAATTTTCATCGGCACTGAAAACCGTATGTTCGAACATAGCGGCTGGTCTATGGTTATTTCGCCTTATAAATCACAAGAAAGCCAGATCATTGGGGCGATTGGCGTCATAGGTCCTGTGCGTCTGAATTACAGCCGCATCATCCCGCTGCTGGATTACACCTCGAAGATTATGGAGCGTATAATCAACACCTGACGCAACTTGCCTCTTGATAACCCATAAAAACTCTTGAACTAAGCATTTACGCGCCCTTGGTTTTACCTTTAAACTGTAACGGTTTTTGAACTTAAGTAGGAATCGGCAATGATTTTCAACACCACAAGCACTCTGAAGGCTTTTGTATTCTCAGTATTTATGGCGATGGGCGCATCTGCTCTGCCAATGACAGCGATGGCTGACGCCTCTAGCGAACATGGTCACACAGGCAGCAACACCGAAGTTACCTCCAGTGACAACGAATACATCTATGATGATCAGGGCATTAAATACGAAGGTCGCTACGTGCCAATGATCGGCCAATTCCACACAATTTCACTGATCCGTCAGCCTTACTTGTCTGATGAACAGCTTATTCTGCGCATCAGTGGCCCTGAAGCACTAGGCGGCTGTATCGAAGCTACAAATTTCGGTTTCGAAGCATCATACACCGAGCATTATCTGGATATCACACTGAAGCCATCGATCTTTGATATGCGCGACCAGCCACAATACGCGCACTTCGAGTGTAATGTATTACCAAAACTGCCTGTTGCGGACATTGTTATGGACAAGCAGACGCTGATCGACAACGGTACAAAAACAATCCGTTTTCACGTACAAAACGAAACGAACTACTACAATGTAGATGTGCGTGATGATCGCATCCTGATTCTTCCAGACTCAACAGATGTGACAGTGAACAAAGTATTCCGCCCACACGAATTGCCAATGCGCAAATCATCAACGATCTACTGGTTCTACCCAATGAACTCATTGGTCGTGTGGACACCACAAATTATCGAGCCTGAAAAAGCGCAGGAATACATCACAAAATTTGCCAAACAAAACGGCCTCATCCCTATGGATGAATACTACGAGAGCTTCAAATCACCTCTGTATGACAAGAAGTTCATGTACTTCGTAGATACTGCAGGCAAATTTACTGCGACCGAAGGGCTTGAAAATGGCGCCCAAATAGGCGATATCACAGTGGAAACTGTAAAATACGGACTTCATGGCGATGAGCCAGCGACCGAAGAGATTATGATCTTCGCGCGCAAGCCCGGTCTTTACGACTAATATTAAAACCACGGGATAGACCAATGGACATTAATCCGAAAGAAGAAAATAACGCGGATAACGAACACACGGCTGATGACCAGCCAACATCCGGTATGGAATTTGAAGAAGACTTCGGTGACAGCAGCCGTGCTGAAAACGATGCCGAGAAAGACGCAGAAAGAGACGCTATGCGCGAAATGGCCTACGAACTCGGTGACGAGGAAGACCCATTAGCACCGACATCAATGGGTGATAGTATCGCCGAGCAAAAAGTTATCGCCTTGCAAGAACAGCTCGACCAAGCCAAAGATCAAATGATCCGTGCCGTCGCAGAAGCTGAAAACACACGCAAGCGTATGATGAAAGAACGCGAAGATGGCCGTAAATACGCTATCTCCGGCTTTGCAAAGGACTTATTGGATTTCTCTGATAACTTCAGCCGCGCTCTGGACTCAATTCCTGCCGAAGCACTGGAAGGCAATGACCTGATTAAAAACGTGCTCAGCGGTATCGAAGCCATGGAAAAGCACCTGCTAAATACTTTTGAAAAGCACGGCATTCAAAAGATCGAGCCTCTGGACGAAAAATTTGACCCGAACTTACACGAAGTCATGTTCGAGACACCCATTCCGGGCAAAGCCGGCGGCACAATCATTCAAGTTATCGAACCAGGATATGTACTGCATGATCGTCTCTTGCGCCCCGCGCGCGTAGGCATCGCCAAAGACGACGGCCAAGGCGGCGATCAAACACCCCACATTGACACACAGGTGTAAGCACAAAAAAAGCAGCCCATTAGCAGGCTGCTTTTTAAATTCTATGCCTTTAATTCTAGTAGCAGAGCTTCAGAGCGTCTATAACCTGCTCATGCTTTTCAGAGATAGCACTATTACCAGTTGAGATTGCGCCATCATCATGCTGGTAACCACCATATGATGTAAATCTCTGCTCAAACGGGCTACTAAAACCGTTGAGCGTCAAACGATCCGGCATCACAGCCACAGGATCAGTGCGTGTAACAACCCAATAGCCTTCATCATAAGCCGCAACAGAATGAACCTCGTTTAAACCACGGTCTCTATAATGAATGAAAGAACCCTCACCTCCATAAGCACGGTCTTCCTCCAGAATCACACCGCCAATAGCATTTGGAAACGCTGACAATGCCGCATCGCGCACACAGATCTCGCGTTCAGTACGCGATTCAATGTGAATCGCAGCCTGCTCGGCCACGGCGTCATTATACTCATTCACTGTATAAGCAGCGACAGCACCAAATGCAGCGACAAGGGAAAGAGCCCAATATCTTTTCTTCATAATATTATCTCCAGATGGATGAAAAACTTGCAGTTATATACCACAACATTCTGAAGTTATGCAAATAAACTGCATTTTTTTAATCCAATTGATTTAATCCCCGTATAAATTATCAGGAGAGCAAAAAAACGGCAGAGAACTGTCACTTTTTGCTTTCCGCCCTCTGGCATTTCAAAGTCAGTGTGCTATATTCCGCTCACTAACGTTTGAAATTGTCAAAACGGGAATTGGGACAGCGCCTATTGAAGGGCTGTCTTTGTAATTTGCCAATGAAGAGAGGTATAGTATGAGCAAAGTAATCGGTATCGATCTCGGTACAACAAACTCCTGTGTTGCTGTCATGGACGGCAAAGAACCTAAAGTCATCGAAAACTCCGAAGGTGCGCGCACAACACCATCCATGGTCGCGTTCACTAAAGACGGAGAACGTCTGGTAGGCCAACCTGCCAAGCGTCAAGCGGTGACAAACCCAACCAACACACTCTACGCGATCAAACGTTTGATCGGACGTCGCTTTGACGATCCGGCCGTTAAGGATATGGCATCCAAAGCATCCTTTAACATTGTTGAAGGTGAAAACGGCGACGCATGGGTAGAAATCGACGGCGAAAAAATGGCGCCATCACAGATCTCTGCCATGATCCTACAAAAAATGAAAGAAACAGCCGAAAGCTATCTGGGCGAGAAAGTAACAAAGGCAGTGATTACTGTTCCTGCGTACTTTAACGACTCACAGCGTCAGGCCACAAAAGACGCCGGTAAAATTGCTGGTCTGGAAGTCGAGCGTATCATTAACGAACCGACTGCTGCTGCTCTGGCCTATGGCCTTGATAAGCGCGACAGCGGCGTCATTGCTGTATATGACTTGGGTGGTGGTACATTCGATATCTCCATTCTGGAAATCGGCGATGGCGTATTCGAAGTAAAGTCAACCAACGGTGATACATTCCTTGGTGGTGAAGACTTTGACTTGCGCATCATTGACTACTTAGCCGATGAATTCAAAAAAGAAGAAGGCATCGACCTGCGCCAAGACAAACTGGCTCTGCAACGTCTGAAAGAAGCTGCAGAAAAAGCGAAGATCGAGCTGTCATCAACATCACAAACAGATGTGAACCTGCCGTTTATTACAGCAGACGCCAACGGCCCGAAACACCTGAACGTCAAAATGACACGCGCGAAACTAGAAGCCCTTGTTGCTGACCTGATTAAGCGCACTACAGAGCCATTGAAAGCCGCGTTGAAAGATGCAGGCCTGAAAGCATCTGACATTGATGACGTTGTTCTGGTTGGTGGTATGACACGTATGCCGAAGATCATCGAAACGGTGAAAGAATTCTTCGGTAAAGAACCACACAAAGGTGTGAACCCTGACGAAGTTGTAGCCGACGGCGCTGCGATCCAAGGCGGTGTTCTGCAAGGGGACGTTAAAGACGTTCTATTGCTAGACGTAACGCCATTGTCTCTGGGTATCGAAACACTGGGCGGCGTGTTCACACGTTTGATCGACCGTAACACAACAATCCCTACCAAGAAGTCACAGGTATTCTCAACGGCTGAAGATAATCAGAACGCCGTGACAATCCGTGTCTTCCAAGGTGAACGTGAAATGGCAGCGGACAACAAAGTCCTCGGTCAATTTGACCTGGTCGGTATCCCACCTGCCCCGCGCGGCGTTCCACAAATCGAAGTTACATTCGATATCGACGCTAACGGCATTGTTCAGGTGTCTGCCAAAGACAAAGCCACAGGCAAGGAACAGCAAATCCGCATCCAAGCCAGCGGCGGTCTGTCAGACGAGGATATCGACAAAATGGTTAGAGATGCTGAAGACAACGCAGATACGGATAAAAAGCGCCGTGAAGCTGTCGAAGCTAAGAACCAGGCTGAATCCCTGATCCACCAGACTGAAACAAGCTTGAAAGAGCTTGGCGACAAACTGCCTGAAGAAGAAAAAACGAAGGTAGAAGACGCTATTGTTGCACTGAAAGATGTCATGGAAGGTGATGACAAAGCAGAGATCGAAGCCAAAACGCAAGATCTGATGCAAGCCAGCATGAAACTGGGCGAGCTTGCCTATAAAGCCGCACAGGAAGAAGGTGCAGGCGCTGCAGATAACGAAAGCGAAGACGACGTTGCGGAAGCAACAGCAGAAGCCGTCGACGATGATGAAGTTATCGATCTGGAAGTCGAAGACGAAGACGATCAAAAATCTGCATAACAATGAATCAGTATGGCCGCAGGTAAACCCTATCTGCGGCCTACTCTATTCCTTTTAGGGCTTTAGAAAATGTCGAAGAATTTTTATGAAGTTTTAGGTGTAGCTAAATCTGCCGATGCCGCAGAAATTAAAAAAGCATACCGCAAACTGGCTATGAAATATCACCCTGATCAAAACAAGGGTGATGCAGATGCTGAGGCCAAATTCAAAGAAATTAACGAAGCTTACGACGTCTTGAAAGACGAACAAAAGCGTGCAGCCTATGACCAGTTTGGTTCGGCAGCCTTTGACGGCTCTATGGGGGGCGGCGGCGGTGCCGGATTTGGTGGCGGCGCAGGCTTTGGCGGCTTTTCCGATATTTTCGAAGATATGTTCGGCGACTTCATGGGCGGTCGCGGCGGTGGCGGTGCACGTGGTTCAGGCCGCGGCAATGACCTGCAATACACCATGGAGATCAGCCTTGATGACGCCTTCAAAGGCAAAGAAACAACAATCAATATTCCTGTAAACGAAACCTGCGATAAATGTAGTGGTTCAGGTGCCAAAGCAGGTACAGGCGAAGAAACCTGCCCAACCTGTGATGGCGCAGGCCGCATGCGTGCCCAGCAAGGCTTCTTTACGATCGAGCGCACCTGCGCAACATGTAACGGCGCAGGAAAGATCATCCGTGACCCTTGTGACAAATGTCGCGGTGAAGGCCGTATTCGCAAAGAAAAAAGCCTAAAAATCAAGATCCCCGCTGGTGTTGATACAGGACGCCGTATACGTCTGGCAGGCGAAGGCGAAGCAGGCTTACGCGGAGGTGCGAGTGGCGACCTTTATGTTCTAATCTCGGTCAAACCACATAAAATGTTCCGCCGTAATGGCGCGGATCTTCACTGCCGCGTACCCGTACCAATGACAACCGCAGCGTTAGGCGGAGAGATTAGCGTTCCAACAATTGGCGGTAAAAAGACATCTGTCACTGTCCCTGCGGGCACGCAATCAGGTCAGCAATTCCGTATCCGCGGCAAAGGTATGCCCGTCCTACGCTCTGACTCTGTCGGCGATATGTATATCGAAGTTGCTGTTGAAACACCTGTTAATCTGTCCAACAAGCAAAAAGACCTTCTGAAACAGCTGGACGCCACATTAGGTGGCAAAGCTGCCGTTAAACACAGCCCTGAATCTTCCGGTTTTATGAAGAAAGTGAAGGAGTTGTGGGACGACTTAACAGAATAGTCATTTTTTTACCCCACAATATTGATATACTTAAAGAATATTACATTTGGGGTATGTGGGCTTTTCAATGAATCATGATTTCTATGATTTAGACTTTGAACGCGGAATTGCGGCTTTCAGCTTTATTGATCGTAAAGCAGAAGTACGTCTAAATCTTGGCCTCGTCACCAAACCCCCAAAAGCCATCCAAGCCCTATGCGAAAAATATCATAACGTTATGATCGGCATTGAAAGCGCCGGCATAGATCAAGAGCGCATGGATCAAATCTGCAACTCCATGAAATTGGAATGTACAAATAACAGTGTGGATGTTCTAATCGCGAAGGGTAACCGTCCCTTTGCCAGTAGCTGGTATGTCGTCGGTGATATTCCGCGCTTACTGGTCATGGCAGAGAACGGCACTATGAAAGCCCCCTTTACCGAAATGGTGCACGAACAAATCTGGCGCGCACATCAGGTACTAAGCGATACAAACAAACAACGTTAATACAAGGCAATTCCATGATTAGACTGGCAACCGACAGCGAAGGCGCGGATGAACGTAACGCCGACATCAAGATAGGCATTTTAGGCTGCGGCGGACGTGTCGGCACACTACTCGTCAAAGAGTTGCTGAGCGGTCATTACGGCGCCAAAATCAAACTTGCAGGTGGCACCGTGCGCAAAGGTTTTCCCCATGACAAAGACTTCTACGTTACAGAGAATGCAGATGAATTATTCCAAGCATCTGATGTTCTGATCGACTTTACTAAACCTGAAGCCACAGCAGAACATATCTGGCTGGCAGCCAAACATCACAAGCCGCTAATCATCGGCACTACGGGCTTGAACGAAGTGCAAGAAAAAGAAATTGCCGACGCGGCCAAAGAAACGACAATCGTGTATGCTGCGAATATGAGTGTCGGCGTAAACCTGCTCTGCGCCCTTGTGGAACAAGCGGCCTCTATTCTTGGCATCGAATACGATATCGAAGTTAGCGAAACACATCACAAACACAAGATTGACTCCCCGTCAGGCACAGCGCTGGCTCTTGGGAAAGCGGCAAAGGCAGGCCGCAACGGCGGTGATTTTGCAACAGACCGCAGCGGCGCAAGAAACGCAGGCGACATAGGTTTTGCTGTGCAGCGAGGCGGCGATGTTGTGGGCGAACACACAGTGACATTTTACGGCGAAGGTGAACGTATCGAACTCGGCCACAAAGCTACAGACCGAAGCCTATTTGCCAAAGGTGCCATTCGCGCCGCTATCTGGGCAAAAGATCAGCCTAAAGGCCTATACTCTATGAGCGAGGTACTCGGACTCAAGTCCTAGAAGCAGCTTCTTACGCGGGCTACCCCACCCATAGTTATCTATGATACCCGTGCCGCGAATAACGCGATGGCAAGGAATAAGAAGCGATATGGGGTTCGCGCCGACGGCATTACCAATCGCACGCGCCGCCTTAGGCTTACCAATCTCTACACCGATCTCCTGATAGGTCTTCGTAACACCCGTCGGAATTTTCAGTAGTGCTTGCCAGACCTGTATCTGCATATTCGTTCCATGCAAATCCAGCTTCAATTTTTCTTTTTCGTCACCCCTGCCTGCCCATATGCGTAAAATCTGGTCAACGGCATCACGCACACCATCATCATTGGCAATAAACGCCGCATTGGGCAAATGGTGCTGCATCTTAGCAATCGGAATATCACGAGCCTCATCCATCAGAAAGCCGAGGTAACATACTCCGCGCGGCGTCACACAGACCATAACCTCACCTAAAGGTGTTGGATGAAAACCGTAAGTAACAGTAAGGCCTTCCCCCTTTTGTTTGACTTCGCCAGGCGTCACAGCCTCACAGCTCACAAACAAATCATATAAACGTCCAGTGCTCGATAGGCCGGAAAACAGCGCGGCCTCCTGCGTTGAAGACCCATTCAGCATCAATTGCCGTGCATGACGCATATTCATAAACTGCACCAAACGTTTCGGACTGATCCCGACATAATCCTTAAACATTTTTTGGAAATGTGTGACTTCGTAACCCGCACGCTCCGCCATATGTGATAGATCAGGCTGCTGATCATAATTGGCAACCAGATAATCAATCGCTTCGGCAATAATGGCTTCGTTGAATGCGTTCATAAAAAAGGGATAGCCTATAAACCACCCCTCCTCCAACCCGTTTTTTGGGTTTTAATCTATTTCAGACCAAAGCCTGATTTCATTGCGGACAGGTTATCATTGCGCATATCAGTCTGCGCGAAGTCTTTGCCGGCTTTCGTGACAATAGCCTCCGCGATGTAATCCAAATCTTCGGCGCTATCAATGTGATAGATCTCACTATGCTGCCCATCAAACTCGACACCCTGACCAGCGGAATCATGACCCACGGACAACGATATACCAACCGCGCGTTCATCCGGCTCTTCCGCATCAGAACAAATCAATAGAACTCTGCTCGCACTGCCACTCATACTGCTCAGCCTGAAAGTCAGAAAATCGCAATTATCCTGTAAATGTTTGATTACCGTTTGTACATCACTGACGAACTTCTCGCTTATAGCATCAGGCTCTTGGTATTCAATCCCGTAAGCTTCAACAAATTTATCTCTTAAACTCATGATTTTCTCCCTTAATTTTGCTAAGACACTAGTAACAACCCGCAAGCAACCAGACAACTTAAAATATGAAAAAAGCCGATATACACGAATTCTTCCGCCGTATGCATGAACAAAACCCCGAGCCCAAAGGGGAGCTGAATTACACCAACCCTTTCACGCTACTGGTGGCCGTCGTACTATCGGCACAAGCAACAGATATAGGCGTTAACAAAGCCACTAAAGATCTGTTTCTTGCCGCTGATACGCCAGAAAAGATGTACGCCCTTGGCGAAGATAAAATCCGCGACTACATCAAAACCATCGGGCTGTTTAATGCCAAAGCTGCAAATGTCTACAAGCTATCCAAAATACTGATAGACGAGCATAACAGCATCGTCCCGCAAACCCGTGAGGAACTGGTAAAGCTCCCTGGCGTAGGACGTAAAACTGCAAACGTAGTACTGAACATGGCATTTGGGCAGCCGACTATTGCCGTCGACACCCATCTATTCAGGGTTAGCAATCGCACAGGATTAGCCCCCGCGCCTAACCCTGATAAAGTAGAAGCCAAGCTTGAGAAAATCATTCCCGCTGAATTTAAATTACACGCCCATCACTGGTTGATCCTGCACGGACGCTATGTATGTGTCGCCCGCAAACCTAAATGTGGTGAATGCCTTGTCAGGGATTTATGTGCGTTTAAAGAAAAGACAGCCTAAGCGGATTACATCGAAATAATTGTATCTATACAATCAACTTCGGAAAGGTCCACGGAGCTATCTTCACCGCCGACAAAATAAGCAACATTGCGAGGGCGAAGAACATAGTCCAAAGGTGTTTCATCATCCCCCCTGAAATAAATATCCAGCACACAAGCATCACTACGGTACTGCCAAACAGTCAGATTACCTTCACGACGCTTAAGCTCCGGCTGGTCAAACATCTGCTCCAGATCAGAAACCTGCAATTGTTTTAGTTGCTCAGGGTCTGTACCGACAAGATCATACAAATCAGAAACGTAACGACGTTTCTCCAGTACAGCAAACAGGGATGTCTTTGGAGACATCGCACCTGTAGACGCCACAGCCTCACTGTGAACAATCATGCGGGTGGCCGCGAAGGCACCCCAGATACAAAGCAGAGCAAGCAGCCCTACTGACACCTTTTTAATTACCGTAATATTTTTCATTACTCAAAAAAATGAGCGCGTAACAGCGCTCATCCTTTATTCTCGTTCAAACTATTACTCAGCAGCAGCCGCAGCACCATTTGAGAATGGCAGCTCTTGGCCGGCGTTGTCATTTTTAGGAGCCATTGACTTCTTTGGCTTCTCTGCACCTTTAGCAACTGATGCCAATGGGCTGATCTTACCGTCGATTGTCGCACCGGCTTCAACTTCCAATTCCTTGTAAGCGATAGAACCTGTTACAGAACCACCTTCTTTAATTGTCAGACGACCGTGAACTGTGATCTCACCTTCAAAACGACCAGCAATCATCGCTTCTTCGATTTCTACAGCGCCGTAGAATGTACCTGTTTCAGCAATCTCAACCAGACGAGCACCTTTCAGAGCAGCTTCCAGAGTACCTTCAACAATCAATGTGTCACATGACTCGATTTCACCAGTCATTGTGATGCCCTGACCAATTACCAGACGGCGCTCTTCACCATTGTGAACATCGTATGTAGATGTTTTCGCTGTACCGGCGTAGCTACCTGCAAAACCACCAGCAGGCATGCTGCGCTGCATTTGTGGGTTGCGCTGGAATGGACCAGCAGGCATTTCAGGAGCTTCTCTTGTTTCAGGGTTGTTAGAGTTCATTTTTGGTTCTTCCTCTTGAGGTTTTTCAGGTGCCGGTTGGGGCGCTTCGGATTTAACTTGTTGTTCTTGAGGGGCAGCTGGCTGCTCTGTGCGCACGCTGCTTTTGTTTACTGTAGTGTTTTGAACTTCCTGATCTTCTGACTTAGGACGGTGAAACATATATCGATCCCTCTCGTTACTGGCTATTAGTTACATGAAAATACAAATACGGTGCGTTTCCTATTGAAAACATTTCCGCTACAATCAGTATTGTCTTGAGTGAGGGGCAGACTACCAGCAGACCCCCTTCTTCGCAAGTCCATTTTTTGAAGTTTTTACAGCGCGATAGGGGATAATTCTTCAAAGTCTTTGATATACAAAGGCTTTGCGAATCGAAAAAAATTTTCACGAAATTTTCTTACCTAAAACACCTATGCCGCGTGGAAGTAGTCGTAAATTTTCTCTGCCACAGCTTTGGATATACCTTCCACTTTTTGCAGGTCATCAACGCCCGCATTCTTCACCGCCTCACCCGAACCGAAATACATAAGCAGGGCTTTTTTACGCTTCGCCCCAATTCCGGGAATATCATCCAGCGGCGATTTAGATATGTCATTCTTGCGACGGGTTCGATGCGCACCGATTGCAAATCTATGCGCTTCATCCCGCAAACGCTGTAAATAATGCAGTAACGGATCATTCAGCGGCAGATCAAACACATCGCGGCCAGGCATAAAAAACCTCTCACGGCCTGCATTACGATCCTCGCCCTTGGCAATCGAAACCACAGTCAACTGATCTTCAATACCAAGCTCTTCTAACACTTCCATCACAGAGCTAAGCTGCCCCTTACCGCCATCAATCAGAATAATGTCAGGCCAGTCCGCTGAGCCCGGTCCTTTATCTTCACGAATAGCGCGGCCAAAACGCCGCTCCATGACCTCACGCATCATACCGTAATCATCGGCATCCCCTGCCCTGCGGATGTTAAATTTACGATAAGCCGTTTTGCGAAGGCCCTCAGGCCCGGCAACAACCATTGCCCCGACCATATTAGTACCGCTGATATGGCTGTTATCATAAATTTCGATACGCTTAGGCGGCCCGTCCATATCAAAGAGATCAGCAACACCTTCCAGAAACTTCTTCTCGCTCGCCAGTTTCAACTGCTCCCGCTCCAGCGCTTCTTTAGCATTACGGATAACAAAATCAATCAAGCGCAGCTTGGCACCGCGCTTCGGTACGCTGATACTAACCTTACGGTGAACATTCGCCTTCTGGTTAAACGCGGCCTCCAGCAGGTCTGTCTCGCTAGCATCTTCGGAAATATAGATTTCAGGCGGTATGGGCTTGTTCTCGTAGAACTGCGCCATAAAGGCCATCAGGATGTCAGCAGAGGCGTCGTCACTGCTATGGCGCGGGAAATAGGCACGGTTGCCCATATTCTGA
Organism: Micavibrio sp.; assembly: GCA_012960155.1. Lineage (GTDB taxonomy): Bacteria > Pseudomonadota > Alphaproteobacteria > Micavibrionales > Micavibrionaceae > UM-FILTER-47-13. The sequence goes on along the minus strand of DUBU01000023.1, from coordinate 42,579 downwards.
CCGCTACGGAAAAAGAACACCTGAATACAAGTCTTCTGCCCATCATTATACAGTCCGAGAACATCAGCATCGCCAAGATTGCCGATATTAATATCCTGCTTGGCCTGAATAGCGGTCAGCGCCTTGATACGGTCCCTAAAGGCTGCAGCCACCTCATAGTCCTGCGTATCACTTGCCGCCTGCATCTTTGCGCCCAGCTCTGCCTGAATATCCTGCGACCGCCCCTCAAGAAACTTCGCGGCTTGATCCACCTGCGCGGCATATTCATCCTTGGTTACATAGCCCACACAAGGCGCCGTGCAACGTTTAATATGATATTGCAAACACGGACGACTACGATTATCAAAGACATTATCGGTGCAGTTTCGTAACAAGAACGCCTTCTGCAAAGCGATCAATGTACGGTTGACCGCCCCTGCATTCGCAAACGGCCCGAAATACTGGCCTTTACGTTTCTGAGCGCCGCGATGCTTGGTCAGCAGCGGAAAATCATGATCGCCCGTCAGCATGATATAAGGAAACGACTTATCATCGCGCAGCAATACATTGTAACGTGGCTTAAGCTTCTTGATCAGGTTGGATTCCAGCAGCAGCGCCTCAACCTCGGTATGCGTATGCACGAACATCATATCCTGCGTTTCCGATACCATACGCTTCAAACGGATCGGCAGTTTGTTCACATTGGCATAGGTAATCACGCGCTTTTTCAGTGATTTGGCCTTACCCACATACAGCGCATCACCCTTCTCATCCAGCATACGGTAAACGCCAGGCGTATCAGGCAAGGTCTTTGCCAGACGCCTGATTAACGCAGAACCGCGCTCCAATGATGTTTCGGTTTTTTGATCGCTCATAACGCAAACAATATAAGCTGCCTGCCCCGCAGAGCAAACAGACAAATGTATGCGAAACACCACATAAATACTTTTAGTTTGACAATAGTTGCAACATAGCAACTATAGGTAGCAATCATAAACCATATAAACAGAAGGAGGAATCATGCCCCTGATCCAGATAAGACGCCACGACAACGGGACAGTATTATTCGAAGGCCAGCACAAGAATGCCAGAGAATGCCTAGAGACTGCCATAACAGAAGCAATAAACCTGAACTTCGCTGATTTGCGATACGCAAACCTTCAAAACGCCACATTAGATGGCGCGCAGCTGCAAAACGCGTTAATGGATTGCGTAAACCTGTCAGGCGCGAATATAAGTGAGTGCGACCTGCAAAATGCCCGCCAATCCTCCATCTGGCTCCGTC
>DUBU01000023.1:29509-41305 GCA_012960155.1 Micavibrio sp. | reverse complement strand
AATGCCCGCTTCATAAATGCTCATTTACCTGATGCCTGCCTATGTGAAAGCAACCTGTCCACGGCAAATTTCGAAGGAGCCCTCTTCGGCTTGAATGATATAAGCTCTGCCATACTAGACAGAACCATTTTTTCTACGAACTCATCGCTGAAGCTGAATTTTCGTTCGGCCAATTCTATGGAAGACTGCCAATACAAAATACACGAACGCACAACGATTTTCTCAAGGCCACCACTGACTATGGACGGTATGGACTGGCCAATAGCCTTGTTCGACACCCATATGGCCATAAGCTCGCAGATCAAAACCTATATGGAATGGTTTGCGCCACGTAACGACAACACACCCAGCTTAACAGACGGAACAGCCTATATTGATCGGTTTGTCCAAATGCACCGTAGAATGTTGCTGTCAGTTGCGAATGTACATACACGAGCGATCTCAGCAGAATGCAACGATGCAATCCGATCAATAGCTTAGAAGATTTTATTGACGAAACTCATACTACGGTTGTATGTATTTTTATATACACAACCATATATTGTGTATAACTATTTAAAATGTGTGTGGGATAGCGTAATGATGATGTATCTAGAAATGGGCACTTTCTGTGCCCTGCATGTGGAATTTGCCACATATTTGGGGTGGACACCTGTCTTTAAACACAGCGTCCATGAGGGCGAACATATATATGACCTCCCCTTTACAAGGGGCATCTTTACGCCGAAAAAGTGCCACAGAGCACAAACGGCACATAACATGGCGGATAGTATAGATGATAGAAAACACAACACAGACCCTGTTGGCGCTGCTACAAACATTCCAAAACATAGCGCCTGACTTCCCGATGCAATATGCCGTATGCCTGTTGCATATCTCATACGATGAAGGCTTATCCCTTACAGAACTAACCAAGAAAACAGGCATTCCCTTATCGACAGCATCCCGCATTATTGGCGCCCTATCTGACCACAGACAACGCGGACAAGCCTTCGGACTGGTTACAGTCAAAATCTCCACAACCGAGCGCCGCCGTAAAATGCTTTACCTGAGCCCGCACGGTAAAAAAATTATCCAAGAAATTTCACAGATATTGGGACAACACAGCGATCAGCGATTGCGTGCTTAAAAGAATTATGATTATTTATACGCCTGTTGACGGTCTACCACTGACAATACATTGATTAACCGTGGCCCCATGGCGAAATTGGTAGACGCACACGACTTAAAATCGTGAGTCTTCGGACGTCCCGGTTCAAGTCCGGGTGGGGCCACCACTTATCCTACAGCCAACGCACCTTCATCTAAATCAGCACCATCAAAGACAGCGCCCTCAAGATTGCAGTCTTTAAAGTTACAGCCACGTAATGAGGCATGAGAGAAATCAACGCCACTTAAGTTGGCATGGGCAAAGTTTGTGCCGTCAAGCTTGGCAAAGGCCATCTTGCTGCCACTGAGATCAACGCTTTGCAGTATTTCAGAGCCGTCAGGACGCTTTACCTTAAGCGCACTAAAGTTGGAGTTGCTAAAATCAGCGCGCGTAAATGCGGCATCTTTGAACGAAGACCCCCTAAAATCAGCGCCTTTGGCCTTACAATCACGGAAATCAGCGCGATCCAAAACGGAGCTTTCCATCTTAACGCCCTCAAGAAACAAGCCTGTAAATTTACTACCCTCAGCCTTGATCACAGTCAGCGGGTACTTACGAAGCTCCGTTTCGCCGCTCACATCATACTCACTAAGGTTCAGCTGCTTACCTTCTTTGCCAGCAGTATCAATCCATTTGGTATGGGCCGCAACAAGGGTCTTCATATCCGTGCCATCACTTTCAAGTGTTTTGCGCTCGTTCTGGATACGGATCAGCTCTCGCAGTTGAGACTGATCGCCAACCACAGCCACCAGCTTCATATTATCTACAACAACATCCGTCATATCAGCGCCAGATAGGTTTGATCCCGTCAGATCAGACCCTGCCATATTTGCGCCCTTGAAATTACTGCCACGTAATTCGGCATCATGTATAATAATGCCCTCCATGTTAGAGTCCGCGAAGTTACAGGAAACTGCCTTAACGCCCGACAAATCCGTGTTGCGCACTGTTGAGCCTTGCAAAGTAGTATTCCCACCTTTACCCCAGCCACTGCGCATGCCGCTCTCGGCATAGCTCATCAAAACGCCCTGTCTCATATCGGTGCGCTCCATATTGGCTTCTTTCAGATTGGCCTTTACGATACACGCACCACGGAAATCGCATTTAGAAAAATTACCATGCGCCATATTGGTACGTTTAAGATCACAGGCAAAGAACGATGATGCAGTAAAATTACTGCCCGATAAATCGGCGTCATCAAAAATACATCCGGAAAAATCACTGTTCGACATATCACGTCCCTTGATAACAACACCTGATAAGTCTTTGAATTTAATAACAGCACGCACGCCGCCGCGCATACCTTTGATGTATTTTTGGTGCCCGGCAATTATAGATTCCAGAGCTTCCTGTGACAGTTTATCCATAGAAGTACACTACCCTTTGCTTATATTACTATAAGTAAAGTTGGTTAAAAAATTGATATTACAACTAAAATTAATGTTGCTCTTCGACTGTACGAATACTCAGAGCGCGTGGCTCATCACCGTGTTTGCGAATAATATCGAGCAGTTGCTCAGTCGCACCCTCAAGGTCTTCTTTACTCGTACCACGGATAACAAGACTTAGCCCCAAAACGCCACCGCGATAATGCGGATAACTACCCATTTGCAATTTCGGGAATTGTGCCTGTAGTTCTGACAGGTCTTTCGCCACAGTGCTCTCTGCCAAACTGCAAGCGATTGTATTGGACATGATCGGCTTACCTGCTTCGATCATACCTAAAACATGATCCAGCATAGCCTGCATAATACGCGGCACACCCGCCATAACATGGACATTCTCGACAATAAAACCGGGCGCTGCCGTCACTGGGTTCGGAATCAAACGTGCCCCAACAGGGATCATGCTCATTTTAATGCGGGGCTCAGTCAACTCCGCCAGACCATAATGCTCTTCAAGCATCTGAAAGGCGCGTTCGTTCTGCTCTAGCTCAACGCCAAAGGCCTTGGCAATACTCTCGGCTGTAATATCATCATGCGTCGGGCCAATGCCACCTGTTGTAAAGACATAGTCAAATTTTTTGCGGACAGAGTTCACTGTCTCGATAATTTCTTCTTCAATATCAGGAATAACGCGCACCTGACCTAACACAATCCCGCGGTCTGTTAGCCGCTCCGCTATCCACATCGTATTGGTATCTTGCGTCCTTCCGGACAAAATTTCGTTACCAATAATAATCAAAGCGGCGGAATATGTATCCTTTTGGACTGTTTCTGTCATTTAATAAGCCTTAATTGGTTGCATTAATACGCTATGAACGCTAAATATCTAACAACATTGATATAGTTACACAAGGCACTATGGGCAACGCACAAACAAAATATTCTCGTGAAGGTATTATCCTGCATCCGCTGGAGAGCTTCGATGGTATGCGCAAAGCTGGCAAGCTTGCGGCTGAAGTTCTGGATATGATTACACCACACGTTGTTCCCGGCGTAACAACTGAGGAACTGGACAAATTGTGCCATGACTTCACATTGAAGCATGGTGCCGTACCTGCGCCTCTGAACTATAAAGGCTTTCCGAAATCAATCTGTACATCCATCAACCATGTTGTCTGCCACGGTATTCCGGGCGATAAGAAGCTGATCGAAGGCGACATCATGAACATCGATGTCACGGTTATCCTTGACGGGTGGTATGGCGATACTTCCCGCATGTACCTGGTTGGCGATAAAATCTCTGTAAAAGCCCGCAATCTTGTGGACGTTACATATGATGCCATGATGAAGGGCATCGAAGTCGTGAAGCCAGGCGCCACATTGGGTGACATCGGCCATGCCATTCAGGAATATGCTGAAGGCCACCGTTTTTCCGTTGTGCGTGATTTCTGCGGCCACGGCATTGGCCAGACATTCCACTCTGCGCCTTCTGTTCTCCATTATGGCCGCCCGAAAACAGGCCCTGTGTTGGAACCCGGCATGATCTTTACGATCGAACCTATGATTAATACTGGTACTTGGGAAACAAAAGTTCTGCCTGATGGCTGGACAGCTGTAACCCGCGATCGCGGACTATCTGCGCAATTCGAACATTCTCTGGCAGTTACAGAAGACGGATTCGAGATTTTCACGCTATCGCCGAAGGGTTATACAAAACCACCTTACGCCTAATCATGGCAACCGCGTCCAAGCCGACAGATACACCACACTACCACGGACATCGTGACCGCCTGCGTCACAGATTTATTGAGGGCGGCCCCGAAGCCATGCAGGACTACGAACTGCTGGAAATCCTTCTATTTTCTGCTATTCCGCGCAAAGACGTAAAACCTCTCGCCAAAGACCTTATCGCCAAATTCGGCAATCTCGCAGGCGTAATCAATGCGTCTGTAACAGATCTAACTACGGTAAAAGGTATATCCGACAACACGGCCATCACAATTAAACTTGTGCAAGCGTCTGCCCACCGCCTGATGAAACAGGAAATCATGCAGCGTCCGATCCTGAACAGCTGGACACGGCTGCTTGATTACTGCTCAGCAACAATGGCACACGAAAAGAACGAAAGCTTCCGCGTTTTGTTCTTGAATAAAAAGAACGAGCTGATCGCTGACGAAATCCAGCAAAAAGGAACAGTCGATCACACGCCAGCCTATCCGCGCGAGATAATGAAACGTGCCTTAGAATTAGGATCAACGGCCCTAATTCTATGCCACAACCACCCCAGCGGCGACCCAAACCCGTCTCAAGCGGATATAGATATGACGCGTCAAATCAAAGCGGCAGGATCGCCCTTCTCTATTGTTATTCATGACCACATCATTGTCTCTCGCAATGGTACAAGCAGCATGAAATCCTTGGGGCTAATATGAAATATGTCATTATGGCTATCGCTGCTATTTGTGTCGGCGTCCTAGGCGTCTCGATGCTAAACCCGGAATTCAGAAGTAAGGCCGCAAGCGTAACAGGCGCTGTAAATAATGAGGCCAAACAAACAGTGACAAAAACGAATAGCAATGGTTTCGTTTACAAATCTGACAAGCGTGAATACGCACAGCGGCCAAATGATGACACAGCATCCCGCGAAGGATGGACACAAGAGGATGACATCATGATCCTTGTCGAACCAAATTCTTCAAGCGTAGCTCCATTCTACATTGATGCATTCGAAGCCACCATTTCAGATCACCGTGCATGGTCTGTCTCAGGCCAATATCCGACAGATAAAATCAAGTTCGATAATGCTGCCACAGCTTGCGAAGCAGCGGGCAAACGCCTGTGCTATACCCATGAATGGCAAGCGGCCTGCCGTGGTGGCTATACACAACCTGTAGCTTTTCAGCTAACAGATATGATGTGGAACAACTGCTATTTTGCCAAAGGCAAACCTTACACAGAAACTGACCGCGTTGAAACAACAGACTCGCATATAGAATGCACACCATCTGGCTTGCCGCTATTTCACATGGTTGGCAACTTGGCTGAATTCACGCAAAGCACTAGCGGTCAACAAACTGTCGTCGGCCTAACCTATTACGATGTTCATTTAAAAGATAAAATGGGCGCCCTGAAGCAAGCTTGCGAGGCCGTACCATTCCCGGCAGGCAGCTACCCCAGAACAAAATACAATAAAGGCATCGGATTCAGATGCTGTATGCCCGCGCAGTAAATAAGCTTTCAGCACTTGCTATGGAAAAATGCAAGCCACAGGAAAACCTTACAGTTTCAAATCGCGATCTTTAACGGCACTCTCTAAACGCTCATAAAGCATCTTGGCTGCTTCGATTTCATGCGGATACTTAAACCCTGTCAGCATATGATCAACAATCTGCGTATCAACGGGGCGCGTCGGATCATCATTAAGCGTAAACATCTTGATCTCTTTGCCAACCTGCTCCGACGTCGACGGCAGCGCCATAATGGCTGACATCTCGGCCTCGGTGACCTGCATGGCGCGCATAACGACTTTTTCAACGAGCGGATGTTTGGCATTCGCAATCAATCCGTCCCACAGATAATAAACGCGGCGTTTAAAATCCTCATAAGGCAATATCTCTTTAATGCCCTCGCCTAACTCTTCGTGCATTTCGCGGTAGGTTTCTTCGCGGCCATCAATCATCTCGCCTGCACGATGAAACGCATCTTTAACCTCATCAAAACCGCCCGCACTCAGACTTTTACCTGTCCCAACGGATTGATCTCGATCTGTCACCAGAATACGAAGCTGATTACCTTTCAGCGTGTAAAGAATGATATTGCTGCACGGTGAGGCCTGCGGCCACTCATAAGTGTATGACATTATGTATTCTCCCTTTTGTCTATTAGTAAACATCCCCCGCAGAAATAGCAAGAAAGCCATTCTTCGCTTCGCTGCAGCAAACAAATATGCTTATATCTGTACATTATGATTCCAAGATATACACGCCCAGAAATGGCGGGGATTTGGGCCCCCGAGAACAAGTTTAAAATCTGGCTCGAGATCGAGACACTGGCCTGCGAACAAATGGCCAATCTCGGTACGATACCGCAGAGCGTCCCTAAAGTTCTGCGCGAAAAAGGCGGCTTCGATATCGACCGCATCGACGAAATCGAGCGTGAAGTCAAACACGACGTCATCGCCTTTCTGACGAGCGTTGCCGAACATATCGGCGAAGACAGCCGTTACGTGCACCAAGGCATGACCAGCTCCGACGTAGGTGACACAGCGCTGTGCGTACAGATGATGCAATCTGCCGATTTGCTAATTGAAGATATGGAAGCCCTGCTCGCCGCTCTCAAAAAGAGAGCCCAGGAGCACAAAGACACTCTCTGTATTGGCCGTAGCCATGGCATTCACGCGGAGCCTACAACATTCGGCTTAAAGCTATCACAACATTATGCTGCTTTTGCCCGCGGACTGGAACGCTTAAAAGAAGCGCGCAAAGATATCGCCCGCTGCACTATCTCAGGCGCAGTTGGCACTTACGCAACAATTGACCCTTCCGTTGAGGAATACGTTGCCAAACATTTAGGGCTAGAGCCAGAAACAATTGCAACACAGGTCATCCCGCGCGATCGCCACGCCACATTCTTCGCAACACTCGGCGTGATTGCATCTTCTATCGAGAACCTTGCGATTGAAATCCGCCACCTACAACGCACCGAAGTACGAGAAGCGGAAGAATTCTTCAGCAAAGGGCAAAAAGGCAGCTCGGCCATGCCGCATAAGCGCAACCCGATCCTGTCCGAAAACCTGACAGGCCTTGCCCGTCTAGTACGCAGCGCCGTAACGCCTGCACTAGAGAACGTAGCCCTATGGCATGAACGCGATATTTCACACTCTTCTGTAGAGCGCAACATCGGCCCTGATGCCTGCGTGACATTGGACTTCGCACTTTATCGTCTAACTAGCTTGGTTGAAAACCTGCTGGTATATCCTGATACAATGAAGAGAAATCTGGAACGCACAGGCGGACTGGTCTTCTCTCAACGTGTTCTTCTTGCGCTAACTCAAGCCGGTATCAGCCGTGAAGACGCATACCGCATCGTACAACGTAACGCGATGGAAGTTTGGGAGAGCAATGCAGAGAAGAAGTTTCTTGATCTATTGAAAGCCGACGAAGACGTTAAAAAGGCGTTCGATGAAAAAACGCTCGAAGCCATTTTTGACTACGAGCATTATATCAAGAACCGTGACGCTATTTTCAAGCGTGTATACGGGTAATTTAGAACTTAAGGCTGCTGCGGTGTCAGCATCGGATTATCTCCGCCCATATCTGGGGGTACAATAACGCCTGGGTCATTTCCATCTGGCATGGGCAATCCAAATTGCTCACGCATCTCATCTGACATGGGCACATTACATTGCATATCTACACCCGGAATTTGATCCGTAGGAATTTGCACCGTAAAGATTGTAGCTGTAATACCTGTTTGGTTTTCGATTAAGTCCGCAGCCTCACCCATTTTAAAAGCGTGATACCATGCCTCTTCCGTCATTTCATCAGGCTTGGCTTCCATCGGCACGTCAGAAAACATATTGCTTTCCCAGTAACCTCTAAAAATCTCACTCGCACGCTGTGTGTTATGAAGCGCACCAAATTCATCTTCGCCAAGGTCATGTGTGCTCAGCACAACAATACGCAGCTGCTCTACACCGACATCATCAGCACAAGTAGAAACCTGATCCACTAAAGAGGTTTGTAGTTCCCAGCTGTAATTTACGTCATCAGCATCCGCGCCGCTCCCCGTTGTCGTAAAAATACGCGTGCCCTCGGGAAAACGGTCACGCATCAAATCTCTGATCTCATCAACGGGACGATCAATTACGAGTGGATGCTGCTGCGCTGTCGCACCTGTCGCTAGAAAAAACGGCAATGCCAGCGCGCCAAGACCTGCTTTGAAATTCATTACGAAAACTCCCTTAACTAATTATGTAACCTTGATAAACACACACTATTTATATGTCAAGAAACCCCGCAAAAATTCTTGCGTTTCACGTCCTGCTCTCTATCCTCTAGAAGAGTGATTCAAAAAATGGAGAATGCCATGAAGGGCGATAAAACAGTTATTAAACACCTGAACCAAGCACTAAAGAATGAGCTGACTGCAATTAACCAATATTTCTTGCACTCACGCATTCTGGAAGATTGGGGTGTAACGAAGCTGGCAAAGCATGAATACGATGAATCCATCGAAGAAATGCAGCACGCTGACCGTCTAATTAAGCGCATTCTGCTACTCGAAGGCCTGCCAAACCTGCAAGACCTTGGCAAACTGATGATCGGTGAAACCGTCAAAGAAATTCTGGAATGCGACCTGAAACTGGAAATGATTGCTATTCCCGAGCTGAAACAAGCCATCAAGGACTGTGAAGCCGCTAGCGATTACGTAACGCGCGACCTGTTCATTGAAATCCTGGCTGACGAAGAAGGCCACGTAGACCACTTGGAAACACAACTGCAAATGATTGAAAACCAAGGCATCGAAAACTACATCCAGCTGCAGTCTTCTCCTGTTACAGAACAAGAATAAGCACTAAAAATCATGCTCTCATATAAAACGCCGGAGACCTTCCGGCGTTTTCTTTTTGTGGAATGATAATCATTTTCACTTGCGAATGATTTTCAATTACACTACGTTGAAAATCATGTTCCACACAGCAATGGGAAGCGGCAATGTATATCTGCCTTTGCAATGCGATTAAAGAAAAAGACATCCGCAAGGTTCTGGAACAGGACCACGACGGCAAAGCCACTGTCAGCGGTGTATACCATGCCTGCTCTGCCGGCGAAAAGCCGCAATGCTGTTCTTGCATTCAAACTCTCAAAGATATCGTTGGTGACCATAAAGGACGCTGCGCCGCCGCGAAGGCTGCATAAGCATGAAAGTCTGTCACTGCCGAAATTTTGACGAAGTTGCCGCGGCCAAAGCCATCAAAGACAATGACGTCAAACACGCTGAAGATATTCATGAACATATCTGCGGCCAAAAACCGGACTGCGGCTCCTGCCTTGGCGGCCTGCAAAGCTTGACCGATGAGTTCCAGAAGACAGGCACAGTCCCCAATATCCGCGATGTGCCGCGCGAACGTCGTAAACAGTCCGTTCGTGACCTTAGCGATCGCTTCTCGGAAGAAGAAGCCGACAACGATAACCCGCCCGAGTTTAAGGCGCGCTATATCAGACTCAAACAGCGCCAACCTTAAATTATTTCGCGACCACATTCGCGGGAAAATCAACGCCTATACGTATAGAAAAACATGGGCATATCTCTGCGCAGCCTATCCCAAACGCGCTTGCATTGCCTTATGTTATGTGCGACCACTATGGTCATAGTTCCACTTATGAAATGGGAAATAGAAATGTTCAGAAAACTAACACTGACAGCTTGGAGTTTATTAATTATGACAGCAGCAACTGGCGCACAAGCCGCCGATCCTGAGAACACAATTTACCTGGAAACAGATCAAGGCCGCGTAACAATCGAACTGCGCCCTGACCTTGCTCCTCAACACGTTGAGCGCATCAAAACGCTGACTCGCGAAGGTTTCTACGACGGCGTAGTATTCCACCGCGTAATCGAAGGCTTCATGGCACAAACTGGTGACCCGACAGGCACTGGTACAGGTGGTTCTGAATACCCAGACGTACCTGCAGAATTCAGCGATTACGAATACAAGCGTGGTACTGCGGCTATGGCACGTGCAATGGACCCAGACAGCGCAAACTCACAATTCTTCATCTGCTTCACAGACACAGGCTGTTCATTCCTGAAAGGCCAGTACACTGTATGGGGTCAGGTTAGCGAAGGTATGGAGCACATCGACGCCGTTGAGCGTGGTGAGCCACCAAGAAACCCAAGCAAAATCGTGAAGATGACAGTTGCCGCTGACGCCGAAGGCGCAGAAGCTGCTGCAGAGTAAACCTTAGACAGAGTAACATTTTACTATGGCTAAAAATGAATGGTGGCGCGGTGCGGTCGTATATCAGATCTATCCGCGCTCTTTCTTGGATACAAATGGCGATGGCGTCGGTGATCTAAACGGGATCATTGAAAAGCTGGACTACATTGAGTCACTTGGTGTAGACGCCGTTTGGATCTCCCCCTTCTTTAAATCCCCGATGAAAGATTACGGTTACGATGTCTCTGACTATCGTGACATTGACCCGCTATTCGGCACATTGGAAGATTGCGATCGTCTGATCGAAGAAGCGCATAAGCGCAATCTGAAACTGATTTTTGATCTGGTCCTGAGCCACACCTCTGACCAGCACGTCTGGTTCAAAGAAAGCCGCCAAAGCCGCGACAACCACAAAGCAGATTGGTATGTTTGGGCAGACCCAAAGCCCGATGGCAGCCCGCCTAATAACTGGCTAAGCTTTTTCGGTGGCCCTTCATGGACATACGACGTCCGCCGCGGCCAATATTATTTGAATAACTTCCTTCCAGAACAGCCAGACCTTAACCTCTGGAACCCTGACGTACAGGATGCGTTGATTGACGCAACACGCTTTTGGCTGGATCGCGGCATTGATGGCCTGCGTCTTGATGCCATTATGTGTTACTTCCATGGACAAGACTTTAAAGACAACCCCGTGAACGCAAACCCTGCGCCCTCACGATTTAATGTAGACTTCCCGACTCCGCACAGTATGCAGGATCATGTGAACGACCACATAATCCCGCCGGGTATAGAGTTCAGCGAAAGACTGCGCACGCTGTTAAACGAATATGATGACCGCATGGCCGTGGCCGAAGTCGGCGGCGATGACGGGATTATGCTGTCCATTCGCTACACAGAAGATGAGAAAAAGCTGCACACAGCATATCACTTCGGATTATTGGCGCATGACCCGCTAACCCCTGAATTTGTTCGCAATAACATCAATGAGTTCGAAACCAAGGGCAAAGGCTCATACAGCTGGCCATCATGGGCGTTTTCAAACCATGACGTTGTGCGCGCACAAACACGTTGGGGACTGCACGACCACGAACATAGCCCTGAGTTCGCAAAATTCCTGATCGCCCTGCTCTGCTCATTACGCGGAACACCCTTTATATACCAAGGGGAAGAGCTTGGTTTGCCAGATGCCCATATCGATGCAGACCGCATTGAAGACCCATGGGGCAAATTCCTTTACCCGCTATGGCAAGGCCGCGATGGTTGTCGCACACCAATGCCATGGGACGGTGACCGTCCGCACGCCGGCTTTTCAATTT
>DUBU01000023.1:0-29470 GCA_012960155.1 Micavibrio sp. | reverse complement strand
CCGATGACACATGGCTACCGGTTGACCGCCGCCACTTCCCGCTCTCTGTGAAACAGCAAAGACAGGATTCAAACTCCACACTGAACTTCACGCGTGAGTTTTTGAAATGGCGTAAGGACCACTCAGCCCTCATCGATGGCGAAATTGACTTTGTCGATATGCATGACAGTAACATTCTGGCTATGACACGTATCAACGACGATCAAAAGCTATTCTGTATTTATAATTTCAGTGCAGATACTGTCATCGCAGATATGTCAGAGATCGAAACAGAAACTATGGCCTTCAGCTCGACGAGCGTAAGACTGGATAACAAAGAACTGATCTTGCCAGCCTTCGGCTTTAGCTTCTTCACAATGAAGTAATTCGAATTAAGATTTCTTTTTAGCGGCTGCTTTTTTAGGGGCCGCTTTTTTCGTGGCCGTTTTCTTGGCAGCAGGCTTCTTCGCAGTCGTCTTTTTAGCCGCAGTTTTCTTCGCCGTATCGGCCTGTGCCTTAGGCACAGCTTTTTCTGCAGACGCCGCAATTTCAGTGCTGCTATCCTCTTCGAGTGTTAGCGGCTCACTGCTCTTTGGCTTTTCAGCTTTAACCGCGTCATCATCCTCAAGTTCAAGATCAATTTCATCCAGCTCAGGATCATATTCCAGCTTCTTTTTCTCTTTTTCAGCCTGACGTTTCTCTTCCGAACGCAATAAGGTCTGGTAACGCCTTTTCTCTTCTATACTCGGGGTCAGAGTTTTCACAACGTCCTGCAAACGTGCCACAATCTTATCCAGCTTCTCGGCATTACGCAGCGGATCAGACGTCTCAACACGAAGCACAGCTTCAATTTCATCAAAGAAAAACAGCACAGTTGCATTCGTCATTTTGAAAACACTACACAAGGCTTTCAAGCGCTCATCCGTAAGATAGGCCTGCGCGCCTTCTTCATCACGGACACGAAGGACATAATCATCCTTCCATTCTTCAATGCCGGGCTTATATGTTTCCGAAAAGATAAGCGTATCAATAAACGGCTTCATCTGTTTCGTACCAAGCGCACCACCCGTCGGCAGGCCCTTACCCATTTGAAACTCAAGAGCCGTCACGAAACGCTGGCCACGCACATCATCCGTTTGCTGCACACCGCTAAATAAAGAAAATAATGCCTTATCTAATTTACCGTGAACATTTGGTGACGTCATAAAGCCGGTTGGCTCATAATTCAGGTTTCGTTTTTCCGAAAGCTTCTTCCAGGCATCCTTTTGCTGGAACATAATCATCATGTTCCAAGCCGCAAAGCCCAGCATCAAAAACGCAAAAATTGCCCAAATAATAATCCACATAGCCGCGTAGCACCGTTTGTTAATTCAACCGCAATTTTACAGGCATTATTTTTTATTGGCTAGAGTCAAACTGAAGCTATACAGGACAACGATTGCTCGCTATTAGCGAGCTCGCGCTGCAAACCACTCAGCAGCCTGACGGCATTATCGCCAAGCACTGTGTTATCCTGCATTTCCAGTAAGTGAAGTAACGCAATGAGATGCGCCAAATACACATTACAACGCTCCAGCGACAGCCTGCTCATATACAGAGCATGCTCTATTTCAGATTTACTCATGTTTTCCACCACACACAATTAATTTTCATATTAATGATGCGTTTTTAATATACATAACAAGAGTAGCGCAAGCAAAAAAGCAAAACCTATACTTTAGATATGGCCTTTTGCACTAAAGGAAAAGGCCGCATAACGCGGCCTCCCACCCTCTAAATAACTGATTTAGAAATATTATGCGGCTTGACGCTGTGCCATAGGCGCGTATTGCTTTTCTGAGAGCATTTTACGGCTCAAATCATCAGCGATAGTCGCACAATCCATATTTGTGTCCATGGACATACCGAAAATACGGTCGAGAACACCGAAAACCTGATCATAAATCATGGCCATGATCTTATCGGCTGGCTCACCTTCATAGAATACAGAAATCAGACCACCGGAGTTAATCACGTAGTCAGGAGCATAAAGAACGCCCTTCTCGTGCAACATTTTGCTTTCTGTATTATTGATTTCGTCTTTTTGCTGGTTGTTTGTAGAGCCAGCAACGATCTTCGCCTTGATACTGCTATCCAGCACACCGCCCATCGCACAAGGTGCAAAAATATCAACGTCCATGCCAACAATTTCGTGTGGTGCGACAACAGTCGCGCCAAACTCAGTTACAACACGGTCAATACGGCCCTGATCAAGATCTGCGACAAACAATTTCGCACCTTCTTTATGCAGGAACTCACACAGATAGTAACCAACATCACCAAGACCTTGCACCGCTACGGAAACACCCTCAAGGCTCTCTGTACCTAGCTTATGCTTGGCTGCAACTTTCATACCCGCAAACACGCCATATGCTGTGAACGGACCTGGGTCACCACCAGCCAGCCATACGCCTGTTTCCTCAGGTGTAATACCGCGTACATTGGCAGTCTGTGTTTTGGCTTCAACCAGCAGCTCTTCAGAAATACCGACATCTTCCGCTGTGATATATGTCATGCCGTACTGCTTCTCGATCATATCAATCGCTTTACCAAATGCGCGCATCATACCCATTGTCGGGTTACCGTGCTTGATAGCTGCTTTAGCGCCACCTAAAGGCAGGCCGGCAACTGCAGACTTGCGCGTCATGCCACGTGACAAACGCAGACCATCAGCAGCCCAAGCCGCATCATCTGTATATTCCCAGCGGCGACAACCGCCAAGCGCACGACCTTCAACCAAGCTATGAATAAAGATACGGGCTTCTAGGCCGCTATCTTCATCTGTCACTTGGAAAACTTTGGTATGATCGCTGTACTCAGGATGGCTTTTCATAGCCTCTGTTACGTCTTCTACCACTGGATTTGGAATCATAGTCATTTTAGGCTCCCTGACTTAGTTTTTATGTTGCAGAATTTGTACCATTTTTCGCAGCATAAAATGACTGGTTTTTACAAGCCTCTATCAAATTGCATCTTTTGAACAAATCATGCGCCAATTAATGCAAAAAATTTTTCTACAGATCATGTTGATGAAACTTTATTACGAGTTTTGTGCGCTTGCTAAGTAACTGATTTAACGCTAATTTGAGTCCGTTATGCGATTCTTGCCACTTACTTTAGGACTGTTTTTATTGTCAGCCCCCGCGCTGGCACAGATTACTGTGATCAATGAAGACGGAAGCAAAACAACCTTCTCACCCGGACAAGAAACTGCAACAAAACTGCCCCCCGCGCCTGAACCTGAGGTTCAAAAAGCACCAAAGCCCGAGCTTACACCTCAAGCAGAAGAGACACAGCCCGAACCTGAGTTCGAGCCTGAGCCTATCCCTGACCCTGAGCCTGAGCCTAAACCTAAAGCCGAAGAACCGGAACCTCAGCCAAAGCAAAAGCCGGCACCGAAACCCAAAGCTGCTGAAAAGCAATTGGTAGAAGCAGAACCAGTTCATATTCTGGATACTGTGGAATGGGAAGCGCCACCTGTACCGCCGCGCAAGCCCCTCTATGAAGTGGCCGAGCCTGTTCCCGAAAAACCTATCATTCCGCCACATCCGCGTGAGATTAAGGTCATCAGCCAGAACACTGCCATAGGCATCGCTCTAGATAAAGCGCCGCCGTCCAAGGACTTCAAAGTCTTTGCGCAGGAATATAAAGGCAAGCCCGCTTACTCGGTCATGTTCCGTACTGAAGACGGCCCTTATGAAGTGCTAGTAGATGCCGTGACAGGCCGCATCCTCGATAAAGGATACCTGCAGTAAATTACTGCCCCTTCTCCAGTTTAGCCAATTGTGCCTTCAGCTCAGCCTTACGAACGGCTTTTGCTAATCTACGCTCTTCCATATCAGGGCCGCAATATATGGCCTTTAATGACAGCAATGGCGGCAACAACATAAGCGCAGCAAAAAACGTTTCATTGCCGCGCGTTTCTGTAAGGATAAACAGAACCACAGCCACGAAAATCAAATTTACCAATACGGCTCCGTAATAAAAAATCTTGTCCATTGAAAAACTCCTTCGGCGATCGCGCCTTTAATGACTTCTTTTGTCATGGTAATTTAATGCGTTGATATTCTAAAGGAGATTTTCTGATGAGACTGCTCACTGCCCTGACACTTGCCCTTATTACTGTATCACCTGCCAGCCTGATGGCCGCCGAGATCGAGGCCGGCAGCACACTGACAGCCGCAACAGTATACGCCAACCGCGCTACATTAACGCGCCGTGCTGTGATCGATATTCCCGCAGGCGAGCACACAGTAATCTTCAAAAACATGACACCGTCCATGATGACAGACTCCCTACGCGCCGAAGGCGAAGCCAATGGCAACATTATAATGGGCGCCCTGACACACAAAATGGAAACCAGCATTGATCTTGTCGCCCCGCGCGAAAAGGAGCTCAACGACCAAATCCTGAAACTGATGGATCAGATTAAAGTCCTCGAAGCAGAAAAAGCAGCCATCAGCACCAAACAAGACTTCATCAATAGCCTCGGCGAACAAGCCGTAATGCGCGAGAACGAGAGCATAGCCGAAATGCAGTTAAACCCTGAAAGCTGGGCCGCTGCGGCAAACACCATTCACTCCCAGACATCAGAAAACCTGAAAGCCACCCTAGCGCTGGACAACCAGATTCGCGATTTAAACGAACAAATCCAGAAGCTGCGCACAGACATGAACCAGCTGCGCACAGGCAACAAAACAACATATACCGTCAGCCTGCCAATCGAGGCCGATCGCGCATCAAAATTAACAGTCGACCTAAGTTACCAAATCCCCAACGCCACTTGGCAGCCCCTATATGATGCCCGCCTTAACACAGAAACCGAAGAGCTGGAATTAATCCAGTACGGGGCTGTGCGCCAAAATACAGGCGAGGACTGGAGCGATGTAAAACTTACGCTCTCAACAGCGCAGCCACAACGCGGCGCCACACTGCCACCTCTAAATGCTATGTGGGTTAGTCTGCGAGACAACAAATTAAGGCAGAGCAGAAGCTTTGCCAAAATGGCGCGCAATGAAATGCTATCAGCAGCCCCTCAAGCTGCGTCATTAGCAGAAGCCGACTACGAATTGGCGGATGATGGTATGGCACTGAACGAAGAGATAGTTATGCAGAGCGCCGAAATCAAAACGGGCGGTTTTGTGAGCGAATACATTATCCCCGGCCCAAGCACGGTTAAAGCGGATGGCAGCGAAAGCAAACTAAAGATCGGCACATTCGAGACAGAGAACACCTTACAAGTGCAAGTGAAGCCGCAGCTAAACGACAAAGCTTACCTGGTGTCTCGCGCCAAACTTAAAGGCGAAGCCCCTATCTTGCCTGGTCAGGTGAACTTATTCCGCGATGGCGCCTTTGTCGGCAAAATGTCTATTCCCCTGCTTCGCCCTGATGAGGAGCAAGATATAGGCTTCGGTATTGATGATCAGGTCTCTGTTAAGCACAGTGTCATGAAAGATGAAAGAAGCTCGGCCGGCGTCATCGTCAAAGACACCGAGATTGAACGTCACTATGTAACAGAGATCAAGAACCTACATAGCCAGCCTATTAATCTGGTCGTGCTCCAAACAGTCCCCGTCACAACGGATGAAGAGATCAAGGTCGAAATTCTCCCCAAACAAACATTAGAAGGCTATGATAATGACTTTGAAGATGTGAAAGGTCTGCTGCGTTGGAATTTCCAGATGGAACCAAAATCCGACAAGCGCGTTGGTTTAGGGTGGAAAGCAAGCTGGCCAAAAGATAAAAACATCAACGGCCTGTAAAATAATTGAGAGGACATTATGAGCAACAACACAGCGGATACCAAGAACATCGTAATCGTGGCCATCATTGCCGCAGTAATTGCCGTAGGCGGCTACCTGTATTACAAGCAGACGCAAACAGAAACCGTCAGCATGAATATTGGCGGTAAAGAAATTAGCGCTACGTTTGAAAAATAAGCTTTACGCTTAATCATTATAACGGGGCTTACGCTCATACGCAGCGTCTGCCCCTTTTTCATGACCTGATGCAGGTTCGATATCGGCAAGATCCAAAGGCCCCGTGCAGCCCTTTACATTATATATACCGGCCATAAAGCTACGGCGCTGTGCCGCGGCATCAATCACATTCTCGGCATCCTCAACACGGCCATTGGCCGCATGACTAACGACTAACCCCGCCGCCATAATGCCGAGGGCACCGCCAAGCGATCCGACAGCGTATGTACCGACTGTCTCTACAACACCCATACCACGTTTGGTCATGTTACCGTTATCTTGATCGTTAAGCGCGTCCTGTATCAAATCCTGCATATCATTGACCTCTTGCGAAATTTGCTCACAAGTCAAATCGATGTCACCCACTTGGTTAATTGCAAGTGTCTCATTGGCAGCATCAGCGGCCATAGCGTGTGAAGACAAAGCCATAGAGCCTGATAAAACAAGAGCCATTGCCAATGAAAGATTTTTGTAGGTAAAGATTGTCATATATTCAGCCTAGGCAACTGCGCCCTCGCTGAAAACCCCTGTCCCGATTTAACTAACAAAAAAGCGCGACCGAAGCCGCGCTTTAAAGTTTTTATTGAAGCATTCGCCTTATGCAGCGTCTTGCAGCTGATCGGCGTATGTTTTGCCTTTATCCTGTGTCAGTTCATAGCTGATTTTCTGACCCTCGTTCAGCGTCTTCATGCCTGCACGCTCAACTGCGCTGATATGTACGAACACATCGTTGCCGCCTTCGTCAGGAACAATAAAGCCAAAGCCTTTTGTAGGGTTAAACCATTTAACTGTACCAGTTGCCATGTCTTTTCTCCTTTAGTCGTCATGGTAAGATGTTTGAACACCTAATATTAAGAGCGCAGTGCGTTTTCAAACATTCATCGGAAAGAAAGTCTAGGCAAGCCTGGTATTTAATTCCAAATCGGTAGCTTAAAGTAGTGCGTTTCAAACAAACGTAGAAAGAGTAAGCCACAAACAGTGAAAAACGTCAATCTTTTTACAAAGGATAGAATCGCCTCTAAGGCTCATAAACAAAGGATTTTATGATAGTTCGAACGTTATCCAAATGACGGCGGCATGCCTGAAAACGTTCTGCCTGAGGTAGCTCAACCGCCCGTCTGAAGGCCTGATGCATCGAAGTTTCAGTGCGTGCACTTTCAACACGGAAATCATCCATAGCTTGATTAAGACCGCTAAAATCAAGCTGCGCTAAATTAGCATTAAACTTGCGTCTCACCTCGGCAAGATCTCTATCCATCTTCTCCATAGCCTCGTTGAAGGCCTGTTGCAGACGCACTTCCGCTTCCATTTTAATCAACTCGCCCTCGACAAGAAGCATTTCTCGCTCCAAATCCGACACTGCTTTAATGGCTACGATCTCTTTTTCTACAATTTTTTCTGCAATATTTTCCACTTCTTGAACAAAATAAGGGTCAACAATCCCTGTATTTTGACGCAAACGGAACATTTCTTTTATAAAATCTGAGCCGAAGAAATGTCCTTGGAAGCGACGATGCAACTCCTGCTCCGCATCTCGATAGAGCGGATTGACGTAGTCCCCTGTATTGAATGAATCAACAATGAACTGAACTAAAATACTGAAGTCTTTTGCTTTTTTCTTATGACTCACTAGTAACTCCCTAGCCAAGATCATACGGAGCAAGTTGCATTTGTCAATCAAGTATCTAATTCATATCAAACTCTATCTAATTTTTACCTAAAACATTGTTAAACTTGATTTTATTGCTACGCAAAAGTTACCAGCTATTAAGAGGAATTGATTTAACATAAGATTATTGGTTGGTTTCCACGGTGTTCTCTCTACTCATAATCATAGGAAACCATTAACACTAACTTCCATCAATCTTCGAAGAAAGGGTGGGTACAAAATGACACTATCAGTCGAAACGCTCCTGGTTGTCTCATTGATGATGGCTGTTTTCGCAGCTGTGTCAGTGGTAGGCAGCAGTTTGTTTCTGGGGGTCGGGTTCGAACGCTTGCGTAACGGATTCGAAGGCGTCAAGAAACAGACAGCATTCTTTAGCAACGCAATCCATGATTTGGATCAACGCGTAGAATCTGTAGAAAAACAAAACGGTTATTTCTTTGAAACGATCAGCAAGCTGGAACACTCAGCTTCAACCGAAGCCCCCGCAGAGGGCGACAATCTGGTTGTTACGAATACAGAAGAAATACGCGAGAACCTTCTTACAGACGGTGGTTTTAGCGGTAACGGTTCAAACCAGATCCACTTCCACTAATATTCTATAAACACACCCTAAATGACAGAAACGCACCGCCCTTCGGGGCGGTGTTTTTTATGAAAAACTTTCATTTTCATGTGTAACCACGTATAACAAAGTATGCAACAGGCAGGGACACATAAAGAACTAAACGATAAGCTACTGCAAATCACCGCTTCACAGCGTGATGATTTATATGCAGCTGCCTTGTACATAATTGATGAAGCTGCCGGATACACAGCGCCCGTCGCATCCGTAAACTTCGCATCCCACGAAGACGTTGCCACCTATCAAGACAATTATCATCGCACGAAGCTGCCCCCCACTATCGCGCAAGCAACAAGAGCCGCATTCGCCAAGGACTACAGCCCTGCCCGTAGCGCGGCATTTGCGGGACACATTGTACAGAATATGGCGATCGGCAACGCCCCCATCATGCTGCAAACCGTTACCATGGATACAAACTACGTAGCACGCCCTTTGGACCCCGCATTGGAAAGCGATGTAAAGCGAGCCATAGAGCGCATAGATACTTATCGTGGCAAAAACGGTCTAAGCTGGGAAGGCGTATTCGGCCTTAAAAATCCGAACCAAGACACCTGGGTCTGTATCTCTGATGTTAATGGCTTCAGCAAAGCCACAAAAGATGAGCGACGTTTTATAGAAGCTAAACTCCCACAACTAGCGAGAGGTCTTGCGGAGCTTAGTGATATGGAGCTATTCCAAATTATAGGCGATGAAGTGCGCGTGCGCACTGATGATAAGGCCGCCGCAAAGACTATCAAACAATACGCACAGTCACTATCCAGTGCCTTTGAACAGGCAACACAGCAAGAATTTGGCCACGCGCTAACATTGAAAACAGCGGCAGGGCGCGGCCTGCTTACAGAATCATTCAATGGCGAGCACGATAATTTGAAGGCGACCAAAGCCTATAGCGGTGAAATTCTTACAGAAATAACCGCGACACTCCATGGAATGCCGCGGCATAAATCTTCTTTAAAACTGGTCTAATTAAGCAGCCATCGCCTTAACAACGGCTTCACCCAATGCTGCTGGGCTCTCAGACACGACGAAACCAGCTTCACGCATAGCTTCCATCTTAGCTGGTGCTGTATCGTCACCACCTGAAATAATCGCACCTGCGTGGCCCATACGCTTGCCCGGAGGGGCTGTAGAACCTGCAATGAAACCTGCAATCGGCTTTTTGTTCTTCAGTGATTTATAGAACTCACAAGCTTCAACTTCAGCTGAACCACCGATCTCACCAATCATCAGGATCGCTTCTGTCTCATCATCGTCCATGAACATTTCGATACAATCGATGAAGTTTGTGCCATTTACAGGGTCACCACCGATACCGATACATGTAGACTGACCAAGACCAACCGCACCAGTTTGTGCAACGGCTTCATATGTCAATGTACCTGAACGGGAAACTATACCCACCTTACCACGCTTGTGGATGTGGCCTGGCATAATACCGATTTTGCATTCACCTGGAGTAATAACACCCGGGCAGTTAGGGCCGATCAAACGTGTTTTAGAACCTTGCAGCGCACGCTTTACCTTCACCATATCCATCACAGGAATACCTTCAGTGATACAAATCACCAATTCAATTTCCGCATCGATAGCTTCCAGAATTGAGTCTGCAGCAAATGGCGGCGGCACGTAAATCACAGAAGCATTACAGCCTGTGCGGTCTTTAGCTTCGCCGACAGAGTCAAAAACTGGCAAGCCTAAATGATCTTGGCCACCCTTACCAGGCGTTACACCACCGACCATTTTCGTGCCATAGGCAATGGCCTGCTCACTGTGGAATGTGCCTTGTGAACCTGTAAAGCCCTGACAGATCACCTTTGTATCCTTATTAACCAGAACAGCCATCGAAGTACTCCTTTATTAAGGCCGCAGACTAACGCGGCAGAATCATGTTGCTCCGCATTATTTCTACGAAAACGCGCCCGCTAAATCAACCGCATAAACCGCGTTTTTTAAGGCTTTCCTAACATATTTCGTTAAAAATGGTGGTGATCTTAGCGTATGACTATAAATGGGTAGAAATGAGTATCAAACCAGACTTTGCAAAATCCACACGACGCCTCGGCACAGCCTTTGCCATAGCCGCAAACCTGGCTGTCGGCGGCTTGATCGCTTATACAGTGCTGGAAAATGATTTACTGAGCCCTCAAGACAATTCAACTGCTTCAGTGCCTGAAAGCCCTGAAATAGATGTTCCTTCGCAAGATATAGAAACCAATTTCAGCGAAGCCGTCCTAGCCCCTATTATACCTGTTACAGTGACACTCACAAACGGATACGGACTTCGTTTTGACGACAGAAACGACCTGTTTGGCATGAATGACGCCATGGTCAATCACTCTTATTATGATGCTGAATATGACCGCTACCATGAGAAACCACCCGAATTGCACGCGGCATTTCTGGCACTGGGCGAAATAACGCCCCTCCCCTATCAAGCCTACGAGGCAGCTGCATGGAAAGAAACAAGATTACAGCCCAATACAGTCAACCCAAGCTCAGGTGCGGCAGGATACTTCCAGTTTAAAAGCGATGCCTTCTACGAAGGCCTCTATTTCATGCGCGACCTATTTCCCGAAATGAGTGAAGTAACATCACTAATTGAGCGTGAGCGCGCTACAGAAGAGAATAATTACACAATCACATATCATCCCGTGAACGATGCCGCACGTGAACGCCTAAACGAGTTGATCCATGATCCGCTGGTCTCGGGCATGGCCTACTACGCCTATCTCGATCACTATATGCGCAATTTCGTACAAGAACGCTTGCCTGATCTGGAGCCGAACCAAACTGATTACTACCTGATCAGCTTCCGCGGTCCGGGCGGCGCCTCGACGTTTTTAGAGGCATTACAGGACAGCCCGAACGCAATGGCGCATGAGATGTTTATCACAGACAGTCATCCCGAGGGCTTTACGCACCCCTTCGTCGTTCAGAATAAGAGCGTTTATTACAATGCTGAAACAGAAGAATATCGTACCTATCAGGAAGTATATGATTACATTGCCGATGAAATGGGCATTGGGCGCGCCCCTGTGTTAGACACCCAGCCAAACACAGATGTAAGCATTGTCAGTGTCGCAGAACAAGACAGGCGCCACGTCATACCAACAGATGCGGTTATATTCTCGGAAAATATAGTGCGCCCTGTGGCACGACCAGATCCACCGGCTGACAACAGCTTTGCCATAGCAAACAGCCCGCCACAAAATTGAAAATTCAATAAAGAAAAAAGGCCTGTCCCTAATGCGTTAGCAATAGCAACAGGCCTTAATGATACTAAATATAAAGCTATTAAGCAGCCATGCTCGCTTCTTTAGTTGCTTTCACAACTTTTTCAGCCGCATCGGCAAGGTCATTAGCAGAAATGATAGGCAGACCTGAGTTCGCCATGATTTCTTTGCCTTTTTCAACGTTTGTGCCTTCCAGACGAACAACCAGAGGAACGCTCAGCGCCACTTCTTTCGCTGCAGCCACAACGCCTTCTGCAATCACATCACAGCGCATAATACCGCCGAAGATGTTAACCAGAATGCCTTTAACGTTGGCATCAGACAGGATGATCTTGAACGCAGCAGTCACCTTCTCAGTCGTAGCACCACCACCAACATCCAGGAAGTTCGCAGGCTCGCCGCCATACAGCTTGATGATATCCATTGTAGACATCGCCAGACCCGCACCATTCACCATACAGCCAATATTACCGTCCAGTGATACATAAGCCAGATCGTATTCGTGGGCTTTCTGCTCATTTTCGTCTTCTTCAGTTTCGTCGCGCATATCAGCAACGTGCTTCTGACGGAACAGAGCATTAGGATCAAAGTTCATTTTGGCATCCAGCGCCATCACTTCGTCACCAACCAGAATCATCGGGTTGATTTCTACGATAGACGCATCCAGCTCAACAAAGCACTTATACAGGTTCATGAAGAACTTAACCGCAGACTTAACCGCGCCGCCTTCCAGACCTAACGCAAACGCAAGCTTGCGGGCGTGGAATGGCATCATGCCCGTAACAGGGTCAATCGATGCTTTGATGATTTTCTCAGGAGAATGTTCTGCCACTTCCTCGATATCCATACCGCCTTCTGTAGACACCATGAATGTCACGCGGCTAGAAGCACGATCCAGAACGACTGAACAGTAATATTCTTTTTCAATGTCCACACCGTCAGTCACATAAAGGCGCTGAACTTCCTTACCTTCAGGACCTGTCTGCTTTGTTACCAGAACGTTACCCAGCATGGCTTCTGCAGCAGCTTTAACATCATCAGTCGTCTTACAAAGACGAACGCCGCCCTTACCTTCAGGGTTGTTCGTAAAGTGACCAGCACCACGTCCACCAGCGTGAATTTGCGCCTTAACAACATAAAGCGGCCCAGGAAGCTCTTCCGCTGCCTTAACAGCCTCTTCAACGCTCATCGCAGGGATGCCCTTAGGCACGGCTACATTGTATTTCGCCAGCAATTCCTTGGCTTGGTACTCATGGATATTCATAAAAAACGCTCCGTTTATAGGTAAAGTGATTCCGATACCTTATTAGCACGTTCAAAACTTCATGCAAACCCTAGTTTGCCTGCCATACACCACATAGTGCAATGCCGCATATATTATCCATAACATTGACGAAATGTTAAGGTTTTTCGATCAATATATAGTTGCGTGAAAAATAAGCTTAAAAAGAAGCATGGGGCGGATTGTTGGCTGATATAAACAATATTTTCAATAACTTAAATGGTGAAGACGTCGGCTTCGAACCCCGCCGTCAAGAGCCTGACGCGCCTATTGAAACAGTCATACCCGAAAACGTAGCCCTCGACACAGAAACAGATACAAATACCTTGGACGCCGAATTAGAGGCAGCAAACGCCGAAACAGCGATGCGTCTGGATGTAGAGCCCGCAGATAACGTTATCAGTTTTGAAGCAGCAGAAGCCGAAGCTTTTGCTATTTTGACAGCAGCTTTTGACGAAGAAGGCGAATTTGCCCCCTTCGAACATCACGATGCCGAAGCATTCGACGCCATGGCCACGTCCGAGGCAGGTAAACGCTATAAACTATATCTAGATAACAAAGACAGTAATTCAGTTCTGACACAAGGCGACACCCGCAACAGTAATGAGAGCTTTACGCGTCAAATGTCGCGTCAGATGTTTGCTGATGCTATGTACAGCAACCTTGAGCGAATTCAGGAAATTGACAATCAACTGGATGCTCTAAACGGTCAGCTTGACGGCTTGCAACTGGATCTGGCAGAGATTGATCAAATTCTGCAAGAATTAAGAGAACAGATTGAAGCGGCTAGAGACGAATTAGAGCGCGTTGAAGCAGAACGCGAGCAAGAAGTAACGAGAGCCGATGAACTGCGAAGAGATCAAGAAGACGCACAGGAAGATGTTGATGAGGCAGAAAGAGACGTTGCTGAAGCAGAAGCGAACGTTGTAGATGCCGAAGAAAACGGTAGTCCGATCGAACAAGTTAGAGCCGAACAAGAGCTCTTAAGAAGACAAGCAGCCTTAGAGGCGGCCAAAGAGCGTTTAGACGGAATTGCAACAGATCTAACAGCCAGTATAGCGCGCATTGCGGAATACGACACACAAATTGAAGAGCAAGAAAGAATTCTTGCCGATTTGCAAGCCAGAGAAGCAACAACCCTAGAGGAACGGCTAGAAAAACTAGATGAAATCCGAGCAGTTCAAGAAAACATACAAACTTTGCAAACTGAAAAAGTAACTCTGGTTCAAGAGAACAGCCAATTTGTCCAATCTGAATTAGCGCTGCAGCAAGAAGACCCGGAGGCATACAATCAAGGGTTCATGGCCTGGGTATCAAACCAAGCCAGTGCAGGATTAGACTGGGCAGGAGACCTGCTCAATCGCTTTACAGAGAGCGAAAGTACTAGTGATACCTTTGTTCCAGGTGTGCTTCAACAATACGAGAATGTCTTCACCACAAGCCTGACGGCTGAACAAAATTATCTTAACGAAATTAATCGTGACATAAGTGAAACACAGTCTGAATACGCAGAAATCCAAGAATTGATCAAACAGCAAGAAGCTGTGATTGCCATCGCAGAAACCGAGCTTGAAGAGGATGAAGTAGCAGCCGACCGCGCCTTACGAGAAGTCATGACAAGCACAAGTCCTGAAAGCGTCGAAGCTTACGAAGTGGCTAGAGCGGAAGCAGATCAATCGCGAAGAACACTCGAAGAAGCAAATGCACGTTTGGACGAACTAAATGCACAAGAAGCAGAGATACAAGCGGAATTAGAATCCTTGCAAGAACAACTCGCTGACTTAGAAGCCAGCGGAAGCAGCACGAATGACTTAAATGCTACTATACTAGCGACGCAAATAAGTAGAGACGATATACTTGCAAAAAAAGAAACAGTTTTAGACGAGAATATAAGCGACATGGAGGCACATCCGGACTTATATTCGGATTCAATAATGCAAAGCCGCTATAGTCTACGCTCTGATCTGGCAGAGGAACGCACGCAAATAGCCACTGAAATAGCGCGTCTTGAACAAGAGCTTGCAGAAGCACAAACAGAATATGATCAAGCCTTAAGTGATTCTGCGTACGATCTAATCGGATCAGAAGATTTGGCTAGCATGGGGTTTGAAGAACTTAATTCTAACGCCCTGACAGTATACGATGAAAGCGGCGCAATGCAGTTCAAAATCATGGCCAGCTATGACGAAAATGGCGAAATGACAGGCTATATGGCATCAGACAGCCGACTAATGCTGGAATTGCGAGCAACGCAGCACGCCGTTCCACTAGACCAGTTTAGCGCAGAAGACCAAGCCACAATTATGGCCGCAATAAATGAAGCTGGCGGCATAGAAATGGTTGACGGCAATGCGTTTAATGCGGCTCTGGATCAAAGCCGTGCAGCAAGTGCAGCTGTTGCACGCAATGCACAATTCGAGGCGGCCACACCAGGCTTACAAATGAACAGGCTGGAAGCTACAGAAGCACATCTGGAAAGCGTTCAACAGGAACTAGCCATCGCTACAGGGACTGTAACATCAGCAGCGGCAGCCGATGGGGCTGGCATTCAAACTGAAACGAATTTGACCACCACATTCGCACATGCAGATATTCCGCGGGATGAACCTTTGGACAACCCTACTCCGTCCACTCAAGACTACACAAGCGACGGCACACTCAGCCCTGTAGCTGGAGCAGAAAGCCATCAATTAGCGGTTTAAGAACTATTAGTTCAATAGAGGCCCTTTAGGTTTAACAACAGCCTTTTCCTCTGGCGTAGCAGAAGGCGCGTTATAACCAGTCATCGGAATTTCATTAATATTCAGGCACATCCATTTGATATGAGCCGCAGCGATACGTGATGCCGCCTTTTGCAACTTCTTACTGGCATCATCACGAATATCAGGCATAAAGAAACGGCCGTCAAACTTACCGCCATATTCTTTCTTATCGGCCTTCAAAGACAAGAACACGCGCGTCCACATAGACTCTGAATACAAGCCAATCTGTTTACGATCCATACGAGATGCCAGAACACGAAAGTCTTTTCTGATCTGCTGCAGGTAGCATTCACGAGCCTTTTGCCCTGCCTGCTCACATTCAGCAGCACGATCTATATGCTTGGAAAACGCTTCGCTATCATCTTTTTTATCAGCCTTTTTCGCTAGCTTACGCGCCTCTTTAGCCATGACATCATAACGTGCGGGAATCGTGCCAAATTTAGGTGACCCGGACAATGAGTTAATATCTGTTATGCGCCATGGCTCACGCTCACAATACTCAACAACAGCATCTAAATCAGTAGAGAGTTCTTCAGCTAGAGGAACACTGCTTAAATCGCTCACCCTATAAGGCGCACCATGAACCATGTTTTTCTCAGCCTCAAACTCGCGGTTTGCAGCTTCAGAGATGCGCTTATCGCTCTCCGCTTCCCAAGGAATTAGATCTTTAGGCTTAGCGAGCGGCCCACCATCCTTATCTTTATGACTACGACTGCCATGACTTGGTAATGCTCTGGTATTTGGCGAGACCTTTTTCTCAAATTCCTGTTTTACGCGTGGCTCCGGCTTTTGAGCCGCACGTTTCACGACAACTTTGCGAATAGGTCTATTGCTAGGCTTTTTATCCTGATCACTCATTAACATCTCCCTGAATATTTATTTATATTTTTTTATTGGTTAGGTTAGAGCGTAGAAAAAAATACCCTCTAAAGCAAGGCGCTATACATATTTATTTCTAATAAGTATGCGACCTAAGATATAATAAAGCTATAGCCTATGGGTAAAATGAGTATGAATAAGGCGCTTACACATCAGGATGTCACAGAAGTATTCAGACAGTGGCAAGCCTATTCCGATCTGGTTGACGAACTAAAGCCGCAAGCTTGGGAAACAACGGATGAGGATACTCTTAAGCAAATTTCAGAACGTATCACTAGCGCCGCCCTCGCCCGCTATGACTTACTCAATGATGATCCTGATTTCAAACAAGCTTTGGAAACATACTTTTCGGATTTCGATTACGGCGAAAATGACCCTGTCCTGCGCGAATATTACCGATGCTTTACCCACACAGCCTATGTAGAGCGCGGCGACTTAGAGGATTTCTACGCCCAAGCACCCAAAATGCAAAATGTCTTTGATAAGTCTATGAGACTTGCCCGCGCTGAAGGTAAGCCACAAGCCTGGGAATATATAAAAGACCATCTAAAAAAGATATTCGATTTACGGCGGGCCATGGCTGTTCCCGTCGCTAAAATCATGAATATACAGCCCTCTGAAGTTACACTGGATTACTGGAATCCCTACAGCCGCATCGATGATATCAACCGCGTCATCAAAGACTTCGAAAGGTTAAAGCCATTAGTAAAAAAATTTTATAAGCTTACGAACACGCCGGACTTTTTGCCTGTAACCATTGATGACAAACATCAAAGCAAAATAGCCGCAATGTTCGAATCCGTACGCACTGAAATTCTGAACCAAGCAGGCTGGCACCAAAGCCGCCTTGAACAAGCAGGCATCACTATAAGCCCAATCACCTTCACGAGCGGCTTTAGTTACTGCTGGGGGTCGCCTAAAAACATTCGTATGGGCTTTGATTACGAAAATGACAATCTGCCCTTGAGCTTCAGTAACTTCATTCATGAAACCGGGCATCTGATATACATGTTATCACGCAACGACATGCCACGAAGGTTGCGCGGCACACCTGCAGGTCATATCAACGGCTATTCCGTTCATGAAGCCGCTGCAATTGCACTGGAGCAATCAAGCTACGATCAGATTATTGTCAGGCTATTTGCAAAAGCAATCCATAACCGCTTACCCGAAATCGTCAAAGACGAAAATGGACAAATCAAACCGGAATGGACTGAAGAAAACCTGACAAAAGTTTTCGCTTATCAAAACCCCTATCCCACCGATGACACATTGGGCACCGATTGGTGTGATAACGAAATCGTGATGATACCAAACATGTTATGGCGCATTGCTGCTGAACGCGACATTCTGGACGGTAAAATGACAGTTGATGATATTCCGCCTTACTGGGCCGCATTCATGACAGACTGGACAGGCATTGATCATCGCCCAGAAGATTTCGCGCTAACTGAAAACCATTGGCTGGACGACAACGCCGGCTATTTCTACGGGTATATTTTCGGCGCCATTACAGCCGCATCCATGCGCCATGAAATCGCCGACAAACAATCCGCTGATTCCGCCAGGCGAAGCTTGGCTGCCACTTTCGAAGACAAATCATTCAGCAACACCCAGAAACTCGCACGCTTTTTCATACCCCATATGCAAACCCTAGATCACCGCATCATGGCAAAGGCAGGAATTGAGAATCCTGAAGACCTGCTTAAAGACATAGAAAAAGAAAACAAAGTAAACCCGATAGAAGCTTACATAGCTTACTGCAACGGGCTGTTGGAAATGTCAGGACAGATGTCAGAAGAGCGAGGATAAAAAAATAGCGGACATTCCCGCCCGCTATTCCAATTCTTACTGAGCTAAAAGCTTAAGCGGCTTTTTTCTGGGCAAACAGACCTTCAACGGCTGCACGCTCTTCACGCAATTCTTTTTCCGTCGCATCCATACGGGCACGAGAAAATTCATTGATCTCCAGACCTTGAACGATCTCGTATTTACCATCCTTACAAGTCACAGGGTAACCATAGATTACACCTTCTTCGATACCGTAAGAACCATCAGAAGGAATAGCCATTGAAACCCAATCACCTTCAGCCGTACCCAGCGCCCAGTTGCGCATATGGTCAATAGCAGCAGATGCCGCAGATGCCGCAGAAGATGCGCCGCGTGCTTTAATGATTGCCGCACCGCGCTGCTGAACCTCAGGAATGAATGTGCCTTCGTACCAGCTTTGGTCAACAAGACCTTTAGCCGCTTCGCCATCAACAGTGGCGTGGTGGATATCAGGGTACTGCGTAGAGCTGTGGTTACCCCAGATAATCATCTTCTCAACAGCTGTTGATGGCTTACCTGTCTTATCCGCCAGCTGGCTGATCGCGCGGTTGTGGTCCAGACGAACCATCGCTGTAAAGCAGCGTGGATCAAGGTCAGGCGCATTCTGCTGTGCGATAAGCGCGTTTGTATTCGCTGGGTTACCTACAACCAGAACCTTAACATCGCGGCTTGCATGGTCGTTCAATGCACGGCCTTGAGGACCGAAGATACCGCCATTAGCTTCCAGCAAATCTTTACGCTCCATACCGTCTTTACGTGGCATCGCACCAACCAGCAACGCATAGTCACAATCTTTGAACGCGACATTCGCATCATCAGTCGCAATAACATCATGCAGCAATGGGAACGCACAGTCCTTAAGCTCCATGATAACGCCGTTCAGCGCTGGCAATGCTGGAGTAATCTCCAACAAGTGCAAGCAAACAGGCTGGTCTTTGCCAAGCATCTCGCCTGAAGCAATGCGGAACAACAATGCGTAACCGATTTGACCGGCAGCACCCGTAACCGTAACGTGAACTGGTTTTTTCATAGTAATTACCTTTCCTTGAATCAAATACTTGCCCTATTGATACCGCTTCAAAAACCCTTGGGCAATAGGTCTTTTATGACTTACCTGAAGCTCGCGCCTTAATACCCAGAAAATCAAGCTGCCATACTAACTCATCATGGGTCAGTGGATAATCTGTGCCATCGCGCGGATAGATCAACTCTTTTGCCGGCACATTCACCAGCTCCTTTTGCAACCTCAAGGCAAAGCGCATACTTAGTCGTGCCTGCCAGCTAAGCGCTACAATGGGCTTAGGTGCTTTCATATTCAAAATTTTATGAACTGTCGCTGTATCAATTTTAGCCAGCGCCGCGAGCGCTTCTACGACGAAGTCACGATCACGCATACCCAGCGCGTCCGTCACGACTTCTTCGTTTAGCCTGTCTTCCTTAATCAGCTTTTTCACGCGATCAGCGGGCGGTAAAGCTTTCTTACCTTCACCCTCCCCCGCAAAATCTATACGCCGCTTAAATATCTCGGCGATTTCCTCTGCGGTCTCTAAATCGAACTCCTGATGTTCCATTAGCAATTTGCGCACAGATTCATCAGCAAACTTGGCAAGCTTCTTGGCCATCTTAGGCGGCAGATTGGCACGGCCGGCCAAATGCGTTTGCCATTCAGGATATTCCTGAGCCCGCTCGACAATTTCCTCGAGCGTTGCAATGCTGATCTGCGCGCCTTTGTTTTTCAAAAGCTCGGTACCCCCAGGCTTATCACGCGTATCAATCACAGCCTGCGATATTTTCTTGCTGACCGACTTACGTCCTGCAATCGCCTTAACTGTCCAAGACGCTGGATGCTCCTTCAGAATCTCCAGAAGCACATCATCCGATACAGCAGTGCAGAATTTCAGAATAGGCTCGGAGACTTCACGCTCTATATCGCGCGCCAAATCATTCACAACCTTCGGCGGCGCAGCGGCATGATCCTTCAGTGCACTGGAAAGCGCCACACGAATTTTAAGAACCTCGTCCAAAGCCAAAGTACCCAGCGCCTGTACGACAAACGCATAAACCTGACTTTGGCGCTCGGCGTTCAGCTCAGGCAGCATTTTGACTAAACGTTCAGCCAGTGCAATACGCACATCCGCATTTTTATCACCCGCCAGAATGGGGCTGGCTTGCACAGGCGTATTCTTGTTTTTGGCAACAGCATGGCGCACGCCATCATCGTCATCATGCTCTGCTAGATAATACAAGATTTCCTGATGGGTTTTACTACTGCCAGCCAGCGCCATACGCGCTTTAACATCCGAAGACTTGGCAATCTTCTTCTCCGCCTCATAACGCTCTGGATCTAGGCGAGGCTCCGTAGAGAATTTTGATGTTATGGCTTTAATCAGCTTTTTCATGGCAGCAAGGATACAAGAGTCTTGTCATGATAGAAAGATAGGATTCATCCTGCTTCTGCCAAGTACTCTTCACCTTGCATCTCGATCAGACGACTAACAGTGCGCTCAAACTCGAATGAATGATCTTGCCCCAAATACAATTTCTCAGGCGGCGCATCGGCGGTGACAATCAACTTTGTCTTTTGTTCATACAACGCATCAACAAGAGTCATCATGCGCTTGGCTTCATTGCGGCGATCATATTTCATCACAGGAACATGCTCTAAAAACACAGTATGATAATTCTTGGCAATCGCCAGATAGTCCCCTGCCCCCAGCGGCTTCTCACAGAGCTGCGCAAATGTAAAACGAGCCACACCCTTGGCTGTCTTATCAACCTCTAACGTCCGCCCTTTAACAGTCAGCGTCTCGGGATGCGGCGACGTGCCATCAGTAAGACTTTGGAAGACTATATCGGCATTTTTATCTGCAGCCAGGCCCAGCGGCTGGAAATATACGCCATTCTCTCGCAAGCAGCGCAAACGATAGTCAACCGCCCCATTCAGCTCCTGAACATTTAAGCGCGCTTCAAGCAAGTCAATAAACGGCAAAAAACGACTGCGCTGCAGCCCGCCTTCATACAATTTTTCTGGTGGCCAGTTACTCGTTGCCACCATCACCAAGCCTTGTTCAAAGAGTGCCGTGAACAAACGTGACAGCAGCATAGCGTCGGCAATATCCGTCACATGAAATTCATCAAAGCATAGCAGCTTGACCTCATCACCAACCTGCGCCGCAAACTTTAAAAGCGCTTGGTCAGTTTCGTGGTTCTGA
This sequence comes from Micavibrio sp., assembly GCA_012960155.1. GTDB lineage: Bacteria > Pseudomonadota > Alphaproteobacteria > Micavibrionales > Micavibrionaceae > UM-FILTER-47-13. The sequence continues at coordinate 7,985 of DUBU01000023.1, read as the reverse complement.
CGAGCTTGGTGCAGGTAATCATGTACCTCGATCATAAATTCGTGAAAATGCACGCGGCGGCGCGGAAGCTCTTCGGGTAAATGGTTATAAAACATATCCATCAACATCGACTTACCGCGGCCGACACCACCCCACATGTACAACCCTTTTGGTGCAGCAGGCGCTTTTTTTAAAAAGGAAAAGAATGATTTCTCGGGAACAGCTACCAGCTCATCATACAAATCTTGCAACGCCTGCATCGCTGCGGCCTGATCAGGGTCGCGCGTTAATGCCCCCGACTCAACTTGCGCGTTATAGGCTTCAATCGGTCGCATCGGCAGCAGCCTTAGCTTTACTATGACGCTTAATCAAAATGATCGAAATTTCATAAAGCGCCATGACAGGAATAGCGAGCAACACCTGCGAAACTATGTCAGGCGGCGTTAAAAACGCGGCAACTGTAAAGGTAATCACGATCGCGTATTTGCGTTTCGCCGCGAGCCCCTCTGCCGTAATGATACCTGCCTTACCAAGCAAGGTAAGCAGCACAGGCAATTGGAAACACAAACCAAACGCAAAGATCAGCACCATAACCAGATCAAGATACTCACCCACACGCGCTTCAAGCTGGATAGGCAACGCGGTTTCCGTACCATTGCTTTGGAAACTTAAAAAGAACGGCCATGTCATAGGCATGATGACGTAATAAACACACGCTCCGCCTAAGAAGAACAATATCGGCGTTGCCACAAGAAACGGCAAAAATGCCCTACGCTCTGACTTATAAAGACCCGGCGCCACAAACTTCCATATTTGCATCGCGAGCAGCGGAAAAGTTAGAAAGATACCTGCAAAGAACGCGACCTTGATATACGTAAAGAATGCTTCCGTAAGCCCTGTATAGATCAGACGGTTAGTACCGTTATCACCCATAGCATTAGCCAAAGGCTGAACAAGAAACCCATATATCTGCTCAACAAAGACAAAACAGAAACCTGTACCGACAAGCATTACCGCCATGACTATCAGCAAACGCTTGCGCAGCTCTAAAAGATGCGCGCTCAACGGTGCTTTGTTTTCTTCACCAGCTTGTTCAGGATCAGGGTGCATAGGTGTATCAGTCATCACTATACCCTGTTACCTTTTTCTTCTCAGGATCCTGCGGCATCATTTCCATCTCTTCGACTTCAGCATCAGCGGCGGCTTCGTCAATATCATCCAGATGCTTACGGTGAGACGCGGCATTGCGCATTTCCTCCAGATCAGCCTCACGCATAAAATCGTCAAACTGCGATGTCAGGGCATAACGCATATATTGCAAACGGCGCACCATACGCCCCAAACCATACATAAGCTGCGGAATTTCCTTCGGGCCGACCACAAGGACCGCCACGGCAATAATGAGAGCTAACTCGGACCAGCCAAAATCAAGCATGAACTGCTTTCAGGTTAGGTTAGATTATTCTTTGTCTTTCTTGGAAGCTTCGACAGCTTTTGTCTCGTCTTCCTCGTCGCGCAGACCCTTTTTAAAAGACTTAATGCCTTTTGCTGTGTCTTCCATGATACGCGGCAATTTACCCGCACCGAATAACAGCAGAACAATCAGGACAATAATTAGAATTTGCCAAATACTAGGGGCCATTATGCGACTTCCTCTTTCAATTCGTCTTCTTCAACATCGGACTCATCAGGTTCGTAGTCCGGTAAAATTTGTTCCTCATCTTGGGCTTCATCGTCTTCACGTGCAAGCTCCATTTCAATCTCGTCCAGATCATCTTGCTCGAACAGCTCTCCCGTGCCCGGAACTGTCTCAATCGCAGGACGTCGATCCAGAAGGCCTGATGCCTTCATCTCATCAAGACCCGGCAACTCGGTCAGTGCCTCCAGACCAAAGTGATCTAGAAATGATGTCGTTGTGACCCAAGTCAAGGGGCGACCAGGCGTTTCACGGCGGCGACCGGGCTTCACCCATTCTGCTTCCATCAACACATCCAGCGTACCCTTATGCGTTGCCACACCACGAATATTTTCAATCTCGGCACGTGTTACAGGCTGGTGATAAGCCACAATCGCTAGCGTTTCCATCGCCGCACGGGACAGCTTGCGCTGCACTTCTTTAGTAATCTGCAGCACATCTCCAAGATCCGTCGCTGTGCGGAATGCCCAGCTACCCTCGATCTCGATTAGGTTAACACCACGGCCTTCATAATGCTTTTGCAGTTCCATCAGCAAACCGCCGACATCAACGCTGTCATCGCCAACGCGTTCACGAATTGTATTCGTGGTCAGTGGTTCTGATGACGCAAACAGCAATGCCTCAATAACTCTTAAATCCTTATCCATATTTTACATCCTCCTTTGCGGGGAAAAATCCTTTGGTCGTCGCATCCTCAACCAATGCTTTAATTTTATGCCAGAGACGCGTCGACCCTTTTTCTATAGGCGCGTTCCTTTCAAAAACGGCATCCTGTGAAATACCGAACTCCACCCATGTGCCGCCGCCATTATTGTAGTTACAAAAACAAGGTTGGAAACGATCCAAGGCGCGTGCAAATTTGGCTTCAGCTGTTTCGCCGGCTTCAAACTCTTCCCACAATTCATGGAACTGCGCGGCAATGTGGTCAGGCAATAAACCAAACAGCTTCTGCGCTGCTTCACGTTCTTTCACAGTGTGCTCTTCAGTGCGGTCATAGATAAACACATCATCCGCATAAACTTCGGGCAGATCATGAACCAGCAGCATCCGCACAACCTTGTTCAGGTCAATATCTTCATTGGCATGCTCCGACAGGACCATCGCCATGACCGCCAGATGCCAAGAATGCTCCGCCGAGTTTTCTTTTCGCTCCAGCCCGATCGGGCTTGTCTTGCGTAACACCTGCTTTAGCTGCGCGGCCTCTTTGACAAAAGCCAATGACGACTCAAGCGCATCCTGCATTTTCTGATCAAGTTCCTGTGTCATGTTCCACCTCGGCAGTATCTTCGGATTGTGCGTTATCCTGCCCTGTTTCATCTTCTGTGTAGTCATCTTCCAAACGATCTACTGCGGCACGCAGGTAAATCGGCCTGAACAGACCATCTTGCTTAATCTCTACCTTGCCCTGCTTGGCAAGCTCCAGCCCCACCGTAAAGCATGATGCCATAGCCGAGCGCACATAAAGCTTATCCTTCACACCTTCAGGAATGAAACTAGTCAATGTCGTCCACACGCTCCAAGGCCCCTTGCGCGGCAACTTACCAAGCATCTTGGTCATGCGCTGCATAGCGACTTCCATACTCATAAGCGAGAATGTCGGCAGCTCGTAATTCGTAAACTCCTGACGGCGCTCGATATCACCGTAGCTTTTCAGCAGATCATACAGCGACGCATCATAAGTCGTATCCATTTTAGTGGTCAGACCTTCGGGCATTCCGCGCGGAAAGATATCCTGTCCTAGCTGTGGCAAACCGAATAACTCTTCAGATGCCTGCTGCATGGCTTCCAAACGGCGCAGCTGGAATTGCAGCGCTTCCGCCATTGTCTCGGCGTCGACTTCTTCGCCGTCATTTTCCTTAGGCAGCAATAAGCGGGACTTCAAATAAGCAAGCCAAGCGGCCATCACCAGATATTCAGCAGCTAGATCAAGTCGCAATTCCTGCGCACGATCAATAAATGTCAGATATTGGCGGGCAAGTTGAAGAATGGATACTTTGGTAAGATCAACCTTCTGGTCACGTGCAAGATTCAGAAGCACATCGATCGGCCCTTCAAACCCATCGATGTTCAGCAAAAGCGCATCTGCGTCATGCTCCCCTTCGGGCAGCACCTCACGCGGCGGATCTTCCTCAAACAACACGTCAGTCATGGTATTCTAAAACAAGGGGACTGGCCTACACGATAGGCCATCACCTAAAACAAGCCTCTAGCGGCTTAAATTTAAGGCTTCAAATTCGTCTGAAGCCATTCAACCGTGCGGTTATAGCGCATTACAGCCTCGTTTGTCATCTTTTGATGTTTCAAACGTTGGGCAATGGCTTTCATCTCTTCCAGATCGCCGTTGCAATGCAGGGCTATATCACAGCCCGAACGTAAAACCTTCTCTGCTCTCTGTGCAACATTACCGATGCTATCCAGAGCTCCCATGCTGATATCATCACTCAGCAAAAGCCCTTTAAAACCAATATCGCCGCGGATTGTTTCATGAATAACGCGGCGAGAACATGACGCAGGGGCGCGCTCATCAAGCTCTTGATAAATGATGTGCGATACCATACCCCATACCGCTTCAGAGAACGCCTTGGTCAGCAATTCACGGAACGGCTCGAAATCAGATTTGCGCAAGTCTTTCAGCTCTGCCGTAACAACAGGCAAATCCTTATGACTATCCTGATTTGCACGACCTTGTCCCGGCAAGTGCTTGATTACAGGCACAATACCGTGTTTCAAAAACTCTTCGCTCATTGTGATACCAAGGATAGAAACAACCTCGGGATCATTTGAAAAAGCACGATCACCAATCGCCTGATGTGTTTCAGGGAACTGGACATCCAGCACAGGCGCACAATTCACATTAACACCCGCATCAGCCAATTCAGCAGACATAGACTGCGTTACTTCTTGCAGAGCCTTACGGCCTTTAGAGAAATCTCGCAGGAAGTCATCGCCGTAGCTTTCCATCGGCTCGTATTGCTTCCACTCTGGCGGGCACATACGTTGCACTCGGCCACCTTCCTGATCAATCAGGATAGGAACTTCACGCCCCAATAGTTTCTGCAAATCAGCGGTCAGCTTTTTTAATTGCTTCGGATCTTTGCAATTGCGCTTAAACAAAATAAACCCGGTCGGGTTTACTTCTTTGAAAAATTTCTTCTCGGCAGCTGTCAGCTTCTCGCCTTCAATACCAAAAATAACCGGCAGCGGTGGTGTCTCGGGATTAAGGTTTGATAACAAGACAGCCTCCTGATCTTTTTTCTTCTACTTGGGCACAGATATTTCGTGCTGACGCTTCGGTAATCGGCCCAGCTTGTACGCGATAGAATGTACCGCGCGCGCCTAAATCGGCCTGCTGCACACGCAAAGACAGCGGCTTCAAAAACGCAAACTCACCTTGCAGGTCAGACCATGCATTACGCGCATCTGCATCGGACTTTAAACTAGCAAACTGAACGTAATAGTTACCACCCGTCTGAATAGCCACTGCCGAAGACTTAGCAGTCTTCTCAAGTCCTGCCGCAGGTTCTGTCTTATTCAATTCAGCAGAACTCGTAGCGATTTCAGGCTTACTAACTGGTGTAGGAATACCGGAAGACGCGACAACTGTTTCAATTACCTCTGCCTCTTCACTTACTGGCTGTTCAACAGCAGCTATTTCTGTATCACTCTCGATAACTGTGGCATCCTCGACAGCTGCAATCGCTTGCTCGGCATCTTCAACAGCCTGCTTCTTTTCGTAAGTCATAACAGTACGACCTTCGATTTTAATATCAGCTTTTTTGATGTCTGTTTTTAGTCCTGCAAAAACCTGCTCACGCGGCAAAGGCTCTTCACGATCGGATAGCAGATTTTCAATTTCTTCCGTTTCAGCTGTGCGCATTGTATCAAACACAGTGCTGTCACGATGTGGAATATCCATGCCACCCGGATCAGCCGGCGCTTCTTTTATCGGCCCTGCATCCGCATGAATAATCGGCACGGCCATTAATTCTTGCTGAGCGACTTCGCGCGGCCAGCTATACCAAAGCACTGTGCCCAAAAAAGCGACAAGCGCGACAACGAGCGCAAGCGCCCAGAACGGCTTACGTGGCTGGATACGGTCACGCTGGTCCATGGCCCTGAATATCGAGCTCATAGCGCCAGCAATATCGGGATCATCAAATTCATCTCTGTGTTGCATGGATCATATCCTATGAAAATGGATATAGGCGCGCAAATGATTTTTGCCTGTTAATCACAAGCTTATCACGGTTTATTCGAGAAAACTATCGGATATATCAGCGCAAATCCCAATGCGGCTCGAAAAGTCGCTCATGCTCTCGCACAGCGTAACGATCCGTCATCCCCGCCAGATAATCGGCAATAATGCGGCAATGCTCAGCCTCAGTGCCGTTACTTTCCTGCAATAGACGCTGCTGCCATTCTGTCGGCAACAACTGCGTGTCCGCCTTAAAGGCTTCATATAAGTCACTGAGAACACGACGAACTTTATTCATCGTACGACAAACTTCATAATGTTTATACATACGATGCCACAAGAAAGATCGCAGCTCATCAACGCGCTCTAGCATTCCTTCCGAGAACGCCACGACAGGCGCATTAGCCAATCGAACATCCTCAGGGCTCTGGGGGTTAAGCGCTTTCAACCGACGCTGACTTTCTTCAATCACGTCTTCAACCATAGCCCCGATCATCTCGCGAATAATCTGATACGTAAGAATTTCCTGATCAATATTCGGATATTTACTGCGGATTTCATCAACGATCTCGCGAATAATCGTCAGTTCATAGACATCATCGATCGTAAACAATCCGGCATGCAAACCATCTTCCACATCGTGATTATTATACGCCACATCATCTGCGAGCGCCGCGATCTGCGCCTCTACAGATGCGTAGGTGTCCAAACGCAAATCAGTTTGCTTTTGCAACGCGGCCAGAGCTACTTGTTTTTTAGGATCAGGGTTTGGCACGGGACCATTATGCTTCACAACACCTTCAAGTGCTTCCCATGTCATATTCAGGCCAATGAACTCGGGGTATTTACGTTCCAGTGAGGTCAGAACGCGCAACGACTGATCGTTATGATCAAAACCGCCGACATTCTCCATACACTCATTCAAGGTTTCCTCACCCGCATGCGCAAATGGCGGATGCCCAAGATCATGAGCCAGCGCAACAGTCTCCGCCAGATCTTCGTTCACCATCAGCGCCCGTGCAATCGTACGTGAAATCTGCGCTACCTCCAGAGTATGCGTCAGTCGCGTTCTATAATGATCACCCTGATGATACACGAAAACCTGTGTCTTATACTTCAAACGGCGAAAGGCACCGCAGTGAATAATGCGGTCGCGGTCACGTTGAAAACAGGTACGCACCTTACTTTCATGCTCTTCAAACAAGCGCCCCTTGGTTTCATCAGGACGGCTAGCATAACGCGCAAGCGGCAAGGCACAGTAATTATAGGAATCGAGGTCTTTAGATAATTCTTTCATATACTAAAACTAGCCTCTTAAATATTAACAAGCAATGAAGCGGCGCTTGAAATGCCAATACTTTCCACCATATAATTAGAACATGAGTAACGAACACAATATTACCATCGACCCTTCCGCGTTAGAGCGCATCAGTGCCCTACGCGCTGCAGGCACGCCATCATTCGGACAAGACGACAATTTGCGCGTCATTGTAGAAGGTGGCGGCTGCTCAGGCTTTCAATATAAAATGGAAGCCAGCGGCGATAAGAATGATGATGATATTATCTTTGAAAACGCCGTAGTGATAGACGAAGTCTCATTGCAATTCTTAAAAGACTCCACAATCAAGTTTCAGAACGACCTCATGGGCGCTATGTTTGTTATCGACAACCCAAACGCTATTTCAAGCTGTGGTTGCCAAACGTCTTTTGCCATCGACCCATCAAAACTTTAGGTTTACCCCACCATAAATGCTGGCTATCCTCTTGCTATGAAAATCGCAAGCTGGAACGTAAATTCAATCAAAGCCCGCCTCCACCATGTCAAAGACTGGCTGGAAAGCGAAAAGCCGGATGTCCTGTTGATGCAGGAATTAAAAGGCCTCGATTTCCCCGCAGACGAATTCGAAGCTCTCGGCTACAAATCCCACGCCGTGCCGCAAAAGGCCTATAACGGTGTCGCTATTGTGAGCCGTCACGAATTCAAAGTAATCAACGAAGCACTGCCGGGAAACGACAATGACGAGCAAGCACGCTACATCGAAGTCGATATCAACGGCACGCGCATAATCGGCATTTACGCCCCGAACGGCAATCCCGTTGCTACTGAAAAATTTC
>DUBU01000022.1 GCA_012960155.1 Micavibrio sp. | reverse complement strand
TTATTCCAGGAAAATCTCGCAAGTGAGAACCAAATTGAAAGCCGATGGGAGATACAACGAAAACCTGCATTACCCACTGTTGTTAATTTTAACGAAACGTCTCAACTGAAGAACCCCCATATTATTCGAAATGCACTCATGTTTGTGTGAAGCAAGGTTGCGTGGCAAAAATATTTGCCTTACGAACAGAAACTACATTGGGAGCGCGTAAAGTATAATGGGATTTGTTGTGTGGCTGGGCTATTTCTTTCTTGGTAACGTCAGGCCAGACAGGAGTGACAGATGTCATCTTTTTCTTCGGCGGTGCCTTCACCGAAGCGCAAGATATGCCTAACTTATTGCGTCTGGCTAAAAATTTGTCAGACACGCCGAACGCTAAATTCCTGTTCGTCGGGAAAGGCGCCAAATATAACGAAGTAGAAACCATCATTAACACGCAAAAGCTGACTAATGTCACCTTGCGCCCTGCCGTCGATCATAAAACATTCTTGGAAATAATGGCTGATATTGATGTAGGTCTTATCACATTACGCCAAAATCTTGGCACACATAACGTTCCTGGCAAACTGCTCGATTATATAGTATTCGGAAAACCTGTTCTGGCTAGCCTAAATACAGGAAACGACTTATCTGGCATTCTAAACGACTCTGGCGCAGGCTTCGCATTTGAAAACAGTGAAGACAGCGCGCTTGCCGATGCTGCCAGAAAATTAACAACAGACCAGAACCTAAGACATAAAGCAGGACAAAAGGGACTCGAGCTACAAAAAAAACAGTTCTCAGTCTCCCGCGCCGCCGACCAGATTCTAAAACATATTGATAAAGCCTAGAAACGGTAAGTAACTATTGCATGGCCTTGTAATAATTATAATACTTGGGGCTCAAGCTTAATTAATCCGACTGATCTAGATGGTACAAAACATTCTAAGAAATATTCAGGCGCTGCCACGCGCCGCTAAATTCTGGATCATGCAATGCCTTGATGTCATCGCCATTGCACTCGCAATCTTGATCAGTTTGACGATTAATCAGCATAGCTTTGATTTAGCGATATTGGCAATCATCCCTTTAGCCGCAGTGCTACTCAACGTCTTTGGCACTTACAAATCCGTCGCTAGCCATATTGGCAAACGTACCGTTCTGAAATTATTACTTACATTGGCGCTAAGCAGCGCAATATTTCAGCTTCTGCTCAATGACTTGCCAACAACTCTGACTTACGCCTTACTAACATTAAGCATGGCAGGCGGCTGGAGATACGCACGCACACTTCTTAATACTGGTGACGGAAAATCATACTCACAGGCACAGCAACATATTGCTATTTACGGTGCTGGCGAAGCAGGTTTACAGCTTGCTGCTTACCTAAAGCACGCGCGTTCATTCCATCCCGTGTGCTTTGTAGATGACAATAAAGCTCTTCAGGGGCGGGAAACGATGGACCTGCCCATAATCGCGCCCGAGAAACTCACTCAGGAAATTCAGAGTAAAAAAATCGAAAAGATTATTCTGGCCATTCCTTCAGCCTCACGCTCGACACGTAATGGCATCCTTGAAAAGCTTGAGAATCTGAACACACCGATCCAGACAATGCCGGGTTTAGATGAGATCATTACCGGGAAAGCTAATATTACCGAGTTAAGAGACATTGATCCGCTGGACTTGCTAGGCCGCGACCCCGTCCCTGCTGACGCAACATTACTGGGCAAGTGTATAACGGATAAGAACATTCTGGTAACAGGTGCTGGAGGCTCTATAGGATCAGAGCTGTGTCGCCAGATTATTGCGCTGAAACCTGCAAAACTTGTGCTATTCGAAGCGTCAGAATATGCGCTGTATACTATATCAAGTGAACTCGAAGCTCTTGCCAACGAGACCAAAATTATTTCTGTTTTAGGCTCGGTACAAAACATAGAGGCTGTAGAAGATGTCTGCAAAAATCACAAAATACAGACTATCTATCACGCAGCTGCTTATAAACATGTACCTATCGTAGAAGAGAATATCGCTGCAGCGATGAACAACAATACCATTGGCACGATTAACACCGCCTTGGCCGCACAAAAAAACAAAGTAGAAACCTTTGTTCTGATCTCTACGGATAAAGCCGTAAGGCCAACCAGTGCGATGGGGGCCACTAAAAGGCTCGCTGAAAAAGCTGTCCAGATTATTAGTGAGCAGAAGCAAAACAAAACCACATTTTGTTTCGTGCGTTTTGGCAACGTTCTAGCCTCTTCAGGCTCAGTCATTCCCCTTTTTCGGAAACAAATTGCCGCTGGCGGCCCGGTAACCGTCACACACCCCGAAATGACTCGCTTTTTTATGAGCATCCCAGAAGCTGCTCAATTGGTTATACAGGCTGGAGCCCTGGCAAATGCTGGCGATGGATTTACGCTTGATATGGGACAATCTGTAAAAATCGTGGATATGGCCAAACGCCTGATTAAGCTGAGCGGCCTAACGCCAAAAACAGACAGTGCCCCAAACGGTGACATAGAAATTATCTATACAGGCCTGCGCCCCGGCGAAAAGCTATATGAAGAATTATTTATCGACGAGGATGCCGCAGAATATACAGACCATCCGCGCATCAGAAGAGAAAAAGAAGCCGTTAACATAACTTCATTGAAAGACTTCCAAAAAGACATTTCCGATGCATTATCGATAGCTTCGCCAGACAAACTAAGAAAAGCACTATTTAAACTGGCCAAATAAATGGAGACGCCTGTGGATCACATTACCGAAAAAACGGCGTGTACAGACAGAGCCATCATATGGATCTTGGCTGCTATGGCATTTACGCTTCCATTCGGTGCGTGGCAGGATCACATGCCAATGGGCATTACCTTTGCACAAATGGCAATTCCTTTGGCTTGCCTTACTTTCCTGATCAGCTTTGCTAAAGATATTAGGAAGAAAATTTATTACCATCCATCATGGCTCTTTTATGCAGGTTTTTTAGTGCTCACATTGCCGACAATTTATATGAGCGGCAAAGCCAGTATAATCTATGCTCTATTGTTAACAGGTTATGCCGCTTTGACATTCTGCGCACATAACGCCGCAAACCGATATGCCGACATCCTCCTGATTATCAAAGGCTTCGCTTTAGGCTTTGCAACAGTACTTATACTATCGTGTTTATCATACTTTAAAATTTTTGATCTCGGTGAACTGTTCGGCCAACCTATAGTCTTGGAAGCCTATGGGGTTTATAGATTACTAGGCACAGAACTAAATCCTAATGCATTTGCCGTTTACTTCATCACAGGCTTGCCGGCAGCAGGCGCATTAATCATGGCTGAAAAAAGTAAACTAGTAAAAACTGGATGGATCATATTCACCATTCTTTGTTTATTAGGCATATGCGTAACCTTCTCAAGATCAGCTATACTTGGCGCGTTTTTCGGCCTAGCGTCCTTGTGGTTCTTGCAAGGACAAATAAACTGGAGAAGGTCAGTCATATTTGTAATCCTAATACCTATTTGCGTTATTTCAGCATTTAAGCTGCCTGCCTTGGTCATTAATCATAGCAGCGCCATCCAAATGCAAGAAACTAACATCAAATTTCGCTATAGAATGATTGAAGACAAAGAAGATGCTATTGGCATCCGTCTAGAGTTCTTACCTGTAGCCATCGACATCATTAAAAACCACCCACTGACAGGCATAAAATATGGCGAGTTAGAGACTATTCTGAAGCCTTATGCAGTGCGTCAAGAATCGCCCCATAACATCTTTCTAGATATCGCGATTTATTTCGGCATACCTGCACTGTTTTTCTTCTGTGGCTTTTTAACATGGGCGTTACTGGCAAGCTTTTTTGCTACGCTAAAAATTGAAAATAAAGAAGATCGTATTGTAAGCGCCCTGCTCTTATCGATAACAATGGGCAATCTGATTAACGGCGTATTTCACTCGAGCCATTACAGCAGCCTATTCTGGCTTATCATCGCCTTAATGTTCGCCACTATGCATTTAGCCGCAAAAGATAAAAACTTTTCTTTGGCTAGCTTACTGCCGCCATCCAAGAAATAGCACTTTAAGCGCGGCGTGCTTTTAAAACAGAAATCAGATCTACGACATCCTGCTTACAAATTATAATGGTATCCCTAATCGAAATTTTGCTGTGTCTTACAAAGAAGACCAACGACAAGGCACTCGCAGCGAATGCACTCAGAAAATACGCAACAGCGCCCCCCATCAAACCATAGAATGGCATCAGGCTATAACACGCGAGAACAGCGACAATAAGAGCGCATACGCCCGCATAGATCGAGTAGCGTTGTAATGAGCGACTAGTAAAATGATTAGTCATCATCTGAAAAGGTACGCCTAATATCCCCGCTGCCATCATTACCCAAATAGCATTTAGCGCAGGCATATACTCTGCTCCGAATACAAATTGAAGAATGAAAGGCGCCAAAGGCACATAAACTAATGTACCCAAAACAATAAGTGCCATGATAATGCGGCAAGTCCGAGCCGTCATTTGTCTATGTTTGTCATCGCAAACTTCATCAGACAAACGCGACAATAACACAGGCCCCACCCCGCCCGGCAAAAGACGCATAGGTTCAACAAAGAGCATTGCAACGGAATACAAGCCCGCCACTTCAGGCGACACCATAACGGTTAAGAACAAGATATAAACGCGATAATTCAAACTTGCCGTAATGTTGATAACATTATTCTTGATACCAAAACGCAGCTGCTGCCACAATAACGGTATGGACAGTCCTAACTCTGGTCGTGTCACACGCCACACTATAGCAAATAAAACAACGACCAGAGCGACAGCCACAACAACACGCAAACCAATAACGCTGATAACATCATCGGGCATCGCATATGCAGAAAAAGCAGTTATAAATGCCGCTAGTGCTATCAAGAAACCACATATGGCATATAATCCATACTTATGCTTCCCCAGAAGAAAACTTGAATAAATATCGCTAACAACTTGAATTAGAATGCCGCCCCACAGAAGCAGCAAAACCCATTCCAAAGGTAGTCCCGGAAAAAAACGCATAATCTGCGACTGGAATATCAAAATCAAAATCGCTGAAACAAACGAAAGAACGGCTATAAAGAACAACGAGTTTCCGAACAGCACGCCATAGGGACTTTTCTCACGATTTAGGAAGTAGATGTTGGCTTTGCTAATACCAAAATACAAGAACTGTGCAACGATGCCAGAAATCGTAAAGAACACAGCATAGTAGCTCCGCCCCTCCGGCCCTAAAAAACGTGCTGTGATAACGCCCGTAAGCAACAGCAGCAATGCCGAAACGCAATAGGAAATGGTACTGTACGAGGCCTGTTTAAAAAAACTCATACTGACTTAACCTGCTCACCTGTAAGATCAGGCCTTATTGGTTTTCTCAATGGCTCGTGCATAAACACTTTCATATTCTTTTGCCAACGCATCCATAGACATATTGGTAGCAATATAGTCCTGAGCCTTCTTGACTTTAGCAAGGGCTTCATCGTAGTGAGCGAAAACATATTCAAAATTTTCTGCAAGCCCCATTACATCATCAAAGGCCACAGTATATCCTGCATCTGCACGCTGAACATCTTCGCCGGATCCTGTATGCTCAGTAACAATTACAGGCGTACCACACATCACCGCCTCAAACGGTGCCCAAGCACAATGTTCCTGACGCGACATCTGACAGACAATATCAGCATCGCGCAAAGCAGAGTTCTTATCGTCTCCTCCAAGAAAGCCCGTGAATATAACTTTATCCTGAACGCCCAACTCCTCTGCAACAACTTTACAAGCATCCATGTGACCGTCATCTGGCCCCACGATCACTAACAACGCATCATCATTGTTTTTGGCATATTCAGCGAAGCCTTTAACCAGAAAATCATTACCCTTGATATGATGGACACGCCCTAAGAACATGATGACTTTCTTATCCTCAGCAATACCGTATTTTTGGCGAAACAAGCCTCTTTCAGGAATAGTTTTAAACTGTTCCATTTCAAAAGGCTGGGGCAGGATTACTATATTATCATCCGGCAAGTCTGGCGCACACTCTTTGTACTCGCGAGCACCTACGTGAGTCCCTGAAACGCAAAACGCGGCATCATGAAGTATTTGTCGTCCCCACAGCTTATCAAACAGACGCTTAAGCCATCGTTTCCTCGTACCGTAAGGCACGGCGCCGTGTGGATCCATAATAAACGGTATGTCGTATTTCTTACATTTCTTCCAAAGCACATAATTCTGAAATGTTCTAAAAACGTGCATATGCACCACATCAAAATGCGGCACGTCTTTATTTGCAAGCTTTGGAAGATCGGGCATAATAGAAAAACCCGCCGCATCCAGATAGGACTTCAAGACTTTAAACTGAACTTTAGGCAGAGTATCCGCTAGCTCTTGATCAAAGTTATAATCGCCTGAATAAACTACAGGACTATGACCATCAGCAGCCTGACGCTTACAAATTTTATACATCAGGTCAGATGTACCACCTGCAAACTTTATAGAAAAAAATAAGAACGCGTGACAAATCTTCATATCTCTTAGCAGTCCTTAGGCAGCTCGCTTATTCGTATCATCATTAGCAACCTGACCTTCAACGTGCTCATAATACAAATTGGCAACCTGCTGTCCGCCATCCGACTGGCCTTTCAAATTCTGCATAAAGCTAAGACCGTTATTGATCAATTTCTGACGTAGACTGCTATCTTTAATCAGTCGCTCAATCTGGTTGGACAACGCTTCCAAATCTCCAGGCGGTGCAAATAGTCCCAATTCATTCGGTATCAATTTCCTTGGAATACCGCAAACATTGGTTGTTACAATTGGTAGGGACTGGCTTAACGCTTCATACAATACGCGGGGAAATCCCTCGCCGCCAAGTGTAGGCAAAACAAAAATATCCGCATTACGATATTCTTGTATGACCTGATCCCCATTGGCGATATGACCTTTCATATCAATGACCTGCGAAAGCCCTTCATCTTCGACCTTCTGACGTAAGACTTTCTCTTGATCGCCGGACCCTAGAATGACCCCTCTTACATTGTAACCTCGGCCATTCAGGTTTTTCACAGCCTCGATGAAGTAATCGGCACCTTTGCGCTTAAGTAGATATCCCACAAAGAGCAGCGTAATAACATCATTCTCACAAGTATTATCACGCTTGTACAGTTTAAAGGCAGGCCAATTCAGACGTGGAATAGTCTCCACGACAGGACGACCATATTCATAAAATTTCTCTTGAAGCCTGCGTCCAGCCGTCAGGGTAACGCGCGCCCCCCTAACAGCCTGACTTTGAAACCAAGCGACTAGACGTGCAAAAACAGATCGCAAGAATGAGTTTTTAGATTCCTTCAAAGGAAACAGAATATCGGCGCTCTCTTCCCAGTCAGCTGCTAAATAAAGCATATAAGGCTTACCGGTCATGCGGCACAAAATAGATGCAATCGCCGCTGGGTAACCCGGCATGAACAAGTAGAAACAATCAATATCTTTGAAGTGCTTAAGAATAGTTTTGGTACTTAGCACAAGCTGCCAAAGCTTACCGAAGAAACCCTTTTTCAAAGGCATCTCAACAAAATCAATATTCTCTGAATTAAAAGCGTACTCGGACATTGAGTGGAAATAAGTATCACCCATCTTAAACGCATGGCCAATCACTGTTACTTGATCAAAATGCGTTGCAATGCGCTCTATATAATAGCCGCCGCCATTGGTGAAGAAGTAATTCTTCCCATCATACGCAAGCGGCCCTTCCGGAATGATAGCTAGACGCATATCTAATCTCTTAAAATCCCTAAATTTCGTCGATCTTATAGACCGTAACTAGCTCATGCAAGCAGCTTTGCCATTTTCCTCACACCCCAATATACATAGGGGCAAAAATCCGCCAAATATTGACTTTGAAGGCCTATTACTTTAGCTCTGCAATGACTGTAAAATAAACGGAATACGACTAATGCAAAATGTTTTAATCATTGGTGCTACTGGGATGCTCGGCCACAAATTGTGCCAGCGCCTACCTGAAATGGGTTTCAAAGTTTCCGCTACAGTTAGAAATGATACTTCTCTCTACGCAGATTACTCTGCTATTTTCAAAGCCGTTAACTTAATCGGCAATGTCGATGTACTCGATGACAATTCTGTACAACATACAGTTAAACAGCAGGAATATGATTTTGTAATTAATTGTGTTGGCATCATCAAACAGCGTAAAAGCGCAGAAAACAAATTGCTCTCAATTGCGATCAACGCTTATCTGCCGCATAAACTTGCCCAAATTTGCGAAGAAGCCAGGTCAAAACTTATCCATATTAGTACAGATTGTGTATTTGATGGCGAACGTGGCCTTTACCACGAATCTGAAGAGACCAATGCAAAAGACGTTTACGGCCTCACTAAGTTGCTTGGTGAAACAGATGTCGAGGAGACATCAGCAATTACATTGCGTACATCGATCATCGGGCGTCAGCTCGTGGAACCGAAGCTAAGTTTAATTGAGTGGTTCCTTAGACAAAACGGCAAAACCATAAAAGGTTTCAACAAAGCAATCTACACAGGCATTACTACGGAAGAGATGGCACGAGTTATCGCTCTCGTAATGAACTCGCAGAACTTCGAGAGTGGCACACACCACGTAGCAAGTACACCCATCAGCAAATATGATCTACTCATAAGGCTACGCGACATAATGAAACTGGATATAAAGATTGAGAAGGATGACGAATTCTTCTGCGATCGAAGCCTAATCATGGATAGCTTCTCTAAAATGACCGGCTACGCGGCACCTAGCTGGGATGAAATGTTGAGCGAGCTGGCCAATGATCAAACACCCTATACGACGAATAACTGATACGTTGCAAAGATGAACAAAACACCTACAAAAACAAAGCATAAAGCATTCTGGATTGCAGCCAGTATAGCTGTGTTTTTAGGTGCGGTAACATTCATGATTACGCAAGACATGGTTTTGATGTCTCAGGTTTGGCAAAGCGTTACTCTCCCAAACTTAATGACAGCCGCAACACTCATAATGCTAATGCATTTGGCGATGACATTACGGTGGTACTGGGCCGCAAAATATTTAGACATTCCTCTGTCATTCACCAAAGCCCTGTTTATTTTTCCTTACAGTATGCTAGGCGCCCTAACGCTTTTCGGACCGCTAGGGGGCGACTGCGTAAGATTTGCAATGCTTAAGACATTATCAGATCACAATGCGACCAATGTCTTTCAGACAGTGCTGATGGATCGCTTACTATCATTAGCCGGGATGGGCATCGCAGGGATTGCTCTTCTTGGCTTCTACGCCTACCAGCATGATATGAACTATGTATTAAAAGGGATTGCGGCTTTACTCGCCTTAGGCATTGCCAGTATGGCTATTATCCTGAAGATCCTTCATACGCTAAAATCTAGACTTACCCAAAGTGTAATTTTCAACACGCTGCTTATGATCGCGGGCAACCTAAACCCGATTAAACTCGCAAGCTTAGTTGCTATCTCGGTCGCATCAGGAATTATCACAATTTACACAGGCGTTGCCCTGACACTTATCGCCAAGTTACTAGGCAATATAGATATACCATTGCTCGAAGGCAGTCTTGCCGCCACAATCGGCCATATTGCCAGCTCCATACCATTAACACCAGGAGGTATTGGATTTGGGGAAGCAGGCTTCCAGGAGGCGATTAAGCTGATATCATCAGGGACATCGGAAAATACAGGTGCAACACCATACTTTATGTTCAGAATGCTAAACATATTTACGAGCGTCATTCTGGTAAGCGTTTTTACTGTATATTTTTTAAATTCAAAAAAACTGAGAAATCAATGGCTACAGACAGCAGCATAACCACCACGACTCCGAAAGATTTTAGCTTCTGCATTGTCGTCCCGATGTATAACGAGGCATCGAACGCAAAAGCCTGCGTTGATAAACTCTCAGCTTTTTTAAAAGAACTCGACTATGAAACAGCACTCATCGTAACCAACGATGGCAGCACCGACGACACTTGGAGCGTTCTGCAAGGCTTGCAATCACAAAACGATAATCTTCTGCTTGAAAATCACGAAGTAAACCAAGGCTACGGCGCAGCCAACGTAACAGGTGCCGTGCGTGCTAGAAAAGAAAACTTCAAATACGTCCTGTTTATGGATGCTGACCTGACACAGGATTGTAAATACATCTATCCTTTCATTGATTTGATGAAGCAGGATATCGATTTTATCAAAGCTACGCGTTACGCAGATGGCGGCAACACAGAAGGCGTAAGCTTCGGACGTAGAATAATTTCACGCGTCGGAAACATGATTGCGCAAATCTTCCTGCCCCTGCCTATCACGGATTATACCAACGGTTTCAGAGCAATTAAGTCAGATATTCTAGCGCAGATCACAGCAGAAGAACGTGGCTTTGCCTATCTGATTGAAGAAGTAAACAAGGCATCCAAAATCGTAAAGACCTACGCCGAAGTGCCTTACACTTTAACCGTTAGAGAAGACGAATTCTCAGAATCAAAATTTGTATACTCCCCCAAAGTTTACCTGACATATCTAAAATGGGTATTTAAACGATGACCAATGACAACCATCAGTGCCGCTTCTGCGCATCACCAAATGTATCCCAAATCATTGATTTCGGATCCGTAGGACTTGCCGGTGCATTTCTAAAGCCAGATCAATTCGCTGCAGAAAAAAAATACGATCAACAACTATACTTCTGTTCTGATTGTTACCTGCTGCAAATCATCAACAAAGTACCGCCGACAGTGCTGTTCAAAGACTACTTTTATTTTTCTTCAGCCATCGCCACACTGCGCAAGCATTTCAGGTCTTACGCTAAAGAAGTAACTGAGAAATTCTTGATCCCGAAGAAATCCTCTGTCTTGGAAATAGGCTGTAATGACGGCATTCTGCTAAAACCATTTGTCGAACTTGAAGTCAAAACGGTAATTGGCGTCGACCCATCCTCTAATGTCATTGAAACAATCAAAGATCCAAACATTATTGCCATCAATGACTTTTTCACGCGTGAGCGCGCCCTAAAAATCCGCGAAGACTACGGCCCGATCAATATGATATGTGCCAATAATGTCTTTGCTCATATTGAGGATATGCATGATGTCACTGCAGGCATAAAAACCCTACTTGCCGATGATGGCGTGTTCGTCTTTGAGGTCCACTACATTGGTAGCCTCATTGATGAGATCCAGTATGACATGATTTATCATGAGCATCTGTTCTATTACTCACTTCTCGCACTCCAAAACTTCTTCAAAGGTTTTGACTTAGAAGTCTTCGACGTAAAACCTGTCGACATTCACGCGGGCTCTATGCGTTACTACGTACGCCACAAAGACGAAAGCAACGATAAGAGCGTCTCTTTGAACGTCATTAATTTGCAGAAAAGAGAACGTGAAAAAGGGTTCGACAAGCTAGAAACTTTCCAAAGCTACGCAGACAAAGTCGCCCAAACGAAAACAGATCTAATGGCACTGCTCGCAGACCTGAAGCAGGAACAAAAATCTATCGTCGGATATGGTGCATCAGGGCGTGCCAATACTACAATCCAGTATTGTGGTATTGACGATAGACATATTGATTACATGATCGATGACGCCCCTGCAAAACATGGTTACTACACGCCCGGCTCTCACCTTGAGATCAAACCCAGATCGGCTCTGGAAGAGAACACACCTGACTATATCCTCATTTTCGCTTGGAGCTTTTTCAACGAAATCATTGAAAAGAACATGGCTTATTTGAAGCAGGGCGTCAAATTTATCGTACCACTGCCAGAGGTTAAGGTATTCTCTTGGCAAGATGGGCAGATAGTTGAGGAAAATTACTCCGAAACAGATGATGCGGACGCCAAAATCGTTAGTATGTCTGAGCATAAATAAAGCAATTAAGAAAAGGATTCCGACCGTGAAAGTGATGACAATAATGGGCACACGCCCAGAGATGATCAAGCTCTGGTCCACGCTAAAGCAATTGGATGAGCAGCAGAACATTGAGCATATCATGGCTCACACAGGGCAGAATTACACACCTGAGCTGAAAGACTTTTTCTTCAATGACCTGGAGCTTAGAGAGCCTGATTATAACCTGAATATTGACGTCACGTCATACGGCAAAGAAGTCGCAGACGTTATTGCCAAAAGTGACGAGCTATTCCAGAAAGTAAAGCCAGATGCCCTGCTTATACTGGGTGACACATATAGCGGCCTATCGGTGATGCCTGCAGCCCACCATGGCATAAAGATTTTTCACATGGAAGCTGGTCTGCGTGCATGGGACAAACGCATGCCTGAACAACGCAACCGTAGACTGATCGACCATATGTCTGACATCCTTCTACCGTTCCACGCCTATCACCGCGAGAACTTGATCCGCGAAGACATTCATCCGTCCAAAATCATTGTCACAGGCAACCCGACTTTCGAAGTTATGGATGCGTACCAAAGCCAAATCGACAGCAGTGATATCCTGAACAAACTGGACTTGAAAAAAGGCGAATATATTGCGGTTACAGCGCACAGAAAGGAAAACGTAGACGACCCTGTATCGCTACAAAAAATTCTGGACGCACTAGGGACAGTTTACAAAAAACTGAACAAAGAAATCGTCTACCCAATGCACCCGCGTACAAAAAGTAAGATCGATTCATTCAACATCCCTGAAGGTCTTAAAATCATTGCGCCTTTAGGGTTCTATGATTTCAACTGCCTCAGCAAAAACGCATTCTGCCTCATGGGCGATTCAGGCACAACTTCAGAAGAAGGCCTATACTACAAAATCCCTGTTGTATCATTGCGTAAAACAACAGAACGTTACGAGACAGTAGAGGCCGGCGCACACATTATCGCCGGCATTGAAACCGATGATATCGTTGGGGCTGTCGAGACTATAACTAGCCTAAAATGGGGCGCACGCTACGACTTCAACGAAGACGGCTTCCTGCCGTCGAATATCGTCATCAACGCTATCAGAAGTAATATCAAAAACTACTTCTAATCTCTGACCTGAATAACCTTGTAAGCTTCGTTTTCGTAAACAATCGGAAGCGAAGTTTCATAGGACACATCAGCAACGGCATAATCAACACCATACTCTTCTACAAGTATACTGGCAGACGACTTATCCATCAGCATACAAGTAAACATATTACCTGAACAATCTGGCTTATCTTCTCGCACACGCTCAAAGATGTTTTCAATTTTTTCATTATACGCCGCCGCTTCAGGCGAGAAGTAATACACACTATGCCCGCTCTGCTCTACCTCGGCACGCCCCGTGTAGCCACGCCAGCTAAAATGACTCGGCGTTGTCATGATAACAAAACGATCATCAATATCTGTGTTCGCTCTAGCCCAGATTCCTACATCTCTGAAATTGGTACTATCGCCGCTCACCTGCTCCGCACCGAATTTATATGCCCGCCCCATAACCAAACAGAGGCCAAATAATACCAATAAAACCGTACGTCGCCCCACCAACGGATAAATAAGAACAAAGCCGAACGCCGCAAGAGAAACAAAATAAAACGCCCCTTCATATTTACTATACAGACACGCGCCAACAAAAATCGCTATAGCGACAGAACTACCTACAATCCGAAGAATAGAAGGCGACAACACACGCTGCACAGGTGTAAATTTTGGCTTTATAAAATCAATGAGGGTTGCAAAATGCTTATGCTGAAGAACAAATAACGTGCAGGCAAAAATACGAACAAACCATCTGAAAGCACGCGGATCATCAGCGAACTGCGTATGAATAAAGATATTAATCAGTGAAAAGAACGCGACGCAATTGCCTATAAAGAACAGGGGGACCGCCAACTTGGCAGGTAAAAACCAAAAGCGCCCCTTCTCGTTTGGTACCGCAAAAAATGCGAGAGCAAAAAACAGCAGCGCCATATTTGGGTAAAGTTGCGAAAAGTGCGACTGTGCAACTAAAACATATAGCCCCGCAGCCACTGCTAAAAAACGCTTCTCCGTAATTAGGCTAAATAAAGCCATACCAATCACAGGCAGCATAAACAAATCAAAGAGCTGCGTGGAACGCGTTCCAAGAAAACGCATCAAATCAACTTGTTGCATCTGTACGCCAAGATAGTGAACACTGCATAAGAAACACACGCCCAAAACAACGGCGATCAATAAGCGTAGATACTCAAAATTAATAGCCCGCCTACGGATTTCAAAATACCCAATAATGGCAATCGCCAGCAGGAACGCGCCATTACTCTCCAGCTTTTCTATTTTAGGCACAATATGGCCATTAGCCGCCAGAATAGGTTTTAACGTATCACTATCTATCTCTGTCGCACCATGAGTACGAAATACAACGTAACCAATAGTAAGAAACCCAACTAAACCCAACCCGGAACAGGACTTAAAGTCTTCTAAACTTAACCGTAAAAAACGCGCATCAATAGCCTCCCTAACAAACCTGCTGCATTTAGCCACCAAGTTCAAAGAGAAGGGCAGCAGCGCGTATATGCCCAGCATCCCGATCATCTGAAGGGTTTGAGAAGGATGTATCATAGCCGCAGGTATAAGTAGCGCAAGACACCAGAGAAGCCGTCCCTTAATAAACCAATATGCGGCAAACAACAGAATACCCTGTGCCAAATGCCCTGCATAAGGCTGCCAGAACAGTCCACCGTAATAGGCTAGGTTCTTATTCGTGGGGAACCAATACAGAAGTAGGCAAACGACAAAAAAACTTACGAGTTGTTTTTTGTATAAATTCTGCGCCAGAACAAAGATACCGAGAGCGAGTAGAATGTTATGAAGATAAGTAAAACCAAAGAAAAAGATCTTCGGTGAAATATTAAAAACTTTATAAGCAAGTGCAGGCAACCAGTTAATCAATGAAACAATGCCAACCTGCGCAAAGGATTGCGCCTGCAAATCATCCTTAAAACGTTCCGGATATTTATAAACTTCGGCATGAGTAAGAAGGCTGTCATCCGCCATCGCCATAATCAAACGCACATCATGGCTGGAAATCAACAGCGCCGTAAAAACACTCGCAATTAAAATAACTGCCGCATAAGACCAAGCTGGTAAGAGAAAATTATCTTCAGACGCTGCTTTAAACAAAACGCCGCTCCTCGCGATTTTAGCATAAAACCCATATTCCAACTTTCATTTATAACCCAACAAATACATCAGAACTGAAAGTTTGAATTCGAAGATGGCATATAGCACTTACGAACACAACAAAATGGCTAATATGACCGAAAACAACAAACCCAAAATCCAAAAGAGATATTACATCTATATTAACAACAAGAATTAATATATAAATTAAGCATGGGAATAAAACAGTTAATGCGCAAAGCAGGCTAAATAAAATAATGATAATGCATAAAAGTGCTAATACAGGGAACGCTATCTACACATTGATAGCATTATTGTTTCTATTTTATACACCCACTACACAGGCACAAGTAGCGTTGGATGCCAGCAATGGAGGGCTCGTCATTTTGGGTTATGATACTCAGACATGCAGCTCACCCATAGAAGGCGCTCTGCGCTATGATAGCGCTGCAAAGCGGGTTCAAATTTGCAAAACATCCGGCGGCGGCTGCCCCAATATAGGCGACACTTGTCCAGATGGATCTATTTACGCGGGCCTGAGCCCAGATGGCAACATTCCTATGTACACCACCCCTACAAACGCAGGCGGCATCCCATGGAATAATGGTAATACAACTGGCATAGTTAACCTATACACCCCCACGACTGAGAGCACGACCGGAGGTGCCGCTAGCACAGCAGCATTCATAGGCGTTGACTCGGATAGCGACACAGGGGGTACCCAACCCTTTCAAGCACCCGAATATTGCTACAACCTTGATGCACATGGGCATACGGATTGGTACGTACCGGCATATGACGAATTTGAAGTTCTTAGAGACAACTATACAACCATCGGGGGCTTTACAGCCACCGCCTACTGGACATCCACCGAAGTATGCTGTGATGCTATGTTCTATCTGAACATACCAAGTGGTGACGGCGCCGGGATTAAAAGATTCAACAATCAGGTACGTTGCGTGCGCAAATCACCAGGCTATAGCTGGACAAACTGGAGCGAATAGAATGAAAAACTCAATGATGAAATACCCTCTCTTAGCTTTAAGCCTTTACATTCTTATCCACTCGATAACACATGTGCAGGCTCAGACAGCCTTGGACCTTCGGGGAAACGTGGGTGGTAGTGGTATCTCGGGGGGCTCAATCATACTAGGCTACGATTCCTCTGCTTGTAGTTCATCAATAGAAGGAGCACTCAGATACAACAGTAGCTCTACTTGCGCTGAATTCTGTGATGGCACAGATTGGACGTGCCCAGGCGGAGGTTCTGGTGGCTCCTGCGACACCACACCGACTCTGTATGACACTCCCGGAACTTACACCTATACAGTGCCGAGTGGCTGTACATCAGTCTTAGTTGAAGCATACGGTGCTGGCGGCGGCGGGGACGTAGGCGGCGGCGGCGGCGGTAGTGTTGTAGAACGAACCGATACCACATTACTCGTCTCTGGCGGCGGCGGTGGGGGCGGCGGTAGCAATGACGGAGGCGGTGGCGGTGGCTTTGCAAGCTCAACAGTCAGCGTATCAAATGGAGAACAGCTTAACGTCTGGGTCGGCGGCGGTGGCACCGGTCCAGATGGGGCTGGTGGCGCTGTGAGCGGTGGCACTGGTGATTTTGGCGGCTCTTCAGGCTCTAATAGTGGCGGCGCTTCAACGTATGGCGGTGGCGGACC
>DUBU01000021.1 GCA_012960155.1 Micavibrio sp. | reverse complement strand
AGCTGGCATCTAAGGTGTAGCTGCCTTCTGCTTCCTGAATACAGGGTGATGCTTTTGAGCGCCATTGTCGCTCGTAGTCTACAAACCACTGTCCTGCACGTATGATTCGCGGCCACCAGAAGTTCTTGAGTACATCGTCCTCGATGTCGTCAGCCAGAGTTTCACGAGCGATTTTCAAAAATTCTTCTTCAGCGTTTGCCGGCAACTCGCGCGGGTACTTGTCGACAAAGGCTTCAAGGACGCTATGGAGCATATTGCCACGTTCGGCGGCGCCCATGGGCTGTTCGATATCATCTAATTTGCGCAGGCCGAGTATGTAACGCGCATAGATGCTGTAAGGGTCACGCATCCATTTTTCGATCGCGGTAACGTAGAGGGTGTTCGGACGCGCGTTGACGGGTGGCTTGGGCTCAGGTCTTTTAATCTGGATGGGCTCACCTGTGTAATGGTCAAGCTGCTGTTCCCAATCGCGGTAGATTTCGTGGCTACAGGCGTCCTTCATATCTATGCCGAGCGCCTTGAGGACGGTTTCCAGACGTTGTAGCCAGCGGGCAGGGCGTGTTGGCGCGCCGTCATTACGCAGGGCGCGGGTCATGATGACATTGCGGTGGCAGAAAGCCTGTACGAAGTCGTGCGATGCTAAGCCCACCGAGCGTTCGGGGCTTGGCAGGCCGAAATCTTTGCGCATGGGGCGTGACATCCACATATCATTCGGTGATTCGGGCGGCCAGCTGCCTTCGTTAAGGCCGCCCATGATGATGGTGTCCGCATTGATCAGGCGCGCTTCGAGCTGCCCCAGAATATGTAAGCGCGGGTGCGTGCCATAGGGTGAGCGTATAGTGACGGCCTTCATTAGGCTTTCGAGGATTTTGGCGTATTCGGATAAAGTTACATCCGGCATGGTGTGACTATGCGACATTAGATCAGCCATGAAAATAGCCGCCGTTTCGCCGTCATCATCGCGCCATAGAGGGTTACCTGTTTCATCAAGGCCACCAGAAGGCGTGGCCAGATTTTCGCAAAGCTGGATATGGGCGGTGAGGATGTCTTTGAAGCTATGGCGTTGATGCGGGTCTAGTGATGCCAGCGGTGCGCTCAAGGTTTTAAAGGTTTCGGCTAAATCTTTATAGTCTTGTTCGGGCTGTTTGGGCAGGCCGTCACGGTCCTTGCGCGCAGGCAGAATATCATCGTGTGATTTCAGTCTGACGGCGCCGCGCAGGAAATCCCTTTCAAGCCCGCCGAGTGTTACGGCTTTTTCATCTGCCTGCATTTCAAGGCGGGAATGGCTGTGTTTAAGGATAGAGAGCAGCGTGCCCATGGCGGGGCTGTCTGCGAAATAGTCGGCGGTTAACCGCAAGAATGTACCGCAAACAGATTGGTGTAAGGCAAGGCCAGCAGAGTCATCAAGCTCAATATTCCACCGGCGACATACGGCGGCGACACGCTGTGCCAACATACGGTCAGCGGTGATTAGCGCGGCTGTACGTCCCTGATCAATCAGTGTTTCCCGAAGAATGAGCGAGATAACGCGGGCTTCTTCTTGAATGGTGTCACAGGTAATCAGTTTCAGGTTCTCCAGAGATCCGTTCAGGTGATGGCGGCTGTCTTCATCCAGATGCAGGTTCTGCCAATGGTCTGTCGTAGCCGCAGGACGCATGGTTTCTGAAGCTAGAAAACGGCGCATATCCATACGTTTTTCCACGATTGCGGGCGGTATGTCACTAAGGATGGATGGCTTTGGCAAGTAAGGCCATAAGGGCACAGATGTCGGTTCAATTTCCATCTTGCGCAGTAGTGTGTAGAGCGTAGCCTGCGGGTGTGTGTCTTCGATGTTATCGCGGCTTTCCAGATCCAGTGTAGGATCAAGGCCCGGTAAGATTACAGTGCCTTTGGGCATGCGCGAAATTGTTTTCAAGAGCATGGCTGTGGCAGGGATGGAGCCGGTTGATCCTGCGGCAATCACAGGGGTTTGCGCGGGTTTAGCTTGCCAATAATCGCTAAGGGCGAGCAGTAATCTGTTACGGCGGTCTGCTTGGTCAATGACACCGATATCGTTTAGTATTTGCGGCCATTTCTGGCTGAGGATTTCGAGAAACTTTACGGTAATTTGCCAGTGATCGGATAGGCCTTCTTCTTTTACCAAAGAGGGCAGATTTTTAAGGTCGAGGTTCTCAGTATAGGTCTGGTCCAAGAGCCTGCCGAGGGCGTTTGCCAGTGCAAAGGCCTGATCTGTGCTGTAATGGAATTCATTGCTTTGCATCAACTCGCGCGCGAGTAAGATTTGGCGCTTCAGTGGCGGTATCGCAGGGGGCAGGTTTAGTTCCAGATCGGCACCTGCCAGCCCTGAAATCTCCAATGATAATTCGTCTTCGTCAATAGCACCGAGTGCTTGCATAGCCGGCAACATGAGCGGTTTACCATCGGTAATGCGCAGGAATGTATCGCGCAGAATACGGCAGGCACGACGTGTGGGGAGCAAAATACGGATATTGGCCAAGCTTTCGGGTTTAAAGCCATAGGCTTGCAGCAGGCCTGTTGCCAGAGCATCGGCGAAAGGCACGCCCGGCTGAATGTTATAAACGGGTTCCCACCGATCAGGCGCGGGCGGCGCGTTATCCTGTTGAAGGGTGGTATTCGTCATGCGACATTCCTGCTTTCGGTGAGGGCTTTGTCTACGCGCTCTAATTCCTCGGGGGTGCTGATATGGTGCCAGTCGCCCTTATGTATGACAGCGCGTAGGCGTCCTTCTGCTTCGACTTTATCCATCAGCTGCAGGAAAGAGAACGCGCCTTCGGGACAGCCATCGAAGAGCCGCGGATGGGCTATGCGGATGCTGGTGAACATATGCGTTCCTGTTTTATCAAGAATACGAACAGGGATGCCGTTGTCATCAAACGCGTAATCGCCAACGCCGTGCGTTAATTTCATGTTATCGGCAGGTTGCAGTAATAGCAGTAGGTCTGTTGTTTCAGTATCCCACTGTGCGGCGAGTGCTGGCAGGGTGTCTTCATGCGGATGATCGACCCAGAAGGCATCGCCGCTAATGATGTAGAACGGTCTACCGTTCATCGTATCTAACGCATTAGCAAGGCCGCCGCCTGTGTCTAACAGTTTGTCTTCAAACGATAAATTTATATGTACGTCTGTACGTTTTTGTAAATGAGCCGCAAGGGTATCGGCCATGTAATGCAAGTTGACAGTAATGGTTGTCACACCTGCGGCGATTAATTTATCAATGGTGTAATCAATGATCGGTTTGCCGCCAAGCTTGACCATAGGCTTCGGGCAGTGATCGGTATAGGGGCGTAAACGGCGGCCTTCGCCTGCTGCCAGAATGAAGGCGTGGTCTATTATTTCATGTGTCATGCGGCCAATAATCCCAATAGATCAGTGTAAAGATCGCCTGCGGCGGTCATTGTTAATTTGCGCGTATTTTCATCTTGTGACGTGATTGTAATATGCAGATGCGGGGTGTGTAAATCATCGCCCAGACGTTCAGGCCACTCAATTAGCGATATACCTTCGCTTAAGGCCTCTTCCCAGCCAAGTTCATAGACTTCTTCGGGGTCTTCTAAACGATAGAGGTCAAAATGGCGCAGGGTAATATCGTCTGCTTCATATTGCTGCACCAGTGTATATGTCGGACTTGGTACGTCCATAGTTTCATTATTGCAGAGGGCGCGAATGAGGGCGCGGGCAAAGACGCTTTTGCCCATACCTAATGTTCCTGACAGCAGGATGATAATGGCTCGGTTTTGCGCAGGGGCTCGCAGAGCGCCGGATAGTTTCTGCGCTAATGCAATAGTGTCCTGTTCTGCACGGGATGTGAATTCCATACCATACTTAACCAGCTTCGGCAGATGATATAAAGGGGAAAATTATGTTGCTTCACAGCGACATAGTTGCGGCTATTTGCTTTGTAGTGCTGCTGTTCAGGCGATTTGGTTTCAGGTATAATGGTGATATGAGATTTGCGCTAATAATATTGCTGGGTTTTCTTATCGCTGTGCCACTGTCCTCTGTGACCGCACAGGAGGATAACCCGTTTTTGGTGACAGAGCCGACAAGACCGTCAGCGGAAGGGGAAGTTACATCGCAGCCCTATTGTTTTAACCTGATTAATCAGGCGTCTTATTCTGTGTCCGGTAATATTGCGACGAATTATTTCACGCGTCCAGACGGTATTCGTGCCCGCCATCGTTCAAACTTCAGATTAGAGGCCAAGGGCCGTAAAGAGTTTTGTACCAGCGGTCCGTTTTATGACGGTTATAAGGTCGAATTGACGCTGCGTACGCTTGTGCCGATCTTTAGCTGTAAGACGGCAGTGACAGGCGATGTATGGATTTACGGGCGTCAGGAAGCTGATGGCAGTTATAAGACAACAGCGAGCTGTCTATGATCTTATGAGGCCTTGGGACCTTTATTTGGTAGACTGATCGTGACAGCCGTTCCTTTTTTCGCAGAACTTTCCAATGAAACACTGCCGCCATGTAGTTCGGCGATATTTTTAACCAGCGTCAGGCCAAGCCCTGTGCCGTTACGGTTCGAGTTAGCTGCCTGACCGCGTTCAAAAGGCTGGAAGATGCGTTCTTGATCTTCGGGTGAAATACCACTTCCTGAATCTTTGATTGTGATTGTGGTATTGGTTTTATCTTGTTTGACCAAGACATCGATGGTGCCCTTTTCAGGGGTAAAGGTAATGGCGTTGCGCATCAGGTTTAGCAAGATTTGCTTGACGCGGCGTTCATCTGCCTCAATGGGCGCGAGTGTTTCAGGGACTTCGGTACGCAGAAGGATCTTTTCCTTAAGCGCCCATTCGCCAGTGAGGTCTTCAATATCTGTAATGATGCGGTCGATCGCAACTTTGTCAATTTCAAGCGACATATAGCCGGCTTCGATACTGGAGAGATCAAGGATGTTGTTGATCAGAGACAGCAAACGCTCGCTCGCTTCTTGCATGCCTGTGGTGTATTCGTGCTGCTTGTCGTTCAGTTTGCCGAAATACTCGTTCTCCAGGATATCGGCGAAGCCCATGATGGCGTTAAGTGGTGTGCGCAGTTGGTAAGATACATTGGCAAGGAAGTCGATCTTTACGCGCTCTGCATCTTCCAATGCAGCATTGCGTTCGCGCAGGGCATTTTCAACGCGGATTTTGTCGGTTATGTCGACATGTGTGATCAAAACGCCGCCGTCTGGAAGAGGCAC
Source organism: Micavibrio sp. (assembly GCA_012960155.1). GTDB lineage: Bacteria > Pseudomonadota > Alphaproteobacteria > Micavibrionales > Micavibrionaceae > UM-FILTER-47-13. Next base: position 82,313 of record DUBU01000021.1, on the reverse strand, counting down.
AGTTGAGTAAGCGACCATGCTTTTGTCTTTTAAGGTCATCTGGCCTTCATGGACGTTGCGATCCAAGGCTTGCAGTACAATGCTTTCGCGGGCAGTGCTCCAGTCTTCTTTTGTAAAGAGGGCTTGCATACGTTCGAGCAGACGGTTGATATGCGGCTCACCTTCCAGCTCTTCGGGGTTAAGCTCCCATAGGCGCGCAAAGGAGGGGTTCCAAAGCTTCAGGCGGCCATCGCCACCAAACACGGATACGCCTTCTGACAGGTTGTCCAGTGTCTCTTTTTGAACGGCAACAAGTGTATTGTATGAGCTTTCCAGTTCCAGACGGCTAGTAACATCTTCAAACGTCATCATAAGGCCGCCCATAGGGTGCGGCACAACCAGCATACGTAGCGCGCTGCCATCGGGCAGGTGAAGCATTTCATCGTGGGTACCGATCAGGCCTGTGAACATTCCCAGCCAGCTTTGTTTGAATTTGCGGAAATCGGCTTGTTCTGGCAAGCGGCGCGCTTCGCGCAGTTTTTCCATGAGGTCGCCGAGTTTAGGGCGGCGATTGAGATAGGAATCTTCCAAATGCCAGAGCTGACCAAAGGCTGTATTATAAAACTCGAGCTGCTGTTCGGCATCAAAGATGCCAATCGCTGTGCCTAGTTGCTCCAGCAATTCGTTATTGGCGGCCATATAGCGTTTATGGTCGGTTTCCAGCTCATATTCTTTGGTGCGGTCGATGCCCATACCCATGCAATGATTGCCTGCCGGTAGCGGGGTTTCGGTTACCTCAAAATAATGGCGCTTGCCATCACGGACGATGTGACCTTGGCTATATTGGGCATCGCGCTTTTCAATAGCTTGCTGCGCTAAGGCTTTGCCGACAGGTGATGTCACTCCGTTCTTCTTGGCCGGTTTAATCGATAGCTCTATTTGATCTGCCATGACGCTGGCGACAGAATTATCAGCGATTTGGGCATAGGCTTTGTTACACCATGTCAGATTGGCGTGCGCATCACGAAGCCATAACGGCAGGGGCAGATTATCCAATGCGTTTTGTAGCCTGTCACGTTCTTCATGGGACTGCGTTTTTTGTTCTTTTAGGCTTTCGATTTCTGCGGCGTGATCTGTAATGTCATCAAGCCAGATGACGTCGAAAGGACCGCCTTCGCTGTCATGACCTTTGCGGCCTGTTAGTTTGAAAAGCTTTGTTTTTGAGGCATCGCGCACGCGGGTTTCAAAGTGCTTGCCGTCTTTTTGTAAGTGGGTGAAGAGTGTTTCCAGCGCAGCGGCATCACTGGGCGCAAGCGCGTTCTGGATGTCTTGCATCGTATGGATAGTTTGCAGATTCAGGGCATCGCAGAAGCCTTTGCTGAACGCAGCACTGCCGTCTTTTGACCAGCCGCAGTAATCCTGAGGCGCGGCATCAAGAAAGGCTTCCAGCCGCGCTTTTTCTTCGCGCTTGCTGCTTCCTGTTAATTGCTTTAACCAGCCAGACTCGGCTTTTTTCAAAGGGGTATCACTCACGGGGAGTATTGTAATGCGCCATCCCGTATTAAACAAGATGGCGCATTAAATTATGGTGCAAACTGTCTTGATAGGCTGTTTGCCGGTGGCAGGGGTTCGGTCGAATATTTCTGTACCAGTTCCCAGTCCTGCATTTCAGAAGGCTTGCTTTGCATCCATTTCACAAAGGGTGTGCCGCGTTCTGTCACGCCGCTATCAACGTCTGTCAGATATTTCCATGCTAGAAAGTATTTGCGGGTACGTTCTATGTCGGTGGCGGTCGGTACGCGCCCGAGGCGCAGAACGTTCGTGTTATCTCGCAGATCGCTACGTTTTACCCGCGTGCCTTGGGGTACTTTGCCGACTTCGACCATTTCATCATAATAAGGGTCGTTATCGTCTTTCGTGACAGCACGAAGGCCTTTCATGACGTAATCATCAAAGCCGATATCCTCGACGTCTTCGAATTCCCAGCCATCAATGTCTTCGACTAGATCGTGCATATAGCCGATGGCCATATCACGCTCTTCAGGGCCTGCGCCATTGGCCACGCGTTCAAGGTGCCCGAAATACGGGGCGCCGCCTAATTCCTGAATACCGGCAAATAAGGTCTGCGCCAAAAACCTTGCCGCGGCCAGCTGCCCGTCCAGTTCCAGAATATTTTTTGCTGTTTTTTTAATGAAGTCCTTATCCGAGGACTCAATTGCTTTCGCAACGGCCATCATATTTTTCCCTGTTCAATTTATTATCGTTTTTATCGTAGTCTTATTATGTGAAGCGTATGCGCATTTGTGCGGTGTGTCAACACGCTAATACAAAATAAAAAACCCGCCGAGGTGGCGGGCTTTTGAAAATCGTTAGTGAGCTTAGCTCTTAGTAGCGGTAAGCGTCGCCTTTGAATGGACCTTCGACTTCAACGCCGATGTAATCCGCTTGCTCTTTTGTCAGCTTTGTCAGTTTGGCGCCGACTTTTTCAAGGTGCAGCATCGCTACTTTTTCGTCCAGGTGCTTAGGTAGAACGTATACTTTGTTCTCGTATTCACCGTGGTTGTTCCATAGCTCGATCTGCGCCAGTGTTTGGTTTGTAAATGATGCTGACATCACGAAGCTTGGGTGGCCTGTGGCACAGCCAAGGTTAACCAGACGGCCTTCAGCCAGCAGGATGATCTTGTGACCGTTCGGAAACTCGATCTCGTCAACTTGTGGCTTGATGTTGTTCCACTTCATGTTGCGCAGACCTTCGGTCTGGATCTCGTTATCGAAGTGACCGATGTTACACACGATGGCGTAATCTTTCATGTCACGCATGTGGTCAACTGTGATGATGTCTTTGTTACCTGTTGTTGTCACGAAGATGTCAGCGCGCTTCACGGCGTCTTCCATTGTTGTAACTTCGTAACCTTCCATTGCCGCTTGCAATGCACAGATCGGGTCAACTTCGGATACCAGAACGCGGCAGCCAGCTTGACGCATGGATTCAGCAGAACCTTTACCAACGTCACCGAAACCACAAACCATAGCGACTTTACCGGCCAGCATCACGTCTGTGGCGCGGCGGATCGCATCAACCAGTGACTCACGACAACCGTATTTGTTATCGAATTTTGATTTTGTCACTGAGTCGTTCACGTTGATTGCAGGACACAGCAATGTGCCTTTTTTCTGCATTTCAGCCAGACGCAGAACGCCTGTTGTTGTTTCTTCTGAAATACCGCGGATATCTTCGAAGTATTGTGGGTATTTGTCGTGCATGATTTTTGTCAGGTCACCACCATCATCAAGGATCATGTTCGGTACCCAGCCATCAGGGCCGTGGATTGTTTGTTCGATACACCATTCATATTCTTCTTCGCTCATGGCTTTCCATGCGAACACAGGAATGCCTGCTGCGGCGATGGCTGCTGCGGCGTGGTCTTGCGTCGAGAAGATGTTACATGAGCTCCAGCGGACTTCAGCGCCCAGGGCCACTAGTGTTTCAATCAGAACAGCTGTCTGGATTGTCATGTGCAGACAACCTGCGATGCGCGCGCCTTTCAATGGCTGCTTGTCGCCGTATTCTTCGCGTGTGGACATCAGGCCCGGCATTTCAGTTTCGGCAATTTCGATCTCTTTGCGGCCATAAGCAGCAAGGGAGATGTCTTTTACTTTGTAGTCGTTATCGACTGTTTTTGGCTCAGCAGACATATAAGGCTCCTAAAAAAGTTAGTGGGCAAAAAAATTTACGAATTCTTTACTAAACTCTGTCAAAAATTAAGGGCGTAAAGCGCAAAAAGCAAGGTTTAATGCGTTTTTAGGAAGTAATTAGAGAGAATAATTGGGGCAATATTGATGGCATTTGACGATTTCAACACAATCACAGCCAAAAAACATTACATATACAGGCAGAACCCTGTTCACCAGCAGTCTTTCATGATTTTGAAGCAGTTGAGTGTAGAGGGGGCGTATCAGCCTGTTGGTGATTATACAGTGCTGGATTCCGAGGAAGAGCACAGCCTTTCGGAAAAGAAAGTCATGAATCTGGTCGCGCTTATGAATGATGAGGATCATCTGATTGATATTGGCAGTGGTACGGGCACACGCATGCATTACCATCGCGCATCGACGGATAGTCCTGACAAAACACGTATTATTTTTTATGAACTTGGTAAGCTTGGTGTTTCCAAAGAGAATGCCGTGCTGTCATTAGAAGAAGGATTGCAAGATGAGCTTGGGTCTGAGCATTAAAAAAATCGAAGCGGCCTGTGAGGCCGGATCCGATGCGGCATTTAGCCGTGAATTGGACGTCAGCGTAAAAGCGGATGTTACACAGGCTCCGAAGCCTTAACCCGCATACGCTTAGCGATCTATATCTCTATGAAACACATTAGTGTTGTAGCCCTGTTCTTTGATCCAAGAGGACAGGGTTTCTGTTGTGTAGACACTGCGGTGACGTCCGCCTGTACACCCTAAGGCAATTGTTAGATAGCTTTTGCCTTCTTCGATATAGCGCGGTAGCAGTGGCAACACCATAGTCTTGAAGTTTTCTAAAAATGGCGCGAATGCCTCGTCTGTTTCAATGTAATCACCCACGGGTTTATCGAGACCTGTCTGAGGTTTTAAGTCTTCTACCCAATGCGGGTTTTTCAAAAAACGTAAATCCATCACCATATCGGCTTCGCGTGGCAGGCCGTGTTTAAACCCGAAGGACATGACTGTGATGGTCAGGCCCGTATCGCCCTTTAAGGTGAATTGTCCTTCAAGCGCACGCCTTAGGTCATGGGTTGAGAATTGTGATGTGTCTATCAGATAGTCTGCAGAATCCTTCAGGCTATGCAGCCATTGCTGTTCTTTACGGATGCCGTCACTGACGAGACGATCCCCTGCCAGTGGATGGCGGCGGCGTGTCTCGCTAAACCGTTTTTGCAAGATAGCGTCTTCGGCTGTCATGAAGACGAGAGTAGCGTTAGTATCTTTGACTGTATCCAGCACGGCTTCGGGGCTAAACCCGCGTGAGCGCGTGTCTACGCCGACGGCGATTGCTTTATCGGCATCTTCTGCGATCAGTGGCTTAACCATAGTGACGGGAAAGTTATCGAAGACTTCATAACCCAGATCTTCCAGATGTTTTAGGGACGAAGACATTCCTGCGCCAGAATAGCCGGTGATGATCAGTAATTTGTTGTGCTTTTTGGTCATGTCGTGCCTTGCAAAAGTCAGCCTGATAAAGTTTGCCCGATAGAATTGTTTAGTGCTAGGTTCTTTTTAAAATAATTTAATTAAGGAAAATGATATGCGTTTTTACAATGTCAACACGCGCGGTGATAAGGTTGTTTTTTGTCAGCGCGGAAAAGAGTCTTTTAAAGTTAGAGCTCATCAACTGGCAGATTTTGTATATTTGATTGAAAATGTACATTCGGGCGAGAAGGTAAATGATGATCTGACAACGCGTAAATTCTCATTAGATACGGCTTTTCTTGCGCCAGGGGCTGCGGGGTTTGTGGTGCCGACTGCGCGCCTGACGTTTAACGAGCTAGGCAATTTTGTGGCGCGCCGCCGTTCCGTAATGGATGAGCTTTTGGAAAGATGGCGTATTGATCTATTCGATGTTGATTATGATGCCCTGTCAGAAGTTAGTGATGATTTCTGTGCGATTGAAAAATACAGCTATACCATTCCCATGACAACGGCTGATGGCGAGTCTGTGCGTGATAAGCTGGAAGATGATTATCTTGGTACTGTGCTAAAATTCCAGGCTGCTGCCAAAGGTCAAGGGGACAAGCCGCAAGTCTATCGCGATGATTTATATGATGATTCTCATGTAAATATTGCCGCTGCGCTGGTTTCCAAAGAGGCAGTGGATCATATTGAAGATCGCGGTACGCACCGTGTCCTGCATTTTAAATCCGAATATCACCATATAGGGCGCGCAGGAAATGTTGTTGATGTTACTGTTAATACACCGATGAGTGCCGATGAGTTGAAACAGGCGCTGGGGCGAGAGCATTTGCGCGTTGTTACCCCGTCATCAAATGATCTTGGCGGCTCAGCTCCCAAACCGCTTTAAGCAGCGTTCAGAATAACGGTAAAGCAGGCGCCTGTAACTTGGTTGCCTGCTTTTACATTTTCGGCATAAATGTCGCCGCCGTGGGCGCTAATGATTTGTTTTGTGATTGATAGTCCTAGCCCGGAATGTTTGCCGTATTCTTCGGTTTTAGGGCGCTCTGAATAGAAACGCTCGAAAATATCTTCCAGCTTGCTCTCGGGGATACCCGGGCCTTCATCCTCGACTTCTATAATGATTTGGTCTTTGGATGGAATGGCACGAATTGTAACAACGCCATCTTCGGGTGAGAATGACAGTGCATTGCTGATCAGGTTTTCAAAAACTTGTGTCAGGCGGCCGTAATTTCCCATCGTCACTAGATCTTTATTGCGCGGAATATCAAGCTTTATCGGGAAGTGTACGTCTGTGTGATCGCCTGTACGCTCCATAGGTGTTTTATGGCCGCTGACGATGTTTTCGAGCAGCTGGCGCACATCAACTTCTTCCATTTCATCGCGGGCAAGTTCCACATCAAGGCGTGAGGCTTTGGAAATATCGGTGATTAGACGGTCAAGGCGCTGTACATCGTGTAGAATGATATCCAGCAGCTTTTTACGGTCTTCTTCGCTTTTTACAATAGATACGGTTTCAACAGCACTGCGCAGGCTTGTCAGCGGGTTTTTCAGCTCGTGTGATACATCTGCTGCAAAGCTTTCGATGGATTCCATGCGGTCATGCAGAGCTTGGGTCATGTCACGCAGTGCCATGGAGAGCTCGCCGATTTCATCGCGGCGGTGGCTCATATCTGGGATTGTTACGTCCTGACCTTTGCTAGCGCGAATACGTTCTGCAGCGCGGGCAAGTTTACGTAGAGGGTGACCGATCAAGCCTGCCAAATAGATCGACATGAAAATCGTCATACTGAGGGCCGCGAGTGTGGCGGTCAAAACGTCAAGGCGCACGCGATCCATCGCCATTTCAATATCACGGCCATTATTAGTCAGCAGGACAACGGCGACTAGTCTGTTGTTTTTGTATAGGGGCGCGGCCGCGGCCAACACTAGACCGCCGCTTTTACGAGCCCATGCTGTGGCGCTGACTTCGCCCTGCATGGCATTTACAACATCGGGATAGACCATGCCGTCCTTGCGGTTGCCTTGCGCAATCTCTTCGGGGAAGGGCTGCAGCGTAGTCGAGCTTGGCAAAAGTTCAAGGAATTGTGTGCCGAGATAGGCCAGGGCTGCTGAGGCTGTCAGGCTGTATTGTGGCGGTGGCAAGGGCGTAATTTGAATTGTGCCGCCCGGGCCTGAGAGCTGCTGTGAATCACCGATCAGCTCGCCATTTGTATCAAAGAGACGAATGCGCAATCCTTGGCGGTTTTCTGCCAATTTGAAGAGCGTACGGCGGGATTGTTCAGGTATCAACGCACCGCTGTCGTCGGGCCCCTCCATTGCGATGGCAAAGTTCTGCGCGCGCTCTTGCAGTGTGCGCAAATGCTCGTCTGTCAGGTTTTGCTGGTAACGGCCGAGATATAGCAAGCCCACCACCAGCACGATGAGAGGCATCATGTTGACGGATAGAATACGGAGCGTCAGGCCACCGGCCTTGCGCCCTTTGATGCGCGTATTATCCTGCACCTTATTCTTCTTTGTACTTATATCCAACACCGTAGAGCGTTTCGATTTGGGCAAAATCCGAATCTATATCGCGGAACTTCTTTCGGATTCGTTTGATGTGGGAGTCGATGGTCCGGTCATCGACATAGATGTTTTCACCATACGCCATATCAATTAGCTGGTCACGGTTTTTAACGATTCCAGGGCGCTGGGCCAGAGATTTGAGTAGTAAGTATTCTGTGACAGTTAGCGTCAGGGCTGTACCCTTCCATGTGCAGATATGGCGGTCGTCATCCAGCACGAGGCTGCCGCGAATAATCTTGTTTTTATCGCTATCCTGTTCGGCGGCTTCTGTCGGTTTGTTTTCTAAGAGAGCACGGCGACGAAGCAGTGCGCGGATGCGTTCGATCAGAAGGCGCTGGGAAAAAGGCTTGGTGATGTAATCATCGGCACCCATGCGCAGACCAAGAACTTCGTCGATTTCATCGTCTTTGGATGTCAGGAAAATAACAGGAAGAGCCGATGTCTCGCGGATTTTTTGCAAGACTTCCATACCATCCATACGCGGCATTTTAATGTCCAGCACAGCCAGATCAGGCGGGTTGTCGGTAATGCCGTTATAGCCTTCTTCACCGTCATTATAGGTGTTTACCTCGTAGCCTTCGGCCTTTAATGCCATGGATACGGATGTCAGAATGTTACGGTCATCATCAACAAGTGCGATTTTATTGGTCATGTTATTTCCCTATTTTGGTAACAGTTTAGCACTGCTTGTCTTTTTTGCAGGTAAAAAAGGCGTAATTTTGGCGTGAAAGGGATTTAATTGTGTTTATCGCGCAGCGGGTGCGTTCTAACCTAATTTAAAAGCCGCCATATTAATTGGTGCTGCTTCTTGTCCTGAGCGGGTAGCGGGCATTTTTACTGGATCAACATTTTCCCATTCGGGCGTTTCAAAGCCCATGGCCTTTGTGCGCGCAACGGCAATAGATGCGATGCGGTGTACTGTAAATTTACACATATCGGTTTTTACGGCCAGTTCAGGCGGGTTATTGGCAATCTCAACCGCGCGGGCGGCTATTTTGGTCATTGTGTCTTCAATGATTTCCGAGGCTCTATCTTCGGGGATGCCCATGGATTTGGCACATGACATAAGTGTTTTAAGTTTAATATTGTTCTTCTTGTTGCCCATGGGCAGTGTCATCGCAATATTTTCATTGCGCTTATGAATTTCAGCAGTGATGTCATAGGCTGGTGACATCTTGCCATCAATCATCTGGCCGGTTTGTACGTCATAGCGGAAGATCATCGAGATATTTTTACGATGCATGTCTTCGTCACCTACAGTGAATGAGACAAGCGCTCTCTTAAATAGCGACTCTACATCGCCTTGCGGATCACTAGAAAACTTTCTCAGTGTTTTGGCGCAGCTCTCTAAAGATCCTGCTGATTTACCTTCTTTATGAGAATCGGCATGCATATCATTTAGTGGTCGCATACCTGCCAAGGTACAAAAGTCCTGCATCATGCGTCTTGTCACGCCGCGTTTGGATTCATCATTAATGTCAAAGCGCTCGGTGATATAGGCGGGCGGCAATCTGTCATCAATTTCAATCAGTGCGTGTTTGGCCGTTGGGAGTCCTGTTGCCTCGCAAAGCTGCATACACATCCATTCATTCACGCCCCAGCCTTCTTTTAAGCCTTCATTCGGCAGTTTCAGAAAATGAGTAAACGGCGTTGAAATGGCTTTTTGCAGTTCGCCCTGCTCTTGCAGCGTGACGGGGATTTTCATCTCTGCACCAGAATAGCGCGGCACGTAACGGTTTTTCCAGATCGTGGATAGCTCTTCTGCCAGAGCATCTTCTTCCAGCGATTTTGGTGGTTTCCCCTGATAAGAGCCTGTGAAAACGCCTTGTTCGTCCGTATGATCTGCTAGGTTGGCTGTCAGATAGTCATTTGAAAACGGCAGATCAAATGGTGAATTGCCTGAAACCAGAGTATTTGATGGGAAACGCAGGCCTGAACTAAGATAGTCAACCTGACTTTCAATGCCCAGTTTTTCGAATACGGTATTCTCCGGCATGATATTGACCAGAAATTGCGGCATGCCGTCGGATTCGCGCGTAGGCAGAAATTCGCCGAAGAATTTCTCCATCTCGGGTGTGTCATAACCGTTCCAGACGAGTCCGTTTTCCGTGGCTGTCATGGTACCGATCACCTGTCTATACCAGCAAACAGTAACCGTATTGGAATCGTTGACCAGCTTGATGGCGCGTGCAGCGCCCTCAAATGAGGCCTTTGTGGCTTTCTCCAATGTCGTGTCTACTGTGTTCATGGGCGGTTACTTAACATATTCCAGTTATATTAGCACGTTTTTTATGCTTCACCATAGTGGCAAAAAAGTCTTAATAAATATCGAAGATTTATTTAGGCAAAAATGCCGCCAAGTAAAGGCTACCGCAGACAAGAACGCGTGTGCCTTTTAAAGGTTCCATGGTGGCGATATCGCGAGGATTTTCTGCTGTCATCAGCAGCGGGAAATCATATGGTTTTATGGCCTCTTTAAGCTCTCGCGCTGAACGGCAGAGCGGCTCTTCAGGTACGGTTGTACAGATAATGCCATCTATAAACGGGGCGAGAGGGGTGATGAAGGCCTGCACATCTTTGGTTTTCATCATGGCGAGCACCAGATAGAGCGGTTTATCATCTTGTCTTTGCCAAAGTTCGGCTTGTGCAGCCAAGGCATGGGCCGCATTTTCATTGTGGCCACCATCATACCAGAGCTCGAATGGGGCGCTGGTCGGTGTTTTTTGCAAGCGGCCGGCCCATGTCGCGTTTTGTAGGCCATGTTTGATGTGGTCTTCTGTAATAGTGAAGGCGCTTTGGTTTTGTAATGCTGTTATGGCATTCATCGCATTCTGTTTTTGATGCGGGCCGATGAGGGAGGGGTCAGGTAGGGTCTGTGGCCACTCTTCTGGTGCGCGTATGACAGGGGCGTTTAAGGTTTTCGCCTTGGATTCAATGGTTTCGTAAACTTCATTCGCGGCCTGTGCGCCGATAATGCAAGGAACGTTTTGTTTGATGATGCCTGCTTTTTCTCCGGCGATGGCGGCGAGTGTGTCGCCGAGGAATTCCGTATGGTCGTAACCAATAGCCGTGATAATGGTGGCGAGCGGTGCTTTAATAACGTTCGTGCAATCAAGGCGCCCGCCCAAGCCTGTTTCCAGCAAAACGATATCGGCTTTCACGCGGGAGAAGGCTAAAAAAGCCATGGCTGTTGTGACTTCAAAAAACGTAAGGCCTTCGCCGTTATTAACCGCCATCACTTCGTCGAGCGTGGCTTCTAGCTGCGTATCATTGATATGCTGATCAGCAAGGGTGATGCGCTCGTTAAATTGAAACAGATGGGGGGAGGTGTATGTGTGTACGCTATACCCCGCCGCATTTAAGATGGCTTTCAGAAAGGCGATGGTCGAGCCTTTGCCGTTTGTCCCTGCCACATGGATGACGGGGGGCATGTTATCATGCGGATTGCCAAGCTTTTCCAGCAAGTCTAGGTAGGGTTTGCGGATAGTCAGGTCTATGGTCGGGCCGCCACGCAAAGTGTAAATATGCGCCAGCTTTTCCGCTAGCGCCTTATTTACATGGCGTGCATCCGCCGCATACATCGTGATTTAGCCTTTTGTGCCTGCTGTGCGGATGGGCTCTTCAGCAGGGGCATCTGTGTTAGCGGCTGTTTTCTCGATTACAGGCACTTCCATAGCAGCAGCGCGCGGGCCTTTAGATCCTTTGCCTTTTGCCGCTTTGCCTTTGGCACTTGTCTTGCTGCCATTATCATTCAGTGCGCGCGCAGAGCCGTCGCGATTGAATAGCAGATCAAGTATACGGGCCAGAGTCTCGTGTAGCTCTTTACGTTCAACAACCATATCGACCATGCCGTGCTCCAGCAGGTATTCAGCCGTTTGAAAGCCTTCCGGCAGTTCTTCGCGGATCGTTTCCTGAATAACGCGCTTGCCGGCAAAACCGATTGTTGTGCCTGGTTCAGCAATATGAATGTCTCCAACCATGGCAAAGGAGGCTGATACTCCGCCTGTTGTCGGGTCTGTCAGCAAGACAATGTAAGGCAGACCCTCGTTTTTCACCATTTCAGCGGCAATAATTGTGCGGGGCATCTGCATCAGGGATACCATGCCTTCTTGCATACGGGCGCCGCCAGATGTCGGTATAACGATCAGTGCGGCTTGCTTGGCCACAGCTTGCTCGGCGGCAACGACGATGGCTTCGCCAACGGCTGCGCCCATAGAACCGCCCATAAAGGTGAAGTCCATGCCCGCGATAATGGCAGGGCTGCCACCGATTGTGCCTTCGGCGATCATGATGGCATCTTCGCGGCCTGTTTTCTGGCGCGTTTCTTTGATGCGATCAGCGTATTTCTTGCGATCTTTGAATTTCAGCGGGTCGTGAGGCGCCTTGGGCATAGGTAATTCTTTGTACTTGCCGTCATCAAACAGCAATTCCATGCGCTCTTGCACTGTGATCTTCATGTGATGGCCGCAGTGGTAGCAGACATTCATGTTTTCGGATAGATCGCGGTGGAACAGCATGCCTTCGCAGCCAGGGCATTTCTGCCAGAGGTTATCAGGAACGTCTTTTTGTTCGACGATCGACTGAATTTTCGGACGGATAAAGTTTGTCAGCCAGTTCATAAGTACCCTATTTCGCTGTTAATACCGTAGACAATTTAATGAAGGGACTATTTATCTCGCAAAACACATATAAATGTCAAGCTGTACGGAAATGATGCGTCATGACACTGCACAGCTCTTTTAACACTAACGTTATGGAATCTAACTGTTTTCTTTGATTATGGAATCTGAAATCGTCTTAAGCGGCCAGTGCATTCGCGAGCGCTTTGACTTGCGCAGACACATCATGAACCGTTTTGTCGCCACCTTTGATTCTTCCGATTGTATCAACAATGGACGAGCCGACGACGACAGCATCACAATGCTGACTCATTTTTGCCGCGTCATCAGGTGTTTTTATGCCAAACCCAATGGCGACAGGAAGATCAGTTTTCTTTCTGATCTCGGTCACAGCTGTTTCAATGTTTTTATGATCGGCGGATGCTGTTCCTGTAATACCCGTAATTGAAACATAGTAAAGAAAGCCCGATGCACCTTCTAAAATTGTTTCAAGGCGATCATCCTTGCTGGTGGGTGTGACCAGTTTAATGAGGTCAATATCGGTTCCTGATAGCGGATCAAGTAATTCAGCTTGCTCCTCTGATGGCACGTCGACGATGATAATGCCGTCAACGCCGGATTCTTTAGCTTCTTGAGCGAAACGCTGTGTGCCGTAATTGTAAATCGGGTTGAAATATCCCATCAAAATAATCGGCGTTGAGGCGTCATTTTCGCGAAATGACCTGACAAGTTTTAACGTGTTTTTCATCGAGCCTTCCGCATTTAAGGCGCGAATTGCGGCTTCTTGTATAACAGGGCCGTCAGCCATAGGATCACTGAACGGCATGCCGAGTTCGATGAAATCGGCACCGCTTTCGGGCAGGCTTTTCAGGATGGTTTCGCATGTGGCAAGGTCGGGGTCGCAGGCCATGATGAAGGTCACGAGACCCTTGCGCCCTTGTTGCTTCAGTTCTTCAAAACGTTTTTCTATACGGCTCATGTTTTTATCCGTTTTCTATAATCTTGGGTTTGACCCGTTACATTGAAACGCCGAGTTTATCGGCAACTGTGAAGATATCCTTATCGCCGCGGCCACACATATTCATGACCATGACGTGATCGCTCGGTAGTTCAGGAGCGATTTTCAGCACATGTGACAAAGCGTGTGACGGTTCAAGCGCCGGGATAATGCCTTCAGTACGCGCACAGATCTGGAACGCTTCCAGAGCCTCGTCATCAGTGACGGATACGTATTCGACGCGCTTTTGATCGAATAGCCATGAGTGCTCAGGGCCAATGCCCGGGTAATCAAGGCCCGCGGAGATAGAGTGGGCTTCTTGTATTTGGCCGTCTTCATCTTGCAGCAGATATGTGCGGTTGCCATGTAATACACCTGGCTTGCCGCCAGTGAGGGAGGCAGCGTGCTGGTCTGTATCGACGCCGTGGCCGCCGGCTTCGACGCCGATAATGCGGATATCGCGATCATCCAAAAACGGGTGGAACAAGCCAATAGCGTTTGAGCCGCCACCGATGCAGGCGACAAGGCTGTCTGGCAGGCGGCCTTCGCGTTCTGTAATCTGTTCACGGACTTCGTTGCCGATCACGGATTGGAAGTCGCGTACCATCGCAGGGTAAGGGTGCGGGCCAGCCGCTGTACCGATAATATAGAAGGTGTCATCGACATTCGCGACCCATTCACGCAGTGCCTCATTCATCGCATCTTTCAGCGTTCCTGCACCAGACGTGACGGACCGTATTTCCGCGCCAAGCAGCTTCATACGGAAAACATTGGGTTTTTGGCGTTCGATGTCAGTCTGACCCATAAAGACGGTGCAAGGCATATCAAATAATGCACAAACAGTCGCGGTTGCGACTCCGTGCTGTCCAGCTCCTGTCTCGGCGATAATGCGAGTCTTGCCCATGCGTTTGGCGAGCAAGATCTGTCCCAGGCAGTTGTTGATTTTGTGTGCGCCTGTGTGGTTCAGCTCATCACGCTTTAAGTACAATTTTGCGCCGCCCATTTTCTTGGTCAGGGCTTCGGCATAATACAGCGGGGAGGGGCGACCGATGTAATCGCGTGCGAGGCTATAAAATTCGCTCCAGAATTTTGGATCGTCTTTGCTCTCGTTATAGGCTTTTTCGACCTCTAGGATCAGTGGCATCAGGGTTTCCGCGACATAGCGGCCGCCATAGATACCAAAATGGCCATTTTCATCAGGACCTGATTTATAGGAATTTGCTAAACTCATTACACCCTCATTATTTTTAATAAGGCGCAGATTAGCCTGTTTGTTTCGCAGCTGCAATAAAATCAGCGATTTTCTGCGGTGATTTAACGCCTGCGCTGCTTTCCACGCCGCTGGACACATCAACCGCATCAGGTGATATCTGTGATAAGGCCAATGCGACGTTGCCCGGGTGCAGGCCGCCTGCCAGCATCCATGGCACTTTAACCTCTATGTCATTCAGCAAGGACCAATCAAAACTATGGCCTGTGCCGCCTTGTAGGCCTTCTACTTTACTATCCAGCAATAGCCAGTCGCTAACATTTTGATATTGTTTGATTTGTTTAAGATCGTGCGCTGTTTCTATACGCAGAGCCTTGATGACTGGCAAGTCTGTGGCGTTTTTCACCTCGGTAACAAAGGCAGGACTTTCATTGCCGTGCAGCTGGATCATATGCAGCTGGATATCGTCAATTACCTGATGAATCTGGTCGATTGTCGGATTAACGAATAAGCCGACGCTGCGGATGGAGTCTTGTTGATGCTCCGATAATGAGTCCCATAAGGCGGCTGCTTGAGTCGATGATAGGGTGCGGGGCGAGTTTTCGGCGAAGACAAAACCGACAAAATCAGCACCGTTTTCGATGACACTAAACAGTGCCTCGTGATTTGTGATGCCGCATATTTTGACACGGGTCATGTGGATCAGGCTGCGCTTTTATGTAATTTTGTGGATAAGGTCAAAGCGAAGCTGGCTGGGTTGTCAGCCTGAGTTATGGGACGTCCAATAACTAAATGTGTGGCGCCAATATGCAGTGCTTCTTCGGGTGTCATGATGCGCTTCTGATCGCCAATATCGGATCCTGTGGGGCGGATGCCCGGTACCATTAAATCAAAATCAGGGCCGCATTCCTGACGAACAATCTCGATTTCTTTGGCCGAACAGACGACCCCATCAAGACCTGCCTTCTGGGTCAGTTTTGCCAAGCGTCTGACATTGTCGGCCGAGTTGCCATTGAACCCGACTTCGGTCACGGCGGCATCATCGAGGCTGGTCAGCATGGTTACGCCGAGAACCTTGGCCGGCTTAACGCCGACTTTATCGGCTTCTTCGTCCATGGCATTGCGGGCGTATTTCATCATTTCCAGACCGCCACTCGCGTGTACGTTCACAAAATCGGCACCGATAGGGGTAATGGCGCGGATCGCACCTGCAACTGTATTTGGAATATCGTGATATTTCAGGTCGATAAACAAGGATAGCTCGGGATAGGCGTTTCTGATTTCCTTGATGCCTTGAGGGCCTTGTGCGTTAAAGAACTCCATACCGAGCTTAATGCCGCATCCTGCGCGCTCCATAGCGGCTGCAAGGGCCTTGGCATGGTCAAGGTCGGTTGTATCAATGGCACAGTATATAATCGGTAGCGGTTTGCTATCGTCGGACATTTGGTTCTCCTGAACAGGAAAAGGAATTTAACCAAGGATAGAAATAGAAAAGGCGCATAGCAAGTATATGCGCCTTAAATCCAAAATTTTGCAGGGTATAAGATTATTCGCCGCTGCCGAAATAGCCAGGGGCAGCTTCGTCATCGCCATCATCGTCGCCGTCATAGCCGTCGTTCAGGCGCTCGCGCAGGGCTTTACCTGTTTTGAAGAATGGCAGGCGCTTGGCTTCTACATAGACGCTTTCGCCTGTGCGTGGGTTGCGACCCATACGGGCATCACGTTCCTTGATAGAGAATGCACCGAAGCCGCGTAATTCAACACGATCACCATTTGCCAAAGCAGCGGAGATTTCGTCAAAAATAGTATCGACGATCTTCTCTACGTCACGCAGATAAAGGTGGGGATTTTTCTCGGCCAAACGCTGTATCAATTCGGATTTTGTCATGTCCTGTTCCCTTGCCGCCACGCGGCCTTCAAAGTTCGGTTGACTTTCCTGCAACTACTTGTAATTCCAAACAGAAATTTCAAGTTGCGGACTTCATTAACTATAACGCGAATAGTTTAACAATGCCTTACTTTCTGTGTGCCCGTCAAGCAAAAGTCATTGATCGTAAAGGACTTTTCGGTCTCTAGTGGTGCTGAGAGCCGTGTAAGCCGCACAAAAAAAGGCCGGATCACACGATCCGGCCTTTAATCTTTTTGCTAGGACGTGGTCTTAATTACTTAGAACCTTCGTCTTCGCCTTTTTCTTTGTTCAAGGCTGCGCCAAGGATATCACCAAGTGACGCACCGCTTTCTGTGGAACCGAATGTTTCCAGAGCTTCTTTGTCTTCGGCAATTTCACGTGCCTTGATAGACAGAGACAGTTTGCGGTTTTTCTTGTCCATTGCTAGTACAAGTGCATCGACTTTCTCGCCAACCGCGAAGCGGTCAGGACGCTGCTCAGAGCGCTCACGAGACAGGTCGGCTTTCTTGATTGTACCTGTCAGCGCGTCGCCAACAGTTACATCAATGCCCTTGTCATGTACTTCAGTAATTGTACATGTTACAACGTCGCCTTTCTTAACGCCGTCAGCGGCGCCAGCGAATGGGTCTTCAGTCAGTTGCTTGATGCCGAGTGCTACGCGCTCTTTATCAGGCTCGATCTCGAGGATCTTAACTTTAACTGTTTCACCTTTGTTGTAAGTTTTCAGGGCGTCTTCACCTTGCTCTTCCCATGATAGGTCAGACAGGTGAACCATGCCGTCGATGTCGTCAGTCAAACCAACAAACAGACCGAATTCCGTGATGTTACGGATTTCGCCTTCAAGCTCCTGACCAACTTTGTGGTCATCAGCAAAGCCTGCCCATGGATTTTCCTGGCACTGTTTCAGGCCAAGGGAAATACGACGCTTCTCTTCGTCGACTTCCAGAACCATGACTTCGATTTCTTGAGATGTGGAAACGATCTTGCCCGGGTGTACGTTCTTCTTTGTCCAAGACATTTCAGAAACGTGTACCAGACCTTCGATACCGTCTTCCAGCTCAACGAAAGCACCGTAATCAGCGATGTTGTTTACAACACCTTTGACTTTAGCACCAACAGCGTAACGTGCAGAAATACCTTCCCACGGATCGCTTTCAAGCTGTTTCATACCCAGAGAAATACGTTGGTTTTCCTCGTTGAAGCGAATGATCTGAACGTCAACTGTTTGGCCGACTTGCAGAACTTCTGAAGGATGGTTGACGCGTTTCCAAGAGATGTCGGTAACGTGCAACAGACCGTCAACACCGCCCAGATCAATAAAGGCACCGTAATCAGTGATGTTTTTAACAACACCTTGTACCACTTGACCTTCGGCGAGGTTTTCCATCAATTCACTGCGTACTTCTTCGCGTGATTCCTCAAGAACTGCACGACGTGAAACAACGATGTTGCCACGGCTGCGGTCCATTTTCAGGATGTGGAATGGCTGCGGCGTACCCATCAATGGGGATACGTCACGTACCGGACGAATGTCTACTTGTGAGCCAGGCAAGAATGCCACAGCACCACCCAGATCAACGGTAAATCCGCCTTTAACGCGGCCGAAGATCACACCGTTCACGCGCTCGCCCTTATCGTAGAGCTTCTCGAGGTCTGTCCAGACTTCTTCACGACGTGCTTTTTCACGGCTCAACACTGTTTCACCGTCACGGTTTTCCATGCGCTCAACAAATACTTCAACGATGTCGCCCATTTTTACTTCTGGGTCTTCGCCTGGCATTGTGAATTCACGAATGTTAACGCGGCCTTCTGATTTCAGACCAACGTCAATGATAGCAAAGTCGGCGGTCATGCCTACAACTTTACCCTCGACTACACTTCCTTCGAAGTTGTCTTGCTGCTTTAGAGAGTCGTTCAGTAGCGCAGCGAACTCCTGTGACTCTTGGTTATCGATTAAATTAGCGGCTTTTTTTGCCATATCTAATTCCTTTCGTAGTTTTGATAGGTACAACTTAACCCCGGTCTACCGGCAAGATAAGAAAAGCATACCTTCAGTGTTTTCGGCGGGGCTTTGCCCTTTTAGATATGGTCTATACTTTGATTAAATGCCGAGCCTGTCTGTAACAGCGCTCCGGACTTTATCAAACACGTCATCGGCGCTCATGGTGCTGGTATCCAGTACAATCGCATCGTCAGCAGGTTTCATTGGTGCCGTGGCACGGGATGAATCCCTTTTGTCGCGTTCGAGCATATCTGCCAAAACGGCGTCATATGTAACGGAAATTCCCTTAGATTGCAACTCTTTAAACCGTCTTTGCGCCCGAATCTCTAGGTTTGCGTCGATATAGAGCTTCAAATCGGCATCAGGGCAGATCACGGTACCGATATCGCGGCCATCCAGAATAGCGCCTGAAGCGCCTCCGGGGGGCGTTTTTGCGAAGTTTTGCTGGTAATCCAGCAGGGCTGTACGTACCCCTGTCAGGGCGGCGACTTTTGAGGCAGCCTGCCCGTTTTCATCGCTACCGAGAGCGGGGTCTTGCAGATCTTCGGGTTTTAGTGTGGTGTTCAGGCCTTGGGCAACGGCAATGGCTTCAGCTTCGTCCTGCGGGTCTACGCCTCGCGCCAGAAGGCGTGCGCCAACATAACGGTATAGCTTGCCTGTATCAAGATAGGCAAAGCCTAATTCTTTTGCCAAACGCTTGGCCAGTGTGCCTTTGCCGCTGGCGGCGGTGCCGTCTACTGCGATTACTTTTTCTGTGCTCATGGTACTCACGTCGTTTTTTTCTTGTAATAAAACAGGAAACGTTTTATTTCACAAATATGATTTTTGAATTCGGCACGGAAATTTATTCTTTGATCGCGGCAGCAGTTTTCTGCGCAGCGACCGTTGCCGCGTGCGCGGGCTAACGCCCCTATATTCTCCCCACATAGTGCAAGAGCACGTTTTTATTTGACCATTCCCTAACACTCACATAACAAGTGGTGGAGTTATTTCATGAGACATGAACAATTGATAGGCGACAGCATGCCTGAAGACCGCGTAGACAATACTGATAAACATTTACTGGACGAGCATTCGGACGTATCCAAGCCGCATTCCGGCAAAATTCGTAAATGTGTAGAAAATCTCTCTCAAAATCCCGGTGCGGAAATTGTCCGCTATGGCCGTCGCAAGGCCAATATCCTGTCCTTGGGGCAGGGTGAAGGTGATGCCGCAACGCCGGATTTTATCCTTAAGGGCGCGCAGAAGGCGATGGATGACGGGCGCACATTTTATGGGCCTGTTTTAGGGCAGGATCCGCTGCGTCAGGAAATTTCCAATTATTATGACCGTATTTATGATTTGCGTGTGCCAACAAACCGCGTGTTTGTAACAAGTTCGGGCACAACGGCGATGCATTTGGCACTGACAGCTATTCTGGATGCAGGTGACGAGGTCGTGGCGGTAACGCCGATCTGGAAAAATCTGCTGGGCGCGATTGAGCTGGCGCAAGCCAAGTTCAAAGAAGTGGCGCTTGATAATAATGAAGGCGCGTGGAGTCTTGATCTGGATAAGCTGTTTGACGCGTGTAATAAAGACACGCGCGCTATTTTGATTACAACGCCGTCTAACCCGACAGGCTGGGTGATGTCGCGTGAAGAGATCAAAGCCGTTATGGAGTTTGCACGTGAGCGTGACATCTGGGTGATTGCTGATGAAGTATACAGCCGCCTAGTCTATGGCAATAGCCATGCGCCGAGCTTTTTGGAGTTCGCGCAAGATGATGATCGCCTGTTTACCGTGAATAGTTTTTCAAAGGCGTGGGCTATGACAGGCTGGCGTCTGGGCTGGCTGACGGGCCCGTCTCGCGTTGAAGATGCGGTTCGTGACATTGCGCTCTACGATAATATGGGGCCGCCGACATTTACCCAGTATGGCGGCATTGAAGCCTTACGTCACGGCGAAGACTTTATCGCTCAGCAAATGCAGCTTTGGGAACGTAACCGTGCCCGTGTGCAGGAATTTTTTGAAAGCACAGGGCGTATTGATGCGACTGAATCCGAAGCCACATTCTACAGCTTCTTCAAAATCGATGGTGAAGACAACTGTCTTGAGTTTGCCAAACGCTTGATTGACGATGTTAGCCTGTCTCTGGCACCGGGCTGTGCGTTCGGTAAGGTCGGGCAAGGCTATATGCGTTTATGCTATGCGGTGTCCGAGGCTCGTCTTGATGATGCATTGGATCGTCTTGACCGTGCGCTGAAGTCATGAAGACGATCGGTATCATCGGCGGCTTAAGCCCTGAATCCACGATGAGCTATTATCAATGGCTGAATGATGGTGTCCGCGCAAAGCTTGGCGGGCACCATAGTGCTAAAATTAAAATGGCGTCGGTGGATTTCGGCGAGTTCGTCGCGCTGAAAGAAAAGGGTGATTGGGATACGCAAGGCGCGATGCTTTGCGAAGAAGCCCAAGCCCTTGAGCGTGCGGGCGCGGATTTCATCATTCTGGCCACGAATACCATGCATAAAATGGCGGATCAGATCGAGGCGGCGCTTAATATTCCGTTTTTACATCTGGCAGATGCTACGGCCCGCGTAATCAAAGCACAGGGCGTTAAGACCGTTGGTTTGCTCGGTACCAAATACACGATGGCGCTGGATTTTTATAAAGGGCGCCTGGATGAGCATGGGGTGCAGGCGCTTGTGCCTGACCCGGTCGGCATAGATGTTGTTAATACTGTTATTTATGACGAGCTGTGTCATGGCAAGGTTCTGTCTGCCTCTAAGACAGCATATCAGGATGTGATTTCTGATTTGCAATCACGTGGCGCGGAGGGCGTTATTCTGGGCTGCACGGAAATTACGTTGTTGATTCAGCAGGCAGATGTGGCTATTCCTGTCTTTGATACAACCAGAATTCATGTAGAAGAGGCTCTGCGTCTGGCGTTTGAGCCTTAGTAAAAACAGGATAAAGATATGCGCGGATATTTTGGAGTCGGGGTCGAGGGCATTAGCAAGGAACAAAATGTCGGGACGATTGCGCGTTCGGCGCATTCCTTCGGTGCCAGTTTCTTTTTTACGATTGCCCCTGATATTGACGTGCGTGCTATGCGTCAGTCCGATACCTCCGGCGCGTTTGACCATGTGCCGTATCATCAATACGCCAATAGTAACGAGTTGGTGCTGCCAAAGGGTTGTCAGCTTGTTGGCGTGGAGCTGGTGGATGATTCCATCGAGTTACCAAGCTTCCGTCATCCGTTGCGTGCGGCTTATGTGCTGGGGCCTGAAATGGGCAATTTATCGGATGAGATGCTGGAACGTTGTGATCATGTAATCAAAATTCCGATGAAGTTCTGTGTGAATGTTGGCGTGGCGGCAGCGATTGTTATGTATGATCGTATGCTGTCGATGGGTGGTCCGAATGGTCGTTTTGCCGAGCGTCCTGCGACTGCGGGTGGCCCGACAGAAGCTGCGCCGCAGCACGTACACGGCAATCGCCGCAAGATACGTACGCCTAAAGATTAATCCTAAAGTTTGAAAATATTTAGTAGCCTTGTTAGCGCGCCCGTAAACTGCATCGGATTATCGGCGACGATCAAGCATGTGCAGGCACGATCACAATCCTTTGGCACGGCAGGCTCATGGTGTGATTGATCATGGTTGATGATGATATCGCCTTGAGTGTATGTGCCGTTTTCATCATAAAAAGCGCCGCTGAGTACCAGAATGATTTCTGTGCCTTTGTGCTTGTGGTCAGGCACTTTGACACCTGGCTTTGCTTCAAGAATGGTGATGGTATAACGCCCGTCCTGTCCCGGTAATTTGCAGAAAGCCATGCCCGGCACCATTTTATTCCAGCGCGGTTTTTGGCCGCAATCATTGATGTAATATTTAAGGCTAGGCGGTAGTTCTTGTGATTTTTTGCATAGTTTTTGCTGATCTGGCTCTGTGTCCGGTTTTGTACGGCTGGCTGTAGCTTTTGAGCAATCCATAGCGGCCAATACTCTGGCGAGACTGTCTTCGGCCATTTTAGTTGGGTTGCACCCTTTTTCAAGCATGGCTCCGCCTATGGTCTCAAACTGGTTAATGACTTTGCGGGCTTGTGGTCTGATGTCTAGAAAGCTTTCGATCAGCAGATTATGTGATTTGTCCAAGGAGCCACAGGCGTATTCCCATAGCAGCGCGTGGACATCGTCACAAATGCCGAGTTCTGTGCATAATGTGTCTTTAAACTCAGCCATGATCTGTTGCCCCCAGATGATAACGCAGGCGTTCTAGCGCCAGTCTTATACGTGATTTTACTGTGCCGAGCGGAATATCCGATTCTTCGGCGATGTCATTATGTGTTTTGTCTTCAAAGAAAGATTTGCGCAGCAGTGCTGCTTGTTCTTCCGGCAGCTTTTCCAGGGCTTCGGTCAAGGCCTTGTTATCTTGTAACGTGGCTAGATTATCGTCCGGCGCATTTGTTTCCGATTGAGCGAATGCTAGATCTTCAGCCTTTAAAGGCGTGCGTTTGTATTTACGGATGTAATCGATCTTTTTGTTACGGGCGATGGTGAAAATCCAGGTGCTTGCTTTGGCTTGTGCCGGATCAAAAGATGATGCTTTGTCCCATACGGTTAGCATGGTTTCTTGCGCTAATTCGTCCGCTGTTTCAGGATTAAAGCCGCCTTGCATCAGAAAAGATTTAACGCGCGGCGCGAAGTATTCGAACACGCGAATGAAGGAATCGCGGTTCTGCGTTGCGCCCACAGACACAAGCAGATCATCGAATGTGACTTCATCCGATAAATCTGTTTTGGTTTTTGTGCCCCGTTTTCCCGAAGGCGTTTGCGCTTTCTGCTTTATTGCCATCAGGGAATTAAGCAACGTATTCTCTTGCTCGTAAAGCCCTAAGTTTTTCATGACTTTGTTTTCCTACTACTTCTCATACGGGACAGCAGTTGAAAAGGATCATAAATTTGCCCTTTTCTTAGAGAAATTATAGGGTATATTGGTATATACGCTGATTTACGCGTATGATTTCCGGTCATCGATCGTATGACTTTGTCCAAGATTACTTTAACAACAAGCAGCTTTTTCGAGGCGAATACAATGAAACACCTACTATCGCGCGCGGCAGTTTTCCTTACAGTTCTGACAGTATGCGGTCATGCGCAAGCGGCAGAACCCAGATTGATCGGCAATTACAGTGATTGGTCTGCCTATGTGTTTATGGAAGGTGGTAACAAGGTTTGTTACATGGCGAGTAAGCCAAAAGATTCAAAAGGCGATTACACACGCCGTGGTGATGTGTTTGCGTTGATTACGCACCGTCCTGCCGAGGGCAGCAAAAATGTATTTAGCTACATCACAGGTTATGAATACAAGCCAGGTAGCGATGTGACAGTGAAGATTGATTCAACGAATTTCACACTTTTTACACAGGACGAAACAGCGTGGACGCCTGATGCTGATTCTGATACGCGCCTTACCAATGCTATTCGTAAAGGCAGCAAGATGACAGTAACAGGTACATCTTCACGTGGTACTTTGACGACTGACAGTTTTGGTTTGGGCGGCTCTTCTGCCGCGCATGAAGCTATTTCTAAAGAGTGTGGTATCTAATTCACCGCACAATTTTCTATGTTTTAATAGGGCTTGGGTGAAGCTCGCCTTAATGCGGGAGTATCTTGAAACTGCTCTGGATTCACTGGATACAATATACGGTCAAATTGTCCCCTGAAAAAATGCTGAATAAGCCTATATCAGCATGGCGTTTGCTTAGTATTGGTGCTAGAAAAATAAGCATTCAAAGTATTAGAAAGATAGGGCCTATTTGTATAGGGTGTGTGCGTTTCATGACAACGATGTCAAAAGCGATTGAAAAAAGATTTCCTAAAGCGCAAGAGATCGCAGAATTTTTAAGCAATACAATGAACTTTAAGCACCGTCATCTTTTGACGCGTGACGGCAGATTGCGTCTGCGTGTTGTTGTGCCTGTATCTGCGGCCGCGTTTGTGGGCGTATTTACGCTGGCTAGTTTCTCTATGGATAGTCAGGCCTTTCAAATGGGTCCGGATATTTCCGAACCTCGCTCTCTTATTTCGGGGCAGGCTCATGATGATATGAATATGGCAGATCTGAGTAATGCCCGCGAGAAGCGTTTGGAGCGTTACGAGAATCACGAGGGCAAAGTCGAAGAAGTTGCTTTGTTCCAGCCTGAGCCAGCCAAGCCGCGCGAGAAGTCGCTGGTTGTTGGTGCCGGTGATACGCTGGGGGCTGTTATGCAGCGCGCAGGTTTAGGTGCGAGTGAAGTTTATAAGCTTGTACAATCTATGGAAGAGCATTATGACCCGCGTCGCATTCGTCCGGGACAAAAGCTTGAGTTTCGTTTTGATCCGGTTGATGAAGCCGGTAGTGCGTATGACCTGGCACAGATGACAATGGCGGTTGATCCGTTGCATGTTGTTAGTTTGACGCGCGGTGATGATGGTTTTGAATCTGTAATGATCGAAAAAGAGACCGTCACAAAGATGAATACAGGTAAGGCGAATATCGAAGTATCGCTTTACGGTTCTGCTGAAAAAGCAGGTATTCCGTCCGGTGTGATCGCGCAGGCGATTCATATCTATTCATGGGATGTCGATTTCCAGCGTGATGTGCGCAAAGGTGATCTGATCGAAGTGATGTATGAAGAGGTCTTCTCCGAGGATGGTGAAAAGGTCAAAAACGGCAATATCGTTTATGCCCGTTTGAACATCAATGGTCAGGATATTCCTGTTTATCGTTACGAGATGAAGAACGGCGATGTTGATTACTTTGATGAAAAAGGCGCAAGTATGCGCAAAGCGTTGATGAAAACACCGATAGATGGTGCGCGTTTGTCATCTGGCTTTGGTATGCGTCATCACCCTGTTCTGGGTTACGACAAAATGCATAAAGGTCTTGATTTCGCAGCGGCCACAGGTACACCGATCTATGCTGCTGGTGATGGTACGATCGAGCGCGCGAACCGTAATGGCGGCTACGGCAATTATGTACGCATTCGTCACAATTCGAATTTGAAAACGGCTTATGCGCATATGCATAAATTCGGTAAAGGTATCTCTGCGGGTAAGCGCGTTAAGCAGGGCGATATCATTGGTTATGTCGGTACGACAGGCCGCTCGACTGGCCCGCATCTGCATTATGAAGTCCTGATGAACGGCGCACAGGTTAACCCCAAAACTGTGAAGCTGCCTCAGGGTGAAACACTGGTTGGCGAAGAGCTTAAAAACTTCAAAGCGCAGGTGGCCAGTATTCGCGGTGAATTTGTGAAGCTGTCAGGTAATCCAAAGCTTGCCTTGCTAGAAGACCAGTAATCCTAAAATCTTACTTATCTATAGTTTGCTTGTAATGGCGTCAGGAACGGCGGCATTACAGTGACCTGCCAGACGTACGAGCTTTTCCAATGTTCCGCGAGAGATCGCAACGCCACCTGCTTCGCGCTTTGATTTCTCTTGCTTGGCGCGATCGCCAGCAACACGTACGGGCGGCTTATCCGGTGCCGGTTCTGTTTGCCTGACAAAATCCAGATATTTTTCAGCCTCGGCTTGCATATGAGCGACCCCTGCAAAATATTCAGGGTTCCAGAGTGTGACCGTGACATTATTTGATGCCAGAGCGCTATCGGGGGCGGGCGGCGCAAAGCCGCCGCTTAAACCTGCGACCAGCAAGTCTACAAACATAGAAAGGCCAAATCCTTTATAGCTCTGTGCGCCGCCAAAGCTCTGTAAGGTGCCTTTGGGTTCTGTGAACATTACTGACGGGTCAGTGGTCGGGCTGCCCTCAGCGTCTTGTAAAAGCCCTTCAGCGACACGTTCGCCAGATTGATAGGCGAGCTTTATTTTACCGACCGCAACGGCGCTGGTGGAGATATCCAGACTAAAGACATCATTATCAGGTAGCGGGATGGCTAGAGCCATGGGGTTTGTACTGGTGCGGCCTTGTTTGCCACCAGGGGGCGTTACGAATTGCAAAGTGCCATTGTCATTGGCGCATACAATCGCGGCAAAACCTTTTGCCCCTAAGCGTTCGCTCCACTCGCCCAAGCGGCCGATATGCGCGCAATCCTGCATGGCGCCGCAGACGACGGCTTGCGTTTTAGCTTTGGCAACGAGTTGATCGAGAAAGCGCGACATTTGTACTTGTCCCAGACCGTAATGACCGTTCACCCAGAGGCTATTTTCCGTCTCTTTAAGGGTTTCTAATTGCTTGCCGCTGAAGAGTTCTCCGTTCTTTAGGAAAGACATATATTCGGTTACGCGCATAACGCCATGCGAATCATGGCCTAGCAAGTTGGACAGGATAAGACTGTCGGCTGTAATGGCGGCTTCGTCTGCTGTAAAGCCGCCTGATTGCATGATGGTAGCGGCAAAGTCACGCAGTGTACGTGCGGGGAATGTCAGATATTCAGTCATTGTCTTGGGCCTTTGGGGTTGGCTCTTTTACAAAGCGCAGGGCGAAGATTACAGCCAGAACGCCTGCCATAATGAACCAGAAGAAAGCATAGGACAGGTGGTTGTTTGGCGGCTGCCAACCTGCAGTATGTGCAATTAAACCGTCATGGGCGAAAGGCAAATCGCCTTCGCTGTAGAATACGGCAGGCATTACGTTATAGCCTTGGGGCACAAACCCTTGTCCGAGATTATCAAAGTCGATGGCGTACCATATGCCGCTGGCGTCATCATTGGCGGGGGTTAGCCAGTTTTTACCGTCGGGGCGGCGTAGAACGCCTTGTAAGGCGGTGCGGTTTAAATCGAATTCATTGATGCCTTCATGATCAAACGGCAGCCAGCCGAGATCTACGATAATGAATTGATTGTTATCGGTAATGAAGGGCGCGATAACGTTTTTCCCTGATTTCCCCTCATGCGTACGGGGCATCAGATACCGTGTTTGTCCTGTAAAACGGCCATAGATTGTGCCGCGCTTATACAGGTTTTTATCACTGCTATACGCTAGTGTCTCAATATCGCTCGCCGGTATCACGGTTTCATAAGAGGTTTCTAAGGCAATGCGGGCTAGCAGGCCTTCTTTCCATTCAAGGCGCTGTAACTGCCACGTGCCAAGGGTGCACAGGACGGCGATGCCCATAATAGTAAGGACGGTCGCGATGATTGGTGGTTTTCGTAAGGCCAATGATGCCTCCCTAGTTAAGAGTCTTTCCAGCTGCCCGGTCTATGTTTGAACTGTAGGGCAATGATATAGGCTTTTAAGGGGCGCATGGCTAGTACGGTTAAGCCGACGGTTACGATGCTCCAGACTATAATATGAACCCATAGTGGCGGTTCGGCGAGTTTTTGCAGTAACAATGCTGCTGGTACTAGCAGGAAGCCTAGAACAAAGATCAGAAACACGGCGGCGCCGTCGCCGCAATCATGTTCTGATAATTCCATGCCACACGACGGGCATTTTTCATTAATGGTGGGTTGTATGCGATCCTTGTAGAGATCACCTTGGCCACATTTGGGACATTTACAGGCCCATGCCTGTTTGATTAGTTCACTGTCCGGTAATAAAGATGTGGCCATGATGTTCTCACGGATTACTGGCCGACACCAATATCGTTACCCCAGAAGTAAACGGCAACAAACAGGAACAGCCATACAACGTCAACAAAGTGCCAGTACCATGCGGCCGCTTCGAAACCGAAATGGGAGTCTTTTGTGAAGTGACCTTTTTTCGCACGTATCCAGCATACCAGCAGGAACAGCGTGCCTACGAATACGTGGAAGCCGTGAAAGCCTGTGGCCATGTAGAATGTTGATGGGTAAATACCGTCTGAGAAACCGAAATGGGAATGCGCATATTCGTAAACCTGGAAGCACAGGAAGAACACGCCCAGAAATACTGTGATGCCCAGTGCTTTGATTGTTTCTTCTTGCTTGCCTTCAAGGATAGCGTGGTGTGCCCATGTCACGGTACAGCCGGATAGCAACAGGATCATGGTCATCAGGAACGGAATGTCAAAGGCTGCAATTGTTTCCAGACCTTGAGGCGGCCAGATACCGCCAGTATGTTCTGCGCGCAGGAATTGTTTGGCATCATTCGCATAGATGCTCGCGTCAAAGAACGCCCAGAAGAATGCTACGAAGAACATGACTTCGGACGCAATGAACAATGCCATGCCATAACGCATACCGATTTTAGCGATTGGCGTATGCGCTTTTTCTGTGACGGCTTCGAAGAGTACATCTTTCCACCAGAAAAACATTGTCGCCAGAACGGCCATCAAGCCGATAATCACGCCTTTCAAGCCTACGGCCTGTCCTGCAAATTCAACGCCGTGCATATACAAGACTGCGCCAACAGCTAGTAAACCCGCTGAAAATGCGCCAACCATTGGCCAAATGCTAGGTCTTACCAAATGGTAAGGGTGTGGTTTACCTGTTGTGCCGTATTCGATTTCTTCAGCCATTCTTACTCTCCGTCATAGTATCTGCAGGCATATTATATTTCTCCCGGGTTCTTCGTCTCCGAAGTTTCGGGCGCTTGATTGTAGAAGTCTTCGAGCGCTTGTTCAAGCGCCTCTGTCTCTGTTTTATAAAAAGTATAAGATAAAGTGATGTGATTAACATCGGACATGCCCGGATCATCGGCAATCGATGGATCTACATAGAACATTACGGGCATGGACACTTCTTGTCCCGGTTCTAAAATCTGCTCTTCAAAGCAGAAACACTGTACTTTGTGGAAATACTGACCTGCTTTAAGGGGGATTACGTTGTAAAGCGCAGCGCCGGCAACAGGCAAGTCAGACAAGCTTTTGGCACGATATGTGATCAGGCCTTTTTGTCCGGGATGCACAGAGACTGTTTTCTTCTCGGCTTCGAATTCCCATGGCAGGTCGGGCGCGACATCAGTGTTGAAGCGGATGGTGATGGTGCGGTCTTCTATAACCTTGCTTGGTAATGCTTCGGCAGTTTGGGTTGTGCCGCCATAGCCTGTGACCTGACAAAACAGATTATATAAGGGCACGGACGCAAATGACAAACCAACCATAAAAACTACGGTCAGTATGACATACAGACCCATACGTCTGTTTTTTCTGATAAGGTCCTGATCGTCCATTATTCGTTTTTGTCGTAGTCGGGATCGTTATATTTTTCGACCCACTGTTCCCACCACTCTTTAGGCTTTTCGCTTAAATTTCTATCATGTGCGTCGCGCGTTTCATCTGTGACTAGCTCGGCTTCGCTACGTTCTGCCGTTTTGGCTTCCCAATCTTGAATCCAGTCTTCTTCAGTGACTACGATATGATTTCTGTGCTCTTCGCGCGCGGCGTCCATGTCTTCTTGGATACCCATGCGTACGGGCGCTTTGTTTTCAAGGTAATCGTTTTTCCACTCTTCTTCGGTGGTCTTAACGGTTTCCTGATAATCGCGGCGGTCTTCTTCGTGTACGCCTTGCGGCATATCGTAAGACTTTGCGTGGTGTAGGGGTTCAGCGCGCGCCATTTTAACGATGGTCAGGCTGAAGATCAGTACACACCATAAAAAGATCAGACCCATAACGGCCCAGTTCTTTTTCTTTTTTGTTTTATGTACTTCGCTATGCGGCATGGGAACTCCTAAAACGAGTCAATCATAAGGGCCAAAAAGATGGCGAATAGGTAGAATACAGAATATCCGAACATCAATTTAGCACTTTTCAGGCCGTTATCAAAAAGAACCTTCACGGCTGTGAACACAAAAAATCCGCCAAGGGCTGTAGCAGCAATTGCATAGCCAATGCCCGCATATCCTAAGAAATATGGCAGGATAGGCAAGGGGAAGAGCAGGATTGTGTATACCAGCATTTGAATTTTGGTTGAGCGTGCGCCCGCCGTGACGGTCATCATCGGAATATTGGCACGTTTGTAATCTTCATTAGCAAATAATGACAGCGCCCAGAAATGCGGCGGTGTCCACATGAAGATGATCATAAACATCAGGATCGGGAAGAGTGTAATATCACCTGTTACAGCTGCCCAGCCGATCATAGGCGGGAAAGCGCCTGCGGCACCGCCGATAACAATATTTTGCGGTGTGCGGCGCTTTAGCCACATGGTGTAAATCACAACGTAAAAGAAGTTCGCAAAAGCCAGTAAGCCAGCGGCGACCCAGTTGAGTGCAAGACCCATTAACATGAAGGACAGCAAGGAAAGCGTAACGGCAAAGCCCAAGGCTTCGTCTGGATGCATGCGCCCTAAAGGCAGAGGGCGGTTTTTGGTACGGTTCATGATCGCGTCGATATCGCGCTCGTACCACATATTGATCGCACCTGACGCGCCAGCGCCAATGGCAAGGCAGAACATAGCGATACAGGCGAGCAGCGGATGTAGGGAATTAAAGCCTGGTGCCACCCACATGCCGGCAAAGCCGCTGAATACGACCAGAGACATGACGCGCGGCTTCAGCAGCGCATAAAAATCGCTGATACGGGACTCGTTTGTCTCGCCGTGAATGCCGCTATGTATGGATGTATCCGTACTCATAATTTCCTCGTATGCCTTCTATTAGCATGGTTGGCCGCGCAGGCAAATAAACTTTTGCTTTTTTTCATATCGGGTGCTAGAAAGCAAATTAATAGCCATAAGACATAAATATATAGGGAGATATCATGAGCGCTCTTAAAAAGACCGACAAACTTTTTTATGCCGACACCAATATGGATCCGGCACGCGTACGCCGTATTGTCATGGACGGTTTGCAAGGTTCTGATGGCGGTGAGCTGTTTATGGAACAGCGTAAAGCAGAGACTCTGGTCTGGGATGAAGGGCGCCTGAGCACAAATAGCAGCAGCCTAAGCGAAGGTTTTGGTTTGCGCTTTATTGCCAATGATGCGTTTGCCTATGCGACAAGCAATGAATTTTCTGAAAAAGCTATACTGGATGCGGCTGATACAGTTGGACAAATGAGCACTTTTGCCAAAGGTGGCACAACGTCTTTGGCAACAGCGCCGAGCCGTTCTTTGTTATTTACCGAAGAAGATCCGATTGCCGCGATCGAGAAAAAGCGCAAGATTGAGCTTTTGCAAAAAATTGATGCTTATGTTCGTAGCAAAGATCCTAAAGTTAAGCAGGCTACTGTAGCGATTTCATCTGAAACACAAGCTGTGCAAATTATCCGTGAAGACGGTGAGCGCATGGCAGATATCCGTCCGCTTGTTCAGCTGCGTGTAGCGGCGGTTCTGGAGAAGAACGGACGTAGTGAAAAAGGTTCGACTGCAACCGGTGGCCGTTATGCCCTAGAAGATTTGTTTGATGAGAAGGTCTGGAAGGCTCTGGCGGATGATGCCATCAGACAAGCGGAAGTTAATCTGGAATCTGTTGATGCGCCAGCAGGCGAGATGTCAGTGGTTCTTAATCCGGGCTGGCCTGGTGTGATGCTGCACGAAGCTGTTGGCCATGGTCTGGAAGGCGATTTTAACCGCAAAGGGTCGTCTGCGTTTTCAGGCAAGGTTGGTCAGCAAGTGGCATCTAAAGGCGTGACAGTGATTGATCAGGGTGATATTGCCGATCGTCGCGGTTCATTGAATTTTGATGATGAAGGCGTACCGACACAAGAGAACGTCTTGATTGAAGACGGTGTTTTGAAAGGGTATATGCAAGACCGCATGAATGCGCGTTTGATGGGCGTAGCCCCAACAGGTAACGGACGTCGTCAGGGTTACGAATACGCGCCTATGCCGCGCATGACGACAACCTTCATGAAGGCCGCTGGCAGCACGTATGATCATGAAGAGATTATCGCGTCTGTGAAGGACGGTGTGTTTGCCGCGAATTTCGGCGGCGGCTCCGTTGATATCGTGAGCGGTGAGTATGTGTTCGAAATGACAGAAGCCTACCGCATTCGTAACGGTAAGATTTGTGAGCCGATTAAGGGCGCCACAATGATCGGCAACGGACCAGAATCCATGAAGCAGATTAAAATGCTGGGTGATGATCTAGAGCTTGATCCGGGTGTTGGTGTATGCGGTAAATCAGGACAAGGCGTTCCTGTTGGTATCGGTCAGCCGACTGTAAGAATGGACGGGATCACCGTAGGCGGTAGAGGACCATCTAAGCCAAAACCATAAAACAGACTTTGCTGGGGTAAGAAAAAGGCGCTTGGTTTCAAGCGCCTTTTGTTTATTCGTAATGGTTGCGATTGGGTTAGTTGCCGCCGATGGTCATGCCTTCGATGCGCATGGTGGGCGCAGATGGTTTTTTCATGTCCATGTCGTTCGCAGCTGTCATGTTAACGAACATGTCTTTCATATCGCCAGAGATTGTGACTTCGCTGACGGCAAATGTCGGTTTACCGTTCTGGATCCAAAGACCGCTCGCGCCAAAGCTGAAATTGCCTGTCAGAGTATCGCCGCCATGGCCCATCAGGCCTGTGACAAGGAATCCTTCTTTGATGTCTGACATTAGATCTTCGGGCGTGTCAGCGCCATTTTCGATGAACAGGTTGCTTGTTCCAGCGATATGATCGCGAATATCCAAGCCCAGCTGACGTGCTGATTTCAGATCCACCAGCCAGCGGACTAGCTTACCGTCTTCAACCAGAAACTTGCGTGTTGATGTCAGGCCTTCTGTGTTGAATGGGCGTGAGCCCAGACCGCGTTTGATCGTCGGATCATCAACAATGTTCATGCCTTTGGGTAGAACCTGTTTACCGAAGGCGTCTTTAAGAAATGTCATGCCTTTGGCCACAGCGTTACCACTTACCGCTTGGGCGAATTCAGCCACTAGACGGCTGGCAATGCGCTTGTCGAATACGACAGGGTACTGGCCTGATTTTACCTTACGGGCGTCTAATTTTTGCAATGCGCGCTTTGCAGCCTCCATGCCAATCTCGCTTGTGTCTTGCAGGTCGGCTGTGTAGATCGCGGCATCGGAATTACCTGCGCGCTCCATACGGCCGTTGCTCTCTGCAATGACAACAGAAGAGATATAGCTGCTTGATCGTTCGTAATCACCGTGGAAACCGTTGGATTGCAGCAGGAACAGGTGTGATTTTTGACGACCTGCGGAGGCACCGTCGCTTTGTTTAACGCGCTTTTCCTGCATACCTGCTGCTTCTGTTTCCTTGGCCATTTCAAATAGTTCTTCAACCGTTGGTACAGACGCATCGTAAATATCAGGATCTGACCATGTTGTTGTCAGCAGTGATTTTTCTGCCAGACCTGCGAATGGGTTTTCACTGGATAGCTTGGCTGATGCAATGGCGCTGTCGATGGCGGCTGAGATGTTCTCGGCACGCATGGATTGGATGATTGTCGTTGCTTGTTTTTTGCCCAGGAATACATCCAGCTGAATGGCTGCGTTTTCTGTTTTATCAAGCTCTACAGGGCGGCCGTTCAGAATTTCGGCGCTGACGCTGTCGGCTTGTTTGAGAATAACGCGTGTATCAGTAGCGCCTTTGCGCTTTGCTTCTTTTGCAATATCTTCGAGCTGAGTATAGATGCGCGATGTGTCGGACATATTTAACCCCTGTGTCTTTCTATTTATTGTTCATAATTATTTTGATGAATATGACTAGCATGCAGGTTAAGGGCTGTCAAAAATAATATGCAAATAACCGAACCCGTGGCGCGCATTAAAAAAGGCCGCTGAAATCAGCGGCCTTCTTGGTGTTCTTTTGTTCAGCTTATTTTACTTTTGGCTGAATATCGAATTGGTGGAATGGCGGTGGTGAGGACAATGTCCATTCCAGCGTCATTACGTTCTTCGGCACGTTCCAGTAGTTGCCTTCTGCTCTGCGGCCGAAGAATACTACGTAGATTGTGCAGGCAACAAAGAACAGAGTGCTCAGACCTGCGATATACGCGCCGTATGATGATACCATGTTCCAGCCGTGCAAGGCATCTGGATAGTCGATGTAACGACGTGGCATACCTTGCAGACCCAGGAAGTGTTGTGGGAAGAAGATCATGTTAACGCCGATAAATGTTGTCCAGAAGTGCAGCTGGCCCATCCATTCAGGATATAGACGGCCGAACATCTTGCCGAACCAGTAGTACCAGCCCGCAAAAATCGCGAACACAGCACCCAGTGACAGCACGTAGTGGAAGTGCGCCACAACGTAGTATGTATCGTGCAGGACAACGTCCATACCGGCGTTAGACAGCACCACGCCTGTTACACCACCAACAGTGAACAGGAAGATAAAGCCCAGTGCCCATACCATTGGTGTTTTGAACTCGATAGAGCCGCCCCACATTGTGGCCAGCCATGAGAAGATCTTAACACCTGTTGGTACCGCGATGATCATGGTCGCGATTGTGAAATATGCACGTGTGTCTACGTCCAGACCGACTGTATACATGTGGTGCGCCCACACGATGAAGCCAACGAAGCCGATACCCACCATCGCGTATGCCATGCCCAGATAGCCGAAGATCGGCTTTTTGGAGAATGTAGATACGATTTGGCTGATGATACCGAAAGCAGGCAAAATCATGATGTACACTTCAGGGTGACCAAAGAACCAGAACAAGTGCTGGAACAGGATCGGGTCGCCACCTTTGGCAGGGTCAAAGAACGCCGTGCCGAAGTTACGGTCAGTCAGAAGCATGGTAATCGCGCCACCCAGAACAGGCACAGCCAGAACCAGCAGGAATGCTGTCACCAGCATTGACCATACGAATAGAGGCATTTTGTGCAATGTCATGCCGGGGGCACGCATGTTAAAGATTGTTGTAATGAAGTTTGCCGCACCCAAAATGGAAGACGCACCGGCAAGGTGAAGGGCGAAAATCGCCATATCTACTGCCATATCGGGGTGGAAGGATTCGGTCGAGAGCGGCGGATAAATTGTCCAGCCCGTACCTGCGCCGCCGCCTAAAAGGGCAGAGAACATCAGCAGGAAGAACGCCGGAACGATCAGCCAGAATGAAATATTGTTCAAGCGCGGGAATGCCATATCAGGCGCGCCGATCATTAATGGCAGGAACCAGTTACCGAAACCACCGATCAGTGCCGGCATCACGACGAAGAAGACCATGATCAGGCCGTGGGCCGTAATAATCATGTTCCAGACATGGCCCGGATCTTTACCAATAGCGGCGCCGACTTCACCCAGATATTGTACGCCCGGATCCTGCAGCTCTACACGCATCAGCATGGAGGCAGCACCACCGATCAGGCCTGCCAAAAGGGAGAAGATCAGGTACAGTGTACCGATGTCTTTATGGTTTGTTGAACAGAACCAGCGGGTGAAAAAACCCGGTTTATGATCATGATGCTCATCATGTGCAGCAGCAGCGTTCATTTTACTCGATCCTTTATAGTTTTCTATCTACTCGATTTGGTTAGTATTCAGCACTTATTGTGCGTTTGCCAGGTCATAGCCTGCTTTGAATTCGTCATAAGCCACTGTGCCGTTTTTGGCAGCGTCCAGCCATGCTGCGTATTCTTCTTTAGAAACAGCAACGACTTCGGATGGCATATAGGCGTGGCCTTGTCCGCAAAGTTCGGAACACTGGCCGTAGTAACGGCCTTCTTTAGAAATGCGCACCCATGTATGGTTCATGCGGCCCGGTACGGCGTCCATTTTAATGCCGAAAGCAGGCATCGCATATGAGTGCAATACGTCTTCAGCACCGGCCGTTACCAGAATTTCGATATCTGTGTCGATTGGTAGAACCAATTGATTGTCTGTAGACAGCAAGCGCATCTGGCCTTTTGAGGTATCAATATCTTTTTCAGGAATAAGGTAAGCATCAAATTGCAGATCTTCGCCTTCTTCATCTGACAAATATGTGTAATTCCAATACCACTGACGGCCTTCAACTTTGATTGTCATGTCGGCATCAATTGTGCGGTCTTCGTAGTACAGCAGCTGAATGGATGGAATAGCGATTGCGATCAGGATGACAACAGGCAGTGCTGTCCAGATGACTTCCAACAGGAAGTTATGTGTTGTCTTCGATGGTGTTGGGTTGGCTTTTGCGTTAAAGCGTACCATGATAACCAGCATCAAGACCATAACCAGTACTACAATCGCTGAGATAACCCAGAGTAGGAGCGTGTGGAAGTCGTGGATGCGGTCTTTGATCGGGCTTGCAGAATGCTGCAGGTCGATACCCCATGGTTCCATGCCCATATTCGCAAAACTGTGTTGGGAGATCAGAACGAGACCTGCCACAAGGATTGCACCGAAAACTAAGTTAAATAATCTGTTCATCTTGATAGTCGCACTTGTTACTGGTTTGTAGAGCATATCTAATATGCCTTATTAAGTGTTTTAGATACACCCAAAATTATAGTGCATGCAAGGCCGTTTTACGGCGCAGGGCCGCGAAGGTTTAAAATGAATGGAAAACTTGCACTTGCCGACTTATATCGTTAATAGGTAACCGTGTTTTGAATACATAGAGTAATATGACGTCATGGGTTCCGAAGCCTCTTTTACACATCAGAACGATATGAAATCCTTTAAGGCTATTATTGAATCTATAGACAAAGTGCATGGTGATATCCGTGTATTTCGTCTGAAGCCTGTGCAGTCTTATGCGTTTGACGCGGGGCAATATGCTTATATTGCCTTCAATGACTTGCCGCCGCGTCCTTATTCAATTGCGTCGCGCCCCGGGCCGGATGAGCTGGAAGTTCATATCAAGCGCGGTGTGAGTGAAGCGAGTGCGCATATTATGGATGATGTGAAGGTCGGTGATACAGCTATGCTGTCTGAGCCGCAAGGGTACAGTACATATAACACTGCCAAAGGCGACCCAGTCATTGCTATTGCCGGCGGGCTGGGTATTGCGCCGCTTAAATCTATTATAGAGCAAGCGCTTTATGATGCGTACGTCGCGCCGATCCACTTGTATTGGGGCACGGCTGATGAAGGCGAGCAGTATTTGCGTGATTACTTTGAAGATTTGGCACGTACACATGAGGGTTTTGATTTTCATGTAGTTACGGGCGGGTCTGTGACGGAAGCCGCGCTACAGGCTTTTGATGATTTATCATTGCATCACGTCTTTTTATCAGGGTCGCCGGCAATGATCAGTCACGCCATCCCGCTTTTGCTGGATAAAAAAGCGGATCGTTCAAAAATCTCTTACGACAAGCATCCTGAAGCTGGTAACCTGAAAGCATGAGAGATGGTCCTTTTGACAGTATGATAAAAGCACTGGCCGGACTCCCCGGAATGGGGCCGAGGTCAGCGCGACGCATTGCGCTTCATTTGCTGACTAATAAAGAAGGCAAAATGATGCCCCTGATCAAGGCATTGGAGCAGACTGCCGAGAGTGTAAAAAAATGTGAAACTTGCGGAAATCTCGACGCCTACGACCCGTGTCGTTTATGCCAAGACGGTCAACGTCAGCAAAATGTTATCTGTGTTGTGGCTGGCGTTGCCGATTTGTGGGCGATTGAACGCACAAGTACCTTCAAAGGGCAGTATCATGTGCTCGAAGGCGTGCTGTCCGCGCTGGACGGAGTCGGGCCAGATGACCTTCGCATCAGGGAACTTTTGACCCGTGTGAAGGATGGTGGGTTCGATGAAATTATTCTTGCGCTCAGCGCCACGGTCGACGGGCAATCCACCGCCCATTACATCGCAGATAAGCTGGATGGTTTAAGCACGGCCCGCATTACCCGTCTGGCGCATGGTGTACCTGTCGGCGGGGAGCTGGATTATCTGGATGAAGGTACCATCACCACCGCATTAAAATCCCGCGCCTAGATAGTTTAACCGGAACTGCGTCATTTCAAGGCTTACGTATTGTTAATACGCTGCGCCTTTCATTCGTGTTTCCGGCCAAACTCTCGTCGGCTTTTTTTGGGCTTATTCTATTCTTTTTCGGAAATGTAGACGGTGCCGGCGGTGCTGACTTGCAGGACGGCGATGTGGGTGTATTGCGCTGTACCTTCGCCTGCGATGGCTAGGTCGTAGTATACGCCCTTGGGGAAGAAGTGATCGGATGCTGTTGCCGTAACGGATGAATCGCCACATTTCACGTATACATCTTCAGTGGCGTAGAGGCTGATGACTTTTGTGTCGGTTTCAAATGCGGTGCTATTACGGGTCGATGATGCCCCTGATGAGATGCTGTGTGCACCGCCTGATTTCAGGCGAATTGCAGGGATCGGGTTATCGTTTAGGTCTGTGGGAAGCAGTGTTGCCATATTAATCTCCTTTGGTCATAAAGCAAAACCCGCTCTTGTTTGGAGCGGGTTTTAGATACAAATCGTCTCTTTGTATAAAGTAGTTTGTTCTATTTTTGTTCTGGTGTCAACAGGGCCTGTTTTTAAATACGACCGCGTGCTTTCAGCATGATCTGATTGCGGTCATAATCGGCGCCAAGAACCGAGCTGTCGCGCTGGCTGTAAATGTATTCAAGACCCAGTGCGAAATTGTCTGTGAGGAAATAATCAGCCAGTGCGCGCAGTTTCCATGTTTCGTCATCACGTGCCAGATTATCAAATTCCAGATATTCGTAATCTGCGCCTGCAGCCACAAGGAAGCTCTCGCCCAGTTTGTGATCCAGATATACACCGACCTGATTACGGATGGCGGGGTTTATGATCTCGGGATGTTCGTAGATATCACGGCCAAAACTTAGGTTAAATGACGTTTTGTCATTAAAATCATGAGATACGAGACCGCTTAAGACGACTTCATTGATGTCATTAATGGCAGCGCTGTCATAGTTGTATTCTTCCATACCACCTGTCAGGTGGCCTTTAAGGCCAGCAAAAGCAAAGTGCCAGCCTGCTGTAGCGCCCCAAGTCTGGCTGTCACGCAGCGGACCGTTAAAGCCGCCGCCCTGGAAGTTGCGGTTTTCGTAGTTTCGTTCACCGATTGTGCCGGAGAGTTTAATACGGTGGTTATTGGACAGGTCGTAGGCTGTGTACGCTTCCGCCTTCATCCAGTCGCGATCACCGTCACGGCGAATGACTTGCGCGTTATTCACCGTTGAAAAGCCGTCTTCGTAGCGCTCTTTGCCGTAGTGACCGAGAATACCCAGTGCCAGACGGCCAGGCTTGATTTCAATACCTGTACGTGCCTCCAGCGTATCCATGCGGATAGGGTCATCAGAGAGCTGGACGGTCAGATCATCAGCACGTTCTTCGTGTTTATTTCTCCAGAAGGCGGCAAACGGAATTTTCAGCCAGTCGGCGCCTTTTAAGAAGCCTTCGATGCTGGCGCCCAGATTGTGCTGGTCTTCGTTGTCGTTATCCAGATATTTGCGGAATTCGTAGTCGCCTTTGATGGTTAGTTCGTGTCTGCTGTCGGGGAGTGTGATCTCTACGCTGGGGCGCAGGGCAGTTACGAAGTCGCTTTCTGTATTGATGTCTGTGGCATAGATGTTGTCATCATATGTTTCAGATGCCAGTAATTGCGGCTTGATCAGAAGGCCGCCCCAACGCAGACCAAGTTCGTCAGATGGTGGTGGCGGTTCGATTGTTTCGATGTTGTTATCAACGATTACGGGCAGGGGTTCTTCAATGACGGGCATTGGCTCCGGCTCCATTACAGGTTCCGGCGTGGGCTCGGGTATGGCTGTTTCCTGAATAGCTTGTTGTAGGAGGGCATCAGTTTTATTGGCGCCTGCCGCAAATGACCCGTTATTGAATGTTGTGCACCCTAAGGCAAAAACGGCAGTTGCCGTTAAAAGCGTCGATAAACGTAACATGAATATGTACCCCGGAATTGAGGAAAAGATGAAAATACTGCTTCAAGTATATAAGAGAAGATTCATCGTTACCAGAGGCAATCTGTAGTTATTCGAAAGTAGTTTTTCGATAAAAACGGACTGTATTGGAATCCACGTGAGTCGATTGTGAGTCTTAGGCTGTGATGCGCTGGGCGCCATTGCTGTCATAACGAATGATATGCTCGACCATTTTTTCGCAAACCGGGACGTCCAGCAGCTTTACATAC
The DNA here is from genome assembly GCA_012960155.1 of Micavibrio sp. Classification (GTDB taxonomy): domain Bacteria; phylum Pseudomonadota; class Alphaproteobacteria; order Micavibrionales; family Micavibrionaceae; genus UM-FILTER-47-13. Next base: position 41,998 of record DUBU01000021.1, on the reverse strand, counting down.
ACATCCAGAGAGGATGATCCGCCCATTGTGATGTCTTGTAGTTGTGATAATGCTTCGCCGAAACGGTTGGCGGCTTCCATTGGTTCTGTTTCATATTGGGGTCTTTGCAGCATCAAACAGAATTCAGCCTTACCGGTTTGCGCGATGATGTCACTTTGGCGGCGCAGGCGTACGAGATACTGGGAAAGTTTCGCAGCAGAGTAGCCGGCAGCCTGCGGGCCATCCATTTGATACACTTCCTGGAAGTTCTTAATGCCAATGAATACAAGGTATGAGCGTTCGCCGTAGCGATCAGCGCGGTCAACGGCGGACAGGAAAAGCTGGTTAAAAGCTGATTTGGCAATAACGCCGCCAGCACTCGGGAAATCTTCGCTTTCATCACCGATGCGCTTGAGCAAGTCTAACATACGGCTGCCGTTTTCTAGGATATGGTCGAATTTATTGGCGTCCAGAGGTTTGGCAATGACTTCGTTCGCGCCAGATTTTAAGGCCTGCTCGCGGTCGATATCTTGCGACATCATGACAACGTATGGGTAGTTGCGTACTGCGCGGCGAATACCCAGAACGATCGGGCGTGGATTATTCAGCGGTGCGGGGTCGAACAGAACAGTATCGAAGTTTTCTTTTTCCAGCATTGCCAGGGCGTTATTCTTTACGGGCTCTTCAATGATGACATGGCCTTTTGCTTCAAGGCGTGGCTTGAGCAATTGCGTTGAAAGAGAGTCGCGGTCGATTACCAAAATTTTCATAAGAGTCCCCTGAAAAGAGAATATAGCTTTGACTATATTAACTAATAAAACCAGTGTGCCAATAGAGAGTTAACAAAAATAGAAAAAATCTCAAAAACATCTCAGATTTGTTGACATTTTTTTTTAGGCGCGCTAGAAACCCTAACCTGTTTCAAAAACAGTTTTATTTTTGTTGCCCAGATGGCGGAATTGGTAGACGCGCTACGTTCAGGTCGTAGTTCTCTTCGGGGAGTGGAGGTTCGAGTCCTCTTCTGGGCACCATTTAAATTTTCCCCTTTAAAATCTCTATATAAAATTTCTCCTTTGACAAATCGGGCGCATCCGATAACACTTTGTCTATGAGCATTACTCTTCATCACGGCGATTTGCCGAAAAATATAGATCTTGGTAAGGTTGTCGCTGTAGATACAGAGGCAATGGGGCTTCACAACCACCGTGACCGTTTGTGTCTGGTGCAATTATCGTCAGGTGATGGCACGGCGCATCTGGTGAAGTTCGAGCCCGGCGAATATAAAGCGCCGAACCTAAAGAAGATGCTCGGTAATCCGAAGGTGACTAAGCTCTTTCATTATGCCCGCTTTGATGTGTCGATTATTAAGCATTATCTGGGCGTTGAGTGTACGCCGCTATATTGTACGAAAATAGCGTCTAATCTATGCCGTACATACACAGATCGTCATGGCTTACGTGAATTGTGCCGTGAGCTGCTAGGTGTGGAGCTTAACAAGCAACAGCAGTCGTCTGATTGGGGTGCGAAAGAGCTTTCCGAAGACCAGCTGCTATATGCCGCGAACGATGTTTTGTATCTGCATGCCATTAAAAAAGAGCTGGATAAGATGCTTAAGCGTGAAGGCCGCTTAAAGCTTGCGCAGCAATGTATGGACTTTATTCCCGTACGTGCCGAACTTGATCTGTCAGGCTGGCCTGAGGTCGATATCTTCGCTCATAGCTAAGCGGGAAAAGCTTACTGGCTTTTTCAGGCTGTTTGTGCCATAAAATCCTCAGTTTTTAAGCAAATGAGACCGCAAGAGGATTGCGTAATGCAGAGTATGAAGATGGCAAATACACCCGAACATAATGATATTGATGTTGCACGCCGTGTGCTGGAAACCGAAATTCAGGGTTTGCAGGCCTTGTCCGCATCCATGAACCAGAGTTTTGCTGAGGCTGTTGCGGTGATAAACGCGATGAAGCAAGGTACAATGCAGGGGCGCCTGATTATTACCGGTATCGGTAAAAGCGGTCATGTCGGTCGTAAGTTGGCGGCGACTTTTGCCTCGACAGGGACGCCGTCCTATTTTGTGCATGCAGGCGAAGCGAGCCATGGTGACCTCGGAATGATTACGGAGCATGACGTTGTTTTGATGCTCTCAAACTCCGGCGAAAACGCCGAACTATCTGATTTGATTCATTATACGCGTCGTTTCGGTATCGCGCTGATCGCTATGACTGGTAACCCGAACAGCACTCTGGCAAAGCATGCCGATATTCAACTGCTGATCCCCAAGGTCGCGGAGGCCTGTCCGAACGGTCTTGCACCGACAACGTCCACTACAATGATGCTGGCGCTGGGTGATGCGCTCGCTGTTTGTCTGTTGGAACGCATGGGTTTAACTGAGGAGCAGTTCAAAGTATTCCACCCTGGTGGTAAGCTGGGTCAGAAGCTGCAAAAGGTTTCTGATATCATGCATGGTTATGGTGATTTGCCGCTGATTTCTGAAGATAAAGCCATGGGCGATGCCATTCTGGTTCTCAGTGAGAAGAACCTGGGCTGTGTAATTGTGCAAGATGCAAGCGGCGCTGTGAAAGGCGTTATCACGGATGGTGATTTGAAGCGCCATATGAGTGATGATCTTCTGACCAAGCCTGTGACGGATGTCATGAGCACAACACCTGTGAGCATTGAATCTGATGCGCTGGCTGTTGAGGCCATGAGCGTTATGACGCAGACAAAAGGCCGTTATCTGACCAGCTTGCTGGTGATGAAGGATGGCAAGCTGGCCGGTATGATCCGTTTGCAGGATTGTTTGCAAGCAGGGATTGCCTAAACAAGCAGGACAAATATGAGTCTTTCCGCCCCGAAAAAGCGATTACATCATCTCGGCGAGGAGCGCGCCCAGACGCAAATCAGCAAACGATATTCTGTTGCTGTGCGTGCATTGCGCTTGACGTTACCGCTGATTGCTGTGGGCTTGATCGGTCTGGTGATGGCATGGCCGCAGGTGGAAGAGACGGTTGTCCCTATTGAAGAGCAGGCAACGATCCCTAAATCTGTCGGTAAGAACGAGCTTGTGAACCCGCGCTTTGAGAGCCGTGACGAGAAAGACCAGCCGTATACGATTACAGCCGAGCGCGCGATCCAGAGTGCACGCGATCCGTCTGTTATCTTACTGGAAAAGCCGATGGCCGATATCACCATGAATGATGGTACCTGGATGGCAGGGGAGGCTGAGCAGGGCGCTTATCGTCAGGATACGGAAAAGCTGCTGCTTAAGGGCAAAGTCAAATTATTCCATGATAACGGGTATGAGCTGAATACTGATAAGCTGCAGGTGGATATGCAGGCGCGCACGGCATGGTCCGATCAGCCTGTTTACGCCCAAGGCCCTGCGGGGACGCTTGAGGCAACAGGAATGCAGGCTGATAGTACAAATAACCGCCTGATTTTTACAGGGCCTTTGAAATTGGTTCTGAACCGTTCGGTTGAGGGGATTCCGTAAGATGAAACAATTCATTTTGATGTCGTTATTTGCTGTTTGTTTTGCGCTGCCTGTCATGGCGCAGCAGCAAACCATGCCTGTAAATCCGAACAAGAACGAACCGATGGAAATTACGGCGGATCAAACGCTGGAATGGCATCGAGATGAGCAGAAATACATCGCGCGCGGCAATGTGATTGCCAAGCAGGGTGATGTGCAGATTTTCTGTGACACGCTCACCGCGGATTACCGTGAAACGGCTGAATCTTCGCAGGATATCTACAAGCTGACGGCGGAGGGGAATGTGCGCATCATTTCCCAAGGGAATACGGCAACAGGCGATCTGGCGGTGTACGAGGTTGATAAAGGTCTGGCGGTTATGACAGGTAATAATTTGAGCCTGCGTTCGCCTGACCAGACTGTAACGGCGCGTGACCGTTTTGAGTATCATGTGGCGCAAGGCCAGCTAAAGGCGCTGGGCGGTATGAAGGTGCTGCGCGGTGAGGATACGCTGGAGGCGGATCAGGGCGTCGCGCAGTTTGCCGAAGATAATACAGGTAAGCGCCAGCTGCAGCAGATGGAAGCGATCGGAAATGTTGTGATTACCACGCCGACAGAAGTATTGCGCGGCCAGCGGGGTATTTATAAATCCAACAGCAATATTGCGGAGTTGATCGGTGATGTAACGATTACGCGCGGCCAGAATATTCTGGAAGGTGAGCGCGCCGAAGTGAATTTGGCGACTAATGTCAGTAAGATGCATGGCGGCGCATCGCGCGGTGGTAGCGGCGCTGGTCGTGTACGCGGTGTTTTCTATCCGGGGAGTGAAGGCGCGGCCGGTGATGGCATTCAGCCTGTGCCGCAAAGTACGCCTCAGGCGCAGCCTTATGCAGCGCCGCAGCCTTTGCAGCAGCCAGCTGTGCAGCCGCAAATAGAGACTTCGCCGCGCGGAATGTTGACCCGTTAAAAGGATTTTTAGATGACCTGCGTAAGATCACAGGTTATACCATTGGCAGATTGATGAGAGTTCTGGCATTATGAAAGTGATGAAACATCCCCGTTTAAAAGCTGTGCCCAAGGGTCTTGTGGCAGAGCATCTTTCAAAAAGCTATAAGAAGCGCCCTGTTTTACGTGATGTTTCCCTGTCTATTCAGCGCGGGGAAGCTGTGGCGCTGCTCGGTCCGAATGGTGCGGGTAAGACAACCAGTTTTTATATCATGACAGGTCTGATTAGCGCGGATTCCGGTTACATCATGATGGATGGTCAGGATATCACGCAGCTGCCGATGTATCGTCGCGCGCGCCTAGGGGTCGGTTATTTGCCGCAGGAAGCTTCTATTTTCCGCGGCTTGTCTGTTGAAGATAATATCAATGCGGTGCTGCAAGCACAGGATATGAGCCGTGAGGATCAGGAAGCGTTTCTGGAAGAGCTGCTGGCAGAATTCGCCGTGGGGCATTTGCGCCGTACGCCGTCTGTGTCCTTGTCAGGTGGTGAACGCCGACGCGTTGAGATTGCCCGCGCGCTGGCCAGTCGTCCGCAATTTATCTTGCTGGATGAGCCTTTGGCGGGGATTGATCCGATTGCCGTGGGTGAAATCCGTGAGCTGATCGGTCATTTGAAAACCCGTAATATCGGTGTTCTGATCACCGATCACAATGTGCGTGATACGCTGGATATTGTTGATCGCGCCTACATTCTTCATGATGGTGTTGTGTTGCATGAAGGTACGCCGCAAGAGATCGTGGCGCACGAAGATGTGCGCCGCGTCTATCTGGGTGAAGGGTTCTCTCTGTAATCTAAAGATTATGCCATGCCTAAAGTCGGGGCAGAAACGCGTGGTGCGCTTGCCATTACGGCTCGGGCTTGCTCTTCTGCTGCGGGCGGGGTTGCGCCGTCTGCCTCGGGAGCTGTGTTTTCATTGGCCGCGTCTGTCGCGGCATCTTTGAAGATATTGGAGACACCCCATGAAATTGCGCCAACAAGCGCGAGGCCCACGAATTTGCCAATGAAGCTGTCGCCTGCGATCATGCTGACCAAGCCGCCGCCGACAAGCATAGACGCGCCGAAGCTGGCCCATTTGGCAATATCAGGGTTATCACCCATGAAGGCCATGAAATCATCCATGGCGTCTTTAATTTCTTCCGGTACGAAGTCTTCGTAAAGGTCGCCTGTGCTTTCATAGCCTGTGATCTGTCTGATAACCCAGTTGGATACACCTTGAATGGCTCCGCCTGTCAGGCGGCCGTCATTGTAGTTTACGTCGGCAGCCACCAGTGCGCCTGTACCGACTGTGGCGCCGGTCACGGCTGTGCTGGCTACTGCAGTGACTTTATAGCCTGTGGAAGCGACCCACCATGCACCTTGTAATGTGCTTTGTGCAGCAGACATGATTGCACCGCCTGCGCCCACTACGGTCACAGCACCGACAACTTGACCTGTTACGCGGCCTGCGCCGAACAGGAATTCGTCGCCATCGCCGCGGATTTCAGGTTTTTCAAAGCCTGCTAAAGATTCTACGCCGTCAACGGCCCACATCATACCATCGGAAATGGCCGTCATGGCGGAACCGTCATACAGGTTTACGCCCAGTAATCGTTCGGAGCCGTAGTCAATTAGATCCGGAACAGCGCCTAGGACTACGCCTGCTACGTCTGTGATACCGTGCTCTACACCATCAATAAAAACTGCTGCTGCATGACCGGGATCGGTCATAATGACGTCTATGGCGGCTGATGCGCCTTCATATGTATCGGAAACAAATTCGGTTGTGCTATCCCACGCTCTGCTAAGCCAAGACATAACCACACCTCACACCTTAAATTAACACAGCGATAGTTTTATATAGAAAGCTAATGCAGTATTAATTTCACATAATATTATACCATTTTGGGTGTACGTGCAAATTTTATAGATGCGGATGCATTCCGCTAATGCGCTTTCCTGCTGTAAAAGGCTGTAAAACATGGTAAAATAAGCGTATGAGCAATATTTCACAAAAGCTTGATCTCAGACAGTCGCAGACCCTTACGATGACGCCGCAAATGCAGCAGGCTATCAAGATTCTGCAGCTGAATAATGTCGAGCTTTCCGAAATGATTGAAGAAGAGCTCGCGCAAAATCCCTTACTTGAAAAAGACGAGTCCGATCAGGATCGTGAAGGCGATGATACCGAGGCCTATGAAAATGACACGCGCGATGATATGGCGCAGGAATTTGACGAGGCCTGGACGGGGAATGAATCCGATGACAAATCACCGCGAGAAGATTTTGATGCAGGGTCCTCAATGGCCAATATCGGTGCAGGGGGAAACCATTCTTTTGATGATGCGGATAGTTCATTCGAGAACCAAATGAGCCGTGAAGTGACTTTGCGGGAGCATTTGCAAGAACAGCTGCATGTTGCCTTCTCGGACCCTAGGGATCGTATGATCGGCGCAGGGCTCATTGATCTGCTGGATGAGGGTGGATATTTGCGCGAAGGTATAGATGAGCTTGCTGAGCGACTTGGGTGCAAAACGGAGCGTATTGAAAATATTCTGCCTATTTTGAAGCAATTCGATCCCACGGGTGTATTTGCTGCTGATCTGAAAGAATGCCTTGCTTTGCAGTTAGAGGAGCAGAATCGGCTCGATGACCCTATGCGTGAACTGCTTGATAATCTGGATATGATTGCCTCATATGATCACAAAAAACTGGCAGACAAATGTGGGGTTAACGAGACCTATTTGTCGGACATGATAGACGAGATCAGAACCTTGAATCCTAAGCCTGCGACTCTGTTTGACCATCTTGTGGTGCAAACGGCATTGCCTGATGTGTTGATGAAGCGCTTGCCGAAAAATCTGGGTGGCGGATGGCGCGTTGAATTAAATCACGACACATTGCCGAAGGTCCTTATTAATAATGATTATTATATCGAGGTCTCGAAAACGGCGAAGGACAAAAAAGATCGCCAGTATCTGGATGAACAATTAAATTCTGCCAACTGGCTTGTACGTGCGATGGATCAGCGCGCCAAGACTATATTAAAGGTTGCCGGCGAGATTATCGAAGAGCAGGAAGCATTCTTTTTATATGGCGTTGAATTTTTGCGCCCTATGACACTTAAAGATATTGCCGAGAAAATTGATATGCATGAAAGCACGGTTAGCCGTGTGACCAATAATAAGTATATCGGTACGCCGCGCGGTATTCTGGAATTAAAGTATTTCTTTTCGACGGCTCTGGGTGATGGTGACGGCGCGCATTCAGCAGAAGCTGTAAAAGCGAAAATCAAGAACCTGATTGATGCCGAGAAGCCCGGTGAAATTCTATCGGATGACAAAATTGTAGAAATTCTGACTGCGGAAGGTGTTGATATTGCCCGCCGCACAGTGGCGAAATATCGTGAGGCGATGCATATCGGCTCTTCAGTACAGCGCCGCAAACAGAAGAAGGCGGAATTATCGGAATAAAATTTTCGAAGTTCCGTATCTTTAACTTTGGTTAAAACACTCTAGGTATAATTTTAGATACTTAAGAAGAAAGGTGACTAAACTATGCAAATAACAGTCCAAGGAAAACAAATGGATGTGGGCGATGCCCTGCGTACTCACGTAACCGAGAAGCTGGAGGATATTAACAGTAAATATTTCAATCATGCCACGTTCGCGACTGTGACATTTTCAAAAGAAGGACATGGGCACGGCCAAATCAAAGCTCATATCCAGATCCGTATAGGTAAGGACATTTCAGTGATGGCCGATACGCTGGCAGGCGATGCGCATGGCGCGTTTGATGCCGCAGCAGAAAAGGTCGCCAAGCAGATGCGCCGCTATAAAAAGCGTCTGCGTGATCATCATGATCGTCTGGAACAAACACCTGAAACGGAATTTGTGAAAGCCCGCGATTACACGCTTGCCAATGAGCCTGAAGAGGCTGATGACAATAACGGCGTGCCAGAGGGCGAAGATCCAGTTGTGATTGCAGAAATCACCACAGATATCCAGATCATGAGCGTATCTGATGCTGTGATGCGCCTTGATTTGTCAGGCCAGCAAGCGATGATGTTCCGCAATGCCAAGCATAAGAAGCTGAACATGGTATATCGCCGTCCTGATGGAAATATTGGCTGGGTTGACCCTGCTGAAGCCGATGAAGGCGAGTTGGCTCAAACCGCTTAGGCGGTTTGATTTTCCCAATTATCCTAAAAAAATTATAGATCGGACATATTTTCAGTAGATTTATGAGCCGTAACGGATTAAGACCCTTTGTAGAGATTTTCAAAGGGTCTTTTTTATGTCTTTTTCCGATTCAGGTCTTCTATACCCCGATACAGTTCTTACAGATTTGCGTGCGTCCAACGCAAAACAAGTGTTTAAGGTGCTTGCAGAATATACAGCGCAGCGTCATGAGAGCTTGTGCGTAACTGATGTTGAGGAGCAATTGCTGGAGCAGGAAGCGCAGTCGCCTTCAGGGATTGGCGAAGGCGTTGCGATCGTGCAGATGAGTTTGCCTGAGCTGGAGCGTCCGTTTGTGATGTATGCCCGTATGCCGAACCGCATTGATATTCAGGCGATTGATAATGAGCCTGTTGATCTTCTGGTCTTTTTGGCCTCACCTGAAACAGGGCCGCTGCACTTAAGACGTCTTTCACAGATTAGCCGTATGCTGCGTGATCGTGACTTCTGTCACTGTTTGCGTAGTGCCGAAACCGAAGATGCGGTCAGAGCGATCTGGAGCACTGCAGAGCAACGTCGTTTGGCGGCTTAATCCTTCATGATCATAAATGCCGTTCAGGATGATTATCGTGCGCTTGCGGAGAGCTACGATAAACGCTGGGGTAAATTTTCAAATCTCGTTCATGGCTGGGTGATGCAACGTTTGGATCGTCCTGCGTCCGTTCTGGATTTGGGTTGCGGGACGGGTAAACTGCTATCGTTAATTCATGCGCGTTTTCCGATGGCGATGTTGCAGGGCATAGATGCCAGCCGGGAAATGTTGGAGCAAGCCTACCGTCAGGGGCCGTCCGCCGTTTTAACGCAAGGCGATATCAATGATTTTTCCCTGATACGTACGTTGCCGAATGCTGTGATCTGTTTGAATGTCTTGCATCATCTTGATGACCCCGGCGCCTTTATCCAGCAGCTGTCTTCTTACAGTAAGGCTCAAGGCTGCAGCGACATATTTCTGTGTGATTTTGCCTTGGATGGTTTGGCCATGAAGGCTGCGGCGCTGTATTGGCGGAGAAAGCAGGAGTCATTTAGTAAAGGTTACTCTTCAGAGGCTTTGCGCAGTGTGCTCGGGCATTATTTTACAATAGCCGATGAAGAGATTTTACGTCCTGATCGCTTCTGGCGGCTACAGATTTATCATCTTAAAACATAGTTTGCTGCTGCATGATCGTGACAGGCGCGATGGGCGCTTCACTGTCATTGGCAACTTTCCCGACATCATCAGATACTGGGTGAAACACCAAGTCTTTACCATGTGCCGATTGTATGATGGCGGCCGCGCCTTCTGTGTTTGCGGTAAACCAATCTTCTTTTTCATCGGGCGACAGCATTATGGGCATACGATGGTGTAAATGTGCAATGGCGGCGTCGGCTTCTTTGGTTAGTATCGTAAAGGTCACAAGGTCATTGTGTTTTGACCATAAGCCTGCAAAGGCAAAGCAGTCATGGCGGCTGCTGGTTATATAATAAGGCTGCTTTTGTTTTGAAGTTTCGTCCTTTTGCCACTCGTAATAGCCATTGGCGGGAATCAGGCAGCGGCGGCCTTTTTGCCAGCTTTCAATGAAGCTTGGTTTATCTGCGACAGTTTCACTACGGGCATTGATCATTTTGGCGCATAACCCGTGGTCATCTTCGTGCGCCCATGGCGGCAAGAAGCCCCAACGCGCGATACCCATTTTATTTTTGACAATGACAGGCATTTCTTGGAGCGGTGCAGCATTGTACCGTGCGCCAAAGTTAGGAAGGTTTCCCGTGCCAAAAAGGTCTTTTAATTTATGCGGTGCGTCATAAAGAGTGTATCTTCCACACATCTTGTCACTTGCTGGTTGAAATATTTAGGACTAACGTTATATATCCGAGCCTAACGTATCGACGGGAAAAAGTAACTACTATGTCTCAATCAATTATCAAAACTGCACTGAAAGCTCTCCCCCCTAAAGCTACTGCGGAATTAAAGGAATTTCTGGAATGTTTTGCGACATCCATGCCGCGCGAAGATCTGGAAATGATGGATCCGTCGATGCTGGCACTGGCTGCGGAAAAGCACCTAGCGCTATCCAAAAAGCGTAAACCCGGCGAGACGCAGATCGAGATTTTTATTCCTGAAAAACCAAGTGGCGGGGCGGCGCACCCGAACACGGTGATCGAAATCATCAATGATGATATGGCGTTTCTTGTTGATTCAATCGCAGCAGAGATTACGCATAATTACAAACTGATCCATTTGCTGGTACATCCGCTGATTAGCGTCAGTGTCGGAAAGAACGGTAAGTTCTCGCATATTGATAAAGAGCATAAGCCGACATCTTACAGACAATCCCATATTCATATTGAATTGCAAGGCACGCTGGCTGTTCAAGCGGCAGATGAGCTGGAAGAGCGTTTGCGGAAAATTATCGGTGATGTGCGCGTTGCTACGCGTGACTGGCAGACGATGCGCCAGAAACTGCGCGACTGTGAAGATAAGCTGAAAAACGCGCCAACAGGCAAGTACAGCACCAATCAGGTTAAAGAATATCTGTCATTCCTGGACTATCTGTATAGCGATAACTTCACGCTGCTGGGCTACCGTGAATATAAGTTTTCTGAAAAGAACGGCGAAGTTAAAAGCGATATCGTTAAAAACTCCAGCCTTGGTTTGCTGCATGATCAGGTAACACCTGTTTATCTAAGTGATGATCAAAGTGGGTTGTCGTCGGACTTGCAAAAATACCGCAAAAATTTGCCGCCGCTTTCTATTTCCAAGGTGAATAAGCGTTCTACGGTTCACCGTTCGGTGCCATTGGATGCCGTTGCCGTGAAGCAATATGATGAAAAAGGTAATGTGACCGGCGAATGTCTGTTTATCGGCTTGTTTACGTCTGTAACATATTCACGCAGTATTCAGGATGTGCCGCTGCTGCGCCGTCGTACGGAAAAGGTGATGCAGAATTCACGCTTTACCGAAGGCAGCCATGATTTTAAATCACTGCGCCATGTGCTGGAAAAATATCCGCGTGACGAGCTGTTCCAGATGACAGAAGAGCAGATACTGGAAACAGGGGTTAGCATTATGCGCCTGCAAGAACAGCAGCGCATTGCCCTGTACACAAGGCCTGATCCGTTTGGTCGTTATGTATCATGTCTGGTATACGTGCCGCGCGATCGTTATGACACGCGTCTTCGTTTACGTATCCATGAAATACTCGAAGAGTCGTTCGAGGGTACGATCGGTGACTTCTATACGAATCTCGATGACTCGCCGTTGGCACGGATCATGTTCGTCATTTACGTCGACCAAAAGAACAAGAAAAAATATGATGTCGCCGCGATTGAAGCCAAGCTTCAGGAAGCAGGTCGTTTGTGGGGCGAGCGTTTACATGATGCGATGCTGGCAGATGGTCATGAGGATCAGGATACGATCGGTATGCTGGTCATGAAATATGGTGACGCATTCCCTGTTGGCTATCGTGAACACTATGAGCCGCGTCAGGCGATCTTTGATCTTTATAAGGTTGAAGAGGCACTGCAAGGCACGCTGGCACTTGATTTGTATAAATGCAAAACATGCGTCGGTAATGAAATCCGCTTGAAAGTTTACAAGAAAGGCGCCCCGGTCGGGTTGTCTGCCATTCTGCCTACGCTTGAAAATATGGGACTGCGCGTTGAATCTGAAATGCCTTTTGAAATCAAGCCAGCTGACACGAAAGCGTCTGTGTGGATTCATGATTTTATGATGACGCAAAGTCACGGCACTGAAATTACTGACATTGATGCTGTGAAACGTCATTTTGAAGAAGCACTTCAAAAAATCTGGGCCGATGCGGTAGAAAATGACTCGCTTAATGCACTCATTTTGAATGCCAAGATGGACTGGCGTTCTGTCATGATCTTGCGCACCTATGTGCGTTATATGCGCCAGATGGGGTCAAGCTTTGGTCATCGTTATATTGCGCAGGCTTTGAACAACAATGCTAATATCGCGCAGATGATTATCGATCTGTTCAAGGCACGCCATGATCCTGCAAACCAGGATGATATGGAGAAGGCAACCGAGAAACTGCAAAATAGTATTGAGCAAGCTCTGGAAGCTGTGGCGTCACTGGACGAAGATCGTATTTTGCGCAGTCTGACCAATCTGGTAATGGCGACATTACGCACAAACTTCTATCAGTTGGATGAGAACGGCGAGCCGAAGACATATCTGGCTGTGAAGATGAACAGCGCGAAGATTAAAGATTTGCCAAAGCCCGTACCTTACCGCGAGATTTTTGTATATTCACCACGCGTGGAAGGTATCCATTTGCGTGGCGATGTTATCGCCCGCGGCGGTATTCGCTGGTCCGATCGTCATGAAGATTTCCGTACAGAAGTTCTGGGCTTGATGAAAGCACAGCAGGTGAAGAACTCCGTGATTGTGCCTATGGGCGCCAAAGGCGGTTTTGTGGTTAAGCGCCCGCCGCTTAATGGTGATCGTAAGGCGCAATATGATGAAGGCGTGGCATGTTACAAGCGTTTCATTAGTGGTCTTTTGGATATTACAGATAACCGCAAGGGCAAGAAAGTTGTGCCGCCAAAGAATGTGGTGCGTCATGACGGTGATGATCCTTATCTGGTTGTGGCGGCTGACAAAGGGACGGCGACGTTCTCTGATATCGCGAATGGTCTGTCACAAGAATACGGTTTCTGGCTGGATGATGCGTTCGCATCAGGCGGCAGTGCCGGTTATGACCACAAGGAAATGGGTATTACAGCGCGCGGCGCGTGGGAATCTGTAAAGCGCCACTTCCGTGAAATGAATCACGATACGCAGAGCAAAGATTTCGATGTTATCGGTGTCGGTGACATGGGCGGTGATGTGTTCGGTAACGGTATGTTATTGTCTGAGCATATCCGTCTGGTAGGTGCGTTTAACCACCTGCATATTTTCTGTGATCCTGAACCTGATGCGGCTAGCAGCTTTAAAGAGCGTAAGCGTTTATTCGAAGCTGTGAGCGGCTGGGGCGATTATGACGAGAAGAAGCTTTCCAAAGGTGGTCGTATTTATAATCGCAGTGATAAGAGCCTGACTCTGACGCCTGAGATTATGAAGCGTTTTGATATTCAGAGCGAGAAAGTACCGCCGTCAGAGCTTATGAAAGCGATGCTGAAGGCACGTACGGATTTGCTGTGGTTCGGTGGTATCGGTACCTATATCAAGGCCAAGGAAGAAACCCATGAAATGGTGGGCGATAAGGCCAATGATGCGATCCGTATTAATGCTGAAGAAGTACGTGCCCATGTTCTTGGTGAAGGTGCAAACCTTGCTGTGACGCAGGCAGGCCGCATTAATTACGCCGAAAAAGGCGGTAAGGTGAATGCGGACTTTATTGATAATGCGGGCGGCGTTGATTCATCTGACCATGAGGTAAATATCAAGATTTTGATGACCGAGGTGATGAGTCATGACAAGCATAAGATGACACTGAAAAAGCGTGATCAGCTGCTTGAAAAAATGACGGATGATATCGCGCATCTGGTGCTGCGTAATAATTATCAGCAGGCGCAGGCTATTAGTTTGATGGAACGTACAGCCGCCAAAGATCTGGAAATGCACGCCGATTTTATTGACGATCTGGAACGTGATCATGGCATCAGCCGCGAGGTTGAAGGTCTGCCAAGTCGTGAAGAGATCGAGAAGCGTCTTTCCGAAGGTCATGGTCTGACAAGACCTGAGCTGAGTATTATTCAGGCTTACTCGAAAATCCTGTTCTCCAAGGATATGCTGAAAACGGATATTCCTGATATGCCGGAGATGCAGGATTACTGGCTGCTGGCTTATTTTCCCGAGCGTTTGCGTGATAAATATCGTGAGGAAATCCTATCCCACCGTCTGCGCCGCGAGATTGTGGCAACGACATTGGCAAGTTCACTTGTAAACCGTATGGGGCCAACCTTTATCAAGAAGATCATGAACAAGACCGGTGCCAGCTGCGGTGATGTGGCTTTGGCCTATCTGGTCGTTCGTGAAGCCTTTGATATTCGCAGTTTCTGGGATGATATCGAGAAGCAAGACGGTAAGGTTCCCGCAGAAGTGCAGCTGCGTTCTATGCAGGAAATTGCCCGCATGATGGAACGTGAGACAATCTGGATCTTGATGAAATTGGGCCGTAAGCCTGATGTCATCAAGGACATCAATGATTTTGGCAAGGGTGTGGCGACGCTTTACAAGAACATGGATAAGGTTGTGCCTGAGAAAATGGCGTATAGCATGAACCGTCGTAAGGAAGCGGCGATAAATGATGGTCTGCCTGAAGATCTGGCGCATCATATTTCCGTGACGCCGAAGATGGGCGCGTCATTTGATATCATCAAATTGTCGATGGAACGTGACGTTGACCAGACTTTGACGGCGCGCGTGTATTTTGCGGCAGGTAGTCATTTCAGACTGGATTGGCTGCGTCGTCAGGCCCGTCATTTGAATATCGATAGCCAGTGGGCGGCAGAGGCCGTGGATAGCTTGCTATCTCAGCTCTATAGCTGTCAGGTAGGCTTGACGGATCGCATTCTGCAAGACATGAAGCTTAAAGGTAAATCCGATAAGAATATTTCAGGTCAGGATGTGATCCAGCGCTGGATGGATGAGTTTGCAAGTCAGTCTGTGTTTGTTGACTCCCTGCTGAATGAAATCCAGAAGGCGGGCGCGACAGATATTCCGATGCTGTTGATTGCCGAGCAGCGCATTCGCCAGCTTTACGAACGTTAGAGCTTTATGCATTAAAAAAGGGGCATCCGCTGATTATGTGGATGCCCCTTTTTAAAATTCGTTTTTTGCTTAGTTCATGATCAGCTTTTTCGGTTTAATACCGACCAGTCCTTTGACGCGCGTTTGTACTTCAGCTGACGGTGCTGCGTTTGAGGCGTTCAAGAAGGCGCGGCTCATATCACTTTCAGGCAGTTTTTTCATGCTAACGGTGACTTGTTCCAGCGGGCCATCAATTTCACGTTCCCAGAATTGCAGGAAGTTGCGCAGTTTTTGCAGCGGTACTTCGGCAATGGCTTCGTGGCGCTGTGTTGATGTCAGGCCTTTAAAGGGCAAGATGAAATCTTCGGGCGTGTTCTGAACGCGCTGTAAGTGCGTTTTCATGTCTTCGCCGAGCTGCGCGTATTCTTTGGCGAGCTGGTTGGCTGTTTCTTCGTCCAGAAGCGTTGTGCTTCGTGCCATTAAATCATCGATACGTTTACGCAGGTCTTCGCCGACAGAGAAAAAGTCGCTTTCGATGTAATGTATGAAGGGTAGGCCAATAATATGCGGGTTATCAGGGAGCAGATATTCAACCTGATATGATACATGGCGCATACCGGCTTCCATCGCGGCGCGGCGTGCCTGTTTGACCTGTTCCATAAATGTTTCCGGCAAAGAAAAAGCGGTGCTGTCAGTTCTAGACTGCATAAATATCTCCCTAAATGTATTCCCAATGTTCAACTTAGGAAGATAGTTAAAGATATTCCTCAGGGGGTTGTCAAGGTTTTCATATTAACGCGGCGCACAATACCAACAGGCCGAAATTGCGGTTGGATTTAAATGTCGCGAGCGAGCTTTCTTGACTTTCGGGCTGCCAATTCTTGATTTGATGCCAGAGGTGGTAGCCTGCGGCTGCCAAAGCGATCAGTGACAGAGCGCCTGCATGCGCCATTGTAAAGGCAATGGCAATCAGCGCGAAGGCTACGGCGTAAAAACAGGCAATGCCTTTGCGGCTATTCTGGCCGAGTTTCAGGGCTGCTGATTTAATGCCGACTTTGATATCGTCTTCCATATCCTGATGGGCGTAGATAGTGTCATACCCCAATGTCCAGAAGATGCCTGCGATATATAGGGTGAGGGCAGACAACGATACTGTTTCGTTAATCGAAGCCCAGCCAATAAGTGCGCCAAAGTTAAAGGTGATGCCTAAAAACAGCTGCGGCCACCATGTAATGCGTTTCATCAGCGGGTAGGACGCGATGAGGGGGATTGTCAGTACGCCGAGTAATATTGCCATGAAATTTAGCTGTAGAAGGATCATGAGGCCGAGCAGTAGAAGAAACCCTAAAAAGGCCAGTGCTTGTTTCGGACTGATTGTGCCCGCGGCCAAGGGGCGCTGCGCTGTACGTTCGACCATTTTATCCAGATTGCGATCCCATAAATCATTAATCACACAGCCTGCGCCGCGCATTATGATGGCGCCAATGCAAAACAGGACAAAGATCATCGCAATTTCAGGGGTGAACCCAGTAATGCCGCCAGAGGCCAGGGCAATTGACCAAAGACCGGGCAGCAATAAAAGCCATGATCCGATCGGGCGATCCAGCCGCATGAGCAGCGCATAGGGCTGCAAAAACGCCGGGAGCATTTTCAGCCATCCGGCATTTTTCTTGATATCCGTGAAGTTTTGCGCTTTATCATGTGTCATGGTTTCAATGGATTTTATAAAGACCCCGCGCCTTTATGTCGATACCCCAATGTCGGCAGGCGGCACTATTACACTGGATAAGGCGCAAAGCCATTATCTGGCCAATGTTATGCGCCGTAATGTGGGTGATAATTTGCGTGTTTTTAACGGGCGTGATGGTGAATGGGGCGGGCGTATTTCAAGCCTGTCTAAACGTGAAGTTACCATTGATCTGAGCGAACAATTGCATGAACAACCAGAAGAGAAGCGTGAGCTTCATTTGATTTTCGCGCCGATCAAAAAGCAGCGTATGGATTTCATGATTGAAAAGGCGGTTGAGCTGGGCGCTACACATTTACATCCTGTTGTGACCAATCATACCGAAGTTCGTAAACTGAACGAGGAACGAATTTTTGCCCAGATCGTTGAAGCTTGCGAACAAAGTGAACGATTGGAAATACCCGAGATGTTACCCATACAATCTTTGAAAAACTTCCTGTCAGGCTGGGATAAATCTGTACCTGTAGCTGCTTGTTTAGAGCGCGGCGACTACCCGATGCTCGGTGAAGTAGAGCAGGGTGTACGTGCCGTTTTAATCGGCCCTGAGGGCGGGTTTGATGCGGATGAGGTTACGTTGATCAAGGCGTATTCCTTTATTGTCGCTGTGTCGCTGGGGGCAACAATTATGCGCGCGGAGACCGCTGCCCTTTATTCACTATCCGTTATTCAGAATAGTTTTTGACAAAACTTCCCAAAATTGAATACTGTGGCGCTTAATTTTTTAATGGTAATTTTATGTCAACAGTCAAAGTCGATAATCAGCTGGTAAACGGGCCTGAAGATTTGATCCGTATTCTAGAGCGTCCTTCAGGTAACCCTGATGCGGAGTGGGGGCCTGAGGTTGAGCTGTTTTTAGTTGCCGAAGACAGCTTAAGGCCGATTTCAGGTGATGCGCATATTGCTTTTGTAAAGGGCGTACGTCGTATTTTAAAACAAGATGCCTTCGCTGATATTGATATTTCAGCCGAACCGCCGCCGCATATGCTCGAGTTTAAAATGAATCCTATGCGTCTGGATCAATCAGGTGCGGCGTTCAGAACGATGGCTGATTTTCAGAGCGAGCTGGCTATGCTGGCCAAAGATCAAGGTATCAAAATACTACCTGTTGGCGTTATCAACCATATTTCCGATGAAGATTTGATCGCGTACACCACGCCCGCCTATGATGATGATCCTGAGTGGGGGCAGCGTGCGAGCCTTATGATGCAGGCGTTCAAGCGCCATGCATGGCGTGAGGCTGTGCCGTACCCCGTCAAACACGCCTGCGTACAGATGAACACCAGCCATAGCGGCCCTAGTGATATGCTGGAGGATACGCTGCTGAAATACACGTTGCTGCCCTTTGCTGTTACGATGTGCGAGAGTGCACTACCCTTCCGCTATGGCGAGCAGAAACCGTATTACAACCACATGGGTATGAAGGATCGTTATTTGCTGGAGTACAAAGCTCTGGTTAGCGGGCTGCCCTTTGAGGCCGAAGATGGCTATGATTATCTGCTGTATCTGGCCGAGCGTGCTTATTACGAGACCAATATGATTTTCTATTGTAATGAGGACGGGCAGACTTACACGATTATTGGTGAGGATGAAAAGGCACCGACGTTTTCAGAGCTGCCGCGTGAATTGCAGACGATGAAGAATTTGGTCAATGCTTATAACCTTTGGTGGAATAGCGTTAAGCACCCGATTCATCCTATGGCAGACGGCAGTGCTGCTACGCACAATGAAGGGCGTGATAAGGATTCAGGTCCCTCGACGATTGTTGATACCTTTATTCTGGAAGCCATTCCCGCCAATGATTATGAATGCCGCGAAGCTGTTATGGCCGTCCTGCGAGACGCGGGTTATAGGCTGGATGAACCGCGCATTTTAAAAATGCAGATTAAGCAGGATCTGGATTTTTTAATGCAAGAGCGTCATCATTTTATTCGCAGAGGCAAGCGTATCGCTGATATTCCGATGGCAGATACGACATACGGTGCATTAGGTGCATCGCTGTATGAAGCCCTTAAGCCTTATGTTGTTAAGTATATGGGTGAAGAGTATCTGGAAACATTTGAACGCAAGTGCAAGGGCGAAACCAATGCTCAGTGGCTGTTTGATAACTGCCGTACGCATGATGAGGCGCTGCAGGTGATGCGTGATTTTAATTGCGCGGCCTATGGCGAGGTGTATACGAATTTTGCGCAGCTCGAAGATAAAGGGTACTTAAGTGCCCCGCGTAAAGATGCAAGCCATAAACCTGAACATAAATAAAAACGCTTTTGAACTTTAAGTGTTTTTAATCTTCGCGTATTCCTGCGTACCTTTTGTAAAGATCTGATCTTGTTTTGCCAAATCTTCGGGGCTGTACTCTACGCTTTCGTTTTTGAGTTCCCCATAGATCGGTGCAAAATCGGCGTATGTCTGTTTGAATAAATCTTCAAAAGAGTCGATGACCATATAGGTTTGTTGGTAATCATCAACGCGATAATTGGTTTGCATCGTACGTTTTAAATCGAAGCCGATACGGTTCGGTGAAGGGCTTTCTAAGGCAAAGATAGTCTCGCCGGGTGAAGACAGGATACCCGCGCCGAAAATACGTACACCCTCTGCTGTGTTAATCAGACCGAATTCTACGGTATACCAGTAAAGGCGGGCGAGATTTTTGACTGTGCCGAATTCTAGTGCGCGTAGACCGCCTTTGCCATAGGCTTCCATATAATCGGCAAAGATCGGATTGGCGAGCAACGGGACATGGCCGAAGACATCGTGGAAGATATCAGGCTCTTCGATATAGTCGATCTGTTCACGCGTACGGATGAAGTTGCCCGCGGGAAATTTGCGCTCGGAGAGCATTTTAAAGAAAGGTAGATCAGGGATCAGGCCTTCGACGGCAACAACTTCCCATCCTGTTTTTTGCTTTAGAAGTTTGCTGGTGTCTTCGAAATTAGGAATCTGGTTTTCATCTATATTCAGGGCTTCCAGTCCTTCGAGAAATTCGCGGCAGGCGCGGCCTTTTATAATCTCGCGCTGACGATTAAAGAGAGAGCGCCAAACGTCATGTTCTGCGGTTGTGTAATTATTCCAGCCTTGATTAACGATATAGGTCATAAAGTTATCTGGATTGCCGAACCCTGTCGGATTGCCTGTAACGCGCTCTGGTTTTGACATGATGTCTCCCTTTTATAGTTTTTTTTATGCGGCTTGTTTAAGAAACGGGGCGTTGGGGCCGTGGATCTGTTCTAGATCCTCGGGCGCTTCGGCCTGTGTTTCAGGTGCTGCTTTTATAAATTCCGGCAATGTAATGCAATGACGCTCAATAGCGCAGCATAGCGGGTACGCATCCAGCGGAACGCCAAAACGACGCATGGAATACATATTCGGGATCAGGCATATATCGGCAACGCTGACTTTATTGCCCAGCACGAAGTTGCCTGCTTTGCCGTATCCTGCGATCATTTTTTCGACCGCTGCCATACCCGTTGTTGTCCAGTGAATGTACCATTCTTTTTTAGCGGCTTCGTCAGCGCCTAGATGGTCGGACAGGTATTTCTGGGTTTTCAGGTTAATCAGCGGATGGATGTCTTCGGCGATGCTAAGCGCGATCTGGCGCACGAAGGCCTGATCTTTGTAATCACCGGGGGCAAGGGACGGTTCTGATTTCATATTGTCGATATAGTTGATAATCGCCAAGGACTGGCTTAGCACGAAATCACCGTCTATCAGCGCGGGTACGCCGCCCATAGGATTGATTTTCAGGTAGTCCTCGCTGCGCTGCTCGTCCTTTAACAAATTTACAGGCACGGTTTCGTATTCCATGCCTTTCAGGTTTAAGGCAATGCGCGCGCGATAGGATGTGGACGAACGAAAATAGCTGTACAGCTTTAACATGCTAACCCGCCATTGCCTTGTTTTCTGCGGTGTTTGCATTGTACGCGTACGGCACGATTTTTTGATCAATGGCACCGAATATGGATTGGCCGTTTTCATCGAACATTTCGATTTTGATGCGGTCGCCGTATTTCATAAATGGCGTCTTCATCTCGCCGCTTTCGATTTTTTCGATCATGCGAATTTCAGCAAGGCATGAGATACCAGAGTCAGGATCATGGTTTGAAATCGTGCCTGAACCGATGATGGCGCCTGCGGAAAGCGGACGCGTACGGGCAGCATGGGCGATCAGCTGACCGAAATCGAACTGCATATCGATGCCCGCATTCGGGCGGCCTGTTTCTGTATCATTTAGCGTACAAACCAGCGGCAGGTGTAATTTGCCGTCTTTCCATGCGCCGCCCAATGTGTCGGGCGTTACGGCGACAGGGGAAAAGGCGCTGGGCGGTTTTGACTGGAAAAAGCCGAAGCCTTTGCCTAGTTCGTTCGGGATCAGATTGCGCAATGATACATCATTCATGATCATCACCAGTTTTATGTGGTTCAGCGCGTCTTCAGGGGTTACGCCCATTGGTGTGTCATCTACGATTACGGCCACTTCGCCTTCGAAATCAATGCCGAAATCTTCGGACGGGATCGGCACGTCTTCCATCGGGGAACGGATAGTATCGCTGACTGCTTGGTACATTAGCGGGTCTGACAGAAATTCGGGCGGCATTTCAGCGCCGCGTGCTTTGCGGACAAGCTCCACGTGGTTCAAGTAAGCACTGCCATCGGCGATTTGGTAAGCGCGGGGTAGCGGCGATGCCATGCGGGCAGGCTCGAACGGCTTGGCGTTCGGAATCTCGCCGTTTTCCAGCTTTTGTGCTATATCGCGTAATTTAGGCTCTGCCTGATCCCATTTGTCGAGCGCTGCTTGCATAGTCGGCGCGATATGCACCGCAGGGACGTACATGCTCAGATCGTTCTTCACGATGATCAGCTGGCCGTCACGACCTTCTTGTAGTGAACCGAGTTTCATAGTTTCACTCCTTACTTTTTGTGTGATTTAGGCTGCAGGTTATTATCCTGCAGCTTTGTCTTTTTCGCCGTCTTCCAGCACGCCGCGGCGAATTTGGTCGAGCTCGATGGATTCGAACAGGGCTTGGAAGTTGCCTTCGCCAAAGCCTTCGTTGCCTTTGCGCTGGATCAGTTCGAAGAATACAGGACCAATTTCGTCTTGTGTGAAGATTTGCAGCAGCAAGCCCTGATCTTCTGTCGGTGCGCCGTCGAGCAGGATGTTGAGACGCTTTAGCTCGGCTGTATTTTCGCCGTGGCCTTTAACGCGCTCGTCCAGCAATTCGTAATATGTTGCCGGTGTTTTCTGAAACGGAACGCCGTTGGCGCTCATGGATTCGACTGTGGCGAAGATATTGTTTGTGCCCAGAGCAATATGCTGGATACCTTCACCGTTAAAGCGCTTTAGGAATTCTTCGATCTGGGATTTATCGTCAGATGATTCGTTCAGCGGAATACGGATTTTACCACATGGGCTTGTCATGGCCTTTGATTTCAGGCCTGTCAGCTTTCCTTCGATATCGAAGTAGCGGATTTCGCGGAAGTTGAAGATGTCTTCATAGAATTTAGCCCATTTGGCCATATTACCGCGGTGTACGTTATGCGTCAGGTGGTCAATATATGTCAGACCACAGCCTTGCATGGCGATCGCCAGACCTTCGAACTCTTCGTCGTAAACTGTTTCTGAGTCGATTAAATATAGCAGCGTATCGCCGATACCCTTAATCGCAGGCAGGTTCATCGAACCGCCGTGTTCGCCGGCTTCAACGACTTCAGCGCCGCGCTTTTTAGCTTCGGCAATGGCAAAATCAGCATCAGCGACCTTAAAGGCCATTGCACTGGCGCCGCCGTTATGGATATCTGCAAAATTGCCGGGCTGGCCGTCTTTTTCGCGGTTGATTAGGAATTTGATATCGTGCTGCTGGTAAAGCGTGATGTCTTTTGTCTTGTGCTTGGCAACGGCTGTGAAACCGAATTCTTTCATCAGTTTTTCAAGCTGGGGAATGTCCTTGCCTGTAAATTCAACGAACTCAAAACCGTTGGTTTTCAGCGGGTTTTCGAAAAGATCAGCCATTGTAGTCTCCCTTGTTTTTCATTTAAATTCTTGTCACGCAGAGTAGGGAATTAACCGCAAAATGTCCATGGGGGATTCATTGTGCGTTGCCGCAGCCACTTAATTCGCGGGAAAAGCCATTGCCATAGCGGCTTGTGGCGGATACAATACATAATCATTCCCCGCATATTCCGTTTGCGGCAATATCCTTAACCCGTATTCACGAATCACATCACCATGGCGCGTTATTCCAAAGTCGTAAAAAAGAAGAAAAACCGTAAAAAACGCAGTTTTCTGCCGGAACCTGTACAGGCGTTTTTGGCGCGACGCATCTTTGATGTGCTGGCGTTCGGCTTTTTAGGCGGCGGGGCGGCTTTGATGCTGTCTGTCATGACCTATAATAATGCTGATCCGTCATGGAATACGGCACGCGCCAATGACAGCGAGATCGTACATAACTGGCTTGGTGAAAGCGGTGCGTTTGTAGCAGATCTGGGCTTGCAGACAATTGGGCTGGGCACTGTGGTGCTGGCGGCTGTTTTTTCGATTTGGGGCTTTCGTTTGTGGAAGCGTAAACCGATGGCGCCTTTGATGCCGAAAATTGCAGCGATGCTGGCGGCGACTATTCTGGGGGCGATTGCCTTTGCGCGCATACCGTCAGGTGACTGGCTGGTACTGCCTTATCTTGGCGGCGGCGGCGGCAGTCTGATGCTGAATAGTGTTG
Organism: Micavibrio sp.; assembly: GCA_012960155.1. Classification (GTDB taxonomy): domain Bacteria; phylum Pseudomonadota; class Alphaproteobacteria; order Micavibrionales; family Micavibrionaceae; genus UM-FILTER-47-13. Next base: position 18,179 of record DUBU01000021.1, on the reverse strand, counting down.
CGACAAAAATCAGCGGTATCAGCGGTACTTACGAACATACGATTGTGGCTGTAGTGGCAGGTGTCTTAGGTTTTAGCGCGTTTTTATATGCTGCCGCTGTGACACGTACACAGGTGAAAGACTTTGTGCTGATGGTTGCCGCAGGCGCTTTGAATATAAGCCTGAATGTCTTTGATGCGCTGGCGGATTTTGTTTACTGGGTGCGTCATTATAACGACGAAGACTATGCCGCGCCGAAAGAAAAGCGTGAGCGCGCGCCTAAGGTTAAAAAAGAAAAACCTGCTAAGGCCGCTAAAGAAGAAAAATCTATCCTGCAGAAAATTACGCCACCTATGTCCAGCAAGGATGAAGAACCACCCTTTGATGTGGATACGCCTGCTGCTCCTGCTGCCAAAGCGGGCATCAAAGTTGTTGCGCCCGAGAAGGCCGCGCAAAAAGGCGCGAAGCAGAGTAATATGGTACTGTCAGGCCGTGTGAGCGGTGATATCCAGTGGGAATTACCGCCCGTTGATCTGCTGCAGGATGTGCCGCAGGAAGTTGAAGATATGCAGCTTGATGAAGAAGCCTTGCGCCAGAATGCGGAGCTTTTGCAAAATACGCTGGCTGATTTCAGTGTCAGCGGCGAGATTGTCAGCGTGCATCCCGGCCCTGTCGTTACGCTGTACGAGCTGGAGCCTTCACCAGGTACGAAATCTGCACGTGTGATCGGTTTGTCTGACGATATCGCGCGTTCCATGTCTGCGGTGTCTGTGCGTTCTGCTGTGGTGCCTGGTCGCAATGTAATCGGTATTGAATTGCCGAACGCAAAGCGCCAGACAGTTTATTTCCGTGAAGTACTGGAAACGCAGGCTGTGGCAAAGACCAAAGCGCATTTGCCGCTGATTTTAGGTAAGAATATCGGCGGGGAGCCGATCATTGCGGATTTGGCCAAAATGCCGCACTTGCTGATTGCGGGTACGACGGGTTCGGGTAAGTCGGTGGCTGTGAACACGATGGTGTTGTCGCTGCTGTATCAATTGCCGCCTGAAAAGTGCCGCTTGATTATGATTGACCCTAAAATGCTGGAGCTGTCCGTTTATGATGATATTCCGCATTTGCTGGCGCCTGTGGTGACAGAGCCCGGTAAGGCTGTCGTGGCGCTGAAATGGGCTGTGGCGGAGATGGAAAACCGTTACCGCGCGATGTCAAAGCTGGGCGTTCGTAATATCGAAGGCTATAACGCTCGCCTTGTCGAGGCGCGTAAAAAGGGCGAGACATTGATGCGCAAGGTTCAAACGGGCTTTGACCCTGAATCAGGCAAACCTGTGTTCGAAGACCAGCAAATGGATATGACGGAGCTGCCCTATATCGTGGTGATCGTCGATGAATTTGCCGATTTGATGCTGGTGGCTGGTAAAGATGTTGAAAATGCCGTACAGCGTCTGGCGCAGATGGCGCGTGCTGCGGGTATTCACATCATCATGGCAACACAGCGTCCGTCCGTTGACGTTATTACAGGTGTTATCAAAGCCAACTTCCCGACCCGTATTTCTTTCCAAGTGACATCGAAAATCGATAGCCGCACCATTCTGGGTGAAGGCGGCGCGGAGCAGCTGCTCGGTATGGGTGATATGCTTTATATGGCCCCTGGTGGTCGTATTCAGCGCGTACACGGTCCGTTCGTATCCGATGATGAGGTCGAGCAGGTTGTGAGCTTCCTGAAAGCACAGGGTGAACCGCAATATCTGGAAGAAGTTACAGAGGGCGGCGAATTCGGTGACAGCGAAGTCATGAATGCCATGTTTGGTGATGAAGGCGGCAGCAGCGATGTTGATGAGCTATATGATAAAGCCGTGGCCGTTATCGCACGTGAGGGTAAGGCGTCTACCAGCTTTATCCAGCGTCACTTACAAATCGGATATAACCGCGCTGCACGTATCATTGAAGAAATGGAACGTCAGGGTGTTGTGTCCAAAGCCAGCCCGACAGGTAAGCGCGAAGTGCTTGTGTCTGATTTCTCTGATGCTTAAGGCTTGTAAGAAACTTTCCTAAAGGATTGATCGTTATATCTCGTATATATTCAAGGCGGCGCAATTAACTATGGGCAGTCGTGATTAATTTATGTATGAGTGAGCTATGCGATATTTATTACTGATTCTTTTGATGGTGTTTCCCTTTACGGCAGCGCAGGCGCAATCTGCGAAGCGTCCGCCTGCGGTTGTGCAGGCGGAAACTTATTTAAAGTCGCTGGATACGGCGAAAGCGCGTTTTTTGCAAACATCACCTGATGGTAGCCAGCTCAAAGGTACGTTTTATCTAAACCGTCCCGGTCGTCTGCGTTTCGAGTATGACGATCTGGAGGACTTTATTGTCGCTGATAGCTTCTTTATCTATTTCTATGATGCCGAGCTGCAGGAGCAGAGTAATGCGCCGATTGGCCAGACTTTGGCTGATTTCCTGCTGCGTTCTGATTTGTCGCTGTCAGGTGATATCACGGTTACTGATTTGCGCCGTGAAGGGGGACTGCTACAGATCACTTTAACGCAAACGGCTGATCCGGGTGCGGGCTCTATCACGCTGGGCTTTCAGGAAAACCCTATGTGGCTGAAGAAATGGCGCGTGACCGATTCACTCGGTAACGTAACAGAGATTGAACTGTTTGAGATGCAAACAGGGATCAGTCTTGATAGAAGCCTATTTATCTATAGCGATCCGAAGCGCTTCGAGAAGCCGCGCTATAACAACTAAGCCTATATTTTAAGAATTGATCACGATCCTATTGGTGAATGGTTGACCCTTTGACGTCGATGACGATGCGGTAGTCAGGGTAGCCATTCTCCTGTATCACGGATTCGTTGATCACAGATGCACTCTCTCGTAACTGAATGACAAGGCGGGAGCCGCCACTTCCTGTGGCAGCGGCGCTATAGGAGGCCAAAAGGGGTGACTTTTTACCTTGCCATTGGTTCAGCGCGGACCATGATGTGCCCGGCAGTTCGATAACCAGTAGATTCTCGCCGTTATCTAGGTCATAGCGGTACGAGGCAGGACCGCTGACATCCAGTACAATTCTTGTTTTATCTTTGTGTTCGCCGATACGCACGCGATTTACAGTCGTGCCGTTTGCGGCCGCAGGCACAGCTTTGCCGCCTGTTTGCGGCGGCGTGACAGGGGCGACAGCCATCGGAGCGCTGGACGCGGGCGGTGCGTTCATTGTGTTGCCGGCCATTTGCGTCGGGGGCGCGATGGCTTCGGGCTCTTCTTCTGCGAGTTGGCTTAGTTGGGTGACTAATGCTCTGATATCGCTCTCGATGGAGATAAGGCGCTGTATGGGTGGTGCCATGCGGCGCAGATCTTTTTGCATGGCTGACAGGACGTTTTCAATGCGGCCGATACGGGCTTCGTTTGTGTGCATGCCGTCCAGGTTGTGCGCGAAATAGGTATCCAGATTGAGGCCAAGAGAGCCTAAAGACCCGTCAGGCCTTAATTCCAGAGGGCCAGCCTCTAGCAGTGGGTCAACATAATTGGATACATAGCTGGGTGCTGTAGCGTCAGTTGGGGCATTGGGATCGCCGGGCATCAAAGTGCTTCCGGGCGGTGCTGGGGCTACGTTTTGGGTGCTTGCGGATGACTGTGAAGATGAGGATGATTCGCCGAAAAGCCAGTTGCCACAGCCCGACAGCACAACTGTAAAGCTGAGCAGCATCAGAATGCATAGGCATCTATATGTCCCGAGTGCAGCCGAATCGCTGCAGGGCGCCATAAGGCATGGCGAGAATCCTGATATAAATTTACTAAATTTGCCCAAGAATTTAGGCAAGTCACCCGATTACTAGGTTAAGTGGCAATTGCGAATCCGTCAATGCAAACAAAGGATTGTTGTGTATAAAATGGGGATAATCTGTGGATTTCTTATATTTAAGGCCCTGGTTAATTAATGTGAGGATTGGTTAACATGATGGGCTTTACGTTGCGGCGTTAACCTTCTAAACTTTTACGCTGAAGTAAAGATTATGTAGCAGGAGATTGCACCGTGTCAGCAGCAGAAACAAGTTCCAAGGCAGAAGATCAGACCACTGGTGGTCAAGAAGTTACGCTGGAAGAAGCGTCAAAGCTTGCGCAGGCGCATCACCGAAGCGGTAACCTGACAATCGCCGAGCGTACTTATAAAGATATTCTGCGCGCTGTACCTGATCATTTTCCGACTGTTTACCATCTGGCATCGCTGCTTTTTCAGCGCGGTAATGCTGAGGAGGCCATGAAATATGGCAAGATTTCGGTCGAGGTCGAACCTGAAGTTCCGGGCTGCTGGGTTAATTATGGCGTTATTCTGTCTGTTAATGACAAGAATGAAGAGGCAATCGAAGCTTTTGATGAAGCGCTGGCGATTGAGCCTGAGCTTTACGAGGCATGGGCGAGCAAGTCTTATGCGCTTTACCTTATGGAGCGCTATGAAGAAGCTGAAGAGGCCGCGGCGCAGGCAACCGTTATAAATGAGGAGAATCCGGACGCATATATCAACTTAGGTATTTCGCTTGTTCCTCAGGAGAAGTATCAGGAAGCTCTTGATGTTTGGGAGCAGCTGGCTGAGATGGCGCCTGATAATAGCAAGGTGTTTGCGAATTGGTCTAATACATTGCGTACCATCGGTGAACTCGATGATGCTAAAGAAAAAGGCGAAAAGGCTGTTGAGCTGGATGATACTAATGCGGAAGCATGGAATAATCTGGCGAATGCGCTGCGTGATTTGGGTGAATTTGATGAGGCTTTCAAAGCTTATAAGAAGGCCACGGATTGCAAGCCGGACTATTACACAGCGCACGCTAATCTGGCGATGACATACCTTGAGCAAGAGCGTTATCCCGAAGCGATTACTGCGGCACGTTATGCTCTGTCATTTAAAGAAGATCATACAGAGGCGCTCAGCATTCTTTGTGTTGGCTTGCGCGGTATGGGGCGTTTGGATGATGCCTATCAGGCTGCTGATAAAGCGATTCGTTTAGAGCCAGAAGAAGCCATTCACTATCTGGATATGGTGGATGTTCTGCTGGCAATGGATAGCTATGACGAGGCGGACGCTGTAATGCAGCAGGCGCTGGCACTAGAGCCCGAATCAATGCGTTCTTTGGTTAAGCTTGCTGAAATTCGACAGAACCTGGATATGATTGATGAAGCTATTGAAGCACTCGATCAGGCAACTGACTTAGGTGATGAAACGCCGCATCTTCTTGCTCAAAAAGCCAGGTTATATGAGCAAGCTAATCAGGTTGATAAGGCAATTGAAATTGTTGAGAAAATTTTAGCTCATGCGCCTAAAAACCCTACTGCTTTAATATTGAAGGCGGAGATGCTTCTAACTATTAACCGTAAAGACGAAGCCTATGAGGTTCTGGAATCTGCCCGTGAAACAGCTTCAACATCTCCTGCGTTTTATGCCAGTTTGACATCATTCAAAAAGTTTACCGAGGATGACCCAGACTTCGCCGCTATTAAGTCTATTGCTGATAAAGTTGATGATTTTGGTCTGGATGCGCAGGCGAATATCCACTTTACGATGTTTGATGTGTACCAGCATATCAAAGATTATGACAAGGCCTTCGAGCATTTGAAAAAGGCGAATGATCTTAAGTTAGAGTCTAAATACTATGATAAAGATCTTGTGTGGAAGGGCTTTACAGCACGCAAGAACGCCTTTTCGGCCGATATGGTTAAATCGTTTGAGGGATTGGGCTGCCAGTCCGATTTGCCTGTATTTATTTGTGGTATGCCGCGTTCCGGCACGACATTGACGGAACAGATTATTTCTTCACATCCTGACGTTTTTGGCGCGGGCGAGCTATATGATCTGAATACTGTAGTGCGCACCAAGGGGCCTTTGAAGCATGAGAATGCCAATATGATGGGTGAGGCTTATGTTGATTTGATTAAGAAGCGCGATGATACAGGGCAGGCTAAGCGCATTACCGATAAGATGCCTGGTAATTATAACAGTATTGCGCTGCTGAAGTGTATACTGCCGAATGCAAAGATTATTGTCTGTCGTCGTAACCCGATGGATAATTTGCTGTCTTGTTACAAGCAGAATTTCGCGGTCGGTCATATCTGGTCATATGATCTGGAGCTGATGGCTGAGCAGTACATTGCTTATAATGATATGGTAAATTACTGGCGCGAAATATTGCCTGAAGGTAGTTTTCTTGAGGTTAATTACGAGGATACAGTTAATAATTTCGAAGAAAACGCTCGTAAGCTTATCGATTACGTTGGACTGGAGTGGGATGATGCGTGCCTTGAGCCGCATAAACAGAAGCGTGCTGTTCTAACGGCAAGTAAAAACCAGGTCATTAAACCTATTTATAAGACTTCTGTAGAGGCTTGGAGACGCTATGAGGAACAACTTCAGCCAACCTACGACCGATTGAAAGAGGCAGGTTTGGTGGATTGAGGCCTCAGTATATAAGGCCGTTTATTACACACTTTTAAGTACATGATCTTTAGATATATGTGTTCTCGCAGTGCGTTAATAGTTTGTTTAGTCTCTGACTGTATAGTGTAAGAACAGGTGTATTTTAGTCACAAGTGCTTATGCAAAAAGGGTTTTTGGCCTTTGCATGATTCTATGAATGTGGTAAGCTGCATCTGTGTTTCTGTCATTAACCGGAAAGAGAAACAGGAGTTTCTCTGGTTTACAGGCTCACAATTTTATTGAAGCAAGGAGTGTAGTCATGAGTCATCTCAATAAAAAAGCCCTCGGTACGGGCGTGGCTATGGTGGCATTAAGTACTTTTGTCCCTAACCCATTCTTGACCGGCGATGCTTGGGCCCAGGCCTCAGCGTCAGACACTATGAACATTACAGCGAAAATTGTTAACCCACTTGGCGTTAGCCAGTTAACAAAACTGAACTTCGGTACTTTCGCGGTAAAATCAGCAGGTGTTCTTACTTTGCAATCAGCTGCTGGTGGTTCTACAATCACCAAAGGTGTTATCATCTCTGCCGGTACAAACGGTAAAGTAGCTTTGACAGCACCAAAAAGTGCGACATTCACACTGTCTATTCCTGAATTTGCTGCCGGTGTTTTGACACTGTCAACAGCAGGTGCGGGTGGTGCGACATCTAAAACGATTAAAGTTGTTAAGTTGCTTTACAAAGCGACAGCAAAAATGGCGGCGTATACTAAGACATTTAAGTCTGGTGGTAACGTTCGTACAGGTGCTGTAGTTAACTCAGGTACAATCGGTAACGTTTCTATCGGTGGTATTCTGAACTTTAAAGCGAACAACGTCCCAGGTACATACACAGGTACTTACACACTGCTTTCAACATTCTAAGAATTGTTGAGCATAGAAATTTTAAAAGCCCGCTTTAGCGGGCTTTTTCATGTTTGGATTTCAAAATTTATCGCTTATTCAGCGGCGGCGAACTCTTCGGTCTCTGCGCCGGCATTTGTAGAGGCTTCGCCTGTAAAGTGGCTCTCTTCGTAGTGGTATTTGAAAAGTTTTTCCAATTGCATGCGCGCAACCATTTTGGTCATTTCCCAGGAGGCGTTTGGCGCTTTGGCTAGATTCTGATCACATTTCATGATCAGGTCCTGATAGAATTTAACATTGGTCGAGACGATGATTTCCTCAGCCTTTAGAACCTCTGCCCAAATTTGATTTGTATTGAGTTTGCGTGCGGCACGGTTGGATATAAATAATCTTAAAACACGGCGCAAAGCGTGCTGTGTCTGCGCATCACAAGGGATAATGAAGTAGGATACTTCCAGTCTTTCCTCCGTATTTATAATTGTCGGTGGAATGTAGGGGCGCAAGCCGGCCAGTGTTTTATTCAGTTTGCCTTTTTTATTGGCGCCCATCAGGCCGCGCGCCGCAATGACGGTGCCATCGGGCAGGCTGAACTCAACAGGTACGGAGCGTACAAAATTTGTGCTGGTATCCGGAAAGCCATAGTTAATAAAGGCATCCAGAGTGTCCATCTGATTGTAATAGGCGAAGCACTCATTGCTGTTTGTCAGCGGGCGGCTATCCTTAATCTGCAAAAATTCTTTGTCTTTTTGCGTGTTATCAAAGCCTTTTGCGAAACCGAAATTAGCGCCTGTGGCGTGGTGGTTGATGAAGTCGACGATGGGCATGATTTTAGTCTGCGGCGCATCATCGTCTTCGGAGTCAGGGTTTTTATAGCCGATTGTTCTGGTTTTTACGTATGTTTCGCAAAGGAACTGATCTCTATCGAGATCGCTTTCGCCGCGTGTGAATTTCATGAACTTGTTTTGGTTGTCGTTCATGGCCCGCGCGGACATTAAGTCTTCCAGAGCTTCTGGCGCTTCTTGGTATGTGAACCAGCAGCAGCTTGCCTTGTGGTTTTTGATTTTTGTTGTCAGGTTGTACAGATCCAGCATGGTTTCAGCCATCTCTGTTTGGATGTCTGTTAACGTACCCTTGTCAGGATTCATAAACATCTCATCATTTTTTACGCTCATTTTCATGGCTTCTGCCGGCAGTAACAAGTCTGTTGGTAGCGCAATCAGAGGCTTTGTCGGGTTGATGAAGCCGTGTTTTTCAACGCTCATCTCTCCGTTTTCACAGGTGATGTAAAGATCAGGGTCAAGGTAGCCACCATATTCCTCGATACGTTTTTCCATGAGGCGGATATTTTTCTCAATGGCGGCATTGTCACTGTCAATTTTGATCATATCTAGATTCCTGATTTAAAAAGCATTTGTAACATTGTCATCTATAGTTTTTGCGAAGGCAAGGTGAATTCTTTGCGTATGAATCTTTATAAGGACTTGATGATGGCATGCGTCCATGCTGTACTCGGAATATTCAGTTTTTGTAAGGATTTATATGGGCTCCGGGCTTAATAGAGTATCGACAGGATTTGTGGAAAAATCTGGCCATGTGATGGTGAAGCTTAGTTTAGCTATTGCATCGATGATGCCTTTTTCACAGGCTATGGCCCAGATTGCAATTACGTGTCAGCCTATCCAGTATGGCACCTTAGCAGATTGTGGCAACGGCAAGCTTACGGTTACACCCGGTGGCGCTGTGAATACTAATGGCTGCCCTATTGTTTTGGGTACGCCGCAGCCCGGTGTTTGTAAAGCAACAGGTATCACGAGCACGACAGGTAGTGTTGAATTTCAGTTGAGTGCCAAAGCTGCAAATATTTCTGTAAGTGGCAAGACTATGGTTGTATCAAAATTTAATATTGCGACATCCAAAGGTGGCCGTACCAAAACCTATACTTCTAAAACTTTGACTAGCACGCAGTTAACGGTTCCTATTGGAGCGCGTATTAGTACTACATTTCCGCAGCAGCAAGGGTCCTATGCAGGGTCTATGATCATGACTGTAACCTTTACGCCATAAGATAACGAGAGCAGAGAAAATATGATGAATATTAAAGCGATCCTTAAAAAGAGTGTTTTTACGTGCGCATTGTCTTTGGGACTTATGTCGTTTACAGGACAGGCTAATGCACTTTTGCTAACGGACAGCCTTGTTTTTATTGGCCCGAAGGGCGGCTCTGCGGTTTTTAAATTGAAGAATACAGCGCAGCAGCCGGAATCTTACCGCTTAGAGTGGGATCAGTTGATTATGGGGCAAGATGGTCCCAAGTTGACGGTGAGTGAAGAAGAGGCCCGCTCAATGGGCGTAGAGCCAGCGTCTCCGCATATGTATGTGGCGCCGCGCCGTCTGCTGCTGCAGCCGGGACAGCTTCAAAATATCCGTTTTATGTTGCGCCGTAATAACAATATGGCGGCAGGGGAGTACCGTTCATACATCACTATTGGCCCTGAAGAAATTCCGCCTGAATTTAATCCTGACGGTTCTACGAAGTCAAAACCCGGCGGCGGACAGGCGGCTGAGCTTACGATGTTGACAGGCTATAGAATTCCTGTGTTTTTTCTGCACGGTGAAACGACTTTGGATGTTTCTTTTTCGAACGTCGTATTCCAAAAGGTTGATGATACGCGTACTCGTGTGGATTTTACGCTAAATCGTTCAGGGACACGTTCTGCTCTAGGGGATATTGAAATTCGCTGTGCTGCGCCAGATGGCCGTAATTTAATTCTTAGCCGTGCCAAGGCCCGTGTGTTCAAAGAGATTGGTAGTCGTAGTTTTACGCGCTATATCGATGTGCCGCCAGCAGGTTGTAACAGTATTGTTATGGGCTATAAGCTCCATGATGGCGATCCTTTAGCCTCTACTGATTACATTATTTCGACGCAATTAAAGTAATCCTCTGTTTTTTAAAAGGATATTTGTTTCCTGATGCGCATATTCCGTTGGGGTAAGGCGTGGTCTCATGCTATGATTTTAGCTGGTTAACTACGTCTTTCACTATCAATGGCTCGTTTCATGAGCACACATTCAGTGCGTGACACAATTTCAAAGTTTTTCAGCATACGATTAAGCGTCGTGGTGCTGGTTTTTTGCGCTTTGATTCTGCCGCTTTCCCCTGCAAAGGCGCAGATTAGTGAAAAGGACGCTTATGAGCTGATTGTTCAGGTGCGCCGACATGATGAAGTGGTCGCGCGCACGCTTTTGGGATATCAAGTCGGGTATTCGTCCTATTATCTTCCTATCGCAGAGCTTGGTCGTATGATTGAATATTATACAGAGCTTGATTTGGAAGGCCAGAAAGTAACCGGTTGGTATAGTCAGCCTGAAAATGAATTTGTGGTCGATATTGCCAATGGCTACTACATGACGTCCGGCGGTGAGGTTTATGATCTGGCGCCCGATGATGCTATTATCAAAAGTTATGGTAGCGGTTTTGGTGATATTTATTTGAAGCTCGAGCGTCTGAACGAGCTGTTTCCCTTAGATATCGAGTTTAACTTTTTGAAGTTGCAGATGGAGCTCGCAACACCGCGTAAGCTGCCCTATGAATTGCGTATTGAGCGCGAAGAAAGACGTGATCAAGCGTTAGAGCGTCTTGCAAATGGTAACCCTGATTACAAAGGCTATGTAGTTAAAGAAAACCCTTATCGCATGATTAGCAAGCCTGCTGTTGATATTGATGCGCAAATTGGCCGTCGCGGCTCTGATGACAGTACAAATGGTTATACCAACCTCTATGGTCGAAATGATTTTCTTGGTTTCTCTGCTGATTACAGTGCGCGTTTTGGCATAGAGGATGGTGAGATTGAAATGCCGGATAATATTCGTGCTTTATTTACGCGCCGTGCTTTTGGCAATGACACAATGCCCCTCGGTATTCGCGAAGTTAGGGTTGGTGATGTCGGCTTGCGTACGCCCAACCTTGTGCGCGGTGCCACTGGCGGTCGCGGTGTCACTGTTTCCTCTCGTCCCGTAAAAAGACAGCAGAATTTTGACGAAATCACGATTGATGGTACAGGTATTCCTGGTTACGAGATAGAGCTGTACCGCAATTCCGAGCTGATTGATTTCGGCGTTGTTAGTGACACTGGTGAATATCGTTTTGAGAATGTAGAGCTGTTCGCCGGCAACAATATCTTCCGCACTGTCTTGTATGGGCCTCAAGGACAAACCGAAGAGCGTATTGAAGAGCATACGATAGGCGGCAGTTTGCTAAGTCCCGGTAAGACTGAATATGAAGCAGGTATTGTTGATACAACAGATAATTTGATCACACTGGATGATGATGATCCCTTTGTACGTACACTCGAAGATGTTGGTCAAAATGATGAGGGTATTGCGTATTCAGGTTCTGTATCGCACGGTATTAATCGTAATTTGACAGTGTTTGCCACTGGCACGAACACATTTAGCCGCCAAGGGGAGCGTGCCTACGCCACTGTTGGTGCTAATTACGGTTTTGGTAATGTCTTAGGTTCGACCGAGGTTTATCAGGAATTTGGGGGCGGTAATGCGGTTGATAACAGGCTAGCTACGTCACTGGCAGGCTGGCGCGTGAATTTACGTACAGGGCTTTACAAAGATTTTGAAAGTGATCGCACGGGCTTTGATGAGAGTGCTCGTAAATATGATATTGAGGGCCGCGCGACAAAGCGTTTTGCAACGGATTTTGGTTCTGTCGGTATTCAGGTTTCCGGTGACCATGAAAAGCGTGAAGATGATTCAACGCGTTCCAGATACCGCTTGTCAAACAGCCTTGCGCGCGGCGGGCAAAGATATGGCAACACATTAACGGCCATATATCAAGATAGTGATTTGAGCTCTGTGATTGGGCGTACAAATGCAAACTTTAGATTGTCGCGCGAGCTAAGCAGTCGTTCTTTACTGACATACGGTGTTTATCCTACGTTTGATTGGCAGAATTTCACAACCGAGCTGAGGTACCGTCCTAATCGCGAGTTGCGCGCGGGACTGACTTACGGGCAGAGCTTAAGAGATACGAGTGATGTCCGTATAGGTGCAGATGTCGGTTATGATTTTGGCACGTTCCTTGGAAGTATTGATGGAAATTGGAACCATGATGGCGGTGTGGATGTTGTTCTACGTGCTTCGACGACGTTGGCGCCGTTTGCGGATGATGGCGGCTATATGTTTGATAGCCGCACAAAACGTACTCATAATGCGCTGCGCAGTAAGGTTTTCTTGGACCGCAACCTTAATAATGTTTTTGATGGTGATGATGAGTGGCTTTCAGATACAGGTTTGGAAGTTGATGGCCGTGAGCTTGAACTGACGAATGAAGATGGCAGTGTCTCTTATGTTCAAGGCGAACAAGGTGATTATGCCGGTGTAACACTGGATGAAGAACGTTTAACAAACCCGTTTCACCGCACAGCGGCTAAGGGGTATGTGGTATTGCTGCGTCCCGGAGTGGCGCAGGATGTTGAAATCCCTGTTGTGGAAACAGGTGTGATTGACGGTAGCGCTTATTTTGAAAATGGAAACCCTATTCCGGGATTGAAAATGCAGCTCGTTAGCGGCCATGGTGAGGTGATTGAGGAAACGATGACGTCTTATGACGGTTTCTTTGTTTTTGAATTTATTAAGCCGGGTACGTATATCGTTCGGGCTGATCCGCAGCTAGATGTTGCTGTGCCTCCGCGTACGGTTATTGTTTCACCTGATGCATTATTTGCCTATGGCGTGAATGTGAATATGCAGGAGCCTCCTAAATCCGATATTCAGGTTGAAAAAACGCAGGTTAAGCAAAACATGGCGTCTATTTTGACCAATCTGAAAAAATTACAGTCTACGCTTAGCGGGGCTGTTAAAAATGACGCTGAGCCGTTATAAATATTCTCAAAGAAAAATAAACTACAGGGACTATTATCATGTCTAATGAATTTCAGGCAGGTCGTGCTTTCGCGCAGACACTCGATGCGCAAGATCCTTTATCATCTTACAGAGATAAATTTCACATACCGCTCACCGATAGCGGTAAGACTAGTATATATCTCTGCGGCAATTCGCTGGGGCTAATGCCTAAGGCCGCACGTCAGGCCGTGGAGGCCGAGATGAATGCTTGGGCGGATTTAGGCGTTTGCGGGTATTTTAAAGATGGCGATCCATGGGTGCGTTTTAATGAAAATATACGCGAAGAGATGGCGGCTATTGTCGGTGCGCGCACAACCGAAGTTGTTCTGATGAATACATTGACGGTGAATCTCCATTTGATGATGGTGTCTTTTTATCGCCCTGAGGGGACACGTACAAAAATCCTTGTTGAAGAGAACGCGTTTCCCTCTGATAGGCAGGCGGTGAACTCGCAAGTGGCCTTCCACGGTTATGATCCAAGTGACCACGTGATCGAAATGCAGCCGCGTACGGACGAACATACAATACGCACTGAAGATATACTTAGGACAATTGAAGAGCGCGGTGAAGAGATTGCGCTGGTGATGATTGGCGCGGTTAATTATTACAGCGGACAGTTTTTTGATTTGGCTGCCATTACAAAAGCCGCGCATGAAAAAGGATGTCTGGTCGGATTTGATCTGGCGCACGCAGCAGGTAATATTCCGATGAGCTTGCATGATGATGACATCGATTTTGCTGTATGGTGTAATTATAAATACCTGAATGGGGGGCCTGCCTGTCCGGGCGGTGCTTTTGTGCATGAAAAGCATACAAGTGGTAATGCCACGCTGAAACGTTTTTGTGGTTGGTGGGGTGAAGATCTGGAAGAACGTTTTAAAATGACGCCTGATTTTGTGCCTTCGGCAGGGGCGGCCGCATGGCAGCTTTCTAATGCTGCAGTGTTTTCTTTGGCGCCCGTACGTACGTCTCTGAAAATCTTTGCTGAAGCGGGTATTGAGCATTTGCGCGATAAAAGCTTGCGCCTGTCAGCGTATTGTATGTACTTACTGGATCAGGTGGATGCGGAATTTGAAATTCTTACACCGCGTGATGATGCGCAGCGCGGCGCACAGGTATCTATCTTAGTCCACGGCAAGGGGCGCGAAGTGTTCGAGGCGCTGGAGGCTGGCGGGGTCATTTGTGACTGGCGCGAGCCCGGGGTTATTCGTATTGCTCCTGTGCCGCTTTATAACTCATACGAAGATGTTTATGAGTTCGTCGAGATTTTTGAGCAGGCCTTGGGGCTGTCTACGGTTATGAAAGCTGCTGAATAGGTAAAGATTGTTTCAGCTTTCTTGTGTCAGCAGTTTCGCGCCAATGCTCGATGGGCTTGGCCTCTTTAGCCTGTGCAGGCATTAAGCCGTGGCATGCTTGGCAATTGAATAGCTTACTGAGCGGTAGTCCAAAAGCTTTCAGGTCTTTTGCATCTTTGCCAAGCTGGTGCGATAAATCAGATAAAAATTCATCACAATCCATAGGCGTGTAACGGAAGTCTTTGCCGCGGCGGTGCGTGATTTTGTGTACGTCACCATCTTCCGGCAGGTGTGTAAGGTTGGGATCCAAGTGCTTGTAGTTATCGCGCTCCATAACGTTAAATTCATCATTATAGGTCACGTAGTGACGTGTGGCGCGTGTAGTTTTATCGACCTGTACTAGTGATATAAGGCCATTAGGGTATGAGGCGATCAAAACGCCGTCCTCGGCGTAGGTCGGATCAAACTGCGCGCCGAAATAACGGAAGGCGGCAGATGATAATCGCTCGTAATCACGCCATGTGTTTTCGGGCGATGAGGGATCGGCATCATCGTGAATCATGTCGGCTTCATCTAGATTAAGAAGGCGTAGATGCTGTTTTGCATCCGGGTCCAGCTTCTTACGGAAGCGCTTACGGTTGCGTTCTGTATCGTGCCAGTAATCCTTGATGTAGTCTTTTTCAAAGTAAGGCAGGATGGCTTCGGCTTTTTGTTCATCCACTTGCTTTAGCAGCGATTCTTGAATTTTGCCAACTACTGTCTCGGTTGATTTGCCGACAGTCGCCCAGAAGAAACCTGTGTAGAGAAGACCCGCGAGCGCTGCCACAGGTGTACCTGTGACAAGGGCACTTAAGGCGCCAACGGCCACACTCACACCGATGGCACGTTTCCAGTCACGGTCGATTTTGTGGTCTGTGATATAGAGGGCACTAGAAAGTAGGCGATTTTTAAAGCGGTGGAAGCGGCTATCTTGCGCTGTTTCGGCCATGGTAGAGCGGCCTTTGAACAGGGACTGGGATTCGATATTCCAAAAACGACGTACGTAGTAAAGCGCCTCGTCGAGTGATTCAAAGTCCCTGATATCTTTGCCGGCAGATAGCAGGCTGCCTTTATAGCCTTTTTCAGGCTCCTGATTGATTTGTACGAAGCGGGCGGCATCATCCCAGTCTTTGCGCAGATTGTTGTACACGCGGATCTGCCATTTTCCTTCTGTGGTTTCGCTAATACCGAATGCGACTTGTGAGTTGGCAAGTTTGATCGTGCGCAGCGGGCGCATATTCGGATCGCCTGATGGGACGAGTATTTCTTCCGCGTGCAGGTTCATATCCTTTTGGAACGTACGCTCCAGAAAGCGCATGTCATGGGTCATGTCATCGCGGAAGATTGGGCCCAATACATCTTTGCGGGCTGAGATACCGTAGACATCGTCCGCGTTCTCACCGAGGACAATCTGACCGTCTTCGTTCTCTACGCCGATGATTTGATCACGTTCGTAGGAGTGCAATAGTACACGCGTGCCGTCACGCATATCTTCAGCGAGGCGGTAATAACCGCGCGGTGTGCGCACTAAGCCGTCGATCGGATGAGGTTTGCCGCTATCGGCGTCTCTTGATTCAATATATTTCGGAGAGTAATCAAGACCTGCGGCATAAATCATGCCCCAAGATCTGTCACGAAGCTGTGTGCCTGAAAGCGGCTGCGCTTCTTTTTTGTTATCGTTAGAAGCGTCTGAGGTCGTCTTCGTTACTTCTGTCATAAACACACCTATGTTTAGTTGTCGAACAAATCAGCTATCGTACAGCTAAATCCAAGTGTGAGATTAAGCAATAAAAATATTACATAATATGCGCTGCGGTGCAACTGAAAAATTTGAAAACGGTTTTGTTGCGGGCGCGAGACTGCTATAAAGCTATACGTGTTTAACATCATTTTGACGGGGTAAATATCATGTCATCCAAGGGTAAAGTTGCAATTGTTACAGGATCCACCAGCGGTATTGGTTTAGGGATAGCGCGCTCATTGGCGGCTTCAGGATGCCATGTGATGCTGAATGGCTTTGGTGATGCGGATGAGATTGAAAAGGTGCGTGCGGGGCTTGAAAACGAGCATGGGGTGCAGATAGCCTATAATGGTGCGGATATGACCAAGCCGCAAGAGATTGCCGATCTTATCAAGGATGCGGCGGATCGCTGGGGTAGCGTTGATATTATCGTCAATAATGCAGGGATCCAGCATGTAAGTCCTGTTGATGAATTTCCTGAAGAGAAGTGGGATGCGATTATCGCGATTAACCTGTCTTCGGCCTTTCATATGACGAAGCATGCTTTGCCTTATATGAAGAAAAATAAATGGGGCCGTATTGTGAATTTGGCCTCTGCCCATGCGCTGGTTGCTTCACCGTTCAAGTCTGCTTATGTTGCGGCCAAGCATGGTATTGCCGGATTTACTAAAACGGTGGCGTTGGAAGTTGCGCAGCAGGGCATTACTGTAAATGCGATTTGTCCTGGCTACGTGAAAACGCCACTGGTAGAAAATCAGATTGCGGATACGGCCAAGGCGCGTGGTATCACAGAAGATGAAGTCGTGAATAATGTGATGCTTGCGGCCTCACCGACCAAGCAGTTTACGCAGATTGACCAGCTTGGTGACTTGGCGGTGTTCTTATGTTCTGATTCAGCGTCCAATATTACGGGCGCGATGCTGCCTGTTGATGGCGGCTGGACGGCGCAGTAAAATCGTTAGGCTTATGCGATGAAAGATGTGACGCAGCGCGCTGTAGAGGATTATATCCGTTACTGGGAAACTTTGAACGTACGTTCTGTACGCTTGGTGGAAAAGCTTGCTGCGTCAGGGATTTCGTATACAGACCCGTTTCATGATGTGCGTGGTGAGGATGCGTTTGAGGCCGTTCTGCGGCGTTATCTTGAAGGTGTTCGTTTGCGTAATATCAAAGTTATCAATTACGGCTTTTCGAATGATGGCCGTACAGTCTTTCTGCGCTGGGAAGCCGTTATTGGTAATGAAGATCCGATTACCTTATCTGGTATGAGCGAGGTTGTTTACGATCATAATGCTCTTGTTGTCGGGCACTACAATTTTTGGGACACAGGTAGCCAGATTATGGCGGGTGCGCCGATCCTAAAGCACGGATTTAATTGGCTTCGTCGACACTTTTAAAGTCTTTGTTAATGTTTTGTTAAGGTTTTTAGCAGAATGTTATCCTAGAGTTATTACTGTTTTTTGCGTATCGCAAAGCTTTCATAAAGATAATATTTAAGTTATTGGGCTCGTCAGGGCGGGAGAATTATGTATGGCCGGAACGGCTAAAGAAGTAGATCAGGGCATTGAATTTTCTGTCTATACGTTCGAGAAGACAAAGTCTGCTGCTGATCAAGGCAAGTGGCAAATGCAGGGTACCCAGACCCAGATGGCTGATGCGCTCAAGGCTGCGGAGCAGTTGTTCGATACAGGACAATATTCGAAAGTTGAAGTAAAACAGAAATACTTTGATAAGAAACAAAATCGTAATATTGATACGACTTTAAAAGTTTTTCAGGAAATAAAGCAGAAATCAGAAGTGAATGTATTTGTGATTTTTCTGTTTGCTGTGGCGTGCGGGGCAGCCGCTTTCACGGCTACACTTTATCTCTCGCACTCTTTTTAATTAGTGAGCTTATTA
>DUBU01000020.1:85844-90679 GCA_012960155.1 Micavibrio sp. | reverse complement strand
CAATCAAAAAAAACGTTCTTATATCAAGGATTCTGTTGCAAGACTCAGATCCACCAAAAGTATACAATCCTTCGAAAAAACGGTTTTCGGGCGCTAGACTGCATACATGGGCTCAGAGAATGCCCCAGAGTGTTTCAAATGATAATACTATCGTATACGGACACATTGTGATGCAAAAAAACTAATGTTCCTTAGTAAAACTTAACTTTTTGAAGCTCGGATGTGCAAAAAGTTAAGAAAACCAAAGGAACTAAAGCTATGTTCAAGTCACTATGCAGAGCCTTCCGCCAGCAATGGCGCCTAGATGTGGAAAAGTCCCAAGGATTTCATAATTATTACGAATCGTCCGTCACAGGTGACCGCAAAGTGCGTACCAGCGACACCAAAGCAATCAAACAAGGCAAGGGCGAACCTGCCATACTCACACAAGGCTACCAGCCCGTGGACATCAACTGGCTTAAATCTGCCAAAAGCGGTCGCTACATCATCGATGGCAAAGCCCACGAAACCGAACAAGGCTTCAAACCAACAGCAGACAGTAAACCGCCCCTGCCCGTAAATGCGACATCCGCGATCCGCAAACCCTCCCAAAAATAAAATAAAAAAAACGGAGCCATAAAGGCCCCGCCAAAGGAGGAAACTCGTAACAGTTTCTGTAATTCTGAATTTGCTGCCCCTAGATCAAGTGGCGCACAGCGCAAAGCTAGTAGCACTAAGCGAGAGCGTTTCTTTCGGGGCAGGCAATCAAAGCGAAGCATAGTTTGCTATGCGAGCTGCAGATTAACGAACCCCGAGAGGAACGATCGACGCTTAGCCAGTTAGAGCGCGGCGGACGATTTCTACGTCTTGTGCAATCTGCGCATCTTCTTCCATCAGCTCTTCGATTTTACGAACCGCGTGCATCACTGTTGTGTGATCGCGGCCACCGAATTTACGGCCGATTTCGGGCAGGCTGCGTGCTGTCAGCTGCTTTGCCAGATACATGGCAACCTGACGGGGACGCGCAACGTTACGGGCGCGGCGTGCAGAATGCATGTCTGACATTTTGATGTTGTAGTGTTCAGCAACTTTGCGCTGGATTTCATCAATTGTGATGCGGCGGTCGTGGGAACGCAGCAGGTCAACAAGAACCTCTTGCGTTGTTTCCAGTGTGATCTCGCTGCGTGTTACATCGGCGTGTGCCACGATACGGTTCAGCGCACCTTCTAGCTCACGAATGTTTGACGTCACTTTCAGTGCCAGGAATTCAAGAACCGCATCAGGAATGCTTGCCTGAAGCAAATCTCTCTTGGACTGCAGGATACCCAAACGCAAATCATATGTACTTGGGTGAATATCAGCAACCAGCCCCCATGCCAGACGTGAACGCAGGCGCTCTTCCAGACCAAGCAGATCAGATGGTGCTTTGTCAGCAGAAATAATGATCTGCTTGTTTTGATCAACCAGCGCATTGAATGTGTGGAAGAACTCTTCTTGCGTTGACTCTTTACCACTCATGAACTGGATGTCATCGATCATCAGAACATCAACGGAGCGGAAAGTTTCCTTAAAGCCCATTGTGTCTTTTGATCTTAGTGCCTTAACGAACTGATACATGAACTTTTCAGCAGACATGTACATCACGCGGCGCTCCGGCCACTGTTGTGTCATCGCTTGACCGATAGCATGCATCAGGTGTGTTTTGCCCAAACCAACCCCGCCATACAAGAACAGCGGATTAAACGGCACATTCTGGCTTTCAACAACACGACGGGCAGCAGCATGCGCCAAGGCGTTCGGCTTACCAACTACGAATGTGTCAAAAGTATATTTCGGATCAAAGGCTGAAGACAGACCATATGGGTCTTCAATCTTCTCGTTCTGGTTCGCCTTAGCTTTAGCGGGAGCTTTGTCTTCTTCATCGTCAGAGAGAATAGCATTTTGAACGACAACGACTTCCAGACGCTTGATATTTTCGTCTCTCTCGGCGCACATCTCCAGAATTCTGGCTGAATAATGTGTCTGGATCCAGTCACGCATAAAACGCGTAGGGACTGAAACTTCCAGAGTACCGTGATAGCAGGCTTGCAGTGTCAAAGGCTTCAACCAGCTGCGGAACACAGCCTCACCAAATTCACCGCGCATCTCGCCGTGTACTTTCTTCCAAAGGGCTGCAACCTCTTTAGATGGCACAAATGACTCGCTCGCAAGTTTGTCACTCATCGCCGTAACGGATGCGCTTTTTTCTGCACTCTCTGACATCTTCTCTCTTACTCCCACAAATAGATTAAAGTTACTGATAAATTCCTACCCCGGCTGACGACCTTCTTAGAAAAAAAGGCAACAGGAAGGGGTTAGCAGTATGCATAAAAACACTGCTTTCTTTCCGTTTTGCTCATCAGCTTAAATTTAAAAAGGCGCCTGAAATATCACCGTGCTACGCACTGTATTTTCATTTTCTACCTTACTGCAACGCTACTGCGTCAAAAACCAGCAAAAGGAGCCGAAATCGCTCCGGAAATGATCGAAAAGATGCATCAATCAATCCAACAAAGGGCAAAACCCTTGCTCACAGTGCCTTACGGCGTCTCTGTGCTGCGCTGATAAAATTGAGACTAAAAGCTTTTTTTCATGATTGCAATGAGAACAAACCAAGAAAATTCAAAAAGAAATTTTAGTTCAACTTTTATTTTTCCCACGGGTTCTGGGCTCTAACTTTAAAAAGCCGAGCCCAAGACGTTCAAATTTTGGTAATTTTGGTGCGGTAAAAACCGCAGGCAATTAGGCTTTTTTCAAAGCGCTAATGCGTGAAGACAAGCGAGACAACTTACGTGCCGCTGTGTTTTTATGCAGGATGCCTTTGGCAACACTGCGATCGATTTCAGGTTGAGCAGCTTTAAAAGCTTCATCAGCAGCTTTAGCGTCGCCAGCAGTCAGAGCCAATTCAACTTTTTTGATAAAAGTGCGCATACGGCTACGGCGTGCGCCATTGATCTCAGCGCGACGTGCATTGCGACGAATTCTTTTCTTAGATGAAGCGTGGTTAGCCATTCTTATAAATTCCTTGTTTATTCAAAAACCTATTTCCAAAATCGCTTCCCATAAGCGATCCACGGTCATTTCCGTTTCTTCAGGATTGGAGTGTTTTACGCTTATCCACACCCTGTTGTCAAGAAAAAGAGCAGAAAAAAATTTTAAAAAAATCGCTGGACTCTAACCTTTACCAAGAGGGCCTTCTATTGAGGCGCGATTGAGAAGCGCACAACGTTATACCCTTGCTCTTCACTCACATCAAATTGCAGCGTTTCATCCGCACGGACATAATGATCATCAGCGGTTTTCGTCCACCCAAGCTGGGGCAACGTCTGGGTATAAAAAGCTTCAATCTCTTGCGCTTCCATACCGCTACCGGCAGCAGAAGACTGTGCGATTCGTCCCTCAAGCTTATCAAATACGAGCGCTTCTTCAGTCAGCTCGTACAGACCCGGCATTAACGGCACATCATTTAGCGTCTGGAAAAAACGCGGCCCTTCCTGCGCCAAAGCAGGCACAGTCACCATTAAAACCAGAGCTGTCAGAATAAGGTGTTTCATATCAGTTTTGCTTCTGCGGGCAGAAAAACGTAGATCGTCCGCCCTGCTTAATTCTTTCAACGCTAACCTTACCACCGCAATCACAATCAGGACAAGACTTCCCCTCTTTATCATACACGGCAAAATTATACTGGAAATATCCCAGCGTACCGTCCGTCTTACGATGATCCTTAAGCGTACTACCGCCCGCGGCAATCGCCCTTTCCAGCACGATACGAATCTTTTGCGTAAGACTCTCGCACTCTTCTACGGAAAGACTATTGCTCGCCCTTTGCGGATGAATACCCGCCATATACAGTGCCTCACACACATAGATGTTCCCCAGCCCCGCGACAACGCGCTGATCCAGTAGCGTCGTCTTAATGGGCGATACTTTCTTTTGCAGCGCCTCGAACAGCACAGCACCTGAAAATTCATTCCCCAGCGGCTCAGGCCCCATACCGGCAAACGCCGTATGAGCTTCCCAGCCCGCCTCATCCGCCAGATAAACCATCCCGAAGCGGCGCGCATCATTATAAACAACGCGATCTCCCGCTGTAGTGGTCAAAATAAGATGATCATGTTTCTGCGGCTGATAATCCTGCGCAGGCGGCACAAGCAAAACACGTCCAGACATTCCCAAATGTAGAATAAAGCTCGGCGCGCCGTTAAAATGGACCAATATGTATTTGGCACGGCGTTCCAGCGCGACAACAGACTGGCCTTCCAGTATTTCCTTCATGCGCGGCGGAAACGGCACACGCAAATCAGGACGGCGTTGCTCCACGGTCGCAATTTGCGCCCCTTGCAGCACTTTTTCCATCCCGCGCATTACGGTCTCGACTTCAGGTAACTCAGGCATGGGACTTATATAGAAGGCCGTACGAACAAAAGCCAATAAAAAAGGAACTTTTAAGCATGAAAGTCGTTGGTGACCATAACGTAACAACAAATCCGGAGGATACATAAATGTCAAATAAAGAAGCATATGAGAAGAAGATGGAAGCCCAGATTGAAGAATGGGAAGCCGAACTATCCAAGCTAAAAGCACAATCAAAACAAAAGAGCGCAGATGCGGAAATCGAATACAATAAGCGCATGGAAGAGCTGGAAGCCAAGAAAGAAAAAGCAAACGACAAACTGGCTGACATTAAAAGTGCCGGTTCCGAATCTTGGGAAGATATGAAAGACGGTATGCAAGACATTGCCAATGATTTTGGCAATACACTTGACGATATCAAAGCCAACTTCAAATAGACAAAGCTTTAACGCTCATTAAAAGGC
>DUBU01000020.1:82771-85834 GCA_012960155.1 Micavibrio sp. | reverse complement strand
GGGGAATGCTCTCCGGCCTTTTTGATCATCCGCTTTATGGCGCGCAATGGGCCGCCCCATGATTAGCGAAAAAGGCATTTACATCATCATATGTATGACGCTGGAAGCTATATTGCATATCCGTGCCTTCCAGATATGTCTTGATCCCTTGCGCAAGCGCACAGCTTTCCTGCTCCACCGCCTCTATATTTGCGATCTCGTTAAACGAAATGGCGCTCAGCCCGCCAGCACCTGCACCACCAAACGCAACAGAACTGTATGTGCTAAAGCGCTTTTCAGCCATATTCTGTGAAAAATCATAAACCAAAGTCGTCGTATCTGATTTATGAGAAAAACTATTAGAACCACTCATCTCCAGCGTGCCACCTTCAAAATCAGTGCGCGTCACATCTAAAAGGTCGTAATAAGCCGCGCGCTGCAGCTCTTCTGCTGTAGGTTCTGCCTCACCAGCAAAATCATTAACAACTGCAGCACCAAATGCAATGGCAGCCACAGCAGCCAAACCTAAAGCGATGGGCGTCAAAACACTCGTCTTTTCTTCTTCGCGTTCCATAGACTCGCCCGAAGCATACAAACCATTACCTGGCTTCATGATTATTCTCCTTATATTTGAAATCGCAACACCTTTACCATAATGCAAACAGTTATGCAAAAAAGAACCGCAAATCTCTTCGCGGCTCATATCCTGCAAAACACCTAATGACTTACTAGACTTTAAGTGCTGCTATAATTTTCGCGGCTTCTTTCACAGGAATGTCGGTTTCAGGAAAACTGAAATCACTGCCATAACCTTTATCTTCCCGCGCCTCAAACGCCTGCAACCTATCCATAGCCTCAGACAGTGAAAGCCCTCGGTCAGCTTCATCGGCGAACATATCACGAATAAAGCCCGGCATGATTGATCCCATTGGCTCCATACCTGTATTAACAAGCTCGCGGCGAATAGTCATCGTGCCGTCACGCTTGGCAACCGCAACCATGCGGCGATTTACAGACCCTAGTGCGGGCCCGTAATCTGCAGCAGACTCGCGGAAAAATTCAGTACTAATGCGTCGGCCACGCAGTGAATAAGGTAAACGTTCTTCTTGTAATAATTCTGACATAGCTATCTCCCGTTAATGCAAAACACAAATTACCATAACCAATATGAATACGCAAAAAAAGAACCGGGCGAACCCAGCTCTTTCTCGTATATCAATATTGGTGGGATGGCTTACATCATGCCGCCCATACCACCCATGCCGCCCATGGCGCCCATATCAGGCATGCCTGCGCCGCCTTTTTCATCAGCAACTTCTGTGATCATGGCTTCTGTTGTAATCAACAGGCCTGCAACAGAGGATGCGTCAACAAGAGCTGTACGAACAACTTTAACAGGGTCAATGATACCGGCTTTCACCATGTTCACGTATTCACCTGTTTGTGCGTTGAAGCCGAAATCCATGTCTTTCTGATCAATCAGCTTGCCCACAACTACAGAACCTTCTGTACCCGCATTTTCAGCAATCTGACGAACAGGAGCCTGGATAGCACGGCGAACGATATCAATACCAACTTGCTGGTCGTTGTTATCGCCTTTCAGGCCTTCCAGAGACTTCATTGCGTAAAGAAGAGCTGTACCGCCACCGGCGATAATACCTTCTTCAACAGCAGCGCGTGTTGCGTGCATCGCATCGTCAACGCGGTCTTTACGCTCTTTAACTTCAACTTCTGTTGCACCACCAACGCGGATAACAGCAACACCACCTGACAGTTTAGCCAGACGCTCTTGCAGTTTTTCTTTGTCGTAGTCAGAAGATGTGTTGTCGATTTGTGTACGGATTTGTGCGCAACGTGACTCGATGTCTTTCTTCGCGCCTGCACCGTCAACAACAGTTGTTTCGTCTTTCGTGATAGTCACTTTCTTCGCTGTACCCAGCATATCCAGTGTCACGCTTTCCAGCTTGATGCCCAGATCTTCAGAGATCACTTGACCGGCAGTCAGGATCGCCATGTCTTCCATCATCGCTTTACGACGATCACCAAAGCCAGGAGCCTTAACAGCAGCAACTTTCAGACCACCACGCAGCTTGTTAACAACCAGAGTTGCCAGCGCTTCGCCTTCAACGTCTTCTGCAACAATCAGCAGCGGACGGCTGCTTTGTACAACAGCTTCCAGAATTGGCAGCATAGATTGCAGGTTAGACAATTTGCCTTCGTGGTACAGAATGTATGGGTTTTCCATTTCACAAACCATCTTGTCAGCGTTTGTGATGAAGTATGGAGACAGGTAACCACGGTCAAACTGCATACCTTCAACAACATCCAGTTCAAAGCCCAGTGAAGACTTGGATTCTTCAACTGTGATAACGCCTTCGTTACCGACTTTTTCCATCGCTTCAGCAATTTTGCCGCCGATATCTTCATCACCGTTAGCAGAGATTGTACCAACTTGCTTGATCTCTTCAGTGCCTTTTACTTTCTTGCCACGCTTAACGATGTCAGCAACAGCAACTTCAACAGCTTTGTCGATACCGCGCTTCAGATCCATTGGGTTCATGCCAGCAGCAACAGCCTTAACACCTTCTTTAACGATAGCTTGTGTCAGAACAGTTGCAGTTGTTGTACCGTCACCCGCTGCGTCGTTCTGGCGCTTGGCAGCTTCAGCAGCCAGTTGAGCACCCATGTTTTCGAACTTGTCTTCCAGTTCGATTTCTTTTGCAACAGTTACACCGTCTTTTGTAATGCGAGGCGCACCAAAAGATTTGTCGATAACAACGTTACGGCCTTTAGGACCCAGTGTTACTTTCACGGCATCAGCCAGAATGTTTACACCACGCAGCATGCGATCACGTGCATCACCGTGGAATTTTACTTGTTTAGCAGTCATTAGATTTACCTTTCTTTCTAATTTTGCACTTCAATATTTCAGAGGTTGATGCAACTTACGCCGCTACCACACCCATGATGTCTGATTCTTTCATCACCAACAGCTCTTCGCCGTCCATAGTGATTTCTGTACCTGCCCACTTTGTGAACAGTACGCGGTCACCGGCTTTAACATCCAGAGGACGTACATCGCCG
>DUBU01000020.1:53361-82761 GCA_012960155.1 Micavibrio sp. | reverse complement strand
TTCTTCGCCTTCGATTGTAACTTCTGATCCAGCATATTTACTGAAAAGAATGCTATCACCAACTTGAAGATCTGGCTTTTGAATAGTGCCATCATCAAGGCGTTTACCATTACCAATAGCAATTACTTCGCCTTCCATAGGCTTTTCTTGTGCTGAATCAGGAATGATAATCCCGCCAGCTGTTTTAGCGTCTTGTTCCAGACGACGGATCAATACACGATCATGTAATGGACGAAATTTCATAGTTTTCGACTCCTGCTAACTATTTGTTTAAACAACATTTTCCCGCCACACAGAGCCTATAATTAGCACTCTCCGCAGGGGAGTGCTAAAACAATTAGAGCACTGCGGAAAAAATTTCAAGGTTTTTCGGGAAGATTTTCTCAAAGAAGATATACGCCCGTAATATAGACTCATTAACGGTTTGCCAAGGATAAACTGCTACCATAATTTTTATGGGCAACATTATTATGATATAATGTGCATGTGAGTAATATAATAAGCAGGAGGTTTATTATATGGCCAATTTGGAAATGCAATTGATCAAAAGCTATCGGCTGACGACGGCGGAGATCTATTACCATCTTCCCGATTATCCCGAGCTGTTACAAAGCTATATCTGGCAAGAATACGACTACGCCCCGAAATTCCCCGTGCTTCACGGCTTTCTGGATTTCTGGACAAACAATATCGAAGGCAAAATCCATTCCGTCTATGTCGCAAAAAAAGAACTGGTATCAGCCGGTGACGCCCGATACGGACACCACGTCTTCACGCTTCAATAAAAGAATAGCTGCTTATTAAGTGCGGTGCTTTTCTGACAGGAATGTCAAAAGACCATACGACATGGCCGCAGTTGATAACATCCATATCGCTGTATCACCAACCGTGCGAAGCATATTAAAAATCATAATCTGTGCAGCATTAATCTGCTCCGCTTCGGGACCAAATACGATGCCGGATATAATATGGAACACCAAAATAACCGGCACAATGCTCATCAGCCATATACCGATCATGTAAAGTGACATGATAAAGCGGTTAATATCGCTCAAGAACAGTTTCATTGAACGGTTGAGAGCCGCAGGCAAATAAAGCCACAGCAAACGAAACGCCCATAACATCCCAGAGAACATCATGATCGCAAGAAAGATACTGCCAAAACTAGGCTCTGGCGGAACATCCGTCACTTGTTCCTGCGCTTGTATTGCGGCGGCCTGCATAGCACCGACAAAACCATCCACCAGATAGCGAGTCAAAACATATGTCAGCGTGCCAGCCATGACACCGCGCGCACGATGCGCCAATGTCACCATATCCGCATCCATATCCCCTGTCGGACGAAATGGCCAGCGATGCCCGTAATAAATCAAACGAATAAGATGCGATAACAGCCAGCCTTCCGCAAAATAGGACGGCAGCATGATCAAAACGCCTTTAAGAAATTCCGCTTCCCATCCATAGAGG
This sequence comes from Micavibrio sp., assembly GCA_012960155.1. Lineage (GTDB taxonomy): Bacteria > Pseudomonadota > Alphaproteobacteria > Micavibrionales > Micavibrionaceae > UM-FILTER-47-13. The sequence goes on along the minus strand of DUBU01000020.1, from coordinate 81,294 downwards.
GTGAGCAAAGACAAACAGATAAACTTGATCAGCATTGGCACCATAGCTAGGCGCAGCAGATACTGACGTTCTGCCCACACAACTTTATATGCCTTCATGGCTGGTTCTACGATATCAAGCTGGCTCATAACGACTCAAAATAGCACTGTTTAGAGCATAGTTCTATCGCGTTCGGGGAAAAAGACTTAGGCCACGCCCAGTTTTTCCTGCAAAGCACTTGATGATGTAGTGTACTGGAAACGTGCTGTTTTACCCTCGTTCACATAAGGATATGCAGCATGCGCCATCAACGCGGCCTCATGAAAACCTGATAGGATCAGCTTCTGTTTGCCGGGATATGTATTGATATCACCAATCGCAAAAATGCCCTTCTCGGATGTTTCAAACTTCTCCGTATCAACAGGGATCAGGTTCTTATCCATATTCAGGCCGAACTCGGCAATAGGACCAAGCTTCATCGTCAGACCATAAAACGCGAGTAAGTCATCGCAAGGCACATCAAAAGGCTCGCCCTCTTTAGGCTTGATCGTGATCGCATTAAGCTGACCATCTTCACCTTTAAGCTCTGCCACCTGCCCCATATGGAAGATCATTTTACCTTCGGCAACAGCCGTGCGCATTTTATTGACGCTATCAGGTGCAGCGCGGAATTCATCACGGCGATGAACCAATGTCATGGAGCGCACAATCGGCAACAACTCAAGTGTCCAATCAAGCGCGGAGTCACCACCACCTGAAATGACAACATTGCGGTCGCGGAATTTTTCTTTTTCACGCACAGCATAATATACAGACGTGCCTTCGTAATCTTCAATACCGGCCAAAGGCGGCTTCTTCGGCATAAACGAGCCGCCGCCTGCGGCGATCACAATCACAGGCGCTTCGATCGTCTCGCCTTGATCTGTAGTCATCTCCCAATTGCCATTCTCAAGCTTTGTCACGCCCGTAGCCATCTGACCTAAATGAAAAACGGGATCAAAAGGTTCGATCTGTTCCATCAGACGATCCACCAACTCCTGACCCATAATGGTCGGATAAGCAGGAATATCATAAATCGGCTTTTCAGGGTAAAGCTCTGCGCACTGGCCACCGGGCTTATCCAGAATATCAACCAGATGTGCCTTCATATCCAGCAACCCAAGCTCGAACACCGCAAAAAGCCCCACAGGGCCTGCGCCTACAATGATAACGTCTGTTTTATGCTTTTGAATATTTGTCATGGCCGTAATAAATGCTAGTTTCTACCCAGTTGTCAAATCAGTTTCATACATAAAGAATGTGGCGCGAATATGGAAGATAGAAAACCAATAATCATCTGGCTATTCACTTGCTGCTTCATGGTTTTTGCCATGGCAGTCATCGGCGCAATAACGCGCCTGACCGAGTCAGTCCTGTCCATTACCGAATGGAAACCGATTATGGGCACCATCCCGCCGCTAACTGAAGCCGCATGGCAACATGAATTTAATCTTTATCAGCAAACCAGCGAATTCCGCATCCAGCATTATTGGATGGAATTAGGCGATTTCAAAAACATCTATTTCTGGGAATGGTTCCACCGCTTATGGGGGCGTGCCATCGGTCTGGTTTACGCTTTACCCCTACTGTACTTCTTCATTCGCAAGCAGATTCCCAAAGGGTACGGCATTAAATTTATTGGCCTGCTAATACTGGGAGGCCTGCAAGGCGTGATTGGCTGGTGGATGGTCACCAGCGGTTTTGTTGATCGTGCCGATGTCAGCCATTATCGCCTCGCCATCCATTTGGGTATGGCTATATTATTATTCGGCCTTTTGTACTGGCTGGCGATGAATTTAAAGTACGAAAAACGCGTCAGCGACCTGCCCGTTTTCTGTGTACGTCGCCACGGATGGACATCTCTCGCACTGCTATCTATTACAATTTTATGGGGAGCCTTCGTCGCTGGTTCAAATGCAGGCGTCATCTACAATACGTGGCCGTTAATGGGCGGTCAAATCACCCCGCCAGAAACATTCAATATTTCCAGCATAATTGAACAGCAAGCATGGTTACAGTTTATACATAGATGGATTGCAATCGTAGCAGGCGGACTTATTCTCTCATTCGCCTATCGCGTAAAAGCATGGCCTTTGGCATTAATGGTCATCGCGCAGATTGGACTAGGCATCGCAACACTACTTACAGGTGTACACATACACGTAGCTGCGACCCATCAAGCAGGCGCCATAATTTTAACGGCGCTACTGCTCTCACAGTTGCACCGTTTTTATTACGTTCATCGATAATCGAAGATTTAACGAGCGTTAAACAGGCCCCATACCGGCAGGCCCAGCAGGCTTGCTGTGGTCATGGTCGGGACAATCCGCTGCCGCTGCTTGCGCCTGCTCTTTACGAGCCATACGATCTTTTTCAGCAGCTGCATGAGGGGTTTCTGATCCGCCATGCTCACAGCTACGCCTAAAGGAATCAGTACAGGCCCTACCTTCTTTCAGGTTTTTATTATGACTTTTAGTGGCCGCATTCTTCTCAGCACGCACGCGACGGTCATGCATCATCGAAGACAAAAAACCATTCGTCCAAACAGGGCGCCCCTGCATATCCTCAGCAGGATTATCAGGGTTAGGCGTTCTGATTTCGCTCAAACCTTTACAAAATCTTGGAGAACAGCCTTCGCAAACGCCGCCGGAACAACCTAGCTTGTCATGGAAAATTTGCTCAGCACGAGCTGTCAAACCGGCATCAATGCGACCCTTGCGCATAATATAAATCTGATTAGTCCAACCTTTTTGCAAGACAGCTTTTGCCACCATACGCTCGAGCTGTGCATCTGTAACCTCACGCTCGCCTGTCAGCGGATGCTTGCGGCCCTTACCGGCAAGTGACATATAATCACCGCGGTCAACAATACCGAGCTGACGGGAACGCCAGCGCCCCCAGAAAGTCTCGTCAAAATCACTACCAAACGCGCGAACACCTGCCGTAGGCCCGTCCTCGTCAGGTGACAGAGAACTTTTTGCGTTCTCAAGACGCTCATCAAAAGAAGCTTTAGCTGTGCGCTCCAGACGATCCAAATTCGCCTCTTCCTCTTCGCCCTCAGCCAGACCGGTCACCATGACTGTCTCGGCAGGCTCGGAATCATCAGCCTCTAACGCCTGTTCGTCTGCTTGATTCAACACTGCGTCTTCTTCAATTACGGGAGTTTCTTCAGTTGTCATTTCGTATTCGCCTTCACCACTGGCAGCCGGCCCGAACTCATCTTTGGGATCGTTAGGATGTTTGCCGTTGAAATCAAATGCCATGTCTACACACCTAAATCGCTATACATATATTATATAGTCGCTTTTTCTTGATTACCAATATTTTGCCATGAAAAAACCTTCAAATGCAAATTTGCTATCATGTTTTTTTTGTATATGATCACGACCAAGAACGTTTTTAACTGCAAAATTCAAGGATTTCCTCATGGAGATTATGAAGCCTTTCCGCAAACGCATAGATGACCTGGATGATCAGATCATAGATCTGCTGGTTCAGCGCACCGAAATCATCCGCGAAGTTGCTGATTTTAAATACAAAAACAACATACCCGCCGTACTGCAAGACCGCGTCGACGAAGTCCGCGAACGATGTGCCGCCCGTGCGGAACAACAAAATATGGATGCCGATACGATCAGAACCATGTACGCCGCTTTAATCAAATATAGCTGCGATCTTGAAGAAGAATTGATGGCAGAAAAAGCAGCAAACAGAAAATCGGCATAACCTTAAATGACAGACGCAGAACAGCAGCCCAAACAAGACCAAGGCGATATGCTGGCAGCCCGCAAAGCGGCGCTGCTGATGCTTGGCGAAATCCTGGATCGTAAACAGCCCTTAGATCAAGTGCTGGAGCAAACGCGCGAATTTACCGCGCTGCCGCAACGCGACCGCGGCTTTGTTCGTATGCTGGTCACAACGACGCTGCGCCGTCTGGGGCAAGTTGACGACTTCATCAATAAATCCCTTACGCAAGCAGAGCCGCTTCGTCCGCCTGCCCTGCGCAACTTATTGCGCCTTGGTGCCACGCAAATTGCTTTTATGAACGTACCTGATTACGCCATTGTCGACACGTCTGTACGTATTGCTGAAAAGAACAACCTCTCTCGCCAGAAAGGTCTGGTAAATGCCGTTTTACGCCGTATTGCCGACGAGCATAAAGATTGGGAGAAAAAACAAGACGCCGCCCGCATCAATACGCCGGAATGGCTGATGAAAATCTGGATCGAAGATTACGGCCTGCGTATTGCCGCCGAAATCGCCCAAGCCCATATGTCCGAAGCGCCGCTGGACATATCGGTCAAAAACCCTGAAGAGCTAAGCTATTGGGAAGGCACTCTAAACGGAACAAAACTCTCGACAGGCACGCTACGCCTTATGGATGGCGGACAAGTACAATACCTTCCGGGCTTTGATGATGGTATGTGGTGGGTACAAGATGCATCTGCCGCCCTGCCAGCCAAGCTTCTGGGCGATGTCGAGCATCACACAGTGATTGATATGTGCGCCGCCCCCGGTGGCAAAACAGCGCAGCTCGCTGCTATGGGCGCGAATGTTGTGGCTCTGGATCGCTCCACACGCCGCCTGAAACGACTAACCGAGAACATGAACCGTCTGCGCCTGAATAACCGTGTAAAGGTCGAAGCAGCTGACGCCTCTCACTGGCGTTGCAAACAGCCTCCTGAATATATTTTACTGGATGCGCCATGCTCTGCGACAGGCACAATCCGTCGCCATCCCGATGTAATGGTCTTAAAAAACCAGATCGATATGGAGCGTCTGGTCGGTATGCAACATAACTTGCTGATGAATGCCGCCGACATCATGGCCAAAGGTGGAACACTGATATACTGCACCTGTTCACTGCAAAAGGCAGAGGGCGAACACCAGATCGAGAACTTCTTGAACGCACGCAACGATATGGAACGCGTACCAATCAAGTCATCTGAAATCGGCGGCCTTGATATGCTGATTACATCACAAGGTGACGTGCGCGTCCTGCCATTCCACCTCGCACCGCATGGCGGCATGGACGGTTTCTTTATCAGCAGACTGGTAAAGCGATAATTATTTGACTTCCCGGCGCCCAGGCAATAATAGTTTGCCATAAACAAAATGCGCAAAAGGGAGACATTCATGAAGAAAGCTTTTATCGCCGCCATCACCGCGACAACACTCGCCACAGCAGCCGCCGCAGAAGATACACAACTTCAGCAAGACGAAGTATTCGAATGCCTGACAGATAGACTCGACCAAGAAATCGAAAAACTGCAAGACTTCGCCCAAAACTTTGCCGACACATTCGCTAATGCTCTAGGGGTAACAACAGAAACCTCAGTAGAAGCCGTTTACACCGAAGCAGACAAGATGGACTGGGTTGAAGAATGTAAGGGCGTCACAGGATCTGACAACAGCTGGAAAGCCGAGGGTATAAGAACATACGGCCATAGCGGCATTACTATTACCTTTGAATAATTCGTATTTAATAAGCTTTTAAATACTGCAAAAGGGGCACACGCCCCTTTTTATTTCATCATTCTTTAATTTTTCTACGTGTAATCGCGAATCAGATTTGTTATAAATAAGTTATACACAGCCTGAATACACAGGCAGTCTTCGTTACACGGAGATTCAACATACCCATTCCTGATTGAGCTTTTAATGACTTCAATATCTGACATCCGTATTGCGCCTTCGATTCTTTCCGCCGATTTTGCCGATTTGGGCAAAGAAGTTCAGGCGATCGATAAGGCAGGCGCAGATTATATTCACGTCGATGTTATGGACGGCCACTTTGTTCCCAATATTACAATCGGCCCGAACGTCGTAAAGGCCCTGCGTCCGCATTCGGCCAAAACGTTCGATGTGCACCTGATGATTTCTCCTGTCGACCCTTATATCGACGCCTTTGCCGACGCTGGCGCGGACATTATCACAGTGCATCCCGAAGCTGGCGCCCATGTTCATCGTACACTTCAATCCATCCGCGCACGCGGCCTAAAGGCAGGCATTTCTCTAAACCCCGCCACACCGATCGACATTGTTAAAAACGTTATCGATTTGTGTGATCTGGTTCTGATCATGACTGTAAATCCGGGCTTCGGCGGTCAAAGCTTTATTCCCCTCATCGATAAAATCCGCGATGCCAAAGCCATCATTGATACAGTCGATCACCCTGTTGATCTGCAAGTTGACGGCGGCATCACACCTGAAACAGCGCCAATAGCCAAAGCAGCTGGTGCAAATGTACTGGTCGCGGGCACAGCCGTGTTCAGAGACGGCCCCGATGGCTACGCGAAAAACATCAAGGCCATTCGGGAAGCATAAGCGCCATGAAGAGTAACGTACTAAAACATATTCGCCGCAAAGCCAGTGATCTGGCCTTCAACAACGCGTTATATAACTGGACGTTGCACCACAATATTCTGGGTGGATCACAGCCGCAAGGCTTTGTCACCATTCCAACTGATGGCTGGCCCGGTGACATGGAAAAAGGTCGCTGGCTGTGTGAAGGCACATTCACCTTAGGCGGCGAAACATTCGAAATCCCGAATAGTCATTGGTATTTAGAAGGCCTGTCGCAAGACTGGATGGCACATATCCACGGCTTCTCATGGCTACGTGACCTACGCGCCCTCGGCGGCGACCAAGCAAGACTGGCTGCCCGCGCCTTGATCGAAAGCTGGATAGACCACCATCACGGTTTTGATAAAGTCACATGGCAGAATGATTTCACAGGTGAGCGCCTGTCACACTGGATCGGCTGCTACGATTTCTTTGGTGCCAGTGCCGGTGAAGAGTTTCAGGATTTATTCTTCAACAGCCTGTCACGCCAAGCGCGTCACCTATGCCGCGCCCTTCCCGGCGACAGCACAGGCATCGCACAACTCAAAGCCATCAAAGGTCTGGCATATTGCGGCATAGCGTTAGAAGGCCGCGAGAGCTGGCTCGAAGTGGCGCTCGACCTGCTACAGGAAGAAACCAAAAAACAGATCCTGCCAGATGGCGGTCATATCACACGCTCTCCCGCGCAGCTCACCGAAGCTCTACAGATCTTTATCGATATCCGCTGTGCCTTAAAGGCAGCGCATTACCCTGTTCCGGGCCCGATGCAGCACACCATTGACCGCATGGCACAAGCGCTACGCTTTTTCCGCTACTCCGATAAAAAGCTATGCGTCTTCAACGGCGCCCAAGAGGGCGATATCAACTTTTTAGAAGCCGTACTTTCCAAATCAAACGCGCGCGGCAAAACACTGACGCGCCTTCCGCAAAGCGGTTACGAACGTCTTACTTTAGGGCGCAGCGTTATCATGATGGACACAGGCAGCCCGCCTGCTTATCCGCATGAACGCCACCACCATGCTGCACCACTGGCATTCGAATTCATCTACGGCAAAGAGCGTATTTTCACCTCCTGCGGTTCACACCCCTTTGATCCGACCTGGCAAGACTCATTGCGAGCCACAGCTGCCCATAACACACTCAGCATTGATCACAGAAATGCTGCCGAGATCCGTCACGATGGTCACTTCGGCCGCAAACACCGCAAGATGTCTGTCACACGTGAAGACACACATGACGCCTGCCTGATCGAAGCCACCCATGATGGCTACGTCTCGCTAAACGGCATCACGCATCGCCGACGCATTTATATGGGCGAGCAAGGCCACGACATTCGCGGCGAAGACACACTCTCCTGCTCTATCGGTGCTGGAAATCCTAAAGAAATCGCACTGCGATTCCACCTACATCCGCGCGTACTTGTTTCAATTATTCAAGACGGCACCGAAGCTTTGCTGCGCCTTCCGGGCGGTGCTGGCTGGCGCTTCCATTTCAGTGGCGGGGCGTTTGCATTGGAAAACAGCATCTATTTAGGCGAAGGTAGTCGTCCGCGTAAAACCAAACAATTGGTTCTATACGGCACAATGGAAAGCGATTTTGCCCGCATTAAATGGGGCCTACAGCGCGAAGGCCGCTAACAATCCTGCTGAATATTCCGCAAAATAAATTTGCTATAAAACATCCCACCTGATACGTTTTCATAAATCAAAAAACGAACAACAGGGACGACAATGAGCGACACAGCTTCCGATCTTGCAAAACAATTCAATGATCCTGACGCAAAACCTGTGTTTGTGCGCGCTGGCAGCAGCATAATGGCTAACATCGGGAAAACTCTGACAGACATTCTGGCGCAAGGATTTGAAGTTTTCGACACCCTACAAGAAGGCCAACAAAAGTCTCACGAAATGACACTGATGGTCGCGGACAGCATTGACACTATCAGCCAGTACATTACCGAAGCCGTTGCAGGAAACGCCTGCATGGGGCACGTACAGGTCAGCGTCATGAACATGTTCAGCAAACTGCCTGAATGCTACCTCGATCAGATAAGTGCAGATAATTTCGAGCGTAATATGGGCCTACAAGCACAAATGTTAATTACAGCCTCGAGCATCATGGGGCCGCAAGTGACGCAAGAAGCACGTGACAAATTAGTATCCCTCAACAAATATTTTGGTCATTGGGAGCGTGCAGTCATTGAAACAAATGCCGCTGTTCTGCGTCTCAGTGAAATTGAAGAGCGTTTTCTGGATATGGCACAGGCTTCAAAATTCGGCGGGTTTGGTACAGCAGGCACAGGCAAAAATCCGCTCATTCCAATTCTTAATGATATTCGCGCCGAATGCGAAACGCTGTTTAAACACGCACAAACTGCCCATATTCTGCACGATCATTTACAAGAGCATATGAGCTATTACAAAGCTGCCGTTACTAAATTGAAAAACAGCACAGCCGATGCCCCTGCCTTCGTACCTGCTGCGGATAAACCAACACCTGCACCATAGCTCACAGCAAAACGTTCTTTATTTGTTCTTGTTTTTGCGGTACAAATAATAATAGAGATTCGTATCAGAACAGCAGGACTTTATGGCTAAATCAAAAACAAACTACGTCTGCCAGAATTGCGGCGCCGTAACATCCAAATGGGCAGGTAAATGTGAATCCTGTAATGAATGGAACTGCATCACCGAAGAAATTACAGAAGTTCTCCCTAAAGGCTTAGGCAGCGTCGGCGGCAGCTCTAAAAAAGGCCGTTCCATAGAATTTGTAGATCTCAAAGGCCAAAGTGCAGACCGTATTCCACGTATGCAGTCCGGCATCAAAGAGTTTGACCGCGTCACAGGTGGCGGCCTCGTCCCGGGCTCTGCCATCCTTACAGGTGGTGACCCAGGTATCGGCAAATCAACATTGCTACTGCAAGTTGTCTGCGCGCTAAGTAACCGCGGCCAGCGCTGCGTGTATATATCAGGTGAAGAATCCGTTGATCAGGTACGCCTGCGCGCTGATCGCATGGGGCTCGCCAATTCCAAAGTAGAACTCCCCTCCGCCACAAGCGTGCGCGATATTGTCGCCTCCTTAGAAGACAACCAAAACCCGATCAAACTCGCCGTCATTGACTCAATACAAACCATGTATGTCGACACCGTCGAAAGCGCACCGGGCACGGTAACGCAGGTGCGTACATCTGCACAGGAAATCATCCGCGTTGCCAAAAAACGCAACATAGCTGTCATCTTTGTCGGTCACGTTACAAAGGACGGCCAGATTGCAGGCCCGCGCGTTCTCGAGCATATGGTAGATACAGTGCTGTATTTCGAAGGTGATCGCAGCCACCAGTTCCGCATTCTACGCGGCGTTAAAAACCGTTTTGGCGCCACCGATGAAATCGGCGTTTTCGAAATGGCAAACGAGGGTCTTGTCGAGGTTGAGAACCCGTCTGCCCTATTCCTGTCACAACGCCAAAGCGATGTTGCAGGCAGTGCCGTGCTGGCAGGTCTTGAGGGTACACGCCCTGTACTTGTCGAAGTACAAGCCTTGGTCGCCCCGAGCGCCATGTCCAACCCGCGTCGCGCCGTCATTGGCTGGGACTCAGGGCGTCTAGCCATGGTGCTCGCCGTCCTCGAAGCACGCTGCGGCCTACAGTTTTCAGGGGCCGATATTTTCTTGAACATCGCAGGCGGCATTCGTATCGCCGAGCCAGCCGCTGACTTAGCCGTAGCAGCTGCTCTCATTTCATCTCTGAGCGGCGTACCACTACCAAATGAAACCGTGTTCTTTGGTGAAATCGGGCTCGCAGGCGAAGTTCGTATGGTCGCACAGCCAGACGTACGCCTGAAAGAAGCCGCGAAACTAGGTTTTGAGCAAGCCGTTATCCCGAAATTCAAAAAAGCCAAAGGCGGAAAATCGGGTAGCGTCATGCGTACCGATGAAATTACCTCTACGTTGGATCTAGTGGCAATGTTCTCTCACAAAGAAGAAGTGAAGAAATACGGCTAGGATCAGTAATTTCCCATTGGTTTCTATGTGCTCTCATTGTAAGCTGTTTTCTTTGTGAAAGTACCGCTTAGCATAAGAGCTTACAGACCATGATTATCGATCTGATTGTAATCGCCCTCCTCCTCATTTCAGCCGGAATTGCGTTTTTCCGCGGCTTCATCAGAGAAGTGCTGACAATTATCGGTGTTGCTGGTAGTCTGGCTGCCGCCTATTACGGTGGTCCGCATTTAATCCCTCTCATGAGCAGCTGGCTTGGCATCGTCGAAGGCGAAGAAATGCCGAAGCTCTTTGACCTCATCCCCTACAACATGATTGCCGCAGCTCTGGCTTACGGCTCGATCTTTATTTTCGTTGTAATCATCCTATCTATTATAAGTCATATGTTGGCAGGCTGGGCACGCGCCATCGGGCTAGGTGCCGTTGACCGCACATTCGGTGTTATCTTCGGTATCTTACGCGGTATCTTTATTCTGGCGCTACTTTATCTGCCTGTATCTATGATCGTACAAGAAGAAACGCTGGATCGCTGGTTCGAAGGCAGCAAAACCCATGTCTATGTTGAGGCCACAGCAAAATGGATGAAAAAATTCATCCCTGAAGACATGACAGATGATCTGGAAGAAAAGACAGAAGAAACCAGTGAATCCGTTGCCAAAGCAACACGTGAGCAACTTGAAGATATGGATATTCTGGGCGACCTGAAAGAAAAGGTTCAGCAAGATATCGAAAACAGAAACAACAATGCCGAGAATGCCCCCACGGGGTACGAGCGAGATCAACGTCTGGATATGCAGCAGCTCTTTAATCAGAACAATGCAACAGAGCCTGCCACCGACAGCACTAATCAAAACAGTAGCGAAAGCGCAGAATAATGAACAGCGATACAATTTTTGACCCTGCCGACGACAAACTTAAAGAAGAGTGCGGTGTCGTGGGCATCTATTCGTACCATCGTGCCGTGGGCATCTACGGTATTGATGATGCCGCCACTTTAGCCGTACTGGGCCTACATGCCCTGCAACACCGCGGACAAGAAGCAACAGGTATGGTCACATTTGATGGCGATGACTTCCACGCACACCGCGCTTCAGAAATGGTCGGAAAAGCCTACGGCGAACCAGAGATCATGGAACGCCTGACTGGCTCTCAGGCTATCGGTCACAACCGCTACTCTACTAGTGGCGACACAACATCACGTAACATTCAACCGCTTTACGCGGATCTATCATTTGGCGGCCTTGCCATTGCCCATAACGGTAACCTGACAAACGCCGCCACACTGCGCAGCGACCTTGTTAACCGCGGCGCCATTTTCCAATCCACATCAGATACAGAAGTTATCGTTCACTTGATGGCTCTATCTAGTAAAAAGACACCAGTTGACCGCCTGATCGAAGCGCTAAAACAAGTTGAGGGCGCGTTCTCTGTCGTCGTGAACATCAAAGGCTCCGTTATTGGCGCGCGCGACCCGCACGGCGTACGTCCTTTGGTATTAGGCCGCTTGGAAAAAGGCCACGTGTTAGCCTCAGAAAGCTGTGCGCTAGATATTATGGGCGCAGAATATGTACGTGACATTGAACCGGGCGAATTGGTCGTACTAGATAGTGAGGGCGTACACAGTAAACGCCCCTTCGATGAAAAACCATCGCGCTTCTGTATTTTCGAATACATCTATTTCGCCCGTCCTGACAGCCGTATGGAAAGCCGTTCGGTCTATGAAATTCGTAAAAATATCGGCGCTGAACTAGCTGTGGAATCACCTTGCGATGAAGCTGATCTGGTTGTTCCTGTTCCGGACAGTGGCGTGCCGGCCGCCATAGGTTTTGCCAATAAAAGCGGCAAGCCCTTTGATCTCGGCATTATCCGTAGCCACTATATTGGCCGTACATTCATTCAGCCCGGCCAGCATACGCGTAATCTCGGCGTAAAAATGAAGCACAATGCCAATGCTGCCCTAATCGAAGGCAAGAAAATTGTACTGGTTGACGATTCAATCGTGCGCGGCACAACGTCCCGTAAGATCGTTGATATGCTACGTCAGGCGGGTGCTGCCGAAGTCCATATGCGCGTATCTTCACCACCAACAAGCCATAGCTGCTTCTACGGTATCGACACGCCATCAACAGGCGAGCTAATGGCGCATAAAATGAACGTCGAGGAGATTTGTGAATATATCGGCGCGGACTCTCTTGCCTATATCTCGATTGATGGGCTATACCGAGCCGTTGGTGAAACAAAGCGCAATAACGATATGCCTCAATATTGTGATGCGTGCTTCACTGGTGAATACGCCTTACCGCTAACAGATCACGAAAACAAAAGCAGCACTGCTAAAGTAACGGATCTGCGCGAAAGACAAGGCAAGTAAGACTTAACAAGGATACTGACTATGACTGACGAACAGATTGATCTGTCCGGAAAACTCGCCCTGATTACAGGTGCTTCCCGCGGCATTGGGCGCGCCGTTGCCAAGGCATACGCCAAGGCAGGCGCCCATGTTATTCTAGTCGCCCGCACTACAGGCGCACTGGAAGAGCTTGACGATGAGATCCGCGCCGAAGGTGGACAAGCGACGCTCATCCCGCTCGATCTCCGCGACTTTGATAAAGTCGATATGTTAGGCCCCGCCATCGCAGAAAAATTCGGCAAACTAGACATCTTCGTAGGTAACGCAGGTTTGCTCGGCACACTCGGTCCGTTAGGACACGCGGACGCCAAAGAATTCGAACGCGTCATGCAAGTCAACGTGACAGCAAACTTCCGCCTAATCAGAACATTAGACCCGCTATTACGTGCTGCGGATAACGGCCGCGCCATCTTTGTCAGCACTAGCCAAGGCGCTGTTGCAGGGCGCGCGTACTGGGGCGTTTACAGCATCAGTAAAGCAGCACTGGAAAGCATGATGCGCACCTATGCCGATGAAACAACTAAAACAAATATCAAGGTAAACGCCGTGAACCCCGGTGCCGTACGCACAAAAATGCGTGCCGAAGCTATGCCGGGCGAAGACCCCGAGACAATTCCCGCGCCGGAAGATATCGTCGATACTTTCTTGCAGCTGGCCGCCAATGATTGCGTCTATCACGGACAAGTCATCAACGCGCAATAAATCTGCGCCTATAAATAGATATTAAAAAAGCTGCCTTAGGCAGCTTTCTTTTTGGACGTAGATTTTTTCGCTGATTTCGATGAAGGCGATTTTGATTTGACTGGCTCACCAGGACGCTGAATTTCGATCTGCGTCGGAAACGGAATTGTGATGCCTTCTTTATCAAGCGCTTCTTTAATCTGCTTTGTCAGATCCCAACGTAAGTTCCAATAATCAGACGATAGCGACCAGAAACGTGCAATCATGTTGATCGAGAAGTCACCCATCTGGTTCGTCAGAACTGCTGGTTGCTTATCCTCTAAATCTTGCAGAATACGTTCTTCGCCCTCCAGTACTTTTTGAACGACTTTAATTGCCTTACCGATATCATCATCATAACTGATGGACACCAGAATATCCTGACGACGGTGCAGGTTGCGCGAATAATTGAAAATATCATTGCCCCAAATCTGACTATTGGGTGCGAAGATGTATACGTTGTCAGGCGTCGCAAGCTCTGTACCAAACAAACCCAGTGATTTCACCGTACCGCCCGTACCCGCAAATGTAATATAATCACCGACCTTGAAAGGGCGCAGGATCAACATCATCGTGCCCGCGGCAACATTACTCAATGTCCCCTGCAACGCAAGACCAATTGCCAAGGCAGCGCCACCAAGAACAGCGAGCAAACTTGCTGTCTCCACGCCAAACTGGCCAAGAACGGTAATAATCGCAACAGCGATCACCGCATATTTAGCAAGACCACCAAGGAAGCTACCGAGTGTCTCATCAATACGTTTGAAGCTCTGTATACGGCGACTAGCCCAGTTACCCATAATCCAGCCTGCAATCATAATCAGGGCTGCACTGAACACACGTACACCCATATCTACATAAAGCGGCAAATTTTCCTGAACCAATTCCAACTGATGTGTAAGTTGCTCTTCCACGATTACATCCTCATAACGGTTAAAATTTTCAACACTATATAACGTGTTGCGCTGCTTATAAAGGGCAGCAGTGTCTTTTGACAATTGAAATCTTTTACTTGCCCGTATTATGTGTTACTGCTTTTGCATAAATCAATAACGAACAAAAAATAATATCAGGGACAGGATTTATGCCATACCGCATTCTTTCATTGCTAGACGAAGCCATGATCACAGGCTATTTCACAGCAACAGGTATTACAGACAAAGACGAACAAGCCTCCGTCAGACAGACACTGGAAAATGGTTTTCTAAAACTTGAAAGAGAATTTCGGTCCCAGTTTTCAGAGGCACAGCAAAACACCCCTGAATGGCGCAAACAAATGCGCATGATTAAGCGTGATTATCTCGCCCGCCGAGAGGCACGCATACTGCATGAAGATGAAAACGCGGTATTCGAAACAATCAGCAAGCTTCCCGAATTAAAGAACCCCTGGAATATCCGTGCTGCAGAAAAAGCACGTACACATATTCTCTATCATCAAAAGATGCTGGGCTATGCCAATGCAATTATCTTCAACCTGCCCGAAGAATTAAAATCGCGCCCCGAGGAGGCACCACCACAAGATACCGTACGTTCTGATGCTCTATATGCAATGATGTACAGCCTGTTTAGCGAAACAAATTTTGTCTCCGATGAAGCACTCTCCCTTTCTGAACGTGCCATCAAACGGCACTTGGAAAGAGAAAAAGAAAACTTTCAGGCTTTACTAGACGACCCTCAGGCATTTCTGAATAAAATCGCCACGATGGTAAAGGATGAAACCTTGCCTCCCGAGTTGCCTGAAACAGACCTGCATAAAGACGAGCGCGATGAGATTGAACGCCGTAAAAAAGAGCGCGAGCAAAATCAAAAAGACGAAGGCGCGGAGCTGGATGAACTGGAAGAGAGCAACCAGCAGCACGAGGGTGAGGAAGAGGAAGAGGAAAAGCAAGAGCAGGACGACCCTAACGCACCTAAAAAAGCCAAAAGATCTATGGGGGAGAATGATCAAGAGGGTGAAAGCCAGCGAGAAGAAAAAGACGACTTCAATCAAGGCGACCCCAACCTTGATTACACAGATAGCAAAAAGCCACCGCCCTATAAAGTATATACAAAGGACTACGACGAAATCATTCGCGCCGATGAACTGGTCGAAGCTGATGAGCGCGAGAGACTGTACAGCTTGCTGCAATCCAGATGTCCTGAAAAGCCACAAGGCTGGCGAGAGCCCAATATCTCACGGTCTCTGTCAACACGAATGGAAACAACGTTTGAAAGAAGGCAGGACGAAGGGCCACATTTTGACCCCACAGCACTTACTCAAATTGTAACGTCCGAACGTAAAGGTGTCAGTGCGCCGCAGGATATCCGCATGCGCTGGAAAGAAGTCACCGAACCTGATACATGCGTTACATTGCTTCTCGATAACTCAGGCTCTATGCGTGGCTCACCTATCGCCTATGTCGCGCAATTTGCAGAAATATTCGGCTCGATGTTGGCTAAACGTGGCATCCCGTTTGAAATTCTTGGATTTACAACCAAGGCATGGAAAGGCGGCCAATCAAGGCAAGACTGGCACTACGACAACAAACCCGCCAATCCCGGACGCTTGAACGATTTACGTCACATCATTTACAAAGACATGAAAATGCCTTGGAGCCGTGAACGCAGTAACCTAGGCATCATGATGAAAGAGCATTTTCTGCGCGAAAACATCGACGGAGAAGCCTTGGAATGGGCCTATAGGCGCAGTATGCAGACCCATTACCGCCGCAAAATCATTATCCCATTGCTGGACGGTGCTCCTATTGATGATAGCTCTGTCTCCGAAAATCACCCGCAGATCCTGCAGCAACACTTACATGATGTGATTGCAAAAATCGAAAAGGCAGGCCATGCAGAACTACACGCGATTGGCATAGGAAATTACAGTACCAAACATTACTTCCGTAACAGCTACGCGATGGCACATACGGAAAACCCGTATATAGCAGCAGGTGAAATTCTGGATTCAATCGCGAGCTACGCCCCGGGGCAAGAGCATCGCTTGAAATCACGTTTAAGATTGCAACGTGCCAGAGATGCCGAAGCAGGCCACGCCTATGGCATAGGCCCCGACCGCATCAAACCTAAATAGGGCTTAACAGATATCTATTTATAAGGGTTTTTACTTGCACGTACGAGAAGACGTATAGGCGTACCCGGCAAGTCAAAGTCTTTGCGCAGGCCATTCACAATATAACGTCTGTAAGCAGCCGGCAGTTCTTTCGGGCGCGATACCCACATAGCAAATGTCGGCGGACGGCTCTTGATCTGTGTAATATATTTCAAACGGTTCGGACGCCCTTGCACAAGTGGTGCAGGGTGCTGACTTTCCATGGCAGCGAGCCAGCGGTTCATCTTGCCTGTAGACACGCGGCTGTTCCAGATCTCGTAGATCTCCATGATATATTCCATCAGCTTATCGGTATTTCTGTTTTTCAACGCAGAAATCGTCACAGTCGGAATATCTTTGACCTGAGATAGAGATTTATCGAGCTTGTAATTCAGCTGCTCCAGCGCTTCATTACGGTCTTCGACAATATCCCATTTATTGACAGCCACAACCAGTGCACGACCTTCGTTAAGAACATGCTCGGCAATCTGCAAATCTTGTTTGTCCAAAATCGCATTACTATCCAGCACCAGCACAACAACTTGGGCAAGACGAATAGCGCGCAATGAATCATCAACCGCCATCTTCTCCAGACGGTTAGTCACACGGGCTTTTCGACGCATACCCGCTGTATCAACCAGTTTGAATTTACGGTCACCCCATTCCCAATCAACCGCAATCGCATCACGCGTAATACCTGCCTCAGGCCCCGTCATCACACGGTTATCTTTTAGCAAACAGTTCAGCAGTGTGGATTTACCAACATTAGGGCGGCCGACAATCGCAATTTTAATCGGCTTGCTGTAATCAATCTCAGGCGCTTTCTCAGCGTAGTCGAACTCCTCATCACCTTCTAAGGCATCAAGCTCTTCTTCACTGAAATAAATATCTTCACCCGTATCATCATGGGCCTCTTCCTCATCAGGAAAGTGTGGCAACAGGGCTTCGTAAATATCTTCAATACCGTGACCATGCGCGGCAGAAATCGCCACAGGCTGCCCCAAGCCTAGCTTATAAGCCTCGGCCATCGCATTTTGCACAACGGTCTCGTTCTCACACTTATTCACGCCGAGCACGACAGGAATATCCTGTTTACGAAGCCAGCGTGCAAAATGTTCATCAATCGGGGTAAGACCGCTACGACCATCAATCAGGAACAGCACCGCATCGGCATGCACCAGCGCCGCTTCCGTTTGCTTACGCATACGACCTTCAATACTGTCATCAAAGCTTTCTTCCAAACCGGCTGTATCAATAATGCGCATACGTTGGTGGAACATACGGCCTTCAGCCTCACGCCAGTCACGGGTTACACCGGGCGTGTCATCAACAATCGCGAGTTGTTTACCCGCCAATCTGTTAAAGAGCGTTGATTTACCGACATTCGGACGGCCGACAATGGCTAGCGTGAACATATTTACCTACAATCCAAGATTACTTATAAGCGCGCAATGTACCGTCTTCTGACAAAATATACAAAGTTCCTGCTGCAACAACAGGCGCCATGCGGATACTGCTAGCTCCGGACTTCCATTGACGGATCATATTTCCTTGCTCAGGCTCGACTTCGGCGACGACACCAGTAGATGATGCAACGATCAAACGGCCACCTGCCAACACAGGGCCTGTCCATTGCATAGCGCCGCTACGGCTGTCTTCATTCTCGTATCGTGGCAACTGCGTAACCCAGCGGATTACTCCGTTATCACGCCCCAGCGCCACAAGCTCGTTATCCGTCGAAATCACAAACAGGTGATTGCCGGCAACCCATGGAGTTTCCGACCCGCCAATTTCACGCTGCCAGATACGTGTGCCTGTACGCTCGTCAATCGCCACCATACGACCGCCGAAACTAATCGCAATCACAAGGCCTTTATCAACAATCGGTAAACCACGAATATCCGAAATCGCAGAAACGCCGGACATCGTGTTAAAGGATGACAGGTTATCACTCCAGGCTGTTGAGCCGTTCTCTAGACGTAGGGCAAAAATTTCGCCTGAAGAGAACACAGGAATGACCACATCACGGCTCGCCGCAGGGCTTGCCGCACCGACCAGTCCTGCCACTTCGGCAATACCGCTATATTCCCAAAGGATAGAACCGTCAGAGGCATTCATCGCAATCAGGCGATTATCTAGCGTAGTAACGAATACACGTTCATCCATAACAGTCGGCGCAGCACGTGACGGTGCAGGAATTGCCGCACGCCAAATGATTTTACCGCTACGCGGATCAACATTCAAAAGCTCGTTAAAGCCATTAGTAACGAACAGACGGCCACGTGAATACGCAAGACCGCCACTAATCACAGGGTCATCTTCATTCGGGTTCTGTACGTCAGTTTTCCAGATACGCTTACCGTTTTCAGCACTAAAGGCTGACAGAGACGCATCTGTATCCAGTGTAAAGACCATACCATCGACAACGATAGGCTGCGCTGTAATCGGCAAAGCCTTTGTTGTGCCGCGGCCAATACCTGTCTTCCAAATTTCTTTCAGCGGCTGATCGGATAGCACCAGATGCTGCATAGCGTGGTTAGGATAACCGCCTGCTTGCGGCCAGAACTCGTTACGCCATGCTGTAGGTGCAATAAAGCCCTGAACGTTCAGCTCAGGACTATCAGGCTCGAGATTTTTCTGCAGCTCCAGAATGGAAATGCGTTCACCTTCTAGCGGCGGCGGCTCATCCGAACCGAAAAAATCACCACCGGAACAACCTGCCAACAAAAGGGCAAGCGCCGCACTCATCAGACCATGGCGAGTGAGTTTCATCATCCTTGAGGTTCCTCTGTCGTTGTCGATGCCGTATCAGGAGCAGTTTGCGTCATGCTCATCTTTTCTCGATAGACCTGATCAAGGGCGCGAGCTGACTGGATCAGAGAGAATGGTAAGTTACGCTCTTCCAATACAGGCGCCAGAACTTCGCGCGCTGCCTGATAGTCATTCAGATCGGACGCATAAATCATAGCCGCCAGAACGCGGGAGTGGTAACGCCAACTGCTATCATTATTCGCAATCACCGGACGTAACTGAGAGATAAAAGCTTGTGAGTCTGCGTCGTCTTTATCCATGCTCCACTCTGTACGAACGGCCAGATAAGTCGCTAGTTCACGAAACATTTTAGGCACATCAGAATCAGCAGCCGCCGCACGGTAATGCTCAAGCGCCTTATCTTCTTCGCCTTCCTGCATCAAAAGCCCCGCCGCCGTCAATCGGGCAACAGCCTCATGGCCGCCACGTAAATCCTGACCGACGATTTCTGCAAGTGCTGCAGGTTTATCTTCAGCATCTAGTGCCGTCATGATCAGTTCTGAATCATGGGCATTGGCGCGCGCGTTGTAAGAACGCCAGCCGGAAATTGCCGCAGTAAACAAAACAGCCAGTACGCAGGCCGCTATCACGTAGGAACCGTATTCCTTCCAGAGAGCTTCCATACGCTCCTGTTTCAGTGATTCTTCCACCTCATGAATCAGGTCATTGCTCATGGTTTTTCAATCCTGTTAAATCTATTGATAATCGGTTGCTATCATAATCAAAATAACAGCAAACGCTAGAGTTAATTCAAATCTTCGCCATTATATGCAGAGCTGAAATCCACTGATTTACAACCTAGCTGTTTTTCATGCATTTTCAGGCAAAAAATGGTATAATTCTTGTTATGACCTTGAAAGTCATTAACAATCCGGACTTCCAAAAGTTCAAGGCGCATTCAGGCTTTAAAAACCATGAATTCAAGCGCCTTGCTGGCCTTTTCAGCATCGGCGCATCATATAAAGCTATCTATGATATCGCCGTCGATGTCGATTTTGATGAAAATATCTGTACCTTCACCTATTACCGATCTAATTCATACGTGCCTTACCTACAATTTCTGATCCGCCGTGTAGGACCCAATACCGATATGTACGAAGTCTATAAGGACGGTAAAGGGCGCATCAGCAAAAGCGGACTTTTCGAACGCAGTTTTGAAAAACTCGAAGAAGAAATTCAGGCTTTGATTGACGAAGCTCAATAGAATCTGCACTATCTCTGACATAAAAAAGAAGTGAGCTTTTAGCAAAGCTCATAATCATATTCAGGGAGACTAAAAAATGAGCAAATCAGGGCAAGTCGTCAATCTTGACGATTTCAGACACGCAGCACAAATCAAGAAAAAGGAAGCCGCCATGGATGCCAACTTTACGGCTGATGAGCGTAGAGACTTGCAAGCCGCATTTGAATTTGGCCGCTCTATCGGTGCCTTTGCAGAGTCACAGATGGACAGCAATCGCAAAATGTCATTCTTCCAAATTCACACAACAGGTAACAAAGCAACACTCAGCGCTAGCAAACGCAGTGTGTTAGGCGAATTCAAATATGCGGCAGATATCGGCCACGAAAGCCAATTAATGCCACATAGAGGCTTTAAAGAAATGATCAGCGCGATATACGATTACGCCAGAGAAATCGCGCCACCTAAAAACGACGCGCCTTCCCAAAAGCTTTAATGTATTTATTGAGGGCCCAGCGGCTGAACCAGCTTATCACCATAATCATTGTTGATTTGGTCGCCGGCCTTAAACGCATTCAAACGTGTTTTCACATTCAGAATTTTATCGGATTGGGTGCCCAAAACATTCAAAGCCACAGGCAATAATACAGGGCTTAAAATCACACTGGCAGCAAGGAATATAAGCCCCGTGTAATTCTTTTGCTCATATTGCTTCACAGGATTGATATCATCAAAACTGAACTCCTGAACATCTTTAAAATCATTTCCCAATTCTTTCAGGTAATTCCTGCCATGCCCTGCCATACGACCCGCTACATCATTAAAATGCTTAGCCATACTCAGACTGCTGTCTCGGCGTTGAATTGCACCATAGATAAAGGCTGCACCTAACAGGCACGCGCCCACAATTGGCGTTACAGGCAAGATCAATGGTGAAAACAGCGCCGCCATACCAAACACTTCTGTTAGCGTCGCGCGCTTATTACCCTCTTTTGCCATTGTGAAAAGATCATATGTCAGATCATAAGCCGCCTGCACTTCTGCCAGTTGCTCTGCTTCCATATTCTGATCGTTTTTGCTCATACTCGTCCCCGTAAAGTTATTATGAAATTATTGGTAAAACTATTAGCCTATTATGACTAGTTTTGTAAACCTATATCGACTTCAAACCTGCCGCAGGTAACTGTCCCGCCAGATCATCTTTAACCAGCGCCAACCCGATATCACCGCACGATGATCGCATCTGCCCTAACAACTTACCGTCCGCGATAATATCAGCACCCGCATCAGGCAAATCACCTTTCACAGCATATAGATGCTTCTTGGCAAGCCCCCGATGATGCATCCGCGCCGTCAACTCCTGCCCGACATAACAGCCCTTGGCGTATGAAATACCGTTCAGCTTATCGATATGACATTCCAGCAAAGTTGATTTTTCGATCTCCATATCACGGCTGCCATCTGGCACGCAAAGCGATACACGCAGCTTATCCCAAGCCGCAAAATCCTGTTCTTCGCTATCATCAGGCTTTTCAAATACGCGGTAGCCCAGCGCTTCATGACGAGAATCAGCATATCCCCCTGCAATTTCCTGCCCGATCACCGCATAAACATCATTATGTTCTTCGATGGAAATTTGCACTTTGGAGCGCAAGCGGTACATCAAAAGGCGTTTATATAAATCCTGCGCGCGGTCGCCGCCTTCGCAATCAATCAGCAAAACACCGTCGCCCTTTATCACAAAAAAGTCATGCAGGAACTTCCCCTGCGCTGTCAGTAAACAGGCATAAAGCGCAGGCTGGGTTTCCAGCAATTTCATGTCGTTGCTGATCAGCCCCTGTAAAAAGGCAACACGGTCATCCCCTTCAATTTGAAGAAGACCTCTATTTTGCAGTTTTACAAAGAATGGTTTTGACACGATCTCGCAGACCTCCGATTATATCGTCATGAAAATTCTTTTTATCACATCCAGCCGCATTGGCGATGCCGTTTTATCGACAGGACTGCTTGACCATATAGCGCACACATACCCCGATGCCAAGGTCACGATTGCCTGTGGCCCGCTATGTACCAGCCTGTTCGAAGGTTATCCGCTGCTGGATACAATCATTCCGCTCAAAAAAGAAAAGCGCCATAAACACTGGGTCAAACTCTGGAAACAGGTCATAGGCACAAAATGGGACATAGTAATCGATCTGCGCGACAGTGCCGTATCCCGCTTAATACGAACAAAAAAGCGCTTCGTGCATTCCCGTCATATTGATAAGGGACTGCATAAGGTCGAACAGAATGCGGCTGTTATGGGGTTAAATCCGCCGCCTTCTCCCAATCTCTGGTTCACAGCAGATCAAAAGAAAAAAGCAGCGGACTTAATTCCCGATAACACCAAAGTGTTAGCCGTCGGCCCAACTGCGAACTGGATCGGCAAGACATGGCCGCCCGAACGCTTCGTAGACGTTATTAATTTCATGACAGCCAAGGATGGTATTTTGCCCGACGCGCCTGTCGCTGTTTTCGCAGCGCCTGGTGAAGAAGAGAACGCCTATCATGTTTTAAACAGTCTGCCTGCCGACAGACAAATCGATGTCATTGCAAAAACTGATCCGGGCACAGCCGCCGCCGCACTCTCACGCTGCGCATTTTATTTGGGCAACGACTCTGGCCTGATGCACTGCGCCGCGGCAGCAGGCGTTCCGACAGTTGGCGTCTTTGGCCCTAGCTATCCGCACATCTACAGCCCATGGGGCGCGCATACAGCCTATGCCCGCACGCCTGAAAGTTTTGATGAGCTCATTGATTTTGACGGCTACAATCCGAAGACGCTCGATCATACCCTCATGACCTCGCTGGACACGACAACGGTAATTGAATTGATCAAAGGGTTTTCAGCTAAGAAAGCAGCTTAGCTCAGGCCTGCTTACGAAATTCATGTGCCTTATAAGTCCCGAGAACACGGACTTCTTCTGCAAAGAATTCGAGCTCTTCCAAGGCTAGCTGTAAAGCGCGACTGTCAGGGTGCCCCTCAACTTCGGCATAGAAACGAGCCACCTGAAAGCCTTCACCGACATAGCTTTCCAGCTTGGCCATGCTGATGCCGTTTGTAGCAAAACCGCCCAGCGCCTTATAAAGCGCCGCAGGAATGTTACGCACGCGGAATACCAGACTTGTCAGCATAGTCTCGTTTTCATCATAGGGCGGCACTTCAGGCGCCAGTGATAACACTAGAAAACGCGTTGTATTGTGCTCGGCATCTTGTACATCGGCCGCCAGAACTTCCAGATCATAAATCTCGGCAGCTAACGGTGAAGCAATAGCCGCCTGCGTAGCATCACCATCTTTGGCAATCTTGGCGGCAGCACCTGCCGTATCGGCATGCACGTGGGATTTAAGCCCCAGCCCTTTAATAACCTTGCGGCACTGTGGAATTGCATGGATGTGACTATGAACATCCTTAAGACCTTCCTTCGTTGCCCCCTTCACACCTAACAAGGAATGACGGATCGGCAGGAAATATTCTCCGATAACGTGAAGCTTACCAGCAGGGAGCAAATGATGAACGTCGGCAACGCGGCCTGCCAGTGTATTATCGACGGGAATCATCGCCAGCTTGGCATCACCATTCTCAACGGCCACAAACGCATCCTCGAACGAATGGCACGGCAGAGTTTCCCACCCGGGAAAGACTGCACGGCACGCCATATCCGAATACGCACCGGAGTAGCCTTGAAACGCAATGATGTCATCTGTCTTAGTCATAATTTTAAGTCCTTATTACGAAGCCTGTGAAAACTATCACTTGGCTTTTTGTCCCGTTTTATATATATGCGATGTTATTGAGAGTGTCGACAAGCCTAAAAAGATCAGTATAGTGGTTATCGTCTTTTTTAGACACCTTGTCAGAGTATTGTTTGAGTAAACAGGACATCCGTTATGGACAACATGGAATTTAACAAGATTTTCGCCGCTATTCTGGTTGCTGGTATCGTTGCATATTTGGGCGGATTTATTTCGCACAAATTAGTGCACCCGCACAGTCTGGAAAAAGACGCCGTTGCCATTGAAGGCATTGCAGGAAGTGCCGCAGGCGGCCCAACAAAACCAACAGGTCCTGAACCAATTCTCGCAATGATTGCTGATGCTGACATTGCGCAAGGTGAAAAACTTTCACGCGCTTGTGCAGCGTGTCACAGCTTTGACAATGGCGGCCCGAACGGCACAGGTCCGAACCTCTGGAACAAGATCAACGCGAGCGTTGCCAGCAAACCCGGCTTTGATTACTCAGACGCTATGAAAGCCCATGGCGGCACATGGACATATGCAGAAATGAACCACTTCCTGTGGAAGCCTAAAGCATATATCGAAGGCACTAAAATGAACTATCTCGGTTTGAAAAAACCTGAAGATCGCGCTGCGTTAATCGCATGGCTGCGTACACTGTCTTCAAGCCCTGCAGCCCTGCCATCACAAGCAGAAATCGACGCAGAAATGGCCGAGCTAGCCCCTGAAATGGCTGATGCAGACGGCACAGCGGAAGAAGCAGTAGAAGAAGCGGCCGAAACTGTGGCAGAACCTGCAAACCACTAAGAATTTACTCTCAGTAAAATATTAATGCCGCTCCCTCGAGCGGCATTTTTTATGTGCGATAAACGTATAAAAGGAATTAGGCTTTTTTGTCCCAGCCGCCGGTTTCAGTCTGCTGCCAATACGTAATATCGTGGCCTGCCTCTTTATATTCTTTCCAGCGCGCGCGGGCGGCGGCAATGTTGTCTTGATCATGATCCTCCAGCATTTCACAACACAGATCATAATCACCAAGCGCCTCTGACGTTGTTCCTCCCGTCAGAACAAGAATACCCGCACCATTTGGATTTTCATCTTTATCAGTAAGCCAGATTGGCTGCTGGCCGGCAAAACCATCCTTAGTCGTACCATGCGGCAAGAAACTATCCGAAGCATATGTCCAGAGGTGCTCGTTCAATCGCTCCGCTTGCTTATCGTCAGGCGCGCGCAACACGATCTTCTTTCCTGTACCAAGGGCTTTGGAAAGAATTTGCGGCAACGCCTGCTCCAGACGTTGCGTCTTCAAATGGTAAAATCGAATCTCGGTCATATAGAATTTGTAGAACACCATACAAAAAAAAGGAAGAGCCGAAGCCCTTCCTTTGCGTAATTTATATAGCGAAAGCCTTACAGCTTGTATTTCACGCCGCAGCCATATGGCTGTGTCTGTGCTGTTTCAACAGGCTCACCTGCTTTAACAGACGCCAGAGCCGCACGTACATAGTTATTAGCTGTCGCGGCATCTTCGTGGCGAGAGCTTGGGTTATCATCAATCGCGCCAGCATAAACCAGCGTACCTTCACCGTTTACAACATACATATGAGGCGTTGTACGTGCACCATACAGATGACCTACAGTCCCGTCATGATCAAGCAAACGCGCTGTTTCATGAGATCCGATTTTTTCGATCAACATATTGGCTTCTTCCGCATTGGTATGACCTTGCATACCCGGAGCCGATGTATTGACAGTCAACCAGATCACACCGTCGGCTGTCGCTTCTTGCTGCAGCGTCTGCATATTATTGGTTTCGTAATGCTTACGCACATACGGACATTCGTGGTTTGTCCATTCCAGAACAACCGTCTTACCTTTAAAATCGCTCAGGCTATGAGTCTCGCCGTGCGTATCTACCAATGTAAATTCAGGCGCAGCTTCACCGACAACGGCTTTAACATCATCTGCAGCCATCGCTTGTGATGCGCCCATCACAAACAAAGCAACAGCCATAGCCGTCACAGCCGATTTAAGGGCCTTAAAATTCAAATAGTGTTTCATAGAGTTCTCCTTGTTAAAACAAAATTAGATAATGGTATTCTTGATAATTTCCGGCGTCAGTATTTGTGGTAATACCACCGCATCCGGGCGCTGTCCTGTGGCCGTATCAGGCGCACCGTAAAAGACATAGATCGGCACGCCATTACGTCCATAGCGCCCGAGATATTCTGCAATCTCCGCATTACGATTTGTCCAATCACCTTTGATGTACCAAACATCTTGATCAGCAAAAAGTTCATGTGTTGCCTGCGTATCCAGTGCCACTTTTTCGTTCACCTTACAGGTAATACACCAAGCCGCCGTCATATTCACAAAGACAGGACGGTCACTCGCTAGGGCTTGCTTTAGGTTTTCAGGACTATAAGCCGTCACAGCCTCTCCACTCTCCGCGTCAGCGGCAACGACCGCAGCATTAACGGCAGGCGCGCCATTCACGCTTTCACGCACTGTAAAGCCAATCATAACAAGAGCAATCAATACGACAATAATGCGGCTTCTGGGTTTTGCCGACACATGAAAAACCCATACCAACATCGCCAATCCAACAAGCGACATTAGCGCGTACAATAACGCAAGTGAGCTTACCTGATGACTGTAAACCCACACAAGCCATGCCGCAGAAGCATATAAAGGAAATGCCAGAAATTCCTTAAAACGCTGCATCCACAAACCGGGCTTAGGCATAAATCCGCGCAGCTTGGGCACAAAGGATAAAAGAAGATACGGCGTCGCTAAACCAAGGCCAAGAATCATAAAGACTGACAGAGCCATAGGCGCTGGCTGCAAAAGAGCATACCCAATCGCAACACCCATAAACGGTGCCGTACAAGGCGTTGCCACAACAGCCGCCAGAATACCTGTAAAGAACGAGCCCGTAGCACCTTCTTTCTCGGCAAGCTTGCTGCCAACGCCCGTAAAACGCCCATTAATCTCGAAAAAGCCTGACAGGTTCATACCAAAGACAAACAGTACCGCAGCCAAAACCCACACAACCAGAGAGTTCTGAAGATGGAAGCCCCAGCCAATGCCACTACCTGCGCCTTTGAAGGCCAACAAAATCAGAGCCAAGACCAAGAAACTCAGCAAAATCCCGGCAGTGTATGCAATTCCGCTCAGACGTGCCTCGCTTTGCTGCTTATCAGACATATGCACAAGATGAAGCGCCTTCAATGACAGCACAGGAAACACACACGGCATCAAATTCAAAATCAGACCACCGATGAATGCGAAGATGAGTGCTTTAGGAAAACCTGTATCGGGGAAATTTTGCGCAACAGGGATCTCTACATCAGAAACGTCGCTTGAAGCCTTATTCTGAGAAGCATTAGCAATAGCCGCTTGCTTCCATTGGTCATTAGGGTTGGCCTCAATCTGGATTGCACCATAAGTGCCGTCACTGCCTGTATGCGTCACCAGAAACTTCAAATCATCCAGCTTATCAATCGGACGCTCGCCGCGCTCACGAAATAGCGTCAGGATTTTCTTATCAGCGGAGAGTTTAATGCGTGTCGGCGCGGTATTCTC
>DUBU01000020.1:39868-53325 GCA_012960155.1 Micavibrio sp. | reverse complement strand
ACCCCATTCGTGCGGCAGCACATCGAATACAATCCCTTGCTGACCTTGCGCGATCAGTGCGGGTGCAGAAAAATCCATATCAATCTGCAAATATGTTCTATCGCCTTCGACATATTCCTTATACTCAGCATCCCATGTCACCTTAACGGGCATATCATTCAGGGTATCGCTTACCAGTTCGAACGCCGCGAGCTCTTCTTCCTCACTACGAGGCTCGCCATTAACAGTAACACTCACCTCATGATACTCAGGGATACAAATGTCATCGCATACCAGAATATCAACAATAGCCTTAAGCTCAAACGGCCCTTCAGGCAGCGGCGCAGGCAATGTAATCTCCTGTAACATCACAGCCTTTTTTTCGTAGCCGTAATTTACAAGCGCGCCATAATCAATACGATGCGGTGTCGGCCACAATAGACGACCTTCTGATGCCCCTTTAGGGAGCACCCAGTCTATAATCGGCGCCGTGCCCGAATCACCGGGATTGTGCCAATACGTATGCCAGCCATCCTCAATCTCCTGAATCAGAGCCACAAAAACAGTATCGCCACCGACAACATCCTGACGATCAAGCAGCGCAGATATTTTTACCCTGTTTTTATCTTCGGCCTCGTCCTGCGCAAATGCAGGCTGTATCGCATTAAAAAACACGGCCAAGCCAAGAAACACCAAACTCAGAAATACTATTCTTTTCATACTGTTATTGTTCCATCCAGATAAGAATTACGACTGCTCTATAGTGTAACCTTACTGCGTTTCAAATCAATCACACTCTATGCCCTTATTCGCAAGCGCTTGACAGACCGTTACAGCCGTGGAGAATAAAAGCTTCATTTTTTCAGGGAGCAAACAATGATGCAGGCGCAGGTGCAGAGTATGACTAACGAACAGCCGCTATGGACACCGACACAGGAATTCATCAGCCAAACCAATATGGCCGCCTTCATGGATTTTGTGAAAAATAAGACAGGCCAGTCATTCGACGATTATAATTCTCTGTGGAACTGGTCAGTTGATAATACCGAAACATTCTGGGATATGATCTGGGATTTCTGCGGCGTTATCGGCGACAAAGGTGATACAATTTTAGCCGATGCAGACAAAATGCCCGGCGCAAAATTCTACCCCAATGGCCGCGTCAACTTTGCTGAAAACCTGTTGCGCCGCCGTGATGACGCGCCCGCCATTATCTTCCGCACCGAAACAGGTGATGAAACAACATACAGCTTCAAAGAATTATATGATCAGGTCAGCCTGTGGTCACAAGCACTGGCCGCAGAAGGCGTAGGCGAAGGTGACCGCGTAGCGGGATACCTGCCCAATATGCCCGAAACAATTATCGCCATGTTGGCAACAGCGTCTCTAGGCGCCATCTGGTCATCAGCGTCCCCTGACTTCGGCGCGCAAGGCTTGCTCGACCGCTTCGGCCAGATTGAGCCGACAGTGTTTATCGCGGTTAACGGCTACTACTATAACGGCAAAACACTTGATTGCCTGCCGAAAGTCAAAGAAGTCGCCCCGCAGCTAAAGGGGCTAAAAAAGACAGTTATTATCGACTTCCTCGGCACAGGCGCAAAAGAAGAGAACACCGTTCTAGCCTCTGAGTTCTTGAGCGCCTTTACGCCAAAAGACATCGCGTTCAACCGCGTTGAATTTAACGCGCCGCTTTTCATCATGTTCAGTTCAGGCACAACGGGCGTACCGAAATGTATCGTCCACGGTCACGGCGGCACGCTATTGCAGCATCTAAAAGAACATAAGCTCCAAAGCGACGTACGCCGCGATGATAAAGTCTTTTACTTCACCACCTGCGGCTGGATGATGTGGAACTGGCTGGTTAGCGCCCTCGCAAGCGAAGCAACCGTACTTCTATATGACGGCTCGCCTTTCTATCCTGACGGCGATGTGCTGTGGGATTTCACAACCAAGCACGGCTGCACATTGTTTGGCACTTCAGCCAAATATATCGATGCGATGAAAAATGCTGATTTGCGCATTAAGGACACGCACGACCTGTCTGCCATGCGCACCATGACATCAACAGGATCACCGCTTGTGCATGAGAGCTTTGATTACGTCTATGATGCCATCAAGTCCGACCTGCATCTCGCCTCTATTTCAGGCGGTACGGATATTGTCTCCTGCTTTATGCTGGGCAATCCGCTCTCCCCTGTATGGCGCGGCGAAATTCAGGGCGCAGGCCTTGGCATGGCGCTTGAGGCATTCGATGATAACGGCAAGCCTATCCCCGCAGGCGCAGGCAGCGGCGAACTTGTCTGCACCAAACCATTCCCATGCATGCCTGTAATGTTCTGGAACGACGAAGACGGCAGCAAGTACAAAGCCGCCTATTTCGAAGACTACGAAAACATCTGGTGCCATGGTGACTGGATCGAACGTACGGAACATGGCGGATTCATCATCCACGGACGTTCGGACGCGACCCTGAACCCAGGGGGCGTACGCATCGGCACAGCCGAGATATACCGCCAGGTTGAGAAGATTGAGGAAGTCACAGAAAGCATGGCCGTCGGGCAGGATTGGGACGGTGACGTACGCGTCATTCTGTTCGTTACATTGCGCGCAGGTACAGTGCTGGACGAAGACTTGATCAAGCGCATTAAAACCGAAATCCGCATGGGCGCATCACCACGCCACATGCCCGCCAAGGTTATTCAGGTCACAGATATTCCACGCACCAAGAGCAACAAGATCGTTGAACTTGCCGTACGCAATATCATTCACGGTCGTCCTGTAAAAAATGTGGAAGCTCTGGCAAACCCCGAAGCGCTCGAGCTATATCGGGATCTGCCTGATTTGAAGAGTTAATAAGCCAACAGGCTTCACCAATTCAATGGCGGCTTAGTGAATGGTCACGGCCGCCATTTCATTTTCGAAAATCAACGACTGCGCCATTTGCGGTGTGTTTTGTACCGCAATCAGATTACCGTTCGCGCCGTAAACAGCGTAACCGGGTCGATTATCGACAGTGATCGGCTTCACATAGGCAAGGCGATCCGCGCCGAGATCTTTAAACGCTTGCGGCGTCAGATTCTCGAAAAATTCGCGACGTTCCTCGTCTGCTTTGTTGGAAATAACGACTTGGGTCATCAATACTCCTTCCGGTTACTTCCGTGGCTTTTTGGCTTTGCCGTCAGTCACCTCGACATCAATCGCATTCTCATGCGAACTGCCATTGGTCAGCTGTTTGGCGCCATTGCTGCGTCCTGACGAAATCTCGATTTTACGCGCTGTCGATTCAGGCGTGACGCGCACCATATCGATGTGCAGCAAGCCGTTATCTAACATCGCGCCCTTAACCTCGATCCCGTCAGCCAGCACAAAACTGCGCTGGAACTGACGTGCGGCAATGCCACGATGCAGGAAAATGCGCTCTGCGTCATCTTCTTCGCTCTGCTTGCCGCGTATCGTCAGCTGGTTATGCTCGATCTCGACATCAAGATCGTTCATCGTAAATCCGGCCAGCGCAAGCGTTATGCGAAGCCCGTCTTCACCGATTTGTTCTACATTATAGGGGGGATATCCATCCGCTGTTTTTTTGATGCGATCAAATTCACGCTCGAAATGATCAAACCCCAAGAAAAAAGGATGGTCAAAGACCGATAGTCTAGTGTTCATGCTAACTCCTCCATTGAGCAAGTTATATATAAAACAGCAACCCGCACCATGCAGCGTTGCTACCTTTAATTATATAAGCTTTGGAAGAAGAATTTCAAGCTTACAACGATCAGTATAAATTTGAAAATGAGCGTGAGCCCAAATTATCAGCTAAATCATTAGTAGAAATTGAAGCGCTGGTACTCCCATTTAGTCGCGCATCTTTTGACGCCAAATCTTTTAACCAAGGGAGATATTGTTCAACCTTCCCGTTAGTCAAAGGCGCATCTGTAATCTCCATGTTGATTGATTTTAGTTTCACACCTTCGCCAAACAACTCTTCCATGCGATCTTCTTCAAGATAATACCGACCACCTTTACCCCGACTCCAAACTTGTACCAGCGTGACAGATTTCGGATCATTAATATCATTAAATTTCACTAACTTAGGATAGCCTGGAGGCTCTGCAGGATCTAGAACGCCTTCAGCGCCTAAGGGTAATGAAGCATGATGTCTCATACCTGCCTCAGTTGAGCCTCCTTGCCCATCAGCTCTTCCAGGTAATGGAAAAGCATCATAGAAAAGATTATCCGAGTGATGGGAAATAAGCGCAAACAAAACACCACGCTCGCCCAAATCAACAACTACAGCCTCCCCCTGCACGTCCCCTGGATTCCCCACATCTGGCATTTGAATACTAGGTGTCGAGTTCCCAATTCTGTGCACCGCCGAGCCATAGACAATTCCATCGGGCGTTTCCACCTCAACAATCATTTTATAATGTACACTGTAAGAAAATTTCGTCGCCTGTTGATATACAGAGCCTGCAATAAGAACCATTGCTGGCACACCCACCAGCATTAGAAAAACAAGACCGATACCTTTCAGGAAATTACTTATAAGCCTTCTCGCTGCGCTGTTTAACGAAGCCGCGGTCGCAATAGCCGCATTCTACGTAATCACCTTTGTCAAAGCTGTACCACACCATCGGGTGGCCCAGGGCGCCGCCGCCGCCATCACATTTCACTTCATCGACATCGTTATCGACGACGATCAATTCGGCCGGCTTTGCAACATTTTGTGATTTCGCGTTTTTAACCATTTGTTTGATTTTTCTAATTAGTGTGATTATGTGTGCTTATAAATTGGCACTGCTTAACAATTCTTGCAAGAGGCTAATCGGCAATACGATGAAGTTTATCGATAATCCATCAGCAACATCCCGCCCCGATCATTACCAATCGGTAGAAGTCGATGTCGGCAAAGTTCTGAAAAGCTGGCAAATCTCGCTCTATTCCTTTGAATGGATGCATCCTGACGGGCGTATCAAAACGCTGGAGGAGTTGCCTGAAAAGGAGCATGCCAAGCGCCGCGATGCCGAAGAGAAAATCGAAAAACAGACCGATCTGGAAAAGCCTATTCTAGGGATCGGCCTGATGGATAATGTCGAGATCGGTAGCGGCCGGGCCCTGTTCCTGTCGCTCGCTGCCCATGGCGTGAAAACCATCCCCGTTCACATCCCGAAATCAAATCAGGACGAGTTCAAGAACTACCTAGCCTAAGCGCTTATTTCATGTAAAACTTCAAACATGGAAGATTTCAGTTTCAAACTCACCGACGCCCCCAGACCCGCCGAGAGCGGTAACGTCTTCTGGTATCTGTTTTTATGTGCTGCCTTGCTCGGCACCCTGACATATGCCATCGCCCAAGGCGGCAGATCATCCGTCACATCGCTGAGCGAAGATAAACAGGAATTACTCGCCGCCGATATCGTGGCCTATGCCGATATTGTTGGCAAAGCCGTCACGCAATTGCGCCTGCGCGGCACACTGGTCTCTGAAATCAGTTTTGCCAACAGCTTCCTGTCCGCAGGCGAATACGGCACCTATAATGCCGACCCGCAGAACGAGATTTTCAACCCCGATGGCGGCGCCGTTGTCTATACGAGCCCCGCAGCCCTTGCCACAGTTTCAGGCACAGAAGAATTTATGTTCCTGTCTGGCAACGAGATTGAACAAGTCGGCACCACCTGCGGCGATGCCAGCTGTTCTGATTTGATCATGGTGTTGGATAACGTACGGACGGATATCTGTACAAAAATCAACGATATTATCGGCGTAACAAACCCGTCGAACACGCCGCCGACGGACTCGGATATTGATCTGGCTGATAAATACATCGCGGGCAACGCTTTCACACATAACGAAGTAATCGGTGACGAAGACCTTGCCCTAGAAGGCCAGCGCGAAGCTTGCTTCGAAAAAGCAGACGCAGACAATACCTATTACAAGGTTCTGTGGTCGCGCTAACCCGCTTTACGCCATTTAGGCCCTTCGGGTGAATCCTCGATAACAATCCCCATCGCATCCAGCTCATCACGGATTTCATCGGCGCGGGCAAAATTCTTATCCGCACGCGCTTGCTGACGTTCGGCAAGAAGCGCGTCGATCGCATTTGAGTCGGCATCGCCTGACTGACCGTAACCAAGCCACTCAGCCGCATCTTTTTGTAAGATACCAAACAAAGCACCGCACGCCAGCAGCTGACCTTTTAACGCAGGCGTACGCTCCGCCGCCGCTCTTTTGGCCAGTGCATTAATCGCCGCAAGCGCCTTGGGTGTATTCAAATCATCAGACAAAGCATCCATCACATCCGCAGGGATATCCGCCGCGTCATCAGCCTGTACGTCTGACAAACCATTGACAATACCGTATAAACGGTCGAGTAAACTCTTAGCCTGCTCAATGGCTTTTTCCGACCAATCCAGAGGCTGCGAGTAATGGGCAGACAACAAGGTCAGGCGCAGAATTTCGCCGTCATAATAATCAATCAGATCATGCACCAGCGTAATGTTACCGATGGATTTGGACATCTTATCGCCTTCCACCGTCACAAAACCGTTATGCACCCAGTATTTACTGAAGGCACTCAGATCATTTTCATGACCATGGGCGCAGCAGCTCTGCGCAATTTCGTTTTCATGATGCGGGAATTTCAAATCCGCGCCGCCGCCATGAATATCAAACGGCAATCCAAGATGCACTTCGCTCATGGCCGAGCATTCAATATGCCAACCCGGACGGCCGCGCCCCCATGGGGAATCCCAGCCGGGCTGATCATCACTACTCGGCTTCCACAACACGAAGTCAGCTGCATCCTTTTTATAAGGCGCAACATCTACGCGCGCACCTGCAACCTGTTCATCACGGCTACGGCCTGACAAGTTGCCGTACGCTTCGTAAGACGGCACGTTAAACAAGACATGGCCTTCGGCTTCGTAGGCGTGGTCACGCTCAATCAGCTTCTCAATCAACGTAATCATATCGCCGATATGTGCAGTTGCACGCGGCTGCACGTCAGGCGGTAAAACACCAAGCGCAGCCATATCGCTGTTATAGATATCGGTATATTTCGTGGTAATGGCATCAATCGCCTCGCCCGTTTCCGCGGCGGCGGCCATGATCTTGTCATCCACATCCGTGATGTTGGACACATATGTGACTTTTGGGTACATGCGGCGCAGTACACGCACCAGCTGGTCAAACACCACCGCCATACGCGCATTACCGATATGGGCATAATTATAAACCGTCGGACCACAGGCATATAGACGCACATGATCAGGGTCGATCGGCTTGAATTCGTCTTTGCTGCGGGTCAGTGTATTTTGTAATTTCATCGTCATCTAAATTATCCAAATCCCATACGCGTTCTTGCTTTTGCGCTCTATTCGTCATAAAACACTATTCCATGGGTGAAAGTAAAGTGACAAACATGCCGGGCCGCGCAGAAGCGGCGAAGGCCGTAGAAACGTTAATCCGTTTTGCAGGCGATGATCCCGCGCGCGCAGGCATGACAGACACCACCGAGCGCGTACTGAAATTCTACGAAACCTTCTTTACAGGCTATGATTTCGATCCCGAAGACTACGCCGCCAGCATCGCCGAAGACGTATCGTTTGAAGATTTTATTCTGATCAAAGACATCAAAATCGACAGTTTTTGCGAACACCACATGCTGCCCGCCGCAGGCAAGGCCAGCATCGCCTATATCCCGCATGACAAAGTGCCGGGGCTAGGTGCGGTCACACGCCTTATCGCCGCCGCCGCCCGCCGCTTTACTACCCAAGAAGACATCACAAAACTGATTGCATCGCGCATGGCCAAAGCCTTCGGCGTTACCGATATCGCCCTCACCGTTACGCTGTCCCATGGCTGCATGACGCTGCGCGATAAAGAAAATGCAGGCACGACCGTTGCCACAACCGCCTTTAAAGGCCATTTCAGTACAGATATAAACCTGCAAAACCGTTATCTGATGATGACGGGTACAAAAGGACATACAGACCATGCTGATGCCGCATGAAAAACTTGATAACAACGCGCCAATCGTAACAGTAAAGACACGTACACCCCTGCATCTGGATCAGGGTGTTACCGCCGAAATCGTCAGCTTTAACGGGCTGAGCGATGATAAAGAGCATATCGCCCTCATCTATCCCGCGCCGCAAGGCAGCGAAGGCAAAACGCCACTTGTCCGCGTGCATTCAGAATGCCTGACAGGCGATGTTTTCGGTTCATCGCATTGCGATTGCGGTGACCAGCTCCACGAAGCGCAAAGCAAAATGGCAGCCCAAGGCGGCATCTTGCTATATCTGCGTCAAGAAGGCCGCGGCATCGGCCTATACAGCAAGATCGAAGCTTATAAATTGCAGCACGACGAAGGGCTGGACACTTTTGCCGCCAACCGTCATCTGGGGTTTGCCGATGATCTGCGTGATTTCTGTCTGGCTGCCGATATGCTGAAGGCGCTGGACATCAAAGACATCAGATTGCTGACAAATAATCCTGAAAAGGTCGCACACATGGAAGGCTGCGGCGTTAAAGTGACAGAGCGCATCTCCACAGGTTATTTTGAAAAAGAAGCCAACGCGCATTATTTACGCGCTAAAAAAGACCACGGCCACCGCTTTTCCGAAGACTAGACCAAGCGACCAAAGCTCTATCCACAGATTCGCGCCAAGGAATCCATGCAAATGTGCACGCGGCCTTGCACTACCGCCCTGAATCAGGTTGATATAGGGTATTCGAAATTTTGATATAACGTCGTTCAGGAAGATTATGACTGAAGAACAAAAACCGTATCGCGTGCTGGCGCGTAAATACCGCCCCAAAAACTTTGACGAGCTGATCGGTCAGGATGCCCTTGTCCGCACGCTGACAAACGCTATCAATAGCGGCCGTATCGCCCACGCCTTCATGCTGACAGGTATCCGCGGGACAGGTAAAACCACCACAGCCCGCATCATCGCCAAAGCCTTGAACTATCGCGGTCCTGATGGTAATGCAGGCCCAACAACAGGCAGCACTGATGACTGCGAAACTTGTAAGGCTATTACCGAAGACCGCCACCCTGATGTGATGGAAATGGATGCCGCGAGCCGCACAGGTGTCGACGATATCCGCGAAATTCTCGACGGCGTGCGCTACGCACCAACCTCAGCGCGCTACAAAGTCTATATCATTGACGAGGTGCACATGCTCTCCAAAGCAGCCTTTAACGCGCTGCTGAAAACGCTGGAAGAGCCACCTGAACACGTCATCTTCATCTTCGCAACAACCGAGATCCGCAAAGTCCCTGTGACAGTGCTATCGCGTTGTCAGCGTTTTGATTTGCGCCGTATCGACGCACAGACACTGGCAGATTATTACGGCACGATCTGTGAGAAAGAAGGCGTTAAAGCCGAGAAGGAAGCCTTGCTGATGATCGGCCGCGCCGCTGACGGCTCTGTCCGTGACGGCCTTAGCCTTCTAGACCAGGCCATTTCACTTGCCGGCATGGAAGGCAGCGACGGTATCACAGCCACACAAGTTCAGGATATGTTAGGTCTTGCCGACCGCACGCTGGTTCTGGGCATGCTAGAAAGTGCCCTGAAAGGCGAATGCGGCAAAGCACTGGACACAATGGCCGCACTATACGAAAAAGCAGCCGATCCTGTTGTTCTGATCAACGATATGCTGGATTTCACGCATTTAATGACACGTCTGCGCGCTGTGCCTGATATGAAAGACGCACAGAGTGTCATGGCACAAGATGCCTTGGAAGCGGCAGCTGACCTTGCCGGTAAATTGTCCATGCCGACATTGGGGCGCGCTTGGCAAATCCTGCTAAAAGGTCTGCAAGAAGTCAATCAAGCACCAAGCCCGCAAGCCGCAGCTGAAATGATACTTATTCGTCTGGCTTACGCAGCTGACCTGCCCGACCCGGCCGAACTGATCAAAAAGATCAATAGTGGTGAAGGCAATATCGGCGGCGGCACCCCACCATCAGGGGGCGGCGCGACGACAGGCAGCTCTGCCGCCGTATCAGCGTCAGTATCAAGCGCCAGTGGCCAAGCGCAAGCTTTAGCTGCACCACAGCCGCAAGAAATGGCTGTCGCTGTTGAAGTTCCCAAATACATCAACGACCTGCACGACGTCGAAGCCATCCTAACTGCGCATAACGAAATCCGTCTGGCCAGTGAAGTGCATCTGCACGTTCACCTGATCACCATGAAAAAGGGCGTGATCGAAATGGCGCTGCACGAAGAAGGCCGCCCTGAAATGCCACAGCTGCTAGGCAAGGCGCTAACGCAGATTATGGACGAGCGTTGGGTTGTAACCGTATCAAACGGCAAAGGCCAGCCTACACTCGTGCAGCAAGCGCAAGCCATTATAGATGCCGAAATCGAAGAAGCCAAAAAGCACCCCGTTGTCTCGAATGTGCTTGAATTCTTCCCGCAGGCACGTGTAACAGTTAAAGACGCTGAATAAACTTAATTACCGATAAAAGGAATACGACTATGGATATGCTGAAAATCATGAAGCAAGCCAAAGAAATGCAAGGCCGCATGAAACAAATGCAGGATGAATTAGGCCAGCTAGAAGTAGAAGGCCAAGCCGGTGGTGGCATGGTGAAAGTCGTCATGACTTGCAAACGCGACCTGAAAAAACTGGAAATCGCGCCTGAACTTCTGAACCCTGAAGATAAAGAAACAATCGAAGATCTGATCATCGCAGCCATTAATATGGCCGGCGCAAATGCCGAAACAAAGATGGCCGAAGAAACACAAAAAATGATGGAAGAATTCGGTCTGCCTGCTAATTTCGAACTGCCTGGCGGCCTATAAATACATCATGGCGGAAAGCGCAAAATCAGACAGTAAAATAAAGCAAAATATATCTCATCCACGCTTCTGGAAATTTTGCTTTATACTGTTTTTATGCGCTTTAGCCCTCCCCCTATCACCCCAAACGCATAGCACCGTTATAAACACACTGGCCGATGCCTATATACAGGTCAGCACCTTTGTGGCGGCAACATTACTGCTATTTTACCTGCTGGAACGCAAAGCAGGATTTGATCTATCGGCGATCCTCAAAAAACATGAAAAATGGCAAGTGCCGATCGCGGCCCTAATGGGTGCCTTACCGGGCTGCGGCGGTGCGATTATCGTCATTACGCACTATGTAACAGGCAGATTATCATTTGGCGCTATGGTGGCGGTTCTCACCGCTACGATGGGCGATGCTGCCTTTCTGCTGATCGCCAAAGAGCCGTCCACGGCGCTCAAAGTTATCGTCATCAGTATCACCGCAGGGATTATCACAGGCCTTCTGGCTGATCGCATTCATGGCCGAGATTTCATGGCTCCCAGTAAACTTAAACCTGACGAAATCATCGACCTGCCTGATACGAACAAACTGAATTACCACAGAGCCATAACCATGATTTGGTACTTATGCCTGCTCCCCGGTTTGGGGCTGGGCATTGCCTATGCCATACAATATGATTTCGGCACATCCGCTCTTTCCCAAATCATCCCTTATTTCGGCGCATTTTGTGCGCTACTGAGCCTGTCACTCTGGGCATTGCTGGATGAAAAAGGCAGCACCATGATCAATATGCTCGCCCACCCTGCCTGCCGCGAACATACCGACCTGACACACCGCACCATGTTCGAGACCAGCTTTGTGACCGCATGGGTCGTTATGGCGTTTCTGGTCTTTGAACTCGGCACATTGTGGTTACAGATTGATCTGGAAGCTGTATTTAAAACACATGCGATACTTGTCCCGCTCATCGCTGCCCTTGTCGGTTTTATTCCTGGATGCGGCCCGCAGATTATTGTCACCACACTTTACCTTGCGGGCATCGTGCCATTTGCCGCGCAAATCGCCAACGCCATCAGCAACGATGGGGATGCCTTGTTCCCTGCCATTGCCATGGCGCCGCGCACCGCTATACTGGCAACAATATATACAGGAATCCCCGCCTTGCTAATCGGGTACGGATTCTACTTTTACGGATAAACACGGGAATATCACCTATGCGTATTTTAACTTGGAACATTAACTCTGTACGTTTGCGTATGCCACTGCTGGCAAAATTAATGCAGGACACAAACCCCGACATTGTTTGCCTGCAGGAAACAAAAACACCTGACGAGAATTTTCCTGTTAAGGCTGTCGCCGCCGAAGGATACGAACACATGCATTTTCACGGCATGAAAGGCTATAACGGCGTGGCTATCCTCTCGCGTATCCCGTTTACCGCACAAGACATTCACCATCGCGTAGAACGCGCAGATTGCAGACATATCTCAGTATCCGTGGATTCATCGAAATATGCTAAACCCGTCGATATTCACTGCCTGTATATACCCGCAGGCGGCGATGAACCTGACGTACAGATCAATGATAAATTCGCCCATAAACTCGACTTCGTTGATGAAATGCGCGACTGGTTCAAAGGCAAATATGCCGCCAATGATCCTGTCATGGCTCTGGGTGACTTCAACATCGCCCCGCTAGAACACGATGTATGGTCGCACAAACAGCTTCTGAGAGTTGTCTCGCATACACCGATTGAAGTTGAAAAACTGACGGCCATGCAAGACGCACTGGACTGGCAAGATGCCATCCGCCACTTCGTTCCTGAAGAAGAAAAATGTTACACATGGTGGTCATACAGAAACCGCGACTGGAAGAAATCAAATCGCGGCCGTCGTCTGGACCATATCTGGGTTACAAAACCGCTGGTCGAAAACCTAAAAAGCCATGAAATCCTCACACATGCCCGCGATTGGGAAAAGCCCAGCGATCACGTTCCTGTCATTCTGGACGTAGATTTATAGTTAGAAATCGACACACTTGCCGTTCTGTTCCCAATCTCCGTAACGGGTGGGCTCAGGTCCTTGAGGACCGCCTTTTTCTTCGGGCAGATCCTTAAGCTTTTCAATTTGCTCTTCTTTTGCTTTATCGGCTGTCTTAGGCTCTGTGCTCATGACCAGGACTACTTCGCGGCTTCCGCTTCAGGCCATTTGATTTCTGACAGCATCTTGGTAATTGTTTCCTGCGTGCCATCCATGGAATTCTTCAAATTCGTACAGGCGCTCTCGCTGGTAATCAGCTGCTTTTCAATATTCGACTCTGCTTCATCTGCCGCATCATCAATGGCGTCCAAGTAATCTTCGATCGCATCGGGATCAGCAAAAACCTTATCGTTAATTGATGCATCCAGCTTATCTTCCTGTGCGTCAATTGCGGCCTCGATCGCATCATCCCACGCATCATGACGTGCGTTCAGGTCTTTCGCCATATCAGGATTGGCATCCGCACAAGCATCAATCGCATCTTCAACCGTCTCTTGCGCCATTTCAACGCTGCGGATCATGCCAAAGCCATCACGCACCATAGCAAGACTTGTAATTTCTTTCTGTGACAAGCTCTTAGATAGCGCCTCGGCTTGTGCTCTGATCGCGTCCATCTTCGGGTTTTCAACTGTCTTGATCTCA
>DUBU01000020.1:37196-39858 GCA_012960155.1 Micavibrio sp. | reverse complement strand
GCGCCCTCAGGCACGTCTGTAATAGCTTCTTGTGCTACGGCTACCGCGCTAACGCCTGCGGACAGAACACAAATCATCAAAGCATGACGTATAGATTTCATAGATACAGACATATTGAACTCCTTCACTGCATATATTCTGCAGTAATATAAGCACATTCAGCGCAGAGACAAAAGCAGCAACTATAAAAAATGCCGCCGACAAAGAACTGTCGGCGGCCAAGGGGACAATTTAGGTAGTCGGATTTCCATCTGGTCTTGTGTTGCGGGGCTTAGACCCGGAAACCCGAAACCTACGGACATATCTCTACACCCACTTTAATCTTACCCCACCGCTTATTTAATTATGGTAAATTATATCAACGACTTAAAATGAATTTTGCTAAAATTTTATCTAATTCCCCCAATGCAAAAACGCCCCGCAAATCCATGCGAGGCGTTCTATAATTTACAATGGCTGGGCCTTAGTCTTTAGCGCGAGACCACCAGCCCTTTTTCTTTTTTTCAGGAGCCTCATTCACAACCTCATAATCTTTCTTTACAGGTTCTGAATCGTTAGAAGGCGCAGGAACTTCCTTGGCATTTTCTGCCTCGGCCTTGTCCTCTTTCTTAGGAGCAGCTTTCTTTTTAGCCGCTGTTTTCTTCGCAGGCTTTTTCTCTTCAGCTTTATCAGAAGACTCTTCGACTTTTTCATCGTCTTTCTTGGCTGTCTTCTTCGCAGGCTTCTTGGCTGCTGCTTTCTTGGCAGGTTTCTTTTCGTCTGCTTTTGCTTCGGATTTTTCTTCTACCTGCTCAGCTTTGTTGTCGACTACCTCAGCTGCCTCTTCAGGCTTATCATCCGACTTCTTGCTACGGCCACCGCGACGACGAGGCTTCTTGCCTTCATCAGCTTTTTCTTCAGATTTAGCATCGGCCTCTACTGGCTTCTGCTGCTGGTCATCAGCTGATGGCTGTGAGTCATTCTGATCATTTTGATCATTCTGCTCTGCACCGTTTTCGTTGTTACGGTTGCGACCTCTACGATTGCGACCACCACGACGACCGCGACGGTTACGGCGTTTTTCCTGCTGACCATCTTCATCATCCTTTTGGGGGTTATTAGAAGACTGCTGCTGATTATTGCCTTGGTTCTGATTGTTATTCTGTGCCGGATGCGCCTCTTTATCATCTGACTCATCCGTATTATCAGATTTCGTTACGTCAAGCTTATAGCCTTGAGCACCAACATCTTCGCGCACTTCAACATTTACTTCAAAACCATAACGCTCTTCGATTTCTGAAATCTGCTTACGCTTATTGTTCAGAATGTAGAGCGCCACAGCATTCGACACAGTCAAAGTGACTATATCACTGCGGTTACGCGTACCTTCTTCTTCCAAAGCGCGGATCGCGTTAATCGCTGTTGCATCAACACTGCGTACAACACCAACACCCTGACAGTGGCTACATTTTTCAAACTGTGCCTCTGTTAAACTTGGGTTCATACGCTGACGGGAAAGCTCCATCAAACCGAATGTAGAAATACGACCAATCTGGATGCGCGCACGGTCTGTCGAAAGTGCATCACGGATCTTGTTCTCAACTTTACGGTTATTGCGGCGGTTCTCCATATCAATGAAGTCAACCACAACCAAACCACCCAGATCACGCAAACGGAGCTGGCGGGCAACTTCTTCTGCCGCCTCAAGGTTTGTACGCAAGGCTGTCTCTTCAATGTGACGTTCTTTGGTTGCACGGCCTGAGTTAACATCAACAGAGACAAGTGCC
Source organism: Micavibrio sp. (assembly GCA_012960155.1). Classification (GTDB taxonomy): domain Bacteria; phylum Pseudomonadota; class Alphaproteobacteria; order Micavibrionales; family Micavibrionaceae; genus UM-FILTER-47-13. Next base: position 38,092 of record DUBU01000020.1, on the reverse strand, counting down.
TCAGTCGGGTTAATCACCAGATAACCACCAGAAGGCAGCGTTACAACTGGGTCACCGATTTCACTGATCTGGCTCTCAATCTGGTAGCGCTGGAACAGCGGGAATTTGTCATCCTTGTATTGCTGGACTTTCTTGGCGTGTGAAGGGATCATCATCTTGATCACGTCACGAGCCTTTTTGTAGCCATCTTCACCGGACACGATAATCTCGTCGATGTCACGTGTGTAAATATCACGAATAGCGCGGCGAACCAGACTGCCTTCCTCATGGATCAGCGCAGGCGCTGTAGACTCAAGCGTTGTTGAACGAATACCGTCCCAAAGCTTCATCAGATAATCCAGATCGCGTTTAATTTCCGCCTTCGTGCGAGACACACCCGCCGTACGCATAATCACAGACATACCTTGAGGAACTTGAAGCTCCTTCAGGATTTCGCGCATACGCTTGCGCTCTTTGAAATTCGCAATCTTGCGGGAAACGCCGCCGGCACGCGGGCTATTCGGCATCAATACACAGTAACGACCAGGCAATGAAAGATATGTACCAACGGCCGCACCTTTATTACCACGCTCTTCTTTGGAAACTTGGATCAGCATGATTTGGCCACGCTTCACAACTTCTTGAATTTTGTAGTTTTTGCGCATGATCGGGCGTTGCGGTTGATCACCTTCAATACCGTCACCGCCTACGATTTCTACCTTGCGGCTATCTGCGCCTTTATTACGCCCACCGCGTCCGCGACCACCACGACCTCTGCCGCCACGACCACGTTTTTTGTTACCTTTATTATCGTCTTCGGCGCTTTCGCCTTCATCATCACCGTCTTCAGACGCATCATCGTCTTCATCCAGATCCGCTTCTTCAGCGTCACTATCATCTTCGTCTTCAGCGTCATT
>DUBU01000020.1:28488-37146 GCA_012960155.1 Micavibrio sp. | reverse complement strand
CTTCAGCAGCGCGGCGCGCTTCCATCTCGGCTTCCTGCTCGGCAATCAAAGCCTCACGGTCTGAAATAGGAATGCGGAAATAATCTGGGTGAATTTCTGAGAAAGGTAGAAAACCGTGGCGGTTACCACCGAAATTTACAAACGCGGCCTGCAATGAAGGCTCTACGCGGGTTACTTTAGCAAGGAAAATACTTCCCTTTAGTTGTTTTCTGAAAGCGCTTTCGTAATCAAAATCGGAAAGCCTGTTTCCATCAACAACAGCAACCCTTGTTTCTTCTTCATGGGTTGCATCAATCAACATCTTCTTAGTCATGTAAAAACTCCTGATACCTTGCGGCCGGCTTTGTAGCACGCGACGGATGCACAGGGACACGGCACAAGGTAATTCAAATAAAACCTTGGTTCAGACCTGTACACAGCTGGCCATGATGGCAGGAGCGGAGGGCAGATTACGCGCGTTAAACGTGGCGTATTCAGATACCTTCAGTACCGGCAACTCTGGCGGAAAGCCGAACACAGGCCTTTCCTATATTCGTTGCCGCTAGCGAAACCTAAAAATCCAAATTACTCTATGCTAAAGCCGCAACGTATCGCAGGATTGACATTACTCCCACTTATAACTAACAGCAACAAAAAAGTGATGCATGCATCATTCTTACGAAACGCAGGATATCCCTTCGTCTTCCCGTACAGACCTGTATCTGGGACAATCAATCTAAACGGGCTGGATTCTGTGAAAAAATATGCTAGAAGTGTTATAACAACGACAGATAAATAAGAGTTTTAAATTGCGCGGTTCACACCACAACATATTCACAATTTTTTTGCTTTTGGCAATGACGCTGACCATGACAGTTCTCATGGCAGGAAAAGCCATGGCGTTAACCGTCAATGACGTGCGCATCGGCATGCACCCTGATAAAACGCGTATGGTCCTGGATCTTAGCGAAGCCAGTAAATTCCGCGTTTTCACATTGCAGGACCCATACCGCCTGGTCATCGATATGCCTGATTTCGCATGGAATGTCGGCAATATCAGCAAGCCGGCCGCAAGCGCGGTTACCGCTATCCGCCAAGGTGATTTAAAGCCCGGCTTTTCACGCATTGTTGTCGACTTAACCAAGCCTGTTGCTGTTTCTGACGCATTTATATTGCGAAAAAATAACGGCCTGCCTGACCGTCTAGTGATTGACTTTAGACAAGTCAGCACATCCACTTTCGCCAGCCAGAAAGGCAAGGTGCTCGGCATCCTCGACGTAGACTCTCCCGCCGAGGAGACTGTCACGGCATCATATACCAGCAACCGTCAGGATCGCGCCACTAGCTACACCCAAACATACACACCGCAGGAACCAGCACCTGCAGCTACTGCAAAACCACCTGAAACAACCATGGTGATACCAGCGGTAAAACCACAAATCGAAACAGTCGTGGCATCTTCTGGTGCCATGGTTCCCGAGACAAAGCCTGAATTCGAAACGCCAGCGCCACGCATTGACAGAAAGCCTCTGATCATTATCGACCCTGGCCACGGTGGTGTTGACCCCGGCGCTATTGGCGCAAACGGCGTATTTGAAAAACACGTCACGCTGTCTATGGCTAAAGAATTGCAAACACAGCTGGAACGCAGTGGCCGCTATCGTGTGATGGTCACGCGCCGTTCCGACAATTATCTAAAGCTATATCAGCGCGTTGATATAGCCCGCCAGAATAACGCGGACCTGTTTGTATCCCTGCACGCGGACTCCATCGACAAATCAGGTGTACGTGGCGCATCTATCTACACATTATCCGAAAAAGCGTCAGACTCTCAAACAGCTAAACTTGCTGAACGCGAGAACAAAGCCGACATCATTGCCGGCGCCGATCTAAGCCACGAAGACAAGCAAGTGGCTGACATCCTGATCTCGCTTGCCATGCGCGACACCATGAACCAATCCAAGTTTCTAGCCAATACCATGGTAAGTTCACTGAATAAAAGCGGCATTAGATTGCTTGATAACGCTCATCGCTACGCAGGTTTTGCGGTGCTGAAAGCGCCTGATGTACCGTCCATTCTTATTGAAATGGGCTTCATGTCAAACAGAAGCGAAGCACAGCTGCTGACACAGAACGAATATCGCCGCAAAATGGCCAGCGCTATCAAGTCCGGAATCGACGATTATTTCGAGAAGGTAAGTCGTAATAACCGCATCTAAAAAACTGAAAAAATACACAAAATTCTAAAAAACTGTATTTTTTCCCTGTTGCATACTGTATAAAAACATTATAAGTTTTGTTCGCTGAGAGCATAATTACGTTCAAACATTCAAACTCCATAGCGGAAGAGGAATAACAATGAAAAAATTCGTAACTACAATGTTGGTTGGTTCAGCTCTGACACTGGGTGCATGTGCATCTAACGGCGAAGCTGACTACAACTACGAAACACAAGCTCCATACGCAGACGAGCGCACAGTAGGTTCTGAAGAAGCTCCTGTTGTTGTGACTGAGCCACGTCGTGCAGAGCGCGTATTCGAAAGCAGCCAACGCAAGTAAGCTGACTACGAACTAAGAATTAAAAAAGCTGCTTCTAAAGCAGCTTTTTTTATTTCCAAAATTTGCTATGATTCACAAATGACAAACATCATCAAAATCGCATTATTCGTTATCGTCAATATCGCTGGATTTTTTACAATCAGCGTGCTGGCAAATATTGCTGTTAAAATCGGGCTATTCCCGTCACTGCCGCCAGGCATCCATACAGAAACATTTAAAATGTGGTTCATGGCCGGCGGGATGTGGGTCTTCATAGGCAGCGTATTCATCAGTATCGGGTACTTCTTCACACGTGACGAGCTAAAACACTGGCTGCTATTTGCACCAATGTATTGCACAGGCATCTATGGCACAGCCGTCATCCTGTACTTCAACTTCATTTATTCAGTCGTTTAAGAAAAGCTTTTAAGTATTGCCGCGTTCGGCAACAGCGATCGGAACGCCGGCACGCTCACGAATAACTTCACGCACCTTGTGCCAGTCCAACGCGCCGGCATCTTTACCAGCCGTTTTCAACAAAATATCCATGTCACCATCTGTCATCTCATAAGTATCGACAATACCGTGCTGTTCCATAGTGTCAGCCTGATCCATTGATGTATGTGCTTCCAGATACAGAACATCATCAATCCATGCCGCTTTTATCGGCTGATTTACAATACGCACTTCGGTATTCACATCGATCTCGTCATAAAAGGTTACGATGTCCTCGGGATACATACGAATGCAGCCGCTGCTGACGCGGCGCCCAATCCCGAACGGACGGTTCGTGCCATGGATAAGATATTCAGGCCAGCCCAGATACAGCGCATGCGTACCCAACGGATTATCAGGACCGGGCGTTACGACAGCGGGCAATTCAGGCTTCTCCGCACGCATGCGTGCAGTAGGGCGCCAGCTAGGGCCAATCATCTTGCGTACGACCTTTGTCGTACCTTGCGGTGTCGACAAGCCATCGCGCCCCACACCGATTGGGTGCGTAATGGGCGGGCTGCCGTCTTTCTGGAAGGCATAAAGACGCATCTCAGGCAAGTTAATTACAATACCTTCATATGGCGCGTCAGGTAACAAGTGGCGGGTCGGCAACGTCAGCTTGGTGTTATCACCGGGCATCCAAGGGTCAATATCAGGATTCACTGAACGTAGCTCGATAAAACCCAGATTGTTATCACGTGCAATCTTCACCAGCGTATCTTCATAATTCGTGATGTGGGTTTTCATGTCACCCACATAAGGAAGATCATAAGGTTTTGGCGTACTCATAGGTGCAACCTTGTCCTCTGCAAATCCTTGCAAAGGCATTACCGTCAGAAGCATCGCTGCCAAGATTGTAGTGCGTAATTTATTCATATCGCCGCCATTATAACCCATAAGAACCATACCAGATAGGGCACACCGTAAATATTTCAATGCTCCCAAATTTGACTTTTCTAAGCCGCTTCACTTATTACTCAGTCATGAGCAAAATCTTATACACAACACGTCCCCTTTCAGGCAAACATTTTACGCTGAAGCCGTTATTCAATGAGGCCGCAGCGCCAATCGCGCCTGAACACGATGACAGGTTATATGACCCTGCTCTGGACGAATACTCGCATATGCCCGAAGTCATTGGCGAAATTAGCCCTATAGGGCGAAAAGCCTTTGGCAAGCTGCGCGGTTTGACATCTACAGTCATGCTCAAAGGTTACAATAGTGACCAATACACAGTGCCCATGGAATTTGCGCCCTATGCCGAATTTATTCAGCACGCCATTAATGCCGAGCACAGCCGTACACCCAACGCCTTTAAACGCGCCGTTCTGATGAAAATGTCATCCCCGAATAAAGGCGGCGAGCGCTGGCACTTTGATGTCAAGGCAGGAACAAAAACACCCGTGCGCACCTATTGCTGTACCGATATCGAACCCACAGAATACGCGCGTATCAAATTTGACACTGCCAAAGTCGACTTCCCGTACAGCGAAGACCGTGCCTATGAGTTTATGCTCGCCGCTTCAGGCTTCACCCGCGGCGATGAGAGCATACAGGCCGAAGAATTTGTGCGTATGCAGCCCTTCCAGATTGCCCGCCATAACGGCATGACCGCGCACAGAGGCTTTAACGCAGATAACAGAACGCTGCTAACAATGATCTATTGCTAGCAGCGTTTGCTAAAATTTAAAAGAACACCATCAATAGGCGAGCAGTATTTTTTATACGTGAGCGCCGCAGTAACGCAGCCCTGTATAAATAAAGGAGCCTAAGCGGCTATAGCCATTTTGCTTTCCAAGTTCTCGATGATCTTTTCCATGAACTCTTCGGTTGTCAGGTACTTCTGATCCTTACCAACCAGAAGCGCCAAGTCCTTCGTCATGAAACCTGATTCAACAGTATCAACACAGACTTTTTCCAGACCTTCAGCAAAGTCGATCAGCGCTTGGTTACCGTCAAACTCACCGCGATATTTAAGGCCGCGTGTCCATGCAAAGATAGAGGCAATCGGGTTTGTCGATGTCTTCTCGCCCTTCTGGTGCTGGCGGTAGTGACGTGTCACTGTACCGTGCGCAGCTTCCGCCTCAACGCATTTACCATCAGGCGTCAACAGAACAGATGTCATCAGACCCAGCGAGCCAAAGCCCTGCGCCACAATATCGGACTGCACATCACCGTCATAGTTCTTGCAAGCCCAGACCATGCCGCCTTTTGATTTGATCGCTTGCGCCACCATATCGTCAATCAGGCGGTGTTCGTACCACAGCTCAAGCTTATCAAACTCGGCCTTGAACTCTTCGTCAAATACTCGTTGGAAGATCTCGATGAATCTGCCGTCATAGGCTTTCAGAATTGTGTTCTTGGTCGACATGTAAACAGGGTACTTGCGCGCAAGACCGTAGTTAAAACATGCACGCGCGAACCCTTCGATAGACTCATCAAGGTTATACATACCCATGGCAACGCCTGAAGACGGGAAATCAAAAATTTCGAATTCCTGTGCTTCGCCGCCATCGGCAGGCTCGAACTTCATAGTCAAACGGCCAGGGCCTTCAACTTTGAAATCTGTTGCTTTGTACTGATCACCAAACGCGTGACGACCGATCACAATCGGCTCAACCCAACCGGGAACATAACGCGGCACGTTTGTGCAGATGATTGGCTCACGGAAAACAGTACCGTTCAAAATGTTACGGATTGTGCCGTTCGGCGACTTCCACATTTTCTTCAACCCGAATTCTTCAACGCGCGCCTCATCAGGTGTGATCGTCGCACATTTAACGCCGACGCCATGTTCCTTGATCGCGTTTGCCGCATCAATTGTAATCTGGTCGTTTGTCTCATCACGGCTCTGGATCGACAGATCATAATATTTCAGATCAATATCCAGATAGGGCAAAATCAAACGCTGTTTGATCATATCCCAGATCACGCGGGTCATTTCATCGCCGTCAATTTCAACGACAGGGTTATCGACTTTAATCTTAGTCATGCTTTTTTACCTTTCTAAATTCTATACACTTTGCGGCGTAGCCATCATGAAATAGAGCGCAGCAAGCACTAAACCAAGTATGGCGATCGCAGCAATCACAACATCTTTGCGCTTAAAGAAATGGTACATATCAAAATGTACATTCTCGTCTTTGCCCTCAAGGATCTCGAGATCATCTTTTTTATTTTCGCTCATTTTACGCTGCCTTCTTAACGGATTCAGACTTTCCCAAACCACCTGCCTTACGCACGGATGCCTGCGCAGCAGCTAATCTGGCAATAGGAACACGGTAAGGTGAACAAGACACATAGTCCAGCCCCACCTTTTCGCAGAACACAATAGAAGCAGGATCGCCCCCATGTTCACCGCAAATTCCCAGTTTGATGTCAGCCTTAACACTGCGGCCTTTATCAGCAGCCATCTGCACCAGCTGACCAACGCCATCAACATCCAACGTCGCAAACGGGTCTTTGGCAAAGACGCCTTGGCGCAAATACTCACCCATGAAATTAGCTGAATCATCACGGCTTAAACCCAGCGTAGTCTGCGTCAGGTCATTCGTACCGAAACTAAAGAATGCGGCCTGCTGTGCAATCTCGTCTGCTGTCAAAGCTGCACGGGGCAATTCGATCATAGTCCCTGTAATAAAGCTAACCTCGGTCCCCTTATCAGCAAAGACGTCCTTGGCTGTTTCTTCCACCAACTGTTTCATCACAGCTAGTTCTTTTTGCGTACCGACCAGCGGGATCATAATTTCAGGCACAACTGTTTCGCCAGAAGACTTCTGCACTTCAATCGCCGCTTCTAAAATCGCACGCGCCTGCATTTCATAAATTTCAGGATATGTCATACCAAGACGGCAACCGCGATGCCCCAGCATAGGGTTCGTTTCATGCAGCTCATGCAAACGTGCCTTAACTTTGGCGATATCAAACCCTGCTGTATCAGCAAACACTTTGATATCCTCTTCCTCATGCGGCAAGAACTCATGCAGAGGCGGATCCAGCAAACGAATTGTCACAGGCAGACCCTGCATAATTGTAAACAGCTCGATAAAATCGCTACGCTGCGCCGGCAGCAATTTTTCCAGTGCATCTCTACGGTATTGTGCATTCGTTGAGAAAATCATCTCGCGCACATTCTGGATACGATCAGGTTCAAAGAACATATGCTCGGTACGGCACAAACCTATACCTTCAGCGCCAAAATCCAGCGCCGTTTTCGCATCCAGAGGTGTCTCGGCATTCGTGCGGACTTTCATACGGCGGTGCTTATCCGCCCATTCCATCACAGCCGCAAAATCACCTGATAGCTCAGGCTGAATAGTCGGCACTTCACCAAGCATGACTTCGCCTGTAGAGCCGTCAATCGTAACGATGTCACCTTCTTGAATCTCGTGCTCACCAATACGCATCGTCAGCGTTTCCGCATCAATCTGTACAGCGCCCGCGCCCGCGACACAGGCACGGCCCATGCCACGCGCCACAACAGCCGCGTGCGATGTCATACCACCGCGTGAAGTCAGGATACCGCGCGCGGCGTGCATACCGTGAATATCTTCAGGGCTCGTCTCACGACGAACCAGAATAACATCGCGGCCATTGCCCGCCTCTTCTTCGGCTTTATCCGCCGTGAACATGACAGCACCGCAAGCAGCACCAGGCGATGCCGGCAAGCCTTTGGCCACAATCGTCTTATGCGCCATCGGATCAAGCGTCGGGTGCAGCAATTGATCTAGGCTTTGTGGATCAAGGCGCAACAGCGCCTCTTCTTCCGTAATCAAACCTTCTGCCACCATATCAACAGCAATCTTAAGGGCAGCAGCCGTCGTACGTTTGCCACTGCGTGTCTGCAGCATAAACAGCTTGCCCTGCTGCACGGTGAATTCGATATCCTGCATATCACGGTAGTGTTTCTCAAGCTTCAGGCGCACATCATTCAGTTGACCGAAAACTTCAGGCATCACTTCTTCCATAGCAGGCATATCACTGCCTTCTTTTTCTTTGCCTTGCAGTGTCAGAGATTGCGGCGTTCGAATACCTGCCACCACATCTTCGCCTTGCGCGTTTACAAGGTATTCACCATAAAAGTAATTCTCGCCATTGGCAGGGTCACGTGTAAAAGCAACACCTGTGGCACAATCCTGTCCCATGTTACCAAACACCATTGACTGCACATTAACAGCCGTGCCCCACTCTTCAGGAATATCATTGATATTACGGTACGTAATGGCACGCGGCACCATCCAGGACTTAAACACCGCACCAATCGCGCCCCATAGCTGCTCTTGCGGATCCATCGGGAACGGCTTGCCCAGCTCGCGCTCAACCAGCTCTTTAAACTCTGCGACAATCGCTTTCCAGCCTGCAGCTGTTACATCGGTATCCTGCGTGATGCCTTCATCGCGCTTATGCGTATCCAGAATATCTTCGAAATCATGGTGCGGCACGCCCAGCACCACATCACCATACATCGTGATAAAGCGGCGGTAACTATCCCACGCAAAGCGCTCATCACCTGAGTTCTGGGCAAGGCCTTCAACAGTCTCGTCATTCAGACCAAGGTTCAAAACCGTATCCATCATACCGGGCATGGACACGCGGGCACCCGAGCGCACAGAAACCAAGAGCGGGTTAGCCTTATCGCCAAATCCC